>NZ_JABFCZ010000009.1 GCF_014692675.1 Roseibium aggregatum | reverse complement strand
GGCGGGAACCTTCCATTCCGAGGTCGGCGGCAGATAGGCGGCGTAGTAGCCGACGAAACCGACCACGAAAATGCCGGCCCAGATACCGAGGACGCAGCCCCAGTAAAAGGCGCGCTTCATGAACCGGGCAGCGCCGGCTCCCATGCGGGACCTGAAGTTCCTTTTCCGCGAGGACGGCCTTCTGCCTCCGCCGCCCTTGCCGGTCCTGCCGGTTTTCCGCCGAGCAGGCTTCTTCGCCGATTTCTGGCTGGCGGTTTTCTGGCGGGATTTCGCCGGTGCCTTCTTGGACTGCGGCGCGGATTTCTTTGCCGCGGGCGCCGCCGCACGATCCCGCGCCGAAGGGCGCAGGTTGAGCATGCCGCCGCGATCGTCGCCGAAGACCGGCTCGATCCGCTTTGCGCTTTTCGCCTTGCGTGTCATCGCACACGAACATCCCGTATCGACCACCGGCATTTCAGCCATTGGTCCCCGCAATGACCATAGATTGCGGCAATTTAAGGGGGCGTTAAGGCTGGGCGCCCGGCGAGGCTTCAATGGACGCCGGAATGGACACTGGCAGGGGCCGTTAAAAGCGGTTAGGAAGGACCCGCAAGACCAACAGGGAGAACGGTTTCATGGCCAAGGCTTATTGGGTCGCCCGCGTCGACGTGCAGGACCCGGACGCTTACAAGAACTATGTCGCGGCGAATGCGGAGGCGTTCAAGAAATACGGCGCCCGCTTTCTCGTGCGCGCCGGCCGGTTCGAGACCATGGAAGGCAGCTCCCGGTCGCGCAATGTGGTGATCGAGTTCGACAGCTACGACCAGGCGATGGCCTGCTACAAGTCGCCGGAATATGCGGCGGCAAAGGCCCTGCGCGATGCCGCTTCGGAAGGCGATCTGGTCATTGTCGAAGGCTACGACGGACCCCAGCCCACAGACTGATCCTTCCTCGCGGCGGGCGCGGGCGTCCTTCTGGCAGAAGTGTCTGATTTAAAGGTCAGGCCGCGTAGCGGCTGGCGTCCGCGCCGTAGTAATTCACGTAGCGCGCATTCAGTTCCGACACCGGCATGATGATCAGCACGTCGGTCGTTCCGAACTGGTGATCGACCACGGCGCCGTCGCCGATGAAGGCTCCGAGACGCAGGTACCCCTTGACCAGGGGCGGCAGGGCGCGCAGCGCTTCCTTCGGATTGACCCGCTCCGCCGGCAGGCGGTTCATCTCGACATAGCGTTCCGGCAGGGCGGCCGCGCGCCAGTCTTCGGGCGCCCGGGCATTGTGATGCAGGAATGCGAGTTGATCCGCGATGGCATCCGGGTTGGTGCCTTCGATCGAGGCGCAGCCGATCATGACGTCGATCTTGTGCATCAGGATATAGGACCAGATGCCGTGCCACAGCAGTTCGACCGTTTTCTTGTTGCGGTAGGGCTTGAGCACGCAGGAGCGGCCGAGTTCCAGGAACCGCTTGCCCGGATTGGCGTCGATCAGCCGCTGGATGTCGAACTCGCCCGAAGTATAGAAGCCGCCGCGCTGGTCGGCGATTTCCTGACGCAGCAGGCGATAGGTGCCGACGATTTCCGGCTTAAGGCGTCCGAGCTTGTTGCGCTTCATCATGGAATGGTCGACCACAAGGAGATGGTCGCAGAAGGCATCATAGGGATCCGCATCGCGGCGGGTCGCCATGGTCTGGGCGTCGGCGATGGCCGACATTTCCTCGTAGAAGACCTGGTAACGCAGCCGCTGCGCCATTTTCACTTCGCGGAAGCTGCGGGCCAGGCGAACTTCGAGCGAACCGATCCGGCCGAGGCTCTGGCGGAAGGGAAGCGCGCCTGCGCCTGCTGCCTCCGATTGCAGCCCGGAGGCGCGAATCTGCATCGGCCGGTTCACCGGCGCGATTTTCTGAACGAGTTTCCTCGGCGAAAACATACCCGACCGCATCATGGATGTTCGGCCCCTATTTCCTAGTTTTCTTTAGCCGCAAGTGTTTCACGCCTTGAAATCTGTTTCACTTGCGTTTTTGCCTTTGCCGCGACAGTAGCTGCGAGAACGCGGGAACTATATCTGACCCTGCCGTAAAACATAGTTTTCCGACAAATGGATGACACTTGTCCATATGAGCCGTATCGCAGCGCTGTTTCCGCGGTTTCCTTATCACAAATGACAGGGAACGTCTGCCCAAAACGGGCAGCAGCGCGAATCAGATCTCGGTACAATGTATGTGGTTCAGATTTTCAGGCGGGCAAGGGCGTCGCAGAGAGCCTCCGCCGACAAGGGCTTGGTCAGATAGCCCGCAGCGCCCTCCCTGGCGGCCTTTTCGCGCGCATCGCGCATGACATCGGCGGTCACCATCAGGATCGGCACCGGAGGCTTGTTGTGCTGCAACTCCTGCGCGCGGATTTTGCGGATGGCGCCGATCCCGTCCAGGCCCGGCATGTGCAGATCCATCAGGACCGCATCGAAATCGGTCGATGCGGCCGCCTCGACGGCCTTTTCGCCATCGGTCACGACGGTCGGCTCATGACCCAGCTTGCGCAGCAGGGCCTCGCTCAAAAGACGATTGATATCGTTGTCTTCGGCCACAAGCAGCCGCAGGGGACGGGCGGGCGCCCGGCCGCGCAGGGCTTCCAGATCCCCGGAATGGGCATCGGCGCCTGCTTCCCAAAGCTGCTGGTCCGGGCCGGCCTCTTCCAGCAGGCCGCCGATCACCTGCGACAGGGTTTCGTTTCGCACCGGCCGGATCAGATAGGCGGCGAAGCCCGCTTCGCGCAGCCGCTCCAGCCGGTCGCGCTCAGGCGGGGTGATCATGACCACGGCCGGCGCCCGGCAACCGGCAAGGCGCGCGCTGACCAGCCAGCCGCCGCTGTCGGCAACCGCGGAATTGTCGATCATCACCAGATCGGCTGCGGCCATGTGCTCGGTCAGGTCCGCCGAGCCCGGCATGCGCAACGCCACTTCGGCGCCCTCGAATTCCAGCCGCTCGCGCAAGAGCGCGCCTTCCAGTCCGCTGGTGCTGACGATGACGATCGACTTGCCGGCAACGCTTGAGGCGGTCGCGGTATCCCGAAAGACAAGGTCTTCCGGCACCGGGACGACCACCTTGAACTGGGCGCCTTTCGATTTGTCCGAGATCGCCTCGATCGTCCCACCCATCAGGCGAACGAGGCGCTGGGCGATGGCAAGCCCAAGGCCCGTGCCGCCGAATTTCCGCGCCGGGCCGTGGTCGACCTGCTCGAATTCCTTAAACAGCCGGTCGGCTTCCGCCCGGTCGAAGCCGATACCGGTGTCCATGACGGCGAACTCGAGGAAGCTGCCGCCATCCGGATTCGGGCGGCCGTCGATCCGGATGGCTACCCCGCCCTCGTCGGTAAACTTGATGCCGTTGCCGGTCAGGTTGAACAGGATCTGACGGACACGGCTTGCATCCAGCGTAACGGTTTCCGGTAGGCTGGGATGAAATCTGGCCCCGATTTCAAGGCCCTTGGCCTGGGCCTTGGGCGCAAGCAGTTCCACCACGCTTTCGACAAGCGGCGCAAGACGCACGGGCGCTGCCTGAATTTCCAGCTTGCCGGCTTCCACCTTGGAAAAGTCCAGAACCTCGTCGATCAGCATCAGAAGCGTTTCGCCGGAGGTTTCCAGGGCCTCGATATAGGCCGTCTGTTCCCGGGTCAGCCGCGTGTCGCGCAGGAGCGCCGCCATGCCCAGAACCCCGTTCAAAGGCGTGCGGATTTCATGGCTGACGGTCGCAAGGAAGCGGGATTTCGCCTCGTTGGAACTTTCCGCCGACTGGCGCGCGGCCAGAAGTTCTTCCTCGATCAGCCGGCGTTCGGTCACGTCGCGCAGGACCGTCTGGATCAACGGCTGATCGCTGATGGTGTCGCGCACGCTGACGTCGAGGCGGGAAAACCAGCGCGGTCCGTCCACGGTCTGCAGATGCAGATCGCCGAAGGCGATGCCCTGTTCCGATGCCTTTTCCTGAGACTTGTCTCCGTCGCCGATCACCGGCAGCCGCAGCGGCTCGCCGATCACCGGCGCCCGATCGGCCCCGAACGCGTTTGCAGCAGCGGCATTGGCATAAACCACCGCGTCATCGGCATCCCGACGCACCACGATATCGCCGAGGGCGCTGAGGATACTGGCATTGCGTTCGTCGGATTCGCGCAGTTCCCAGGCCCGGTCCTCCAGTTCCTCGCAGCGCTGCATCAGGCGGCGGATCCTGGCGTCCCGAACGGCGACGGCGGCGCCATCGCGCACCTTGTCGTCGGCAAAAAGCCGCCAGACGGCCATGCCGCCGGCGAAAAACGCCAGGCACACCGAGACGAGCCGCACATAGGGCCCGCTGCCAAGCAGCAGAAAGGCGCCGATCACCCCGGCGACCGCGACGACCACCGAGACATGCATCATCGTTCTGGAGGGGGTCCTGACGGCCGGTGTCTCAAGCCCGTCGCCCTCGGGCCAGGACTTGCGTTCCGTCCCGGATTTTCGGACCGATTCGCGAGCATCAGCGGACGATTGCGCGGTTCCGTCTCCAGCGGCAGGGACGTCGGACGTCAGGTCCTCTTCGGACGGCGTCACCTTCTGCCGGGCACGGCTTTCGTTCTTCGGGACCAAGACGGATACTCGCTACTGGCGTCAATGTCCCGGTCAGAATTGCCGATAACCTTTGATAAACCGTTTCCGGAGGGTGGGTTTTGTCGCCTAGCGTTCTTTCCCCGCGAGGGAAGTCATCTCAGATGCTCCAATTTGATTATGCGAGTAAATTGGGGTTCGCTAGCTGCCCATAGACGTGGCTGCTTCAAGACCTTCAGTCGCAGCAAAGCCGCATGACATAGGTATTGCCGAGCGTGACGAAGCTGTCCGCCGGCACTGTGCGCTCATTTTTGAGGGATCTCGTTATGGAAATGGCCTTATCGCGTTCGAACGACTTCCTGATCGTCACGGCATACCACCCGTTCGTCGCCAGGTAGATGGAAAGTGGCAAAGGCAATGCCCGTGCATAGGTGAGCGCATCGTCCAGATTGTCAAAGCTTTTAATCTGGATGAGCCGTTGATCTCCAATTGTCGCGTCGAATTGATCCACGCGGACCCACGTGTGGTGCAAATAGCCGAAAAGTCCATTCGCGCGCACCCGATACCATCGGTCCGCGCTTCCAAGGATGGCCAGAGGTGTTCCGTTCCGAAGGGTCGCAACATTTGCGCTCTTCTTGTCTGCATTTGTTTTGAGCGCGACGGCCCCCCTCGGATGTCTCACTGTGCCCGATGTAGCTATGGGTATCGGCCGACTGGCAGGCGAAACAGGTTTGACAAAGGTCGACGACGGCTGCGCACGCGATGGCGGAAGAGCACCGCTTCCCCGCTGTTCTTCGTCGACCGGACCAAAAGAAGTCAGCTTGAACTGTTCCATCTCCTGTCCGGAAAGATAGCGCATATCATTTGCTTCGGTCTTCAACGCCACCTGCAGGAGGCGTGGATCGATGCCCATTTCCGCCATATAGGCAACGATTTCGGCCGTCAGTTCCTGAACTGCAGATACTGCTGTATCTACATCAAGTGCAGCATCGGGAGAGAAAGACGACTTGTGAACGCCGATGGCTCCCGGCTCGGCATAACGTTGAACTCCGCCCATGAATGCCAATGCGCACGCAGAAGCGCATTCCAACGATCTGAGCTGCAGTGTCGAAAGCCCGAGTAACCGGATCTCCCTGCCAAGTTCCATCGCCTTGGTGACATTGCCTCCACCACTGGCAAAGCTGACCACGGTTGCATGGTTTGAGCGAACGGTTTGCCTGAAGCTGGAGAGAGAATCTTCCCAAGCAAAAGTTCCTCTGACCAAAATTACAGTTACACCGTCATCGGTTGTTATAGGCGAAAATGTGAGAGCCGCGAAACCCGGCGTTGAAATACTGAAGACTAATAAAACCGTCACAAGCTTGGCTAGAAATAGCTTACGCATTACTGCACTCCCCGATCTAGCTGATGCCAGCCACGCATTAGCCGATATACAGAATACAACCATACGTCCGCATTCCAAGCTCTTAAAAACGTCTGGAGCAGGCCGAAGTGAATCTCCTGCTTTACTCATAAATTGATCTCAAACGCGCGACGCACCGAAATACCAATTATTTGACACCCACTCGGCTCCCGAACCTTCCCCCGGTGTCATGCCGCCTGACGCGCCAGATCTTCGCCGCGGTAGCTCAGGGCCTCCGCCAGATGGATGCGGCCGACGGTGTCGACGCCGTCGAGATCGGCAAGGGTCCGGGCGAGTTTCAGGACACGGTGGTAGCCGCGCGCACTTAGCGCGAGCGTTTCGGCCGCCTCGCGCAGAAAGGCCAGGCCCTTGGCGTCGGGGGCGGTGATCTGTTCGACGATGGACGCCGGTGCCTGGGCATTGGTGGCGGCACTTACCCCCAGTGCCCGGAAGCGGTCGCGCTGGATCTCGCGGGCGGCGGCGACCCGTTCGGCGACCGTGGCCGAGGGTTCGGACGTGCCCGGCCGGATCAGATCGGCGGCGGTGACGGCCGGCACTTCGATTCTCAGGTCGATCCGGTCGAGAAAGGGACCGGAAACGCGGGCCTGATAATCCGCCGCGCAGCGGGTGCCGCGCCGGCACTGATGGCCCGGCTCTCCCGCATGGCCGCAGCGGCAGGGGTTCATGGCGGCGACCAGCTGGATGCGGGCAGGATAGGCGACCCGGTGATTGGCCCGGGCAATGACGGCCTCGCCGGTTTCCAGCGGCTGACGCAGACTGTCGAGCACCTGCGGCGTGAATTCCGGCAGTTCGTCGAGAAACAGCACGCCGTGATGGGCAAGCGACACCTCGCCCGGTTTCGCCCTGATGCCGCCACCGACAAGGGCGGCCATGGAGGCGGAGTGGTGAGGCGCGCGGAACGGGCGCCGGTCCGAGAGCCGTCCGTCGGCCAGTTCACCGGCGAGCGAGGCGATCATGGAGACTTCCAGCAGTTCCTTCGGCTGCAGCGGCGGCAGGATCGACGGCAGGCGGCTTGCCAGCATGGATTTGCCGGAGCCCGGAGGACCGACCATGAGCAGGTTATGCCCGCCGGCGGCGGCGATCTCGAGCGCCCGGCGCGCCGTTTCCTGACCCTTGACCTCCGCGAGGTCCGGCAGGCCGTCCGGCGTACCCTGGAGTTTGGGTACCGGCGGCGACAACACCTGGGTGCCCTTGAAGTGGTTGGCGAGCTGAATCAGGGAGCGGGGCGCCAGGATGCTCATGTCTTCCGCCGCCCAGGCGGCTTCCGAACCGCAGGCGACGGGGCAGATCAGGCCCTTGCCGATGGCGTTCGCGCCCATGGCAGCGGGCAGGACGCCGGCGACCGGTGCCAGCATGCCGTCGAGGCCCAGTTCGCCCAGCACCACATAGTCGGAGAGCATGTCCGCCGGAATGGCGCCGATGGCCGCCATCACGCCCAGCGCGATCGGCAGATCGTAGTGGGAGCCTTCCTTGGGCAGGTCGGCCGGCGCCAGATTGACCGTCACCCGTTTGGCGGGCAGCGCCAGCCCGGAGGCATGGAGCGCGGAGCGCACCCGTTCCCGGCTTTCGGCCACCGCCTTGTCCGGCAGGCCGACAACGGTGAAGGCGACCATGCCCGGCCCGATCTTCACCTGCACATCAACAGGAAGGGCCTCGATCCCCTGAAAGGCCACAGTCGTTACCCGGCTGACCATATCGCGCTCGCTCCACCTAGAGATGTCGCAAACGATATTACAGCCTACTCACGATGGCAAGAACAGAAGAAGAACATTCTTTCGGCCGGCTCACGCGACGCCTCAGGAGTGCCCCTCCAAAACCTCGATCAGGGTCCGGTGGGCCTCGACGGGCACGTGATCGATGCGCCAGACGAGGAAGGTGTCGACCGTGGCAAACGGCTCCGGCAGCGGCGCGATTTCAATCTGATCCGCATCGCGCGCGCCGCGCACCGCCTCTTCCGGCGCCACCGCAAAACCGAGCCCCGCTGCGACGCAGCCGAGGATCCCGTCCAGGGTGCCCATTTCGGTGATCTCCGTATCGCTCCGGCCGAGGCTTTTCAGCCAGGCCTGCGCCGTTGCCCGGTAGCTGCAGCCGGTGCGGAAGGCGAGCAGGGAGCCGTTGTCCGGGTTCGCCGGATTTCGCGCGCAGACGAGCCGTTCGGTGAAGGCCCTGACAGCGTTGAACCGGGTGCTGTCCACCGGACCCGCCACGAAGGCGGCATCGATTTTCCGGTCCCGGACCATGGCGAGAAGGTCGGCAGTGGGGCCGGTCTTCAGGGAGACGGATGAGGCGGGAGAACGGCCTTTCAGCCTCTTCAGCAGCGCCGGAAGCCTGACCGCGGCGGTGGTTTCCATGGAGCCGAGCGACAGCGGCGCACCGGCGCCGGACGCATCCAGCAGCTCGCGCTCTGCGGCGGCAAACAATTGCAGCAGATCTTCCGCCTTTGCGTGCAGCCGCTCGCCGAAATCCGTCAGTTTCGCACCGGCCTTGCCGCGCAGGAAGATCTTCTGCCCGAAATGGTCTTCCAGGCGACGGATCCTCGAGGTCACGTTGGACTGGACGCAATGAAGACTGTTGGCCGCGCCGGAAAAGGATCCGGTCTCGGCCACGGCCAGAAGCGTTTTCAGGAGCACGATATCCATATATCAAATTTAGAGATATTATTTTCCTCTAACAATCATTTTTCTTATATTCTTGAACCTGCGATGCTGAACCCATGGAACAGCTCATCGAAACAGCCTTCACACGGCAATTCGCCGTCCGCCACCCGGTCGTTCTCGCGCCGATGGACAGGATCTCCGACGGGTGCCTTGCCGCCGAGGTGACCCGGGCCGGGGGGTTCGGGATTATCGGCGCCGGCTACGGCGACCGGGACTGGATCGACAAAGCCTTTGCCGATGCGCAAGGCCAAAGGGTCGGCATTGGTGTCATTACCTGGAGCCTACTGAAGAAGCCGGATCTCGTCGACCATATTCTGGACAGCAAGCCTGCCGCGGTGTTCGTCTCCTTCGGCGACGGCGAACCGATCATCAGGGCCGCGAAGGAGCGCAGCATTCCGACGATCTGGCAGGTACAGAGGCTCGACCAGGCGGAACAGGCGCTCAAGGCGGGGGCGGATATTCTCGTCGCCCAGGGCCAGGAGGGCGGCGGCCACGGCATGGAACGCGGCCTGATGGCGCTCCTGCCCGCCGTCCGCGATCTCGCCGGCAAGCATCAGCTCATCCTGGCAGCCGGCGGCATTGCCGACGGCAGGGGCCTTGCCGCCGCCCTGATGATGGGGGCAGACGGCGCGATGATGGGGACCCGGTTCTGGGCCAGTCACGAAGCCAACGGATCGGGCAAGGCGAAGGATGCCCTGGTGCGGGCGGCTGGCGACGATACCCGCCGGACCAGCTTCTTCGACCTCGCCCGGGGCCTTGACTGGCCGGGTGAATTCACCGGCCGGGTGGTGCAGAACCCGTTTTCCCACCGATGGCTGGATGATCCGGCGAAGATGCAGGCATCCCAGGACACAATCCGTGCCGCCTATGACGCGGCCGATCCGGACGATTTTTCCGTCCGGGCGCTGATCGCCGGCGAAGCGCTCGATCTGGTTCGGTCGGTCGAACCGGCAGCTGCTATCGTGCAAGAGACGGTGAAGGAGGCGGCAGACCTGCTCGCAAAGGCAGGGTCGTTCCTTACCGACCGGGATTAGCGGAGTAGCCGCCCTCGTGTGCCGCAAGCAGCGGCTTGATAGCCTTGGTATCACCTTGAGGTTTTTGAAATCTTGCGATGATTTCCGGTTGCAGTTACCTTGCGCGCTAGCATTGACCGGGAGCGTTTGGATTGGTTGCCACGAAAACAGTTGAGGGGTGGATTTTACCGGATAGCGAAATCCATTTCGAAAAAGTTCTGACGACCGCCAAGAAGGGGTCCACGCTTGGCGAATATCAGAAGGCTCCGCGGGACAAGGCCCTGGAGCAGGTGACCTCATTTCGCAGGGCAATCGATATCGGCGCCTGTGTCGGCTTCTGGTCACGCGATCTTTGCGACAGGTTCGAGCACGTCGACTGCTTCGAAATGCACGAAGAAAACGCGGAGTGTCTGGAGCAAAACCTTGCAGAAAAAAAGAATTGCACTATCCATCACATCGGCCTGTCTGATCGCCGTGGAACGGATACGATCTACATAAACGGTGAAGCTCTCGGCAGCGCCTCGTTTTTCAGTGGTGGCGTGAAATATACCAAAACGGCGACTGCAAATTACACAAGACTTGATGACTTCAATTTTACAGACGTTGACTTCATCAAGATGGACGTTCAGTTCCACGAGTTGCAGGCACTCAAAGGCGCCCGGAAAACGCTGGAACGAAACTCTCCGGTCCTCTGCATCGAATGCTGCCGGCGAACGTCTGACGAATTCATTTACGTTGCTCGGATCATCGAGTATCTGCTGTTTCTGGGCTACCAGATAACCGGTGAATTTGGAAAAGAACTGTTCTTCTCAAAGACTTCCGAGCCGATCAGGAAGCATTATTTTTCTTCCCTGCTTGAGCGCCTGAATTACGTGCCGTTCAAATCGTAATCCTCACGTGCGCAAATACTCCAGCCATACAATCGCGGAAATCCAGCCCCATAAACCTTCTCCGCACCGCGGATAACCCGTTGATTGTCTGAGGTGCCTCGTCCCAATTCCCGGTGCAGCCCGCAAATGGTGAATTGCTAATGCGCCTCATCCCAGTTGTCGGCGGCGCGGGCGTCGACCTGGAGGGGGACGGAGAGTTTCAGGGTCGGCTCGGTGGCCTTCTCCATGACCTCGGTGATCACCGGGATGGTCTTGTCGACCTGGTCTTCCGGGACCTCGAAAATCAGTTCGTCGTGCACCTGTAACAGCATCTGCGCATCCAGCCTTGAGTGCTGCAGCCGGTCCTCCATGCGCACCATGGCGCGGCGGAGGATGTCGGCGGCCGAACCCTGGATCGGCGCGTTGATCGCCGCGCGCTCGTAGAAGGCGCGCAGGTTCGGGTTCTTGGTGTTCACGTCCGGATAATGGGCCTTGCGGCCGAAGATGGTGCTGACATAGCCGTTGGCGTGGACTTCCCTTTTGATCGCTTCCATGTAGTCCTTGATGCCGGGGAAGCGCTCGAAATAGGTCTTGATGTAGTCGCCGGCCTCGCCGCGCGAAATGCCGAGCTGGGCAGCAAGGCCGAAGGCGGAAATGCCGTAGATGATGCCGAAGTTGATCGCCTTGGCGCGTCGGCGGACCATCGGGTCCATGTCTTTGATCGGCACACCGAACATTTCGCTGGCCGTCATGGCGTGAATGTCGAGCCCGTCCTCGAATGCCTTCTTCAGCTGCGGAATATCGGCCATATGGGCGAGCACCCTAAGCTCGATCTGGCTGTAGTCGGCCGAAATCAGCTTCATGCCCTTTTCGGCGATGAAGGCCTTGCGGATCTTGCGGCCTTCTTCGGTCCTCACCGGGATGTTCTGCAGGTTCGGTTCCGACGAGGACAGGCGGCCCGTGGTGGTTGCCGCCAGCGAATAGGAGGTGTGAACCCGCTTCGTTTCCGGATTGATATAGCCGGGCAGGGCGTCGGAATAGGTCGACTTCAGCTTGGAAAGCTGGCGCCAGGAGACGATCCGCGAGGGCAGTTCATGACCTTCTGCGGCCAGATCCTCCAGCACGGAAGCGGAGGTGGACCAGGCGCCGGTCTTGGTCTTCTTGCCGCCGGGCAGGCCCATCTTGCCGAACAGGATGTCGCCGAGCTGCTTGGGCGAACCGATGTTGAAATTCTCACCCGCAAGCTCGTAGATCTCGTCTTCCAGGGCCGCCATGCCTTGCGCGAAATCGCCGGAGAGCCGCGACAGCATCTGCCGGTCGACGGAAATACCGCGCTTTTCCATGCGCGCCAGCACCGGCACCATCGGCCGTTCCAGGGTCTCGTAGACGCTCGCCATGTGCTCGGACGCAAGCCGCGGTTTCAGCACCTGCCACAGGCGCAGGGTCACGTCGGCATCCTCGGCGGCATAGGCGGTCGCCTTGTCGATCGCCACCTTGTCGAAGGTGATCATCGACTTGCCGGAGCCGCAGACCTCCTTGAACGGGATCGGCTTGTGGCCGAGCCAGCGTTCCGACAGCTCATCCATGCCGTTGCCGCCCTTGCCGGCATCAAGCGCATAGGAAAGCAGCATGGTGTCGTCGAAGGCGGTCACGTCGACGCCGTAACGGGTCATGATCAGCCAGTCGTATTTCAGGTTCTGCGCGATCTTCAGGACGGCGCGGTCCTCAAGCATGGGTTTGAGGATCTCGATCGCCTCGGAAAGCGGGATCTGGCCCTCGACCAGTCCGCCGCCGCCAAGCAGATCGCCTTCGCCGTCCACATGGCCGAGCGGGACATAACAGGCCTTGCCCGGCGCGGTGGCAAGCGAGACGCCGACCAGGTCGGCCTGCATGGCATCGAGCGAGGTGGTTTCCGTGTCGAAGGCCACGTAACCAACCTCATAGGCCTCGGCGACCCATTCCTTGAGCCGCTCCGGCGTGGTCACGGTTTCATAAGAACTGCTGTCGATGACTGCCGACCGGGCCGCTTCCGCACGGGCGTCCGCCACGGTCTGCGGCACCATCATGTCGCCGTCCGCCGCGGCATCGTTGTCCGCGGTATCGGCTGCCTTGCCGCCGCCCGCCGCGGGCGAAGTTTCCATCAGCCGGCCCTTGTGGTCGGGCACATCCCAGCCGGGAACCTCGAAATCGGCCGGTTCGATATTGGCCAGTTCCGCCCCGGTCGCCTCGGCGACACGCTTGGTCAGGGTGCTGAAGCCGAGCGCCTTGAGGAAACCGACCGCCTTCGGCCCGTCGACCTTCGTCACGGCGAAGTCGGTCACCGGCACCTCGACCGGAACGTCCTGCTTCAGCGTGACAAGCTGTTTTGAAATGCGGGCCTGATCGGCGAATTCGATCAGGTTTTCCCGGCGCTTGTTCTGCTTGATGGTGTCGGCCTTTGCCAGAAGGGATTCCAGATCGCCGAACTCGTTGATCAGGAGCGCGGCGGTCTTCAGGCCGATGCCCGGAACACCGGGCACGTTGTCGACGCTGTCGCCGGCGAGCGACTGGACCTCGATTACCTTGTCCGGACCGACGCCGAATTTCTCGAATACCTCCGCCTCGCCGAAGATCTTGTTCTTCATGGTGTCGATCATGCCGATCTTCGGTCCGATCAGCTGCATCAGATCCTTGTCGCCGGAAACGATGGTGACCCGCGCGCCCATTTCGGCGGCCTGACGGGCATAAGTCGCGATCAGGTCGTCGGCCTCGAAGCCCTCCTGCTCGATGCAGGGAACGGAAAACGCCTCGGTCGCCCGGCGGATCAGGCCGAACTGGGGCACCAGGTCTTCCGGCGGCTCGGGCCGCTGGGCCTTGTACTCGGGATAGATTTCGGTCCGGAACGTCTTCGCCGAATGGTCGAAAATGACGGCGAAATGGGTCGGCTCGTCACCCTCTTCCGGTGTCAGCCCCTCCTGCAGCAGCTTCCACAGCATGTTGCAGAAGCCTGCGACCGCGCCCACGGGCAGGCCATCGGGCTTGCGGGTCAGCGGCGGCAGCGCGTGATAGGCGCGGAAGATGAAGGTGGAACCGTCGACCAGGATCAGGTGGTCTTTGGCGGTGAGGGCGGGGGCGGAGCTGTTCGTCGACATGCGGCGGATCATGCCCGCACGGGACGGCGGAGGAAAGGGGAAATCCGCACTTTCCTCAGGGGGCGTCGCCCACCCTCACTTTTGCGGTGTCAGGACCGCTCGTCCTCGGAAGACCAGGGGCTGATCCGCCCCGCCGGGCCTTTGCCGGAAGGCGTCCCGTCGGTTCTGGACCAGTCGTCCTCGTCCAGATCGACGACACCGTCCTCGCGGCGGTAACGGGAGCCGCCCTGCACGACGACCACGTCAGCGCGGGAAATGATGAAACGGGCGAGCATGTCGCGGACCGGCGGAATGAACAGAAGCAGGCCGATCGCATCCGTCACGAAGCCCGGGATCAGCAGCAGAAGACTTGCGATCACGATCATCGCGCCGTGCATCATGTCCTTGCCCGGCACGCGGCCGGCGTCGAGTTCCGACTGCATGCGCATGACAAGCGACAGGCCTTGCTGGCGCAGCATCAGGGTTCCGGCCACAGCGGTCAGGACGGTCAGAAGAACCGTGGGCAGGACGCCGATGGCGCCGCCGACCCAAATGAACACCGAGATTTCGATCAGCGGCAGCAAAATGATCGCCGCCAGGATGTAAAGTATCACGGAAACCCCATCTTTTTTAAAGCTTCTCTGGCCTAAGGTAAGCATCTGGGATAGGGATTGCGAGCGGTCATGACGAATTGATCGGCCTTTTGGGTAAAAACCTTCTTGCCCTCGGCACTGGATGCTGGTTCAAGGGTCCCTACATATAAGAGATGGGAGTTGATCAGGCACAGGGCGCTGAAAGGGCGGTTCGCAGCGGGGTCGGCTCCAAGGATGAAGCCGGTAGCACCAAATGAACGAAATCTTCAACGTTTATAATCTGATCTTCCTCGCACTGGCTGTGTTCATCATTTTCAGGCTGCGCTCGGTTCTTGGCAAACGGACCGGCAATGAACGGCCGCCGTTCGATCCCTATTCCAAGACGGAGCGCCAGCAGAAGCCGCAGACCGGCCAGGACCAGGGCGACAATGTGATCCCGATGCCCGGCCCGGCGGATGCTGCTCCGGTGGATGTCAACCGGCCGCCCAGCGACGACATGGTGATCGAAAAGGTCGCACCGGCAGGCACGGCCCTGAACGACGCCCTGCGCAAGATCCTGTCCGTGGACCGCAGCTTCGAGCCCGAACCCTTCCTGGAAGGCGCCCGCGGCGCCTATGAGATGATCGTCATGGCCTTTGCCGAGGGCGACCGGAAGGCTCTGAAGTCGCTTCTGTCCAAGGATGTCTACGAAGGCTTCGTTGCCGCCATCGATGAACGCGAAAAGCGCGGCGAAACCATCGAATCCACATTCGTCGGCATCGACCGCGCCGAAATCGTCGAGGCCGCACTTAAGGGCAACACGGCCCAGGTCACCGTCAAGGTGCAGAGCCAGCTGATTTCCGCGACACGCGACAAGTCCGGAGAAATCATCGACGGCAACCCGAACAAGGTCACCGAAGTGGTCGATATCTGGACCTTCGCCCGGGATACGACCTCGCGGGATCCGAACTGGAAACTGGTGGCAACAGAATCCGCCGAGTGAGAACGTGGCAGTCTGCCGTCGCGGACGGAAGGCCGGATTGGCCGCGCTCGGCCTGCTCCTTGCGCTGTGCGATCCGGTCGTTCCAGGCTCGTTGACGGGTAGAGCCGCCGCCATGTCCCCTGATCACACCTCCCTTCCCACGATGACCGAGATTGCCTTCACCGCCATTCCCGGCTGGCAGGAGGACGATCAGGGAAAAGCGCTTGCCGCGTTTTTGCGTTTCTGTGTGCCGCCCTTCCCGTTTCTACGAGCGGAACCGTTCGGACTGTCAGCCGGTGATGCGGCCGATCTCTGCCGGGAAGCGTCAGAGGTTCCCGACGCCGATACGGACGCGGCGCGATCGTTTTTCGAAGCCCGGTTCACCCCGTACCGGATCGACACAAACGGCTTCGTGACCGGCTATTTCGAACCGGAACTGCCCGCCTCGCGGGTCCGCACGCCGGACTTTTCCGTTCCCCTGCTGAAGGCGCCGGCCGGTCTCGAGGCCATTACCGACGCCAATCGTCCCGAAGACTGGCCCGCGGAGCTGAGTCATGGCCTGCGGACGGACAAGGGCCTGGTGCCGCTGCCCGACCGGGGCGAGATCATGGACGGCGCGCTTGACGATGAGCATCTGGAACTGGTCTGGCTCGCCGATCCGGTGGACGCCTATTTCGTCCATGTCCAGGGCTCCGCACGGCTGCGCCTGACCGATGGATCGGTGATGCGGGTCGGATACGCGGGCAAGGCGGGCTACCCCTATACGTCCATTGCCCGTGTCCTGGTGGAGCGCGGCGAGGGCACGCCAGAAGAACTCACCATGTCCGGCCTGCGAAAATGGCTGGAGGACAATCCCGACCGGCGGGACGCGCTGTTCAAGGAAAACCGATCCTTCATCTTCTTCCGGGAAGTGACGCTTGAAAATCCGGATGACGGACCGGTGGGCGCCGCCGACCTGCCGCTCGTGGCCGGACGGAGCCTCGCAGTCGACCCGCGCCATATCCCTTACGGCATGCCGGTCTTCGTCTCCGCCGGAATTCCGGACCCGGAAAGACCGAAGACGCAATTCGGCCGGCTGCTGATTGCCGACGACACGGGCTCCGCCATTCGCGGTGAGGCCCGGGGCGACATCTTCACCGGCTCCGGCGACCGGGCCGGACAGATCGCCGGCGACATCCGCCACACGGGGGAGATGATCCTGCTCCTGCCGCGGAGGGATCACTGATGACCTCCGGCAAGCGGCGGAAAAAGGGGCAACTTTCCCCGGAAGACCGGGAAATCTGGGCAAAGGTGACCAGGACCCTCACCCCGCTGCATCCCGAACGTCAGGTCATGCCCGACCCGGACGATGCCGGCCTTTCAGCGCCGGAAGCCGAAGAACGGAAGCGCCCGGCAAAGACAGCAACGGCAATCCGCACCCCGCCGGCACAGCCGAAACCCGCCCCACCACCGCCGCTGCACACGCTTGAACACAGGTTCCGAAAAAAGCTGGTGCGCGGCGTCAAGCCGATCGACGGCCGGATCGACCTGCACGGCCTCACACAGCATCAGGCCCACGGAAGACTGCGCCACTTCCTCCATTCGGCGCAGGCAAGCGGCCACAAGGTGGTTCTGGTGATTACCGGCAAGGGACAGGAAAGAGGCGGGGGCGGCTTCATGGACGAACGCGGCGTCCTCAGGCGGGTTGTGCCACAATGGCTTGCCATGCCAGACATGAGGTCGGTGGTGGTCGGATATGAAGAAGCCCACGCGAGCCACGGCGGCTCCGGTGCTCTTTACGTCCGAATTCGCAGGAAAAGGTGAGATCCGTGACACCTCTTGGCGCAAAAATTCGCGAATTGCGGGCCAAACGCGGCGTTTCCCTCAAGGAAATGGCCGGGGCCCTGTCGGTCTCCAGTGCCTATCTTTCGGCCCTTGAACACGGCAAGCGCGGCAAGCCGACCTGGTTTCTGGTCCAGAGGATCATTACCTATTTCAACGTCATCTGGGACGAGGCGGAGGAAATCCAGCGGCTGGCGGAGCTTTCCGATCCGAAGGTGACGATCGACACGGCCGGAATGGACCCGCGGGCGACCGAACTTTCCAACCAGCTTGCCGCCAAGATCGGCGGATTGTCGCCGGAATCGCTTGCCCATCTCCTGCACCAGTTGCGCGTTGTTGCCGCAAAAGACGGCATTTAACTTGAATCCTGTTGTACCGGAGCGCCCCGGTCTTTACAGGGCATTATCCGCCAATGCGTTATAAGGTGCCTGAGAGAGTTCGCCTCCCGCTGCTCCCGCCGACGAAACCAAGACCGGGCATGGACCAACGAGAATGACCCTGACCAAAGACGATATCGCCGGCCTGATCGATTCCACGGCGCTGCGCCAGAAGCTCACGGACCTGACCAAGGCCAGTGACGGCGACGGATCGGACCTGAAAACCCGCTCCGCCGTTCTTGGCGAATTGAAGGAAGCGATGAAGACCGGCAGGGCGGTCGCGGAAAAGGGACTCAACGACGACGGCAGCGGCCTGAAATGCGCCCAGCGCCTGTCCTTTCTTCAGGACGAGCTGATCCGTGTCATCTACGATTTTGCGCTTTATCACGTCTACCGGATCAAGAACCCCTCGACCGCCGAACGCATGGCCGTTGTCGCCGTCGGCGGCTACGGACGGGGAACGCTGGCGCCAGGATCGGACGTCGACCTCCTGTTCGTTCTTCCCTACAAGCAGACGCCCTGGGGCGAACAGGTCGTCGAATATATCCTCTACATGCTGTGGGACCTGGGGCTGAAAGTCGGCCACGCGACCCGCAACATCGACGAGTGCATCCGCCTGTCGAAAAGCGACATGACCATCCGCACCGCGATCCTGGAGGCGCGCTATATCTGGGGCGACGAGCCGCTGTTCAACGATCTCGTCTCCCGCTTCGACGAAGAGGTCGTCAAGGGAACGAGTTCGGAGTTCATCGAGGCCAAGCTGGAAGAACGGGACGAGCGGCACCGGCGCCAGGGAACCTCGCGCTATCTGGTCGAACCGAACATCAAGGAAGGCAAGGGGGGCCTGCGCGATCTCAACACCCTGTTCTGGATCGCGAAGTACCATTACCGGGTCCGAAACCAGTCGGATCTGGTGAAAAAGGGCGTGCTGTCGCGCGGCGAGTACCGCCGCTTCGTCAAGTCGGAAGACTTCCTGTGGGCGGTTCGCTGTCACCTTCATTTCATGACGGGACGCGCAGAGGAACGGCTTTCCTTCGACGTGCAGCGGGAAATCGCCATCCGGCTCGGCTACACCCAGCATCCGGGCATGAAGGATGTCGAGCGCTTCATGAAACACTACTTCCTGGTGGCCAAGGACGTGGGCGATCTCACCCGCATCCTGTGCGCGGCGCTGGAAAACCAGCACGTCAAGGAACCGGAGGGAAGGGGGATCACCGGACTGATGCGGCGGCTGCGCGCCGGCCGGCCGAGCGACGCGCCCCGCCCGGTGGAGGGAACGAACAGCTTCGTCATCGAGAACAACCGGTTGAATGCCGTTTCGGACAAGGTCTTCGTCGACGATCCGACCAACCTGATCCGCATTTTCCAGCTTGCCGACAAGCACGGCTATTATCTGCATCCGGAGCTGACCAAGCTGATCCGCCGGTCGCTCAAGCTCGTCGACAGCGCCTTACGCAACGACCCGGAAGCCAACCGGCTGTTCCTGTCGGTCCTGACCTCGCGCAATTCACCGGAAAAGGTCCTGCGCAAGATGAACGAGACCGGGGTTCTCGGGCGGTTCGTGCCCGATTTCGGCAAGGTCGTCGCCATGATGCAGTTCAACATGTACCACCACTACACGGTGGACGAGCACCTGATCCGCTCCATCGGCGTTCTCGCCCAGATCGAGCGCGGCGATTCGGGCGAGGATCATCCGCTTTCCACGGATCTGATCCGGACGCTGCAGAGCCGGAAAATCCTCTACGTGGCCATGTTCCTGCACGACATTGCCAAAGGTCGGCCGGAAGACCATTCCATTGCGGGCGCCAGGATCGCCCGCAAGCTGTGTCCGCGGTTCGGACTGAACGGTGCGGAAACGGATACCGTCGCTTGGCTGATCGAGCATCATCTGGACATGAGCACCATCGCCCAGTCCCGCGATCTTTCCGACCCGAAGACCATCAACGACTTCGCCAAGCTGGTGCAGTCGATGGAACGGCTGAAGCTGCTCCTGATCCTGACCGTTGCGGACATCCGCGCGGTCGGTCCCGGCGTTTTCAACGGCTGGAAGGGTCAGCTGCTCAGAACGCTCTACTACCAGTGCGAACCGCTCCTGAGCGGCGGCCACAGCAAGATTTCCCATCACCAGGTGATCGACCAGGCAAAGCAGGACCTGCTGGCACAGCTCGGCCACTGGCCGGCGAAGGAGCGCGAGACCTATGCCGACCGGCACTATGCCGCCTACTGGCTCAGGTGCGCGCCGGAACGCCGGCTGCGCCATGCGGAACTGATCCGGAAGGCGGATGAAACCGGCCAGCCGCTCGCCTTCGACGTCAGGCCCCATGCCTTTGAAGGGGTGACGGAAATCACCGTGCTGGCGCCGGACCATCCGCGCCTGCTGCAGACGATCGCCGGCGCGTGTTTTTCCACCGGCGGCAATATCGTCGATGCGCAGATCGACACCACGACCGACGGCTTTGCGCTGGATACGATCTTCATCAGCCGCGAACTTCCCGGCGACGAGGACGAGCGCCGCCGCGGCGAACGGATCACGGCGCTGATCGCGAAATCGCTGACGGGCGAGGCGCAGCTGCCGAAGGCCGTGGCCACGAAAAACCCGGTCAAGGGCCGCATGAAGGCCTTCAACATCGAAGCGGATGCGCTGGTCAACAATTCCTGGTCCGACGACTACACGGTGCTGGAGATTTCCGGTCTCGACCGTCCGGGCCTGCTTTACGACCTGACCCGGGCCATCGCGACCTTGAACCTGAATATCGGCTCCGCCCATATTTCGACCTTCGGCGAGCGCGTCGTCGACGTTTTTTACGTCACCGACCTGACCGGTCAGAAAATCGCCAATGTCGGGCGGCAGGAAATCATTCGCGAGCGGCTGATCGCCGCCGTCAACGGAGATGTCGAGACGAACCCGGCCGCCCCCATATCGCGCCGAGCTTCGTGATCGCGGAGCCCAGCCGATGAGCCTTTTGAAGAATTTCGCCACCGTCGGCGGCGCAACCATGGCCAGCCGGCTTCTCGGTTTCGTGCGCGATACCATGCTGGCGGCGGTGGTGGGCACGGGTCCGGTCGCCGACGCCTTCGTGGTCGCCTTCCGCCTGCCCAACCTGTTCCGGCGACTTTTTGCCGAGGGCGCCTTCAACTCCGCCTTCGTGCCGCTATTCGGGCGGGCGGTCGAGGAGGAAGGCGACGAGGGCGCCCGGAAACTCGCCGGCGAAATCGCCGCGGCACTGCTTTTCTGCCTGCTGATCCTGACCGCCCTGGCACAGATCTTCATGCCGGCGGTGGTCTGGGTTCTGGCGCCCGGCTTTATCGACGATGCGCAGAAATTCGACCTTACCGTACTGATGGCGCGGATCGCATTTCCCTATCTGATCTTCATGTCGCTGCTCGCCTTCATCAGCGGCATTCTCAACACCTATCAGCGGTTTGCAGCGGCGGCTTTTGCCCCGGTCATGCTGAATATCGTCATGGCCGGCGTCCTCGGCACCGTCCTCATGGTCGGCGTCGACAACGATCGCCTGCTCGGCATCATCCTGTGTACCGGTGTTGCCGTCGCCGGCATCGTCCAGCTTGCCGTCGTCGCCTGGGACCTGAAGCGCCTCGGCTTTTCCATCCCCGTGTTCCGCCCGCGCTACACGAAATCGGCGAAGCGGCTTCTGGCGCTCGGAATTCCGGGCGTTCTGGCGGGCGGCGTCACCCAGATCAATGTGGCCGTCGGCCAGATCATCGCCTCCATGCAGGATGGCGCCAACGCCCTGCTCTACTACGCCGACCGGCTTTACCAGCTTCCGCTCGGGGTCATCGGCATCGCAATCGGCGTGGTCCTGCTGCCGAGCCTGACCCGGCAGCTGCGCGGCGGACACGAGGACCAGTATCAGCGCAGCCTGAACAACGCCCTTGAATTTTCGCTCGTCCTGACCCTGCCGGCGGCTGTCGCGCTTGCCGTCATTCCGCGCGAAATCGTTTCGGTCCTGTTCCAGCGCGGCAAGTTCGACGCGATTGCCGTCGACGGCACGGCCATGGCGCTGGCCGCCTTTGCCTTCGGGCTGCCCGCCTTCGTGCTCAACAAGGTGTTTTCGCCCGGCTATTTCGCCCGCGAGGACACCAAGACGCCGATGTGGTTCGCGGCAATTGGCATGGTGGTGAACGTGGCGCTGTCCGTGGCGCTGTTTCCCGTCTTCAAACATGTCGGGATTGCGCTTGCGACCACCGTCGCCGGCTGGGTCAACACCGGCCTGCTCGGGATCGTGCTCTGGCGCCGCGGGCATTTTTCCCCGGACGTCCGCGTGCTCAGGAAAATCGTGCTGATCCTCGCAGCCAGCCTGCTGATGGGCCTGATCCTGCATTTTTCGGCGGTCGGCCTGTCCGGCTGGCTGTTCGGCCCGGCCCTGCCGATTCGGGCGGCGGCCCTCGCGGCCCTGGTCCTGGTCGGCATGGCGAGTTTCGCGATTTTTGCCCAGGTGACTGGGGGCAGCAATCTCATCGGCCACGTGAAATCGTTGAAGCGGCGCAACACCTGAGCTGCCGAATACACCATAGCGGCGATCGCGGCTTGCAAAGGCGGACCGGTCTGCCCTAAGAAGCCGCACCACAACCCAAATCGGACCCTTCCAACCGGTTTCCAGAATTTAGGGACTATTCCATGACGGCGTTCCAGCCCCGTGTCTTTTCCGGCGTTCAGCCGACCGGCAATCTCCATCTCGGCAACTATCTCGGCGCGGTGTCCCGCTGGGTGCCCTTGCAGGACCAGATGGAAACGATTTTCTGCGTCGTGGACCTGCACGCCATCACTGCGAGCTTTCCGGAACAGGGAGAGCTTCAAAGTGCCACCCGCGAAGTGACCGCGGCCTATATGGCCGCCGGCATCGACCCGAAGAAGTCGATCATCTTCAACCAGTCCCAGGTCCGCGCCCATGCGGAACTGGCCTGGATCTTCAACTGCGTGGCGCGCATGGGCTGGCTCAGCCGGATGACCCAGTTCAAGGAAAAGGCCGGCAAGAACCGGGAAAACGCCTCCGTCGGCCTGTTCGCCTATCCGAACCTGATGGCGGCCGACATCCTGGCCTACCGCGCAACCCATGTGCCGGTTGGCGACGACCAGAAGCAGCACCTGGAGCTGACCCGGGATATCGCGCAGAAGTTCAACAACGACTTCGCCGACCGGATCAAGGAACTCGGCGTGGGCGTCCCGAACCCGACGCCGTCTCCCGAGCTTCCCGAGGAGCTGTATTTCCCGATCACCGAGCCGATGATTACCGGGCCGGCGACGCGGATCATGTCGCTCAGGGACGGTACCAAGAAGATGTCGAAATCCGATCCGTCGGATCTGTCGCGCATCAACCTGACCGACGACGCCGATTCCATCGCCAAGAAGATCCGCAAGGCCAAGACCGATCCTGACGCCCTGCCGAGCGAGATCAAGGGCCTGGAAGGCCGTCCGGAAGCGGACAACCTGGTCGGCATCTATGCCGCCCTTGCCGGTCACACCAAGGAAGAGGTGCTGAAGGACTTCGGCGGCGAGCAGTTCTCCGCCTTCAAGCCGGCCCTGGCCGACCTGGCGGTGGCCAAGCTTGCGCCGCTGACCAAGGAAATGCGCCGCCTGACCTCCGATCCGGCGGAAATCGACCGGATCCTGAAGGACGGCGCGGAAAAGGCGGCGGCGATCGCCGACCCGATCCTGGCGGATGTGCGCAAGATCATCGGTTTTCTCGACGTGGCCTGAACGGTCCGGATTCACGTGAAACGACAGAACGCCCGGCCGGACAAGCCGGGCGTTTTCTTTTGTCCTCTCCGAAGAGTTTGAATTTAGGGGTGAAATTCCGGCCGTCCGCGGCTTAAGCTCAGGTTCCGGACCACACGAACGGAGACAAGACCTTGGCATCGCACGGATATGAATCGGGACGTCTGAACCTGCCCTTTGTCGGGATCTGTACGTTCGGCAAATTCCCCTATCAGCCGGACTGGGACGCCATCGACGCGGATGTGGCGGTTATGGGCGCGCCGTTTGATTTCGGCACCCAGTGGCGCTCAGGGGCCCGCATGGGGCCGCGCGGCATCCGGGAAGCCTCAACGCTGTTTTCCTTCGGCCATGCCGGTGCCTACGATTTCGAGGACGACATCACCTATCTGCCTGCGGAGACGACCCGGATCGTCGATATCGGCGATGCCGACATCGTCCACACCGACACGATCCGGAGCCACGCCAATATTGAAACAGGCGTGCGCAAGATCCTCGCGGCCGGCGCGCTGCCGGTGGTGCTCGGCGGCGATCATTCGATCAACATTCCCTGCATCAACGCCTTTGACGATCAGGGTCCGATCCATGTGGTCCAGATCGACGCCCATCTTGATTTCGTCGACGAACGTCACGGCGTGCGCTACGGCCACGGCAATCCGATGCGGCGTGCGGCGGAAAAACCCTATGTGACGGGGCTCAGCCAGATCGGCATCCGCAACGTCTCGTCGACAGCGCGCGACGGCTATGAAGACGCCCGGAAGATGGGCTCGGATATCCAGTCGGTGCGCCACTTCCGCAAGCTCGGCGTGGACGGAATGCTGGCGCGGATACCGGCCGGCAGCCGCTACTATCTCACCATCGACATCGACGCCTTCGACCCTTCGATCGCGCCCGGGACCGGCACGCCGAGCCACGGCGGCTTTCTCTATTACGAGATCCTGGAATTTATCGACGGTCTCGCCAGGCGCGGGGATATCGTCGGGCTCGACCTGGTCGAGGTTGCACCGGATTACGACCCGACCGGCTCGACCAGCATTCTCGCCGCCCAGATCCTCATGAATACCCTCGGGCGGATCCTGCATCACCGTTCAAAGGCCTGACAGACTTCCCGCCAGATGCTTGCGGCCGCGCACGGCTATTCCCATGTTCAGGTCCGAAAAACTTACAGACGATCCGAAAACAGGAACCTACGCATGCTGACCACGACGACGAACACGCTCCAGGGCCGCGACATTACCGATTACAAGGGCCTTGTGACCGGCGAGGCGATCCTCGGCGCCAATCTGTTCAAGGATCTCTTTGCCGGTATCCGCGACATCGTTGGCGGCCGCTCGGGTGCTTATGAGGAAGAACTCGCCCGGGCCCGCCAGATCGCGATCAGCGAAATGCAAGCCCAGGCGCAGTCCATGGGCGCCAATGCGGTGATCGGCGTCGATCTCGACTATGAAACCGTCGGCCAGAACGGCTCGATGCTGATGGTCACCGCCACCGGCACGGCTGTCGTCGTGCGGTAGAGATGGAAGCTTCCCTCAAAGCCCTTCGAATAGCGCCGTCGACAGATAACGCTCGGCGAAGGACGGGATGATGACGACGATGGTCTTGCCGGCCATGCCGTCGCGCTGGCCCACCTTGATCGCAGCCGACAGGGCAGCCCCTGAGGAAATGCCGACCGGCACGCCTTCGGTTGCGGCGACTTCGCGGGCCATGGCGAAGGCCTCGTCATTGGAAACGGTGACCACCTCATCATAGACGGAGGTATCCAGCACGCCGGGCACAAAGCCGGCGCCGATGCCCTGGATCTTGTGCGGACCGGGCTGGCCGCCGGACAGGATCGGGCTGTCGGCCGGTTCGACGGCGACCACGTGCAGATCGGGCTTCTTTTGCTTGAGCACCTGGGAAACACCGGTGATCGTGCCGCCGGTGCCGATGCCGGACACGAACACGTCGACGGCGCCATCCGTATCGTTCCAGATTTCCTCTGCCGTCGTCCGGCGGTGAATTTCCGGGTTGGCCGGGTTTTCGAACTGCTGCGGCATGACCGAATTGGGGATTTCCGTCAGCAGTTCCTCGGCACGGGCAATTGCGCCCTTCATACCCTTGGCGCCATCGGTGAGCTCAAGCTCGGCGCCCAGGATCTTGAACATCTTCCGCCGTTCGACGGACATGGTTTCCGGCATGACCAGGATCATCCGGTAGCCCTTGGCCGCCGCGACGAAGGCAAGCGCGATGCCGGTATTGCCGGAGGTCGGCTCGACCAGAACCGATTTGCCCGGCTCGATCTTGCCGTCCCGCTCCATGGCCTCGATCATCGCGGCACCGATCCGGTCCTTGACGCTGGCGAGCGGATTGAAGAACTCCAGCTTGCCGAGCAAATTGGCCTTGACCCCATGGGCTTCCGCCAGCCGGTCGAGCCGGACGAGCGGCGTATCGCCGATGGTTTCGGTGATAGAGGAATAGATCTTTCCGCGGCCCGGTTTCCTGTCAGCCATGAGTATCTCCCTGAACGGCTTTCAGCCTTTTTGACTTGTATCTGAAGCCATCATAGCCAGCCCGGCGGCCGGGCAAAAGAATACAATTGGCAATCTCGTAGCCGTGACGACAAAACGATTATCCGATTTACGCCCGCAAGCGTCATTTCGTACCCGTCGATCCGAAGCCGCCAACGCCCCGCTCCGTCTCCGAAAGGACGTCCACTTCAACGATTTCCGCCTGATGGATCGGCGCGATCACGAGTTGGGCGATCCGCGATCCGCGGTCGATGGTGAAGGCGTCGTCGCCGAGATTGATCAGGATGACCTTCACCTCGCCGCGGTAGTCGGCATCGATGGTTCCCGGTGTGTTGAGCACGGTAATCCCGTTTTTTGCGGCCAGTCCGGACCGCGGCCGCACCTGGCCTTCAAACCCGGCGGGGATCGCCATCGCAAGCCCGGTCGGCACCAGCGCCCGCTTGCCCGGCTCCAGGACCAGCGGCGCGTCGACCGCCGCCATCAGGTCCAGACCCGCGGCCAGATCCGATTGATAGGCCGGAAGCGGCAGGTCGGCGCCATGGGCAAGGCGTTTCAGTTCAAGGCGTGCGGTCATGGAAATTTCCGTTGTCAGAGGAAGGAAAAGGCTTTGCCGGACTGAGACGTTTCGTTGACGACTTGTCAAGTTTGCCCGCTTCGGTAGCCACAACTGGCGAAATTTCCCTTGCGGCAACCAAGCCTGGATGAAAAGCTGCAATCTGCCGTTGAAGCAACCGAGGGAGACGTCAATGCGTGGAATGTTTCTGGCACTATCGACCGCCTTTGCAATAGGGCTGGCGATGCCCGCCACGGCACAGACGGTCGGGTTTGGCGATGCCATCAAGATCCTGGGCGCAAGCTGCGGCAAGGACATCGAGACCTACTGCAAGAGCGCCAATCTCGCCAACAACGAAATCGGCAAGTGCCTAGACAAGAACCAGTCAAAGATTTCGGCCCAGTGCAATGCCGACCGCGTGAAAGTGGCTGCCCTTCTCGAAGCCCGCTTTGCCGCGCAGGCGGCTGCCCCGAAAATCTGCGCCCGGGACGCCGCGCAAAAATGCAAGGGCGTCAAGGCAGGCAGCGGCTACATTCTCCGCTGCCTTCTGAAAGCCCAGCGCACCGTCAGCGACAAATGCAACGAAGCCATTGATCTCGCCGGGTACCGGTAAGTTTTCAAGTATTCATGGAGCAAGTCATGAAAATCATGCCTTTCCTGGCCGCTGCCGGCGTTGCCGCCCTCCTGCTGCAGGTTCCCGCATCGGCCCAGACCAAATTATCACGCAATGAAATCATCCAGTCCCTGCAAGGGGCCCAGAACAAGGTGGACATCAGCACCGATGAACTGCGCAAGCAGGCGCTGGAGAACATCCAGAAATATCCGGGAGACAATGCATCCCAGGCGCTTCCGCTCGCGGCAAAGCTCGCCCAATTGCGCCAGTTCGTCGTCGAAATCACCTTCGATTTCGATTCCGCCCGCATCCGTCCTGAATCCTATGAGACCGTCGGCATCATGGCCGACGCCCTGCACACGCCTTATCTGCTGGGCCAGAAATTTTTCGTCGTCGGACACACCGACGCCAAGGGAGACCGGGAATACAATCTCAAACTGTCCCAGAGACGGGCGGATGCCATCCGCGATGCCCTGATCACGACCTTCCGGGTTCCGCCGGAAATGCTCGAAGCCGTCGGGCTGGGCGAGGAGCAGTTGCGCGACCCCGCCCATCCGGACAGCGAGGTCAACCGCCGGGTTCAGCTGATCAACGTCGGTTACTGATGCCCGACAGGACAGGTCACTCGCGAAATGCGCGGCAGGAACAGCCGCGCATTTTCTGATTCTCCGCTAAAAACCAAAGCTTTAAAAGCCATCCTTGCTATTGTTCGAAAATAGCGAACGGGCCTTTGAAATTTAGTTCTCTTCCGCCGAACGGGTGCCGGACCCATTCTTGAGATAATCGAAACATCATTGTTCAAGAAGAAACCTGTCGGTCACGATCGGCAGGCATCCCGGAGACGCCCATGACCACCGGACCGGAAACCCTCTCGCCCCTGTTCCTTGCCCACGGATCGCCGATGCTGGCTCTGACCGACATTCCGGCCCAGCGATTCCTGAAAGAACTCGGCGACAAAATTCCCGCGCCGAAAGGCATTGTCATCCTGTCTCCGCACTGGGAGACTGACGGACAGAAACTGTCCGCGCCGGGGCCGTTGAAGACCATCCATGACTTTTATGGATTCCCCAAGCCGCTTTACGACATCAACTACCCGGCGGCAGCCAGCGCCGAACTGGTCGGGCAAGTGGAGGCTCTGCTGCAGACGGCGGGAATCGACGCATCAGAAGACACGACCTGGGGTCTCGATCACGGGGCCTGGGTGCCGCTTTCGCTGCTCTATCCGAAGCTTAGCGTGCCCGTTGTCGAGCTTTCCCTGCCCCATGGCAGCACACCGGAAAGCGTGCATGCGCTCGGACGCAGTCTGGCTCCGCTCGCCGAACAGGGAATCCTCCTCGTCGGTTCGGGAAGCACGACCCATAATCTGCGCCTGATCGATCGCGAAGGCGCGCCGGCACCTCTGTGGGCGAAGACCTTTGACGACTGGATCGATGACGGGCTGCGTAAAGGAGATATTTCCTGGTTCGCGGACCTGAGCCAGGCGCCGGAATTCAGGCGGGCGCATCCGACCGAGGAACATCTGCTGCCACTGTTCTTCGCCATGGGCGCCGCCGGCCGGGATGTGCCCGCCAAACTCCTGCACCGCAGCTATTCCCACGGCTCGATCAGCATGAGTTACTACAGCTTTCCTGCAGCCGAGGCGGCCTGACCCTATTCGGCAGCCAGTTGCCCGGCAATCCGGGCGACGAGACGGGTTGCCACTTCTTTCTTGTCGAGGGCCGGCCAGTCCTCGACACCCTGCCGGGTCACGATACGCACTGTGTTGGCATCCCCGCCCATGATGCCGGTTTCCGGGCTGACGTCATTGGCGACGATCCAGTCGGCGTTCTTGCGCTGCAGTTTTGACTGGGCGTTTTCGATCAAGTTCCGCGTTTCGGCGGCGAACCCGATCAAGAGAGGCGGCCGCAGCGCTTCGTCATGGCCGACGGTCGCCAGAATATCCGGGTTCTCGACCAGATCGAGGGCCGGCGGTTTGCCCGACCCCTCCTTCTTGATCTTCTGGCTGCTTTCTCCGGCTACCCGCCAGTCGGCAACCGCCGCAGCCATGATGGCCACATCGGCGGGAAGGGCGGCCTTGACCGCCTGCAGCATCTCTGACGCGGTTTCCACATGGACCACGCTCACCCCTTCCGGATCGGGAATGGTCACCGGCCCTGAAACGAGCGTGACCCTGGCGCCGGCGGCGGCGGCAGCGGCGGCAATCGCATGCCCCTGCTTGCCCGACGACCGGTTGGCGATATAGCGCACCGGATCGATCGGCTCATGGGTCGGTCCGGAGGTGATCACCACATGGCGTCCGACGAGCGGCTTTTCGGCCGGTGCGGGAACGTCCTTGCCAGACAGAATGGCCTCCGCAGCCTCTGCGATTTCGAGCGGCTCGGCCATGCGTCCGACGCCTGCCTCGCCGCTTTCCGCCATTTCTCCCTTGCCAGGACCGACGAAATACAGACCGTCGGCTTCCAGGGTCGCGACATTGCGCCGGGTTGCCGGATGCGACCACATTTTCGGGTTCATGGCCGGCGCCACGAGAACCGGCTTGTCGGTTGCCAGCAGGACCGCGGTGGCCAGATCGTCGGCAATGCCATGGGCCATCTTCGCCATGAGATCCGCCGTTGCCGGCGCGATCACGATCAGGTCGTTGTCGCGTGCGAGGCGGATATGGCCGACATCCTGTTCGGCCTCCCGGTCGAACAGATCGGTGTAGACTTTTTCCGCCGCCAGGACGCCGACCGCCAGAGGCGTGATGAATTCCCGGGCGCCGCGGGTCATGACCGGGCGGACCTGCGCGCCGCGCTCCCGCAGCCGCCGGATCAGATCGAGCGCCTTGTAAGCCGCAATTCCGCCGCTGATGATCAGGACGATCCGCTTGTCCGCGAGCATGCGCGTTTCTCCAGAAGACAACCCGGGTTGCGGGTTGCAAAAACGGATCAGGTTCCCGAGCGGAAATCGCGCGGCGCCGGCGAGATCACCTGCACGCCCGATCCGGTCAGCTGATAAACCGCCAATCCGCGTTCGTTCTCCCCGTTGGGGCGGAACCTGAACAGGCCGTCGATCCCGATAAAGCCGTCACGATTGGTGAGAATGCGTGTCGAAAAGCGCTGCGGCCCGGCCGAACGGACCAGACCCGCCGCCAGGGTGACGCCGTCATAGGCAAGGGTCGCATTGCGCGGCGGCGCCGAACCGTAAGCGGCCTGATACCGGGCGGAAAAGGCCTTGAAACCGGTATCGTCCGGTCCCGGGTACCAGCTGCCGGCCATGATCGGATTGTTCTTCATGTTCGGCCCGTCCCACTGGCCGCTGCCGAGGATCTTGACGGCTCCGGTCTTGATCCCCTTTTGCGCCAGCGTCTGCACAACCAGCGGCGCGACACCGCCTCCGGCCGGAATGTACAGGCTGTCGATCTTGCCGATTGCATCGCCGATGGCATTCGTCTTGGCAATCAGATCGGACGTATCCGAGCCGTTCAGCTTGTAACGCTGAATGCTGACGATCCGGGCGCCGATCCGGCCGACTTCCTGGCGGAAGGCGGCTTCGGTCACCGCGCCGTAACTGTCGTCCGGAATAAGCGCGGCAAAGGACCGCTTGCCCTGGGTTCCGGCATAGCCGATGATCCTGGACACATCGCCCTGGGGCAGGAAGCTCAAGAGATAAATGCCACGGGAGGCGACCGACACATCGGTTGAAAAGGCGACGACCGGGATGCCGGACGACCGGGCCACCGCCCCGGCGCCGGAAACCGCTGGCGCAAAGACGGGACCGAGAATCAATTCGGCGCCTTCTGCAATGGCGGACTGGGCCGCCGCACGGCCGCCTTCCGCCGTTCCCGTCGTATCCTTGACGAGAAGCTGGATATCGGAATTGGGGAAATTGGCCAGGGCCAGTTCGGCGGCATTGCGGAAGACGGTTCCGATCGACTGGCCGCCGCCGGCACTCAACGGCAACAGCAGCCCGACGCGGACGGAGCCGGTCCCGATGACTTCGCCGCTCACGGCCGGGCCCTGACCCGTTGTGATTGCCGAGCCGGGGAGGGATCCGAGGCTCGACCCCTGGCAACCGGCCAGCGTGAAGGCCGCTGCCAGCATGATACCGGCACGAGCGATCGCTTTAGGGCGCTTTCTCACCTGAAATACCCGCTTGATATTCAAATCAGCCTCCTCGCCGCTTGTTGGTAAACACTTACGGATTCACCAGGCCGCTGTCCAGTTTAGTCCGTAATTTCTAGGCACATAGCCTGATCCTGCCCGGGCACCTTCGGTCCGATTTGCACTTGCATTGGCGCTCCGGCACGATTAGCGCAAGGGTTCCGGCTGGCTGCAACGCGGTTTCTGCAGCCGCCGGCGGATCGAGAGGCTGCATGACAAAAGGCATTGCCGGAACTGGGGCCGGGACCGACCAGCCGGCCACCCGGCGGTTCATCATAGGCGAACATGATTTCAGCGCGCCACGTCTGGAGGCCGGGCTCTATATCGTTGCCACGCCCATCGGAAACCTGGGCGACATCACCGTGCGTGCGCTGGAAACCCTGGCTGCATCTGCCGTAATCGCCTGCGAGGACACACGCGCCACGGGCACCCTGACCCATCGTTTCGGCCTGAAGACGCCGCTGATGCCCTACCACGAGCACAATGCGGACAAGCAACGTCCGAAGATCCTGGCCGCGCTTGAAAAGGGCGAGGCGGTCGCCCTGGTCAGCGATGCGGGCACGCCGCTCGTCTCCGATCCGGGCTACAGGCTGGTCCGGGACGTGCTGGAGGCCGGTCACAAGGTCGTGCCGATCCCCGGAGCCTCTGCGCCGCTTGCCGGCCTCGTCGGCTCCGGCCTTCCGAGTGACACGGTGCTGTTTGCAGGCTTCCTGCCGCAAAAGGGCGGCCCGAAGAAAACCCGTCTGGCGGAACTGGGTGCCATTCCGGCAACCGTGATCCTGTTCGAATCGCCCAGACGCTTGGGGGCGACGCTTGCCACCATGTCGGAGATCATGGGGCCGGCACGTGAAGCCGTCGTCGCCCGGGAACTGACCAAGCGGTTCGAGACCTTCGAGCGGGGAACGCTTGCCGAACTGGCAGAAAAATTCGCCGGCGACCCGCCCAAGGGGGAAATCGTCATTCTGGTCGGCCCGCCGCAGGACAGCCAGGAAGCCAGCGAGGAAGACGCGGAAGAGCTGCTTCGCCAGGCGCTGACGGAGATGCCGGTGAGTGCGGCCGCCAAACAGGTGGCGAAACAGACCGGGCTCGACCGCAACGCGCTCTACAAGCTGGCGCTGGATCTGAAATCGGACGGAAACTGACCGTGGGGACCCGGACAAAGCCCAGTCAGGATCCGCAGAAACGACGCAGGGCCCATGCGCTGGGTCTATCCGCCGAGACCCGGGCCGCCTGGGCCTTGAGGCTCACCGGCTGGCGCATCCTGAAAAGCCGCTACAAGACGAAGTCCGGCGAGATCGATCTGATTGCCAAGCGGCGCAAGACGATCGCCTTCATCGAGGTCAAGGCGCGCAAAACCCGGGAGGCCGCTCTCGACGCCGTCACGCCCGCCAGCCAACGCAGGATCGCGAACGCGGCAAAGATCTTCGTGGCGGAGCACCCCAAGGCCGGTTTCTATACGCTGCGTTTCGATGTGGTGATCGTCCGGCCCTGGCGATGGCCGGAACGCATCGCCAACGCTTTCGAGGCCTTTGGCTGAACGTTCTGTTTGCGTCGCGCTTCTGGACAAATGGCCCGGGCAGACGCATATCATGCCCACAACAGACACTCATCCCAATGCGCTCGATCAGGCGCGCCCGCCGGGAGAAACCTTCATGCCCCTCAAGGTCGCGGTCCAGATGGACCATATTTCCTCGATCAATATTGCCGGTGACAGCGCGTTTGCGCTGATGCTGGAAGCCCAGGCCCGCGGCCACGCGCTTTATCACTACACGCCCGACCGGCTGGCCATGATCGGCGACGACGTCTTCTGCGCCCTGGAGCCCGTAACCGTCCGCGACGAGAAGGGCAGCCATTTCACCCTCGGCGAACGAGAGCGCTTCAATATGGCGGAAATGGATGTGGTGCTGATGCGCCAGGATCCGCCGTTCGACCTCGCCTATATCGCAGCGACCCATATCCTGCAGAAAATCCATCCGCAGACGCTGGTGGTCAACGACCCGGTCGAAGTCCGCAATGCGCCGGAAAAGCTGTTCGTCACCGAATTCGCCGACCTGATGCCGCCGACGCTGATCACCCGCGACAAGGCGGAGATTGACCTGTTCCGCGCCGAATACGGCGACATCGTCATGAAACCGCTGTTCGGTCACGGCGGCGCCGCGGTGTTCCGGATTACCGCCGACGACCTCAATTACGGCTCGCTCTACGATTTCTTCGCCGCCACCTTCCGCGAACCCTGGGTGATCCAGCAGTTCCTGCCGAACGTGAAGCATGGCGACAAGCGCATCCTGCTTGTCGACGGCGAATTCGCCGGCGCAGTCAACCGCGTTCCGGCCAAGGGCGACCTCAGGTCCAACATGGTCCGCGGCGGCGCGCCGACGGACAGCGAACTGACCGACCGCGAGCGGCATATCTGCGAGAGGCTTGGTCCCTCGTTACGGGAAAAGGGCCTGATCCTGGTCGGGATCGACGTGATCGACGGCTGGCTGACGGAAATCAACGTCACCGCCCCGACCGGCATCCGCGCCATTCGGAACCTCGGCGGGCCGGATGTGGCCGCACGGGTCTGGGATGTGCTGGAAGCGAAAGCGAGGCGTTAAGCCCTGCGCTCCGTCGCCTACAGGCTATGCCAGTTCTGTGTTGCCTCTTGACCTCAACTTAACTTGAGGCGGTAGGCGTCTGCTCCCACGTTTCAAACACCGGAGCACCATCATGACGGCAGTCCCGCAGACAACTTCGATTTTCCGTGTCGACAAGTTCATCGTTCCCGAAGCGGCCCGCGATGCCTTCGTCGAGCGGCTCAGGACGATCCAGACCCTTCTCGATAACCTCGAGGGCTGCCTTCAGAACCTGGTGCTTGAACAGGTTTCAGGGCCCGGCACGTTCAATTTCGTCACCATCGTGGAATGGGCCAGCCAGGAAGCCATGGAAAACGCGCGCGCAATCGCCGCGGCCGAATACGCGAGGACGAGTTTCAATCCGCAGGCGTTCATGCAGGAGCTCGGAATTACCGCCGACATGGGAAATTACGGCGGCATCCGGTCCGCAGCCGGTTGACCTAAGCCGCGGCGCCTGTGCTTGCCGCCTGCGACCGCAGCACCATGCCGAAGAGATCGCGCGGATCGTCCGGATCGGCGAGGAGGTCGAGCTTTTCGAAATGGCCGGTCTTCGGCAGCAGGTCGTGCACGTAGCGCAGGGCCGCGAAATCCTCCACGGCGAAGCCGACGCTGTCGAAAAGGGTGATGCTGTCGTCCGACGTCCGGCCCGGCGCCACACCGGTATAGACCTGCCAGAGCTCGGTCACCGGATGGTCGCGCGGCAACTGCTGGCATTCGCCCTCGATCCACGTCTGATCCGGGAATTCCACGAAGATGTCGGAGCGCATCAGGATATCCTTGTGCAGTTCCGTCTTGCCAGGGCAATCGCCGCCAACGGCATTGATGTGGATGCCCGGCCCGACCATGTTGTCGGTCAGGATCGTGGCGTAGCGCTTGTCCGCGGTGACCGTGGTGACGATATCCGCGCCTTCGATTGCGTCTTCTGCCGTCTTGCACACCGTCACGTCGATGCCGGAACCGGCCAGGTTGCGCGACAAGCGCAGGCTTGCCTGAAAATCGATATCATAGGCGCGGATATCGGTGATGCCGAGCAGCGCCTTGAAGGCGAGCGCCTGAAAGTCGGACTGGGCACCGTTGCCGATGATCGCCATGGTGCGGGCATTCCTGCGCGCCAGGTATTTGGCCGCAAGGGCGGAATTCGCCGCCGTGCGCAGGGCCGTCAGGATCGTCATCTCGGTAAAGAGAAGCGGATAGCCGTTTGACAGATCCGACAGGACACCGAAACCGGTCACGGTCTGCCGGCCGCTTTTCGTGTTTCCCGGATGGCCGTTGACGTATTTGAAGCCGAAGGTCTTGCCGTCGCTGGTCGGCATCAGCTCGATCACGCCCTGGGGCGCATGGGCGGGGATGCGCGGCTTCTTGTCGAAGCTTTCCCAGCGCCGGAAATCCTCTTCGATATAGGCGGCAAGGCCTTCAATGAAATCCTCCACGCCCACGGCAAGGACGTTCTTCATCATGTTGTCGACGCTGACAAAGGGTACGTAAGCCAGATCCGAGGGAACCGGACCGGAGATGAAAGTGGCCGATGGGGCAAGGCCGTTTTGTTTGATTGTCATTTTAGTAACTCCGGGTCGGGCGGTCGAACACACGGCGGCCGAAGAGGCTCGCAGTCAGTTCGACCATCAGACGCGCGGTCCGGCCGCGTTCGTCCAGGAAGGGGTTGAGTTCGACGAGGTCGAGCGAGGAGACGAGGCCGCTGTCATGGAGCATTTCCATGACCAGATGGGCCTCGCGGAAGGTGGCGCCGCCGGGAACGGTGGTGCCGACCGCGGGCGCAATGCCGGGGTCGAGAAAATCGACGTCGAGGCTGACGTGCAGCAATCCGTTGGCGTCGGCCACTCTCTTCAGGAACGGCTTAAGCAGGACGGCCACGCCTTCCTCGTCGATCGCGCGCATATCACTGACGCCAACCCCATGGGCAACGAGCAATTCGCGTTCTTGGGCATCGATTGAGCGTACGCCCAGGATCTCGACGTTTTCTGGGTCGACGACATGCTCCAGGGGGCCGCCGAGAAGACCTTCGAAGCCGGGCAGACCGCAGGCATAAGCAAGCGGCGTTCCGTGGAGATTGCCGCTCTCGGTGGAATTGAACGTATGAAAATCGGAATGGGCGTCGAGCCAGAGCACGAACAGCGGCCGGCCCTTCGCTGCGGCACTGGCCGCCTGACCGGTCACCGTTCCAAGGGCAAGCGCGTGGTCGCCGCCCATATAGATCGGGAAGGCCGCCTCGCTGCCGAGCTGCCGCGCGCAATCATGCAGGACCCTCGTCCACCCGGCGACTTCGGCAAAGTTCCTGACCACGCCATTCGGCGGCTTTGAGCCCGCATCGGTCTCGGGCACCAGATTGCCGAGATCCTGAACCCTGTGGCCCAGCGCCTGAAGGTTTTCCGCCAGGCCGGCCGTGCGATAGGCATCCGGCCCCATCAGGCAGCCGCGCCGCCCGGCGCCGGCCTCGATGGGTGCTCCGACCAAAACGATATCCTGCGGTGCCAACGGGCATACCCTCCAATTCGATCAAATCTCAGATGCTTCAGAATGCCGCAAAGAAATGGCGGAATAAATCCGGCTGGTTGCGCAAATTTGAGCTCTGATTTATCATTTTGATAAGTCATACCTTCATAATGGCAGTTACAGCTTCAAATGGACGATCTCGACCTTCAACTGATCTCGGCGTTGCGGTCCGACGGCCGGCGGTCGGTTTCGGACCTGGCAAAGGATCTGAAGATCTCGCGGGCGACCGTTCGTGCCCGCATGGAACGTCTGCAGGAAAGCGGCGAAATCCTCGGGTTTACCGCCGTTCTGCGCGACGACTGGCGCGACCTGCCAATCCGGGCGGTCATGCTGGTCGAGGTCGCCGGGCGCAATACCGAACCGGTCATCCGCGCCCTTACGGCGCTGACCGAAGTCCGGGCGATCCATTCCACCAACGGCAAATGGGATCTGGTGCTCGACATCGCGACGCGGGACCTGGCGGCTTTCGACGATGTCCTGAACCGCATCCGGCTGATCGAAGGCATCGCCGGCTCGGAGAGCAATCTCCTCCTGTCTACCCGCAAGGGGCCGGCGGTTTCCGCGTCGGATTTCGACCACCCTCGCTGAAAACGCTTTTATCCGGCCACTCGCAAATCGGGTAGCGAACGGTGTTCAAGGCGCCTAGAGTCCCGGCATAGACGACAAAACAGCCGTATATGCCATGACCAAGCCACTCGACATTTCCAGCCTCGCTCCCAATCCTCAGCCGATTGCCGTCGGCAAACAGGCCGAACAGGATTACCTGGTCGTGCGCCGGACACTGGAGCGGATTACGGAACATTGGCGCGACCAGCCGAGCCTGGAACAGCTTGCAGGCGAAGCCGGGCTGCAGCCGATCCAGCTCCAGCGCGTCTTTTCCCGCTGGGCCGGCCTGACGCCGAAGCAGTTCCTTCAGGCGATCACGCTGGACCATGCCAAGGCCTTGCTGCGGGATTCGGCGAGCGTTCTCGACGCGAGCTTCGAAGTCGGGCTTTCCGGCTCAAGCCGCCTGCACGACCTGTTCGTCACCCACGAAGCCATGACGCCCGGGGCCTACCGCAGCCGGGGCGAGGGGCTCACCATTTCCTACGGCATTCATCCCTGTCCGTTCGGGGAAGTGCTTCTGATGATCACCGACAAGGGCCTGGCAGGGCTTGCCTTCGCCGATCCGGGCGAGGAACAGGCGGCCTTCGAGGATATGCGCGCCCGCTGGCCGGCCGCCAGGTTCGTCGAAGACGCACAGGCAACCGCCCCTTATGCGGCGCGAATCTTCAATCCGTCGCTGTGGCAGGAGGAAACCCCGCTCAACATCGTTCTGATCGGGACCGATTTCGAGATCCGGGTCTGGCAGACGCTTTTGAAGATCCCCATGGGCCGGGCGACCACCTATTCTGATATTGCCCGCACGCTCGGCAAGCCGAGTGCCGCACGCGCGGTCGGGACCGCCGTCGGCCGGAACCCGATTTCCTTCGTGGTTCCCTGTCATCGAGTTCTGGGCCGCACGGGAAACCTGTGCGGCTACCACTGGGGCCTGACCCGCAAGCGCGCCATTATCGGCTGGGAGACCGGGCTGACCGGTCCGGCGACGGACTAAAAAACCGGCCCCTGGGGCATCGGCAGGTCGGCGGTGACGTCCCAGCCGAAGGAGGCCAGCCGTTCGGCGGCATCGGGGGTGATGTCCCCGGTGATCTGGAAATCGACCCCGGTGGGCGGGAACGGCAACCTGGACAGCCCGTCCTGAAGGCCTGAAAACGCCTTTGCGGTCGCATCGTTCCAGGACAGCATGTCCAGCGGCATGACGAGCGCCGCACCACCGTCGCGGCGGATGGCGATCGGGAAATCGGCAATCTTCCGGATCTGCGAAATGCTGGCAACCGAGCTGCTGTAATGCTCGGTCAGGACGATCCGGCGCAGGAGAAAATAGGCTTCTTCGCGGTTTTTGGTATCCGCTGCCCGGGCGACCAGAATTTCGAGACCGTCGACGGTGCTCATGGCCTGAAGCTGATAGGCGATGATCGCGCGTTCCGTGGGCGTATAGTTCGTGTTTGCCGCAAGTTCGCCGATCACCCGTTCGGGAATATTCAGGCTGCGCAGGACTGTCACCGTACGCGCCTCCAGTTCCGAGCGGGTATTGTCGACGATGAGGTTGCGCAGGGATTCCGCCGAGCTGGCCACATTGGTAATCATGCCGCCGGGGATCAGCGACATGATTACGCCGACACTCAGGTTTCCGGCAGTCGAGGCCGTGGCCGCGCGATCCAGCTGCTCCGACAGGGGCTGGTAGGTGGTATAGGGATCGACACCCAGCTTGACGGCAAGCTCTCTTCGGGCCCGGTCCCGGCCGGTCACGATGGCCGCCAGTTCCCCCGGAGACGTGGTCTCGCCGGAGACCGCCTTCTCGACCCCTTTGGAGATCCGGCCGAACAGCCTGCCGACACCGGACACCGTCGACTTGGCTGTTCCCAGCGGATCGGTCACCGTGCTTTCGACAAATTCAGCCGGCTTTTTGGCGGCTTCCTTGAGACCGTCAACAAAGCTTTGCTGCGATTCCAGGCTTTTGAGGGCGGTATAGGCGGCGATTTCATGGATCCGAAGCTTCAACAGCCCGTCGCCGACCACATGCTCGGTCCCGAATTCCGTTTTCAGGTCGTAGACCCTCAGAAAGCCGTCGCTGCGCACCGGCGTCAGCACCCCGTAACCCGGCCCGGACGCCAGCTTGCCCAGAACCGTGCGCGGATCCTGTTCCGGGGGCGTCTCGAAATTGTCCGAAAAGGCTTCCGCCCTTGCGAGGAAGAGCATGGAGACCGCAAAGGCGGTGAACAGAATATTGGTTCGTCTCAACATACCGTCCTCTCAGCTGCGCGAGAACCGGCCGACCGGACCCGGCTATCTGGGTGCCATTCCGTTTCGCGCCAGGATTTCGCCGGCCAGATAGAGCGATCCGCAAAACAGGATGCGGGGCGGCTCACCGTCCTGTTCGGCGCAGGCGACTATATCCGCAATTGCCTCATCCAGCGAGGCGAACGGCGTCGCCTCCAGGCCAGCCACACGTGCAAAATCGGCGAGCTCCAAAGGATCCCGCGCCGTCGTCGACGTGGTGATCGGAACCGTTCCCACATGACGGGCCAGTCCCTGGAAGGGACGGAAGAAGCCGACCGGATCCTTGGTCGTCAGCATGCCTGTCACAAGATAGAGCGGCTTGGGGCCGTGTTCTTCCTGCTCGCCCATGAAGGCGGCGATGGAAACACCCGCGCCCGGATTGTGCCCGCCATCGAGCCAGATTTCCGAATTCTTCGGGCATTTTTTGACCAGGGGCCCGTGGGTGAGGAGCTGCAGCCGGCCGGGCCAGTTGACGGACCTCAGACCCTTCCCGGCAACCTCCTCACCGGGCCACAGGCCCGCCACCTTCAAGGTGGCAATCGCCAGCGCCGCGTTGGTCACCTGGTGGGCGCCGGGCAGATTGGACAGAGGCAGGTCGAAAAGGCCGTCTTCATCCTGAAAGGCGAGCCGTCCCTGATCCTGCATGGCGACAAAATCCTGGCCGAAGCTCAAAAGAGGCGTTCCGACCCTTTTCGCCACCCGTTCGATTTCCGCCTGTACGGCCTCATCCTGAGGGGCAATGACCGCCGGGCAGCCGCGCTTGAGAATTCCGGCCTTCTCGGCGGCGATTTCTTCAAGCGAACCGCCCAGGAACTTCTCATGGTCCATGGAAATCGGCGTAATCACGGAAGCGATCGGCGCATCGATCACGTTGGTAGCGTCGAGCCGGCCGCCGAGACCCACTTCGAGCAACAGCACATCCGCCGGATTTTCGGCAAACAGCAGAAGCGCAGCCGCCGTGGTGATTTCGAAGAAGGTGATCTCCTCGCCGCCGTTTGCTTCCTCGCAGCGGTAGAGCGCGTCGAACAGCTTCGGATCGGAGACGAAATTTCCGTCCGTTCCGAGCCGGATCCGCTCGTTGAAGGCCACCAGATGAGGGGATGTGTAGACGTGACAGCGCTTTCCGTCCGCTTCCAGAATGGCGCGAAGCGTGGCCGTCACGGACCCCTTGCCGTTGGTCCCTGCAATGTGAATCGTCGGGGGAAGATGCTTTTCCGGAGAGCCCAGCGTTTTCAGGAGGCGGTGCATCCTGCCGAGGGACAGATCGATTTCCTTGGGGTGAAGCGCCAGAAGGCGGTCAAGGATCGCTGTGATTTGGTCCAAAATTCCCTCCCGGTTCAAATCCCCAGGCCGGACAATACTTGCGGGTCGACTTCCGGAATAAGAAGTCATGCGAACAGAAACAACCCCTTGGGCCCAAACCTGCCGGCGATTGTCGGTTTTTGAACACGTGCTGGCGTATTGGCCGGCGGGTTCGACCCGTCAGCCCGCGGCTGCCTTCTGATCTGTCTCGCCGGCTTCCGTCTCAATGGTGTCCCCTGCGGGTTCGGGAGGTGCCAGTGACGGAACTTCGACCTTGCGCTTCATCAGGATATCGCAAATGCGAGCAATGGTGTCCTTGAGGTCGTGCCGCTTGACAACCATGTCGACCATGCCGTGCTCGAGCAGGTATTCCGCACTCTGAAACCCTTCAGGCAGCTTTTCGCGGATGGTCTGTTCGATCACGCGGCGGCCGGCAAAGCCGATCTGGGCCCCCGGCTCGGCAATGTGGACATCGCCGAGCATGGCGTAGGAGGCGGAGACGCCGCCGGTGGTCGGATTGGTGAGCACGACGATATAGGGCAGGCCCGCCTCGCGCAGCATCTGCACACCGACGGTGGTGCGCGGCATCTGCATCAGCGACAGAATGCCCTCCTGCATGCGCGCGCCGCCGGAAGCGGCAAACAGCACGAAGGGCGTATGATGGGTCACCGCGGATTGCATGCCGGTCAGGATCGCTTCGCCGGCGGCCATGCCGAGCGAGCCGCCCATGAAGGCAAAATCCTGGACCGCGGCCGTCAGGGGAGCGCCGTTCACCTTGCCCCGGGCGACCCGTATGGCATCGTTCTCGCCGGTCCTGGTGCGGTATTCCTTCAGCCGATCAACATATTTCTTGGTGTCGCGGAATTTCAGCGGATCCGCATGGGCTTCAGGCGTTTCCACCGTCTCGTAGTCGCCGCCGTCGAAAAGGGTTTCGAGGCGCTTGACCGCCGGCATGCGCATGTGGTGGCCGGAATTCGGCACGACCCAGAGGTTCGCCTCCAGATCCCGGTGAAACACCATCTCGCCCGTTTCCGGGCATTTGATCCAGAGATTCTCCGGCACTTCGCGCTTCTTCAGGAGATCGCGGATTTTGGGCCGGACGAGGGAGTTGATCCAGTTCACGAGAGGCGTATCCGTTTTCTAAAACTGTTACCCGGTACGATTACGGTCTGCTGCATCCTAGCGGCTTTACGCCGAACGTGCACGCGCAACACCGCTTGCGAGGTCGGCGACGATGTCCGTTACCGCCGATACGGTCTTATCGGTTGCCTTTCCGGCATTATTGAGGCTGTCCCGGATGGCCGTCACCAGAACCGACCCAACCACAACGCCATCGGAATCCTTGCCGATTTCCGCCGCCTGGTCGGCGGTCTTGACGCCGAAGCCGACCGCGACCGGAAGGTCGGTGTGACCCTTGATCCGGTTGACAGCAGCCGCAACCCGGTTGGCGTCGGGGCTTGCAGTCCCGGTGATGCCGGTGATCGAGACGTAGTAGACGAAGCCGGAGGTGTTGGCGAGAACGGCCGGCAGCCGCCTGTCATCGGTGGTGGGCGTCGCGAGGCGGATGAAGTTGAGACCCGCTTCCAAGGCCGGAAGGCAGAGTTCGTCGTCGGCCTCCGGCGGAATATCGACGACAATCAGCCCGTCGACACCGGCCTCCTTGGCTTCGATGACGAACTTCTTCGGATCGCGGACATAGATGGGATTGTAGTAGCCCATCAGCACGATCGGCGTGTCCTGATCTTTTTCACGGAAGTCGCGCACCATCTGCAGGGTCTTGTTCATTGTCTGACCCGCCTTGAGGGCGCGCTGGGTGGCCAGCTGGATCGGAACACCTTCCGCCATGGGATCGGAAAACGGCATGCCGAGTTCGATGACATCGGCGCCGGCAGCGGGCAGGGCTTCCAGGATCGCCTGAGAGGTTTCCAGGTCCGGATCACCCGCTGTGATGAAGGTCACCAGAGCCGGACGACCCTTTTCGGCACAGGCCTTGAACCGGCGATCGATACGCGTTTCCGTCATGCGTCACTACCCTACTCGACATGGAAGCCCGGCAACGGTCCGGCCGGACTTCAATCCCGGAAGGGTGTAGGGGGCTGCATTGCCCCGTGTCAATCCGCCTTTGCGGATGTGCGGGCGATTTCGCGCGTACCGTTACCGGCGATTGAACGATCCGGGAACGATCCGGCTTAGCGGAGATCGTAGACCTTGTTGTAAACGGTCCGGGAAATGTCGCTGCGGACAAGGCCGAGCGCATCGAGTTCTTCATCGCTCATGGCGGCAAGTTCGGTGTAGAGCGCCTTGGCGGCACGGGCCCGGCCGAATTCTTCCAGAACGGCAAGGATGCCCTTGCCGGCGGAGGAAAGGGCGTGGGAGGCAAGTTCGAATACAGAAGCAGATGTCGTGGCGGCCATTTTTGCTGTTCCTTTTAATGGTCGGGGCTGAAGCGCGTCGAACCGAAATGGTGCGCTGCTTTCTTGTTATTCCAATAAGATAGGACGATTATTTTGCACTGCAATATACAAGAGCGGGCAGCAGCCCTGCGCCTTTGGAATGGCTAGCCGTCTAATCCGGTGCGAAAAGACGCAGAGCCCAACTGAAATCGCATGGCGGCATTGCGTGCCATGACTTGCGGCGCAGGCGGCACCTTGTTATGTAGCACTCAGTGCACTTTTTGCCGCAACAAACATAATAACGAGGTTGGAAATGGCCCGCTCGCTCTTCGAACCGGCACCCGAACCGTTTTCATCAAGGTTCTGGCGGAAAATGAAACATCTGAACATCGGCCTGCAGTCCGCTCCGGCTGCCATGGACAGGCCGGCACCGCTCGCGGATCACGATGCCGCCCGGCAGGCGGACAATCTGGATGCCCGCGGCCGCCAGCTTTTCCTGCAAGACGCGCTCGCCTCAGACCCGATCAGGCGGCGCTGACACCGCCCGCATCGGAACCGGTCCTGTCTGATTGCAGGCCCAGGTAACCCAAGGCCGCACGCCGCAGGCGCTGAAACAGGTTTTCAAGGTCGGTTTCGCCGCCGGCAATGGCGGCTGAGGCCAGACCGTGGCTCAGCGCAATCAGGTCAAAGGCGGCCTGACCGGCATTCGCCACGTCCCTTTCCTCCAACACCCCGGTCACCAAGGTCATCAGTTCTCCCTTGATGGCCTTCAGATCCTCTTCCAGCGGCAATTCCTCCTCGGCGCGTTCCAGTACACGCGCAAGGCCGGGGCGCACCAGGTGATGGCGAAGGCTTGCCCGAACCATGACATCGACCGCATCCGATAACGGTCTGCCGCGCACGGTTTCGACAGCCGCCTCGCAGTCCAAGAGCAGGCTGCGGCGGAGACCGCGGATCATCTCCGCCAGGATCGCTTCCTTCGACGGGAAATACTGGTAGAGCGACCCAACCGACACGCCGGCGATTTCCGCCACGCGGTTGGTGGTCAGTCCGCCGAGACCATCACTTTCCAGAATGCGAGCAGCGGCTTCCAAAATAATGGCGCAGGTTTCCTGGCTGCGCTTCTGGCGCGGCTGTTTCCGGGGGGTCAGGCGCTGGTTCATCGCTGCCTCTGAATGCGAGTTGCGTGATGCGAGTAAAAGCTCACATTATAAGAGCGAGCTGAGCTTGGATTGAATCATTTGATGGCAAAAAGCGGTTCACTCGGCAAGGCGCGTCGTGAAGAGCGATGCGGCGCATCGGGCAAACGGCGCAACGCTGCCGATGGGCCGCTTCTTGCCACCCGAAGGGCCGGACGATTTTGACCACTGACTGTGTTGGCTCGCGCTTGTGGTGGAACGACACCACCGCGCGCAAGCCGCCTAGTCAGTCGACAATATCGTATCGGTCAAATGGTCCAATCCAAGCTCAGCTCGCTCTATTCACGGCGCCGCACTCAATGAAACACTCGCATTTCAGAGGCAGGAATGGCTCAACGACTTAACTTTGCCGGGCGCAAGGTGCTCGTCACCGGCGGCGCGCGCGGTATCGGACTGGAACTCTCCCGGCAACTGATCGATCAGGGCGCGAGCGTGCTGGCCGTTGGCAGCAACAAGGGTCATCTGGACAATCTGGCCATCGCCTTTCCCGGCAAGGTTCACACGTTCGCTGCCGATCTCGGCGAACCGCGCGGCGCCACTTCGATCGCGGAATGGGTTCAGGAACAACACCCCGACTGCAGCGTCCTGATCAACAATGCCGCGATCATGCGCCACGACGACCTGACCGCCGGAACGGAAGGACAGGAAGAACTGATCGCCCATGAAATTGCGATCAACCTCATCGCCCCGCTGCAACTCTGCGCGACCCTTCTGCCGATGCTCGCAGGGGCGCCGGGCGGCGGCGCGATCGCCAATATTTCCTCAGGCCTGGCGCTTGCACCGATCCCCGATGCATCCGTCTATTGCGGCACCAAGGCGGGGCTGTCGAATTTCACGCGGTCGTTCCGCGATCAATGCCGCGCCAGGAACCTGCCCGTTCAGGTGACGGACGTGATCATGACCCTGGTCGACACGACGCTTTCCAAACCCGGTTCGGCAAAAAAATATCCGCCGGCGCAAGCGGCGGCGGATGTTCTGGCGGGTCTTGCAGCCGGACGGCAGGAGATCTGGGTGGAAAAGACGAAGCTTCTTCGCCTGATCTTCCGGATTTCACCGGCGGCGGCCTACGGGCTCATGCGCGGCCACTAAGCCGGCCGCGCAGATTTTTTTCAGGAATTCAGATCAGAGGTCGAAGCCGAGCATGTTGCCGACGGCGAAGACGTCCTTGTCGCCGCGGCCGCACAGGTTCATGACAAGGATCTGGTCCTTGTCCATCTGCGGCGCCAGCTTGATCACGTGCGCCAGAGCATGGGCCGGCTCGAGCGCCGGGATAATGCCCTCGATCTTGGTCAGCAGCTGAAAGGCTTCCAGCGCCTCGTCGTCCATGGCCGGAACATATGTCACGCGGCCGGTTTCCTTGAGCCAGGAGTGCTCCGGACCGATGCCCGGATAGTCGAGACCGGCGGAAATCGAGTGACCTTCGAGGATCTGGCCGTCGTCGTCCTGAAGCAGATAGGTGCGGTTGCCGTGCAGGACGCCGGGCTTGCCGGCCGTCAGCGACGCGCAGTGTTCCTCGCCTTCGAGCCCCCGGCCACCGGCTTCCACGCCGTAGATCTTGACGTCCGGATCGTCGAGGAAGGGATGGAACAGGCCGATGGCGTTGGAACCGCCGCCGACGGCTGCCACCAAGGCATCGGGCAGACGGCCTTCGGCCGCCATCATCTGCTCGCGGAGCTCCTTGCCGATCACCGACTGGAAATCGCGCACCATTTCCGGATAGGGGTGCGGGCCCGCGGCGGTGCCGATCAGGTAATAGGTGCTGTCCACGTTGGTGACCCAGTCGCGCAGCGCCTCGTTCATGGCATCTTTCAGCGTGCCGGCACCGGCGGTGACCGGAACGATCTCCGCGCCGAGCAGCTTCATCCGGAAAACATTCGGCTTCTGCCGTTCCACATCGGTCTTGCCCATGTAGACCACGCAGGGCAGGCCGAAGCGGGCGCAGACGGTGGCCGTTGCCACACCGTGCTGTCCGGCACCGGTTTCGGCGATGATCCGGGTCTTGCCCATGCGTTTGGCCAGCAGGATCTGGCCCAGGCAATTGTTGATCTTGTGCGATCCGGTGTGGTTCAGCTCGTCGCGCTTGAAGTAGATCTTCGCACCGCCCAGATGCTCGGTCAGGCGCTCGGCGAAATAAAGCGGCGACGGCCGGCCGGTGTAATGGGTGTTGAGGTCCTCGATCTCCGCAGCATAGGCCGGGTCGTTCTTGGCGTCCTCATAGGCCTGCTCAAGGTCCAGGATCAGCGGCATCAGGGTTTCGGCAACGTAGCGGCCGCCGAAAATGCCGAAAAACCCGCGGTCGTCCGGTCCGCTGCGCATGCTGTTTGCCATCGTGGTCAACGCAAGTTACTCCCCTGCCACTGTTGCGCCCCGGGCGGCTGCCACGAATGCGCGGATAAGATCACAATCCTTGACGCCCTTTTCCCGCTCGACGCCGGAGGACACATCGACGGCGGTGGTGCCGCTCTTTTCGATCGCCTCGGCCACATTGGAAGCGTCCAGCCCCCCCGAAAGCATGAAGGGCTTGGCAAGGTCAAGGTCCTTGAGCAGGGTCCAGTCGTAGGAAACGCCGTTTCCGCCCGGCAGATCCGAGCCTTTCGGCGGCTTCGCGTCGAACAGGATCATGTCCGCAACGATAGCGTAGAACTGCGCCTGTTCAAGATCGGCCCGTTCCGAAACCGGCACCGCCTTCATGATTTTCTTCTGGAACATGACCTTGGCTGCGGCACAGGCTTCCGGCGTCTCTTCCCCGTGAAACTGAAACCAGTCCGGGTTCACCAGTTCGTTGATCCGCGACAGCCCGTCCAGATCCATGTTGACCGTGAGCGCGACGATTTCCGCCTTGCCGCGGGCCATATCCGCCAGCCGGCAGGCGGTCGAAAGCGGTACATGGCGCGGGCTTTTGGGAAAGAACACCAGACCGACCATATCCGCGCCGGCATCCAGGGCCGCCTGCATGGTTTCTTCGGTCGAAAGACCGCAGATTTTGATCTTCATGTCGTTCATGGTCTTCCGCTTTCAGGGGCAGCGGCTGAAAACCACAGCCTGCCCCCGATATCTAGTGTTTTTTCTAACCGATTCCAAATGACGCCGGTCAGGTCACGTTGAAGGCCGCAATCGCCGCCATGTTGACGATATCGCTGTCCTTCGCGCCCATCGGCACGATCTGGACCGGCTTGTCGAGGCCGACGAGCAGAGGACCGATCACGGTCGAGCCGCCAAGCTCCTGCAGCATCTTGGTAGAGATCGATGCGGAGTGGAACGCCGGCATGACCAGAACGTTGGCCGGGCCGGTCAGGCGGCAGAACGGATAGACGCCCATCTTGTCCATGTTGAGGGCGATGTCGGCTGCCATTTCGCCGTCATATTCGAAGTCCACACGGCGCCGGTCGAGAATCTTGACCGCTTCCTGCACCCGCTCGGAGCGTTCGCCGCGCGGATGGCCGAACGTCGAATAGGCGAGCATGGCGACCCGGGGTTCGTAGCCGAGCTTGCGCGCCACATGCGCAGCCTCTTCCGCAATATCCGCCAGTTCTTCCGAATTCGGCATGTCGATCACCGCCGTGTCGGCGATCAGGACCGTCCGGCCGCGCGCAAGGCAGAGCGAAACGCCGATCACCCGGTGCCCCGGTTTGACGTCGAGACAGGTGCGCACCGTGTCGAGAGCGACCGAATAATTCCGGGTCAGGCCGGTGACCATGGCATCGGCGTCGCCGCGGGCGACCATGATCGCACCGAAGTAGTTGCGGTCGTTGTTGACCAGACGCTGGCAGTCGCGCTGCAGGTAGCCTTTCCGCTGCAGGCGGCCGTAGAGAAACTGGGCATAGTCCTTGTTGCGGTTGGAAAGCCTTGCGTTCTGAACTGTGATGCCGGGGCGGTTGATGTCGACACCGGCACTCTGGGCCATCTGCTTGATCTCGTCCTCGCGGCCGATCAGGATCGCCTCGCCAAGGCCCTGGGCCACGAAGCTGGCAGCCGCGCGGATAACGGGCTCTTCCTCGCCTTCGGCAAAGACCACCTTTTTCGGCATCTGGCGGACCTTGGAGAAGATCCGCTGCAGGGTGCCGGCGACCGGATCGCGCCGGGCGGAGAGCTCTTCCCGGTACCGGTCCATGTCGACGATCGGCCGGCGGGCGACGCCGGAATCCATCGCCGCCTGAGCCACCGCCGGCGGGATCGCGGAAATGAGCCGCGGATCGAAGGGAACCGGAATGATGTATTCCGGGCCGAATTTCGGCCGGTTGCCCCGATAGGCGGCGGCGACCTCATCCGGCACCTCCTCGCGGGCCAGTTCGGCCAGCGCATGGGCGCAGGCAACCTTCATCTCGTCGTTGATGGTCGTTGCCTGAACGTCGAGCGCGCCGCGGAAGATGTAGGGAAAGCCGAGCACGTTGTTGACCTGGTTCGGATAATCGGACCGGCCGGTGGCGACAATGGCGTCGTCGCGCACCTCGGCAGCCTCTTCCGGGGTGATTTCCGGATCCGGATTGGCCATGGCGAAAATGATCGGGTTCGGCGCCATGACACGCAGCATGTCCGGGGTCAGCGCGCCCTTGACCGAAACGCCGAGGAACACGTCGGCGCCCTTGACCGCGTCATAAAGGGACCGGGCGTCGGTCTCCACCGCATGGGCCGACTTCCACTGGTTCATGCCCTCGGTGCGGCCCTTGTAGATCGCACCCTTGGTATCGCACAAAATGACGTTGTCATGGGGTATGCCCATGGCCTTGACCAGCTCGATGCAGGCAATACCGGCTGCACCCGCGCCATTGCAGACCACCTTCGTATCCTTCATCTCCCGACCGGTCAGATGAAGCGCATTGATCAGGCCGGCTGCCGCGATGATCGCCGTGCCGTGCTGATCGTCGTGAAAGACGGGAATGTCCATCATCTCGCGCAACTGCTGTTCGATGATGAAACAGTCGGGCGCCTTGATGTCTTCCAGGTTGATGCCGCCAAAGGACGGGCCGAGATAACGGACCGAATTGATGAAAGCGTCGACATCCTGGGTATCGACTTCCAGATCGATGGAATCGATGTCCGCGAACCGCTTGAAGAGCACCGCCTTGCCCTCCATGACCGGCTTGGCGGCCAGAGCACCGAGATTGCCGAGACCGAGAATCGCCGAGCCGTTGGTGATGACGGCGACCATGTTGCCGCGGGTGGTGTAGTCGAAGGCCCGGCTCGGATCTTCGGAAATCGCCAGCACGGGCACCGCCACCCCCGGCGAATAGGCGAGCGAAAGATCCCTCTGGGTGGCCATCGGTTTGGTCGGGCTGATTTCCAGCTTTCCCGGGCGTCCTTCCTGGTGGAATTGCAGCGCTTCCTGCTCGGTAAAACTGAGGCCGGTCCTGGATGTTTTGTCTGTGGCGGGCATGATCTCGGCGTTTCCTCTGATGGCGATTTTTTTATCGCATTGCTAGCCTGGCGGGACAGCGACCTTATCCCCTGAAAATTACCGGCTCAAGACCACCAAAAGGCATAGCAATTGTGAAACCCGTAAAAGGGTTTGCTAGTTTCGCACCATGTCTGACCAAGCCCTTGCGAAAATCGAGCCGGCCGATCATCGCGTCACACCGATGATGGCACAGTTCCTGGAAATAAAAGCCGCCAATCCGGACAGCCTGCTGTTCTACCGGATGGGCGACTTCTACGAACTGTTTTTCGAAGACGCGGAAATCGCATCGCAGACCCTGGGCATCACGCTGACCAAACGCGGCAAGCACCTGGGCGAGGACATCCCCATGTGCGGCGTCCCGGTCCACGCCGCCGACGATTACCTGCAGAAACTGATCGCCCGCGGGCACCGGGTCGCGGTTTGCGAACAGACCGAGGACCCCGCAGAAGCCAAGAAACGCGGATCGAAATCCGTCGTGCGCCGGGACGTAATCCGGCTGGTCACGCCGGGAACCCTCACCGAGGAACGGCTGCTCGATTCCTCGGCGAACAATTTCCTGGCCGCCATGTCCCGCCTCAGGAGCGGATCGCTTTCCGGCGATGCGGTCTACGGCCTTGCCTGGATCGACATGTCGACCGGTTCGTTCCAGGTGTCTGAAACCGATGACCAGCGTCTTGCAGCGGACCTTGCCCAGATCTCGCCGCGCGAACTGATCCTGCCCGACAATCTTCTGCAGGAAGCCGAAGTCCGGCAGGTTGCCGAGCAGTCGGGCGCAGCACTCTCGCCGGTACCGCGGGCCTTTTTCGACAGCTCCACGGCAACCGACCGGCTGGCCCAGTATTTCGGGGTGAAGACGCTGGACGGTTTCGGCACGTTCTCCCGTTCGGAACTGTCGGCGGCCGCCGGCATTCTCGCCTACGTGGAAAAGACCCAGCTCGGCGAACGCCCGCCGCTCGATCCGCCGACGCGGGAAGCCGGTGCGGGCCGGATGCTGATCGATCCGGCGACCCGGGCCAATCTGGAACTGACCCGCACGCTCGGCGGCGAAAAGCAGGGCAGCCTGCTTGCCACCATCGACCGGACCGTGACCGGCGGCGGATCACGACTTCTGGCAAGCCGTCTCGCGGGACCGCTGGTCAATCCGGAGGAAATTTCTAGGCGGCACGATTCCGTCGAGTTCTTCCTGGAAAACGAAATGATGCGCGAAGCCCTGCGCCGGACGCTAAAGGGCGCTCCGGACATGGCTCGCGCCCTGTCGCGGATCGCGCTCCAGCGGGGCGGTCCGCGGGATATCCTTGCCGTTGCCCAGGGCATGCAGGCTGCCAGGCAGGTGATCGACCAGATCGGCATGGCCGCGACCGTACCGGCGGAAATCGCGGCGGCCCGCGCCAGCCTCGAGCAGGCGCCGCATGAGTTTGGCGAGGAATTGACCCGGGCGATCAAGGAAGACCCGCCGCTGATGAAGCGCGACGGCAATTTCGTCGCCACCGGGTATGACGAAACCCTCGACGAGTTGCGCGCACTGCGCGACGAATCCCGCAAGGTGATCGCCAAGCTTCAGGCCGACTACTCGGAAGAACTCGGCCTGCGCTCGCTGAAGATCAAGCACAACAACGTGCTCGGCTGGTTCATCGAGGCGCCCAGCGCACAGACGGAAAAGCTGACCGCAGATCCGGGCCGTTTCATTCACCGCCAGACCATGGCCGGCGCCATGCGCTTCACCACGACGGAACTGGCGGATCTGGAATCGAAAATCGCAAGCGCCGGCGAGCGGTCACTTGCCATCGAACTGGAAATCTTCGACCGGCTTGCGGCAGAAATCGTCGCAAGCGGCGACGCCATCAAGGCCGCAGCGCACGGCCTGTCGATCCTGGATGTCTCCGCCGCTCTGGCGAAGCTTGCCCAGGAAGATGCTTACGTGCGCCCGGTCGTGGATGACACGCGCGCCTTCGACATTTCCGGCGGCCGCCATCCCGTGGTCGAGCAGGCCCTGAAAGCGGCAGGCGGCGACAGTTTCGTCGCCAATGACGCCCATCTCGGACCGGAAGGCGATGACAAGACCGGCCGGATCTGGCTGATTACCGGTCCGAACATGGCCGGTAAATCCACCTTCCTGCGCCAGAACGCGCTGATTGCCGTTCTTGCCCAGATGGGCGCCTTCGTTCCGGCGGCAAGCGCCCATATCGGTGTGGTCGACCGGCTGTTTTCCCGTGTGGGGGCCGCCGACGACCTGGCGCGCGGCCGCTCCACCTTCATGGTGGAAATGGTGGAAACGGCGGCGATCCTCAATCAGGCCGGCGACAGGTCCCTGGTGATCCTGGACGAAATCGGCCGCGGCACGGCCACCTTCGACGGGCTTTCCATTGCCTGGGCGACTATCGAGCATCTGCACGAGGTCAACAGGTCCCGCGCCCTGTTCGCCACCCACTACCATGAACTGACCGCGCTTTCGGCCAAACTCGACCGGCTGTCGAATGCAACCGTACAGGTTAAGGAATGGAACGGCGAGGTCGTGTTCCTGCATGAAATCGTGCCCGGAGCCGCCGACAGGTCCTACGGCATCCAGGTCGCCAAGCTCGCCGGTCTTCCGGCAAGCGTCGTCCAGCGCTCCCAGCAGGTGCTGAGCCAGCTGGAGGAACAGGACAGGCGGTCGCCCGCCGAGGCGCTGATCGATGAATTGCCGCTTTTTGCCGCCATTCCAACGCCTGCGCCCAGCACCGCCCGGACCGAAAGCGAACCGGATCCGCTTACAGAGGCCCTGGAGGATCTGGATCCGGACGACATGACGCCACGGGAAGCGCTCGAAGCGCTCTACCGGCTCAAGTCCCTGCAGAAATAACCGCCGGACCGTAATCCGGAACTCGTCTCAGGCTGCGGTATCGGACCTTTGATGATAGGCCTTGATCTCGGCGATTTCCGCCTGCATTGCCTTGAAGGCGGCCAGAGCGGCTTGTTCCTTCGGCGTCAGGGACTTGAGATCGAGGTGATCGATCAGAACCTCGAGCGCCTCGCCGATCCGGCCGATCTGGCGGCCGTAACTGCCGACTTCAGTCAGAATATCCTGCTCGACTTCCGGCGCGGACGACCGGCCGAGATTGATGTTGATCAGACCGAACTGGCTGCCGAACGCCTTGAACATGTCGGACCAGGGATTGATCGACTGCAGCACATCGCCGGACAGAGGGAGCTTGAGAGACGGCATGGGGCAATTCCTTCTCAAAAACGGGCGTCAGAATGCATCCGTCCATCGGACAGACTATATTGCGACGCAAAATAAGCCCGCGCGCAAGATAAAAATCAGAAGTTGCCGATCAGATTCCACCCGCCTTGGCAGTTGCAAGCGCGTTTGCCATGGCACCGGCGAAGCTGGTGCGGTCATCCGGATTGAGGAAATTGCCGAGATCGACGTTTTTGCCCCGCGACGTCAGGGTCAGCTTGGTCACGCCCTCGTCCTCGATCCGCGTTATCGAAAGGCGGACCCAATAGGGATTGAAGCGGTATTCCTGCCGGTGTTTTCCCGGACCCACCTTGCGGATGATGATTTCCGTGCGTGAGACGATCACTTCCTCATAGGCGCGTGCGGAGGCGTAGTTCAGGCGGAAGGCCAGCCAGATCAGAAACGCATCCAGGCCGAAAAACCCGAATACGGGCCAGGCGCCCATCAGCAGGAACGCAAGCCCGGAAACAAAGCTCACCGCCCCGACGAAGAGCATCAGTAGCAGAAAGCCGTTCGGCCCGAGAGACCGGTAAGGCGTCAGGATCGCAGAAAAAAACGGGGCATCATCCCCGGTATCCTGCGCCTGCTGCTCGGGTTTCGGATTGTGATCGTTCATGAGGCGTGATTATAGAGAGAGCATGGCAGAAACAAAGACCCCCGTTCCGCACAAATCTTCGGCAAAATCGGCAAAGAAGAAAAAGAGCAAGACGCCGTCGGTGGCGAATCCGGGCCGCGTCCTGAAAAAATCCCGTTACACCCGGGCTGAGACCTACGCGATCTTCGAACGGTTCCACGCCGACAATCCGGAGCCGGAAGGGGAATTGGACTATGTGAACGCCTATACGCTGCTGGTTGCCGTCGTCCTGTCGGCACAGGCGACCGACGTTGGCGTCAACCGGGCAACGAAACATCTTTTTGAGATTGCCGACACGCCGGAAAAAATGCTCGCGCTCGGTGAAGACAAGGTGCGGGAGGAAATCCGCACCATCGGACTTTACAAGACCAAGGCGAAAAACGTCATTCTCCTGTCGGAACAGTTGATCCGCGATCACGGCGGCGAGGTTCCGGAAGATCGGGAAGCGCTGGAAAAACTGCCGGGCGTCGGCCGGAAGACCGCCAATGTGGTGCTCAATATCTTTTTCGGCCACCCGACGATTGCCGTCGACACCCACCTGTTCCGCCTCGGCAACCGGATCGGCATTGCTCCGGGAAAGACGCCGCTTGACGTGGAAAAGGCGATGGAGAAGGCGGTGCCTGCGGAATTCGGCCGCCATGCGCATCACTGGCTGATCCTGCATGGCCGCTATATCTGCAAGGCGCGCAAGCCGGAATGCCGGCGCTGCGTCATCTACGACCTGTGCAAGAGCCCGGAAAAGGAACAGCTGGATTCCATTCCGGAAATCGCGCTCAGAACCAGGGCACAGATCGAACGGCAGAAAGCTGCCGGGTCCTGAAACCGGGAAGTTGGCTAGAAAGGTCGAACCCGCAGGGTTCGTAAGGCGAAGAATGGCCCGGGCTCATGCGAGGCCCCGACTGGAGCGAAGCTAAAAGAGCGACAGCGCGAGATAAGAAAATGCAGCCGATGCGGAGAGCCGAACTCAGCGCTTCGGACGCAGGCGGACGACCACGTCGACGCGGACGATCTCCATGCCTTCCGGCGCCTGCGGGATAGAGCCGATACCGACGCCTTCGCCGGGAATGTCGAACACCTCGTTTTCACCCTCGATGAAAAAGTGGTGGTGGTCCGAGACATTGGTGTCGAAATAGGTTTTCGTGCCCTCGATCGCCACTTCGCGCAGAAGCCCTGCTTCGGTGAACTGGTGCAGGGTGTTGTAAACGGTCGCCAGCGAGACAGGAACATTGACGGCCACGGCTTCCTCATGAAGCAGTTCGGCGGAAACATGCCTGTCACCCTTGGAGAACAGGATCTCGGCGAGCGACACGCGCTGGCGTGTCGGCCGGAGGCCTGCCCGGCGCAATATATCGGAGACATCCGTATCGGTGTGATGAATCGGCGTGATGTCTGTCATTTCCGCGTCTTTAGTCCTGTCTTCCGCTTCGTCCTAGACGATAACCTGAAAGGGCTTTCAAATTTGTGCCGTAAGGCTGTTTGGGAGAAAATCAAACCGCCATTCCCCCTTTTCTGCCATTTCTTGGCCTTGAGACGCAAGTTTTTCCTTGAAGGATAAAATCCGACTTCCGTGCACAGCTTTGTCAATTTGACGCGGGCATTGTGAAAAAACTGACGCAAACGGCGGAAACTTACCGCCTTCGTGGACTTCCAGAGCCGGTAACCCTGTGTTAGGAAGGCGCCGAATACCAAATGAAAACCAACCTCTGGCCTGGCGCTTTCGCGAGAGCCAGATGCAAAGCACACAAACGGACCCTGAATGACCGAGCGGCGCTCCAGCTACGACTACGAAGATCTTCTCACCTGCGGACGCGGTGAGCTTTTCGGACCAGGCAACGCACAACTGCCGCTGCCGCCCATGCTCATGTTCGACCGGATCACGGAAATCTCCGAAACCGGCGGCGAATTTGACAAGGGGTTCATTCGCGCGGAATTCGACATAAAGCCGGACCTCTGGTTCTTCCCCTGCCACTTCCAGGGCAATCCGGTCATGCCGGGATGTCTCGGCCTCGACGCCATGTGGCAGCTGACCGGCTTTTTCCTCGGCTGGCTCGGCCTGCCGGGCAAGGGCATGGCACTGTCCACCGGTGAAGTGAAATTCAAGGGCATGGTGACGCCGGACGTGAAGCTGGTCGAATACGGCATCGATTTCAAACGTGTGATGAAAGGCCGTCTGGTCCTGGGCATTGCCGACGGTTGGCTCAAGGCCGATGGCAAACAGATCTACCAGGCAAAGGATCTCCGGGTCGGTCTTGCCCAAAGCTGATCCGCTTCGCCGATAAGGCGTTCGGGTACCTGAATGCCTAGCATCCGGCCGGAGCCGGACCTATTTTCAAAAATTGACAAACCGGACGGCTCGTGCACGCCGAACCGGTTTCAGAGTGAACAGGAGACCGTAATGAGGCGGGTAGTCGTCACCGGAATGGGGATCGTGTCGTCAATCGGCGCCAACACCCAGGAAGTTCTGGAAAGCCTTAGGCAAGGCAAATCCGGGATCGTCTTTGCGCCCGACTATGCCGAACACGGTTTCCGAAGCCAGGTTCACGGAATGCCGAACGTCGACATTCCCTCCCTGGTCGACAAACGCCAGCTTCGCTTCATGGGCGACGGCGCGGCCTATAACTACATTGCCATGCAGCAGGCGATCGCCGACAGCGGTCTGGAAGAAACCGACGTTTCCAATCCGAAGACCGGCCTGATCATGGGGTCCGGCGGTCCGTCGACCAAGAACCTGTTCCAGGCCCATCAGATCGTCCTGGAAAAAGGCTCGCCGAAGCGCATGGGGCCGTTCATGGTCACGCGCGGCATGAGCTCGACCAACTCCGCCTGCCTGGCGACCCCTTTCAAGATCAAGGGGATCAACTATTCGATCACCTCGGCCTGTTCCACGTCGGCGCACTGTATCGGTGCGGCCACGGAACAGATCCAGTGGGGCAAGCAGGACGTGATGTTCGCAGGCGGCGGCGAAGAACTCGACTGGACGCTGTCCTGCCTGTTCGACGCCATGGGCGCCATGTCCTCCAAGTATAACGACACGCCGTCCACCGCCTCGCGGCCCTACGATGTGACCCGCGACGGTTTCGTGATTGCCGGCGGCGGCGGTGTCGTCGTTCTGGAAGAACTGGAACACGCCAAGGCGCGCGGCGCGAAGATCTATGCGGAAGTGACCGGCTACGCCGCCAATTCCGACGGCTACGACATGGTGGCACCGTCCGGCGAAGGCGGCGAACGCTGCATGCAGCTGGCGATCTCCACGCTTGGCGACCGCAAGGTCGACTACATCAACACGCACGGGACCTCGACCCCGGTCGGCGACATCGGCGAAATCCAAGCGATCCGCCGCGTGTTCGGCGACAACCAGCCGCCGGCCTCGTCGACAAAGTCCCTGACCGGCCACAGCCTCGGCGCCACCGGCGTTCAGGAAGCCATCTACTGCCTGCTGATGCTCCAGAACGACTTCATCACGGCTTCGGCGAATATCACCGAACTCGACCCTGCCCTGCACAAGGACGAAATCGTCACCGAGCGGCGCGACAATGCCGGGCTCGACACCGTGCTGTCCAACAGCTTCGGCTTCGGGGGCACAAACGCCTCTCTCGCCCTGTCGCGTTATCACGGGTGAGGAGCCTTGCATGTCGGGTTTGATGAAGGGTAAGCGCGGCCTCGTCATGGGCGTGGCCAACGATCACTCCATTGCTTGGGGCATTGCCAGGACCCTGTCGGACCATGGCGCGGAACTAGCGTTCACCTATCAGGGCGAAGCCTTCGGACGGCGGACAAGGCCTCTGGCCGAATCGGTCGGATCCGACATTCTCCTGCCGTGCGATGTGGAAGACATCGCCACCGTCGATGCGGTCTTCGAGACCCTGAAGGAAAAATGGGGCACGATCGATTTTCTCGTTCACGCCATCGCCTTTTCCGACAAAGCGGAGCTGCGCGGAAAATACGCCGATACTTCCCGGGAAAACTTCACCCGGACCATGCTGATTTCCTGTTTCTCGTTCACCGAGATCGCAAAGCGGGCGGCCACTCTCATGCCGGAGGGTGGATCGATGATCACGCTGACCTACGGCGGGTCGACACGGGTGATGCCGAACTACAACGTCATGGGCGTGGCCAAGGCAGCCCTTGAATCCTCCGTGCGCTATCTGGCGGTCGACTACGGCGAGCAGAACATCCGCGTGAACGCGATTTCCGCAGGTCCGGTGAGGACCCTTGCCGGTTCCGGCGTCTCCGATGCCCGGCTGATGTTCAACTACCAGAAGCGCAATTCGCCGCTGGGCCGGACGGTGTCGCTGGAGGAAATCGGCGGAACCGGGCTCTATCTTCTGTCGGACCTTTCCGGCGGCGTGACCGGTGAGGTCCATTTCGTCGACAGCGGCTACAACATTATTTCCATGCCGCGGCTCGATGAGCTGAAAGTTCAGGAACATACGACAGACTAAGGCTTCGACCTGTTCCGGAATAACAAAGGGCGGCCGAAAGCCGCCCTTTTTGTTTGAACCGAAGCTTGCGTCAGTTGATCACTTCGTCGGGGTAAACGCCAAAGAGGCGGGTCTGATCGAGCCAGCCTTCATAACCTTCGCCACTGACCTTGCACCAGCCGCCGGCGCATTCCTCGACAGTTGTCAGGACCTTCGGCTCCAGTTCCGCCACAATATCCGCATCGGACTTGGACCGGGCGCGCAAGGGCGTACGGCCGGTCGTTTCCCATGGAGTCACAAGCGCGGTACGTCGGCCGGACAGGAGCGAGTGAAACACCCAGCCTTCCTTGCCCTCCCAATCGCGAATGCGGCGCCAGTTCTCGAATTCCTGGATGATCTCGACCGGCAGACCGGCCTGAACGAAGGTCCAGGCGATGTTATGTTCGCGCGACGGGCCGACACGCACATTGACCCGATCCGACTTCAGACTGACGAAACGGGGAACGGTCAATCCGCTGGCGCCGGTCTGGCTGGCCTGGGCCAGCACCTTCAGCGGAAGGACGGCCAGGAGCAAAAATGCGAACAGGGTGAGGAGTCCGGGCTGACGTCTTGTCATCAAGCGGGCCATATTATTCGGTTGTCCAATTTCAAAGGGGCCTGACTTCATGCAAAACCTGTAGCGAAATCGGCGCTGAAAAACCAGTATGCCCTGAAAGGCTATGCACCGGGCGCTTCCGTCTACTTGTTTCTGCCGGGCCATCTGGTAAGGAGAAGGGAGTATTGGCGGGCGCTCCCGGATACGGTTGCGTCACAAGGTTGGACTGTTGTGGTTAATGTGACCTCAACGAAACGCAAAAGGCGTTTGGGATGGCGAAAAAGAAGCCTGTGGTCGTCGTAACCCGGAAATTGCCGGATGTCGTTGAAACCCGCATGCGCGAATTGTTCGAGACGCGGCTGAACGAAAACGACCGGCCTTTCAGCCAGGCCGAACTCGTTGAAGCGGTCAAAACCGCCGATGTTCTGGTGCCGACGGTTACCGACAGGATCGATTCCTCGGTTCTGTCCCAGGCCGGCCCGAATCTTCGGCTGATCGCCAACTTCGGTAACGGCGTCGACAATATCGATGTGCTGACGGCCAACAACCGGGGCATCAACGTCACCAACACGCCCGGCGTGCTGACGGAAGACACCGCCGACATGACCATGGCGCTGATGCTTGCCGTGCCGCGCCGTTTGGCCGCAGGGATCAAGGCGATCGAAACCGGCGAATGGTCGGGATGGTCGCCGACCTGGATGCTGGGTCACCGGATCTGGGGAAAACGCCTCGGCATCATCGGCATGGGCCGGATCGGCCAGGCCGTCGCCCGCCGTGCCAAGGCATTCGGCATGTCGATCCACTATCACAACCGCCGCAGGGTGGCGGCCGACGTGGAAGACGCCCTCGAAGCCACCTATTGGGACAGTCTCGACCAGATGCTCGCCCGCATGGATGTGGTTTCCATCCACTGCCCGCACACGCCGGCAACCTTCCATCTTCTGTCGGCCCGCAGGCTGAAGCTTTTGAAGAAGGGGGCTTACGTGGTCAACACCGCCCGCGGTGAAGTGATCGACGAAAACGCCCTGATCCGGATGCTTGAATCCGGCGACCTTGCCGGCGCAGGCCTCGACGTGTTCGAACACGAGCCGGCGGTCAATCCGAAGCTCGTTGAACTGGAAAACGTCGTGCTGCTGCCGCATATGGGCTCGGCGACCATCGAAGGCCGTATCGAGATGGGCGAGAAGGTGATCATCAACATCAAGACCTTCATGGACGGCCACCGTCCGCCGGACCGGGTCCTGCCGTCCATGCTCTGACGGATTCGGGCTTTGACGGATTCGGATCCGCTCCAATCGAAAAACCCGCCAAACCGGCGGGTTTTTTTATTCAGCGGTACCTGTTCCAGAGCGCGTCTTCGCCCATGCCCTCGATGAAAGCCTTGTGGGCGGTAAACTCTTCGTCGCGAATCCGGGGCGGGAGGGGTTCCGGTCTTTGCCGGGCGGAAAAACTGCCGAGACCGCCGAATTCCGCGGAGCCGTTTCCGGCATTGGCGGCTGACAGATCCTCGTCCGGCGTCAGGCTGAGTGCCGCCTGCTTGCCGCCGATCAGCTCGATATAAACTTCCGCCAGCAGCTCGGAATCGAGAAGCGCGCCGTGTTTCGTCCGCCTGGAATTGTCGATACCGTAACGCGAACACAGGGCGTCCAGGGAATTCGGCCCGGCCGGATGTTTGCGGCGGGCGAGATCCAGCGTGTCGAGCACCTGGGAATTGGGAATGATCCTCCGGCCCGCGCGTTCCAGCTCCATGTTGATGAAGCCCATGTCGAAGGCTGCGTTGTGGATCACCAGCGTCGCGTCGCCGACAAACTCCAGGAATTCATCGGCAATTTGCGCAAAAAGCGGCTTGTCGGACAGGAATTCCTCGGACAGCCCGTGAACGTTGAAGGCCTCGACGGGCATGTCCCGTTCCGGGTTGATGTAGACGTGATAGAAATTTCCGGTCGGAACGTGATTGAACAGCTCGACGCCGCCGATTTCCACCAGCCGGTCGCCGCCGCGCGGGTTCAGGCCCGTCGTTTCCGTATCGAAGGATATTTCGCGCATCTTTTCCGGTCTTTTCGAAGGTTTCCGCCGGTTTCAGTCTGCTGATTGTGTTGCGTGAGGCAAGGTCCGGGAAACATTTGTCCCCGGTTCCCCGGTCAAACCATCCCGGCAACGGCTCTCAGCACCGCCGCAACCGACCGTTCGGCCGCTTCCAGCCCCAGACCGGTATCGATCAGGAAATGGGCACGGCGGCGTTTTTCATGGTCCGGCATCTGTTTGGCGACGATCGCATTGAACCGGTCCTCGCTCATGCCGTCCCGGCCGAGCACCCGTTCCTTCTGGATCGCCGCATCCGCCGTCACGACAACCGTTGCATGGACCCGGCGCTCGCCGCCGGTTTCAAACAGAAGGGGAATGTCGAGAACGACGATCCGCCGGCCTTCGGCCCGGGCCTTTTGAAGAAAGATTTTTTCTTCCTCATGAACCAGCGGGTGGATGATCGCCTCCAGGCGCTTCATCGCCTCCGGCTTGCCGATGACATGGGGCGAGAGCAGGGTCCGGTCGACCTTTCCATCCACCACCGTTCCGGGAAATTCGGCTTCGATCAGGGCCGCGGCGCGGCCAGCGTAGAGCCGGTGCACCATCGCATCCGCGTCATGGCAGGGAACGCCCTGGGCGGCAAACATTTTCGCCGTGGTCGACTTGCCCATGCCGATGGAGCCGGTCAGGCCGAGCTTGATCATGACGATTGCTCCAGATCGTCGAGCACGAGCCGGCGCAAGTCGTCATCCACTTCCGGACGGACGCCGAACCATTTTTCAAATCCCGGGACGGCCTGGTGCAGGAGCATACCCACGCCGTCGACCGTGCGGTTCCCCCTTGCGGCCGCCTGTTTCAACAAACCGGTCATGAGCGGCACATAGACGATATCGGTCACCAGCGCCTCTTTCGGCAGATCGGCGAGGTCCAGCTCCAGCGGCGCCTTTCCGGTCATTCCAAGGGATGTTGTATTGACCAGAAGATCGGCTTTTCCAATATATGTCCCCAGCTTGTCCCACGAATGGGCATGAACGATCGATCCGAACTGATCCGCTATCTGCCTCGCCTTTTCGAAGGTTCGGTTGAAGATATGCACTTCTGTGAATTTCCTTGAGCACAAGGCCCAGACGATTGCGCGGGCCGCACCGCCGGCGCCCAGGACAATCGCGCAGCCGTGTCTGTCGTCCCAGCCGGGTGCCATCTGGTCCAGATTTCCCAGAAAACCGGCGCCGTCGGTGTTGGCGCCGCAGAGCCGGCCGGTTTCATCGAGCCAAAGCGTGTTGGCGGCCCCCATTTTTTGAGCGGCCTCGTCCAGGACATCACAGGCAGCCGCGGCCGTTTCCTTGTGAGGAATGGTCACGTTGCATCCCTTCAGGCCGGAGGTTGCTAAATTGCCGTAAAATGCTTCGGCGTCTTCCGGCGCAACGGCGATCTTCTCGTAGGATCCGTCGATGCCGTATCTCTTCAGCCAGTGGCCGTGAACCAGCGGCGAGCGGGAGTGGGCGACGGGCCAGCCGGTAACGGCGGCCCTGATTTTCCCGGCCCTGATCTTTGCAGTCATGTTTCGAGCACGTTCAGTTTGCGGAGTTCGGCAAGGAGCGGCAGCAGGGGCAGGCCGAGAACGGTGAAATAATCGCCTTCGATCTTTTCAAAGAGCTGAACGCCCGGGCCTTCCAGCTGGTAAGCGCCGACGCTTGAAAGCGCGATGTCGCCGACCTGCGCCAGGTAATGGCCGACGAAGGCCGGGGACAGGTCGCGCATGGTGAGCCGGGCAATCGAGACGTGCCGCCAGACCGCTTCGCCGTCCTTCGAAATCACCACCGCCGACAGGAGTTCGTGGGTCTTTCCGGAAAAGGCCAGGAGCTGGCGGCGGGCGGCCTCCATGTTTTCCGGCTTGGTGTGGCGTTCTCCCTCGAAGGCCAGGATCTGGTCGGCGCCGATGACGAGATCGCCCTGCCGGCGTTCACTGACATCATTCGCCTTGGCTTCCGCCAGGACCAGCGCCAGGTCCTCGGGCGAAAATCCCGCCTTCAACAGCGGTTCCTCGACGGCCCGCTCATCGATATCGGCCGGATCGATTTCAATCGAAAGTCCGGCATTTTCCAGAAGTTCGGCGCGGATTCGGCTGCCGCTTGCCAGAACGAGTGCCATTGCGATCCTTTCGGATATTGTCTGTTTTCTGTTTCAGGAAGTCCTATCAGGCTTCTTCTTCCTCGCGTGCCTTTTTTTCACGGAAAAGCGCCATGATTTCCGCAGCCGTTTCCTCGATCGACCGGCGGGTGACATCGATCAGCGGCCAGTCGTTTTCCGAACACAGCCGTCTTGTCATGGTGATTTCCCGGGCGATTTCCTTCCGGTCCACATAGGTCTCGTTGTAGTTTTCCGAATGAAGCGACAGGACGCGGTTTCTGCGGATCTGCTGAATGCGTTCCGCCGACGCAATCAGGCCGACGATCAGAGGCTTCTTGAGGTCTGTGACCGCCGGCGGCAGGGGAATATCCGGAATAAGCGGCACATTCGCCGCCTTGATGCCCCGGTTCGCCAGATAGATGCAGGTCGGCGTCTTGGACGTTCTGGAAATTCCGAGCAGGACGATATCGGCGGATTCCAGGTCCTCCCAGATCTGTCCGTCGTCGTGCATCATGGTGTAGTTCAGCGCTTCCATGCGCTTGAAATATTCCGCATCGAGCTCGTGCTGGCCGCCGATCCGGTGGGTCTGGGTCACATTCAGATAGGACTGGAACACGGCAAAGACCGGCGCCAGAATATTAACGATCGGAATGCCCAGGTCCTTGCAGCTGCGTTCCAGCCTGGTGGCAAGTTCGGTATCGACCAGAGTGTAGAGTACGATCCCCGGTGCCGCCTCGATTTCATTGAGAATCCGGTCGAGCTGCTTCTGGGTCCGCACCAGCGGATAGACATGCTCGATTTCCTGCACGTTCTCATATTGCGCCGTCGCCGCGCGGGAGACGGTCATCAGCGTTTCGCCGGTGGAATCGGAGACCAGATGGAGATGAAAATAGTGTCTGGACTTGTTCACGGTGTCATCCCCAGGGCTGTTGATTATTTGTGGCCGTAAGGGCGGCCGGCGTTCGTGTCATGGTGTTTGTACCCGCTGAGCCGGATTTATGAACAGTCCGTTAATTTGCTTCGACTCCCAGCGAAACGATCTGAGGGTCATGTGGATTAACAGAATGGCGATGAGAAATTGACAAGTGATTCACCGCTGCCCTATTTATTAACCAATCGTAAATTTTTCTATAAGGCATTGATTTTCATTGTTTTTCCGACTTATTGACTCCTGTGGAGGATTGGTTGTCCAGAATCTGAGACGATTTATCCCGATCCGAATGTGCGCTTGAGTGATTGTGGATATCAAATGATCCAGCTAATCCACGCACAATAAGAAAAAACAGAATCCAAATATAAGATTCTTTAAGAGCTGGAATGTGTGAAAGGGTCATTGCCTCATGAAGTCTCAGGACCGAGCCGTAATGCGTGTGTTAGCCGGAGAGAAGCTCTGGCCACCTCCCGTCTGGATGATGCGCCAGGCCGGCCGGTACCTCCCCGAGTACCGGGAAGTCAGAGCCAAGGCGAAGAACTTTCTCGACTTCTGCTACAACCCGGACCTGGCAACGGAAGTCACACTCCAGCCGATCCGCCGTTATGGCTTTGATGCATCGATCCTGTTTTCAGACATCTTCGTCGTTCCCGATGCAATCGGTTATCCGGTTCGCTTTGAAGAGGGACGGGGTCCGGTACTGGACCCTCTGTCATCCGACATTCTGGACCGTCTGGAACAGGACCGGGCCGAAGATCATCTCAAACCGGTCATAGAGACGGTTTCACGCCTGAGAGCAGAACTGCCCACTGAGACCACCCTCTTGGGCTTCTGCGGCGCTCCCTGGACCGTGGCTTGTTATTCCGTTGCCGGCCATACGACCCAGGAACAGGTAGCCGCACGTGTCGGCGCCTATCGCGATCCGGAGCTGATGCAGAGATTCATCGATCAGCTTGTCAGCGCTTCGATCCGCTACCTCATCCGCCAGCTCGATGCCGGAGCCGATGCGGTCCAGATTTTCGATACCTGGGCCGGCGTGCTCGACGATGCCGGTTTCGAGCGCTGGTCGATCAGACCGACACGGGCGATCGTCGATGGCGTGAGGGCGGAACGTCCCGGTGCGAAGATCATCGGTTTCCCGAAAGCCTCATCGGCACGAATGGCCAAGTTCATCGAAGGGACCGGCGTGGATGCGGTCGGTTTCGACTGGACAGCGCCGGACACACTCGCGCTGGAGATCCAGAAACGGGTTCCGATACAGGGTAATCTCGATCCGATGCGGCTGGTGGCCGGCGGCCGGGCACTGGACGAAGGGGTCGACCACATCCTGAAAACCTTCAACAAGGGTCCCCTGATCTTCAACCTGGGCCATGGCATCACGCCGGATGCGGATCCGGAGAATGTCACGCGCATGGTCGAGCTGGTCAGGAAGGGATAAGGGCCATGGCGATGGATCTCTACGCCTGGATCAAGGCGCTGCATGTCATTTCGATCATCGCCTGGATGGCGGGGATGCTCTATCTGCCGCGGCTCTTCGTCTACCACGTCGACGCCGAACCCGGGTCCAGGCAGTCGGAAACCTTCAAGATCATGGAACGGAGGCTTTTGAAGGCCATCATCAACCCGTCCATGGTTGCGGCCTGGGTGTTCGGATTGTGGCTGGCCTATGACAGCGGTTTCTACACCCAGGGCTGGTTCCACGCGAAATTCGCACTGGTCCTGCTCATGTCCGGCGTGCACGGATATCTGTCGCGCTGCGTGAAGACCTTTGCGCGCGATGAAAACACCCGGCCGGCGAAATTCTACCGGATGCTGAACGAAGTGCCGACGGTCCTGATGATCGGCATTGTCATCCTGGTGATCGTGAAGCCCTTCTAAGGATTCGCACCCAAAACGATGGATACCGCAGCGGAGGGATCCGTTGCGGTATCCGGTATATTGCGGGCTTGCGAATTTTTCCGAAACACCTTATGTTCTGCGCAACTTCCTACCGGCGCCAGGACAATTCTCGGATTCCTCAGGCAGCGGTCGTCTAATCAAGACAAATCCGGCAGTTCCCTCACTATCCTTCTGACTGCGCTTTCCAGCTACAGCGACAGAAGTACCTTCCTAACATAACTCCATAAGTGAACCCCAACTTGATGCGGGAAATGAAACTCAAAGACCTAAAAGAAAAAACACCGACGGAACTTCTGCAGTTTGCGGAGGAGCTTGAAGTTGAAAACGCCAGCACCATGCGCAAGCAGGAGCTGATGTTCGCTATTTTGAAAAACCTCGCCGCCCAGGACGTCGACATCATCGGCGAGGGTGTCGTGGAAGTGCTGCAGGATGGATTCGGTTTCCTGCGCTCTCCGGACGCAAATTATCTCCCCGGGCCGGACGACATCTATGTGTCTCCGTCCCAGATCCGCCGCTTCTCCCTGCGTACGGGTGATACGGTGGAAGGCCAGATCCGTAGCCCGAAGGAAGGCGAACGCTATTTCGCGCTTCTGAAGGTGAACACGATCAATTTCGAGGATCCGGACAAGGCCCGCCACAAGGTCCATTTCGACAACCTGACGCCGCTCTATCCGAACGAGCGGTTCAAGATGGAAATCGAGGATCCGACCAGCAAGGACTTTTCGTCCCGCGTGATCGATCTGGTTGCTCCGCTCGGCAAGGGCCAGCGCGCCCTGATCACCGCGCCGCCGCGGACCGGTAAGACGATGTTCCTGCAGAACATCGCCAAGTCGATCACCACCAACCATCCGGAATGCTATCTGATCGTTCTTCTGATCGACGAACGTCCGGAAGAAGTGACAGACATGCAGCGCACGGTGAACGGCGAGGTGGTGTCCTCCACCTTCGACGAACCGGCGTCCCGTCACGTCCAGGTCGCGGAGATGGTGATCGAGAAGGCCAAGCGCCTGACCGAACACGGCCGCGATGTCGTCATCCTGCTCGACTCCATCACCCGTCTGGGCCGCGCCTACAACACGGTGGTGCCGTCTTCGGGCAAGGTCCTGACTGGTGGTGTCGATGCGAACGCCCTGCAGCGCCCGAAGCGGTTCTTCGGTGCCGCCCGTAACATCGAAGAGGGCGGGTCGTTGACGATCATCGCGACGGCCCTGATCGATACCGGCAGCCGTATGGACGAAGTCATCTTCGAAGAGTTCAAGGGGACCGGTAACTCCGAAATCATCCTTGACCGGAAGATTTCCGACAAGCGCGTTTACCCGGCAATCGATATCCAGCGGTCCGGTACGCGTAAGGAAGAACTCCTGGTTCCGGCCGAGAAGCTCAAGAAGACGTTCGTCCTGCGCCGTATCCTCAATCCGATGGGGACGGTGGATGCAATCGAGTTCCTGCTCGACAAGCTGCGGCAGACGAAATCGAACGACGATTTCTTCGACAGCATGAACGCCTGATCCGATTCGGATCCGGTCAGAAATTTGTCAGGGCGCGGCCTCCGGAAGGAAGCCGCGCCTTAACCATTTGTTAACGACCTGTTTCACGTGAATCAGGCAGAAATGCCTTAATGATTCGGACCCGGGTCAAAGGCCTTTGCTATCATGTATCTGGAAACGGAACGGCTGATCCTCCGTCCCTGGCAAGAGGATGACCGGGAGCCGTTTGCCCGGCTCAATGCCGACCCCGAAGTGATGCGGTATTTTCCTTCCGCGCTGACGCGGGAGAAAAGCGACGCCTTGATCGATATTGCCCGGGAAAGAACGCGGGAAGACGGCTTCTGCTTTTCGCCGGTCGAGGAAAAGGCGACGGGACGCTTCTTAGGTTTCGTCGGTTTGTCTCGGCCGCGCTATGCCAGCCCGCTGCCGTTCGACCCATGCATTGAAATCGGCTGGAGGATGGACCGCTCCGTATGGGGACAAGGCTATGCCACGGAGGCAGCGAGGGCCTGGATTGGATTCGGGTTCGAAACCTTGGGGCTTAATGAAATCGTCTCCTTTACAGCCGTGCCGAATCAACCCTCCCAACGGGTGATGCAACGCCTCGGCATGCGGCGAAACGCGGAGGATGATTTTTTTTCATTCGGCGATCGAGCCGGGACACCTCCTGGCGCTGCATGTGCTTTACCGGCTCTCGCGGACCGACTGGACGCGTGGCCTTACGATATGACAGTCAGGGCTTCTTCCAGTTCCTTGCGTCTCGTGATCGGAAACGAGCAGGCACCTTCGCGGCAGAGATAGACCGTCGTCTTGTCCTCAAGCGCATTCTTGCCCTTGGCCGGATGATCTTCCGGCAAGTCATCGGTCGATTCGAGAACGAGACAATGAAGTGCCGGGTCGACGGTCTTCGAAAGCACCTTCAGGAAAGGATTCGGATCCGAACCGCTTGGCCCGACGATCACCGCGAGCCGGCCATTGGTTCGGGTGTCGAAGGCTGTCAACAGGGATGCGGTCGCAAAGACGTTCTTCGGAATGTCTGACGACAAGGCGATCAGGACCTTGTCGGCCAGGTCCCGGTACTCGGTCTTTCCTGTGAGTATGTAGAGTTTGGCAAAGGCGAGGGCAGCCATGGAATTGGGGTTGGGCGTTGCCTCGTCGGCGGACGTCACCGGACGCACGATCAGTCCTTCCGCATCGGCCGCCGTCAGATAAAACGCCCCTTCAGCCGTCTGGTAGTCCTCGACCAGAGCCTTTCCGAGCTTCTCCGCATTGGCGATGTAGGTCATGGCCTCTTCGGGACAGGTCTCGGCCAGGGCGAGCGCTGCATTCATCATATTCGCGTAATCGGAGGCAAAGCCCGGCAGGAGCAGACGGCCCGCGCGCCAGGAATGGCCCAGATGACCGTCATGCATCATGGTTTCCATGACGAAGTCATAGGCGCTCTGTGCGGCCTCCAGACATGATTCACGTGAAACAAAACGCGCTGCACGGGCAAGGGCAGCGATCGTTAGGCCGTTCCAGTCGGCGAGGATCTTGTCGTCCAGGCCGGGCCTGATGCGGCCACTGCGGCGCTCAAGGAGCTTCTTCCGCAACCGGGCAAGGCGAGCCTCCTCCTTTGCTGACAGGCTGGGAGCCTTCAGGCGGTTGAGGATCGTGACGCCTTCCCAGTTGCCGCCCGGCGAAACGTCATAGGCCTTGGCGAAAAGAGCGGCGTCTTCCTCGCCGAGAACATCCGCAATTTCGTCCGCGGTCCAGACGTAGAATTTGCCCTCGACACCTTCGCTATCTGCGTCGAGGCTTGCGGCAAAGGCGCCGCCCTCCATACGCATCTCGTCCAGGAGCCAGCCGACGGTCTCCTCGATTCGGTTTCGAAACAGGTCTTCGCCGGTTGCGAGGTAAGCGGTGACGAGATGGTCGAGATACTGGCCGTTGTCGTAGAGCATCTTTTCGAAATGGGGAACGAGCCAGAGATGGTCGACGGAATAGCGGGCGATGCCGCCCTTCAGGTGATCGTAGATGCCGCCGTTGCCGATCTGTCTCAACGTATGGAGGAAGGTCTCCTTGGCCTTGTCGTTTCCGGCCCTGAGGCCTGTGCGCCAGAGGAGGTCCAGAATAGAGGCCTGGGGGAACTTCGGAGCGCCCTTGATGCCGCCATGCTCGGGATCGTAGAGCGACAGAAGCCGTTCGCCGGCGGCCATCATCAGGCTTCGGTCGATGGGAGCGGTGGGTGTGATTTCCGTCTTCAGGGCTTCCAGCAGGCCGGAGCGGTTGGTTTCGATTCGTTCCCGATCCGTATGGAAGGTGCGCGACACGGCTTCCAGCATGTCGACGAAGGCCGGATGTCCCCACTTGGCCTCTTTCGGATAATAGGTGCCGCCCCAGAACGGTTCGCCGTCCGGCGTGAGGAACATGGTGAGCGGCCAGCCGCCCTGTTCCCCCAGCGCATGCAGCGCCTTCATATAGATCTGGTCGATGTCGGGACGTTCTTCACGATCGACCTTGATATTGATAAAGAGGCGGTTCATGACTTCCGCGGTAGAGGCATCCTCGAAGCTTTCATGGGCCATGACGTGACACCAGTGGCAGGCCGCATAGCCGACCGACAGCAGGATCGGTTTGTTTTCCGCCTTGGCCGCGGCAAGGGCTTCCGGGCCCCAGGGATACCAGTGGACCGGGTTGTCCTTGTGCTGGAGCAGGTAGGGGCTGGTGGAACGTGCCAGGCGGTTTTCGGTCATCGGAAAGGGGATCTTTCTGGTTGGCGGAATCGGTTAGGTTCTCTCTGGAACAAGAAGGTAGTGAAGCGGACGGGCAGGGCAAGCCGTTTCAGGGGTGAAGGTCCGGTTCCGCTTCAAGCAGGTTGGTGGTGAATGGCTGAAACGATCTTTGCGCTTTCAAGCGGTGCGGTCCCGTCCGGCGTCGCGGTGATCCGGATTTCCGGGCCCGACGCCATTGATATCCTGCGCCTGATTTGCGGGGACGTGCCGGAGCCCCGATTTGCCGCCGTCCGGGAGCTCTGCGATCCGGTGACCGACGACATGCTGGACGAGGCCCTTGTCCTTGTCTTCGAGGGACCGGCAAGCTTTACCGGAGAGGATGTGGTCGAGCTGCAGTGCCACGGCGGTAGGGCCGTTGTCGCGGCCGTGCTCGAGGTGCTGTCCCGCATGGACAATTGCCGGCCGGCGGAGGCGGGGGAGTTCACCCGTCGCGCCTTCGAGGCCGGACGGATGGACCTGACCGAGGTGGAGGGACTGGCCGATCTGATTGCGGCTGAAACCGAAGCCCAACGAATCCAGGCGCTGCGCCAGATGGGTGGAGCACTCGGTGAGCTCTATGATGACTGGCGGGACCGGCTGATCCACATGCGGGCGATGATCGAGGCGGACTTCGATTTCGCCGACGAGGAGGATGTGCCCGGCAGTGTCGCGGACGAGATCTGGGCCGAGGGACAGATCCTGATCAACGAGATCGGGGGTCATCTGGCGAGGTCCAGAAGCGGAGAGCGACTGCGGAGCGGATTGCAGGTCGTCCTCATGGGCGCGCCGAACGCCGGCAAGTCGAGCCTACTGAATGCCATCGCCGGACGGGATGTCGCCATCGTGACCGAGGAAGCAGGGACCACCCGGGACGTGATCGAGGTGCATCTGGACCTCGAAGGCTATCCGGTCACCCTGGTCGATACGGCGGGGCTGCGGCAGACGGAAGGCGTGGTGGAGCGGGAAGGGATCCGGCGCGCACGGGAGCGCGGAGAAACGGCGGACCTTATTTTATGGGCCGTCGAGCCTGGCGGGATCGAAGCGGATGATCCGGAAGCCGGTTTGCCGGCCACCATTCATGAATGGGTTCCGGTCTGGACGGTTCGGACGAAGACCGATCTTGAGACTCTTCCGGAACGAGACTCTTCCGGAACAATCCTTGAAATTCCTTGTTCTGTTAAATCGGCAGGCGGAATGGAGCCGTTGTTAAACCGGCTTTCGAGTTTCGCCAAAGAAACGATCTCCATTGGCGAGGAGCCGCTGGCGACCCGTCAAAGGCACCGCCATTACCTGATCGAATGTCAGCAGGCCTTGTCCGATGCCCTTGCCAGTGCCGGTCTGCCGCTGGAACTTCGTGCCGAGGATCTGCGCCGGGCGGCGGATGCGCTTGGGCGGATCACCGGGCGGATCGATGTGGAGGATCTGCTCGATGTGATCTTCCGGGACTTCTGCATCGGCAAGTGAGGTGTTTCACGTGAATCACTTTTCCTAAGGAATCCAAGGATCGATTCTGAACCGGAACGTGTTTCACGTGAATCATTCATGAGGTTCGACATTGGAAGAATCTGCCCCCGGTTAACGGAGGCGGGCGGGTGCCGTTTGTCTTTGACCTGAATTCCCGGGACCCTTATAAGGTCGCCAAAGATTGGCGCCACTTAGAAGGCGCGTTCATTTCCTGTCCGGCCTGATATGATAAAGAGGCGCGCAGGATGGTTTCTAAAAAGAGAGCGTGAGGCGGTTCGAGAGCAGATGGATCTCGGGCACGGTGACAATGATGAGCGAACAGAAGCTGACATATGATGTGGTCGTGATCGGTGGCGGTCATGCCGGCTGCGAGGCGGCGGCGGCTTCCGCGCGCTTAGGCGCACGCACCGCTCTCGTCACCCATCGCTTCGATACCATCGGGGTGATGTCGTGCAATCCGGCAATCGGCGGTCTCGGCAAGGGCCATCTCGTCCGCGAGATCGATGCGCTCGACGGGCTCATGGGCCGGGTCGCCGACAGGGCGGGGATTCAGTTCCGGCTTCTCAACCGGCGCAAGGGTCCGGCCGTTCGCGGGCCCCGGGCCCAGGCCGACCGCAAGCTTTACCGTGAAGCCATGCAGGCGGAAATTTCGGCGATCGAAAATCTCGATGTGGTCGAAGGCGAGGCGCATCGTTTCGTCTATGACAATGGCCGCATCGTTGCCGTAGTCCTCGCCAACGGCGGGGAAATTTCCTGCGGCGCAGCCGTGCTGACCAGCGGTACCTTCTTGCGCGGACTGATCCATATCGGAGATAAAAAAATCCCGGCGGGGCGATCGGGCGAGGAGCCTGCGATGGGCCTGTCGCTGTCGCTCGAAGAACTGGGTCTGCAGCTCGGCCGCCTGAAGACGGGCACGCCGGCACGGCTCGATGGCCGGACGATCAATTGGGATCTTCTCGAGGAGCAGCCGGGCGATGAGGATCCGGTGCCGTTCTCGACGCTGACGGACAGGATCACCACGCCGCAGGTGCCGTGTCATATAACCCGGACCACGCCTGAGACCCATCAGATCATCCGGGACAACCTGTCCCGCTCGGCCATGTATTCCGGCGAGATCAAGGGGCGGGGGCCGCGCTATTGCCCGTCGATCGAGGACAAGATCGTCCGCTTCGGCGATCGGGACGGCCATCAGATCTTTCTGGAGCCGGAGGGGCTGGACGATCATACCGTCTATCCGAACGGCATCTCGACCTCGCTTCCAGAAGATGCGCAGCTTGCCTTTTTGAAGACCATCCCGGGTCTGGAGAAAGTCACGGTGTTCCAGCCGGGTTATGCCATCGAGTATGACCATGTCGATCCGCGCGAGCTGAAGCAGACCCTGGAACTGCACAAATGCGACGGCCTGTTCCTGGCCGGTCAGATCAACGGGACGACAGGTTATGAGGAAGCCGGTGCGCAGGGGCTGGTTGCCGGACTCAATGCGGCGCTGAAGGCGTCGGGTGGCGATCCGTTTACGGTCGATCGCAGCCAGGGCTATATCGGCGTCATGATCGACGATCTGACGACGCGCGGCATCACCGAACCCTATCGCATGTTTACATCGCGCGCCGAATACCGCCTGTCGCTCAGGGCGGACAATGCGGATCAACGGCTGACGCCACTCGGTATGGACCTCGGCTGTGTTTCAAAGACCCGACGAATCGCCTTCGAAACGAAGCTGCGTGCCATCGACGAGGCTCGGGCTCTGCTGATGTCCCTATCGGTCACGCCGGCCGAAGCGGTAAAGAAGGGGATCCCGATCAACCAGGATGGCATCCGCCGGACTGCTTTCGATCTGCTGTCCTATCCGGACATGGACTACGATCGTCTGACAGAGCTCTGGCCGGAGCTGGGTGAGATTGAAAAGGACATAGCCGAGCAGGTGGCGACGGACGCGCTTTATGCCGTTTATCTGGAGCGGCAGGCGGCCGACATCGAAGCCTTGAAACGGGACGAGGCCCTGGCGATCCCGGAGGACTTCGATTTCAATGCGCTGGCGGGTCTTTCCAACGAGGTGAAGCAGAAGCTTGAAACGGTCCGGCCATCCACGCTGGCCCAGGCGTCGCGCATGGAAGGTATGACGCCTGCGGCGCTGACCCTGCTTCTGTCTCACGTCAAACGCCTTCAGCCGCGCAAAGGTGCGGCTTGATGGCAAGGGTGCCCGAGCTGAACCACACTGCACAGATTGTGCATAAGTATGGGGATGTTTCACGTGAAACTGTGGAACGCCTGCAGATCTATGTCGACCTGGTCCTGAAGTGGCAGCCGGCGCAGAACCTGATCGCGCCGTCGACCATTCCCGATATCTGGGTCCGGCATGTGGTCGACAGCCTGCAGACCCAATGGAACTTTCCGAGTGCGAAGACCTGGGTGGATATCGGCAGCGGCGGGGGCTTTCCCGGTATCGTTACGGCCATTCTGTTGGCCGATGTGCCGGACGCCCATGTTCATCTGATCGAGAGCAACCAGCGCAAGGCCGCCTTCCTGCGCACGGCCCTGCGCGAGACCGGGTCAAAAGGCACGGTCCATCCGGGAAGAATCGAATCGGTTGCGAAAGAATGGCGCCAAGGCCCGGTTGATGCCGTCTCCGCCCGCGCGCTTGCCTCGCTGGATCTGTTATTGAAGCTTTCAGAACCGTTTACGAGGCAAGGGGCGACCGCTGTTTTCCACAAAGGTCAAGATTTTCAACGGGAGATTAACGAAGCGTCTCACACTTGGACATTCGATCTGGTAGAAAAGAAAAGTCTCATTGATCCAACGAGCCGGATGCTTCTTCTTTCCAATATTTCCGCCCGGCCTAACCAGGAAGGTGTCGCCTGATGAGCATGCTTCCAGAGTCTCCGCGTGTGCTTGCTCTCGCCAATCAGAAAGGCGGCGTCGGGAAAACCACGACAGCCATCAATCTGGGAACCGCGCTTGCCGCAATCGGCGAAAAGGTTCTGGTCATTGACCTCGACCCGCAGGGGAACGCATCCACAGGCCTGGGGATCGAGCGCCGGGACCGCGGTCTTTCGACCTACGATGTCCTGAGCGGCGACTGTTCGCTGGAAGAGGCGATCAAGGACACGGCCGTCCCGCGGCTGTGGGTTGCGCCGTCGACCATGGATCTGCTCGGCCTCGAACTGGAAATCGCCTCCAGTGGTGACCGGGCGTTCCGTCTGCGCAATGCCATCGAGCAGTTCACCCGGTCCGATCTGTTTCACGACGCGGGCTTTACCTATGTTCTGGTCGATTGTCCGCCGTCCCTGAACCTGCTGACGATCAACGCGCTGTCGGCTTCCCATTCGATCCTGGTGCCGCTGCAATGCGAGTTCTTCGCGCTTGAAGGCCTCAGCCAGCTGCTCAGCACCGTCGAGCAGGTGCGTAATGCGCTCAACCCGGAACTGACGATCCACGGCATCGTGCTGACCATGTACGACAGCCGCAACAACCTCTCTAGCCAGGTGGTCGCGGATGTGCGCGAAACCATGGGGGATGCGGTCTACGAAACGATCATTCCGCGCAACGTCCGCATTTCCGAGGCGCCGTCCTACGGCAAGCCGGCCTTGCTTTACGATCTGAAATGTTCCGGCAGCCAGGCTTATCTTCGCCTTGCATCGGAGATTATCCAGCGGGAACGCGAGCTGCGGCGGGTTGCGGCCTGACCGCAGCGACAAATGAATCGGATCCGAATTGACCCAAGGGTGCTCAGCCCTTGGACGGATCGGAAGGTATCTAAATAACTTATTGAAATAAAAAGAAAAACAGGTGCGGCATGGCGGATGAAGGCGGCAAGAACAAACGTTTGGGGCGCGGTCTCGCGGCTTTGATCGGCGAGGCGGCTCCTACTCCGGGATCCGCACCTGAACGGACGCCGCCGCGGGATACTCGCAAGGTGCCGATCGAGCACCTGGAGCCCAACCCGCGCAATCCTCGCAAGACCTTTACCGAAAAGGACCTGGCGGATCTGTCGGAATCCCTTAAGGCAAAGGGGATCATTCAGCCGATCCTGGTTCGGCCGGCGGCGGGAAAGACAGACCGCTACGAAATCATCGCCGGCGAACGCCGCTGGCGGGCGGCCCAGCGGGCAGGGCTGCACGAGGCGCCGATCATCATCCGGGACGTGACCGATCAGGAAGCGCTCGAGATTGCGATTATCGAAAACGTCCAGCGCGCCGATCTCAATCCGATCGAAGAAGCCATGGGCTACGAGCAGCTGACGGCGGAGTTCGATTACAGCCAGGGACAGCTTGCCAAGGTGATCGGCAAGAGCCGCAGCCATGTGGCCAACACCATGCGCCTGCTGAAACTGCCGAATTCGGTCAAGGATTACCTGGCCGAGGGGCTTTTGACCGCCGGCCACGCCCGGGCGTTGATCACCGTCGACGACCCGGCCGCTTTGGCAGAGATTATCGTCGAAAAAGGCCTGACCGTGCGCGACGCGGAAAAGCTCGCCCAGGACCCGGAAGCCCTGACGAAACTGAAGGGCGGTGCGAAGACGTCTGCGGCCAAGGCGGACAAGGATGCCGATACCAAGGCCCTGGAAAAGCGCCTGACCGACACTCTGGGCCTGAAGGTGTCCGTAGGACACAAGCCGGGCAAGGAGTCAGGCGATCTCAAGATCAAGTACACGTCGCTGGAACAGCTTGACGAGCTGTGCCGCAAGCTGGGCGTCGAAACCCGCTAGGCCTTGAATCCCAAGACTCGATTCGCAGCCGTAACTACTCTGCGAAGCCGGGTTGGGGCTCGAATAATGCCTCCAATACCAATCGTCATGCCATGGCTCGACCATGGCATCCATGCCGGTACTTCTCCATTGAGAACAGCTTTGCCGTAGGGCAGGAAAACGCCATGGATGCCCGGATCTCGTCCGGGCATGACGGCAGAGAATTTGGCTAATCCGTTACCGCCGCCGGCCGCGGCTGGCGGCGACGCGGCCCAGGACCAGGAGCGTTTCGGAGAGGACGGGAACGCCGAGGGCTGCGTTCAGGCGGGACACGCGCATGGCTTCGGCCAAGCGCTCCATGGCCTTTTCCAGATCCGCTGACGACCAGATCTGGATCTGGCGGGCAAGACCCGCCTTTCGCTTGAAGAACACAGGCGGGCGCTGACTGTCGACGATCTGGGTGGCGTTCCTGCCGCGGTCGAGATCGGCGCGCATGCGGTGCAGGTCCTGAAAATGCTTCAAGGCCCGTCCGGCAATCACCGAGGCATTGGAACCGGCCGCCGTCAGGCGTTCCAACCCGTGGTCGAGCGTTGCAAGGTCGCCGAGGGCGGCGGCGTCGATCAGCTCGGACAGCTCGAACGCCGAAGCGTCGCCGATAATAGCCTCCACGTCGTCACTGTCGATCTTGCCCTTGCCGAGCGCGTAGAGGCAGAGTTTTTTCAACTCGCCGCGGCTTGCCATGCGATCGCCGCCGAGAAGGCCGTGCAGGGCCGCGCGTGCCTCCCGTGTGATCGTCAGGTTCGCTTCGCGGGTTTCCTGATCGATCAGGTGATCGATGCTGCGTTCGGTATCCGCGTAACAGGGCAGGGCATAGGCCTTCCTGTCCGCCTCGATCAGCTTGCGCAGGCCGGCGCCCTTCTTGAGATCGCCGGCCTCCAGAACGATCAGGGACGGGCAGTCGTCGAGCTTCAGAACCGGTTTCAGGGCACTATCGAGCGATTTTCCGCCGGTATCGCGGATCCAGATGATCCGCCGGCCGCCGAAGAGCGGAACGGTCAGGGCTTCGTCGATCAGCCGCTCCGGATCGGAGGCGACATCGGCGCCGTCGAGCTTGATCAGATTGAACGGATCGTCGTCGCCCTCGGAGGCCTTTGCGACCAGGCTCGTGGCCCGTTCCGAGACAAGACCCGTATCCGGCCCGTAGATCAGCACGACGCCGCCATGGGCCGGCGGCTTGGCAAGGAACCTGTCGATGTCGGTCGCCTTGAGTGCGGTCATGACCTACGACCTGGTTGCGAAATATCCGGCAATCCGGGCCTGGATGTCCTGGGCAACGGCCTTTGCGGCGCGCGATTCGGCATCCTTTTTTGCTCGGAGATTGGCAAAACGCTGGTTGGAGAAATCGTAGGACGCGGTGGCGAACGACTTGCCGGTCATCAGCGTCTTGTTGGTCGCGATATCGCTCAGGACGAATGTGGTGTTCATCGTCATGGTATAGGCTGCCGGCACGTCCGAAAGCTGTTCCACACCGACTTCCGAGGAGGCCAGATCCATCAGGATCTTGAGCCGGTAAAGCTTGTCGGCCCGGTCGGCCCCGCGTTCGAAATTGAACGTCAGTTCGTTGTAGAGGACCCGGGCAGCGTCCTCGTCCGCGTAACGGTCGCTGATCGGGTCGATATCGATCGCCGCCAGCTCGGCCGGAACCGCCTGCCCGCCGGGGGTGCTCATGGTTCCATAGAGCGGACGGACCTGGCAGCCGGCGGCAACGCCGCCGGCCAGTGCCGCGGAGAGTGCGACGTGCAGGAAGCTGCGGCGACTTCGATCAATTCCATCAGGCGACGACATTCACAATCCTTTGCGGCACCACGATAATCTTGCGGGGTGCGCGGCCTTCCAGCACACGCTGCACGAAATCCAGCTGCAGAGTAGCCGCTTCGACCGCCTCTTTGGAAGCGTCTCTTTGAACGGTGATCTCGCCGCGCTTCTTGCCGTTGATCTGGATCGGCAGGGTGACGGTGTCGTCGACCAGCAGGCTTTCGTCGACGGCGGGCCAGGCGGTTTCGGAAATCAGGCCTTTCTGCCCCAGCGCCTGCCAGCATTCCTCGGCCAGATGCGGCATCATCGGCGCCATCATCTGGGTCAGGTATTCACCGGCCTCGCGCACCGCATAGGCCATGTCCGGGCTATCCACACCGTCGTGAAGCGCCTTGCCGATCTGGTTGACGAACTCGTAGATGCGGGCGACCGCACGGTTGAAGCCGAGCGATTCCAGGTCCTTGGAGACGGCGGCGAGCGTCTTGTGCGTCGCGCCGCGCAGGCCCGCGGCTGCATCGGAAAAGGCGGGAGCCGCACCGCGCGGGCCGGTCTTTTCGGCAATGTCGCCGATCAGGCGCCAGACGCGCTGGACAAAACGCCAGGAGCCCTGGACGCCTTCCTCGGTCCAGATCACGTCGCGTTCGGGCGGGCTGTCGGACAGCATGAACCAGCGGGCGGTGTCCGCGCCGTAGGTCTCGATGATATCCGTCGGATCGACCGTGTTCTTCTTCGACTTGGACATCTTCTCGATCGAACCGATCGTGACTGGTTCGCCGGAAGAGATCATCGTGGCTGAGCGGGTGCCGTCGACGTCCTCGATTTTGATTTCGGCGGGAGAGACCCATTGACCGTTCGCACCGTCGCCGAGGCGGTAGGTCTCGTGGGTCACCATGCCTTGGGTGAACAGGCCCTTGAACGGCTCTTTCAGATCGAGCGCCCCGACCTTCTGCATCGCGCGGGTGAAGAAGCGCGAATAGAGCAGGTGAAGGATCGCGTGCTCGATGCCGCCGATATACTGATCGACCGGCAGCCAGTCGTTGGCCGCCTTCGGATCGGTCGGCCGGTCGCAACGCGGTTCGGTGAAACGGGCGAAATACCAGGACGAATCCACGAAGGTGTCCATGGTGTCGGTCTCGCGCCGCGCCGCCTTGCCGCATTTCGGACAGGTGGTGTTGCGCCAGGTCGGATGACGGTCGAGCGGATTGCCCGGCTTGTCGAAATTGATGTCGTCGGGCAACTGAACCGGCAGGTTCTCGTCTTTTTCGGGAACCACGCCGCAGTCGTCGCAATGGATCACCGGGATCGGGCAGCCCCAGTAGCGCTGGCGGGAGATGCCCCAGTCGCGCAGGCGGTAGTTGACCTGCCGGGTGGCCTGAGGCGCGCCGTCGATCGTGATGGCCTCGAGCTTCTTTGCCACGGCTTCCTTGGCGTCGGCGATCGACATGCCGTCCATGAAGCCGGAATTGAAGATCGCGCCGTCGTCGGTAAAGGCTTCGTCGCCGATTTCGAAGGTTGCCGGATCGGCGTCCTTCGGCAGGACGACGGGCTTGACGGGCAGACCGTATTTGCGGGCGAAGTCCAAGTCGCGCTGGTCGTGGGCCGGACAGGCGAAGATCGCGCCGGTGCCGTAATCCATCAGGATGAAGTTGGCGACATAGACCGGCAGCTCGATGCTGTCGTCCAGCGGGTGCTTGACCCGCAGACCCGTATCGATGCCTTTCTTCTCCGCCTTTTCGATGGCTTCCTCGGACGTGCCGATGCGGCGGCATTCCTCGATGAAGGCCTTGAGCTCCGGATTGGTCTCCGCCAGCTTCGCCGAGATCGGATGATCCGGCGACAGGCCCATGAAGGAGGCGCCGAACAGGGTGTCGGGACGGGTGGTGAAGATTTCCAGCACCTTGTCGCCGGTCGGTGCCGGCGTGGTGAATTCGAACCGCACCCGCAGGCCTTCGGACCGGCCGATCCAGTTCTTCTGCATCAGACGGACCTTGTCCGGCCAGCGGTCGAGGGTGTCGAGCGCTTCCAGCAGGTCTTCGGAATAATCGGAGATCTTGAAGAACCACTGGGTCAGTTCGCGCTGTTCGACCAGGGCGCCGGAGCGCCAGCCGCGGCCGTCGATCACCTGTTCGTTGGCGAGCACGGTCATGTCGACCGGGTCCCAGTTCACTTTCGCGTTCTTGCGGTAGACGAGACCGGCTTCCAGGAACTGCAGGAACAGGCGCTGCTGCTGGGTATAGTATTCCACGTCGCAGGTGGCGAACTCGCGGCTCCAGTCCAGCGACAGACCCATGATCTTGAGCTGGTCGCGCATGAAGGCGATGTTTTCATAGGTCCAGTCCTTGGGATGGACCTTGTTCTGCATGGCCGCGTTTTCCGCCGGCATGCCGAACGCGTCCCAGCCCATGGGATGGAGAACGTTGAAGCCCTTTGCACGCTTGTAGCGGGCAACCACGTCGCCCATGGCATAGTTGCGCACATGGCCCATATGAATGCGGCCCGACGGATACGGGAACATTTCAAGGACGTAGTATTTCTCGCGCGGATCGTCGTTGTTGGTGACGAAGACGTTCTTGTCGTTCCATGTTTTTTGCCAGCGCGCTTCGACGTCGCGTGCGTTATAGCGTTCCGTTGCCATCAATGTTGCCGTTATCTCGCGCTGTTTGGGAGGGCGCTTGGTTCTTCGGGAGTGTTGATTAAACCAGAATGGTGTTGCCGGACAGTCACCAGAAATTTCCGTTCCGGTCAACATGCTACGGCAAAAACCGGCTGCAAACGGACGGTTCTTGCCGCAAATGGCAGACAAGCTTGCATATTTGCATCGGCAGCGCCTATCAGAATGCAATATATATTGGTGATTGGGAGAAGCAGAATGACGGAAACATCCGGCGACCGGCTGCAGAAGGTCCTGTCCGACATTCGCAAGGCGGAAGAAGAATTCGGCCGCAAGCCGGGACAAACCACCCTGGTCGCGGTCTCCAAGACCTTTGCCGAGGAGGATATCCGTCCTGTCCTAGATGCCGGTCAGCGCGTTTTCGGCGAAAACCGGGTGCAGGAGGCCATGGGCAAGTGGCCGGGTCTGCGCCAGGAGTACGAGGGCATCGAACTGCATCTGATCGGCCCGCTGCAATCCAACAAGGCCAAGGAAGCGGTCCAGACCTTCGATGTCATCCACACGGTCGACCGGGAAAAGATCGCTAAAGCTCTTAAGACTGAGATGGACAAGCAGGACCGGCACCTGCCGTGCTTCATCGAGGTCAACATTGGCGATGAACCGCAGAAGGCCGGCATTTCGCCCAGGGACACAGATGCCTTCGTCGCCTTCTGCCGGGACGAGATCGGTCTCAACATCATGGGGCTGATGTGCATCCCGCCGGTAGAAGACGCGCCCGGACCCTATTTCGCGCTGCTTCGAAAGATCGCCGAGCGGAACGGCCTGACACAGCTTTCCATGGGAATGTCGTCGGATTACGCGACCGCCGTCAGTTTCGGCGCCACTCATGTTCGCGTCGGCTCGGCCATCTTCGGTCACCGGGACTATCCGGCCTGAAGCCGCCGCTTACGGCGCATTTTTCCTCAGATTCCGGTTGCATGGAACGGCAAGCGCGCTTATAAGCCCCCGGTCCAGAGTCGTCCGGCTCTTCGGGGCACGTCTTTGCGCGTTCACATCTTGCGATGCGACCGGCAAGCTGGCCCCGGAAACACAGGGCATGCCGTGGCGACCTCTCGATGCACCAAAAACGAAGCGGCCGGGTAACCGGTCCGCGCCAATGAAAGGATGCAAAATGCCCAAGCTGAAGACCAAGTCTGGAGCCAAGAAGCGCTTCAAACTGACCGCGACCGGCAAGGTGAAGACCGCGCAGGCCGGCAAGCGTCATGGCATGATCAAGCGCACGACCAAGTTCATCCGCAACGCCCGTGGCACCACCACGCTGAGCGATCAGGATGCGAAGATCGTGAAGCAGTTCCTGCCTTACGCGTAATTAGCCAGTCTTTGAAGGAGTTCACATATGTCGCGCGTTAAAAGGGGCGTTACCGCCCATGCACGTCACAAGAAGGTTCTGAAGGCTGCCAAGGGCTACTATGGCCGCCGCAAGAACACCATCCGCGTTGCCAAGCAGGCCGTCGAGAAGGCAGGACAGTACGCCTATCGCGACCGCAAGGTGCGCAAGCGGAATTTCCGTTCGCTCTGGATCCAGCGCATCAATGCCGCCACCCGTGAGCACGGCCTGACCTACGGCCGGTTTATCGACGGTCTGAACAAGGCCGGCATTGAAGTCGACCGCAAGGTCCTGTCGGATCTCGCGATCAATCAGCCGGATGCCTTCAAGGCGCTGGTCGACAAGGCGCATGGCGCCCTGGCCTGAGCGGCTACTGATTAAATAGACGATAGAAAAGCGCGCTTCCGGATGGCAGCGCGCTTTTTTATTGCCGGAAGAGTGCTTTAGCCGCGCATAACTTCATATCCCGGTTGCGCCCAGGCGCTGCTGCTGCTGCTATTCCTTCTGCCTGGGGATGGGAAGAATGATGATGCGAAGCGCCGTTTTCTATGATTGCGAATATCTGACGATGGAGGGGGCCATGAAACGGCATTGGGCCGGTCCCATGGACCCGGATCCCATTGCCGTGCAGATCGGAGCGGTCAAGCTGGGTCTTGAAGGCGATTTCCCGGTTCTGGAGACGGAGCGGATCTACGTGACGCCGGTCGATCGCTTCGGCCGCGAATGCGCGCTGGATCCTTATTTCATCGATCTGACCGGCATCTCCCAGGAAACCGTCACATCCGAGGGTATTTCCCTTAAATCGGCGATTGACCGGCTGGCCGGGTTTTCCGACGGCGCCTGTCTCTGGTCATGGGGCAAGGACGAGCTCTATCTGTTGGGCATAAGCTGCTATGTCGCCGGTATCGATCCGGTGCTTCCTGCCCATCGATGCGGAAACGCCAGCCGTCTGCTTCTGAACGCCGGCATGCCCTATGAAGACATCCAGAAGACCAACAGCGGCCGGCTCGCGGACTATTTCGGGATCGATCATCCGCCGCTCAACGGCCATGACGCGCTTGACGATGCCATGTCGATCGCGTTGACCCTCCAGCATCTTTTGCGAAACGGGCGGCTTTCGCCAGGCGATTTCGATCTGTCCCGGGCGGATTGAAGGGAAACCCGGTGTACGACGGCTTTCCCCAGTTTCTCGGCAACGGCGGTCCGACCGACGACGGCCCTTGGCCGCTCTATATCTGGGTGGCGGCCGTGGTGTTCTTCCAGGCGCTGCCATTCTTCGGGGTAGAATGCCTGTTCGGCTGGTGCGCGGTCCAATCGGATAGATGGGTGATCTACGCCTTCGGTCTCGCCCTGCCGTTTCTCTTGGTTCCCGCGCTTATTTCCTGGGTCTGGTCGAAGTTCCGGTGACGCCGGATCGATGAGGCTTATTTTTTGCGAAAAGCGGAAAGCCAATCGGGTCTGTACTTTCACTTACAACCGGTAAAGCGAATTCACCTGCGTTAACCAATACGTGGCAAAACCCCCACGTTTGCGTGAACAAAGGTTAACAAATGCCATGCGCTGGCATACCTGTTGCGTGGTTTCGGTGTGGCACGCCACCGGCGTCCCGAACTGAAACATGTTGAGGCGTATCCAGTGCAAATTAACCCGGTTCCGGCCTTCGGGCGTTCCAATGTGAAGCGCAGGCGTCCCTTTCCGGGGGAGACCGAAGGCGACAGACAGGCCGTAGAACGGCCGAACCTTCCTGTTCCGGTGCAACCTGTTCATTCCACGCAGGATGTACCGTTTCCGGATCGCTATCATACGAACTCTGTTTTCCTCGCCCATCTGATCGCGACCCGCGATGCGGAGCGTTACGCGCCTCACGGCTGGAAGGCGGCGCCGGTCGCCGGCACGGCCGCTTACCGTGCAACCGCTGCCTTGCCGCGCAAGCGGGAAGCCGGTCATGTGATCTCGTCCGACTATTGAAACGGGCGGCAGGGCCTGACCCTCGCCAATCACGCAAACCGTGATCTGCAACACATCGCCGGAGACGGCGAAGCCTTAGAAAGGAATCAAGTTAGCTGAAACCCCGACAGGCCGCCGAACGGCCACCCAGGGAGACGAAAATGCAGGTCAATCCGGTTTCTTCCATTTCCTACCGCATCGTCCGCCCCAAGCGGGCCTCGATGGGTGAAACTGAAAGCGAGCGTCAGACCCATGTTTCGCCGTTCAGCAACTTGCGCGAGGCGGCCCGGAACGAATTTGAAGTCGTAACCCGGCAGCCCGCCCGCGCAAATGCGACGACGTCCTTCTTCGCCCAGCTGACCTCTCAGGATGATTTCGAAGCGGACGATGCCCATCAGCGGGACCTGAATACCCGTGCCGCTCATGCCTATTACCGCACCGCTGCTTCTCCCGCACCGGCTGCCACGACCGCATTCACGGTGTGACAGTCCGGAAGCGCCCCGGAAAAGGGCGCTTCCATTTGATTGTCCGGGTTCGAATCGGAAACGGAACGGTCAATAACCGGCCGCGTGGCCATCTTTGCGCGGGTCGGAACCTGCGATCAGCAATCCGTTTTTCTTGTCGATCATGATCGCCTGGCTGCCGCCGATCGGGCTTGCGGCCGGGCGGACCTCGTGGCCGAGCGCTGCCAGACCGTCAATCGTTGCGCGCGGGACCAGTTTTTCCGCTTCCAGCGCATGGTCGTCCATGTTGAAGAACATGCGCGGGAAATCGATGGCCGCCTGAACGTCCATGCCGTAGTCGATGATGTTGGACAGCAAATGGGCATGGCCGCAGGCCTGGTAGTGCCCGCCCATGACGCCGAAAGACAGCCACGGCTGGCCGCCCTTCAGGGCCATGGCCGGGATGATCGTGTGCATAGGCCGCTTGCCGCCGGCAATTGAGTTGGCGTGACCCGGCTTGGCCTTGAAGACCGCGCCGCGATTGTGAAGAAGCACGCCGCTGTCGGCGGCGAGGATACCGCTGCCGAATTCGTTGAAGATCGAATTGATAAAGGAAACGGTCAGACCGTCCCGGTCCACAACGGTCAGGTAAACCGTATCGGTCTGGGGTGCGAGACCGTTTCCCGGTACCTCGGGCATCCGTGTCGCCGGTGACATCATTGCGGCCAGCTGATCCAGATAGTCGTCGGCGATCAGACGGGGATGGCTGACGTCCATATAGCCCGGATCGGTGACGAACTTGTCGCGGACCGCGTAACCGATGCGCGCGGCTTCCATCTCCAGGTGGAAACGTTCCGGTCCGAGCGGATCGAGGCTTTCCAGATCGAAGCGTTCCAGAAGACCGAGGATCACCAGCGCAATGACACCTTGTCCATTGGGCGGCAATTCCGCGACCGTGTGGCCGCGGTAATCGCGCATGACCGGGGACACGGCGGTGGTGTGGCACGCCGCCATGTCGTCTTCGGTCATGAGGCTGCCGAGGGCGTTCAGGGTCGAAACGATGTCTTTGGCGACGGTACCGGTATAAAACGCCTCCGCACCGCCTTCGGCGATTGCTGACAAGGTATCGGCGAGTTTCGGATACTTCAGAAGCGTTCCGGGTTTCGGCGCAGCGCCGTCGACGAGATAGGCGGATTTCGTCGCCGGATTGGCGGCCAGCTTCTCGACGTTCTTTTCCCAGTCGCGGACCACACGCGGGGCCGCGTGAAAACCGCCGCGGGCATAGGATATCGCGCGTTTGAACAGGGTGTCGAAACCGCGGGTGCCATGGGCCTTCAGCAGAGTTTCCCAGGCGCGGACCGCACCGGGTACCGTGACCGCATGGGCGGAGGTCGGTGTGATTTCGGTAACGCCGAGATTGGCAAGCGCCTCCGGAGAACTGCCTTTCGGCGCTGCACCGGACCCGTTGAAGCCGGTCATGCGTCCGTCCGGTTCGGTTACGATGGCAAAGCAATCGCCGCCGATCCCCGTCATATGGGGTTCGACGACACACTGAACGGCAACCGCCGCGATTGCCGCATCAACGGCATTGCCGCCATCTTGCAGAACTTCAAGTGCTGCGCTCGTGGCAAGCGGATGGGAGGTCGCTGCGGCTGCTTCGCGGGCATAAACCGGGGAGCGGCCCGGGGCCTCAAAATCACGTCTCAAGGGGCGTCTCCAGAATTTTTCCTCCAGGGAGGAAATCCTTACCTGTTTTGGTTTCTGGCGAAAGGCGGGTCAGTCTGTTAGCAAGCTTCGCCAGAGGCAGCACATTACGGAGAACCGGGTCAATGGGCAAACTGACGCTTTCTATCGCCGAGAAAATCATTTCATCCGCATTCGAAAAAGCCGCGGATCTCAAGCTGAAACCCATGACTGTCGTCGTTCTCGATGCGGGCGGGCACATGATCGCCATGGCGCGCCAGGACGGATCTTCGATCATGCGGCCGCAGATCGCCGGCGGCAAAGCCTATGGCGCGCTTGCGGTCGGGGCCGGAACACGCTGGCTGAACGCCAATGCGGAAACCCGCCCTCATTTCGTACAGGCCCTGAACGGCGCTTCGGGCGGCCAGATCGTTCCGGTTCCGGGCGGTGTCCTGGTGAAAGACGCTGACGGCGAGGTTCTCGGTGCTGTCGGCGTGACCGGTGATACGTCCGACAATGATGAGGCCGCTGCCGTCGCCGGCATCGAGGCCGTCAAGCTCGTCGCCGATTGCGGCTGACACGGCCCCCTCGGCCAGTCACTTGAGCCAGTCACTTGAGCAGATCTGCCCGGCCTTGGCCGGGCAAGACACGTCGGGGCGGAACCGGACGGGAAAACGCGCTTTCTACTTCTTGTCGGACAGCGCGTTGATCTTGGCCTGCATCTCCGAGAGCTGACGCTTCATGTCATCGAGGTCGGACGAACCGGACTGTTCCGGTTTGGACGGGGCCGAAGGCGCCGAGGTTTCGCCGGTCGAAAACGGCATGAACATCTTCATGGCGCGTTCGAACATCTCGGTGTTGCGCTTGACCTGATCCTCGATGGCTTCGAAGGCGGTTGCGCCAAAGGCTTCGCTCATCTGGGACCGCAGCTTTTCCTGCTCCTTGGTGAGCGAGGTCATGGAATATTCCAGAAAGCTCGGCACCAGGCCCTGCATGCTGTCGCCGTAGAACCGGATCAGCTGGCGCAGGAACGTGACGGGCAGCAGGTTCTGCCCCTTGCCTTCCTGTTCGAAGATGATCTGTGTCAGGACCGAACGGGTGATGTCGTCGCCCGTTTTCGCATCATAGACGATGAAGTCTTCTTCCCCCTTCACCATCACCGCGAGATCCTCGAGGGTCACGTAGGTGCTGGTGCCGGTGTTGTAGAGCCGCCGGTTGGCGTATTTTTTGATGATCGTTGGCTCGTTGGTCTTTGCCATTCTTGTCTTCCGTTGCAAGGAGCCTCGCGGCAAGTTCCCGTTTGACGACAAGACGTTCTTCATCTCATGCCGTCTCTCCCGAGTTCCAGACTAAGCCAATCGGAGCGCAACTTGCCAGCGTTTTTGTGCAGAGCGACGAAAGGAGGATGCTGCGACTGCGAAAACTTGACGTATCGAAGGGCCATTCTAGTTGACTCACGGTTAACCAGAGTTTCTAGTCGCGAGCGAAACAACCGGTTCGCGTGCGCACCCGTTTTAGTGCCCATTCGGTTCGGTAGAATATGGTCGAAAGCCTGGAGAGAAACATGAGCGCTTCAACCGATGTCGTTATTGTCAGTGCAACGCGCACGGCCGTTGGATCCTTCAACGGTGCCTTTGCAAATACCCCAGCCCACGAACTTGGCGCTACCGTGATCAAAGCCGCCATGGAAAAGGCGGGTGTCAGCGGCGATGACGTGAACGAGGTTGTTTTCGGCCAGGTGCTGACCGCCGGTCAGGGACAGAACCCGGCCCGGCAGGCAGCAATTGCTGCCGGCATTTCGGATGGCGCGACGGCTTGGGGTCTTAACCAGGTTTGCGGTTCGGGCCTGCGTACGGTCGCCATTGCCGCGCAGCAGATCATGTGTGGCGACGCCAGCATCATGGTCGCCGGCGGTCAGGAAAGCATGTCGCTCTCTCCGCACTGCGCTCCGATGCGGGCCGGCTACAAGATGGGCGACTACAAGATGATCGACACCATGATCAAGGATGGCCTGTGGGATGCCTTCAACGGTTACCACATGGGTCAGACGGCTGAGAATGTCGCCCAGAAATGGCAGATTTCCCGCGATCAGCAGGATGAATTCGCCGTGGCCTCCCAGAACAAGGCCGAAGCCGCCCAGAAGGCCGGCAAGTTCAAGGATGAGATCACGGCCGTGACGATCAAGGGCCGCAAGGGCGACACGATCGTGGAAGACGATGAGTATATCCGCCACGGCGCGACGCTTGAAAGCGTTGCCAAGCTGCGTCCGGCCTTCACCAAGGACGGTACCGTAACCGCGGCCAATGCGTCGGGCATCAACGACGGTGCGGCGGCTCTGGTGGTCATGAGCGCGGCGGAAGCCGAAAAGCGCGGCCTGACCCCGCTTGCCCGTATCGCTTCCTGGGCGACCGCCGGCGTCGATCCCTCGATCATGGGCTCCGGTCCGATCCCGGCATCCCGCAAGGCCCTGGAAAAGGCCGGCTGGTCGGCTTCCGATCTGGATCTCGTCGAGGCCAATGAGGCCTTCGCCGCCCAGGCCTGTGCAGTGAACAAGGACATGGGCTGGAACCCGGATATCGTCAACGTCAATGGCGGCGCGATTGCCATCGGGCATCCGATCGGTGCATCCGGTGCCCGAATTCTGGTCACCCTGCTGCACGAGATGGGCCGCCGGGACGCCAAGAAGGGCCTTGCGACCTTGTGCATCGGTGGTGGCATGGGTGTTGCTATGTGCGTGGAGCGCTAATCCGTTCGGATTAGCCAGAATTGATATCTGTCATGGCAGGGCGTTCAATGCTTTGTCATGGCAGATGTGCATTTAGCCAGTGGAAGCGGTCCGGGGAATCGAAACGGCACCGCCCGAAGAAAAGTGGAGGAGCGGAATCATGAGTAAGGTTGCACTTGTCACCGGCGGGACACGCGGCATCGGCGAAGCGATCTCCAAGGGTCTCAAGGCTGCGGGCTATACGGTTGCCGCTACCTATCACGGCAATACGGAAAAGGCGGAAGAGTTCAAGGCCGCAACCGGTATTCATGTCTACAAGTGGGACGTTTCCCACCCGGACGAATGCGTTGCCGGCATCGCCAAGGTGGAAGAAGAGCTCGGTCCGGTCGAGGTGCTGGTCAACAATGCCGGCATCACTCGCGACGGCATGTTCCACAAGATGTCGTTCGAGCATTGGCGCGAGGTTCTTTCCACGAACCTGGACAGCATGTTCACCATGACGCGGCCCGTGATCGAGGGCATGCGCAGCCGCGGTGCCGGCCGGGTGATCAATATTTCCTCCATCAACGGCCAGAAGGGCCAGATGGGCCAGACCAACTACTCGGCGGCAAAAGCCGGTGTCATCGGTTTCACCAAGGCGCTGGCCCAGGAAAATGCCTTCAAGGGCATTACCGTCAATGCGATCTGCCCGGGCTACATCAACACGGACATGGTCGCGGCCATGCCGGAAAAGGTGCTGGAATCCATCGTTTCCGGAATTCCGGTCGGCCGTCTCGGCCATCCGGAGGAGATCGCTGCGACCGTCGTCTATCTGGCTTCGGATGCGGCTGCCTTCATGACCGGTGCGGTCATGACCATCAACGGCGGCCAGTACATCGCCAACGGCTGATCCGGCGTTCCGGGAGAATTGGGAGAAAGGCGTCCATCGGGGCGCCTTTTTTCGTTCGGGGTACCGAATTGCCGCACCGGTCTTGACCGGTGCCATCCTAACCCCCTATCTCGGGCTATGCGGTCCGGTCTGGGCTGCCCCTTAGAAACAGGCAGAGCCGATGGAATTTGAACACGCCCCGAATGATCCGACGCGCAAGGAACTGTCGCCGCTCCTGAAGCTTGCGCTTGAACTCGGCCCGCTGGGCGTCTTCTTTCTTTTCAATGCCCGAGGCGAACAGATCGCCAATGCCTTGCCGATGCTTCAGGCGCTGGGCAAGCCGATCTTCATCGCGACCGCGGCTTTCATGGTCGCGATCACGATCTCTCTCGTCGCGTCGCTCTGGTTGACCAGGCGCCTGCCGGTCATGCCGCTGGTGTCCGGTGCGGTCGTTCTCGTCTTCGGGGCGCTGACACTGTGGCTGCACGACGATCTTTTCATCAAGCTGAAGCCGACCATCGTCAACTGCCTGTTCGGCACCGTGCTTTTGGGCGGGCTGCTGTTCGGCAAGTCCCTGCTTGGTTATGTCTTCGACAGTGCGTTTCGGCTGAACGATGAAGGCTGGCGCAAGCTCACCTTCCGCTGGGGCCTGTTCTTTTTCGTCCTCGCGGCGCTCAACGAGATTGTCTGGCGCAATTTTTCGACCGATTTCTGGGTGAATTTCAAGGTGTTCGGCATCATGCCGATCACCTTCCTGTTCACGATGACCCAGTTGCCGCTGATCCAGAAACACGCGATCAGCGAAGAAACCGGCGACACCTGAAAAAGCTGTCTTAACCGTCAGTGATGTCCTTCGCCATGGGCGAAGCTGACGTCCCGGCGGGCGCCGGAAATAGTGATGGAAAAGCCTGCGATCACATCGATCAGTGCGATCGCCATCAGGATGAAAAACACGGACGTCGCCGCTTCGCGCACCACCAGGAACTCCACCAGGTAGCCGACGAATACCACCATCGAAAAAATGTGGTCGGTCAGCGCGACGACGCCGGTGCGGGTCGCCTTCAGCATTTCGATGAAAAGCAGGAAGAGCGCGGCGGTGATCATGACATCGCCGGCCACCATGGCGAAATTCGCACCCGATACCATGGTGAACTCGAACACGATGGTGCTCCAGATGTCACCCGCCGGCGCGCCGCCATTGGAAAAGGCCACAACGTTATAGGCGATCAGCGGCAGGATCGTGAGCGGCAGGGACAGAAGAAATTTCATAAAGGCCTCCGGAAAACGGCAACGACGGGCCGGCTGGATCCAGCCTAGCCAAAAAACAGGCGGCGGCACACAAACTTTCCGGCCGCAAACTCAAAAACGGGATTGAAAGTGCAAAAGCGGACATGAAAAAGGCCGACCCCGTAAGGGCCGGCCTAAATCTGTTTGCCGTGCGGCGATCCAGAGCTCAGACGTCGTCTTTCGGGCTCAGGATCTGACGGCCCCGGTACATGCCGGACTTCAGGTCAACGTGATGCGGGCGACGCAGTTCGCCCGAATCCTTGTCCTCAACGTAAGCCGGTTGCTTCAGGGCGTCCGCGGAACGGCGAAAACCGCGCTTCATGCGCGAGGTTTTTCTCTTCGGAACAGCCATTTTGTTCTTCTCCGTGGTCCATCGTCGCGCGGCCCGGACCGGGAAAGCCCGGGGCGTGGCATCACGCAGTGTGTTGGAATGGGCGGAGTTATACAGGGAACCCAGGCGTTTTGCCACCCCAAAGCGCAAAAATTCTTACATGGTCCGTAAAGCGCCGGGAATGCGCCCCGAAGCACCCTGTCACGGCTTGAGGACACAGTCGAAAATGGGGCCGGCCGACCTGATCCTGGCAAGGTTGGTGGCGGCGAGTTTCCGGTGCCCCGAGGATGGCTTCGCGGGGTTCCGGCCGAGCGGATTGGGCAGGGCCGTTGCCAGCCGCGCCGCCTCGACGCGGGTCAGATCCTTTGCTGATTTTCCGAACCAGGCCTGGGCGGCGGCTTCCGCCCCGAAGATCCCCTCCCCCCATTCGGCGATGTTCAGGTAGATCTCCATGATGCGCCGTTTGGTGAGCACGCCGTCGATCATGAGAGCCAGGGGCAGTTCCAGACCTTTCCGGATATAGCTGCGCCCGTTCCACAGAAACAGGTTCTTGGCCGTCTGCATGGTCAGGGTGCTTGCGCCGCGCGGCGCTTCGCCCTCGTTCACAAGCGTGTCGATCTGCTTTTCCAGGGCGGACCAGTCGACGCCGCCATGCTCGCAGAAGCTGCTGTCCTCTGAGGTGATGACCGAGCGCACCAGATGCGGGGAGATTTCGTCGATCGAGCGCCACTGCCGGTCGACCCATAAAAGTTGCGCGTAGCGGGCGAGCATCAGCGTGCTCACCGGCGGAACGACCGCGTAAATCACGGTCAGGACAAGCGGCAGTATGATCACCGCCGCAAGTCCTCTAAAGGTCCAGCGCCTGACACGCCTCAGTGTAACCGGCTGCGCCTTGTTGGAGGGCTTCGAAGCGTTCTTCGTCCCGCTAGGCTGTTTTCCGGATTTTTGAGGCTTTTTCACGCAGGTCCTTTTCATTATCGACGATAAAGTCGCGCACGATCGGGACCGCGTCGCGTTCCAGCGACAGCATTAGCTGAAACACCATGTTGTTGCCATGCAGGAAACTGATTTCGCAGGCGCAAAGATAGAATTCCCACATGCGGCAGAAACGTTCGTCGTAGAGTTCGGCGATCTTGTCCCTGTTGGCTTCGAACCGTTCCCGCCAGGCCTTGAGGGTGTAGTAATAGTGCAGACGCAGGATTTCCGTGTCGCAGACCCAAAGCCCGAGCCGTTCGATTGACTGCATGACTTCCGAAAGGGCAGGACAATAGCCGCCGGGGAAGATGTATTTCAGGATGAACGGTCCGGTCGTGCCCGGAGGCGCCATGCGGCCGATGGAGTGTATGACCGCATATCCGTCCGGTTTCAGGCAGTCCCGAACCTTGCCGAAATAGCCGTCGTAATTTCCGACACCGACATGTTCCATCATCCCGACGGACACGATCCGGTCGAACTTGCCGGTAAATTCCCGGTAGTCCTGTTTGACGAAGCGGACCTTTCGGTCCAGCCCGGCGGACGCGACCCGCTGTTCGGCAATCGCGATCTGTTCTCCCGAAACATTCAGGGAGGTCACATCGGCCCCGGCCCGTCCCATGTGCATGGCCAGGGACCCCCAACCGCCGCCGATTTCCAGAATGCGCATGTCCGGTTCGATATTCAGCTTGGCGAGAAGGTGGTCGAGTTTCGCGGCCTGCGCCTCCTCGAGGGTGTCCTCGGGCGAATTGTAATAGGCGCAGCTGTAATTCAGACCCTCATCCAGGAACAGCCGGTACAGGTCCGTGGAGAGGTCATAGTGGTGTTGCACATGGCGTTTGGTTTTGGAGACAAGCGCCTTTTCGTGGAACCTGCTCAGCTTGTTCCAGACCCGGGTAATCTGCTCCTGCAGCGGATAAAGCCCCTCGGGGGCAGGATTGACGAAAAACAGATCGATAAAATCGAGACAGGTCGTGCCCTCTTCCAGCGTCAGCGTGCCGTCCATATAGGCTTCCGCTGCCGCGAGTTCGGGATGAAGCACCAGCTTCCAGTGGAGTTTGGGATCATGAAAGCGAATGAATACTTCCGGCCCGTCATAACCTGAGCCGAATTCATGCTGTTTTCCATTCGCATCGACGATCCGGAGACGGCCTCGCTTGACGCAGGACTTCAGTAAGCTTGCTAGCATACGCATGATCACTGTTCCCTTATGGAGAAGGGATCAGCTTAATACTGCCATAAATATCAATGCAACCACGCTTATTAATAAATCCTGTCGGGACGGCTTGACGGGACCGGCTTTTCAGGACAGGGAACCGGTGACGATCTCACCACTTTCGCGACCGCCCTGCCCTTCGAAGCGCCGCGGTCCGCAGCAGCACGATTGGAACGGACTTTTGACGGACGAGTTTCAGGCACATCTGGCGAAATCGGCCGATCGGGTCGAAAGGGTCCTGGAAGACATTCTGTCCGCAGAGGCCCGCGAGGGCGAGACCGAGCGTCCGGAACGCCTCCTTGCGGCCATGCGGCATGCGGCGCTGGCCGGAGGCAAGCGGCTGCGCCCGATCCTGATGCTGGAAGCCGCGGCTCTTTTCGGCCGGGTCGATCAGGGCGTGCCCCTGGCGGCCTCGGCGCTGGAAATGATCCATTGCTATTCGCTGGCGCATGACGACCTGCCGGCCATGGACGATGACGATCTTCGCCGGGGGCTGCCGACGGTTCACAAGGCGTTCGACGAGGCAACGGCCATTCTCGCCGGTGACGCGCTGCTGACGCTCGCCTTCGATGTCATTGCCGACGATGAGGTGCACAGCGATCCTTCGATCCGGCTTCGTCTCAGCCGCGAGCTGGCGCGGGCGGCGGGGATCGGCGGCATGGCGGGCGGCCAGATGTTCGATCTGGAATCGGAGGGGCGCGACCGGAGCGAAGCGGAGATCCGGAAGCTGCAGGCCATGAAGACGGGCGCCCTGCTGCGCTATGCCTGCCGGGCCGGGGCGATCCTGTCGGATGCCCCGGAAGAATATATCGACCGTCTGACCCGTTTCGGGGAAATCATCGGCCTTGCCTTTCAGCTTGCCGACGATCTGCTCGACGTCGAAGCCAGCCCGGAAATTGCCGGAAAGGCCACGGGCAAGGATGCGGCCGCGGGCAAGGCGACGCTGGTGGGACTGTTCGGGGTGGAAAAGACCCGTGCGGAGCTCAACGCTCTTCTCGGCGAGGCAGAGGAGCTGCTTGCCCCCTTCGGAGACAAGGCGGCGGCCCTGTTGCAGCTTGCCCGGTTTATCGTCCAGCGGGACCGGTAAGCCGGCTATTTGCCGTGCGGGCGGCCGAAGTCCGGTGCGTCCGTGTCCTGGCCGGCCTCGATAATCGATTTGCGGATGCCGCGGGTCCGGGTGAAGAGGTCGAACAGCGCTTCCCCGTCGCCCCAGCGGATGGCCCGCTGCAACGCCGACAGATCCTCCGAAAACCGGGACAGCATCTCCAGGATGGCGTCCTTGTTGTTGAGGCAGACATCCCGCCACATGGTCGGATCGGAGGCGGCAAGACGGGTGAAGTCGCGGAAACCGGATGCGGAATACTTGATCACTTCCGACTTGGTGACCGTCTCCAGGTCGTCGGCGGTGCCGACGATGTTGTAGGCAATCAGCTGCGGCAGGTGGGAAACGATGGCCAGAACCAGATCGTGGTGCTGGACATCCATGACATCCACGTTGGAGCCGCAGGCCTCCCAGAACTTCGTCAGTCGCGCCAGCGCGTCCGGATCCGTTCCCTCCGGCGGCGTCAGGATGCACCAGCGGTTCTCGAACAGGGTCGGGAAACCGGCGTCGGGGCCGGAATGCTCGGTCCCGGCAATGGGATGGCCGGGGATGAAGTTCACGCCGTCTGGAACATGCGGGCCGACATCGCGGACCACGGAGGCCTTGGTCGAACCGACATCGGTGAGGATTGCGCCCTTCTTCAGGGACGGCGCGATCCATTTGGCCACGGCCCCATAGGCGCCGACCGGCACGCAGAGGATGACCAGATCGGCATTTTCCACCGCATCAACCGCGTTGATCGAATAGCTGTCGCCCAGGTTCAGTTCCTCGGCGCGCGCAAGGGTTTCCGGCGAGCGCGTGGAAATCGCGATTTCGCGGGCAAGCCCGCGGGCGCGGACGGCCTGGGCAATCGAGGAGCCGATCAGGCCGATCCCGATCAGGGCTATGCGGTCAAACAGCGGTTCGGACATGAAACAGACAGTACAGCTCGGATTATTGCTTCAGGAATTCAGCCAGGTTGGCGACGACGGCCTTGTTGGCCTCTTCGCTGCCGATCGACATGCGCAAGGCATTCGGCAGGCCGTAGTTGCCGACCAGACGCAGCACGCAGCCGCGCGACGACAGGAACGCGTCCGCATCGGTTGCCGTCTTGCCGTCCACTTCGGGGAAGTGGATGAGAATGAAGTTGCCGACGCTGGGGGTGACCGTCAGGCCGAGCTTTTCCAGCTCTTCCGTCACCCAGGGAAGCCACTGCTCGTTGTGATCGACCGCCTTTTCGACAAAGGCCCGGTCCCGGACCGCTTCGACGCCGGCGGCAATGGCCAGCCCGGAGACGTTGAACGGCCCCCGGATGCGGTTCAGCGCATCGATGACATGGGCGGGACCGAAACCCCAGCCGAGACGCAGGTTAGCCAGGCCGTAGATCTTGGAAAAGGTCCGGGTCATGATGACGTTTTCGGTCGTGGCCGCCAGTTCCATGCCGCTTTCATAGTCGTTACGGCGGACGTATTCGCTGTAGGCGGCGTCCAGCACCAGAATCACGTTCGGCGGCAGGTTTTCGTGCAGGCGCCGGACTTCGGAGAACGGCAGATAGGTACCGGTCGGATTGTTCGGATTGGCGATGAAGACCATTTTGGTCTTGTCCGTCACCTTCGCCAGGATCGCGTCGACGTCGGTCGTGAGATCCTTCTCGGGCGCGACGACCGGGGTCGCACCGGCGGCGCGGATCGCAATCTCGTAGACGAGGAAGCCGTGCCGGGAATAGATGGCCTCGTCGCCCGGGCCCAGGTAGGCATAGGCGATCAGGCTCAGGATTTCGTCGGATCCGGCGCCGCAAATGATGCGGTCGGGATTGAGGCCGTAAACGTCGCCGATGGCTTCACGCAGGTCCGTGGCGGCGCCGTCCGGATAGAATTCCAGGGTTCCGGCCAGCCGTGCGATGGCGTCCTGCGCCTTCTTGCTGGCGCCGAGCGGCGTTTCGTTGGAAGACAGCTTGTAGAGCTTCTTGCCGCCGGTCGCCTTGGATTTGCCGGGAACATAGGGCGCGATATCCAGCACGCCGGGCCGCGGTTTTGGCCGGTTTGAAAAATCGTTTTCCGTTTCCATCGCTGCGTCAGTCATTGTGCTCATCCTTCGGAGACGGCGGGTTCTTCCGATGCGAAGTCCTCGTCCGTGTCTCCCTCAACGTCAATCGGCGAGGCATAGCCGCCGACCTGTCTCAATACGTCCGGCTCTGCGCCGGCTTCGGCGCAGGCTGCCAGGATTGCGGCTTCGTCCAGTTCGGAGGAAACCGCCAGAAGCGCATCCACACCGCTCGCGGAGCGGTGGAAACTGATGACCTCGATGCCATGGCTCATCAGGCGGCCCGGCAGGACACCGTTCCAGCGGGCGTCGAAGACGAGCGTATCGGCGACTGCGCCGTCCGGGATCGCCCGCGAGATCACCAGTGCCGGCAGGTCCGCGGGACGTTCCTCAAGCACCAGGAACGGCAGGCGGGCGATGATCTGCGCACCGGTGTCGCTCAGACCGCGCCACCACGGCAATTCGGACCGCTCTTCGAGCGCGACGAGGCCGAGATCGCCTTTGGAGGCGGCAACGGAGCCGACCACATCGGCCGCATCGCCGCAAGGCTCCAGCTCGACGGTGAAGCCGAAATAGAACCGGGCCAGATCGAGCATCTCGGCCAGATCGGCGCTGCCGTCCAGATGAACCGCATAAGGCCCCTGCAGCAACGTGCAGGTGGAGATGATGTCGCGCCAGACATGCTCGATCATCGACAACGGCAGGGAACCGTCATGACGTTCGACCAGCTGGCGCATCATGTCGGCTTCCCGGTCGGGGCGGAACATGACGCCATTTGCGCCACTTGCCCGTTTTGCCGCCACGATCCCGTCGATGATCCGGGCACGCTCCATCAGCGCCTCGTGCAGACGCGCATCGATTTCATCGATCCGGGCGCGGAGCGTATCCAGCGATGTCACGTGATCGTGCGTCTGGTTCATGACCGGCCTGAAACCTCTTTGAAGCTCGTTTGTAACCATGGTTTGCGGCGCATAGTCATAGGCATCTGCCGCTGCAAAGGCAAAAGAAAACATTGACACCGACCCCAAGCCGCCCATAGGTCGTTTGGACCGATGGTCTATGGCGAGTTGAATCCGGAATATAACGTCCGGCCGATATTCCGCCCCGCGCCGAGTCGAGTGGACCGCTTCTTGCATCGATTGATCCAAGCGAAGTGCGGCCCGCGTCAATGAACGCGCGTGACCACTCCTGACAATCATTTCGAACATCAGACAAGCGAGTTCGCAACAGCTACGATGGCCGTGGAAATACCCGAGAGTGACGCTACACCCGACCCTTTGAACGAGGTGAATTCGCCGAGCAGCAAATGCGTCCATTTCGGCGTGGACCAGGCTTTGCCGCTGGATGGCGGGGGAACGCTCGGACCATGGCAGATCGCCTATGAAACCTACGGCACGCTCAACGCGGACAAGTCCAATGCCGTCCTGGTCTGTCATGCGCTGACCGGCGACCAGTACGTCGCCTCCACTAACCCGATTACCGGCAAGCCGGGCTGGTGGAGCCTCATGGTCGGGCCGGGAAAGCCGATCGATACGGACAAGTATTTCGTGATCTGCTCCAACGTGCTCGGCGGTTGTCTCGGCACGACGGGGCCGGCAAGCACAAATCCGGAAACGGGAAAACCCTACGGGCTGACCATGCCCGTGGTCACCATTCGCGACATGGTGCGGGCGCAGGCCCGGCTGGTCGATCACCTGGGCATCGACACGCTGTTTGCCGTTGCAGGCGGATCCATGGGCGGCATGCAGGTGCTGCAATGGGCGGCGAGTTTTCCCGAGCGGGTGTTTTCGGCCATTCCGATTGCGGCCGGCGCGCGCCATTCCTCGCAGAACATCGCGTTTCACGAGGTCGGCCGGCAGGCCATCATGGCGGATCCGAACTGGGCCGGCGGCGATTATATCTCAAAGGGCGTGCGGCCGACCAAGGGTCTGGCGGTGGCGCGCATGGCGGCGCATATCACCTATATGTCCGACGAATCGCTGCATCAGAAATTCGGCCGTAACCTGCAGGACCGGGACAGCCTGACCTTCGGCTTCGATGCGGATTTCCAGATCGAGAGCTATCTGCGGCACCAGGGCATGACCTTCGTCGACCGGTTCGACGCCAATTCCTATCTCTATGTGACCCGTGCGATGGACTATTTCGACCTGGCGAAGGAATTCGGCTCGCTGCCGAAGGCGTTTCAGGGGTCAAAGACCCGTTATTGCGTTATGTCCTTCACATCCGACTGGCTGTTTCCGACGTCCGAGAGCAAGGCGGTGGTCAAGGCGCTGAATGCGGCCGCCGCCAACGTCTCCTTCGTCGAAGTCGAAAGCGACCGCGGCCATGACGCATTCCTGCTCGATGTTCCGGAAATGTTTTCGACCATCCGCGGCTTCGTGACCGGGGCCGCCGCCGCGCGCGGCATCCCTGCCCCGGGAGGCCGCTGATATGGCGCTGACATCCCAGCTGACGATCGGAAATGACGTTCGCGGCGATTACCGCGTGGTGGCGGACTTTGTTCCGGAAGGGTCCCGGGTGCTCGACATCGGCTGCGGCGACGGCGCCCTGCTCGATATCCTGGTCCGCGAACGCCGTGTGGACGGGCGCGGAATGGAGCTTTCCCAGGACGGCGTGAACAAATGCGTCGAACGGGGCCTTTCTGTCGTCCAGGGCGATGCGGACGAGGATCTCACGGACTATCCGGACGGCGCCTTCGATGTGGTCATCATGAGCCAGACGCTGCAGGCGACCCATGATCCGAAAGGCGTGCTGCAGGAACTTCTGCGCATTGGTGACCAGGTGCTCGTCTCGATCCCGAATTTCGCGTTCTGGAGAAACCGCATGCAGCTTCTGTTCCGGGGCCGGATGCCGGTGACCAAGTACCTGCCCTACGAATGGTACGACACCCCGAACATCCATTTCTGTTCACTCAGCGACTTTGTCGAGCTTTGCGAGGAGCTGGAGGCAACGGTCGTGGATACGGTGATACTGGACGGTCAGGGCAACAAGATTCCGGTCAGGGCTCCCTGGTGGATGTGGAACATCGTCGCCGAACAGGCGGTCTTCCTGTTGGAGCGCTGATCAGGTCTTTTTCAGAAATTCCGGATTTCCATGCGTGCGCCGGATTGGTTTCATGCCGGCGGGCGCGCCATCGGGAATGAAGACCGGTTTCAGGACCCGCAACGGGCTGCGTTTGCCGTCCGCCGGCACGCCCCGGAAAACCTGCTTTTCCGCTTCCATGATCAGGAGGCCGCTGAAGGCGGGCCAGAAGCGTTTGCCGATGCCTTCCCAGGTCCGGGCGGAGCGGAGCACGAAACGGGCCCTTGTCGGCGGCATGAACAGCGCTTCCGTGTCGCGCATGACCTCGAACTGGGATCCGCGCAGCAGCGCCTTCAGCTGGCTGCGCGAATAGGGCCGGCCGTAGCCGAAGGGCGAGAGTTCCGACTGGGACCACAGCCCGCGGCGGTTGGGCACCACCGCGATCATCCGTCCGCCGGGGGCAAGCACGCGCCACGTCTCCCTGAGCAGTTCGCCCGGATTGGCGCAATGATCGAGCGCATGAACCACGATGGCCCGGTCGAAGGCGGCATCGGAAAACGGCAGCCGGTCGTCTTCCACCAGCGCGGCCGCATTGTCGGCTTCCCGCGGCCAGGGAACGGCGCCCTGCTGGGCCGGCATGGCGGCGATGCAGCGCTCCGCGCTCGGCAGATAGGGCCGCATGAAGGGCCCGGCATAGCCGACCCCCAGGAGGCTCTGGCCGGTCAGGTCCGGCCAGAACGTGCGGATCTGTCCGCCGATCAGCACACGCAGAAGCCGGCCGATAGGCAGATCATAAAAGGTTCTCAGATCGGCAACGTCGAGATACATGCAGGCTTCCGTTTCAACGCCGGTTCCTCACCAAACCCGGCGCCGCGCGATTGAAACGTGATCCGGACCGTTTCGCAAGGGTTTCGCACTTGTCGGGTCCGGCGCAGTTTGTCACTGTTGGCCCAAGTTTAGACAACCGTTTGACAAAGGATCGTTTCATGTCCGCATCCAACGTTGAAATCCGCCAGTTTTCCTGCCTGTCCGACAATTACGGCGTCCTGATTCACGATCCCGACAGCGGCACCACCATTGCGATCGATGTGCCGGACGCGGCCCCCTACCTGGCGGTTCTGAAGGAAACCGGCTGGAAACTGACCGATATTCTGATCACCCACCATCACTGGGATCACGTTCAGGGGCTGTCGGAGCTGAAGGAAAAGACCATGGCGACGGTGACCGGTCCGGAACGGTCGCGGGAGGTCATCACGGGTCTCGACAAAACGGTAGAGGACGGCGACGACATTCTTGCAGGGCCGTTCGAGATCAAGGCGATCGCGACGCCGGGGCACACGCTCGACCAGATCTCCTGGTACATCCCCTCTCTCAAGGTCGCGCATACCGGCGACACGCTGTTTTCGCTCGGCTGCGGCCGGGTTTTCGAAGGGGATATGGAAATGATGTGGGCCTCGCTGGACCAGCTGATCCGCAAGCTGCCTGCCGACACCACGATCTATTGCGGCCATGAATATACCGCCGCCAATGCGAAATTCGCCCTGACCATCGATCCGGAAAACGAGGCACTGAAGAAGCGGGCGGCAGACGTCAATGCCCTGCGGTCGGCAGGCAAGCCGACCCTGCCGACCACCATGGGTCAGGAACTGGCGACCAACCCGTTCCTCCGCGCCGACGATCCCGGCGTCCGGAAGAACCTGGGCCTGGAAGATGCGTCCGATGCCGAGGTCTTTGCCGAAATCAGGACGCGCAAGGACAACGCGTAATCCGATGCCGGGGCACACCAAAAGCGATTTGACCGCAGATCAGGTGGTCAAACTCCTCAATATGCAGCCGCATCCGGAAGGCGGGTTTTACGTCGAGACCTTCCGGGACGAAGTCACTGATGTAAACGGCCGGGCGGCCTCGACGCTGATCTATTTCCTGCTGCCGGAAGGCGTGACCTCGCGCTGGCACAAGGTTGATGCGGTGGAGACCTGGCACCACTACGCCGGCGCGCCGCTGGAGCTTTCCATCAGCACGGATGGCAAGGCGGTTGATGTCCTGACCCTGGGCGCCGATCTCGCTGCCGGCCAACGGCCGCAGGGCATCGTGCCGCGGGACGGCTGGCAGCAGGCGCGTTCCCTGGGCGCCTGGACCCTTGTCGGCTGCACGGTCGCGCCGGGGTTTCAGTTCGAGGGTTTCGAAATGGCTCCGGAAGGCTGGGAGCCGGGCCAAGGAACCGCTTGACCTCGCTCAATGAAAGATAGCGGCATTGGCGTAACCTGCCCGGACCGAAACGGGGGCGAGACGCCGATGAAACTGCTGTCTTCATTCATCATCGCGGCACTGCTGGCGCTGGGCACATCTAATGCGGCCTTCGCCTATTCGGGCGAATATTTCGTCACCTGTAATCTCAACCCATACGGCGACAATTTCCTGTCGCTCAGGACCTGCGGTTCGACCCGGTGTCCGGAAATCGCCCGGCTCGGGCCGGATACCTTCATGATTTCCACGGACCCTTACGGCGAGCGCGGCTGGCGGAATGTGATCGTCCTGAACAGCCTGCAGGACCAGAGCTATTCCGGCCCGCGCGGATGGGTCTATTCGAAATATATCTGCCCGGTCAGGTATTGAGGCAGGCGGCCCTGACCGGCGGTTTCTTGTCATTCCTGCGAAGGCAGGAATCCAGTAATCACAAAGGCTTGATGCTTGAATCCCGAGCTCACGGAGTGCTGGGTCCCGTTCTTGTCGCTTCGCTCCAAACCGGGATGACAACCTGAAATCGACGGGAGTCAGGCCAGCCCTGCAATCGCGTCGGCGAAATCCTTTGCCGAGAACGGTTCCAGGTCGTCGACGCCCTCGCCGACGCCGATGAAATGCACGGGCAGCTGATGCTTGGAAGCGATGGCGACGAGGATGCCGCCGCGGGCTGTGCCGTCGAGCTTGGTCATGACGAGACCCGTGACGCCGGCGACCTTGCCGAAGATTTCCACCTGGTTCAAAGCGTTCTGGCCGGTGGTCGCATCGAGGGTCAGAAGCACCGTGTGCGGGGCTTCCGGATCGTGCTTCCTGATCACGCGAATGACCTTTTCAAGCTCGTCCATCAGCTCGGCCTTGTTCTGAAGCCGGCCGGCGGTGTCGATCAGAAGCACGTCGACCGCCTTGTCCTTCGCTTCCTTCATGGCATCGAAGGCAAGGCCTGCGGCATCCGCGCCGGTGTCGCGGGCAATCACTTCCGCGCCGGTGCGCTGGCCCCAGATCTTGAGCTGTTCGACGGCGGCCGCGCGGAACGTGTCGCCGGCGGCGAGCATGACCTTCTTGCCCTCAGTGGCGAGCTTCTGCGACAGCTTGCCGATGGTGGTGGTCTTGCCGGTGCCGTTGACGCCGACCATCAGCACGACGTGAGGCTTTTTGCCGGTGTCGAGATTGAGCGGATGGGCAACCGGTTCCAGCACCTTCTCGACTTCTTCCGACAGGATGGAGCGAACCTCTTCGGGTTCGATTTCCTTGTCGTAGCGGCCCTGCGACAGGCGGTCGGTGATCGCCATGGCGGTATCGACGCCGAGGTCGGCCTGGATCAGCACGTCCTCCAGCTCCTCCAGCATGGTGGCGTCGAGCTTGCGCTTGGTGAAGATCGACGAAATGCCGTCGGTCAGCGCGGAGGACGAGCGGGACAGCCCGCTTTTCAGCTTCTGGAACCAGGAGCGTTTCGGCTTGTCGTCCGTCTCGGCCGGCGGTGTTTCCGCCGGCATCTCGGGAATAACGGGTGCTTCCGGAACCTCGGCCTCGGGTTCGGCCTGTTCGCTCAGGCTTTCGGAGAGGTCCGGCTCGAGCGCCTCCTCGGCGCCGATGCCGGTGAAAAGCGTTTCTTCCGCGACCGGCGGTTCGGCAGGCGGTTCGGTCAGGTCGGGCGTTGCATCGAAACCGGGTTCTTCCGGCTCCAGATCGGAGGCGGGAGCGTCGACGGCCGGGTTTTCGGCGGACGGTTCGAGGCCTTCGGCTTCAGGCGTCTCGTTCTTGTCCTTGCCGCTGAAAAGCCGTCCCAGGAATCCGCGCTTCTTTTCGCTCATTTCCCCGCCTTGATCTGTTTGAGCCGTCAGGCCGCCCTGGAAAGGACCTCGCCCAGGAGATGGCGGCCGGTATGTCCGGAAATCCGGGTGGTCAGGATCTCACCGGCGCTGCCGCCGGAAAGTTCCACTTGCGTGAATTGCTCGGTCCGTCCGAGGCCTTGCCTTTCGATCAGGACCGGCCGGACCTTGCCGACTTCGCCTGCCAGATGGAGACCGAGGACCTCTTCGCCCTTTGCCCTGAGCCGGGCGCCGCGTTCCTTGACCAGTTGGCGCGGCAGCTGCGGCATGCGCGCCGCCGGCGTGCCGGGCCGCGGTGAAAAGGGAAACACGTGCAGATGGGTCAGGCCGCACTCGTCGACGATCCGGAGCGAGTTTTCGAACATCTCTTCCGTTTCGGTCGGAAAGCCGGCGATGATATCGGCGCCGAAGACCACGTCCGGGCGCATGCGGCGCACGTCCTCGCAAAAACGGATCGTGTCGGCGCGCAGGTGGCGGCGCTTCATCCGCTTCAGGATCATGTCGTCGCCGGCCTGCAGCGAGAGATGGAAATGCGGCATCAGCCGCTCTTCCCCGGCAATCGCGCGCATCAGCTCCTCGTCGGCCTCGATGGAATCGATCGAGGACAGGCGCAGGCGCTTCAGGTCCGGCACCAGTTTGAGGATCTTGGCCGTCAGCGTGCCGAGCTTCGGCGTGCCCGGCAGATCGGCGCCGTAGGAGGTGATGTCGACGCCGGTGAGCACGATTTCGTTGTAACCGTTTTCCACCAGACGCCGGATCTGGTCGATCACCACCCCCATGGGCACGGACCGCGAATTACCGCGGCCGTAGGGGATGATGCAGAAGGTGCAGCGGTGGTCGCAGCCGTTCTGGACCTGGACGAAGGCGCGGGCGCGGCCTTCCAGCCCGTCGATCAGATGGCCTGCGGTTTCCTCGACGCTCATGATGTCGTTGACGCGCACCTTTTCGCTCGCCTCGATGCCGAAATCCGCGACACGGGCGTAGGAGTTCCGCTCCAGCTTTTCCGTGTTGCCGAGAACCAGATCGACCTCCGCCATTTCGGAAAAGGTCGCGGTTTCCGTCTGGGCGGCGCAACCGGTGACGATGATGCGGGCACCCGGATTGTCGCGCCGGGCCTTGCGCACGGCCTGACGGGCCTGGCGCACGGCCTCGTTGGTCACGGCGCACGTGTTGATCAGGACCGCGTCTTCCAGTCCTGCGGCTTCTGCCTCGCGCTTCATGACCTCGGATTCGTAGGAATTCAGCCGGCAGCCAAAGGTGACGACGTCAATGCTCATGAGGCAGCGGCCTCTTCGGCCGGGTCGCCCGGCGCGGTCCTGGTCCATTCAAGGGTGTCGAGATCGATGTCGCCCTCGAATTCCACTTCCGTCGGTCCGGTCATCAGGACGTGACCATCGCTCTCGCGCCATTCGATTTCCAGCGGTCCACCAGGCAGATGAATGGTCGACTTGCGCCCGGCCCTGCCGTCGCGCGCAGCCGCCACCGCTACGGCGCAGGCGGCCGTGCCGCAGGCGCGGGTCAGGCCGGCGCCGCGTTCCCAGACCTTCACCCGGATCTGGTTTTCGGCAAAGACATGGGCGAGCGAGATATTGGCGCCTTCCGGGAAGACCGGATGCCGCTCCAGAAGCGGGCCGACCCGCGAAAGGTCATAGGCTTCGATGTCGTCGACCCAGAAGATCGCGTGCGGATTGCCCATGTTGACGACAGCCGGCGTGTGCAGGATCGGCTCGTCTATCGGGCCGATCTGCAGCTCGATGGCGCGCGTGTCGGCGAATTCTTCGGCCAGCGGAATCTGGTCCCAGTTGAGCCGCGGCTTGCCCATGTCGACGGTCACCATGCGCGGCGCCGTGCCCGCAAAGGCATGCAGCAGGCCGGCATTGGTCTCGACGGAGGCGACGTCCTTGCCGGCCTCTTCCATCAGCAAGCGGCCGATGCAGCGGGTGGCGTTGCCGCAGGCATCCACCTGGGTGCCGTCGCAATTGTGGATCCGCATGAAGGCGTCGACGCCGGCGGTTGAGCGTTCCACCGTGATCATCTGGTCGAAACCGATCCCGCCTGTCCGGTCGCCGAGCGCGGCAATGACGTCGGGTGCCAGGCGCAACGGCTCGTCACGCGCATCCCAGACCAGGAAGTCGTTGCCAAGACCGTTCATTTTCAAAAATGGCCTGTGCGCCATGTCGGTTTCGTTTCGTCAAAGGATAAGGGGGTTCTGCCCTTTACCGGGCTTTCGTCCCCTATATGGCGGAAAGCCGGGCAAATTACCAGTGGGAGACGTATGTCAGGCTGAATTGCGTTAAAGGCCGACTGCTTTAAAGGCTTGTGGCGTTGAAGGTATCGCAGGCCCGGAGGTCGCCGGCCTTGAAGCCTTGTCTGAACCAGCGGACGCGCTGGTCGGAGGTTCCATGGTTGAAACTATCGGGAACCACATAGCCCTGCGCCTGTTTCTGCAGCGTATCGTCGCCGATCCGGCTCGCCGCATTCAGGGCTTCCTCGATGTCGCCTTCCTCGACGAACCCTTTCTGGCGGGCGGCGTAATGCGCCCAGATGCCGGCAAAACAGTCCGCCTGCAGTTCGACACGGACGGAGAGCGCATTGCCGTCCCGCTCGCTCATGGTGCGCCGCGCCTTCTGGTATTGAGGCAGAATGCCCAGCAGGTTCTGGATGTGATGGCCGACTTCATGGGCGAGCACATAGGCGCGGGCGAAGTCTCCGGGCGCGTTCAGCTGGCCGGCGAGCTGCTTGTAAAAGGACAGGTCGATATAGACCTTCCGGTCGGCGCCGCAATAAAACGGTCCGGTGGCAGCACTTGCATAGCCGCAGGCAGAGGGCACAGACCCGGAGAAGAGCACCAGCGTCGGCTCGGGATAATCCGCATTGTGCTGTGCCAGGATCTGGCTCCAGGTGGTCTCGGTATCGGCGAGCACGACGGAAACGAACTGGGCGCCCTCGTCATTTGCCGGCGTCTGTCGTGTTTCGGTGTCATGGGACGGGCTGTCGTAGCCGCCGCCGTCGAGCCCGTTAAGCAGCGTCAGCGGATTGATGCCGGTAATCCAGGCAATGACCAGAACCACCAGGATCCCGGTCAGGCCCAGTCCGCCGCCTCTTCGCGCCCGACGTCCCGACGGCAGGCGCAGGCGCGGCGTGCCGCCCCTGCCGCGGCGGTCATCGATGTTGCTGCTTTGGCGGCGGCCTTTCCAGCGCATGGGCGTTCTTCACCTGCATTCGGGATCGTTCCGTTCTGGATAGCAGGAAAGACGGGTGTCTTGAATTCAAAAAAGACGCAGCGTGAGATCGGTTACGGGCCGGAAACGGTCATGACGGCGCCAGGCTGAACCTTCGACAGGATCAGGCGCATATGCTCCGGTGAAACGGCGACGCAGCCTTCCGTCGGCGTGTAATCTTCCCGGGCGATGTGAAAGAAAATGGCGCTGCCCCTGCCCGGAACCGCCGGGTACATGTTGCAATCGAGCACGACGACGATGTCGTAAAGCCGGTCGTCCCGCCACATCTTCTCGTGGCTTGCGCCAAACGGCAGCTCCACCGGGCGGTTGTAGCGCGGATGGTCCGGGTCGTCGCACCAGCCGTCTTGCCGTTCCAGCTTCTCGACCGGCAAGGCGGTTCGCGGCCGGGACCGGCGGTCGGCGCGGTAGTAGACATTCAGAAGCTCAAAGGACCCCGCCGGCGTTGCCCCGTCGCCCTCACGCTTTGCGCGGGTAACGCCGGATCTCCCCAACGCACACGGAACCGTGATCCCACTAATGGTCAGCACGCCCCGGGTCGTTAACCACGGCAACTGGCGGACTTCCAAGCATTGCACGGCGTTTTTCATCTCTGCGCCCTTCGGATTCCCTGTGCCGGAGTGTCAGCGGCAAAGCCTTGATAAACCGGGTTTAAAGCCCGCGTGAACAAGAATTGACGAGTTGCCGCTTGTTTGTCGAAGATTTCCCTTTCACAAACACGTCACCACACCCATGTGTTATCTTGCCGCCGGCTACGGGGCGAAAAAGCTTGATTGGCGAGGACTTAGGCGATGACCGCGCGCACCATACTGATTGTCGACGATGATACCGAACTGCGCGAGGCGCTCGTCGAACAGCTGTCGCTTTACGACGAATTCGAGACTATCCAGGCCGATTCGGCCGCAAGCGGGATCGCGATGGCCAAGGAAGAGCATGTCGATCTTCTTCTGATGGATGTCGGCCTGCCGGATATCGACGGCCGGGAGGCGGTGAAACTATTGCGCAAGAACGGCTTCAAGGCGCCGGTCATCATGCTCACCGGCCATGATACCGATTCCGACACCATCCTGGGTCTGGAAGCCGGCGCCAACGATTACGTTCCCAAGCCGTTCAAGTTTGCCGTGCTGCTCGCCCGGATCCGGGCGCATCTGCGCCAGCACGAGCAGAGCGAGGACGCGACCTTTTCCATCGGGCGCTATTCCTTTCGTCCCGCTGCGAAACTCATGCTCGACGAGAAGGGTTCCAAGGTCCGGCTGACGGAAAAGGAAACCTCGATCCTGAAATTCCTGTACCGGGCAGGCGAAAAGCCGGTCACCCGGGACGTGCTTCTGCACGAGGTCTGGGGCTACAATTCCGGTGTCACCACCCACACGCTGGAGACCCACATCTACCGTCTCAGGCAGAAAATCGAGCGCGATCCGTCAAATGCGGAGCTTTTGGTCACAGAAGCCGGTGGATATAAGCTTGTGCCCTGACCGTGAAAGGTCGTAAATCTGGGGCATGAGTCTCGCACAAGATATCGCGTTATTGCAGAAAGTCCCGATGTTGTCGGATTTTGCCGACGAACAATTGCGCCTGCTTGCCTTCAGTGCGGAAAGCGCCGATTTCAGGGACGGTCAGCTGCTGTTCGACGAAGGCGACCGGGCCGACGGGGCCTTGCTCGTTGCCGATGGCGAGGTTGCCCTGCAGAAGAAGCGCGCGAAGAAGACCTTCGAGGATCTGGATGTCGCCGGCCCCGGCACGCTGCTCGGCGAAAGCGCCCTCCTGGTGGATGCGATCCGTCCGTGCCGCGCGGTCGCGATCGGCGATGTGCGCGTCATCCGTATCCGCCGGGCCCTGTTCAAGCGCATGATCATGGAGTTTCCCGAACTCGCCAGGCGCCTGTTCGAAGTCCAGGCCGCCCGATTCCAGACGACCGCCAATGCCCTGGCCCCGATTGGCGAGCGCATGGCGGACCTGGAACAGATCTCCCGATCCCGCGGCCTGCGCGGTTCCAGCGACAGCTGAGAGATTATCGATCTGCCGACGACGAGCCCTCTTCTGCATGAGCCGCCACCAGCTTCACCAAAGTCTGATGGAATTGCCTTTTAGCCGACGCGAGTGGATTGCCCGGACTTCGCCGTGCAATGACATCGCTGTGGATAGGTCTTTGCGCTTCCCCAATTCTGTCATCACCCGGCGAAGCCCCGGTGATCCAATCCACCTCGCCACATGTCGGGCGGTGGACCTGCGCTCAGGCCTTTGCGGGTCTGAGCTGGACAATGCCGCCAAGGAGCATGCGCAGCAACGGCAGGGATGCTACGGCGATACCGATAATTGCGACCCAGACGGCCGGGCGGATCGCCGTCTCGAGGTCGAAATTCGCCAGGAAAACCAGTTTGGGCGGAATGCCGGTGGCAATGGCGTACCAGCTATATTCCACGCCGGCAGTCAGCGCTGCGGAGATTGCTGCGCAAAGCCCAAGCACCCAGCTGCGGGAAATATCCAGTTTCGCAATGCCGGCGACCCGGTAGCTCATCAGCAGGATGAACAGTCCGGCCATAAGGGTCGGCTCCGTCACGTCCGACTTGGCCTGCATGAAGAAGTGGATCAGAGCGAGCACGCCGATCACATAGGCCAGCCGGTGCAGGAGGTTCCAGTTGCGTCCCATTCTGCGCACGGCCGCATCGAAAGAGGTCGCGCCGAGAGCGATCAGTCCGAGGAGCGCCGCAAAGCCGATGGTCAGATAGACGCGCAGCACGATTTCCGATGCCACCTTGCCCAGGTGCCAGTTTTCCTGGGCCGCGTAGAAGCCGAGATGCAACAGCGCATAGCAAAGCACGGAGACGCCGATCATCCGGCGGACACCGATTAGCCTGTTCCAGCCGAGAATGCGCCGGAACGGTGTGATTGCCAGGGAAAGCAGCAGGAAGCGAACGACCCACCTGCCGCTTTCGAGAAGGGCGTATTTGAAGGGTTCCGGACGCATGGGGCCGAAAATGAGATCGGCGAAGATCGCGACGGCCGGCACGAGCAGACCGATGAAAACCGCAAGCCGCAACGGCGAAAGCTGGCCTTTCCGGTCGGTCCAAGGCGCAAAGCGGAGTGGGGTCGAAGCGACTGTCATGCCCTGCATTTAGAGGGCTATGAGCGAATTTTCACCTAACGCCTGTTCAAGCCTCGGTGATGGCCGGGTGTTCGGCAACCGTTTAAAATCAAAAGCTGGACAAAGCAGGGCTCCCGTCTCCCCCCTTGGGGAGATGTCCGCAATAGCGGACAGAGGGGGGTGTTGGACCTCGCGGCGTATCGCGACGCGGGAGCGTGACGTTCGCTTCGTAACCCCCCTCTGTCACCTGCGGTTGTGCATCTCCCCCTCAAGGGGGGAGAATGGAGCAAGGGGGGCAGCTGTTTCTAAGTTACCCAATCCAATCAATGACGAAATCGGGCATTGTCGCCGAACTCAGGCCCAGGGGTGGGCTTCGGCCATCTTGGATTCGTAAGCGTCGATCTTCGGCGCCTTTTCCATGGTCAGGCCGATATCGTCCAGGCCGTTCATGAGGCAATGCTTGCGGAACGGGTCGAGTTCGAACGCGATCTCGCCGCCGTCCGGACCCTTGATCACCTGGTTTTCAAGGTCGATGGTCATGGTGGAGTTGGAGCCGCGCGAGGCGTCGTCCATGAGCTTTTCCAGCTCCTTTTCGGAGACCTGGATCGGCAGGATGCCGTTCTTGAAGCAGTTGTTGTAGAAGATGTCGGCAAAGGACGTGGCGATCACGCAGCGGATGCCGAAGTCGAGAAGCGCCCAGGGTGCGTGCTCACGCGAGGAGCCGCAGCCGAAGTTGTCGCCCGCGACCAGGATCTTCGCGTTCCGGTAGGCTGGCTTGTTCAAAACGAAATCCGGGTTTTCCGAGCCGTCCTCGTTGTAGCGCATCTCGCTGAACAGCGCGGTGCCGAGACCGGTGCGCTTGATCGTCTTCAGGTACTGCTTCGGAATGATCATGTCCGTGTCGATGTTGATGATCGGCAGCGGTGCTGCGACACCGGTCAGCGTTTCGAACTTTTCCAAGGCGATTACTCCAGTGGTTTCTTGTCGTTATTCGGCCCGTTCCTGCGCTCAGGCGGCCAGGCTGGTTGCCTCGTCGACGCCCAGCATCAGGTTGAGGTTCTGCACGGCGGCGCCGGACGCGCCCTTGCCGAGATTGTCGTAGACGGCGATCAGGCACGCCTGTGCCCGTGCGTCGTTGGCAAAGACATGCAGGCGCATGTTGTTGGTGTCGTTCAGCGCTTGCGGATTGAGCTCCGGCATCCGGTCGAGCGGGGCAAGCGGTGCGACTTCGACAAAGCCGCCGGAAATACCGGCGAAATGGTCGGCGATGGCCGCATGCAGGTCCGCGCCGGTCGGCACCTTGTCAAGCGTCGAGAGCTGCAGCGGCACGCAGGTCAGCATGCCCTTGTAGTAGTTGCCCACCGACGGCGTGAACAGGGGCGTGGACGTCAGCGCGGAATAGCGCTGCATTTCCGGCAGATGCTTGTGATTGAAGGTCAGCCCGTAGGGAGCGTAGACATTCGCCGCCGCTCCGGCTGCCTCATAATCGGCGATCATCGACTTGCCGCCGCCGGAATAGCCGGAAATGCCGTTATAGGTCAGCGCATGGTCGGCAGGTAGCAGGCCGGCTTCGACAAGCGCGCGCACCAGGGCGATCAGGCCCTGGGGCCAGCAGCCCGGGTTGGTCACCCGCTTGGCCGACTTGATCTTCGCGGTCTGGTCCTTGTCCATTTCGGCAAAGCCGTAGACCCAGCCATCGGCCACCCGGTGGGCGGACGAGGCGTCGATGATCCGGGTGGTGTCGTTTTCAATCAGCGACACGCTTTCCCGCGCGGCATCGTCCGGCAGGCACAGGATGGCCGCGTCGGTGGAATTCAGGAGATCCGCGCGGGCGCTCAAATCCTTGCGCAGGTGGTCCGGGATCGACAGGAGTTCGATGTCCGTGCGCGTGGCGAGGCGCTCACGGATCTGCAAACCCGTCGTACCTGCTTCGCCATCAATGAATACCCGCGCGACCATCGTCCCGGCTCCCTCTCCTGTGTTCCTTGCGAAAACCCGTGCCTCATACACCCAATCGGTGAAAATGTCACCGCTATTAGGCTTGCGCGAACTCAACGGGCCATTGAGTGATACTCATGATTGGGCCGCATGTCGGTTGCCGCCGCGACCCGGTTGGTCATGTTGAAGAAGGCGGCGACGGAGGCGATGTCCCAGATGTCCCGGTCGGTGAATCCGGCGTCGCGCAGCGCTTCGCGATCCGCATCCAGGATTTCCGCCGGCCGCTCGGTAAGCTTGACAGCGAAATCAAGCATGGCACGTTGGCGTTTGGAAAGATCGGCCACCCGGTAGTTCATCACCATGAGTTCGCCGAGGACCGGATCTCCGGAAAGTTCACGGACGGCGGCACCATGAGCGGTCAGGCAATAAAAACAACGATTGACGGAAGATACCGCAACGGCAATCATTTCACGTTCGAGTTTCGACAGTCCGCATTCCGCCAGCATGAGGTCGTTATACATGTCCGTGAAGGCTCTGAGCTTCGTTTCGTCGAAGGCATAGGCTTTCAGAACATTCGGAACCAGGCCGAGTTTCTCCTGGCACAGATCGAAATAGGCCTGTGTCTTCTCGCTCAGCGGTGCGGTGGCTTCAATATCCAGAGCCGTCGGTTTGTCCGTCAAGTTTTATCTCCCGGTCGCAGACGTTGTTTTAATTCGGTTCATCATATCAGATTAGCATGGGCTTCCCGAAAGGGATAAAAATACAAAGGGGTTGGAAATGCCGGAGTCGCGCGAAGCAGAGAAGCTGCAACTTATTGAAAAAGTGCATGCTTCTCTCGCGAAGGAAGATCAGGCGCTTGCCGATTTCGCAGATGCCTTTTTCGCCCGCGGTGCCGCGGAAGACCTGGTCGCCTATACCCATGAAGAGCTGTGCGGGTTCGCGCGGCTGGCGTGGCGGGACTTCCAGTCCCACGACCTCGGCACCCACCGTGTAAGCATTTCCAATCCCGCATTCGATGCGCCGGGCGAGAAAGCGGGCGAACTGACCGTTGTCGAGGTCGTCAACGACAACATGCCGTTCCTGGTCGATTCCGTCATGGACGAACTGCAGGAAAGCAAGCTTGAAGTCCACCTCGTGCTGCATCCGACCTATATCGTCGAGCGGGACAAGAAGGGGAAGCTCAAGTCGGCGGTTGCGCCGAAGCGGAAGGCAAAGCACTCGGACCGGCAGGAAAGCCTCATTCATATCCATGTCGCCCGCATCGATTCCGAAGAAGCCAGAGCCGCCCTGGAAGAGCGGCTCAACCTGGTTCTCAAGGATGTCCGTTCCGCGGTCCGGGACTTCAAGCCGATGCAGGATCGCCTCTTTGAGGCCATCGATGCCTACAAGACCACCGGAACCGCCAGCAGCAATGACGAGATGTGGGAAGCCATTCATTTCCTGGAATGGCTGGCGAAGAACAATTTCATTTTCCTCGGGATGCGCGAGTACAAGTTCGACGGCAGCGTGGAAGGGGGCGAACTTTCGCCTCATGAGGGAACGGGCCTGGGTCTCCTGGCCGATCCGGATGTCCGCGTTCTGCGCCGTGGATCGGAATTCGTCCAGATCACGCCGGAAATCCGCGAGTTCCTGCTGAAGCCGGAACCGCTGATCATCGCAAAGGCCAATGTGAAGAGCCGGGTTCACCGGCGGGTTCACATGGATTACGTCGGCGCCAAGATTTTCGATGACGACGGCGCCATGGTCGGCGAATTGCGCATTGTGGGCCTGTTCGCATCCACCGCCTATACGGAACCGACCAGCACCATTCCGTTCCTGCGCCGGAAGGTCGCCAGCGTTCTGGCCCGGGCCGGCTACGATCCGGACAGCCATTCCGGCCGGGCGCTGATCAACGTGATGGAAGGGTTCCCGCGCGACGAGCTGTTCCAGATCGACAGGGACACCCTGTTCGATTTCGCGATCGCGATCCTGCAGCTCGACGAACGCCCCCGGATCCGGGTCCTGCCGCGCGCCGACAAGTTCGACCGCTATGTCTCGATCCTGTGTTTCGTGCCGCGCGACCGGTACACGACCGAGGTGCGTCTCAACATCGGGACCTATCTTGCCGGGGTTTACGAAGGCCGGCTATCGGCCTGGTACGTCACTTATCTGGAAAGCCCGCTGGCACGGGTGCATTTCATTGTCGGCCGGTACAAGGGCAAGACGCCGGAGCCGCCCCAGGCCGAGCTGGAACGTGCGGTCGCCGACCTGATCCGGACATGGCCGGACAGCCTGCGCGATGCGATGCGGACCCGGTTCGATCCGGTCACGGCGCGCCAATTGGCGGAGCGTTATGCGCTTGCCTTCCACGGCGGCTACAAGGAGGTCTACAACTCCGAAAGTGCGCTCTCCGACGTGGTCAAGATCGAGGCGCTGTCGGAAGAACGGGATACGGCGGTTACCTTTCTGCGTGCCGAAGGTTCGAACGCCAACAGGCTGTCGCTCAAGGTCTATCACCAGGGCGCGCCGATTCCGCTTTCCGCCCGCGTTCCGCTTCTGGAAAACATGGGCTTCAAGGTCATCAACGAGCGGACCTACCGGATCACCCCCACCGACAGGACGCTTTCCTATCTGCACGAGATGACGCTTGAGGCGAGCCGCGGGAGCGAGATCGATTTTACCGCCGATCTGAAGGAACGCCTGGAGCGTCTGTTCATGGCCGTCTGGCAAAGCCGGGCCGAAAACGACGGCTACAACGGTCTGGTCCTGACGGCGGGTCTCGCCTGGCGGGATATCGCCGTGGTTCGCGCGCTTTCCAAATACCTGCGGCAGGCGGGCGTCCGGTTTTCGGAAGACTACATGTGGACCACGCTCAACAGTTACCCGGAGATCGCGGCCAAGCTGGTCGAGCTGTTTCATCTGCGTTTCAACCCCGGCACGGACGGCGAAGACCGCACCCTCGGCACCGCCCGCCTGGAAAGCGAAATCAACAATGCGCTGGAAGCGGTTTCCAGTCTCGACGACGACCGGATTCTGCGCCGGTTTCAGAACGCGATCGATTCGGTCCTGCGCACCAATTTCTACCAGCTGGACGACGCGGGCCAGCCGAAGCCGACCTTTGCGTTCAAGGTGGAGTCGCGCAAGATCACCGATCTGCCGCAGCCGCGTCCGTTCCGGGAAATCTTCGTCTACAGCCCGCGGGTGGAAGGCGTGCATCTCCGGTTCGGGCGGGTCGCCCGCGGCGGATTGCGCTGGTCCGACCGGCCGCAGGATTTCCGCACCGAGGTTCTGGGTCTCGTCAAGGCGCAGCAGGTCAAGAATGCGGTGATCGTTCCCGTCGGGGCGAAGGGCGGCTTCGTGCCGAAGCATCTGCCGGAAGGCGGCGACCGGGAGGCGATCTTCAAGGAAGGCACCGAAAGCTACAAGATTTTCATCAACGCGCTGCTCGATGTCACCGACAACCTGGTGGACGACAAGGTGGTGCCGCCAAAGGACGTCCAACGCTACGACGACGACGATCCCTATCTGGTCGTCGCCGCCGACAAGGGCACAGCCACCTTCTCCGATACGGCCAACGGGATTTCGGAAGGCCGGGATTTCTGGCTTGGCGATGCCTTTGCCTCCGGCGGGTCGGCGGGCTACGACCACAAGAAAATGGGCATCACCGCCCGCGGCGCCTGGGAGGCGGTCAAGCGGCATTTCCGCGAAATGGACTGGGACATCCAGACCGAACCGTTCACGGCGGCGGGTGTCGGCGACATGTCCGGCGACGTCTTCGGCAACGGCATGCTCCTGTCCAAGGTCACCCGGCTGGTGGCGGCTTTCGATCACCGGGATATCTTCATCGATCCGGATCCGGACCCGGCAACCTCCTGGGTGGAGCGCAAGCGCCTGTTCGACATGGGCCGGTCGTCCTGGCAGGACTACGACACGTCGCTCATTTCCAAGGGCGGCGGGGTGTTTTCCCGGTCCGCCAAGTCGATCGAGCTGTCGCGCGAGACGCAGGAATTGCTCGGCATTGCCCGGGCCAAGGCCACACCGCAGGAAGTCATGTCGGCGATCCTGCGCCTGAAGGTGGACCTGTTGTGGTTCGGCGGGATCGGCACCTATATCCGCGCGACGACCGAGACCGATGCCGATGCGGGCGACCGGGCCAACGACCCGATCCGGATCGTGGCGCCGGATGTCGGCGCCAAGGTGATCGGTGAAGGCGCCAACCTGGGTCTGACCCAGCTGGCGCGCATCGAATTCCACCGCAAGGGCGGGCGCTGCAACTCCGACGCCATCGACAATTCGGCCGGCGTCAACTCCTCCGACATGGAGGTCAATATCAAGATTGCGCTGGGCGCGGCGGTCAAGGCCGGCAAACTGTCGATCGAAGAGCGCAACGCGCTGCTTGCGCACATGACCGACGAAGTGGCCGCCCTCGTCCTGAGAAACAACTATCTGCAGACGCTCGCCCTATCCATGACGGAACGTCGCGGGACGGAGGACTTTGGCTTCCAGGTGCGCATGATGCGCCGGCTGGAACAGGCCGGCCTTCTGGACCGTCAGGTGGAACAGCTGCCCGACGAGGCGACCCTGGCGGAAATGGTGAAGACCGGCCAGACGCTGACCCGCGCCGAACTCGGTGTCCTGCTCGCCTACGCGAAGATCACGCTCTACGACGAACTGCTGGAAAGCACGGTACCCGACGACGACTATCTGGGCCTTGAACTGTTCCGGTATTTTCCGGACGAAATGGCCAAGGCCTACAGCGACGAGATCAGCGGACACCGGCTGCGGCGGGAAATCATCGCCACCATGCTTGCCAATTCGATGGTCAACCGCGGCGGCCCGACCTTCCTCACCCGGCTGAAGGATCAGACCGGCGCGACGACACAGGATATCGCGAATTGTTTCGTCGCCGTCCGCAACAGCTTCGACCTGACGGATCTCAACAATCAGATCGATGCGCTGGACACAAAGATCGACGGATCTCTTCAGCTTGAACTTTATGCCAAAGTCCAGGACCTCCTTCTGGAACGGGTGCTCTGGTTCAAGCGCCACGTGTCCTTCGAGCAGGGCATGGCCGATGTGGTCGACCGCTTCAGTCGCGGCATTGCCGACCTGCGGCCACGCCTCAAGACGGCCGTCAGCGAGGCGCTGGCCGAGTCTCTCGATGCGGAAGCCCAGCGGTATCTGGAGGCAGGTGTTCCGGAGGCGCTGGCGCAACGGATCGGCTGGCAGCCGGTCGAGATTGCCATTCCGGACATCATCATGGTGGCGGAGGAAACCGAGGCGGAGCTTGACGTTGCCGCCAAGGCCTTCTTCGAGGTCGCGGAATTCTTCCACATCGAGGACATGCATTCGCTGGCGCGCAATCTGATGCTCAACGACTATTACGACGGTCTTGCCCTCGACCGGGCCCGGTCCGCGCTGGGTTTCGCCCATCGGGATCTGTCGGTTCAGGCGATCGCTGCCGGCGGTTTCGAGACTTGGCTCTCGACCCATGAAAAGGTCGTCGAGCGGACCATCCGAACCGTCAACGAAATTCTGGATGGCGACCTGACCGTGTCGAAATTCTCCGTGGCGGCAAGCCTTCTGGCCGAGGTCTCCCTCTAGGGCTGTCTGCGACGGGCACGTTCCCTTTTCTGAAGGTTTGATCGCATGGATGTCATGGGCAAAGGGGCGGGCCGCCTTGCCATTGTCTCATGGGCGTTGTTCGACTGGGCGGCGCAGCCGTTTTTCACATTGATCACGACCTTCGTCTTTGCGCCGTATTTCGCCTCCGCGCTGGCCGCAACACCGGCCGAGGGTCAGACACTGTGGGGATATGCAACGGCCGCTGCCGGTCTCTCCATTGCGGTCCTGGCTCCGGTCCTTGGCGCGGTTGCCGATGCGACGGGACACCGGAAACCCTGGATTCTTGCATTCTCCGTTCCCTTTGTCGCGGCCTGCCTGATGCTCTGGTATGCAGCGCCCGGCGAGCCGTCGGGTATCACGACCGCTCTTGTGGCCTTCGCGATCGCAACCCTGTCGATCGAGTTCGCGACCGTCTTCAACAACGCCATGATGCCCGACCTGGTGCCGCCCGGCCGGATCGGACGCCTGTCCGGGACCGGCTGGGCGACGGGCTATGCGGGTGGTCTCTTGAGCCTCGTCGTGGCGCTCGGTTTTCTGGCCGCCAACCCGGAAACCGGGCATACGCTTTTCGGCCTGAAGCCGCTGTTCGGACTCGATCCGATCACCCGCGAAGGGGACAGGGCGTCGGGCCCGTTTTCAGCGCTCTGGTATATCGTCTTCGTGCTGCCGTTGTTCCTGTTCGTGCCGGATGCGCCGAAAAAGGCGCGGCTCGGGCCTGCGGTGCGGGCAGGTCTTTTCAATCTTGCACGGACCTTCCGCGATGCCCGGGACAACAAGGTGCTCTTCACCTTCCTGATCGCCAACATGATCTACAAGGACGGGCTGGTCGCGCTTTTTGCCTTTGGCGGGATCTATGCCGCCGGCCAGCTCGGATGGGGCTCGATCCAGATCGGCAGTTTCGGAATTCTGCTGACGATCACCGGCACGATCGGCGCGGTTATCGGCGGACGGATGGACGACGCCTACGGCCCGAAGGCGGTCCTCTTCGGCGCGCTGGGCATCCTGATCGTCTGCGGGCTGGGTCTGATTTCCATCGACCGGGACACGGTGCTGTTCGTGATACCTGCGGCTCCCGGCGCGCCGGGCAGTCTTTTCAGCTCCCTGCCGGAGCAGATGTTTCTGGCGCTTGGCGCCCTGATCGGCATGGCGGCCGGCCCGCTTCAGTCGGCGTCGCGCAGCCTGCTGGTCGCGCTCGCACCGAAGGAGCAGATGACACAGTTCTTCGGACTGCTTGCCCTGTCGGGCAAGGTGACCAGCTTTCTGGCGCCGCTGTCGGTCAGCCTGATGACAGCGTGGAGCGGCAGCCAGGCGGCGGGCATGTCCGTCATCCTGGGTTTTTTCGCCGTCGGCGGCGTGCTTCTGTTCCTGACAAAGGAAAACCGCGCCGCCTGAAACCAGACGGCGCGGTTCGTATTCGACAGGAGGTAGCGTCCGATCAGTGGCGGAAGTGGCGCATGCCGGTCAGCACCATGGCGAGACCGGCTTCGTCGGCCGCCGCGATCACCTCGTCGTCGCGCATGGAGCCGCCCGGCTGGATCACCGCAGTGGCACCGGCTTCTGCCGCAGACAGCAGACCGTCCGCAAAGGGGAAGAAGGCGTCGGAAGCGACCACGCAGCCCTTGGTGAGCGGTTCGGCAAGGCCGGCCGTTTCGGTTGCGTCGAGCGCCTTGCGGGCGGCGATGCGCGCGGAATCGACCCGGCTCATCTGACCGGCGCCGACACCGACCGTGGCGCCGTCCCTGGCGTAGACGATGGCATTGGACTTGACGTGCTTGGCGACGCGGAAGGCGAATTTCAGGTCGGCCAGTTCCCGGTCGCTCGGCGACCGTTTGGTCACGACCTTGAGATCGAGATCGTCGACGACGCCGTTGTCGCGGGACTGGGCAAGCAGGCCGCCTGCGACCGACTTGACGAACAGGCCCTTGGCGCGCGGATCGGCAAGGCCGCCGGTGAGCAACAGGCGCAGGTTCTTCTTGGAGGCGATGATTTCCTGCGCGGCTTCGTCCGCGTCCGGCGCGATAATCACCTCGGTGAAGATCTTGACGATTTCCTCCGCTGCGGCCGCATCCAGGGTCTTGTTCAGGGCGACAATACCGCCGAACGCCGATACCGGATCGCAGCGCAGGGCCAGTTCGTAGGCGTCTTTCAGGGTTGCCGCTTCGGCGACTCCGCAGGGATTGGCGTGCTTGATGATCGCAACGGCGGCGGTGCGGGCCGGATCGAATTCGCTGACCAGCTCGAAGGCGGCATCCGTGTCGTTGATGTTGTTGTAGGACAGCGTCTTGCCCTGGATCTGGCGGGCGGTCGCGACACCCGGGCGGTCTTCCCCGGTCTTGTAGAAGCCGGCCGTCTGGTGTGGGTTCTCGCCGTAGCGCATGACTTCGGCAAGCTTGCCGCCAACCGCGCGATAGGCCGGCGTTTCCTCGCCGAGTTGGTCGGCCATCCAGTTGGAGACGGCCGCGTCATAGGCGGCGGTACGTGCAAACGCCTTCAGGGCGAGCTTCTTGCGCAGCTCGATCGGCGACTGACCGCCGTTTTTGTCCAGTTCGGCGATTACTTCTTCATAATCGGCCGGATCGGTCACGACCGTGACATAGGCATGGTTTTTGGCGGCCGCGCGGGTCATGGCCGGGCCGCCGATGTCGATGTTCTCGATGCCGGTGGCATAATCCGCACCCTTGGCGACGACATCCTCGAAGGGATAAAGATTGCCGCAGAAAAGGTCGATGCCGGTGATGCCGTGGTCGGCCATGGCCTTCTGGTGATCCGCATCGTCACGGATCGACAGCAGGCCGCCGTGGACCGCCGGATGCAGCGTCTTCACCCGGCCGTCCATGATTTCCGGAAAGCCGGTGACCTCGGAAATATCGAGCACGGTCAGCCCGGCGTCCTTCAGGGCCTTGTAGGACCCGCCGGTGGAAACCAGTTCCACGCCACGATCTGCAAGAGCCTTTGCGAAGTCGATCAGTCCGGTCTTGTCGAAGACGGAAAGAAGCGCGCGCTTGACGGGAACGAGCGGCGGAACTGGGACGCTTTTGGAAACAATGGCCATCGATTTGCCTCGTGAGGTGGGATTTGGCGTCGCCCTATCACGAAAGCCGGCAAACCGAAAGTCGCCTGATGCTCTATTCGAAGGGAAGCTCGGCTTCTTCCTCGATTTCCATTTCTGATGCTCGGGGTTTGGCGACCGCGGTCCTGCGGAATTGCCAGGCCTGGGAGGGTGCATCTCCCAATCGGCCCGACAGCACGATCTGCATCGTCTTGCGGTGGCCGTAGACGTCGGACAGGTAGATGGATTCTTCAAGGGTCAGTTCGGCGCCCGGCGCATCGAATTCCCAGGCCTCGCCGTCGCGGCAGATCAGAAGCACAGATGTTCCGCTGCGCAGCAGGTTGGCGCGCACCTGCGGATGCAGATGGAAGCGGATCGCATAGGTATGGCCCGGATCGACCGGTCCGGCCGGCGTGAAGATGTCGATGCCGTCGAGGACGGTTCCGTCGCCGGCCAGCCGCAGGTCCCGGGCGTGGATTACGCCGAATTCCTTGACATAGCCGTCATGGGATGCGGCGACGTGAATGCCAGTTTCCTCGTCGGAGCGTTGGACTTCGACTGATTTCGGTCCGGAAATGACGGGGGCACCCAACCAGTGGCTCAGGTACCTGTCGGACAGGAAGCGGCAGGAGGAGGTATCGTCGATCGTCGCCGTGGAATGGGCGGCGGTGGATCGGCTCACCCGGCGCCAGATCTCGTCCGATCTGGGCGACACGCCGCAATTGACGACGATGCGGTTGAGATGGCTGGAAAATTCAAAGGAAAGGCAGCCGGCGTGCGCGTCTTCGCTCAGCAACAGGTCGGGCGGTTTGCCCGTGTCTGCGATCACGACCGTATCGCCGCCCATAAGGCGCTGGTAACCGGAATGGGGTGCATTCGACGGCGCCGCGCCGCGGGCGTCGTCGTAGGCCATGATCGTCGCCACAAGGTCGCTGGGTGTGGATCCCATGCCGTTGAAATGGGCGAAGGCGCCATCGCCGTGGCGGAAGAACCGCATCATCGGCATCATCCGGTCGACCGACTGGAGCATCGTCGCCGGCAATTCCAGCCCTTGCGACACCAGCGCCTGGCGGACGGGCAAAAGATCGGTGAGGATGTCGATAATGGCCCTGGGATTGCGGGAAATATGTCCGCCGTCGGGAAGGATCTGTTTTTTCAGCTCCTGATCGAGGCGGCGGATCGCCTGGCGGATATACCGCCCCTGCCCTGCCATGGAAACGCTGGCGGCGGTAATGGCGATGGCGACATGAAGCTGCTCGACGCCCTCATTGACCTCGTTGATCGTCTTGCGCAGGAATTTGACCTGCCGTCCGAGGGAGCGCAGGAAACGCTCGTAGAAATGATGGTCGCCGTCTTCCAGGAGAAAGGGCGACTGGGCGAGCCAAGACATGACCCGCCTGGCCACGACCGGGGTTTCCCAGCCGATGGCATGGCGCCGGCCGCAATGCTTGATCCAGTCGTCCACAAGCGCCCGGGCGTTCTGCCGCGCGACCTGGCTGTTGGAGGCTCTCAGATCGCGCAGCCAGCCGAAACTGTGCAACTCGCGCTGCCAGTCGGGGTGGGCGGGCATGATTTCAAACGGAGAGCGGCCCTGGGTTTCGATCAGGTGGCCGGAAAACAGAAACCGTCCGCCATAGATATCGGCGGCATTGGTGGCATCCGTCGTGCGCAGATCCTGGGGGGCAATCGTCAGGCGCTGCGGCACGCCGGTCAGAGGCTGCAGACGGAAGAGCGGTCCGCCGTGGATCCATCTCAGCCCGCGCTGCCACGCATAGTGCGCCATCAGCCGCCAGATGCGGCTTTTTTCCAGGACGGCATCCATGGTCACCGAAGGAACCCGCCATAGGTATGAACGCGCGCGCGAATACTGAAATCCCTTTCAAAGGAGGCTTATACGAAGCGGTAAGGTTATCAAATCATTTCAATTATGAGCGAACGAACGGTTTAAGTGCCGTTAAAACCGTTTCAATCGTGCGGCAAAAAAGCCGTCCAGACCGCCGGCGATGTTTTCCGTGTCGGTCAGATGGCAGGGCAGCGTTCGCAAGTAGCCTTCCGGGGTGATGCACTGGGAAAGCCCGCCGATTTCTTTCGGGAGGACCGGGACCACCTCGAAACCCGGCACATCCGACAGGAATGCACCGATCTGGCCCTCCCCTTCCGAACGTTCAAGGGAACAGGTGCAATAGACCAGCAGGCCGCCGGGTTTCAGCCAGCCGGACACCCGGCGCAGGAGCTCTGCCTGGATCTCGGCAAGTTTCTCGATGTCCCCGGGCCGCTTGATCCAGGGCACGTCCGGATGGCGGCGGATCGTTCCGGTCGCGCTGCAGGGTGCATCGAGAAGAATGGCGTCGAAAGGTTCGGCCGGTTCCCATTCACGCAGATCCGATGCGACGATTTCCGCCGTCAGGTTCAGCCGGGCGAGGTTTTCACTCACCCGTTTCAGGCGGCTTTTGGAAATGTCGACAGCGATCACGTTTGCGCCGGCCGCGGCAAGTTGCGCCGTCTTGCCGCCTGGCGCCGCGCACAGGTCTGCGACCCGTTTGCCCGAGATGTCGCCCAGAAGCCGCGCCGGCAGGGAGGCGGCTGCGTCCTGCACCCACCAGGCGCCGGCTTCGAAGCCCTCCAGCTTGTCGACGGCGCCTTTCTTCGACAGCCGCACCGTTCCGGCCCCGACGACGGCTCCCCCGAGGCGCTGGGCCCAGGCTTCCGGGTCCTGTTTGACGGTGAGATCGAGTGCGGCTTCCCGTTTGTGGGCGCTAGCAATCGCGCGGGCCTGGTCTTCGCCGTAGGTTTCTGTCCAGCTTTCGAACAGCCAGTCAGGCGTGTTCAGCCGGTCCGCATCGAGGTCGGAGGTGATATCCTCCCGTTCCCGTCCGAGCCGGCGCAGGACGCCGTTGACGAGGCCCTTGTACGGCCGGGCGCGCTTGTCGGTGGAGGCGTGATCGACGGCCAGCGAAACGGACGCCCGGTCGGGAATGTCGAGATAGAGCATCTGGGCGATGGCGACATGGAGAATATCGAGCACGCGTCCGGTTTTTTCCGGGATATCCCGGTCGAGCAACCGGGTCAGGATTTCGGAAATCTCACCCCTGTGGCGGAGGGCGGCGCCGATGATGGCCCGCACCAGGGACCTGTCGTTGGCGGCCAGCGCCCGAAAACCGGAATGACCGGAAACCGTGTCCAGTTCGCCGTCGAGCGGGCGGTGCTTGTGGACCACATTGCCGAGAATGTCCGCTGCGACCTTTCGCGCGGCAAATCCGGGTTTTTCCGGTCTGTCAGCGCTTTTTTGCGCGCCTTGTTTCTGTTTTGGACGGGGAGGCTTTGCCAAGGGTGTTTCCGGTTCGTGCGATAAAAAGAGAAGCGCCGCGACCGATTGCCGGCCGCGGCGTGCATACATTGATCATAAGCGCAGGCTTCGCGTCGCGAAAGCGCTTTCTTATCCCTTGGCTTTTAGCCCCACGGCCCTCTCGGGCGCCGGGGTTCCCGGGAAGCGGAACCCCAGGGGCCGGATGCACCGGCCGCCGGAGCGGCATCATATCCGCCCCCGTATCCGCCCCCGTATCCGCCATGTCCCATGCCCGAGGCTGCGAGCTTGCGCAGCTCGTTGATGCGGTTATCCGTGTTCGGGTGGGTGGAGAAGAGATTGTCCATCCGTTCGCCCGACAGCGGATTGATGATGAACATGTGCGCGGTCGCCGGATTGTGTTCCGCATCCGGATTGTGGATGTGCTCCACACCGCCCGCGATCTTGTGCAGCGCGGAGGCCAGCCACAGGGGTTCGCCGCAGATTTCCGCGCCCATCCGGTCGGCGGCATATTCGCGGGTGCGCGAGATCGCCATCTGGACCAGCATTGCGGCAAGCGGAGCGACGATCATCGCCAGGAGCACCCCGACAAATCCGAACGGATTGTTGTTGTCGCGGTTGCCGCCGAAGAAAAACGCGAAATTGGCCAGCATGGAAATCGCACCGGCGATGGTCGCCGTGAGGGTCATGATCAGCGTGTCGCGGTTCTTCACATGGGCAAGCTCGTGGGCCATGACCCCGGCGACCTCTTCGGCCGAGAGGATGTTCAACAGGCCGGTGGTCGCCGCAACCGCGGCGTTCTCCGGATTCCGGCCGGTCGCAAAGGCGTTCGGCTGGGGGTTGTCGATCAGATAGACCTTCGGCATGGGCAGGCCGGCGTTGGCGGCCAGTTGCCGGACGATGCGGTAGTATTCGGGCGCGGTGCGCTCGTCCACCTCCTGCGCATGATGCATGCGCAGGACCATCTTGTCGGAATTCCAGTAGCTGAACATGTTCATCGCGGCTGCGATCGCGAGCGCGATCACCATGCCGCTCTGGCCGCCGATCATATAGCCGATGCCCATGAACAGGGCGGTCATCGCCGCCAGGAGCATTGCCGTCTTGATGTAGTTCATCTTGCGTTTCCGCCGTGCTTTCCCGGCACGGTCCTTTTTGCAATTGGGAGCGAGGCTCTATATAGCCTCAAATCGAGTTAGAAATGGGGACGTTCCGCAAATCCTGCAAGCAGGAGGCGGCACGGATCCGGAGAAATCGGGAGTGACATGATGGCCGGGGACAGTGACGCAAGCCCTGAATTCAAGGTTGCCGCCGATGCGCCGTCACTTGACACGCGCGTGGAAGAGACCCCGAAGCGCCGGTTCGAGGACCTGCCGCCGGCTGCGCAAAGAGCGCTGAAGGAAGCGGAAGCACGCCGAAAGGACATCGACGCCAAACAGGCGGCCATGGCGAAGGAAGTCAACGGCCGCGGCGGCCTGGAGCCGACCCGCTACGACGACTGGGAAATCAAGGGTCTGACTTCGGATTTTTAAGGCTAGACCCTAGTCCCTGTCGTTCCAGGCGAGCGTCCGGACTTCGCCGGCGATCGCTTCCGCCAGCGGTTGCTGCATCTCCGGATCCAGGTGAACTGCATCGACCTTGCTCACCGTGACCACCGAGCCGGTGTCGAAGAAGGCGGCGCCGTACTCGGCGGCAATCCGTTTGTACTCGTCCTTCAGCTTTTCCGATTCGGCCCGGCTCTTGTCGCCGGAAAACATCGGTTCCAGCGGCGAGACCGAGAAATCGCCGAGCGGCGGGGGCGACATCAGCAGCACCTTCGGCGCGCGCCCTTCCGGATCGTCGGTCGGCTGGCGGGCATAGTCCAGAAGACGCGACATGGCGAACGCGATGGCGCCCGCGCTCATGCCGAAGCGGGTCTGCAGGTCGTTGGTGCCCAGCATGATGATCAGAATATCGATCGGCATGTGGGTCTTGCGGACCGTGGCAAGATGTTCAAGGCCGTTCTTGTCGCCGCGCACCGGATCTTCGAAAACCGTCGTCCGGCCGTTAAGGCCTTCCTCGATCACGTAAAAATCGTCGCCGAGTTCCTTCTGCAGAAGCCGTGTCCAGCGGACGTCGTGGCCGTACCTCGTGCGGTCCCCCGGTTTGAAGCCCCAGGTCAGGGAATCGCCGAAGCAGACGACGCTGACCGGTTTGCCCGACTGGCTCATTTTGAAAAGACCTTCTTCTGACACTCGATTTGCCTGTGACCTTAATGAGCGGCGAACCGGCCAGCAAGGCGGTGCATTTTTTACGTTCAACTCTTTCGCGGAAAAGCCGTTGGTTAACAAGCGCTTTACCAAGCGCAGGATAGGGTAGGGCAGTTACGCGTATCGAATGGCCAGGACATTCATGACTGCCTCCATTGCCAGCTACCGGCGCGGCGCCGCCCTGCCGGTCTCCAATCCATTCCAGCGCCTTGCCGCCCTGCTCGACGGCGAGGAGCCCGGCATGCCGCCGATCATCATGACAATCGGCGAACCGCAGCATGCAATTCCCGATTTCACCGGCGAGGTTCTCATGGAGAATCTGGCGGACTTCCGCCGTTATCCGTCGATCAACGGAACGCCGGAATTCCGGCGCGCGGTGGCCGACTGGCTGGACCGGCGCTATGGGCTGGAGGGCATGATCGACCGGGACCGTGGCGTTCTGCCGCTCAACGGGTCGCGCGAGGGCCTGTCTTTCGGCGCGATAGCGGCACGGGACCAACTGGCGAAGGGTATCGACCATCCGGTGGTGATCCTGCCCAATCCGTTCTATCAGACCTATGCGGCCGCGGCCCATATCGCGGATGCGCAGAGCCTGTTGCTTGACGCCAAGTCGGGGCACCATTTCCTGCCCGATCTCGACAGCCTCGACGCGGATCTGCTGGATAAGACGGTTGCCTTCTACATCGCCTCGCCGACCAATCCGGAAGGGTCGATTGCCGACATCGAGTATCTGCAGACGCTGATTGCCCTTGCTCGCAAGCACCGTTTTTTCATCTTTGCCGACGAGTGCTATTCGGAAATCTACCGCGATACGCCCCCGCCCGGCATTCTGGAAGCCGCCAAAGCCATGGGTGGCGGGCTCGACAAGATCATCGTCCTGAATTCCCTGTCGAAACGGTCGAACCTGGCGGGCCTGCGCTGCGGATTTGCGGCGGGCGACCCGGATTTCCTGGAAAAATGGGCGAAGTTTCGCGGGCTAGCCGCACCCCAGGTGCCGCTGCCCAATCAGGCAGTCGCGGTCAGGGCCTACGGCGACGAGGCACATGTGATCGAAAACCGCAGGCTCTACAACGAAAAATTCGCGGCCGCGGAACGGTATCTGTCGCCGATCCTCGGACCGGTGACGCCGGAGGCCGGCTTCTTCCTCTGGCTCGATATTTCGCGCTGGGGCGATTCGGTCTCCGTGACCCGGGATCTGTGGCGCGATGTAGGCGTGAAGGTTCTTCCCGGCGGCTACCTGGCGTCCGATCAGTCCGACGGCACCAATCCGGGCCGGAACTACATTCGCGTCGGACTGTGCGCTCCGCTTGAAATTACCGAAACCGCTCTTGAACGGCTGGCGAACTGGCTGGGAGACAAGACACTGAGAACCATGAGTACGGGGAACGGGGCATGAGACGGGCAACAGCCATGCGCGGCAATACGCGCCGCGCCTCCATCGATCTTCTGGATACGCAAAGCCCGATCAAGCGGTTCCTGAAACGCAATGTCGCCGGATTTTCCGGACTTTGCGTGATTGCGCTTGCCGCAGCCCTGGCGGCGGCCCTGGCAACCTGGTCGATCACGGATCCCAGCCTCAACCACGCGACGGAAGAACCGGTGCGAAACGCCCTCGGTACACCGGGGGCTGTCATCGCCGATATCCTGATGCAGACCATCGGGCTGGCTACCGCCGTGTTTCTGGTGCCGATCGTGCTCTGGGGCTGGCGGTTGCTGGCCGGCCATGCGCTGCGCATCGGCCGCAGGCGCCTCATTTACTGGTTCGCCGGCTCCGTTCTGGCGGCGGGTGCGCTTGCCGCCCTGCCGGTGCCCGAAAGCTGGCCGTTGCCGACCGGGCTCGGCGGCTTCCTGGGCGATGCGGTCCATTCCGTTCCGGGCATGATCACCGACAACTTCACCGAAGGTGCCGCGACCATTATCGGTGTGCTGGGGCTCGGATTGCCCGCCATCTTCCTTCTGGTTTCGGCCACGGGCCTGTTTGCGCGCGCAGAGGCGGAACGGGCGAACGGCAAGGCCACGGCGACGGGTCACGGCAAGTCGCTTGAATCGGATCTCGGTCTTGATGACGAGGACGGCGGCGATTCGCGCATCGCACTCTTCATGGCGGCCACCCTGGGTCTGCTCGGCCACTGGTCGCTGATGGCGTTCTCCTTTGTCCGCCGTCTGATGGGACGGCCCATGAACCGCCAGGCGCATGAAGAAGACTGGGACGAGGACGACGAGGTCTACGAACCGGAAGATACGCGCCAGAGGGGCGCCCTGCATGCGTTCCGCCGCGCCCTTGCCGGCAAGCTGATGCCGGACGACGATGACGGCCTGTCCGAATTCTACGAGCGCCGTCAAACGACTCACGATGACGACCCGGAAGAGGATATTTTCGAGGACGAAGGCGAAGGTTTCGAACCCGACGATCTCCTGATCAACAAGGGGCCCGTGTCCGACCGTCCGGCAGCGGTACCGGTCGGTATCGCGGGACCCAATACCGAGGCCGCGTCCGGCCGCGTTATTCCGCCGGCCCCCCGGCCGAAGCAGGGCAAACGGGTGATCGCCGAGGCTCAGCCTTCTTTCCTCGGCGCTCCGGAGGAATATGAATTGCCGCCGCTCCGCCTCCTTGCCGAGCCCAAGGCCGGCGGCAAGATCCCCGGGCTTTCGCCCGATGCACTCGAACAGAACGCCCGGATCCTGGAAGGCGTCCTGGAGGACTTCGGCGTGCGCGGCGAAATCATCGAGGTTCGCCCCGGTCCCGTGGTGACGCTTTACGAACTGGAGCCGGCGCCGGGCATCAAGTCGTCCCGGGTCATCGGCCTTGCCGACGATATTGCCCGGTCCATGAGCGCCATATCGGCCCGTGTCGCGGTCATTCCGGGCAAGAACGCCATCGGTATCGAATTGCCGAACTCCCGCCGCGAGACCGTCTATCTGCGTGAGCTTCTGGCTGCACAGGACTTCGAGAAATCCAAGTCAAAGCTGGCGCTTGCGCTGGGCAAGACGATCAATGGCGAAAGCGTCGTTGCGGACCTCGCCCGCATGCCGCACCTGCTGGTGGCCGGGACCACCGGCTCGGGCAAGTCGGTGTCGATCAACACCATGATCCTGTCGCTGCTCTATCGGCTGACACCGGACGACTGCAAACTGATCATGATCGATCCGAAGATGCTGGAACTGTCGATCTACGACGGCATTCCCCATCTGCTGACCCCGGTGGTGACCGATCCGAAGAAGGCCGTCGTTGCCTTGAAGTGGACCGTCCGCGAAATGGAGGACCGCTACAAGAAGATGTCCAAGATGGGTGTGCGGAACATCGACGGCTACAACACGCGCATCAAGCAGGCGCTCGAAAAGGGCGAAAGCTTCACCCGGACCGTCCAGACCGGCTTCGACCGGGATACCGGCCAGCCGATCTACGAGGAAGAAGAGCTGCCGCTGGAAAAAATGCCCTACATCGTCGTGGTGGTCGATGAAATGGCCGACCTGATGATGGTGGCGGGCAAGGACATCGAAGGCGCGATCCAGCGGCTCGCCCAGATGGCCCGTGCGGCCGGCATTCACCTGATCATGGCAACCCAGCGTCCGTCGGTGGACGTGATCACCGGTACGATCAAGGCGAACTTCCCGACGCGTATCTCGTTCCAGGTGACCTCCAAGATCGACAGCCGCACAATCCTCGGCGAAATGGGCGCGGAACAGCTGCTCGGCATGGGCGACATGCTGTTCATGGCCGGCGGCGGCCGGATCCAGCGTGTCCACGGACCATTCGTTTCCGACAACGAGGTCGAAGAGATCGTGGCGCACTTGAAGGTTCAGGGAACGCCGCAGTATCTGGAAGCGGTTACCGAGGAAGATGATGAGGTCGACAGCCCCTACGACGGTGGCCTTGCCGGCGGCGATGAAGGCAACGATCTTTATGATCGCGCCGTTGCCATCGTCTTGCGCGACAAGAAGGCCTCGACCTCCTATGTGCAGCGCCGGCTGTCGATCGGATATAACCGCGCGGCCTCGCTGATCGAGCGGATGGAGCAGGAGGGGCTGATCAGTTCGGCCAACCACGCCGGAAAGCGCGAGATCCTTGTACAGAACGGGGTGGAAGACGATCTATAGGCGGTGCCATGCCCAAGCTTTGCCACAACAAAGCGCTACGTAGGCTGAAACGAACCACACTACCGACGCAGGAAACGACATGCCGATCCGCAAATTCGCCTTTGCCATGAAGACGCTGATTGTTGCCGCCGGTCTGGCGCTTGTCGCCGGCGGACCGGCTCTCGCCCTGAGCAAGGAAGAAACGAAGACGCTTGAGGACGTGAACGCCTATTTCAATTCGGTCAAAACCATGAACGGCGATTTCGTCCAGTTCGGTCCCGAAGGCAGCCAGTCCGACGGCAAATTCTATATCGCCCGGCCCGGCAAGGTGCGCTTCTACTACAATCCGCCGGCCAAGCTCGACATCATCGCCGACGGCAAGTCCGTCTCGGTCAAGGACCGGAAAATGGCGACCCAGGATATCTGGCCCTTGAGCCAGACGCCGCTGCGCTTCCTCCTGGCGGACAACATCGATCTGCAAAAGGACACGAATGTCACCAACGTCCTGGTCGAAGACGATCTGGTCACGGTGACGCTCACCGACCAGACGACGTTCAATTCCGGTGTCCTGACCCTGATCTTCGATGCCAAGACCTATGAATTGAAGCAGTGGACGGTGCGGGATGCGCAAGGCTACGAGACCTCTGTCGCGGTCTATAACGTCGTCGCCAACGGCCCGACCAACCCGGACCTGTTCAAGATCGATTATCTGGCGAATGCCCGGCAAGGCCGTAACTAGGCCGTTTCAGGACCCATCCGAGTGAGCGGTTCCGCCTTTTCCGGCCCGCCCGGACATGCGACCGGGCAGGGGCCTCTCGTGGCCCGGCTCCTGTCGGAGTATTGCGCCAAGAACGGCCTGCGGCTCGCGCTTGATCCGCAGATCGGCCATGCCGGCTACATCGAGGCGCCGAACGGCCGGCGGTCCTGGTTCAAGGGAACCCATTTCGATCTCAATCCCCTGGGCGCTGCGGAGATTGCGAGAGACAAGGCCTATACCGCGCATTTCCTGAAAGAAGCCGGGTTCCAGGTGCCGCGCGGCGTTCTTGTCAGCGCTCCGACCGCAATCGATGCCATCGGCAGGAAAAATCCGGCCCGGGCCGAAAGGATGATCGGTCCCGATCACGCGCAAGGCTTTGCCGCAGAAACCGGGTTTCCCGTCTTCGTCAAACCCAATGACGGCCGGGAAGGCGTCGATGTCCTCAAGATTTCAAGCCCCTATCAGCTCGAAACCGGCCTGACCCGCCTGTTCCGGCATCACGATCACCTGCTTGTCCAGGAGGCGGTTGCGGGCCGCGATCTCCGGATCGTCGTGCTGGAGGGCAAGGTTCTTTGCGCAATTGAGCGCCGGCCCGCGGAAATCCGCGGTGACGGCGTGCGGACGGTCGAGGTCCTTCTGTCCGACATGCCCGGGCAGACGCGGGCGGATCTGCGGCTATTGGCGGAACTTGCCGAACAGGACCTGACGCTTGAATCCGTGCCTGAATCCGGGCGCACTGTCCGGCTTCTGCCGGCCGCCAATCTGTCGTCAGGGGGAACCGGGGCTGTCGTGACCGACGACCTCGGCAGCGCCTTTATGGAAATCGCTGTCTTAGCCGGAGAAAAACTAGGCCTGAATTATTTTGGCGTAGATATGCTGGTTTCCAACCTGTCTGATCCGGCAGACGGGTATGCCATTCTGGAAGTGAACGCCGCGCCGGGCCTCAATCAGCTGCATCCGCTCGGGGCCGCTCAGGCGACCGTTGCCGAAGCCGCCTATAACCGAGTGTTCGACGCCATCAACCGGCGGCTCAGGGCTTAATAATCGCCGAGCTTGATGTCCGGCGTGTATTCGCCGGGAACGTCCTTGGTCACCGCCTGGCCGCACATGGTCCGGCCGCGGGCCGCATCATAGGTGAGCGACGGCGAACCGGAAAGCTCCCAGCCCTTGTTGAGCGCCTGGGTCACGCGATGACAGAATTCGCTGTCATCGACACCGGTGATGAAGCGGTAAAGTCTCATGATATCCGTCTCTTCTCAGGCTCGGGATTATGCGTTGGAGCGGGCCGCGATGGCATCGGCGATGGCGATGACGCGCAGGCCCATATCCGCATGTAGCCGCTCGACCATCTTTCCGTCCACCTGAATTGCGCCCTTGCTGGCATTTTCGGGCAGGGCGAAGATCTCGTTGATCTTGCGCGCCCAGGCCACTTCCTCTTCCGACGGGCTGAAGGCGGCATGGCAGGCCTCGATCTGCTTCGGGTGGATCAGGGTCTTGCCGTCCATGCCCATTTCCACCCCTTGCGCGCATTCCGCCGCAAAGCCGTCCAGATCGGAGAAGTTGTTGTAGACGCCGTCGAGAATGTCGATGCCGCCGGTGCGCGCTGCCGCCACGCAGGTCATCAGCCAGGGCATCATCACCGCCCGGCCCGGATTGAGCTTGGCGCGGGTTTCCTTGGCAAGATCGTTGGTGCCCATGACGAAGCAGGACAGGCGCACTTCCGGGTCCCGGCCGCAGGCGGCAATGGCGGCGGCATTGAGCATGGCGAGCGGCGTTTCCATCATTGCCCAGAGCCTGACGGTCTGGGGTGCGTTGCCGAGCGCCAACTTGTGTGCGGCCCGCTCCAGGTCGGCCGGACTGTTGACCTTCGGGATCAGGATCGCGTCGGGCCTGGCGTCGATGGCCGCCTTCAGGTCGTCCTCGCCCCAGGCCGTGTCCAGGCCGTTGATGCGGATGACGACTTCCCGGTCGCCATAGCCGCCGCCCTGAACGGCTGCCACGATCTGGGCCCTGGCGTCGGCCTTCATGTCGGGTGCGACCGCGTCCTCGAGGTCGAGGATCAGGCAATCGACGTCGAGGCTCTTGGCCTTTTCCAACGCGCGGGCATTGGACCCGGGCATGTAGAGGGCGGAACGGCGCGGGCGAATGGATGTCGTCATCGGAGGGTCTCTCGGTACCGGAAATTCGTGCAGCCAACTTAGAGGAAGCCGATCCGGGATGGAATTCACCTAAGGGTGGAAGACGGCCCTGCCGCGATCAGGCTTCGGAAGCGGTTTCCGGCCGGGCGCGCCTGCGGAAGATCATGTCCTTGGCCGCGATGACCGCGCCGACCGTAATCGCGATGCAGGCAAGCGTGACCGAAAGGGTGAAGGCGCCAAAGCCGAAGGCGATCAGAAGCAGGGTGGAGAGAAGCGGCGCCGAATAGGCGGCAGCGCCCAGCACCTGGATATCCCCGCGCTTCACGCCGATATCCCAGGTGAAGAAGGCAAGTCCGACCGGAAACAGTCCGAGGGCGGCGACGGACAGCCATTCGCTTGCCTCGGCGGGCCAGACGGTCTGTTCCAGAAAGACGTGGCACAGGGCGGACAGCAGGGCCGTCATCAGGCAGAAGCCGGCGACCGCTTCGGTCGGAACGCTGCCGAGCCGGCGGGACAGGACCGAATAGGAGGACCAGAACAGGCATGATGTAACCGCCGCGCCGTAGCCGAGCGCCGAGCCGCCCTCAAGGGACAGGCCCTCGCCGCCGGTAATCAGCAGGGCGGCACCGCCCAGGCCCAGGACGGTTCCGATAACGTGATGGAGCCTCAGCCGTTCGCCGGGCAGGAAGGCGGAAAAGACCACGATCAGGAGTGGCCAGGTGTAGTTGATCAGATTGGCGTCGACCGGAGGGGCGTTGCGAATGGCCGTGAAGTAGAAGAAATGAAAGCCGAAAAGCCCGAGCGTTCCAAAGGCCCAGACCTTCAGGGGCTGGCGCAGCAGATACAATTTTCCCTTCGCGGCCAGCCACAGGATGGCAAGCACGCCTGAGAGGCCGAAACACAGGGCATTCAGAAGAAACGGCGGAACCTTTCCCGAACCGGCGCCGAACAGGCCGAGGGTTGCCCACATCAGAATGGCGCTCAGCCCGATAAGCGTGGCACGCAGCCGACCGGCGTGAGCTGACATGGGGGTCCCAATCCTTGCGCTTTTGTTGTCGTTCGGTTTGTTGCAGAGGCATATGGCGGACACGGGCGCCAATTCGCAACCGGAATTTTACCGGGGCGCTTGATTGTCAGCCGCATTTCGGGACATCTTGCGCACTCACATACCGATCAGCTCCCGGAGATCTTATGAGCAAAACGGACATCAGGGCCATCAGGTCCGACGAGGCCCATAAACTTGCACCGCTCATTGCCGAAAATGCCCAGGCTCTGAAACGCGGCGCCCCGCGGCGCCCCGACGATTACTACGCGGAACGGATTCTCGCCGACAAGACGGCCGAGGTGATCGGTGCGTTCCAGAAGGACCAACTGGTCGGTTTCGCGGTTTTCTTCGATCTGCCCGAACTGATCACCGGTCTGCGTATCGGCCAGCTTGAAGATATCTACGTGCATCCGGACAGCCGCAGGCAGGGCATCGGCCGCAAGATGGTCGAAACCCTGGTGGCGGAGGGCCAGAGCCGGGGCTGGCTGCATCTGCGCTGGCTGGTTCCGGGCAAGAACGTCCCGGCCGTGACGCTCTACGAAAAGATTGCCGAGCCCGACCATCGCAAGAGCTATGTCATTCCGATCGACCGGATCGCGGGCGACTGAAGCACCAAAGTTCAGGACATGCCCGCTTCCAACGGCGGGATCGTGATGCCGAGCGGCACGATCCCGACGCGGAGCGCGCCGCCGTCGATCGTCAGCGGCAGATGGGTAACCGGGGTGCCGTCGGGATCCGTTTCCCGGACACCGAAGGCGATGGCGGTTCCCTTCAGTGTTGAAGGTATGCCGGTTTCGGCGGCAAACAGGCGTGACAGCAGATCGTCGGCCTGATCGATGCCCTTGATCTTCAGGTCGACCTTTCCCGACAGGGTGCCATCGGCGGTCAGCCGGAGATGTCCGCTGGCGGTGATTTCGGTTTGTTCCGATTTCAGCGACATCCACACAAGGTCGATCGGCAGCGACCCGTCGTCGTCGTGCGGAAGTGCGCTCAACGGAGCGGCGGAGAAAAGAGCAAGGCCGTTTTCCAGGCGCAGATGCACGCGGGTGTCGACCGGGGCGGCAAGCCCGCCCGGCTGATGGACCTGAAGCCCGTCCGCCGAGCCGAATGCCTCGATGGCATCGGGCGTCTCGGGAACCGGCCTGGCATGAAACTCGACCGTTTTGGCCTTGAGGCCCGCGAAGTCGATATCGTTCGAAGCGAGATCGAAATCCTTGACCGACAGATCGGCCCGGCGAATGCCGTTACCTGAAACGCGCATGCTGGAAAGCGCGGACGTCCACGTGGCTGACAGGGCATTTCCCTGCACCGGGAGGCCTGCGGCAGCCGGGCCGTCAGCCTCGAAAATTACATGCCAGGGATTGTAGACCAGGGCGACGGCTTCCAGACGCTTGAGAGAAACCGACAGGCCGGAGGGGTCGGTTATGACCGGCCCGATGCAGCCGACTTCGAAGCGGAAGGGAAATCCGCCGATCTCCCTGTCCTTGCAGGCAATCAGGTTTCCCGAACCGTTGATGGCGTCGAGTCCGGCGGTCATGCGTTGATCCACCAGGCCGCGAATGTAGAACCAGCCGCCGGACCAGACCGCGATGAGGACGGCAACGGCCGCGGCCATCGTTATGTAACGGAGTTTCAGGTTTTTTTTCGGTCCGGCGCCCAAGGCGGTCTCCTGCAATTGTGCTTCAAAATCCTGCTGCGGCGATGCGCTGCCCGTTGCACCGGCCTCCGACCGTTGTTATCTGAGCGGAAACCTTGACGATTTAACGGACGGATATGAGCGATTTTTGGGTCTTTGGCTATGGGTCTTTGATGTGGAACCCCGGCTTTGACCACGATATGGCACGGCCGGCGCTTCTGCGCGGGGCGCATCGGTCGCTTTGTGTCTATTCGTGGGTTCACCGCGGAACGGAGGAAAATCCGGGTCTTGTCTTCGGTCTGGACCACGGCGGCGCCTGCCGCGGGATGGCATTCCGGGTTCATGGCGACAACCGGGAAGAGACCATCGCCTATCTCAGGGCGCGCGAACAGGTGACCGGCGTCTATCAGGAGAGCTGGCGGAAAATTTCCCTCGGCGGCGGGGAGACGGCTGAAGCACTGACCTACGTCGTTGACCGCAGGCATCCTCAATACGCGGGCGCCCTGCCGCTTGCAGACCAGCTCGGCATCGTGATCGGCGCCGTTGGGAAATCGGGCCGGAATCCGGACTATGTGCTGAGCACCGCAGCACACCTGGAGGAGCTGGGGATCGTCGATCACAGCGTCGGCTGGCTCGCCGAGCAGCTGAAGGGCTGATTGGCTACCCTAATCTTCCTCGTCGGGAACCGACAGATCTTCCAGGATCGATCGGCGCATGCCGGCATTTTCCGCCAGAAGGTGCACAAATACGTCCGATCTTGCCAGTTTGCCCTTGGTGAGCCGCGGGCCGTGGCGCTTGCCGTGCCGGTCGATCTCACCGAGCCAGACCGGACAGTCGCTCTTTCGTTTTCCCGACCTCGGGTCCGGTTTCGACAGCAGGATGACGACGGCCTGCCGGCAATCTTCCAGATCGGCGACGGACATCTTCGTGAAAATATAGCGTTGTCCGCTGCGTCCGGCGAAATAGCGATAGCGTTCCGCCTGGGCGAGACCGCTCAGAAAGCCGGGAGAGGAACTGGAACCGGTAACTGACGTCGTAGACATGCCGCATACTAGAACAGAAGAGGAACATTGACAAATCCGTTTTGAACGAATTTGCCGGTTGCCCTTTCATATGGGAATCGAAACGATCCAGCGCAATCCTGGGATTCGAACCCATAATATTGGCCGGAATGAGTCCATATCCCAGGGGCCTGATCCTAAGCCTTCGCGCCGGCCGCCTTCCGGTTCCGGTCGTAGACGGCGAGCATGGGCGTCGGGTTGTCCGCGTTTCGCGCTTCTTCGCACAGGCGGGTGGTTGCCCTTTCGATGGTTTCCACGAGGGTTACGTGAAAGGCACGCGGCCCGAGGCCCGGCGCAATCGGCGGCAGGAATTCGACGATCACCGTACCCGGATAGATGACCCACGACGCGCGGGGCCAGTAGAGGCCGGCATTGAGGGCGACGGGCAGCACCGGGCAGTCCAGGTCGCGGTAAAGGTGCGCGATGCCGAACTTGAACTGCGGTTCTGCGCCGGCCGGACGCCTCGTCCCTTCCGGGAAAATCAGAATTTGCCGTTCGTCGGCAATGGCCTGTTTGGCGGCTTCGATCATGGCGGCAAGGGCTGCGGCACGCTTGCCGCGGTTGATCGGGATCTGGCGGTATTTGGCGGTGTACCAGCCGAAAATCGGGATCCAGCGCAGTTCCCGCTTCAGGATGAAGGTGACACTCGGGAAATGGGGGATCAGCGCGAAGGTTTCCCAAGCGGACTGATGCTTGGAGGCAACGAGATAGCCGCCTTGCGGAATGTTTTCCTTGCCGCGCACCTCAACCTTGAGCCCGACGACCAGACGCAGGAGAAACAGCATGACGTTGGCCCAGAACGGAACGATCCACCAGCCCCACCGGTGCGGCAGCAGGAGCAAGGGAGAGCCGATGACCATCAGGGCGAGGGTGACCGTGTAAAACAGGACCTGGAAGATGGAGGAACGCAGGAAAAGCATGGCACCTGGAGGCATTTGGGGCGCGGTACCCGGCTGGCCACGTCCGTCAGAAGCGAAGCGAGCGTAGGGCGTTCTGGCCGAGGATCCGAAGGCTTGCGACGGTATACTTCACATATTCGCGCAAGAGAAGCCGGATTGTCGCCGGTTCGCGATACCAGGACTTCAGATCCATTCCGGACGGCTGGACCGGATAGGGAATAAGGCGCACATCCGGCAAGGCGCCCTGCAGTTCCGCTTCTGCGCGGGGCAGGTGATAGGCACTGGTCACCAGCAAGAGCGACGAAAACGCATGTTTGCGGACCCAGCTTGCGGTTTCAATGGCGTTGCCTTCCGTGTTCAACGCAAGACGATCGAGATCGACGCAGCAATCGAACAGAGCCGTATCGCTGCCGGTCATGGTGGAGATCTGGGCCACGGTGGTTCCCGGATGGACGCCCGAGATCAACAGGCGTTCGGCGCGATTTTCCTCAAGCAGCCTGATCGCATGGGACACGCGCTCGGTTCCCCCGGTCAGGACGACGATGGCATCCGCCTGGATGTCGTCGGGCATGGTTATCGACGCGACCTTGTCCGCAAAGCGGATGAAGGATGCGGTCACTGCCGTCAGAATGAGGACGCAGAAAAGAGCCAGGACAGACCGTACACCTGTCCTGCGCCGGCGCGTCTTTCCGGCCGGTGTCGAGAGGCCGCTTTCCGGTTTCGGTTCGGCCGGTATCTGCATGCCGCTGACCTCACAGGCTTCCGCATGATTGTCATCGGCAGTCCGCGTACTGCTCATATCCTTATTATCTTAGATGATTCGGCCTTTTTGCGTGCAAAATGGGTTGCTTTTGGGAAAAAGCGGAAGGGTATTTTATCAATCGGCCTTCGCAAGATGCGCCTTGACCGCGAGCCCTGAGGTCAGAGCGGTCAATACGGCGACCAGAAAGACGATGCCAACGACCCCGAGATAGCCCGGCAGGCTGACCGAAACGGTTCCGAAAAGAGCCGACAGCTGGTCGGAACTTGCCTGTCCTGCGGTCTCCCGGGTGAACATGTCGAGCAGGACGAAGCAAAGCGATGCGACAGCCCCGCCGGTCACGCCGCCCTTCAGGCCGAGAAGCAGAAAGTGACGCTGGAACTCCCGCGCGATGAAACTGTCTTCCGCGCCGACGAAGTGGAGGACGGAAACGACGTCCTTGTTGCCCGCCATGGCCGCCTGTGTCGCGAAGACCACGCTGAGCACCATGGAGGCCATGACCAGCGCCATGATCGCGAAGCCGGCAATGACGACGGCCCCCGCCATGGCGGACAGGCGGGAGGTCCAGATCGAATGGTCGTCGAGGCTCGCTCCGGAGACCTGGCGCTCAAGCGCCTGGCGGAGCTGGTTGAGGTCGAGGGCGGACGGATCGTCGATCGAAACCTCGATGAGCCGCGGAACGGGCAGGCTTTCAAGATCCAGCCCCTCCCCGAGCCAGGGCTGGAGCAGGGCCTTTGTTTCCTCGTCCGACAGGGCGCGGACGGAGCCGACACCGGCAAATTCCTGGGTGAGTGCGACCGCCTTGTCGATTTCCCGGATCATGTCGACGCCGTCGGCCGGCCTGATCTGGATCGTGACTTCGCGGACCAGGTCGTTCTGCCAGGCATCGGCGGCATCCCAGACGATGGAGACCGCACCGATGGTCAGGCAGGCGAGGAAGCTCATGATGGCGACCACTAGGGTCAGCGCCCGCCCGGCGACGGATTGCGGCGGCACGATTGCAGCCGTCGGCCGCAGCTTCCGTTCGTCCGCGTAGACTGCGCCACCGGCGTTTGCGGCCTTGGGCGGCAGTTTCGGACGCGCGGGTTTGCGCGGCGCCTTGACGGCGTTCCGGATCTTGTTCCGCGCCGGTTGTTTTTTCACCGTGGCCATCTTGGCAGGCCTCATTCAGGAGCTCGTATTAATCGAATATGGAAAGACGGCCATCCGCCAGCACCATACGCCGTGCATCCACCTGTTCCAACAAGGCAATGTCGTGGGTTGCAATCACGACGGACGTGCCGAGCTTGTTCAGTTCGATGAAAAGGCGCAGTAGCCTGCGCGCCAGAGGCGGATCCACGTTGCCGGTCGGCTCGTCCGCCAGCAGCATGTCCGGCCGGGTGATCAAGGCGCGGGCGATGGCGGCACGCTGTTTTTCCCCACCTGAAAGAACGGGCGGCAGCACATGCATCCGGTCGCCCAGGCCGACCCATTTGAGAAGTTCGATCACGTCGGCACGATAGTCCGATTCCTCCTTGCCGAGCACGCGCAGGGGCAGGGCGACGTTTTCATAAGTGGTCAGATGGTCGAGCAGGCGGAAGTCCTGGAACACGACGCCGATCTTTCGGCGCAGTTCCGGCAATTCCTGCTTGGATATGACGGACAGGTCCCGGTCGAAAACCCTGATCAGGCCGCGGGTGGGGCGAAGGGACATGAAAAGTAATCTGATCAGACTGGTTTTACCCGCGCCGGACGGACCGGTCAGGAACTGGAACGACTGAGGCTCGATCTGAAACGTCAAGTCCCGCAGGATTTCCGGCCCCATGCCATATCTCAGTCCGACATTTTCGAAGCGGATCACCCAATACCTCCTGAAAACGGCAAACGCTAACGCGGTCCCGTTAACGCTTCATTAAACATATAAAGGTCCTTTAGAAACGATAAAGGTCGGAGTGTGTGGATATGTTGCCTGACCGGAATTTGTACCGAAATTTCGACCAGATCGGCTACACTTGAACGTCCTCATAACACATAAGGCGAAGGGTCTTCTCGGATGAAGATCAAATGCCCCGACTGCAAGACTGCCTACGACATCAAGCCCGAGATTCTTGGCGAAGAAGGGCGCAGCGTCAAATGCGCACGCTGCGGCAACCGCTGGTTCGTCAGCCCGAAGAAGGCAAATGAAGACCTCGACCTGGAGGCCGATTCGCCGCCGGCGGATGCCGACACTGCGGACGAAGCCCACTGGATGGAGGACGAGGCCGATGAACAACGCGCAGCGGAGGAAAAAGGTTTTGCGGCGGAAGCCGCGGACGACGAGGATGATGACCTCGACAGCGTGACCTCCGGCGACGCCTTTTCCGAAGAGGATGAGGACGAAGAGGAGGAGGAAAAAGAGCCCGCCGCTTCCACGCCCGCACCCGCGCCGCGCGCCACTCTGGCCTCGGAAGACGATGACGACTACGACGAAGAGGACGAGGACGATACGGGGGACCCGTCAAAGCGGCCGGCGGACATCGAGACCCTGGCAAAGCGCCCGAAGATCATCGTCAACCCGAACAAGTTCAAACGAAGCGTCGTCGGCGCGGTCCTGAAATGGCTGGCACGGCGCAACTACCGCCGCATTGCCGGCATCGGGCTGTTCGGTGGGGCGCTCGCGATCTGTGCGTTCCTGGTGCTGATCCGCGATCAGATCGTCCGGGATGCGCCGGATCTGGCGAGCCTGTTTGAATTCGTTGGCCTCGAAGTCAACCTGCGCGGTCTGGAATTCCGCGACCTGAGAACCTTTTCCGAGGTCGCCGAAGGAAAGCAGGTTCTCGTCGTTGAAGGAACGATCCGGAACATCGGAGAGGAACAGACGCCGGTTCCTGCCGTCAGGCTTTCGATCCGGGGCACGGATCTTCAGGAAATTTACGCCTGGACCGTCGAACCGCGGACAACCATGTTAAAAGGACTGGACGAAACCAGGTTCCGGACCATCCTGTCGAACCCGCCGGACGGCGCTTCGGACATCCTGGTGCGCTTTATCGATCGCGGCCGGAAGCAGGTAATACTTGAGTAAGATGACTGTCACTATAAACACGCTCTTCGATGAAGACGCCATCGCTGCCAGGGTCGACGCCCTGGCCAGGGAGATCGCGGATGCAAGGCCTGAACGCCTTCTGGTGGTGGCGGTGTTGAAGGGAAGTTTCATATTTGCGGCAGATCTTGTCCGGGCGATGCACCGGGCGGGACTGACACCGGAGATGGAGTTCATGCACCTGTCCAGCTACGGGGCCGGCACGCAAGGGGCCGATGAGGTCCGTATTTTGCGGGATGTGGAAAGCGACGTTAACGGGCGGGATATAATATTGGTGGATGATATCCTGGAATCCGGACGGACCCTGAGCTTCGCCAAGGAGCGGCTTGCGAAACGGGGTGCCCGATCGGTACGAATCGCGGCGCTTCTGGACAAGCCGGAACACCGCAAAGCAGCCATTTCCGCTGACTATGTCGGATTTATCTGTCCCGACAAGTTCGTTGTGGGCTATGGCATGGATATGGGGCATGCGTGGCGGCAGCTGCCGTTTATCGGATATGTCGTTCCGGACGAAGAAACATCGTCCGGCGAAACCAGAGGAGAGTGACCATGGCTCGCGTCCTTCTGACAGAAGATGACGAAGCCGTCCGGAGCTTTGTAAAACGGGCTCTGGAACTGGATGGCCATAGTGTGAAGGCGGTTGAAGACGGCGGCGAGGCGGTCGAAGTCCTGACCCGGGAAAAAGGCGAATTCGATCTGCTCCTGTCGGATATCAAGATGCCGGTCATGGACGGGATCGCGCTGGCGCTGCATACGGCGCGCGACTGGCCGGACATGCCGATCCTGCTGATGACGGGCTTTGCCGATCAGCGCGAGCGGGCGAACGGTCTCGACGAACTCGTCCGCGACGTGGTCACCAAGCCGTTTTCGCTGGCCGACATTCGCCGTGCGGTGCGCAATGCGCTTTCCGGCGCGGAGCGCGAGGAAACCCGCTACTACGCCTGAAGCCGGCACCTGAATTGAAAAAGGCCCCGGTCATCGCTGACCGGGGCCTTTTGTTTTCCGGAATACGGCACGGCCTAATACCGCTTCAGCAGCCGTTCCAGATAATCGAGTTCGAGCTTCGGCCGTGACGGATCGGAGTAGCGGCGGCGCAGTTCTTCCAGGATACGGCGCGCACGTTGCACGTCGATCTCGTCGGGAACCTTCACGCGATTGCCGAAATCGGCGCCGTCGGTCCGCCGCGGCCGGCCGAGAGGATCCTCGTCGCGCGGCCCGCGCCCTTCGGCCATTCCCGGCCCCTGACCCTGGTTCATCATCTGCTCGGTCAGGCCCTGGGCGCCGCGACGCAGGGCATCGAGGGCATTGCCCTGCTCGCCGACGGCCTGTTCGCCCTGGCCCTCGCCGAGCGACTGTTCCGCCTGGCCCATGGCGTCGCCGGCTTCGCCGAGTTCCTTGTTTTCGCCCATGCCGTTCTGGCTGAGCTGATCCATGAGCTCCTGCAACTGCTGGGCGAGATCGCCCTGACCCTGCTGCAACTGCTCCAGGAGCTTGCCCAGTTGCTCGGCCGTCATCGGTTGGCCCGGACCGTCCTGGTCTCCCTGTTGGCCTTGCTGGCTCCGCTTGCCGCCCTGCTGCTGCTGATCGCGGTTGAACTTGTTGGTCTGGTCCATCAGCTGCTGCTGGCGCTGGATCATCTTGCCGAGCTCGTTGAGCATCTGCATCATTTCGCTGGTCATCTTGTCCGGCATCATCTGCGGCCTGCCGGCCTGCAGGTTTTCCAGCATCTGCTGCATCTGGGCGAGCAATTCGCGGGCGGCGTCGCGCGATCCGGTGCGGGCGAGTTCCTCGATCCGGTTCAGCATTTCGTTCAGATCCTGCTGGCTGAGCGTCTGCTGATTGGAATTGAACGGCTGCATGACCTGCGGGTTGCGCCGCATCTGTTCCGCCAGGGCCTGCATGTATTCGCTGAGCGCCTCGCGAAGCTGCTGGGTGAGCTTGGCGATTTCCTCCTCGCTTGCGCCTTCTTCAAGCGCCTTGCGAAGCGCTTCCTGGGCGTCGCGGAGATTGCGCTCCGCCACGGACAGGTCGCCGTCCTCGATGGTGAGCGCCACATCCCACAGGAGCGGCAGGAGTTCCTTCAGGTCCTCATCGGTTTTGGCCTTGACCAATTGCCGGTAGGCGAAATCCATCCCCAGGTAGGTGCGCGTTTCCATGTTGAACACGTCCGGGGCGAGCAGGAGCGCGTCGAAGGCGATCAGCACGCGGTTGAGGTTGTTGGCGTCGATCGCCAGGTCCCGGCGCTGTTCGACCACCGCGCGCGCCAGAGGCTTGCGGAAGAGCCGCTGCGGCAGCTTGAAGCGGTGCGGTGCGGACGTTCCCACCTGTCCGGCTTCATCGCGGGCGGTCAGGACCAGATCGACTTCCGATCCGGCCCAGGGATGGGATGTCAGGTCCCGGATCGTTTCCCCGGTCTTTGCCGTCCCGGTCCAGGCGGGAAGGGAAAGCGGGAATTGCGGCGCCTCGACCAGGGGACGCGGGGTCTTTGTGCCTGCGGACGTGCCCGGTACCGGGCTGATCCTGGCTTCGGCGGAAACCACGCCGTAGTCGTCCTTGACCAGGTAGGAAAACTTCAGCGCGCCGCTCAACTGTTCTTCCGGATCGTTGTCGAGACGGATCATCGGCGGTTCGTCGGGCTTGACCTGAAACGCCCAGCTTTTCACGACCGTGTCGTCCTTGAGCATGTCGACGCGACCGGATTCGGCCAGGGTCAGGCGCCGTTCGACCGGCAGGCCCGATTCCGGATCGCCGTTTTCGGCCTCCGGCTCGACCGGCTTGGGAGGGTCGCCGGCACCATCGCCGACAAACCGCATGGAAAGGCCGGTTTCGCCCTGGGAGCGGACCACAAGAACCGAGCCTTCCGGAATGCCGATGGCGGAGCCGGGATCCCTGAGTGCTGCACTGTCTCCTGTCAGATAGACCGGGGGTTCGCTGGTATAGAGCGGCGGGGTGACCCAGGCATCGAGCCGGCTTGCGATTTCTTCCGCATCGATCGGGCTGCGGAAGGTGGAGCCGAGCCGGGTCCAGCGTTCACCGCCGGTCGCGGCGAAGCCGATGATCACCAGGATCAGGGCCGCGACGCGCAAGGCATAGGGGTCGCGCCTGTAAGCCCGCGGATCGGGCAAGCGTGTGCGCATGGCCGCCAGTGCACGGATCATGCGTTTCTTGTGCAGAACCCAGAGGGCTGCGGTCTGCGGATTGTTTTCGCCCGAAGACAGGTCGTCCTCGATCGCGGTCAGGGGTCTGTGCGACTGGCCGCTGTCGCGCTCTATGCGATTAAGGGCCGCCTCGCGGGAGGGCCATTTCACGGCAAGAAGGTCGCGGCAGGACCAGATGAACAGAACGGCAAATCCGATGATGCCGATCAGCCGCGCCCAGAACGGCAGGTAGAGCCACAGTCCAAGCCAGGACAGGCCGACGAAAAATCCGAGGACGACAAGGGGAGGCAGGGAAGCGCGCCAGATGCTTTCAACAAGCAGGGCCAGTCGGCTGCGGAACACGAGCCGGTCAAGCTTCGCATCCACCTCGGCTTTGGTCAGGCCATCATCGGCCGGACGGGTGCTGATTTCCGGTCTGCCGTTTTGCTCCAACAGGGTACCTCCGGTTTGCCCCCCGATCGAACCCTAATTCCACGTCATTCCTGCACAGGGACATATTCCTGATTAGACTGGGGCAAACGCGAGGTTCCGGCAAGTTGTCGAAACAACCAAGTGGAAAACCCCGGGATCACGAATTCTTGAGCCAGCCGGGAAGCCGGTCAAGGCCGATCAGGTCGTCGTAGTTCGGTCGTGGACGGATAACGGCGAATTGGTCTTCATTTACCATCACTTCGGGAATGAGCAGGCGCGAATTGTAGGTGCCCGACTGAACCGCGCCATAGGCGCCGGCGGAATAGACCGCGAGCATTTCCCCTGCCCTGACCTCCGGCAGATCCCGGTCATGGGCGAGATAATCCCCGGTTTCGCACACCGGTCCGACGATATCCGCCCTGATTCGGCGGGTCCGGGCGGTCAGGTCCTGGACCGGGCGCACCTCATGATAGGCATCATAAAGGGTCGGGCGGATCAGGTCGTTCATCGCCGCATCGACGATGACGAAGGTCTTGTCCGCACCTTCCTTCACATAAATGATGCTGGTCACCAGAATGCCGGCATTGCCGGCAATCAACCGGCCGGGCTCGAAGATGACCCGGCAATCGAGGCGCTTGACGTGCTTCTTGACCACTTCCGCATAGGCGTCCGGATGGGGCGGCGGCTCGTTGTCGGTCATGTAGGGAATGCCGAGGCCACCGCCCAGGTCGACATGATCGATGGCAAGACCTTCCGCGCGCAGATCGGTGATCAGCTCGCCGAGAAGCGCAAAGGCGTTGTCGAAAGGCTGCAGCTTCGTGATCTGCGAGCCGATATGCATGTCGATCCCGGAGACCTGGATGCCCGGCAGTTCGGCCGCTTCGTGGTAGACCTCACGGGCCCGCTGCCAGGGGATGCCGAACTTGTTTTCCGCCTTGCCCGTGGAAATCTTCGCATGGGTCATGGCGTCAACGTCGGGATTGATGCGCAGGGAGACCCGGGCGGTCTTGCCCTTTTCGCTCGCCACCCGCGACAGCTGAACCAGTTCCGGCTCGGATTCCACGTTGAAGCACAGGATGTCCTCGTCGAGCGCATAGGCCTGTTCGGCCTCGGTCTTGCCAACGCCGGAAAACAGGATCCTGTCGCCGGGAACACCGGCGGCGCGGGCGCGGCGCAGCTCGCCTTCGGAGACAACGTCCATGCCGGCGCCCAGCTGCGCCAGGGTCGCCAGCACCGCCTGGTTCGAATTCGCCTTCATGGCATAGCAGACCAGCGAGGGAATATCGTCGAAGGCGGAGGCAAAGACGTTGTAGTGACGGGTCAGTGTCGCCGCCGAATAGCAGTAAAACGGCGTGCCGACTTCGGCTGCGATCTTTTCGACCGGCACATCCTCGGCATGAAGTACGCCGTTCCTGTAATCGAAATGGTGCAAGGGGTGTCCTCGAATAATCCAGGGGCACGGAGGGCCACGGGGGCGCCGACTGATTGCTGCGGCTACTTGATCAGAAAGTCCAGAGGAAAGCTGTTTCCTGCCGGTTTGACCGTCTGCTGCTGCGTTGTCCGGCCGGTCTGAACGTCATCGCCGGAGGTCGCCGTCGCCGCAGGGGCCGCGGGAATGTCCAGGGCGCCGCGCCGTCCGCAGCCGCCCAGTGCCAGCATGAGCGAGAGCGCACACAATAACAGCGCCTTGGATCCCCAATGCATGGCCACTTCCGCCCCTTTGCTCAAATCGTGCATTCCGTCTTTTTCCTCGCACGGGCGCAGTCCCGCGGCAAGGCCGATTTCGCCGTTTGCCGCGTTATTTGCCCCGGCCGAGGTCCTTCAGCCAGCGCCGCGCCTGCTTGCGGACGTTGACGGGCGACGTTCCGCCGTAGCTGGTCCGGCTCCTGACCGACTTGTCGACGGACAGAACCGAATAGATTTCGGGCGTGATTTTCGGCTCCACCGCCTGCATGTCTTCAAGCGGGACCTTGTGCAGCTCGATATTCTTTTCCACGGCAATGGCGACGATCCGGCCGGTCACGTGATGGGCGTCGCGGAACGGCAGTCCGAGAACCCGGACCAGCCAGTCCGCCAGGTCGGTCGCAGTCGAATAGCCGGACCCGGCAGCCTTTTTCATCGTCTTGGTCACCGGCTCGAGGTCCTTCACCATGCCGGTCATGGCTGCAAGGGCCAGGGAGATGCTGGCAAGGCCGTCAAAGGCCTGTTCCTTGTCTTCCTGCATGTCCTTGGAATAGGCGAGCGGCAGACCCTTCATCATGGTCAGGAGCGCCTGCAGCGAGCCGTAAATACGCCCGGTCTTGGCGCGCACCAGCTCGGCGGCGTCCGGGTTCTTCTTTTGCGGCATGATCGAGGAGCCGGTGGAGAACTTGTCGGACAGCTTGATGAAGCCGAACTGGGCGGAGCACCAGATGACGATTTCTTCCGCCAGGCGCGACAGGTGCATGGAACACAGCGAGGCTGCGGCCAGCGCCTCGATCACGAAGTCCCGGTCGGAGACCGCATCCAGCGAATTGGCTGTCGGACGGTCGAAGCCGAGGGCCTCGGCGGTCGCCCTGCGGTCGATCGGGAAGGAGGTGCCGGCAAGGGCGGCCGCGCCGAGCGGGCTTTCGTTCATGCGCCTGCGGGCATCGCGGACCCGGCCGCGGTCGCGGGAAAACATTTCCACATAGGCGAGCAGATGGTGGCCGAAGGTGACAGGCTGGGCGGACTGGAGATGGGTGAAGCCGGGCATGACGTCGCCCGCATGGGCCTCGGCCTTTTCGGCGAGCGCCTGCATCAGGTCGGTCAGCTGTTCGTCGAGCGTGTCGAGCGTATCGCGCACCCAGAGCCGGAAGTCGGTCGCCACCTGGTCGTTGCGCGAGCGCGCCGTATGCAGCCGGCCGGCTGCCGGACCGATCAGTTCGGCCAGGCGGGCCTCGATGTTCATGTGGATGTCTTCAAGCGCGCGGGAGAACTTGAACTCGCCGTTTTCGATTTCTGACAGGATCGTGTCTAGACCTTGAACGATCTTGTCCGCATCGTCCTGCGTGACGATTTGACAGGCCGCGAGCATGCGCACATGGGCTTTCGAACCCGCAATGTCTTGCCTATAAAGCTTGCGGTCGTAATCGATGGAGGCGTTGATTTCCTCCATGATGGCATCCGGTCCTTCGGCAAACCGGCCGCCCCACATGCGATTGCTCATGCCCTGTCCTTTTAATCACGCCCCTTGCGAGGTTTTGAAGAATGACCCAGCCGACCGAACCTGGACAACGCCCGAAACGACGTCTGATCGCCGCAGGCATTGCCGGCGCTGCCGCCGTCCTTGCGGCGGTATACGTGATCGTCGGCCCGCATGGCAACACGGACGATACGCAAAGCTGCGCGCTGGAAATGGCGCTGGCGGAGCAGACCAGGCCGTTTGCCACCGGCGAGGTCGCCGCCTTCCGTCCTGCGGAACGTCCTCTCGGGCTTTCGGAGCTGACGTTCGACGGGCCGGACGGAAATCCGGTGCGCATCAGCGATTTCGAAGATCGCACGATTTTGCTGAACCTGTGGGCGACATGGTGCGCGCCCTGCCGCAAGGAAATGCCGGCGCTCGATGAACTTCAGGGGGAAATGGGAAATCAGGATTTCCAGGTCGTTGCGGTCAATGTGGACCGGAGCGGTCCGGAGAAGCCAAAGGCGTTCTGGAAGGAAATCGGCGTCAGCCGCCTCGGTTTCTACAGCGACGCCAGCAACGGCATCCTCAAGGATCTCAAGGCGAAGGCCCGGGCGACGGGCCTGCCGACGACGATTCTCGTCGGACCTTCGGGATGCGAGATCGGAACAATGTATGGCCCCGCCGAATGGGCATCCGACGAGGCCAAAGCTCTTTTGACCGCCGCCTTGAAGACGAAGGCCAACTAGACGAATTCAGGTCAGGCGGTGATGTCGACTGCCTGGCCGAGGCCGGGAATCTGCCGCTGCTGACGGCGGGCTTCCTGCTCGTTCGACTGGGCGTCCTCGAGCCGGTCAGCGACTGCCTGCTCCTGTTCATTCGCATCGCGAATGGCATTGGTCGCCAGTTCACTCCGGAGACCGGCAGCCTGTGAGGCGGCTGAGCCTGCGCTGGAAACGCTGTCCATGTTTCTTCTCCTGTTCGGCGCGCCGGGAGGGCGCGCACCTTATCAAACGCTGACGTCCAGCCTGAGCCCCAGCCCGTTCCGGGCCTCTCGGGACTCGACGCGATCCTGAGCCTTTTCGGCCTGCCGCGTCAGGGTCTCGGCCCTGTTGGCGCTGAAGCTCGCCTGCCTCTGGACAACCGCGGCAACGGTTTTTTCCTTGCGGGCGCTGATCCGTTCAACCTGTTCCGCCACCTTCTGGCGTTGCGATGTCGCCGCAGAAGAGGCGGATGCGGCCTGTACGCCGTATCCAATTCCTTCCGGCATCGTTCTATCCACTTCTTGGGACCGACTTGCCAGATATTTAAAACGTCGAGAAGTAAATAAAAGTAAAGGCGTAAAACTAATGTAATTCAGACTTCATGCTGTGTTTTATACATGATATGTATTTGAATAAAATTTTAGCGAACTTTGGGTAAGGTGTTGAGGTGTAAGGCAATCCGCATTGTTTGGATTAAAATAAAAAAAGCCGCTCAATTGAGCGGCTTTGTCCCTTTTGGAGCGGAAATGTTTCAGGCGGTCACGTCGACCACGTTGCCCATGCCCGCCGGCGGGGCGGCGCTTGTCGTTTCGGCCAGGTTCTCGGCTCCCGACTGGAGCAGTGCGACGACGCTTGCATCCTGAGCCGCGGCCATCTTCATCATCTGCGCCTGAAGGGCCTGTTGTGTCTGTGCCTGTGACGTGACTGCGTAGGTCGCAGCAATGCCTGTACTGTCCATTCCGCTCTCCTACGGGTTCACCCGTTATTAGGTTAAGAGGCGTTAAGACAGGGTAAACGAAAACTTAGCGGAAAACCTAAACTAGCGCTTTTCGGCGGATCTTGCCCGAGGGCGTTCGGGGCAGCGATGCGACGAAGCGGTAGGCTTTCGGGCGTTTGTATTCGGCGAGACGATCGTGCGCCCAGTTGGCCAGGGCGGTTTCGTCATGCCAGCCAGAGGTCCTGGGAACGATGAAGGCGGTTATCAGGCTCACGCCTTCGCGCACCTCTACGCTTGTCACCGCGACCTCCAGCACGTCCGGGTGGGCGCCGAGCGCCCGTTCGACTTCTTCCGGGGCCACGCGGTAGCCGAAGGCGTTCATGAGGTCGTCGGCGCGGCCTTCGTACCAGTAATAACCTTCCTGATCCGCGCGCGCCCGGTCGCCGGTCAGAAACCATCCGGCCCGGAAGGCGGCGGCGGTTTCTTCGGGGCGGTTCCAGTAACCGAGCATCAGGCCGGTTTCGCTCTCGTGCACCGCCAGAAGGCCTGCTTCGCCGGTGGCGGCGAATTCCTCTCCATCTCCGTCTTCGCTCAGGATGGCGACTTTCCGGCCTGCCTGGGGCTTTCCGGGCGATCCGGGCCTGGTCGGGACCGTCGGGCCGCTGGAAATGTAGGTGGAAATCTCGCTCATGCCGAGCGCCTCATAAAGCGGACGCCCGGTGCGTTCGACCCATTCGCGGTGAAGGCCGGCCGGAAGCGCTTCGCCGGCCGTCAGGCCGTGGCGCAGGAACGGGAACGATCCGGTGGTGACATCGCCGTATTTCAGAAGGCGCCGGTAAAGGCTGGGGACGGCGGCAAACAGGGTCGCCTTGCAGCTTTCGATGAGACCCGGCCAGATTTCCGGGTCGCGGGGGCCGTCATAGACAAGGCTCGTGGCGCCGTTGGCCCAGGGGTCCATCAGGCCGACGCCGAGCGTGTAGGTCCAGTTGAAGGCGCCGGCATGCAGCAGCCGGTCGGCGGAGAACATGCCGTACCAGCCCTTGTACATCGGCGCCCGCCCGATGGCGGCGCGCTGTGCATGGAGAACGCCCTTGGGGGTTCCGCTGGTGCCGGATGTATAGATCAGAAAGGCGGGGTCGTCGGGCTTGGTGTCCGCGTAAACGCCACCGCCGAACTGCTTGAGGGCTGTCAGCTCGTCGGGTCCGAGGACCAGTGCGTTGCCTTCGGGCAGGGCCGTGCGCCCGTCATGGACGACGGCGGCCGCGCCGCTGTCTTCAAGGATCGCGGTCGCTTCGGCCGAGGTCAGCATTTCGGATGTGGGGATCGGAACGAAACCGCCGGCGATCGCGCCGAAATAGACCAGCGGGAAGTCGCTGGAGTGGCCGAGCCGCAACAGGATGCGGTCGCCGCGCATCAGGCCTTTTTCGGTTAGTCCGCCGGCGATGGAAAGGACGGTCCTTTCAATGTCGCCGTAAGTCCAGCGCTCTTTCAGGGCGCCGTTCGGACCGACCACTTCCAGCGCGATCGCTTCCGCGGCGGGCGACGCATTTGTCAGGCAATAGCGGGCAAGATTCATCCCGAATTTAGCGGGTCGGAACCGGAGTTTCGCCGCGATAGTCGTAGAAGCCCCGCTGGGTCTTGCGGCCGAGCCAGCCGGCTTCGACATATTTCACCAGAAGCGGGCACGGCCGGTACTTGGTATCGGCGAGGCCTTCATAAAGCACCTGCATGATCGACAGGCAGGTGTCGAGGCCGATGAAGTCAGCCAGCTGCAGCGGACCCATCGGGTGGTTGGCGCCGAGCTTCATGGCCTTGTCGATGGATTCCACCGATCCGACCCCTTCATAAAGGGTGTAGATGGCCTCGTTGATCATCGGCAGCAGGATGCGGTTGACCATGAAGGCGGGGAAATCTTCGGCAACGGCGATCTGCTTGCCGAGGCGGTCGACGAATGCCTTCGCCGCTTCGAAGGTTTCGTCCTCGGTGGCAATGCCGCGGACCAGCTCGACCAGTTCCATCAGCGGAACCGGGTTCATGAAGTGGATCCCGATGAACCGTTCCGGGCGGTCCGTGGAGGCGGCCAGCCGGGTGATGGAAATCGACGATGTGTTGGTTGCCAGCATCGCTTCCGGTTTCAGGATCGGGCAGAGCTGGGAAAAGATCTTGCGCTTGACCTGTTCGTTTTCGACGGCCGATTCGATGACAAGATCGACATTGCTCAAAAGGTCGAGATCGACCGCAGGCGTGATCCGGTCGAGGGCGGCGGTCCGCACCTGTTCGCTAATCTGCTCTTTTTGAACCTGCCGGGCCATGTTGCCGTTGATCGAGGCAAGACCCGATTCGATCTTTTCCATGGAGAGATCGCTCAAGGCCACGTCGAACCCGGCCAGAGCACAGACATGGGCGATCCCGCTGCCCATCTGACCAGCTCCAATCACACCGACTTTCTTGATTTCGACCACCATCGTCCATTCCGATCCTTGAGTGACAGTCCGTTCGGAAGTCCTGCCGGGCTATTTTTGGCAAGTATAATGCCGAACGGCAAGCACCCTTGGGCGGAATTCGTAACTTCCGCCCAAGGGAGAATATGCATAATGTTTCGCCGTCTACTCGACGGCTGCCTTCAGCTCCGGCAGAACGTCGAAGAGGTCCGCGACCAGGCCGTAGTCCGCAACCTGGAAAATCGGTGCTTCCTCGTCCTTGTTGATGGCCACGATCACCTTCGAGTCCTTCATGCCGGCCAGGTGCTGGATGGCGCCGGAAATCCCGCAGGCGATATAAAGGTCCGGAGCGACCACCTTGCCGGTCTGGCCGACTTGCCAGTCGTTCGGGGCATAGCCCGCATCGACGGCTGCACGCGATGCGCCGACGGCGGCACCCAGCGCATCGGCCACCGGCATGATGACTTCCTGGAATTTCTCTTCCGAGCCGAGCGCGCGGCCGCCAGAAATGATGATCTTTGCAGACGTCAGTTCCGGGCGGTCGGACTTGGACAGTTCCTCGCCAACGAAGTCGGACAGGCCGGATGCCGCCGGGGCCGAGGCGGCCTCGATCGGCGCCGATCCGCCTTCCCCGGCAGCGGCGAAGGTCGAGGTCCGGACCGTGATCACCTTCTTCGGATCGTTCGACTTCACCGTCTGGATGGCGTTGCCGGCGTAGATCGGGCGTTCGAACGTGTCTGCGTCGATCACCTTGATCACGTCGGAAATCTGCATCACGTCGAGCAGGGCTGCGACGCGGGGCAGGATGTTCTTGCCGTTGGCGGTCGAGGGCGCGACGATGGCGTCATAGGAGCCTGCGAGATCGACGATCAGGGCGGCCATCGGCTCGGCGAGCTGGTGGGCCAGGTCGTCGCCTTCCGCGGTCAGAACCTTGGCGACGCCGGAAAGCTTGGCAGCGGCATCGGCGACCGGGCCGACATCCTTGCCGGCAACCAGCACATGGACATCGCCGCCAAGGGCGACGGCTGCGGTCAGGGCCTTGGCGGTCGCATCGTTGAGCGCGCCGCCGGCATGTTCGGCCACAAGAAGTGTTGTCATTGGTTTTTCTCCCTGGGCGCGTCTTAAAGGACGCCGGCTTCGTTCTTGAGCTTGTCGACGAGTTCGGCCACGGAGCCGACCTTCACGCCGGCCTGGCGGGCAGCGGGCTCAGCAGTGGAGACGACGGTCAGGCGCGGAGCGATGTCGACGCCGAAGTCGTCCGGGGTCTTTTCGTCGATCGGCTTCTTCTTTGCCTTCATGATGTTCGGCAGGGACGCATAGCGCGGCTCGTTGAGGCGCAGGTCCGTGGTCACGATGGCCGGCATCTTCAGCTTTACCGTCTGCAGGCCGCCGTCGACCTCGCGGGTGACGTCGACCGTGCCGTCGCCGATATCGACCTTGGAGGCGAAGGTGCCCTGGGCCCAGCCGAGCAGGGCGGCCAGCATCTGGCCGGTCTGGTTGCAGTCGTCGTCGATGGCCTGCTTGCCGAGGATCACGAGCCCCGGCTCTTCCGCCTCGACAATGCCCTTGAGGATCTTGGCGACGGCAAGCGGTTCGGTGGTTTCGTCGGTCTTGACCAGAATGCCGCGGTCGGCGCCCATGGCCAGACCCGTGCGGAGGGTCTCGGTCGCCTGTTGCGGGCCGACGGAAACGACGATGACTTCTTCCGCCTTGCCGGCCTCTTTCAGGCGCAGGGCTTCTTCAACGGCGATCTCGTCGAACGGGTTCATCGACATCTTGACGTTGGCAAGATCGACGCCGGAACCGTCCGCTTTCACACGGACCTTAACATTGTAGTCAATTACCCGCTTTACGGGCACTAGGATCTTCATAAGGTTTCAACCTCCGCTGGGTGGGCAGGGATACCGCACCGCATCATTCGGCTTCGCCATCGCAGGGACAAAGGGTCATAAACTGCAGTTTTTGGCCAATCCTGGCGCATGACGCGGGACGGTAATCACCTGTAGTTCATGTGTCAACGATGGCTTTGCGGAAGTTTGCGAAATCGGGTTTCATTCTAACCACCTGGCGCTGTCAATTGTGCCCATGCAAACTTCCGTCCCGCTCGGCGCGCTCCCGCGGACGGGACCATAACCGGGACGGACCTGCGTGCCAATTCATCATTATGGGCAGGTAAATGAGGAATCCGGCCCGAAAACCGGCGTGAACCGGAGCATAAGCGACCCGGCGGTTCCGATTGCCACCGGGTGAGCCGGTCACAGGCCCCGGTTACAGGTTTTTATCGAACAGCGGCACGCCCCGCCTGCGCAGGAAAAGCACCAGAATTGCTCCGGTGATCAATCCGCCGATATGGGCCGACCAGGCCACATTGGATTCCTGATCGACCACCACATTGAAAACCTGCAGCACAATCCATGCGCCCAGCACCCAGCGGGCGGACAGGCGCAGCGGGATCCGCCCGAGGGCGAGCACCCAGATCTTCACGTGCGGGTGAAGCATCAGGTAGGCCGCAATGATGCCGGCCGTCGCGCCCGAGGCGCCGATCAGCGGCACGTCCGAGCCGTAGGATGTGAGGGCATAGGCAAGACCGGCCCCGGCGGCACAGGCAAGATAGAAGACAAGATAGCGGACGTGACCCATGGCGTCTTCCACATTGTCGCCGAAGACCCACAGGAACAGCATGTTGCCGATCAGGTGCATCCAGTCGCCGTGCAGGAAGGCGTAGGTAATGAGGGTCGCCGTATCGGGGACGGCCTGCAGGTCCGGCGTCAGGTCCTTCATGTCGAACAGGACGCTGGAGATCAGGCCGTAGCTGTAGTCGGAAATGGTGGCCGCGTCGCCGACACCGGCGTGCTGCACGACGACGAAGACGAGGACGTTCGTCGCCAGCAATGCCCAGTTCACAATGGGCCGGTAGACGTGCTTGATCGTGTTGTGGTCGTGCAGCGGTATGAACATCGGCGGCTCCCCTCAGAACCGCAGTATGTCCGAACTTTCAGCGGTTTTGACCGGGAACCCATAGCACGTCGCCGTCGCCTTTCGAATTCAGGAATCGCGAGGCGACGAAAAAGAAATCCGACAGGCGGTTCATGTAGCGGATGGCGCAGGGATTGATCTTCTCGCGGGCCTGCAGCTCCACCATCAGGCGTTCCGCGCGCCGCGAAACGGTGCGCGCCAGATGAAGATGGGCCGCAGCCGCGCTGCCGCCGGGCAGGACAAATGAGCGCAAGGGCTGCAGGTCGGCATTCAGCCGGTCGATCGCTTCTTCCAGGGCGCTCACCTGGCCGTCGGTCAGACGCAGTGGTTCGTAACCCAGGTCTTCATCCGTTTCCGGGGTGGCCAGGTCCGCGCCGAGATCGAACAGGTCGTTCTGGATCCGGCCGAGGATCGCATCCACATCGGCCGTGGAGCCCGCGGTATGGAGACGGACAATGCCGACGATGGCATTGGTTTCGTCGACCGTGCCGTATGCTTCGATGCGCAGATCGTTCTTCGGCCGGCGTTCGCCGGTGCCGAGTGCGGTCGTGCCGTCGTCGCCGGTCTTGGTGTAGATCTTGTTCAGAACGACCATGTGTCTGGATGATCCTGGTGTCAGCTCGGAGTGCCGAAGAAATAAATTCCGGTCATGATGACGACGATAACGATGAACTGCAGGCCGACGCGCCAGCGCATCAGCATCTGCGAGCGGTTGCCCGGACCGCCGCGCAGCATGTTCCAGATGCCGAGCAGGAGCACGAGGGTCACTGCGGCCAGACCGACCGGCACCAGTGCGTGATAAACTGTTTCCATTTCCATTCCTGTATCTGACCGGTGGCGGCCGACTATTTGTCCGGCCCGATCAGGGGCCGGCGAGAGGATCAGGTCATTCTTCCGACTTGGCGGCGGCCAGGCTGACCCGGTCCATGAGCTTCGTCGAGAGCAGCCGTTTTGCCACACCCATCACCGTCGTCGGTATCGTGACATAATAGCGCGGTTTCGGCCGTTTGGCTTCAAGCGCATGGATCAGGCGCTTGACCACGGCCGAGGACGGCAGCTTGAACGGCCCGGGTTCGCCCTTTTCCATGCGCTTGCGCCGCTTTTCGTAAGCCTTGCGATGGGGCGAGTCTTTCATGGCCTCCGGACCGATCCAGCGGTCGAAATTGGCGAGAGCATTCTGCGTGAAATGAGTGTCGATCGGTCCGGGCTCGATCAGGCTTACGTGAATTCCGGTTCCCCACAACTCCTGGCGCAGGGTGTCGGAATAGGCCTCCAGCGCAAATTTGGAAGCCGTATAGGCGCCCCGGTATTTCAGCGCGACCAGTCCCAGCACCGAGGAACATTGCACGATACGGCCGTTTCTGTTGAGGCGCATGGACGGAATGATGCGCTGGGTGAGATCGTGCCAGCCGATGAAATTGGCCTCAAACAGGGTGCGCAACGCGGCAACCGGCATGTCTTCAATGGCGCCGGGCACCGCATAGGCACCGTTGTTGAACAGGGCGTCGAGCTTGCCGTCACAGGCCTCCAGGACCGAATCGGCGGCGTTCATGATGCTGTCCGGATCCTCGTAATCCAGACGGAAGGCTTCAAAGCCCTGTTGCTTCAGACGGTCCACGTCCTCGACCTTGCGTGCTGTGGCAAACACGCGCCAGTCCCGCCCCCGCATCAAATGCGCCGCAGCCTCGCCGATCCCGGAGGAGCATCCCGTGATCAGGAGCGTCCGGGGTTTTCTGTACATCAAAAGATCGTCAGACATGCGCGGGCGTCGATCGCTTCATATGAGGTTGTCAGTTATACCGATGGTAACAGGTGTTACAGCGGTTCGCCTGATAGCAGCTTCGGGGAGGGTCCGGCAAATCCGGCGGCTTCCTTGATGAAGTGCGTTTTGAGGCCCGGCATCCGGTCGACAAGACCCAATCCGAAATCCCGTATGCCGCGGAGGATGTCGTTGTCGTTGGAAAACAGCCGGTTGAGCACATCGGTGACCACGCCCATCTGGAAGGTGTCGAACCGGCGCCAGCGCTGATAGCGCTCCAGAACATCAAGCGCACCGATATCCTGGCCCAGGCGGCGGGCCTCGATCAGGACTTCCGACAGGGCGGCCACGTCCCGGAATCCCATGTTCAGGCCCTGGCCGGCAATGGGGTGAATGCCGTGCGCGGCATCGCCGGCAAGCGCGAAACGCGGTTTGACGAAGTCACGGGCAAGGCGCAGGCCCAGCGGATAGGCGTGACGCGGTCCGTCGAGTTCGATCTTGCCCAGGTGATGGCCGAAGCGGCGCTCCAGCTCGATCTCGAAGGTGAAGTCGTCGCTTGCCACCAGACGTTTGGCGTCCGCCGTGCGCTCGGTCCACACCAGCGATGACCGGTTGCCCGGCAGGGGCAGGATCGCGAACGGGCCTGCTGGCAGGAAATGTTCTTCGGCCCGGCCGTTGTGCGGCCGCTCGTGCTTGACGGTGGTCACGATGCCGGACTGGCCGTAGTCCCAGTAGACGGTCCGGATGCCGGCAAGGTCGCGAAGCTTGGAGCGCACGCCGTCGGCGGCGACCAGCAGGCGGGTCGACAGGGTCTCGCCGCTTGCCAGCGTCAGGGCGACATGATCGTTGGTGTTGCGGAAGGTTTCGGCGCTGTCGGGCGCGTGAAAGATGACCCCGGCGCCGGCTGCCGCTTCATAGAGCGCCGGCATCATCACACCGTTCGGCACCATGTGGGCGAAGGGCTCGCCCTCGGCCGTTTCGCCGTCGAATGTCAGGAACACGGGCCGCACCACATCGCGCAGCTTGCTGTCGGTGACGATCATTTCGTTGATCGGTTGGGCGGAAGGCAGAATGTCCTGCCAGACACCCAGCTGATCGAGCATGCGGCAGGCCGCGGCGGCGATGGCCGATGCCCGCGGATCCTTTGACAGGCTTTCCGCCGGTTTGGGATCGATGACGGCGATTTTCAGCGTCGGGTCGGCCTGCTTCAGCGCGAGCGCAAGCGACAGGCCCACATAGCCGCCTCCGGCGACGACAACGTCCAACATTTCGGTATTCTTGCCGGCTTTTACCATCATCCGTCTCCCGGACCGTTCCTTAAGGGCACCTTGACTTATGTGCCGCGGCTCGCCCATCTCAGAGGCACGCCATCCCCATATGGCGATCAACTCGTGCTTCGACTGTCTTATTTAGCAGGGATCGCGCCGATGAACACGGCCATTGACACACTTCTGAAAATTCTCGACCTGGAACCGCTGGAACACAACCTGTTTCGGGGTCGCAGCCCCCAGGTCGGATGGCAGCGGGTGTTCGGCGGTCAGGTCATCGGGCAGGCACTGGTCGCCGCCTCCAGGACCGTGGTCGAAGACCGGCATGTGCATTCCCTCCACGGCTATTTCATGCGCCCGGGCGATCCGTCGGTACCGATCATCTACGAAGTCGACCGGATTCGCGACGGCGGCAGTTTCACCACCCGCCGGGTGGTCGCGATCCAGCACGGCAAGGCGATCTTCTCCATGTCGGCCTCCTTCCAGGTGCTGGAGGAAGGCATGGAGCACCAGATCGAGATGCCGGATGTGCCGCGGCCGGAAGACCTGCCGAGCGAGCAGGAACTGAAGGAAAAGTTTCTTCAGCTGGCGCCTGAAAATGTACGCAAATACTGGGAACGGGAGCGGCCCATCGAAATGCGCCCCGTCGACCTGACCCATTATTATTCCGACAAGCCGTTGCCGCCGGTGCAGCATGTCTGGGTCCGGGCGACCGATACGCTGCCGGACGACCCGCGCATTCATCAGTGCGTGCTTGCCTATGCCTCCGACATGACGCTGCTGGATACGGCGCTGCATCCCCATGGTCTTTCGGTCTTCAGCGACCGGGTCCAATGTGCGAGCCTCGACCACGCCATGTGGTTCCACCGGCCGTTCAGGGCCGATGACTGGCTGCTTTACACCTCCGACAGCCCGTCGAGTTCCGGCGCGCGCGGCTTCAACCGCGGATCCCTGTTCGACCTGGACGGCAAGCTGGTTGCCTCCACGACCCAGGAAGGCCTGATGCGGCTCAGAACCAGGCCGTGATTCTCAATTTCGGATTGGGCTGGTAAAGCCCGAAATCGCCAGCGGATTTTCCGTCATGGCTTTCGCATCCGGAGTGTCGGGTAAAAGCGCGCCGGAAAAGGCCTCGAACATCTTGCGCACAAAGCCTTCGGGAAGATCGTAGGTGATGAAGACCATGCGTGTGCGGTGGTCCTGATCCGGCCAGCCTTCCAGGGTCGCCGGCGGATGGAAGACGTGCTGCACGCCATGGATCACGACCGGACGGTCCGGGTCCTCGGCCAGGCAGACGATGCCCTTGACCCGGAGCAGTTTCGATCCGTGGGCGGAGCGCAGCAGGTCGAGAAACATTTCCAGGGCGGAAGCGGACACCGGCCGGTCGGTGGACAGCGTAAAAGCGCGGATCTTGTCGTCGTGCCGGTTTACGTCGTGTCCGTGGCCATGATGATGGCGCTGCCCATGATCATGATCGGCGTGATCGTGGTCGTGCGCCGCCTCATAGGCCTGGGCATTCAGCCATTTGGCAACGTCGGGGATCTTCGTTTCCGGATTGTAGAGGCCGGCGTCGAACAGGCGGTCCGGCGTTGCCTCGCCGGCCTGGGTGTCGAGCAGCCGTGCGCCCGGATTGAGATGGGCGAGCCGTTCCTTCAGGGCCGTCAGCCCTTCATGCGCGCCCTGCGCCTCGATCAGATCGGTCTTGGTCAGCACCAGCCGGTCGGCGACAGCCACCTGGCGGCGGGCTTCCTCGTGGGTATCGAGCGTCTCCAGGCCGTTGACGGCATCGACCAGGGTCACGACGCTTTCCAGCCGGTAGCGCATGACAAGATAGGGATGCAGCATGACCGTGTGCAGGATCGGTGCCGGATCGGCGAGCCCGGTGGTTTCGATCACGACCCGCGCCAGCCGGTCCATGCGGCCGTTGTCGAGGCGTCTCAGGAGATTTTCCAGCGTGGTGACAAGGTCGCCGCGAATGGTGCAGCACAGGCACCCGGACGAGAGTTCGAGAATGCCGTCGCTGGCCTGATCGACCAGCAGGTGGTCCAGGCCGATTTCGCCGAATTCGTTGATGATGACCGCCGTATCCGCCATGGCCGGGTCCTTCAGGATCCGGTTCAGAAGGGTCGTCTTGCCGGATCCCAGAAATCCGGTGATGACCGACAGCGGGATCGGCGGTTTCGGCCCGCGCTGCGGCTTGTCCGTGGTTTCGTCGGCAGGGGTTCGGGTCATTCGGCAGGCGGCTCCAACCATCTGGCTCCGGCCTGTGCCGGAACCTTCAGGCAGTCACCTAGGATGTAGGGAACGGAAAATCCAGCCCTAATGAGGCAGATCCTCAAGCGGAAAGGTCTTCGACCTTCTCCAGCTCTTCCTTCAGATCGACCGGGGTAAAGTCTTCTTCCGGCGCTTCGGTTTTGGGGTCCAGGGCGGAGCGGACGGACTTGGCGGCCTTGCGCAGGATTTCGATGACATCGTCGACGGAGCGGCCTTCTTCCAGCTGGGTCGCGCTAAGCTCCGCAAGATCGGCCAGCGCCCGGATCGTGGCGGAGGAGTTCGGTTCAGCCATGGAAATGCTCCATAAAATAAAGGGCTTCTGCCCAGCATGATCCGCGGAGGCTTTCCTGAAGCTGATCAGGCCCGCACCGCGGCAAATGCTATTCTGAACATACTGTTAATTTTAACGGTTAATATCGCGTTAACGTAGGGACATGCTGGGCTTGCCGGAGAGGGTTTCCACCTTACGGCTTCGGAGCCGGCACGGCGATTCCGGTTCCCTTCTGGAACAGCGATCCCGAGGCCGTCATGTGGGCATCGGTCTCCGTCTTCACGAAATCCTTCTGGGCGACGGCGCCGGGACCCGCCACCTTTGCCGCCGACTTCAGCTTGATTTCGAGAATCCGGAGGGGATTGGGGGTGGGAAGCGGCACCACGGCGAGTTCGTCGTCCGGTTCGCCGGATCCGGTGTCCGTATCGTCCGCTATCGAGGCGGCGGGCGGCGTCGCGCCGTTGGGGACGTTGAGGTCTATCGGAATCGGCGCATAGGCGATCCGGCGCGGTCCGATCGTCCGGTCCATCACCTTGCGCCAGTCGATTTTCCCATTCGCAAGCTTGACCGAATCGTCCACTTTCCCGCCGGTCCCTTCGGCTTTGCCGCCGTTGCCGAGCCGGAGACCGGGGATCGCGGGGCCTCTGCCTTTGCTGGGGGAGGTGTAGGACAGGACCTGGATGCCGCTGTTCCCGCCCTGCATGTCAAACTGCGCCATGATGCCTTCAGCGCCGGGTTTTTCGTTCCGTTTGCAATAATGGTCCGCCGGAGGATTGCCGCCCCTGCGGGGGAGCGTCTTGAGCGTGTACCTGCCGGAGCGTTTCCGGAAGCCCTTGTCCATCAGGTCGCGGGTGAAGGCGATCCGCTCCAGGCCGGAGGCCGCACCGAGTACGATTGCGATCAGCGTCCGGCCGTTGCGGGTAACCGATGCGGCGACATTGTAGCCGGAATTGCAGATGTATCCGGTTTTCATGCCGTTCGCGCCGCGGACCCGGAGCAGAAACTCCCGATTGGCGGACCGCAGTGTCTTCTTGCCGAATTTGATGCCCGGGTGATTGTAATAATTCTGCGCCTGCGGGAAATCGCGCCTGAGGGCCTGTGCCAGGATCGCAAGATCTCGCGCGGTGGTGATCTGGCGGTTGTCGGGAAGACCGTTCGGATTGACGAAGACGGTGTCGTTCATCCCCAGACGGCGGGCTTCGGCATTCATCATGTCGATGAAGGCGGCTTCCGATCCGCCGATCGCTTCACCGAGGGCAATGGCGATGTCGTTCGCCGACTTGATCAGGATGATTTTCAGCGCCGTATCGACGGTAAATTGCGTGCCGACCTTGAACCCCATCTTGCTGGGCGGTTCCTTGATCGAATTTGCCGACTGCACAACGATCGAATTCAGCGATGCCTTGCCGTCCCGGATCGCCTTGAAGGTGACATAGGCGGTCATCATCTTGGTGAGCGATGCGGGATACCATTTCCGGGTGGCGTCGTGTTCGTCCAGGACAGCGCCGGTCTTGGCATCGAACAGGATATAGGTGCCGATTTCCGCACGAAGCGGCGTGGCCGATAAAGCCACCAGCGAGAGGGCGAATACCAAACCGAACACGTGGAACCGGCAGTCTAGCAGTCTTGTGAACACTATAGCCTCGCTGGTCGATTTCGCGGTCTCGGGCTCCGGCGGCCAGCCGGTCGAAATTCAGGATTCGGGCGGAAATACTTTCGCGTTCCGGCGTTAATGCAACGTTTCAAAATCTGATTGTCGATCGGCTCCCGGCCAGGTCCATTCATAAACGATCCGGCTTCCCGATTGCAAAAACTAACCTAAGGAAATTTGTAAAAATGGCGAGATTTTAGGCATTCGCCCAGAAATTCAGCCTTTTCGACGGAACGATCCCGGCCATTGCCGTCATGTTGTGCGCATGAACCTGATATGGCCTCCTGTTTGCATCAAGCGCGTGTAAACGCGGATGCCGGCTGAACGGCTTGCATTCGCCGATCAACCTGTTTCAAGTGGAGACCGGGTTCCCCGCGCTGGCGGGGTTCGTCTGCGGCAAGGCCAGATCACGTAATGTATGAAGCTGCAATCGTTGAGCCGATCAATGACAACGCGCCCCGCATGCAGCGGGTGAGCGGACGGGGACATGTTGCCTTCAAGCACACATCCGGCCTGACCCGCCTGAGCGATCTTCATCAGAGCGGCTCGGCGAAAATCCGGTTGCCCAAGGTCTATGACGGCGTTCCGGTCGCGGTCCTGATCAATACCTCGGGCGGACTGACCGGGGGCGACCGGCTGACCTATGAAGCCGGCGTCGGCGCCGGCGGCCGCGCGGTCGTGACCACCCAGGCGGCCGAACGGGCGTACCGCAGTTCCGGCGGCGTGGCCGAGGTTGCAAACAGGCTGTCGGCCGGAACCGGCGCGGCCCTGGAATGGCTGCCGCAGGAAACCATCCTGTTCAACGCATCGGGCCTGCACCGGTCCATGACCGCGGATCTGGCCGGCGATGCCCGTCTGCTTGCCATTGAATCGGTTGTCCTGGGACGGACCGCGATGGGGGAAACCGTTGACCGGGTCGCCTTCCGCGACCGCTGGCGGGTTCACCGCGACGGCCGTCTTGTCTTTGCCGATGATGTCCGGCTGGAGGGGGACGGGCGCGGCATTCTCAACGGTCCGGCGACGGCGGGCGGCGGACTGGCCTTTGCCACGTTGGTCGATTGTGCGGTGGATGCGGATACCCGCCTTGGCCTCGCTCGTGAGGCCCTTGGGCAGTTAGAAATACGGGCGGCGGCCAGTGCCTGGAACGGGGTCCTGGTTGCCCGCTTCGTCGGCGCCGACGGCCGGTCGCTGCGCGACGGGCTGATGACTTTTTTGAAAACCTACCGCTCTGCAGACCTTCCGAGGGTCTGGCATTGCTGAAACTTGATTGCCACCGAAGGGGAGGTCGTTTTGAATCTCACGCCACGTGAAAAAGACAAACTGCTGATTGCGACTGCGGCCATGGTTGCCCGCCGCCGCCTGGAACGGGGCGTCAAGCTGAACCATCCGGAAGCCATCGCGCTGATTACCGATTTCGTCGTCGAGGGCGCCCGGGACGGACGCACGGTAGCGGACCTGATGGAGGCCGGCGCCAAGGTGCTGACCCGCGATCAGGTGATGGAAGGGATTGCGGAGATGATCCACGACGTCCAGGTCGAAGCCACCTTTCCCGACGGGACCAAGCTTGTTACCGTCCACGATCCGATCCGCTGAATTTTCCCGAAGGAGCATGAGATGAAACGGATCCTCCCGGGCCTTCTTGCCTTCAGTTTTTCAACCGCAACCGCTCTTGCCCATTCGGGCCTGCAGGAGCACACGCATCCCCACAATGATGCCGCCAGTTATTTCACCATCGAGACCCTGGTGATCTTTGCCCTCGGTCTCAGCATCGGCGGTACGATTGCCTGGTACCGCCGCCGCAAGGAGACGAGCAAATGATCCCCGGAGAACTCTTTCCCGCCGAAGGCGAGATCGAACTGAATGCGGGCCTGGAAACGGTCACGCTGGACGTCTCGAACACGGGCGACCGGCCGATCCAGGTGGGCAGCCACTATCATTTCTACGAGACCAACGAAGGCCTGTCGTTCGACCGGGAAAAGGCCCGCGGCATGCGGCTCGACATCCCGGCCGGGACCGCCGTGCGTTTCGAGCCCGGCCAGAGCCGGTCGGTGACGCTGGTGGCTTTCCGCGGTGACCGGACGGTCTACGGCTTCAATCAGAAGGTCATGGGCGCACTTTGACAGACTTGGCATATTATGTCGGTGTCGCAGTGCTTCAGGCTTTGTTGTATTGCATGCCGATTGTGATATTTATTTGTGTCGTTATGTATTTTTACTATCAAAGACGCCCTTATAAAAAAATTCCTGCCCGCAAGCCGTTTATAGCATTCCTTCCGAAGTATAGAGTTGAAGGTATCGAAGCAGATAACGTCAAGGCTAATCTCGATAAACTTGGATTTAAAAAAATAGAAGACGGAACATATGTTCGAGGGAAAATATTTGGAGAATTTTCTATAAAATATATCAAGCTCAAGGTAATTTTGTCTGACAATTATTTTCAGATCGGCGCGGGCGGATCGCCGATCGCATTCGATACGGGTGACCTGTGGAAACTCGCCAACTCCATCGCCGGGAGAGACGAATGAAAGACGCAATCAAAAGGCCACCGTTTCACCTGGCGTTTGGTACGGTGTTCCTGATTGCCGCCGAAATCGGTTCGGCTTCGGCCCAGCAAAACATCGACTGCGGCTACCCGATCAACCAGAACGAAATGACCTATTGCGCCGAAAAGGGCTGGCATGAGGCGGATGCGGAGCTGAACGCGGTCTACAAGGACGCCATGGCCAGGATGCGCGAGATGGACAGCTATCTGGACGCCTCGCTGAAAGGGGCGGCAGATGCGCTGAAGGAAGCGCAGCGCGCCTGGATCCCCTACCGCGACAAGGCCTGTGCGTCTTACGGCTTTCAGGCCCGCGGCGGCACGATGGAACCCATGCTGATCTACGGCTGCATGGCGACAATGACCCGGGCGCGCATAGAGGAATTGAAAGACCTCATCGGCGGGCTCGGAAACTAGGGGTCTGAACACCAGGCAATCGCTCGAGGGGATCTTTCAGGCGAGGTCCGGCCCGGGAAATATCCCGCGCCGGCGCGCCTTACCGGTTTCCAAGCACTTCCGGCACTAGCCGGTGGGTCCGTCCTTCTTGCCGAACAGGCCCTTGACGAAACGCCAGGCGCCTGCTGCCGCGACAAGCACGATAACGAAGCCTTTTTTCAAAAAGGCGAGCGCAATCGCGAAAATGCCCGCCTTGGCGGCCAGTTTTGCGCCCGCACCGGCGGCAATCAGGCCGGCAAGGCCATAGCCGGCGACCTTGTCGCCTTCCATGAAATCCGTGTATTTCTTGCCCTGATCGAAATTCGTGACCTTCAGGAAGCTTGGAATATTGGTCTTGATTTCATCGAGCTGATCGAGGCCGGCGATAAAATTCATTTCCAGGACACCTTCGCGCCCAAGGACCCGAACCGCATAGTTCAGGGTGTGCGGCCCATCTTTGTCTTTGCCGAACAGCAGATCCTTGGCCCAGTGCAGGGCATGTTCCTGTTTTTCGTAGTGGGGAGGCGATGCCCAGCCGATCAGTTCCATGGGCTCGTATCCGGCTTTCTCGCGTTCCGGATTGTTTTCGCTGATGGCCGTCTTCAGGCTGGAGAGAAGTTCGTTGTAGTCGATCTCTTCGGCGTCTTCGTCGGAGACGTAGCCGTCAGCTTCGTAGGAAATAACGGTTCCCCAACCGATGTCGGCTTCCGGCGGGTATTTCGCCGGCATAAGCATGCCGGAAACGCCCTCGGCGGCAGACGGCGGGTTGCCCCAGATCTCGGTCAGCAGGGTTTTCGTGTCCCTGACGTCCAGGTAATAAAGCTGGTCCGGGACATCCAGGGAGGCAGGGACATCAGGCAGGTCGATGTGACCCTGCTTGAAATCCAGGCTGTTCAGGAGCTTGACGGCGTCGCCTTCGTACGGCGGCTCTTGACCAAACATTTCCGCATAGGTTTTCGCCTGGGCGCTGCTCGCAAGGAGGCAGCCCAGAACAAGTCCGGCATATAGTTTCTTCATGAAGGCCGCCGCCCCATATCCATTTGTCTATCCGATCAACAGTATCCCGGCTTGCAGTGTTTTCAATCTGCAACTTGAAACCGGTATCTCCATCGGGTCGTTATCGAAGATCCGTTGCCAAAAGGGCACATTGGATAGGAGCGGAATGCCGCCTTGATTTCGCCTGAGGCAGGTGGAAAGCCAATCGGATCGTTCCCGGTGTTGCAGTTTGTCCAGGGTCGTCGGAAAATAATGTTCGAGCCTTGCCATTCCGGGGTGTTTGACCTTGCGGATGAATAAATATGCATGCTTAATTACATAGCAAATGGCGATCCTGCGCCTTCCGATACAAGCAGTTCCCAGAGGATTGAATGCCTTACAAGATGCCCCGCGCCGCTTATGCGGACATGTTCGGCCCGACGACCGGAGACCGGCTCCGTCTCGCCGACACGGACCTGATCATCGAGGTCGAAAAGGATTTCACCACTTACGGCGAAGAAGTGAAATTCGGCGGCGGCAAGGTGATCCGCGACGGCATGGGCCAGTCGCAGCAGCCGCGTTCGGCCGGTGCGGTCGACACGGTGATCACCAACGCGCTGATCGTCGACCACTGGGGTATCGTCAAGGCGGACGTCGGCCTGAAGGACGGGCGGATCGTCGGCATCGGCAAGGCGGGCAACCCGGATGTCCAGCCGGGCGTCGACATCGTCGTCGGTCCGGGCACCGAAGCGATCGCGGGCGAGGGCAAGATCCTCACCGCAGGCGCGCTCGACGTTCATATCCACTTTATCTGTCCGCAGCAGATCGACGACGCGCTGATGTCAGGCGTCACCACCATGCTCGGCGGCGGCACGGGGCCGGCGACCGGCACCAATGCCACAACCTGTACGCCGGGGTCCTGGCACATCACCCGCATGCTGCAGGCAGCCGATGCCTTTCCGATGAACCTGGCCTTTGCCGGCAAGGGCAATGCCTCGCTTCCGGCCGCCCTGGAAGAGCAGATCCTGGCGGGTGCGTCCGCGCTGAAACTGCATGAGGACTGGGGCACCACACCGGCTGCCATCGACAACTGCCTTGCGGTTGCCGACGAATACGACGTCCAGGTGATGATTCACACCGACACACTCAATGAAAGCGGCTTCGTGGAAAACACCACGGCGGCGTTCAAGAACCGCACGATCCATGCGTTCCATACCGAGGGTGCGGGCGGTGGCCATGCCCCGGATATCATCAAGGTCTGCGGCGAGATGAACGTGCTGCCGTCGTCGACCAATCCGACCCGGCCCTACACCAGGAACACCATCGACGAGCATCTCGACATGCTCATGGTCTGCCACCACCTGGATGCCTCGATCCCGGAAGACGTGGCCTTCGCAGAAAGCCGGATCCGCAAGGAAACCATCGCCGCGGAAGACATCCTCCACGACATGGGCGCCTTTTCGATCATCGCCTCGGACAGCCTGGCCATGGGCCGCGTCGGCGAGGTGATCATCCGCACCCTGCAGACGGCGCACAAGATGAAGGTCCAGCGCGGCCGGCTGTCGGAGGAAGCGGGCGAAAACGACAATTACCGGGTCAAGCGCTATATCTCCAAGGTCACCATCAACCCGGCGATCGCCCACGGTCTCGACGAGCACATCGGCTCCGTCGAGGTCGGCAAGCTCGCCGACCTGGTGCTGTGGGACCCGGCCTTCTTCGGTGTCAAGCCGGACATGGTGCTGAAGCTCGGCACCATCGCGGCCGCCCCCATGGGCGACCCGAACGCCTCGATCCCGACGCCGCAGCCGGTCCATTACCGGCCGATGTTCGGCGCCTTCGGCAAGTCGCTCACACAGAGCCGGATCACGTTTGTCTCGCAGGCGGCCTATGAAAACGGCGTCAAGGGCAAGGCGGGGCTCGACAGTCTCGTATTGCCGGTGAAGAATACCCGTGGCGGGATTTCCAAGAAATCCATGGTTCTCAACGACGCGACCCCGCATATCGATGTCCATCCGGAAACCTATGAAGTGCGCGCCGACGGCGAGTTGCTCACCTGCGAACCGGCGGAGGTCCTTCCCATGGCCCAGCGGTATTTCCTGTTCTAGACTGACGGGAAACCACAAGCAGCGGCGTTTTCGGAATGACAGCGGCAGACATTACCATTGAGCTGGGCAGCGCTCCGTCCGGAGGCTGCCCCTGCTGCGATCCCGAGGCCTGTTTTCCGCAAGGATATGTCAGCAGGGGCGGGCAGCCCCATGCGATCTACTTTGCAGATTGGGATTATGGTGCGAGCGGCACCGTCGAGTTGCTGATTTCCGTCGGAAACTGGGAAAAAGACAGCACGCCTGCGAATCGGTGCGCGGCGGCCTTCAGGGGGCAACTCACTGATGGCGTCGCCCGGTGGACCGGGTTTGATGCACGCTTGAGCCTGTGGCGGGATGTCGGGATGGTCGGCAAATTGCTGAGCGATGAAGACGCCGCCCTGGAGCCGGAATTCGCCGGGCTGGCCGATGCGATTACGGCCCGGGACAGCCGTATACAAAAGGCACTTGCGGACACCGCGTCGACATCGAAAACAATGTTGCGGCCGGTGCATCGGAAGACCGGAATTTTTGCTGCGCAGGCTGCGCGAAAAGAACCGGCTCCGGACTGAGATCCGAGGAGAGAAACGGAATGTACAAGGTCATCGGTGCCTTTCAGTCGCGCGTCATGCGCGTTTTGTGGACGCTTGAAGAACTCGGCGAGCCTTATGAACACGACCCCGCACCTCCGCGGTCGGAAACCGTGCTTGCGCTCAATCCCGCCGGCAAGATTCCGATCCTGATCGACGGTGACGCGGTGGTGACCGATTCCGTGGCGATCTGTACCTATCTCGCCGACAAGCACGGCAAGCTGACCTTTCCGGCCGGAACCGTCGAGCGGGCCCGTCAGGACAGTCTCACCCAGTTCGGCGTCGACGAACTGGACGGTGTGCTGTGGACGGCGGCGAAGAATTCCTTCGTCCACCCGGAAGAGGTGCGGGTTCCGGAAATCAAGGCGGTCTGCAGGCTTGAATTCGACAGGGCGCTGAAAACCCTTGCAGCGCGCCTGGGCGACGGCCCCTACCTCATGGGCGACACCTTCACCATTGCCGATATCATTGCCGGTCACTGTCTGGGGTGGGCGATCGCCGCCAAGTTCGACCTGCCGAAGGAAGGTCCGCTCTACGACTACTCCATGCGCTTGCGCGCCCGTCCCGCATTCCAGCGGCTGATGGCCAAGGTCAAGGCCGCGTCATGATCCGCGTCTCCGAGATTCTGACCGCCGGAACCTGGGAGGGTCCTCCCGCCGATACGATCATGCTGGAACGGGACGACCGGCACCGCCGGCGGGCGGTCATGACCGGTGCGGGCGGGCTTTCCTTCCTCCTCGATCAGCCGAGTGCGGTCACCCTGCATCACGGCGACGGGCTGAAGCTGGAAGACGGCCGGATCGTGGAAGTGCTGGCGGCACCGGAGGACCTTGTCGAAATCGAAGCCGACGACATGGGGCATCTGGTGAAGATCGCCTGGCATCTTGGCAACCGGCACCTGCCGACCCAGCTCATGGGAACGACGCTGCGTATCCGCCGCGATCATGTGATCGAGGATATGGTGGCCCGTCTCGGCGGCCGGCTGACGCCGCTGCAGGCGCCGTTCGATCCGGAAGGCGGCGCCTACGGACACGGCCAGACCCACGGTCATGATCACCCGCACGACCATGGGCATTCGCATGGGCACAGTCATCATCATGGGCATTCCCATGACCACTGAAAACGTCTCGCTTGCTGCCCTTTACCGTCTGCTCGCTTTCCTGTCCCCGGCCTTTCCGGTCGGCGCCTTCACCTACAGCCATGGGCTGGAACAGGTGATCGAGGACGGCGGCGTCTCCGACGCGGCCAGCCTCGAAGCCTGGCTTCTGGATGTTCTGAACCACGGCTCCGGGCGGAGCGACGCGATTCTCCTGAAGGAAACGATGGGTGCGGCGGAACGGGGCGATGAGGCGGCCGTCCGGGGGCTGATCGATCTCGGTCTCGCGCTGCAGCCGTCAAAGGAGCGGCACCTTGAGACAAGCGCGCAAGGGTCTGCCTTCATCGAAGCGGTCCTGAAGGCCTGGGCGCCGGAAACGGACGGACCGGCGGCGGGCCTGTTTGCGCGGCTGACCGATCGCTCTAGCTCGGACAGGCCGAAGCTCTGGCCCTATCCGGTCGCCGTCGGTCTGGTCGCGGCGGCCTGGGAGATTCCGGTCGAGGCGACGGTGACCGGATTTCTGCATACCTTCATGGCCAATGTGATATCGGCGGCCGTCAGGGCGGTTCCGCTCGGCCAGAGCGACGGCCAGCGGGTGCTGGCACGGCTGGAACCTGCGGTCGCCGGGATAACGGAACAGGCGCTTCGCTCCGGCCTTGACGATCTTGGCAGCAGCACCTTCCTCGGCGACATTGCCTCCATGGCGCATGAGACGAAATATTCGCGGCTGTTCCGGTCATGACCGTTCTCGCCGCGGCTCTTTCTTTCGGATTGCTGGTTATCGCGGTGATCCATGCCCTGTGGGGCGTAAAGGTCTGGTGGCCGATTGCGGACGAAACCGCGCTTGCCCGGACCGTGGTCGGCCAGACCGGCATTGAGAAAATGCCGCCCGGTCTTTCGTGTTTTCTCGTCGCCGGCGCCCTTTGCATCGGGGCGCTCGCCCTATGGGCGGCGCTGAATTTCTTCCCTTTGCCGGAACCAGCTGGCGTCTTCGGCCGGTATCTGGTGGCCGCGTTTGCGGCGGTGTTTCTGCTGCGCGGACTGGCAGGTTATTCGGGGCCTTTTTCGCGGCGCTTTTCCGAAGAGCCTTTCCGTTCGTTCGATCGCCGGTTCTATTCTCCCCTGTGCCTGGTATTCGGCGCAGGGTTCACAGCTGTCTTTCTTGGAGTGTCCCAATGACTTCACCCAACGGTCCCTTGCGCGTCGGTATCGGCGGCCCGGTCGGTTCGGGCAAGACCACCCTGACGGACCGGCTCTGCAAGGCCATGCGCGATGCCTATTCGCTCGCCGTCATCACCAACGACATCTACACCAGCGAGGATGCGGAGGCGCTGATGCGCTCACAGGCGCTGCCAAGCGCGCGGATCCGCGGCGTGGAGACCGGCGGCTGTCCGCACACGGCGATCCGCGAGGACGCCTCGATCAACCTGGCGGCCGTGCATGATCTCAATCAGGCGTTCCCGGATCTGGACCTGATCCTGATCGAATCCGGCGGCGACAATCTGGCGGCGACCTTCTCGCCCGAACTTGCCGATCTGACGATTTATGTGATCGACGTTGCCGCGGGCGAGGAAATCCCGCGCAAAGGCGGCCCGGGCATCACCCGGTCCGATCTTCTGGTGATCAACAAGACCGATCTTGCGCCTTATGTCGGCGCCGATCTCGCCGTCATGGAGCGGGATTCTGAGCGCATGCGCAAGGACCGGCCGTTCGTCTTCGCCAACATGCGGGCGGGAGACGGCATTCAGCAGGTGGTCGATTTCATCAAGGACAAGGGCGGGCTCTGACGGCCCCCTTTCAGAAAACGATCGGCGGAATCAATCGGCCGTTCTATGATGCCCGGCAAAAATACCGGGGGTTGGCGGTGACGCGAGACAAACGGCAAAGGTACTGGCGGACTGGCCTGTTCTGGGCTGTCCTGATCGCGGCTTGTCTTGTTTTTGGTGCAATGCGGGTCTGGGCGCCGCAGGTCATCCATGACGACAAGGCGTTGCCGACCTTTGATGAACGGATCAGCGGCTACGATTTTAACGCGGCAAAGACCTATCTGGAGGAGATGCCCAAAGCCGAAAAGCGGAAATATCTGTACGTCGTGCAGAGACTGGACCGTACCTTTCCTCTGTTGCTGGCGCTTTCCGTCGGCTGGTCGATCCTGCGTCTGACACCAAAAGGGTGGGGTCGGGCGCGTTATCTCCTGCCGTTGGTTACGGTTCCCGCAATGATCGCCGATTATCTGGAGAACCTGGCCGTTGCCGGCATTCTGACCGGCAGTGCCGAAGACCTGTCTCCGGATCTTGTCCGCTTCGCCAGCAGCGCCACCCAGACGAAATTCGCTTTTCTCACCCTCGAATTCATTGTCCTCGCTGCGCTGATCGTGATGTTTGTCTACCGCCGATGGACGGTCAGGAAGCCCTGAGATTACAGGAGGAATTTTTTGATGTTCGAGACCATCAATCTGCTGGGTGTTTTCATTGCCGCCGTCGTTGCCTTCGTTTTCGGGGCGCTCTGGTACGGGGTGCTCGGGAAAGCCTGGATGAAAGCGGCGGGGCTGACGAAAGACGACGTCAGGCCGGACCCGAAAACCTTCATGACCGCCTTCATCTGCCAGCTTGTGATGGCATTCGTGCTGGCGGGTGTGATCTTTCACACCGGCGAGACGACCTTGAAAACGGGATTGATTTCGGCGGTCCTGATATGGTTAGGCTTCGTGGTGACGACGCAGATCGTCAATCACCGGTTTCAGGGGGCGCCATGGAGCCTCACCGTGATCGATGGCGGCCACTGGCTCGGTGTGCTCCTCATCCAGGGTGCCGTGATCGGTCTGTTCGGTCAGGTTTCCTGACCGGTATTCTGGACAAAAGTTGACGCCTACGAAAGTACCAGCCCTTCCGTATGGACGCTTGGCAGGCCGGTAAGCATAATGGCGCCGACTAAATTGGGTGCCCGAGTGAGGGGCGTGCCCATCAGTGGTGTTTGGGAGGTAATTACATGTCGGATAATGTTTTCCCCGTGCCTGCGGAAGTTGCCGCGCGCGCGCACGTGGACAATGCCAAGTACCTTGAGATGTACCAGCGCTCCGTGGACGACCCGAACGGGTTCTGGGGCGAGCACGGCAAGCGGATCGACTGGATCAAGCCCTTCACGAAGGTGAAGAACACCTCCTACGACTACCACAATGTTTCCATCAAGTGGTTCGAGGACGGCACGCTCAACGTTTCCGCCAATTGCGTCGACCGCCATGTGGCGACCCGCGGCGACCAGCCGGCCATCATCTGGGAAGGCGACGATCCGTCCGAGCACAAGGTCATCACCTACAAGCAGCTTCATCATGAAGTGAACGTGTTCGCCAACGTCCTTCACGCCCAGGGCGTGAAGAAGGGCGACCGGGTGACCATCTATCTGCCGATGATCCCGGAAGCGGCCTACGCCATGCTCGCCTGCGCGCGCATCGGCGCGGTGCATTCCATCGTCTTCGGCGGGTTCTCGCCGGATTCGCTGGCGCAGCGCATCGAGGACTGCGAAAGCAAATGCGTCATCACCGCCGATGAGGGCCTGCGCGGCGGGCGCAAGGTGCCGCTCAAGGCCAATGTGGACCGGGCGGCCGAAAAGGCCCCCGTCGACAGCGTCATCGTGGTCCGGCGCACCGGCGGCGACATTGCCATGCAGTCCGGCCGGGACGTCTGGTACCACGAGGAAGCCGATCGCGTGTCCGACCATTGCACGCCGGTGGAAATGAGCGCCGAAGACCCGCTGTTCATCCTCTATACCTCGGGTTCGACCGGCAAGCCGAAGGGCGTGCTGCATACGTCGGGCGGCTATCTCGTCTACGCCTCCATGACCCATGAGTACGTCTTCGACTACCATGACGGCGACGTCTACTGGTGTACGGCGGATGTGGGCTGGGTCACCGGGCACAGCTACATCGTCTACGGGCCGCTCGCCAACGGGGCGACCACGCTGATGTTCGAAGGCGTGCCGACCTATCCTGGACCGGGCCGGTTCTGGGAAGTCTGCGACAAGCACAACGTCAACATCTTCTATACCGCGCCGACGGCGATCCGCGCCCTGATGGGGGCCGGTGACGAGCATGTCACCAAGACCTCGCGCAAGTCGCTGCGCCTGCTCGGGTCGGTGGGCGAGCCGATCAACCCGGAAGCCTGGACCTGGTATTACAACGTGGTCGGCGAAAAGCGCTGCCCGATTGTCGATACCTGGTGGCAGACGGAAACCGGCGGCATCCTGATCACGCCTCTGCCCGGCGCCACGGATCTGAAGCCGGGCTCCGCAACGCGGCCGTTCTTCGGCATCCAGCCCGGCGTGGTCGATGCGGACGGCAAGTTCCTGGAAGGGGCGACCGAAGGCAATCTGGTCATCAAGGACAGTTGGCCCGGCCAGATGCGCACGGTCTACGGCGATCACGAGCGTTTCGTGCAGACCTATTTCGCCACCTACAAGGGCCTCTATTTCACCGGTGACGGCTGCCGCCGCGACGAAGACGGCTATTACTGGATCACCGGCCGCGTCGACGACGTGATCAACGTGTCCGGCCACCGCATGGGAACGGCGGAAGTGGAAAGCGCGCTGGTGGCCCATCCGAAGGTCTCGGAAGCTGCCGTGGTCGGCTATCCGCACGACATCAAGGGTCAGGGCATCTATGCCTACGTCACCCTGATGGAAGGCGAGGAGCCGACCGACGCGCTCAAGAAGGAGCTGGTCGCCCACGTGCGGTCCGAAATCGGGCCGATCGCCTCTCCGGACCTGATCCAGTTTGCGCCGGGCCTGCCGAAGACCCGCTCGGGCAAGATCATGCGCCGAATCCTGCGCAAGATCGCCGAGGACAGCTTCGACAATCTGGGCGACACGTCGACCCTGGCCGAACCGGCCGTGGTCGACGACCTGATCGAGAACCGGCAGAACCGCGGCTGATCAGTCCGCTGCATGAAAAAAGGAAAGCCCGCCGGACCGGCGGGCTTTTTGTTTGCGGCGCGTTATCCGGCTCTACTTCGCGAGATAGATCGACTGGATCTTCTTGGCAATGTTGCCGAAGGCGCTGATCAGTTCGCTGCTTGAATTCGCCTGATAGAAGGTTGTGTCGTCGGTCGCGCAGGATGACATGTTTTTTGCGCCCGCCGACGAGGTGTTGGTTCCGAAATAAATTCCGTAGACCGTGATCCCCTGGTCCTTCATGGCCTGGCACAGGGCCCGCTGCCGTGTCGACGATTCGTTGCTGTAGCTTTCGCTTTCGGAGTTCTCCGACCAGCCGGTGTCCGTGTAACAGGAATATTCGTAACTGTGTTTGTAGTAGTTGTATTTCCAGCCGCACTTTTCGACATCCAGGTCGTAATAGCGGTTGTTGTCACCGTCGGTCATGATGATCGCAAACTTCAGAAGTTCATCGTCATCATAAGCACCGGGTGCGCTGTCCGCGGGCCAAAGGTTCGTCCAGTTCGGCGACAGCGTGTACCAGCCCCAGGCCACACCGGTCTGGCCGGCGGTTCCGCCGCCATCGTCCAGAGCCGTGATCTTGTTCTGAAGGGTGGTCCGGTTGCTGGTCAGCGGCTGGAGCTTCATCGAACTGCCCGGACAACTTCCCGTGCCGCCGCCGAAGTAGCTGGAGGAGACCAGGCTGGTATCCGCCGGCGTATAATCATACGGATCATCCGTATATTGCGCCTCGCCAACGCGTTCGGTCACGCAGCTGCCGGAGGCGTCTCCATTGGTGACCGTCGACGCATCGCTGCCGAGGTTGACGCCCTGGCTGTAGGGGATGATCGAGATCCGTACCTTGCTGTCCGAAGGATCTGTGCCGTCGGGAATAAGCGTGTCCAGAAGGTCGTTCGAAGCTTCCTGCAGCGTGTCGATGTCGTAGCGCATCGAACCGGTCACATCGAGCACGAGCGCCAGTTCGACGTTGAACCTGGAATAGTTCACTTCCGTTTTGACGTGGACGGTCAGGTTGTCCGGTCCGATACCGCCCATGCTCAGGAACTGGGTCGGAACCGCGACGGTCGTGGAGATGTCGATGATCCCGTTGTCGGGGTCAACGGTATGGGTCAGGTTGGAAATCGCGACGTCATCCAGGCCGAGTGTCTGGATGTTCGCCGCAAACGCTTCGGAAAGCTGGGTGTCGATCTGGCTGTCGGTCATGACCGATGTCGACAGCTGGGTTGCCAGCGTCAATGCGGCGGCATCCAGGGCATGGGCCATTTTTTCACGGTTGTTCACCGCGCGGCTGTAGTCCACGGCCGCGCCGGCAATGACCATTATCAGAACGCCTAGGATGGCGAACATCGGCATGATGGAGCCGCGCTGGTCTGTTTTTAGTTTTTGTAGCTGTATTAAACCGGATTCATATTTCAACGAGGCGACTCCAAGGTCAACCAGCTTTACATATCTTATAAAAGTTGGAGAATTCTTAAATCAAATGTATAAAGTTATATACATTAACCACTTTTCCTGCGAAATAATATAAATCCTCTCGGATTATTTGAAACTATTTTCAAACTATAAGTAGAAATTCGGAACAGAACAATTACGGATATAGAATTGAAGTCTGATGCCTGGCAGTCCTATTTTGCGAGATAGATTGCCTGCACTTTCTTGGCGATGTTGCCGAAGGCGGCGACCAGGGCATCATCGGATGAGGCCATGTAGAAGGTCGATCCGCTGGTGGCGCAGGATTTCATGACCTTCGCGCCGGCCGAGCTGCTGTTCGAACCGAAATAGATCGTATAGACGTCGACCCCCTCGTCCTTCATTGCGGAACAGAGTGCCTTGGCCCGTGTCGAGGAGATGTTGGTGTCGTTTTCCGATTCCCTTTTCTCCGTCCAACCCTTGACCGTCGAGCATTTCCGGCCCCAGCCCCAGCCTTTGCACTCCCGATGATCTTCATAATTGTAATAAGTGTTGAAATCGCCGTCGGTCATGATGACCGCGAATTTCAGGATCTCGTCGTCACCGTAGTCGCCGGGGGCGCTTTTCGTCGGCCACAGGTTTGTCCAGTTGGGCGACAGGGAGTACCAGCCCCAGGCAATCCCGGTCTGGCCGGCAGTCGAACCGCTGGCGGAAAGCTTGTTGATCGCCGTGGTCAGCTTGTTGCGCTTGGCGGTCAGCGGCTCCATCTGCGGCGTCGAGGCGCAACCGTCGGAGCCGCCGCCGAAATAGGATTCCGCATTGGTCGCATCATAATCGTAAGGATCGTCCGTATACTGGGCATCGCCGGTTCGCTCGGTCACGCAGTTCCTGGTTCCCTTGTTGCCGTCGGTCACGGCCTGGGCGAATTCGCCGAGATTGACGCCCTGGCTGTAGGGGACGATCGAAATCCGGATCTTGCTGTCGGCTTCGGACGTACCTTTCGGAATCAGGGTGTCGACAAGGGAATTTGCGGCCTCCTTCAGGGTCGTCATGTCGCCGCTCATGGAGCCGGTCACATCGAGTACCAGGGCGAGCTCGACATCGAATTTGGAATAGGACACCTCGGTTTCCACGCCGACCGAAATCGTGTCCGGCCCGATTCCGCCGATATGGATGAATTTGGTGGGGATGGCGATCGAGGAGGACACGTGGATCGTGCCGGCGTCGCTGTTGATGGTGTGCTGCAGGTTTTCTATGGCGGCGTCCGAATAGCCCATGTTGTTGAGATTGGCCGTGAACGCGTCCTTCAGGTTCTGGCCGATTTCCGCATCGGTCATGACCGAGGATGACAACTGGCTGGCAATGGTCAGAGCTGCGGCATCCAACGCGTTTGCCATGGTGGTGCGATTGCCGATCGCGCGGCTGTAATCCACGGCGGCGCCGCCGACGACGAGCAGGATGACGGCCATGATCGCGACCATCGGCAGGATCGAACCGCTTGCGTTCTCTGCGAACCGGGCCGCAGAAAACCTGAGCTGTCGGCGGGCAGCTGAAAACATGACGCACTCTCCAGGATGTGACCTGCCGGGAGCGTCGGACAAAACCAATTCTTATTTATTAAAATCTGTAAGAAATATCGAGGAACCTGCGGTCTCGGTTAAGTGTTGCTTACTTCGATTGATGAAACCCGGGGCGCCGCGCGAAGCCGATGATTACGGCTCCAGTTCCGTATCCCAATAGAGAAAGTCGAGCCAGCTTTCGTGGAGGTAATTCGGCGGGAAACCGCGGCCGTTGTTGTGCAGGTCCTGGATGGTCGGCTGAAACGGCATGTGCATCGGCCACATGTTCAGCTGCTTGCAGGACTTGTTGGCCTTCTTGAGATTGCAGGGCGAGCAGGCGGTGATGACATTGTCCCAGGTCGTCTGTCCACCTTTCGACCGGGGAACGAGGTGGTCGAAGGTCAGCTCCTCCCTGGAGCCGCAATACTGACACTGGAATTTGTCGCGGAGGAAGACGTTGAAACGGGTAAAGGCAGGGTAGCGGCTGGGCTTGACGTAACTCTTGAGGGAAACGACGCTGGGTAATCGGAACTCGAAGCTCGGACTTCGGACACAGGTGTCGTATTCCGACACGATGTTCACCCTGTCGAGAAACACAGCCTTGATCGTATCCTGCCACGACCAGAGAGACAGGGGGTAGTAGCTCAATGGCCGGTAGTCCGCATTGAGCACCAAAGCCGGGTGTGCTCCAGACGAAACCGCTATCGTCACCTTCCGCTCCTCATGCCTGCTCGGACGGCTGTCGTCCGGCTGTGCGGACGCAAGGCCTGTCCTCATGAGACGCGAGTATTGTAGAGCGGCTGTGACACTCTTGTGAAGCCTGATAAATTCGCAAATCCCAATTCTGAGACACCCGGTGCAGGCCGGGGTTAATGCCTGTTAACCATTTGAAATTTCGAAATGAACGAACCAGGCGACTTTGTCGGGGCGAAGAACCCGCGACAAAATGCAAACGGGCGCCCGGTGGGCGCCCGTTTGTTTCAGGCCAACCTCAGGCCAAATTGCGTCGAATCAGGGCGCCTGCCATTCGCGAATGTCGACAAAATGGCCGGCAATGGCGGCTGCCGCGGCCATGGCCGGGGACACCAGATGGGTGCGGCCCTTGAAGCCCTGACGGCCTTCGAAGTTGCGGTTCGACGTGGATGCGCAACGCTCGCCCGGCGCCAGCTTGTCGGCGTTCATGGCCAGACACATGGAACATCCCGGCTCGCGCCATTCGAAACCGGCCGCCTTGAAGATGGTGTCCAGACCTTCGGCTTCCGCCTGTTCCTTCACGAGGCCGGAGCCCGGGACCACCATGGCGCGGATCCCGTCCTTGACCTTGCCGTTGCCGATGACGGCGGCGGCGGCGCGCAGATCCTCGATACGGCCGTTGGTGCACGAGCCGATGAAAACGACATTGGGCTCAATGTCGGTGATCTTCGTGCCGGGCTTCAGGCCCATGTATTCCAGCGCGCGCCACTTGGAGGTGCGCCGGGTTTCGTCTTCGATGTCGTCCGGGTTCGGGACGACGCCGGTCACGGAGACGACATCCTCCGGAGACGAACCCCAGGTGACGATCGGCGGCAGATTGGCGGCATCGAGTTCGACGATCTTGTCGAAATGCGCACCTTCTTCGGTGTGCAGCGACTTCCAGTATTCGACGGCGCGGTCCCAGGCTTCGCCGGTCGGAGCTTTTGGGCGGCCCTTGATATAGGCGAAGGTCTTTTCGTCCGGCGCAATCAGGCCGGCGCGGGCGCCGCCCTCGATCGACATGTTGCAGACGGTCATGCGGCCTTCCATGGAGAGCTCGCGGATCGCCTCGCCGGCATATTCCATGACATAGCCGGTGCCGCCGGCGGTGCCGATCTCTCCGATGATCGCCAGAATGATGTCCTTGGCGGTCACGCCTTCCGGCAGCTTGCCGTCCACCTGGATCAGCATGTTCTTGGCTTTTTTCTGAATCAGCGTCTGGGTGGCCAGAACGTGTTCCACTTCCGAGGTGCCGATACCGTGTGCCAGCGCGCCGAAGGCGCCATGGGTCGAGGTGTGGCTGTCGCCGCAGACGATGGTCATGCCCGGCAGGGTGAAGCCCTGTTCCGGCCCGACGATGTGGACGATGCCCTGGCGGTGGTCGAGTTCGTTATAGTACTCGACATCGAAGTCGGCGGCGTTCTTTGCCAGCGTGTCGACCTGCAGGGCGGATTCCGGATCGTCGATGCCGTGGCTGCGGTCGGTGGTCGGCACGTTATGGTCGACAACGGCCAGGGTCTTGTGCGGCTGGCGAACCTTGCGACCGGTCATGCGCAGGCCTTCGAAGGCCTGGGGGCTGGTCACCTCATGAACCAGATGACGGTCGATGTAGAGCAGGCCCGTTCCGTCTTCCTGCATGTCGACCACATGGTCGTCCCAGATCTTGTCGTAAAGCGTCCTGGCTTGCGTCATGGTTCTCTCCTGAAACCGGGCCGGGCCTTTTCTCTAAGCGTCTGCCGGCAGTGCATCCGCTGCAGACGTCTGTGGACCGGTCTTTGTTGTCGGGGAAACGGCAGTCACTCCCTCCCCATTGTTGGGCATTTCAATGACTCAAAGCAGGTCGCGCGGTCAAGACGTTTGAGTTGAGTATTCTTCAACTGAGATTGAAACGTGCGGAACTCAACGCAAAAAGGGCAGCCCGCTGGACTGCCCTTTTGAAATTCGAACCTGAAAGCTGCGTCCGTCTTATTCCGCGGCGCTTTCGGCAGAAGCTGCTGCTTCAGTTGCTGCTGCTTCGGCTGCCTTGGCGGCTTCTTTTTCAGCGGCTGCGGCTGCCTTGACGGCAGCGGCGTCTGCGCGAACTTCCTCGTTCAGGCGCTTGGCGCGGGCGTTGGTGGCTTCCACGATACGAGCCGACTTGCCGCGGCGATCGCGCAGGTAGTAGAGCTTCGCGCGACGAACCTTACCGCGGCGGACCACTTCGACGCCTTCCAGCATCGGCGAGTAGACCGGGAATACGCGTTCGACGCCTTCGCCGTAGGAGATCTTGCGGACGGTGAAGCTTTCGTTGATGCCGCCGCCGGAACGGGCGATGCAGACACCTTCATAAGCCTGGGTACGGGTCCGGTTGCCTTCCGTCACGCGGACGTTGACCTTGACCGTGTCGCCGGGGGAAAATTCCGGAAGCTTGCGGCTTTCCTCGATTTTCGCCATTTCCTCGGCGTTGAGCTGCTCGATAATGTTCATGGCATATTTCCCTTTTCAATTTACAAAGCGGTCAGAGCGTCCTCCGCATCAAACTGCGCGGGGACGGGTTCACCGTCTCTGGGCCATGGTGACATTTCCCGGCCGGTGGGAAGACTTCACCCATCCGGTCCATTCGCCGCGCGTGATACAGGAAGACGCAACGTTTGTCATGCGGTTTTTAAGAAAAGCACAAAATCGGAGAGCTTTACGGGCCGTCACGCCCAAAAATACGGCGACCGGGGATACCGGTCGCCGCTGATGCCTGTCAAAGTGCTTTAAAAACGGCCGAAGGCAAATGCCTCATAAACAAGTCCGCTATTCGCAGCCTGCAGAGGGAGAACAACGGGCCTGATTGAAATCGCAATCCGGTCGGCATTCTCTTTCCCCATCGGCAGTTTTCATTTTATAGCATTGCGAAAAGTCCCGAATGATCCAAATGCACTATAAGATTTGTCTCATTCCGGTATGATGTCGTCCGCTGGGTCTGACAGGGGATCATATGCAGCTCGATCGGGAAGGACTGCTTCAGAAGCTTTATTCCGCCGCTCTGCTGGAGGGCGGTTTAACCGGCGTGCTGGCCGATCTGGCAATCGCGTTCCCGGATCTGCCGATCTCCTATCAGGCGCAATGCGTCTATCAGAACGAATTCTACGACTGTGCCTTTTACAATCACGGGCCCGATGTGCTGGAAAAGCTGAGCCGGGTCGAATCCGCCAATCCGTTCCCGCCGATTGCTCTGAACTGCGACGTCTCGGATATCGTTCAAACCGCACACACGATTTCTCCGCAGGAGATGGAGAAAACCGACTTCTATGACGAATTCTGCCGCGAGAATATCCACATCAACAGGGCAACGGGGATTATCCTGCACCGGCAAGGCGCGGATTCCGCCTTCGTCGCCGCCAATTTCCCGAAGGAATTCAGCGACGAGGACGAAGCGCGCGCCAATGACGTTATGCGGTTTCTGCGGCCGCATTTCCAAGGCGCCTTCAAGCTCCTTCTCGAAGTCCGCAAACGGGAGGTGAATACCGCCCGCTACGGTTTCTGGCTGGAACAAATTCCAACGCCCGCCTTTGTCGTGGACGGTGGCCGTCGATTGATCCACATGAACACCCTGGCGGAACAGACCCTGAAACGCGACGATGCCCTGACCACATCGCCCGGGGCGGTCCTGACATCCTCCGATATCCTGGTCCGGAAACGGATCGAGGATGCGATCGGCCGCGCGCAGGCAACCTCCAGCCCCGTCGGTCCGGTCTTCCTCCGCGGGCCGGGCCAAAGAGGCAGCTTTTTCTTTGTCCTTCCGGTCCGCCCGGAAGGACAGGTTCATCCGTCGCTGGCCCCGTTCCTCGGGCCGCGAATGCCGTTCCTCGTCACCTATTTCAATCCCGAGGACAGACCGAAAACCGCTCAGGGCGTGCTGGCCGGCGCGTTGGGAGTGACCGAACGCGAGAGCGCGCTCCTCCAGGAACTGATCTACGGCTCCAGCTTGCGCGAGGCCGCAGACCGCCTCGGCATTGCCTACAATACCGCGCGCAATCAGCTGGCAAGCGTGCATACCAAGACCGGGACACGGTCCCAGTCCGACGTGGTTCGTATGGGCGCGCAGCTTCTGGCCCGACTTCCCGGAACGCCGGAGCTCGGCCTCGGGTAAGGCGCACGGGATCAGTCCTTCTGCTGCAGCAGATGCCGTTCCCACAGGTCCGGCCGCCGTTCCCGGGTGAGCTTTTCCGCCTGCTGCTGGCGCCATTCGGCGATTTTCCGGTGATTTCCGGAGGTCAGTACCTCCGGAATGGTTCGGCCTTCGAATTCGGCTGGGCGGGTATAGTGCGGGTGTTCCAGAAGGCCGGTCTCGAAGCTCTCGGTTTCAGCGCTTTCCATATTGCCCATCACGCCCGGGATCAGGCGCACGATCGCATCCAGCATGGTGATCGCGGCGATCTCGCCGCCCGACAGGATGTAGTCGCCAATGGAGACTTCCGTCAGGTTCCGGGCGTCGATCACCCGCTGGTCGACCCCTTCGAACCGGCCGCAGACGATGACGGCGCCCGGTCCCTCGGCAAGGTCATGCGCCATGGACTGGGTGAAGGGCCTGCCGCGCGGGCTCATCAGCAGCTTCGGTCGCGGATCGTCTTCCGGCACCGAGCCGTCGATCGCCTTTGCCAGGATATCGGCGCGAAGCACCATGCCGGCGCCGCCGCCGGCCGGCGTATCGTCCACCGACCTGTGCCTGTCGGTGGCGAAATCCCGGATCTGGCCGGTTTCCAGCGCCCATAGCCCGCGTTCCAGCCCGCGGCCGGCCAGGCTCTGGCCCAGCGGTCCTGGAAACATCTCCGGGTAAAGCGTCAATACGGTTGCCTTGAAGGCCATGTCCTGTCACCGGCGGATCGTTTTGCCATTCGTAGGGAATGCTTAGGGTTAATACAAGTTTACCATTCTTTTGAACACCTTAGCGGCGCCTTTAAGTGGCGCATTAAACTTCCCACGGCATAGTATCAAGTCTTAGGGAAGGTAGTCGCGTCAGGTTTTCCAATGCCCGTATTCCGTTTGAAGCTGCCCAAATTTATCCAGGAGCGCGTCGACCAGCATTATCTGGATGTTTCGCTGAGCCGCGTTTTGCCGCTTCTTGCCCTGCTCACATTCGGCGTTCTGGCCGGGCTGGTCTTTAACACGGGCGTCGGGCATCCCTACGACAAGATCATCCACGTCGCCTTTTACGCGCTTCTGACCCTGTCGATCCATGCGCTGTTCTGTTGCCGCCTGCGGATCTCCGCGGTTGCGGCCTTTTCCATGGGCCTTGCCGGAGAGGTTGTCCAGGGGTTCCTTCCCAACCATGAATCCTCGCTTTCCGATGCCTTCGCCAACGGAGTGGGGATCGCCATGGTCGTCGCCGCCATCGCCCTGATCCGGTCCGAAACGCAGCAGGTCATGGAAGAAAAGCCGGTGCCGCTCGATCTGGAGCAGATGGGTCTGCAGCCGATCTATTACGATCTGTCTGCCGACTCCGACCGTTCGTCTGAAAAGTAATCGTCCGGCAGATCGGCTTTCACGACGCCGGCTTCCAGGTCGATTTCCGGAACAAAGGCTTTCGTGAAGGGGATGTAGAAGGTCCGGCCGCGTTTCGGGCGGACTTCCAGCAGGTCTCCGGCGCCGAAATCCTGCACCGCAACGACCTTGCCAAGGTCCTCGCCTGCCGTCGAGATGACGGCAAGCCCCTCAAGATCCGAATAGTAGAATTCGTCTTCTTCCGGCTCGGGAAGCCGGTCGCGGGGGATATACAGGTTGAGGCCGTTCAGGGCCTCGGCCTGGTTGCGGTCGTCGATGCCCTTGAACCTGGTGATGACAACCGTCTTCTGGACCCGGGCATTCAACACCTCGAAGGTGCGGCTGCCGTCCTCGGTGACCAGGGGTCCGTAGTCGGTGAAGGAAAGCGGGTCGTCGCCATAGGGTTTGACCCGCACCTCACCGCGAATGCCGTGGGCTGCGCCGATAACGGCCATGAGGACCATGTCTTTGCCGACATCACCCATTGTACGGTGTCATCCTCAAAGCCGTCCGGCGCAGGCCGAGTACTGCATCTTATTCAGCGGCGGCTTCTTCAGCCGGAGCTTCTTCGGCTGCCGGTGCGGCTGCGGCTTCTGCGGCGGCAGCGGCTGCGTCTTCTTCAGCCTGCTTCTTGGCGTCCAGTCGTTCCTGGGCCTTCTGACCGAGCTGAGCCTTCTTCGGGTTGTTGCGCGGTTCGCGCTTCAAGAGGCCGGCGGCATCCAGGAAACGGGCCACGCGGTCGGTCGGCTTTGCGCCGGTGCCGAGCCAGTACTGGATGCGCTCGACGTTCAGCTGAACGCGTTCTTCGGAATCCTTCGGCAGCATCGGGTTGTAGGAACCGACCTTTTCGATGAAGCGGCCATCGCGCGGGGAGCGGATGTCGGCAATGACGATGCGGTAATACGGGCGTTTCTTGGAACCGCCACGTGCCAGACGAATTTTGGTAGCCATTTTTCAGTTCTCCAGTTTGTTCATTTGCCGGTTTCAGCGGCAATGGCTTCGTGATGCCGGATGACTTCCTTCACGATGAAGTTCAGGAACTTTTCGGCAAAATCAGGATCGAGATTGGCCTGCACAGCCAGCTGGCGCAGGCGTTCGATCTGAATTTTCTCCCGCGCCGGGTCCGCCGGCGGCAGGTCGTTGGTTGCTTTCAGCATCCCCACTTTCTGGGTGCATTTGAATCGCTCTGCGAGCATGTGGACCAGTGCGGCATCGATGTTGTCGATGGAGGCGCGCAGCGCCAGAAGCTCGGCCATGGCCGGGCTTTCGCCCAGCCGGTTTTCCGCGTCGCTCACGCTCATTTCTTCTTGCCCTTGCCCATCCCGGGAAGACCGGGCATGCCGCCGGGCATTTTCGGACCGCCGAGGCCGGGAAGACCGGGCATGCCGCCGGGCAAACCGCCGCCCATGCCGCCCCCTAGGCCGCCGGGCAGGCCCTTGGGCAGATCCATTCCGCCGGGCATCTGGCCGGATCGGGCCATTTCTTCCAATTGCTTGGGATCGACATTGGGCATGCCGCCCATTCCGGTCAGGCCGCCCATCATCTTGCCGAGCATGCCCTTCTTCTTGCCCATCATCTTCATCATGTCCGCCATCTGGCGGTGCATCTTCAGAAGCTTGTTGACCTCCGCGACATCGACGCCGGACCCGGCGGCGACCCGCTTCTTGCGGCTTGCCTTCAGGAGTTCGGGCTTTTCGCGCTCCTTCGCGGTCATGGACTGGATGATGGCGACCTGGCGCTTGAACATCTTGTCGTCGAGATTGGAAGCCTCGATCTGCTTCTTCATCTTGCCGACGCCGGGCAGCATGCTCATCATGCCCGACATGCCGCCGAGCTTTTCCATTTGCTTGAGCTGTTCGGCGAGATCGTTCAGGTCGAAGTGACCCTTCTGCATCTTCTTCGCCATCTGCGCGGCCTTTTCCGCGTCGATGGCTTCGGCCGCCTTTTCAACGAGCGATACGATGTCGCCCATGCCGAGGATGCGGTCGGCGATCCGCTTCGGATAGAAATCCTCCAGCGCATCGGCCTTTTCGCCGGTCCCGATCAGCTTCACCGGCTTGCCGGTGACCGCCTGCATGGAAAGGGCCGCGCCGCCGCGGCCGTCGCCGTCCATACGGGTCAGCGCGATCCCGGTGATGCCGACGCGCTCGTCGAAGCTCTTGGCGAGGTTGACCGCGTCCTGACCGGTCAGCGCATCGGCGACGAGCAGGATTTCATGGGGGTTGGCGGCGGCCTTGACCTCGGCCATTTCCACCATCAGCGGCTCGTCGATGTGGATGCGGCCGGCGGTGTCGAGCATGACCACGTCATAGCCGCCGAGCTTGGCCGCCGACATGGCCCGCTTTGCGATCTCGACCGGTCCCTGGCCTTCGATGATCGGCAGGGTGTCGATCCCGTTCTGCTCGCCGAGGACCTTGAGCTGTTCCTGGGCGGCCGGCCGGCGGGTGTCGAGCGAGGCCATCAGCACCTTGCGCTTGTCGCGCTGGGTCAGGCGGCGGGCAATCTTGGCGGTGGTGGTCGTTTTACCGGAGCCCTGCAGGCCCACCATCATCACGGGTACGGGGGCCGCGGCATTCAGGTCGATGCCCTGGCCTTCGGAGCCGAGCATCTCCACGAGCTGGTCGTGGACGATCTTGACCACCATCTGGCCCGGGGTGATCGACTTGACCACCTCTGCGCCGATCGCGCGGTTGCGGACCTTGTCGGTGAAGGACCGGACGACCGGAAGCGCAACGTCAGCCTCGATCAGCGCGCGGCGGATTTCGCGCAGCGCTTCGTTGACGTCGTTTTCCGACAGGGCCCCGCGGCCGGTGAGCTTGTCGAAAATTCCGCTTAGTCGATCGGACAGGCTTTCGAACATTAACTGGTCCTTGGCATTTCAGGTTTCGGGAGGATCTCCCGACCATATGGGGACTAACATTGATCTGCGCAAAGCAGTTCGGGATCCGCGCAAAGCAGTTTGACACCCGAGGGCGCATCGCGCTGTCGGATGTGAACCTCCGGGATCTCTTTACACCTTTGCGGGTCCCGGTCGGCGGATCGAAATGTCAGTCACTCATATGGAGTTGGCGCTCTATGAAGCAATCGGGCGCGAGAGTCAAGGAAAAGGGCCAGATTGCCCGGCGCTCCGGTTTGCGGGTATGTCTAACCGGAATCTTCCTTTATAGGGAGTAGATCGCAGTCATCCGGTGTCGTCTGTTCCGCTGTTGCGGGTAATCACGAGGCTCCGCAGGGTACTTGATATGGACTATCGCGCGATTGCGCTTCCCATCGGCCGGCTTCTGATCCTGATTGCGGGATTCATGCTCATTCCGGCCACCGCGGATCTCGTGGCGGGTAATCCGGACTGGGTCGTGTTCCTGGCCTCCGCGCTCATGATCGCCTGTGTCGGCGCCCTGACGGTCGCGGCCCTTGCGGGGCGGAAATTCACCTACCGGTCGCGGGAAACCCTTTTGTTCGTGAATGCCGCCTGGCTCGCCTTTTCGATCGCCGGCGCCATTCCGCTTTATGGCAGCGGGCTGAACATTTCCTTCGCCGACGCCTTTTTCGAGGCGGCCTCCGGGCTGACGACCACCGGGTCCACCATCCTGACCGGCCTGGACAACATGCCGCCGGGCATCCTTTTGTGGCGGTCGCTGATGCAGTGGATCGGCGGCATCGGCATCGTGGTCATCGGCATCTGGCTGCTGCCCGGCCTGCGGGTCGGCGGAAGCCAGCTGTTCGCCATTGAATCGTCGGAGAACGCGTCCAAGCCTTACGGGCGGATCGAGCCGTTCCTGGCCCGTCTGCTGATCCTTTATGCGGGTCTGACGCTGAGCTGCACGCTGCTCTATTTCCTGTGCGGCATGACCGCCTTCCAGGCGATCAACCACGCGATGACCACGGTTTCGACCGGCGGCTACTCGACCTCGGACCTGTCCTTCGGCCAGTTCCACAATATCGCGGTCTACTGGGTGGCGATCATCTTCATGTGCGCCTCGAGCGTGCCGTTCCTGGTTCTGATCCGGTTTTTCGAGCGCAAGCCGCTCGAGGATACGTCGCAGATCGTCTATTTTCTCGGCACTATCACCGTCGCAAGCTTCGCCGTTTTCCTGACCCTTCGCTCCACAAACGACGGTGCGCCGCTGGCCCTGTTCACGGACTCCGTGTTTCACGTGGTCTCGGTGGTGACGACGACGGGATATGCCACCGACGATTACCTCAAATGGGGCCCGTTCTTCATTTCCATGTTTTTCCTGCTGACATTCCTCGGCGGGTGCAGCGGATCGACGGCCGGCGGCTTCAAGATGTTCCGCATCGCGGTGTTGCTGAACTTCATCCACACGCTGCTCAGGCGAATGATCCATCCGCACCGGGTGGTCAACACCCGTTATTCCGGCAAGCCGATCGGCAGTTCGGTGATCGAGGGCGTCCTGGTGTTCAGCATTCTCTACGCGGGAACCTTTGCGGCCTTTGCCGCCATCTATAGCCTGCTGGGGATGGACCTGGAAACGGCGCTCAGCGCATCGATCACGGCCCTTGCCAATGTGGGTCCCGGCGTCGGCGAGATCATCGGCCCGGCCGGCAACTTCCAGAGCCTGTCGGATACGGCGAAATGGCTGCTGGCGATCCAGATGATCCTCGGCCGGCTTGAGATCATCGCCGGCATCGTCATCCTGACCCCGGATTTCTGGATGGAACGGTAAGACGGCCGCCGGGTTGTCCGGCGGCCGTTTGCCAGCTTGATGACAAACTCCAATTTGGTCATCCCGGGCGAACGTCAGTGAGACCCGGGACCGGCGAGCCGGGGTCTCTATATTGGAACACCCCGGCGAAATTCATAAGGCCTCTGCCTCCCCGGCCCCGGCTCGCGCTATCGCTTGGCCGGGGTGACTATTGAGAGAGGGAACTTTGTCAGCTGTTCTCTTGTCCTTTGAACGCCTAATTTCAGGCGTTCACGTCGACGACGACTCGGCCCTTGACCTGGCCTTTCAGGATCGCGGCGCCCAGCTCGGGCAGATCCGAAAGCGTTGCCGGCTGGATCATGGCATGAAGCTTTTCCATGGGCAGGTCGCTTGCCAGACGGGTCCAGGCGCGGATCCGGTCCTCATGGGGCCGCATCACGCTGTCGATGCCGAGCAGGTTGACGCCGCGCAGGATGAACGGGATGACGGTCGCCGGCAGGCTTGCGCCGCCCGCGAGACCGACGGCTGCGACCGAAGCGCCGTATTTCATCTGGCCGAGCACACGGGCAAGCATCGGTCCGCCGACCGCATCGATGCAGCCGGCCCAGGTCTCGCTTTCCAGCGGCCGCTTGACCGTTTCGTTGATCTCAGTCCGCGCCACGATCTGCGTGGCGCCGAGCGACTTCAGGTAGTCTTCGGTTTCCGGCCGGCCGGTGACGGCGGCAACCTCGTAGCCGAGATTGGCCAGGATGGCCGTTGCCACGGAACCGACGCCGCCGGCCGCTCCCGTGACCAGCACCGGTCCGTTGCCCGGCTTCAGTCCGTGGTCTTCCAGAGCCATGACCGCGAGCATGGCGGTGAAGCCGGCCGTGCCGATCGCCATGGCGTCCCTCGTCGACAGTCCACTCGGCAGGGGAACCAGCCAGTCGGCCTTGACGCAGGCCTTCTGGGCATAACCGCCCCACCAGACCTCGCCGACCCGCCAGCCGGTCAGGACCACCTTGTCGCCGGGCTTGTAGCGATCATCGCTTGACGTCTCGACCGTGCCGGCAAAGTCGATGCCGGGCACATGCGGATAGGTGCGCACAAGGCCGCCGCCCGGGCCGATGCACAGACCGTCCTTGTAGTTCACCGTGGAATAGTCCACGGCGACGGTCACGTCTCCGTCGGGAAGCCGGCTGTCGTCCAGGTCCTGAACGGACGCGCTGGTCTTGCCCTCATCGTCCTTTTCAACGAGCAACGCCTTGAAGGTCATTCGGCAATCTCCTTTTCGGTTCGGTTTTCGGTCATGCGGCGATTTCGGCGGACGGACCGGACCAGTCGATCTGGCAGATTTCCGCACTTCGGCCGTCGAAGTCCCAGACCCGGCCATAGGCGCGGACCCGGCCCTGGTTGGCGGTTGCGACCGTGATGTCCGGACCCATCCAGTATTCGGTATTGGTCACCACGACTTCCTCGTCCGGCCTCGTGCCTGAAATCGGTTCGACTTCGCCCTTGATCGCCTTGCCGACGATCAGCCGGCGCTTCCGGCCCTCCATGGTATAGGAAACGGGCGCACGTTCAGCCCCCAAAAATTCGCTGACCAGCACCCGGAAGAGACCGGTGGTACCACGGGCCTGGCCGGAAAAGATCTTCAGGAGCCCGTCATAGGCAGCATCGGAGGCGCGTTCGTCGATATAGGCGGCCGCCTTCCAGTTGCCGCGGGCCATAAGCCCGGGGATCTCCAGGACAAGGCCGACATTCAGGCCGGAGAGGTCTTCGCCCTCGTAGTGGCCGGTGTCGATGCGAACCCCGGCCCAGGCCTGGCAGTAGCCCTCGGTGGGAGGGTGCTTTCCGAGCGAGACGACGCACGGACAGAAGACCGTGCAATTGCAGTTGAGAATCAATTCGCCCTTTATGGCCCATCCGCTCATGGCGCCTCTCCCTTTCAGTTCGTTGTCGTTAGTGCGATAAAAATGGTTGCCGCCGCGCCCGCGAGAAGCGCGATGCCGACGGGGACCGTGAGGGTGCGCCCGATAACGGGCATTTTCTCCATTGTCATCAGCGCCATGGCGAGGCCCATGAAGGCCAGGTTCATGGTGCCGGCGACGAAGGCCAGCAGCATCAGCGCCCAGCAGCAGCCGAGGCAGACGGCGCCGAGTTTGAGGCCCATGCGGAAAGCGCCCGCGGCGCCCGGCCGCCAATGGGCCATGAAGAACATCATCGGGCTCTGGCAGCTGTTGAGGCAGGCCTGTTTCAAACGGCTGAACTGATAGGCGCCGGCGGTTGCCAGAAGCGCTGCGTTCAAAAAGGTTGCCGTGCTTCGCCCCAGCGGATCGATCAGGCCGAAGCCGGACAGCAGCACCTGGGCCGCAGCACCGGCGGCCGAAAAGCCGAGCCAGACGGCGAGATAACCGGCAATGAGCGCGGCAAGGCCGGACGCGGACGCCGCACCTGCATGGCCGAGATCGGTATAGGTCTTCAGCGCGGGAACGGTGGTCGGGGCCATCATCGCCAGCGCCATGAGAGCCCACATGGCCAGGACAGGCATATATCCGGCCGTTCCCGCATTCCCCCGGCACAGGGAGGCGAGGTAATCCGGGCCGAGATCCTGCCAGCCGGCAGGCAGGTCGAGGCCGGGCTGCATGGCGAACAGAAGGCCCCAGGCGGCCAGGATACTGGCGAAAAAGAAGCCCCAGACCAGCTGGCGGCCCAATTCGCGACTGGATATCAGGCCCGCGCTCAAGCCCATGTGTCTCCTCCCGTTTTTCGTTTCCGGTGAGGCTGATCCGGAAGGAGATAAAAGTCAAACAATTAATTGTCAGACAATTGATTGTTTCGCATTGACGTTGACGCCCGGCCTTCTTACCCTTGCGAAGACCATCCGGCACCCATGTGTTCCGGACGCTTTTCAGGAACGGCTAAGGAGGTGCAATTGGCGATCGAATATCAGGCAATCCGGAAGGAAGGATTGTCGACCCAAATCGCCAATGCCATCCGAAAGGCCATCGTCGACGGCCATCTGGCCGTCGAGGAAAAGCTGCCGAGCGAGACGGAACTCGCAGACCGGTTCGGTGTGTCGCGGGCAACGGTGCGCGAGGCGCTGAAACGGCTCGCCGCCCAGAACCTGATCCGCTCCGAGCGCGGCGCGGCCGGCGGCGCCTTCGTCAACCGGATCACCTGGGACGAGGCGCAGGACGATCTCGTCTCCACCTGCCGGCTCCTGATCGGCATGAACGACATTCCCCTGGAAGACGCTATCGAGGCGCGCTTCACGATGGAAGCCTCCTGCCTGCCGCTGGCGGCGCAGCGCCGGACGGCCGACGACCTGGCCGCTCTTCGCGCGGAAGTCTACAAGCAGCGGGACAAGGACCTGAGCGACGAGGATTTCTGCGCCTCGGACGTGCGCTTTCATTCCGTCGTTGCGCGTGCCAGCGGAAACCCGCTGCTCGGTTTCCAGGTCTCCGGCGCGGTCGAGGCGATGCAGCCGCTGATGAACATGCTGGTCTACCGCCTGCGCGACCGGGAAAGCATCGCCGACCTGCACAAGGCGATGACCGATGCGCTGGAAGCCCGGGATGCCGTGACCGCGCAGCACAAGCTCGACCAGCTTGCCGCCTATACCCGCAAACTCGCCGACCTGAGGCGCGTTCCGCGGGACGACGGCTAGATAATCGCTCCTTTCAGGTCGCCAGATAAGGCGCAAGATCCGGTGTGAAACCCTTGAACGGGTCGAGGTCCTTGGCCACCATCAGCGCGCGTTTGAAGGCGTCCCGTTCCTGCAGCCGTTTCAGATAGGCCTGAACCTGCGGGGTGTAATAATCGAAGAAGCCGATGATTTCGCCGAAGTGGAGCGCATAGCCGACGGCGATGTCGGCGATGGTGAAGCGGCCGTCGCACAGATAATCTCTTGTCTCCAGATGGGTGTTCAGCCGCTTCAGCCGGGCGAGGAACCACTTGGCGTAATCGGACACCACCTGCGGCTGGCGGCGGTCCTCCGGTTCGAGGCACGAGTAGCGGAACACCAGCGCCTGCGGGAAGGTCAGCGTGGCATCGCTCTGGAACAGCCAGTTCAGGTAGTCGGCGTAGTCCGGGTGGTTGGTCGCAAGCCCAAGGTCGTTTCGCCCGTATTTTTCGATCAGGTAGACGCAGATGGCGGTCGATTCCGTCATGCTGATATCGCCGTCGGTAAAATAAGGCACCGTTCCTAGCGGGTTTATCTCAAGATAGTCGCGCTGAAAGACCCGGGGCGGAAAAGGCAGGGTCTCGATGTCGTAATCAAGACCCAGTTCCTCCAGCGCCCAGAGCGGGCCCAGGGACCGTGCGTTGTAGCAGTGCCACAATTTCATGAGTGCAAATTCCCCCGGGCTGATTCCATCCGGCAATTAGGGCATGGCCGGGATCGGGCTGACAATTCCTCGAAGCGACTAGGCGTCCGCGGAAACCGCTTCTTCGATTTCGCATTCGATGGTCGCGTGGCCGATCCCGTGACTGCTGGAAAGTTCCTCGCGAATGGCAGCCGTGATGCGCGGGACGTCATCGGCAGAACGGACGCGTGCGTGCAGCGTGGCGTTGAGGCGACCTTCGGCAAGCGCCCAGATGTGAACGTGATGGATCTCGAGCAAGTCCGGGATTTTCACGGTCAGATCGTCGATGATTTCCCGGCAGTCGATCTCCTCCGGCGTGCCTTCCAGCCGAATGTGGCCGGACTGGCGCAGGATGGCGATTGCGGAACGCACGATCAGGAGGGCGACGAAGACCGACAGGATCGGATCGATCGGATACCAGCCGGTGACGGCGATCACCGCCGCCGCGGCGATCGCTGCCACCGATCCGAGCAGGTCGCCCAGCACATGCAGGATCGCGGACCGGATATTGAGGGAATCGTCACCGCCCTGGCGGAGCACGAAGAACGCGGCGATGTTGACCAGAAGACCGATGATGGCGATGACCATCATGGGACCGGCCAGCACCTTTTCCGGGGTGATGAACCGCCCGACCGCTTCCACGCAGATCCAGCCGGTGACGATCAGAAGGAAGATCGCATTGGCGAAGGCGATCAGCACCGGCAGCCGGTGCCGGCCGTAGCTCAGAGACGCAGTGGGCGGTTTCTTCGTCTGCTGGAACGCCCACCAGGCCAGGCCGAGCGAGGCCGCATCGGTCACCATATGCAGGGCATCCGCCATCAGCGCCAGGGACCCGGACAGGTAGCCGCCGATCAGCTCCGCGAACATGAAGGACAGGATCAGAAGCCCGGCAATGGCCACCGCGCGGGCGTTCTTGTCATTCACGTCGGGCGCATGGGAATGGCCGTGACCATCTCCGCCTTGGTGGCTATGGCCATGCCCGCCGCGGTGGCCGTGACCGGCATGGCCCTGTCCGGAATGGTGGCCGTGCGATGTCTTTTTGCCGGACTGGTGTGGCGTGGTCATCGGTTTCTCCTGCGCGGACAGGGCTGGTGAAGCCGGATTGAGGCCGGAATGGGTTCAAGCGTTCAACCAATTTGAAACGTATGGCCCGCCCCGTCTGCAAGGGGTAATTTGAAGATTGCTCTGTTCAGTCTGCGTCAACGTATCCGGTCTCGGGGTCGAGCCCCGGCCAAGATGGAGATCCGCGCAGTCTGGTCCTCATAAT
>NZ_JABFCZ010000099.1 GCF_014692675.1 Roseibium aggregatum | reverse complement strand
GCCCGGCACTTTCCGCGCGACCGGAGACATCATGAGTGGACTGATCCCGCAACGCTTTGTTGAAGACCTGCTCGACCGGGTAGACCTGGCAGAGCTGATCGGATCACGTATCACCCTGAAAAAGGCCGGCGGCAACTACAAGGCCCGCTGCCCCTTCCACGATGAGAAGACGCCGTCTTTCAACGTTCGGCCGGATAAGGGCTTTTACCACTGCTTTGGCTGTGGCGCCCATGGCGATGCCATCAGTTTTGTCCGCGAATTCGACGGCCTGGGCTTTACTGATGCGGTCGAGGAACTGGCCCGCCGAGCCGGTATGGAAGTGCCCTACGACCAGAGCGCGCGCCAGGAAATGCAGCAGGCGCGAACACTGACGGACGCCCTGGATTACGCCAGCCGCTTCTATCAGTCAGCCCTGAAGGGCCAGCAGGGTGAATTCGCCCGGGACTACCTCAAAC
>NZ_JABFCZ010000097.1 GCF_014692675.1 Roseibium aggregatum | reverse complement strand
CTGGCGTGGACGTCGAGCTGCGCCAGACGCTGTGGCACTTCGTCGCCCGCCTGAACAAGGAAGGCCACACGGTGCTGCTGACCACCCATTACCTGGAAGAGGCCGAGGCGCTGTGCAACCGCATCGCCATGCTCAAGCGCGGCCGCATGGTGGCTTTGTCCACCACCTCCGACCTGCTGCAGGGCGCCTCGACGAACGTGATGCGCTTCAAGACCGACGATGCGCTGCCGCCCGCCCTGGCGGCCGTCGCCCGGGTGACCGGCCGCGTGGTGCAGTTGCCCGCCCAGGACGCGCAGGACATCGAACGCCACCTGGCCGTGCTGCGCGCCGCGGGCGTCACCGTGCATGACGTGGAGATCCGCAAGGCCGACCTGGAGGACGTGTTCCTCAATGTGATGGCGCAGGGCAGCCACCCCGATCCGGCGCGCGAGCCCGCGCCGCCCGAAGGGCCCGAGGC
>NZ_JABFCZ010000098.1 GCF_014692675.1 Roseibium aggregatum | reverse complement strand
TAGCTGCCGACCTCGGCTGGATCACGCAACTCCGGTATCGCCTGCAGCATGGCGTAACAATGGCCGGGAACATCGATCTCCGGCACGATCTCCACGCCGAAGCTCTTGGCATGGGCGACGATCTCGCGGATGGCAGCCTTGGTGTAGTAACCGCCGGTGCGGGCCGGGCTCGAACCGAGCAGCGGCGGAACGGCCAGACCGTGGCCGCGCCAGGCACCGACCGCGGTCAAATCAGGATAGGCGTCGATCTCGACGCGCCAGGCTTCATCGTCGGAAAGGTGCCAGTGGAAGCGGTTGAGCTTGTTCCAGGCAAGCACCGCCACCAGCTTCTTGACCTCGGCGGCGCCGTAGAACTGGCGGGCGACATCGAGGTGCAGGCCGCGCCAGCCCATCGACGGCTCATCGACGATCACGCCGGATGCCGGAAATTGGAAGACCTCGGGATGCAGTCTTGCAC
>NZ_JABFCZ010000095.1 GCF_014692675.1 Roseibium aggregatum | reverse complement strand
CTCCGGGGATTCGCCCGGCGGGCAGCGCGCAGGATGACCAGCGCCGCATTTTGACCCCGCGTCAGGCCTTGGACGCAGGTTCGGATTACCTGGTGATCGGTCGCCCGATCAGCCAGGCGGCCGATCCGGCGAAAGCGTTGGCAGCTGTCGTCGCCGAAATCGCCTGACGATCGTTCCCACGCTCCGCGTGGGAAAGCCTCTTGTGACGCTCCGCGTCACGCTTTGGGACGCAGAGCGTCCAGGGCGGCATTCCCACGCAGAGCGTGGGAATGATCAGCGGCCCAAATAAACCTCAATCACCCGCTCGTTTTCCTGCACCTGCTCCAGCGACCCTTCGGCCAGCACGCTGCCCTGGTGCAACACGGTGACGTGGTCGGCAATCGAGCCGACAAAGCCCATGTCATGTTCCACCACCATCAGCGAGTGCTTGCCCGCCAGGCGCTTGAACAGTTCGGCGG
>NZ_JABFCZ010000096.1 GCF_014692675.1 Roseibium aggregatum | reverse complement strand
CCCTCGTTATATGCGCTGTTCCTGATTTCGTTACTTGGGCCGTTGGTCATCTTTCTGCTGTTTCGGATGATCCGCACCAGTTATGTCAAGCAGGTCGCTATTTCAGTAGCGAAAAAAGTAAAATATAAAAGTCTGACTCGCTATGTGCTGCTTTCGGTGTGCATCTCAACGGTTGTTAACCTGCTTACTATCAGCCCGTTGCGTAACAGTGATTCTTTTGTGACAGAGGGGCAGTGGTTAACGTTTAAATCGATAATTGCATTGCTCATTCTTTGTGGCGTAGTGTTGGCGATTAATCTGTTTTTTCTGCGCTTCTCCAAGCGGTACGCTTTTCTGGGCAGGCTTTTTTTGCAGGAAATCGATCTGTTTTTCTCCAGTGAAAATGCGTTGTCGACCTTTTTTGCCAAGCCGCTTTGGCTTCGGTTATTCATATTGCTGGTTATTGAAGTGATGTGGAT
>NZ_JABFCZ010000094.1 GCF_014692675.1 Roseibium aggregatum | reverse complement strand
GCGTTGAGGTCGACCTGGTTGGTGCCGATGCAGAAACAGCCGACAGCCACGAGTTTCTTGGCGTGGTCGAAGATCTCTTCGGTCAGCTGAGTGCGGGAGCGAATGCCGATAAAGTGCGCGTCGGCGATCTTTTCCTTTAACTGGGCTTCCGGCAGAGAACTGGTGATGTACTCAATGCTGGAGTACCCAGCGGCTTTCAGTACGTCGACAGCCGATGGGTGGACGCCTTCCAGAAGAAGGAACTTGATCTTGCTCTTATCGAGAGAAGTCTTGCTCATCTGCGTAAACCTGTATCCCGGAGAAAAATGGCAGGGAATCGGATCGCTTAAGCTGACCCGGACGGCAGGAAAGCCGTCACCGCAGAACGCCCTTGGGCTCTGTCCTGCGGGGGCGGTATGCTAGCATACGCGCCCCGCTAAACACCTATTCCTGCGACGTGAAGCGTTCTCAGGATGACCATGAAT
>NZ_JABFCZ010000093.1 GCF_014692675.1 Roseibium aggregatum | reverse complement strand
GGGTGAATCCCTGAGCATTTCCTCGGTGCCGTGCCTTACGCTGCGGCCTGTTCCATTCAGAACCCAAGAGGAGACAGGCGATGAGATTTGCTATCAAGGCTGTAGCTGCATCCGTAATCCTGGCAAGCGCTGGCGGCGCGTTCGCTCAAAAGGGCGACACCGTGAAGATCGCTTGGCTCGACCCTCTGTCTGGCCTCATGGCCGCGGTGGGAACTAACCAGCTGAAGAGCTTCCAGTTCCTCTCGGAAGAGTTCAACAAGAAGAACGCTGCCGGCGTGAAGTTCGAGATCATCGGCATCGACAACAAGCTCAGCCCGCAGGAGACCACCAGCGCATTGCGCTCCGCCATGGACCAGGGCGCGCGCTACGTGGTGCAGGGCAACGGCTCGGGTCCTGCGCTCGCCATCATCGACGCGCTCGAAAAGCACAACGCACGCAACCCCGGCAAAGAGGTCATGTACCTCAAC
>NZ_JABFCZ010000092.1 GCF_014692675.1 Roseibium aggregatum | reverse complement strand
GCGATGACCAACCGTGTCCGGGGGCCCGGAACTGTCCGGGATTTAGCGAAATCCCTGTCCGGGAATTACCGAAACGCGTGTCCGGGAATTACTGAAATCTGTGTCCGGGGATTACCGAAACCCGCAAGGTACCCAACTGGGCAGGATGTTTTTAGGCGCAGCAGTCCAAATAACTACTATATGAGCGGGCGAGGAGGTTGTTGGCTGAATTTATGTAATTAGAGATTTTTAGAATGAATATGGAACATCTGATGTCTGTACGGCAATTGGCAGAGAGTCACGCAGCTTTTACCGAAAATATGATCCGCTGGTGGATCTTCAATGCGGACACAAACGGCTTTAATGCCTGCCTCATCCGTATCCGGGGGCGGGTATTTAGTAAGCGCGAAGCTGCGGCCGTTCAGCTCTTGTAGTTCCAGGGCATGAGAGCGCCGATGTCGCTATTGGGCCAACCGTTGGCGATGCGCTCGAGGGTCTGTGTGAGCCAGGCGTGGGGATCAAGCT
>NZ_JABFCZ010000091.1 GCF_014692675.1 Roseibium aggregatum | reverse complement strand
GACTGGTGCCAATCGCGCTGCCTTCGCTGATGTCCTGCACCGGCACCTTGCCAACCACCGCCGCCAGGTCGGTCACCGCCCCCGGTACTTCTGCGGTGCGTTGCGTCAGCCGCACGCCATTGGCGCTGATCGGCTCGCCGGCGGGTAGCCGCGCGGTGGCTTCAACAACACTGAAGGTCTGCGCATCGGCCTTCACGATCGTGCTTGGGTTGTCCGCCGAGGCCGCAGGCTTGCGCCCGATCACGAAGGCGACCACGGCCAGCAGCACGGCGAGCGCGATCAGCGCGATGGCGGCGATGCGGGTCAACTTGAGCATGAAAATCGTCTCCTGTACCGATCGTCAGTTGCTGCCAAGGTCCAGCTGGGCGACCGCGACGCTGCGGATGGGGGCCTGCATCACCCAGCCATAGAGCGTGGCGGTGCCGGGCAGGAAGGGATGGGACGCATAGTCGTAGCTCACCGTCACTGTCATGCATTGCACCGTCGCCAGGCCGGCGCAGGGCGCCTGCGGCGAGACCACGATGGCGCCGGTGCCGCCGCCGCTGCAG
>NZ_JABFCZ010000090.1 GCF_014692675.1 Roseibium aggregatum | reverse complement strand
AAATATGCGCTTTTGCGCATCGCAAACCGCCGCAATGCCGCAAAAGTGCGATTGACCAAAAATACCCGCTCGAAATCCGACAACTGATCAAACCGCAATCGCCGCGGTGCTCACCGGACGCTTACGGGAAAGGGTGCGGCGGCGAACCTACAAAACCCGCCAAGACGCGAGGCGGGATGTGTTCGACTACATCGAGAAGTTCTACAACCCCAAAAGCAAACACGTCAGAAACGGGTTGCTGTCACCCGTCGAGTTCGAACGGCGGCAGAAAATGAAAGCCGAGGGCGTCTAGAAAACGCGAGGCTATTCAACCCTAATCATATTCATTTAGCACAAGATTATATCTCGCTTCTTGAAATTTAGGGCCTGTCGACAAAAGCGGTTCCCAAATCATCTGAGCAGTGATCAAGACTGTCGTTTAGGGGGCATGCTTGGCACGTGGCGATTTGTAAGATGCAGAATGGGAATTGATCGAAGCTTTGCTTCCTTCAGAGCAGCTGACCGGCATCCGCATATTCTAGGGTTCAGACTCAATCATAGCCAGAAGGCGACGAGAGCGGCCAGGGCGACGGCGGAGAGGAAGTTTCTGGCGAGCTTGTCGTAGCGGGTTGGGACGCGGCGGAAGTCCTTTAGTCGGCAGAAT
>NZ_JABFCZ010000008.1 GCF_014692675.1 Roseibium aggregatum | reverse complement strand
CAGGCTGCACACGTTCTTGCCAAGATCAATTCCAAGTACAAAAATCGACATCGGTCCGTTCCTCTCTACCTCAAATACAGAGCAATCCTATCGGATCGCTCCGGAGAGGGGCGGGCCATCCCATAATCACAATTCAGGCTCTCGCGCGGGCAAACGCAAAACCGGCAACATTACAAAATTCGAATTTGAATCTATTTTCAAATTTTCGATTTTTGCGTGTGCGAACATCCCTGCAAACCGCCGTTCCCGAACACGAACTGAAGGCGAAAAGGTATCGGCCGCGGCTTCTACCCGTCGCCCCGTCAGGGCGCTTAATGCCGATTTGGTGCCCCGAGATGAGGGCCGGCGTGAAATTCATTATAAGAGAAACCGCTCAATCCGGGTTCTCGCCCCTCTACGCCTCGACCCTGTCTTCAAGACGGAAGCGGAAGATACGGGCGATCTGCCGCAAAGCCGTTTCGAACTCCTGATCGATTTCATTTTCGATCCGGGCTTCGAAGGCAGCCAGGATCATATCCTTGGTTGCCCCTTTCACAGCGAAGATGAATGGAAAGCCGAACCTGTCCAGATATCGGCCATTCAGGTCGGTGAAACGCGCAAATTCGTCCGCCGTCAGTTGGTCAAGGCCGGCGCCGGCCTGCTCTCTTTTCGAATCCGCCGCCATTTCACCGGCCATTGCAGCCTTGCCGGCAAGGTCCGGGTGCGCCCGTATCAGGTCCAGTTGCGCCCCGTGTGACGCGTCAAGCATCGCCGTCTGGAACGCGGTTATCAGCGCCTCGCGATCAGCGAATGGGCCCAGAGCATGCGCTTCTTCCGCTACCCAGGGACTGTGTTCCGCAACGTCGCCAAAAGCTGCGACGAACTCCGGTTTCTGCATCCGGTTGATTTCGGCCAGAGACCACATGGCGCCTCACTTCTGTTGGGTAATCCACGCACCGAGCGTCGCACGCTCCTCATCGGTCATGCCGGTTTCGTTTCCAAGAGGCATGGTATCCGCCTGAACGGCCTGCTGCATGATCAAATCCGCGTAGCGGCGCAATTCATCGACATTTTCCAGATGAATTCCCTTGGGCGCTTCCTCGAAACCTTCGTGTGTCGGGACGGCTGCATGGCACATGACGCAGTGTTGTCGGGTCATCGCGACAACCGTCGCGTCCGCAACCCTTTCGCTGCTGCTGAAGTCTTTCGGCGCGGTCATGATCACGGCGATCAGGAGCCCGACAGCCGCGGCCGGCAAGGCCCACCAGAACCTGGCGAATTCATCGCCCGCTTCGTGCCGGTTGAAGAAGTGGCGGACCATGCCGCCCATCAGCAGGATAAGCGCCACCAGGATCCATGAATGCGGGTGGCTCGTCAGCAGCGGATAATGGTTCGACACCATCATGACCAGCACCGGCAGGGTCAGGTAGTTGTTGTGAACCGAACGCTGCTTGCCCATGGCGCCGAGCGCCGGATCCGGAGCCTCTCCGGCCAACAGGCTGGCGGCGATCTTCTTCTGGTTCGGGATGATGATCCCGAACACGTTCACCGCCATGATCGTGCCGATGAAAGCGCCAACGTGAATGAACGCGCCCCGGCCCGAATAGACATGGGTGAAGAGATAGGACGCCCCCATGATCAGGGCGAAGACGCAGACGGCAAGCAGCGGCGTGTTGCGTCCGATCGGCGACTTGCACAGACGGTCGTAGATCAGCCAGCCGGCACCCAGGGAGGCGACGGAAATCAGAACCGCTTCGCCCGGCGTCATCTGGAGCACCGACGGGTCGATCAGATAGGCCGACGCATTGACGTAATACTGGACCACCAAAAGGGCGAAGCCTGTGACCCAGGTGAGATAGGCCTCCCATTTGTACCAGATCAGGTCGTCCGGCAGTTCCTTGGGGGCAACGAGGTATTTCTCGACATGATAGAAGCCGCCGCCATGCACTTCCCATGCGGTTCCTGCGACGCCTTCCTTCATTTGCTCCCGCTTGCGCAGGGAAAGATCGAGGGCGATGAAATAAAAGGACGTGCCGATCCAGCCGATACCGACGATCAGATGAGCCCATCGAAAAAGCAGGTTTAACCAGTCCATTGCAAAGGCAAGGGTCATAGCGGCATATCCATGTTTTCAGGAAGGTCCCGCCATCCGGAGCCGCAGCTCCGGATGGCTTTGTCATCCGGCCGTTGAACCGGCCGGGGTCTTGCTTATTGCGGAAGCTTGTCGTCGACGCCCTTGACGTACCAGTTCATGCCGAGGATCGCGCCATCCTCGAGCGTCACCCCGTCTTCGGCTGCAACCGAGCCGTCCTGCTTGGTGATCGGGCCGGTAAAGGGTTCCCAGCCGCCTGCAATCTTGGCTTCGGTTTCCTTGGCCATGGCGACGACATCGTCCGGCAGGTTGGTGTAAGGCGCCATGACGACATGGCCTTCGGCAATGCCGCCCCAGGTCGACTTGGATTCCCACGTTCCATCCAGCACTTCCTGGATCCGCTCGATGTAATACGGGCCCCAGTTGTCGACGATTGCCGTGTACTGCGCCTTCGGAGCGAAGGCGATCTGGTCGGAAGCCTGACCGAAGCCATGCACGCCACGTTCCTCGGCCACCTGCAGCGGGGCGGTGGAATCGGTGTGCTGGGTGATGATATCGGCGCCCTGGTCGATCAGGGCCTTTGCGGCATCCGCTTCCTTGCCCGGATCGAACCAGCTGTTGACCCACACGACCTTGAGCTTGAAGTCCGGATTGACGGACTGGGCGCCCAGCATGAAGGCGTTGATGCCGGCGACCACTTCCGGGATCGGGAAGGAGGCGATGTATCCGGCGGTGCCGGTCTTGGACATCTTGGCCGCGATCTGGCCGATGATGTAGCGGCCTTCGTGGAACTTGGAGTTATAGGTCGCAACGTTGGATGCGGTCTTGTAGCCGGTGGCGTGTTCGAACTTCACCTTCGGAAATTTCTTCGCCACCTTGATGGTCGGGTTCATGTAGCCGAAAGACGTGGTGAAGATGATACCGCAGCCGTCACGGGCAAAGCGCTCGATGGCACGTTCCGCATCCGGGCCTTCCGGCACGCTTTCCAGATATGCGGTTTCGACCTTGTCGCCGAAATGTTTTTCAACGTCCTTCCGGCCCTGGTCGTGCTGATAGCTCCAGCCGAAGTCGCCGACCGGGCCGACGTAGATGTAACAGGCCTTGAGGTCGGCCGCGGAGGCGGCCGAGGAAACGGCTGCAAACGCAATTGCCGCGACTGTCGCTTTCAAAAAGTTCTTCATCTTGATTATCCCCTCAGGATGGTGTTCGACATGCGATCTTCTCAAGGAAATGCCGCGCCCGGATCGCATCGGGCACAGCACTCGGACACGGGATTCTTGCGTCACCTGTCCGGAACGAACGGCTTGCCGAGGCAGGCCGGCGTGTTCACAAGCGTCAGCCTGCGGTTTGCCGATATCAGGACCAGCACCACGATGGTCGCAAGATAGGGCAAGCTCGACAGGAACTGCGATGGAATGCCCGCCCCAAGGGCCTGGGCATGGAAGGTCAGCACGGTCACCGCGCCGAAAAGATAGGCGCCGGCGATCACGCGCATCGGCAGCCATGAGGAGAACACCACCAGCGCCAGCGCGATCCAGCCGCGGCCGGCGGTCATGTTCTCCACCCACTGGGGCGTATAGGCAAGCGACATGTAACTGCCGGCCAGCCCTGCGCATCCGCCGCCGAACAGGACCGCCAGAAAGCGGACCTTGAGCACGGAATAGCCAAGCGCATGGGCCGAGGTGTGATTGTCTCCGACCGCACGCAGGATCAGCCCGATGCGTGTGCGGAACAGGCAATAGGAAACGATCCCAACCAGAGCGAAGCTCAGGTAGACGATCGCGTCCTGCTGGAAGACCACGGGTCCGATGAACGGGATGTCCGATAGAACGGGGATATCCAGCTTCGGCAGCCGCAGGCCGGGAACGCCGATAAAGGCCTCGCCGATCATACCGGACACGCCGAGCCCCAGAATGGTGAGCGCAAGGCCCGTCGCCACCTGGTTGGTCACGAGCCCGAGCACGAGGAAGCCGAACAGGGCGGACATGGCCATGCCCGCCACGATGGCCGCCAGGACGCCGAGTGCACCGGACCCGCTCTGGTTGGCAGCGGCGAACCCGACCACGGCGCCCATGATCATCATGCCCTCCACGCCGAGGTTCAAAACGCCCGAGCGCTCAACGACGAGTTCGCCGATGGCCGCAATCAGCAAAGGGGTTGCGGCGGTGATGACGGTCAGCAGGACGGCCTGGACAATATCAAGCACGGGAAACCTCCCCGGTTGCCGTGGTGCGGCGGGAATGCAGGCGGATGCGATACAGGATCAGCGTATCGCAGGCGAGAACGAAGAACAGGAGAAGTCCCTGAATGACGCTCGCGATCTTGTCGGAAACGCCCATAGAGGCCTGCACCGCCTCGCCGCCGATATAGGACAGCGCCAGCACGAAACCGGCTACCAGAATGCCGACCGGATTGAGCCGCCCCAGAAAGGCGACGATGATTGCCGTGAAGCCGTATCCCGGCGAGATCGTCGGCAGAAGCTGGTTGAGGGATCCGGAGACCTCCATGGTGCCTGCAAGGCCTGCCAGACCGCCGGCAAGCGCGAAGGCGAAAAGGGTCAGCCGCTTTGCCGAAAAACCGGCGAAGGCCCCGGCCCGCGGGCTTTCCCCCATGACCCGGATTTCAAAGCCTTTCAGCGTTCGGGCAAGGACAATCGCCAGAACGATCACCACAACCACCGCAACGGGGGCGGCAATGCTCATGCGTCCATCCCCGATCAGCGGCAATGTGGCGGCTTCCGAAAACAGACGGGACTCGGGGAAGTTATACCCACCTGGATCCCGCCACGGTCCCCGCACCAGGTAATCGAGCAGCAGGCTTGCCACATAGACCAGCATCAGGCTGGTCAGGATCTCGTTGGCATTGAACCTGGTCTTCAGGACAGCCGGTATAAGCGCCCAGAAAGCCCCGCCGAGCGCCCCGAGGACGAGCATCAGGGGCAGGGTCAGGGATGTTTCGAATTCCGGATAGACGATCGGCAGGAAGCTGCCGCAAAGCGCGCCGAAAATGAACTGCCCCTCGGCACCGATGTTCCAGTTGTTGGAGAGATAGCAGACGGCCAACCCGCAGGCGATCAGCACCATCGGCGTCGCCTTGACGATGATTTCCTGGACAGACCAGCTGTCGGTCAGAGGCTCTATGAAGAACTTGTACAGTCCCAGAAACGGATCCGTCCCGGAAGCCGCAAACAGGATGGCAGCAGCCACCAGGGTCAGCCCCACCGCGATCACCGGCGACAGCAGGGCCATTTTCCGGCTGTGTTCCTTGCGTTTGACCAGTTCGATCCGCATCACGCCCTCCCCGCGTTCTTTTCCGCGCCGCCGGCCATGAGAATGCCGACCCGCTCGCGGGTCATGGATCTCGCGTCCTCCGGCACCGACAGATGACCGCGGGAAATCACCGCGATCCGGTCGGCAATTTCAAAAATCTCATCGAGGTCCTGACTGATCACCAGCACGGCCGAGCCGGACCGGGCCAGATCGATCAGCGCCTGACGGATCAGTGCCGCCGCCCCGGCATCCACCCCCCAGGTCGGCTGGTTGACGACGAGGACGCCGGGATTGCGGTCGAGTTCCCGGCCGACGACGAATTTCTGCAGGTTTCCCCCCGAAAGCGATCGGGCCTCCGGATCGTCGTGCGACATGCGCACGTCGTAGGTCGTCTTGATCTTCTGCTCCAGTTCCGCTGCTCGGGCGGTCGAAACGAAGCCGGTGCCGACGAGGCCGTCTCCGGTCCCGTGACGGGTGAGCACGATATTGCTGGAGAGCTTCAATCCGGGCACGGCCCCGTGGCCCAGCCGTTCTTCCGGCACAAAGGCCGCATTCTGCCGGCGCCGCCATGTGACGTCCCGGTTGCCGCAAGCCCGGCCATCCAGAACCACCATGCCCGGGTCCACCCGCATTTCGCCGGAAATCGCATCGAACAATTCGCCCTGACCGTTGCCGGCAACCCCTGCAATGGCGATGATCTCGCCGGTATGAACCTCCAGGTCGATGTTGTTGAGGCGGGTGGCAAAGGGGGTCGCAGCGGGTGCGCTCAGGCCGGACAGTTTCAGCCGGACCGGACCGGGTTCGGGCGCCATTGCCCCATGATTGACGCCGATCACCTCGGAGCCGACCATCATGCTGGCCAAGCTCGAGGCCGTCTCCAGCGACGGATCGCACTCACTGACCACCTTGCCGTGGCGCAGGATGGTGGCGTGGTGGCAGATGCGCTGCACTTCCTCCAGACGATGGGAAATGTAGAGAACCGCACAGCCTTCGCCCGCCAGACGCTGCAGGGTCAGGAACAGCCGGTCGGCCTCCTGCGGCGTGAGCACCGAGGTCGGCTCGTCCATGATGATGAGCTGCGGCTCCTGGAGAAGGCAGCGCACGATTTCGATACGCTGTCGGATCCCGACAGGCAGGTCCGCGACCACGTCCTGCGGATTAAGCGGCAGGCCATAGTCCTCGGAGACGTCGGTAATCCGGGCCGCAAGAGCTTTCATGTTGCCCGGATTGGGCAGAGCCAAAGCGATGTTTTCGACAACCGTCAGCGCCTCGAACAGGGAAAAATGCTGGAACACCATGCCGATGCCGAGCGCGCGGGCGCTTGCCGGATTGTCGATGACGACCGGCTTGCCCTGCCAGATGATTTCACCGCCATCCGGCTCCAGGGCGCCGTAGAACATCTTCACCAGCGTCGACTTTCCGGCGCCGTTTTCCCCCAGAAGCGCATGGATCTCGCCCTTGTTGAGGCCAAGGTCGACGTGGTCATTGGCGAGAATGTCGCCGAAGCGCTTGGTCAGGCCGCGGGCATGAAGCAGATTGCCCGTGGCGGGGCGCGCGGTTCCTGCCTCTCCCGCCTGGCGCCTTCTCGTCAAAACATCACTCACGACACGAATCCCCCCGTTCCGCCGTCTTACTTAACGCGTGCCTGCAGCCACGCAACCCGGTCGGGATTGGCTGTCTCTTGCACCGCAGCCTCGTCCCGCTCCAGAAGATCAGCGGCAATTCCCGCAGCAATTGCCGCGGGATGTTTCGACCGGATCGCCGGCAAACCGACCGGACAAGCCATCTCCGACACAACCGTTGGCGCAAATCCCCGTGCCTTCAGCCGCTTTTCGAACCGGGCCCGTTTCGTGGCACTGCCGATAACCCCGCAATAGGCAAAGCGCTGTTGGGCAAGGCTCGCCGCCATGATGTCCTCGTCCAGAGCATGGGAATGGGTCATGGCCAGGACGAACGCCCCATCCGGCGCTTGTGCCAGGCACTCCGCGACAGACCGGTCCTCCCGGTTCAGCAGCAGCTTGCGGACGTTGCCGGGCACCGCCTTCGGAAACGCGTCTTCCCGGCTGTCGAGCCAGGTGATTTCAAACGGCAGCGGCGCGAGTGCCAGAACCAGCGCTTTGCCCACATGCCCTGCCCCGAAAAGATATAAAGGCCGCCGATATGCACCGAAGGTTTCGACAAGCGTGCCGTCTTCTTCAAGACGGAACCGCGGATCTTTCGGCAGGTCGACGAGTGCCCGTTCAACCGCCTTGCCGGACCGAACATGGGCACGGGTCGCGAAAGGCAGCCTTTCGGCCTCGCGCCCGGCCAGGGTCTGTGCCATCGGCAATTGAGCGGGCTCAAGTGCCTCGATGGCGACATCGATGCGCCCGCCGCAGCATTGGCCGAGATCCGGCCCAAGCGATACCGTGCGCAGTTCCAGGCCCGCGCGCCCTTCGGCAAGGGCCTGTCTTGCCCAGCGAAGCGCTTCGAATTCAAGCGTGCCGCCGCCGATGGTGCCTGAAAAGCGGCCATCGGCCCAAACGACCATGCGCGCGCCGGTCTCGCGCGGCGTGGAGCCCCGTGCGGTCGCGACGGTGACGAGCGCACATGGCTCCCCACCTTCAAGCGACCGGACGATGTGGCTCCAGACCGTCATTCCGCCGCCTGCCTTTCGCGCATGCCGCGGACGGCCTTCATGATGGCTTCGGGCGTGGCCGGCGCATCCAGATCCGGGACAACGCCCGGTTTCAGGCTGGCGACAGCGTCGTTGATGGCGCAGAACACCGAATTCGCCAACATCACCGGCGGTTCGCCGACGGCCTTGGACCGGTAGATGCTGTCCTGCGGGTTGCCCTTGGATTCATAGAGCTTCACCCGGAAATCCTCAGGCACGTCGGAGGCGGTCGGGATCTTGTAGGTGGAGGGCGCGTGTGTCCGCAGACGACCTTCCTCGTCCCAGACCAGTTCCTCCGTCGTGAGCCAGCCCATGCCCTGGATGAACCCGCCCTCGATCTGGCCCATATCGATGGCCGGATTGAGCGAATGGCCGACATCATGGAGCAGATCCACCCGGTCGACGGTCATCTCGCCGGTCATGGTATCGATGGTCACTTCGGCGCAGGCCCCGCCATAGGCGAAATAGAAGAACGGCCGGCCGGTGGCGCTTTCCCGTTCCCAGGTAATCATCGGCGTTGCGTAGAAGCCGGCATGGGACAGCTGGATGCGCGCGACATGGGCCTGCTTGGCGACTTCGGCAAGCGAATAGGATTTCTCCCCGACCAGCACCTTGTTGTCGCCGAAATAAATGACATCCGCAGAGCACTGATGCTGTTCGCTCAGGAACGCAATCAGCCGCTGCTTGATTTCGCCGGCAGCCTTCTTCGCCGCCATGGCGTTCAGGTCCGTGCCTGACGAGGCCGCCGTCGGCGCGGTGTTCGGCACCTTGGATGTGTTGGTCGCGGTAATCACCACCTTGTCCATGCTGACGCCGAATTCCTCGGCCACGACCTGGGCGACCTTCTGGTAGAGCCCCTGCCCCATTTCCGTGCCGCCGTGATTGAGATGCACGGACCCGTCGGTATAAAGATGGACCAGCGCGCCGGCCTGGTTCAGGTGTTTCAGGGTGAAGGAAATACCGAATTTGACCGGGGTCAGCGCAAGTCCCTTTTTCAGGATCGCGTTCTCGGCATTGAACGCCTTGACCTTCTCCCGCCGCGCCCAGTAGCCGGCGCTTTCCTCAAGTTCGGCGATCAGGTCGTGCATGACCTGATATTCCTCAACAGGCATGCCGTAGGGCGTCAGATTGCGCTCACCGTCATAGAAATTGAGCTTGCGGATCTCCAGCGGATCCTTGCCGAGCGTGATCGCAATGGCATCGATCATGCGTTCGGCAGCCAGCATGCCCTGCGGTCCGCCAAAGCCCCGGAAGGCGGTGTTGGAGCAGGTGTCGGTGCGAAGACGCCGGCTCCGGATCACTGCATCCGGATAGAAATAGCTGGAGTCCGCGTGGAACATGGTGCGGTCGTTGACGCCGAGCGACAGATCCGCCGAATAGCCGCAACGGGCCAGGAAATTGAGGTCGACGGCCCGGATCCTGCCCTCGCCGTCATGCCCGATCTGCCATTCGACGCGGAAATCATGGCGCTTGCCGGTCATGATCATGTCGTCGTCGCGGTCGAGACGCATCTTGCAGGCCCGCCCGGTCCTGTCGGCCGCAAGAGCCGCGAGCGCGGCCCATTGGTTGGCCTGGGATTCCTTGCCGCCGAAGCCGCCGCCCATGCGCCGGACTTCCGCCGTGACCGCGGCATCGGGAACGCCGAGCACCTTGGCAACCGTGTGCTGGATTTCCGTCGGGTGCTGGGTGGAGGAATGGACGAACATGCCGCCATCCTCCTGGGGAATCGCCATCGCGACCTGCCCCTCCAGATAGAAATGCTCCTGACCGCCGATGTGCATGACCCCTGACAGGGTCTTTTCCGCGGCGGTCATGCCGGTTTCCGGCGATCCCCGGCGGAACTGATAGTCGGGCAATACGGTGATATCGGCGGCAACCGCGTCTTCGGCGGTAATGATCGGCGTGATCGGTTCAACCTCGATATCGGCCAGCAAGGCCGCACGACGCGCTGCATCGCGGGTTTCGGCAACAACGGCAAAGGCGACCTGGCCGTAAAACAGGATCTCGTTCTTTGCCAGAACCGGGTCGTCTCCGAAGGCGGAAGAACAATCGTTGGTGCCCGGAATATCGTCCGCCGTCAGCACGGCGACCACGCCGGGCGCCTGACGGACCTTGTCCAGGTCCAGCCTGACCAGCTTGCCGCGAACGGCCTTGCGGGCCCACCCCGGCACGACATGCAGGGTTCCGACCGGCTCCACGATATCGTCGATATAGATGGCCTTGCCGGAGACATGCTTTTCCGCGCTGTCGTGAGGCAGCGCCTTGCGCACATGGCGCAGGCCGGTTTCAGCCAGATTCGGATCAAGCGGCGCGGTCATCGGCAGCCTCCCGTGCAGCCAGGACGCGCACCTGCGCCGCTTCCGTGCCGCTTGCCTCCATCAGGGCCTTGGCCAGCAAGGCCCGCGCCGTCTCCATGCGGTAGCCGGCGCTCGCGCGCATGTCGGTCATGGGCGTGTAGTCGGCAAGCAGGGCCTTCATCCCGGCGCCCCAGGTCGAGGGATCTTCCAGCGACGCGCCGATCAGGGCCGTCTCGGCCCCCTTCGCCCGCTTCGGCGTTCCGGCCATGCCGCCATAGGCGATCCGGGCCTCGGTGATCCTGCTGTCCATCACCGTGAAGCGAAACGCCCCCATAACGGCGGAAATATCCTGATCGAACCGCTTGGAAATCTTGTAGCAGCGGAAGATCTGGTTCGGATCGGGCCGTGGCACGAAGACGCCGGTGACGAATTCATCTTCCTTGCGGTCCTGCCTGCCATAGTCGATGAAGAAATCCTCCAGCGGCAGTGTCCGCGATCCGTCCGCGTTCTGCAGCTCAAGCGTGGCGCCGAGCGCAATCAGGGCCGGAGGCGTGTCCCCGATCGGAGACCCGTTGGCGATATTGCCGCCGACGGTTCCCGAAACACGAACCTGCTTGGAGCCGATGCGGCGCCACAGCTCGCCGAGATCCGGCGACAGGTCGGCAATCGCGGCCTCGCAGGAGACGTAAGTGGCCGTTGCCCCGATCAGCAGGCCGGACGGCGTCTCCTCGACCCGGTCCAGTCCGAAGATCCGGCCGAGCCAGATCACCTTCGGCAGCTCGCGCAGCTGTTTGGTGATCCACAGGCCGACATCGGTCGCACCGGACACAAGCGTTGCATCCGGATGCTGGCGGTAAAGCGCGGCAAGTCCGTCGATGCTCGTCGGAGAGGCGAAGAAGCTCTCGCTGTCGCCGAGGAAAATATCGCTGGAATCGGTGATCTGGCGCAGTTTTTCGCGGGTTTCATTGCCACGCCAGGCAAAGGCGTCATCGGCGCTGTCGAAACAGCTTTCCAAGGCGGCATCGATGATCGGCCGGTAGCCGGTGCAGCGGCAAAGGTTTCCGGCAAGCCAGTCCGTCACCGCCTTGCGGCTCTTCGTTTGGCCTTCGGCATGGTAGAGCGTGAACAGGCTCATGATGAAGCCCGGCGTGCAGAAGCCGCACTGGGATCCGTGCAGATCGGCCATGGCCCTTTGAACGGGGTGGAGCCGGCCGTCTTCGGCAAGATCCTCGACCGTGACCAGTTCCGCGCCGTCGATCATGCCGAGCAGCTGGATGCAGCTGTTGACCGGCTGATAGACCAGCTTGCCTTCGACGAGCCGGCCGACGGCGACGGTGCAGGCGCCGCAATCGCCTTCGCCGCAGCCTTCCTTCGTACCTTTCTGCCCGGTGCGAAGCCGCAGATAGTCAAGCACCGTTTCCGTCGGCTTCACGTCGGTAAGCTCGATCAGCTCGCCGCCTTTCAGGAAGCGGATGGTGTCGCGCATGGGCCTCAGCTCCCCCGGTAGGTGGAATATCCAAAGGGCGAAAGCAGAAGCGGCACATGATAGTGCCCGTCTTCTTCCGCGATTCCGAAGCGGATCGGAATGATATCAAGAAACAGCGGTTCGGGAAGCGGCTGGCCGGTGGCCTTCAGGTAGTCGCCGGCATGGAACCGCAGCTCGTAACTGCCGCACTTGAAGGCATCGCCTTGCAGAAGCGGCCCGTCCACGCGGCCGTCGGAATTGGTGACATGGGTGGAGACATGCACCGCCTCCGCCCCCAGCGACCACAATTCGATCTTCAGGCCTTGGGCCGGTTTGCCGAGTGCCGTGTCCAGCACATGTGTCGTCAGACGCCCCATAGTTCCCCTCATGCCCGGGACGATGGCTTCGAAGTCTTCGCCATCAAATTGTTAAAAAGTGAGCTTGCCTGAAAAATCACCAGCGCCATAGCGCTCATTTGAGCTCTTTATGTTGCCTTTTCGGCAGCAATAGATGGCAGATGATCCTTTAGCGAGAGCACAGCATGATCGAAAAACATGCCCGGCGCCAGAGCCAATGCCCTCAACGATGACGTCACTACACAAAGAAGATCCCCTTGCAACGGCCGGTCGGCGAGCGGGCGGAACACCAGCCTGCCGAGTTCCAGATCCTCCTCCGAGCCGATCCGCGTCTGAAAGCCGATCACCTTGTCTTCGCGCGCCAGCGCCCGCATGAAGCGTAGCGAATTTGTTTCCACGTAAGTCCGCGTCGAACCCGGGATCTGCGTCCGGACCGCATCGATACGCGCGCGCAGGGACAGGCCCTCCGCCGGCAGGGCAACAGGATATTTCAGGCAGTCCGCCAGGGTCAGGTTGCTCTTGCCGGCCAAGGGATGGTCCGGGGTCATCAACGCGCCAATGGCAAGTTCGTGCTGATAGGCGATGGTCAGGGAGGAGGTGCGCGGCGGATCGAAGGTGAAGCCGACATCCGCCTCGCCCGCCTCCACCAGACGGGCGGCTTCCTGGGAACTGGTCACCGTGACACCCACATGGATGCCCGGATAGGACCGGCGGAAGCTGCTGATCAGATCCGGCAGGAGCGACTCCGAGACGCTTTCGACCACGGCGACCGAAACGGAACCGCGCCGCAGCCCCTTCAGGGCATCCAGCTCGGCAACGGTGGCATCGAAATCGGAATAGGTCCGTCGCACATGGGCCAGCAGGATTTCGCCGGCCTGGGACAGCCGGAGCCTGCGCCCGACACGTTCGAACAGTTGAAGGTCCAGCGCCTCTTCCAGATAGAGGATCTGCCGGTTGACCGCAGACGAGGCGACGTTCAGTTCGCGGGAGGCCGCCCGAACGGACCCAAGTTCGGCGACCGCCGCGAAATAGCGCATGGCGGGGGCGTAGAGATGCCTCGACCGGTCCTGCCCTCTGCCCCCGCGCGCGCTCATGACCTTACGGGATCAAAACCGTGGTTCCGGTGGTCTTGCGCCCTTCAAGGTCCTTGTGCGCCTGTGCGGCATCCGCAAGCCGGTATTCCTGATTGACCTCGATCTTGACCACCCCGGATTTCACGACGTCGAACAGATCGTTTGCCGTCATTTCCAGATCGGACCGGCTGGCGATATAGGTGAAGAGCGTCGGACGCGTGGCAAACAGCGATCCCTTTTGCGCCAGAAGCCCCATGTTGAAATCGGTAATCGGCCCCGACGACTGGCCGAAGCTGGCCCAGAGGCCGAACGGCTTCAGGCAGTCGAGCGATCCGGGATAGGTGTCCTTGCCGACGCTGTCGTAGACGACGTCACAACCCTTGCCGCCGGTGATTTCCTTGACCCGCTCGACGAAGTCTTCTTCGCGGTAATTGATGACGTGGGTATAACCGTGCGCCTTCGCCAGTTCCGCCTTTTCCGCAGAACCAACGGTACCGATCACGGTCGCGCCCAGATGCGCCGCCCACTGACCGGCGATCAGGCCGACACCGCCGGCTGCCGCATGAAAAAGAAGCGTGGTGTCGGAGGTGACATTGAAGGTCCGCCGCAACAGATATTGCGCCGTCATGCCTTTCAGCATCATGCCCGCGGCCGTCTTGTCATCGATGCCATCGGGTACCACCACAAGGCGGTCGCCGGGAACCAGGCGCTCTTCGGCATAAGAACCGAGAGGTCCCACATAGGCGACCCGGTCTCCCGGCTTCACGTGAGTGACGCCTTCGCCCACCGTCAGGACGACACCGGCGCCTTCGTTTCCGGGGATAAACGGCAATCCGTTCGGAGCCGGATAAAGGCCGCTGCGGAAATAGGTATCGATGAAATTCAGGCCGACTGCGGTATGGCGGATATGGACTTCGCCCGGTCCGGGTTTGCCGACCTCGACCTCTTCCCAGGTCAGAACGTCCGGTCCCCCGTTCTCATGCACGCGCACCGCCATTACCATGATCTTGCCCTCCGTAATCCGTATCTGTTCGCAGCCAATGCAGGTTCAACCCACCGACTGGCTACATCGCCTTGTTCTTCCTGCGCCGGTTGTGGGCCAGTACATTGACCATTTCCACGCCGGCCGAGAACGCCATAGCGAAATATATGTAGCCGCGGGGGATGTGAAAACCCAACCCGTCCGCCACAAGTGCTACGCCGATAAGGAGAAGAAAGGCCAGGGCCAGCATCTTGGTCGTCGGGTGTCTCTTGATGAAAGCGGCGACCGGACCGGAGGCCAGATACATGATCCCCATGGCGATGACCACGGCTGCGACCATGACCTCGATGTGCCGGGCCATGCCGATCGCGGTGATGATGGAATCGACGGAAAAGACCATGTCGATCACCACGATCTGCGCGATGACCGCAGCGAATGAAGTGCCGATCGCCCCCGTCATGCCTCCCTCTTCGTCGTCGCCCTCAATACCCTTGTGGATTTCATGGGTCGCCTTGAAGAGCAGGAACAATCCGCCTGCAATCAGGATCGCGTCCCGCCAGGAAAACGCATGTCCTCCCACGTCGAAGAGCGGTGCCGTCAGCCCGACCAGCCACGTCAGGAGGGTGAGCAGAATGATGCGGAACACCAGCGCCAGGGCCAGACCGACCCGGCGGGCCCGGTTTGCGAAATGGGCAGGCAACCTGGATACGACAACAGAAATGAAGACTATATTGTCGATGCCGAGCACGATCTCCATGACGGTCAACGTCACAAGACTTGCCCAGATCTGGGCATCCGTTACCCACGCAAGCATGGCGTCTCCAGTGTTGTGATGCGATCCCGCCCGAGGCGTTCTAGAAGAATCGATCCAGAGCCTGTTGTAGGGCCGACACCCCGAGCAGGTAAAGGCTGGACAGGGCGAGAACCATCTCACCGGTATCCGACAAGGTCATGTTACCCATGACCGCCATGGCGGCAAATGCAAACCAGACAGCGGTTACCAGAAGCGTCAACGGACGCCAGCGCCGGACCCGGACCGGATGGGTGAACTTGACCGGAACGAAGCTCATGACACAGCAGACAAGGACAAAGCCGATGGTGAACCCTTCCGAAGGAGACAGAACCATCAGCCCGAAGATCACCATGTTCCAGCCGGCGGGAAATCCCTTGAAGGCCCCGTCCAGTGTCTTCATGCCACTGTCTGCGAAATAGAGTGCGCCGGTAAAGACCACCAGCCCGCCGCAAACCCAGTTCCAGGGTTCGGAAAGCATGCCGCTTGCGGCCAGCGCGAAGGCGGGCAGAAACACGTAAGTCGCGTAATCGATCACGAAGTCGAGCGACGCACCGGACCAGCGCGGCAGGCGCTCGGCGATGTTGAACCGGCGGGCAAGCGGCCCGTCGACCCCGTCGACCACCAGGGCCAACCCGAGCCAGGCGAACATTCCCCCCCACTCCCCACGCGATCCGGCCAGAAGCGCGATCAGCGCGATCGGTGCGCCGGAGGCGGTCAGAAGATGGATCAGGAACAGCGCCGGTTCCCGGCCTTGCTTTTGCGTGGGGATATCTGTCACGGGATTTTCGTCGTTTTGTTTCAGGCAAGGCTTATCGAGCCGAACCCCGGCCTCCGGAACTCAGTATTTCAATTCCGTGACAGTTTGAACAGCTTTTTTAGCTTGGGGAACGTACCGCCTCAGGCTCAGCTCGCCATGGCCAATGCGAGCGCCATCCCCCAGGCAAGACAGAAGACGCCGACCGCCTTGGGAAACCAGAAACTCGGGAACGTCTTCTCGATGGCCATGATGGCGCCGAGGAGGGCAATCCAGACGATGTTCATGACGCCTACGGCGAACATGACCGTCATGACGGCCCAGCAACACCCGAGACAGGCAAGACCCTGCACCACGCCTTCGCGCAGCGCGCCGAAGGCGCCACTCTTGCCGAGGAAGGCCCAGTGCGGGTACCAGCAGCGGTTCAGGCAGGCCCATTTGGCGGGCGTGAACTGATAAATACCGGCGGCGATCAGCACACTCGCCGAAACGGCCAGGCTGAGGGGCGCCATCATCGGGGAAACCGCACCGGCCGCCGTCAAGGCCCATTGGGCAAGCGTGGCAACCAGCGCATAGGCGGCCCAGACCAGCAGATAGCCGGCAGCGACAAGGAGCGTATTCTTCGATGCCTCCCCGCCGGCCGCTGCCGTTGCGTTCTTCTCACGGATATAGGCGCGCAACATCGGGAGCGCCGAGGGCAGCATCATGGCAAGGGCCATCATCAGCCACATCAGATAGACCTTCAAAAGGTCGACAACACCCCAAACGGCTGCCGGCATGCCGAAGGTCGCGGCCGAGGTCGGCAGGCACAGGGCGGCAATCGCCGCGCGTGCTTCCTCCGGCAGGCCGGCATATTGATTGAACAGGTTGAAAAGCCCCATGCCCGGACCGGCTTCGGTCATATCCATGGCGGAGATCATGTCGGCGACCATGACGCCCAGATAGGCCCAGCCCATGAGCACAAGCACGGTGAGGCAGGCCATCACCAGCGGCCAACCACGCATCAGCATTTCCTCGCTTAACGGAGGACGGCGATTTTCTGCAGGTGAGACCCCGTTGTCATCCACGGCCAATGTCCGGTTCGCTCCCTGTTTCATGCAATCTCTTCAGTGCCGTTTCCATTCGGCTGTCGCCCGACGGCAGTTGTCCGGTTTAAACAACATTCTGTACCGCGCCTTGATCTGGCGCATTTGGATCTTGCCAAAGGCCGGTAACTTCCGGCATGCGTCATTGGACCGCGGAAACCGGCGGCAGACGGTCTTGATATCGGGCGAGAATAGCCCATCCTCATGAAAAGCAGAAAACGTGAGCCAGTGCCATGACTGAAAAGCGGAACCCCAGCAAACTGTACGACGTCGCTGTCATCGGTGCCGGGCCGTCCGGACTGACCGCCGCACTCGCGTTCGCGCAAAAAGGACTGGACACGCTGCTGCTGGCCCCTGAGGTCAACCACAGCGACGGACGCACCACGGCGCTGCTTCAGGAGTCCGTCGCTTTTCTTGAAGCCCTCGATGTCTGGGGCAAACTCGCGCCGAAGGCCGCGCCTTTACGCCGGATGCGGCTGATCGACGATACCGGACGCCTGATCCGGGCGCCCGAAGTCACCTTCGACAGCGCCGAGTTGGATATGGAAGCCTATGGCTACAACCTGCTCAACATCGACCTGAATACCGTTCTGGAACAGGAGGCGGATGCTCAGAAGGGCCTGACCTTCGTTCGTCAGGCAGCAGCCGGGTATGAGCTCGGCGAAGACGTGGTCACGATCGAAGACGCTTCCGGCGCAACATATCAGGCGCGGCTTGCCGTTGCCGCGGACGGCCGGAACTCGCTGCTGCGCAAGACGGCAGGGATAGACGTCAAACGCTGGGGTTATCCGCAGGTCGCCCTTGTCCTGAACCTAGCCCACGATCTGCCCCACGGCGACGTCTCGACGGAATTCCACACACCGACCGGCCCCTTCACCCTGGTTCCCCTGCCCGGCCGCAATTCGTCGCTCGTCTGCGTCGAGACGGAAGCCGGAGCGGACCGCCTCTACAAGATGCAGGACGCCTATCTGGAACAGGAACTGGAACAGCGCGCCCATTCGATCCTTGGGAAATTCAAAATCGCCAGCGAACGGCAGAGATACCCCCTCTCCGGCCTCGCGGCCAAGACGCTGGTCGGACGCCGGGTGGCCCTGATCGGAGAAACCGCCCACGTCTTCCCGCCGATTGGCGCGCAAGGGCTGAACCTCAGCCTGCGCGATGTGGCAGCGCTCGTCCGGCTGATCGGAAGTGCCCACGACCGGGGCGCGGACATCGGGTCCGCCTCTGTCCTTGCCGTCTATGAGCGCGAACGCCGGGCAGACATTTCCTCGCGCACGGCCGCGGTCGACGCCTTGAACCGTTCGCTCCTGAACGGGTTCCTGCCGATCCAGCTTGCCCGCAGTGCCGGCCTGTACCTGGCCGACCGGATCGGGCCGCTGCGCCGGTTCCTGATGCGCGAAGGCATCGCGCCGGGCGCCAAGCCCCTCGCAAGCAGCCTGTTTCCGCGCCGGAAGTCGGCCTAGGGCTTCCGGAATTCCGGGACAATCGGCACGACGGATGCATCCACCTCGACAGCGCCGGCGTGAGCATGGAAGCCGAACAGGCCGCGTTCCTCGAAATGCGGGTCGTTGCGCGCTTCCTCGAAAGTCTTGACCAGGCAGGCGCAGCAATCGGCCTTGATCAGATCGTCCTCCCAGTCGCCTGCTTCTCTGGTGGCAAAGGCACTGGCGATCGCCGAGGCTGTCCTTTCCGGGGCCTTGCGATCGTCGCGCAGCTCTTCGGGGATATCGAGCAGTGCGCAGAGCCTTTGCCAGAACTTCTCCTCCAGAGCCCCGACCGCAATCATCTTGCCGTCCGCTGCCGGATAAAGCCGGTAACGCGGCGAGCCGCCGGTCAGGAGCGCGGACCCGAATTCGGGCACAGTCTTGCCCGCCGCATGGAAGGCATGAGCGAAAAGGCCGAAGGTGAACATGGCATCGCTCATGGCGATATCGAGCCAGGTTCCCCTGCCCGTCTTCTGGCGCTGGAGCACGGCCAGAAGGATATTGATCATGGCCGGAAAGGATCCGCCGCCGATATCCGCAATCTGCGTCGGCGGCAGGGATGGATGTTCCAGTGAGCCGCAGGACTGGGCCAGCAGCCCGGTCAAGGCCTGGTAGTTGAGATCATGACCGGCCATCTCCGAATTCGGCCCGGCCTGGCCGTACCCGGAGATCGAACAATAAATGAGCCCCGGAAAACGCGCGCTCAGGGTCTCGTAACCGAGGCCGAGCCGTTCCATCACGCCGGGACGGAACTGCTCAACCAGAATATCCGCACCGGCAAGAAGCGGTTCGAGGTGTGTCAATACGTCCGGCGCCTTGAGGTCCAGTTCGACGACCTCCTTTCCCCGGTTCAGTTGCGCAAACAGCACGGAGACGCCGCCGGCGAAGGGCGCAAACCGGCGCATGTCCTCGCCGCCAGGCCTCTCCACCTTGATCACCCGCGCCCCGGCTTCGGCCAGCATCAGGGTGGCAAGCGGCCCCGGCAGCAACGTGGTGAAATCGAGAACGGTCAGTCCTTCAAGCGGTTGCGGCACATCCATCTCCTCCACTGACGCTCCCTTTTTCAAGGAGTGCCGGAGTTTCAGCCGGTGTGCAAGACGCCGTTGGTGATTGCCCAGATGAACCCGGTCACCGTGACCACCGAGGCCATCGTACCGAACAGGACGAAGCTGGACGCCCGCTGGACATAGACATTGTACTGCTGGGCAATGACGAAGACGTTGGTCGCCGGCGGCAGGCAGGCCATGAGCACCGCAGTCGCCACCCACACCGGGTCGATACCGCCGATCCAGGTCAGGAGCAGATAGACCAATACCGGGTGAACGATGAGCTTGACCACCAGCACGGCCGGCAGTTCGAGCGGCACCCGGCCGGCAGGTCGAAGCGCGATGCTGACGCCCATTGCGAACAGGGCGCAGGGCGCGGCCGCATTGCTCAAGTAGCGCAGCATCGTGTCGACGGCCGCCGGCGGCTTGAAGCCGACCGCCGCAGCGCCCACGCCCAGGATGGTCGCGACAATGAAGGGATGGGTGAACACGCGCCAGAAGATCAGTTGAACCGTCTTGCTGATGGGCTGCTTGTCGGTTCCGCCCACAGCCATCATCAACGGCGCCAGAATGAAGAGCAGCGTGTTGTCGAAACACAGAATCAGGGCTGTCGGCACTGTCGCGCCGGCGCCGAGCACGGCAAGCGTCAGGCCGGGGCCCATGTAACCGATATTGGAATAGGCGCCGGCAATCCCCAGCATGGTGGATTCCGGAATGCTTCCATTTGTCGCCAGGACGCCGATGCAAAAGGAGATCGCGAAAACCGTGTAGGTCGTGAACGTGGTAGCGGCCACGAAGGTCGGGTCCGTCAGCTGTTCAATCGGTGTTTCCGACAAGAGGCGAAAAAAAAGCGCCGGGAGCGCGATGTATATGATGAAAAAGTTCATCCACGCGAGACCGGCTTCCGGCAGATCCCGGATCTTGGCGGCAATAACCCCCAGAAAGATAAGCCCGAAAAAGGGAAAAGCGAGCGCGATGATATCTTGCATGGATTGGTCCGACAGGGATCCTGCGTATCGAAGAAGGTGGCCAATAAACCAGCCGGTGAAGCCGTTGCGCTTGCATCCTCGAAACACCTTGGCTAATCACGCCTAGCCTGTTCACCGCAACGGGTCAATCGCCAGATTGACTGACCGCGGGTCCTGCGCACTCTTGTACACATGGTCTCCAGAGAGCCTGCGCTCAAACGGACTTTCCAGGATCACGATCGAAACCACAGATGGCCCGTTCATCCCCCCTTCAAGATTTCCAATACCGGATCGAAGCCGCCTTCCTGAGGACGGCGATCTTCCTGTTCCGGCTAATTCCGGTGGATATGGCCTCTGCCGCCATGGGCTTTTTCTGGCGCAAACTCGCACCGCTCAACAGCCGTCACAAGCGTGCCCTGAGACATCTGGAACTGGCCTTGCCGGAAACGAGCGAAGGCCAGCGCCAGGAAATCGTCAGGGGCATGTGGGACAATCTCGGCCGGGTCGCCGCGGAAACCTTCCACATCGCCGACCTGATGAAACAGAACGACCGCTTCAAGGCCTATCCCGACGAGCGAACCCAGCAGATCCTCGATGAAAACACGGCATGTATCTGGGTCTCGATGCATTCGGGAAACTGGGAGCTCTGCGTTCAACCTCCGGTGCGGTACGGGCAGAAGGTGACCGGGGTCTATCAGGCGCTCAAGAACCCGATCACGGACGAGATCCTGCGCGACATGCGCAAGGAGCTTTATCGCGGCGGCCTCTATTCGAAGAGCCACCAGACCGCGCGCAAGCTGATCAGCACGCTTCGCCAGGGTGAAAGCGTCGGGATCATGGCCGACCTACGGGAGGCCCGCGGCATCAAGGTGCCGTTCTTCGGCCTGCCGGCCTACGCAACGCCGATACCGGCTTCGCTTGCGCGCACCTGCGGCGTTCCGATCGTCGTCGGACGGGTGGTGCGGACGAAAGGCGTCCATTTCCGGATCGAAGGCCGCTGTATCGATGTGCCTGTGACCGACGACCGCAAGGCGGATATCGAAGCCGCGACGATCGAGATTCACAAGATTTTCGAGGAATGGATCCGCGAGAACCCGGAACAGTGGATGTGGATCCACCGCAAATGGGCCCTGGCCTGAATAATCGGCCTAAATAATCGGCCTAAATAATCGGCTTGAAAAGCCGAACTGAAGAAAGGCTTCCGGTCCACCTTTCGGCGTATGGTTGCGGCGCAACAATCGCGCTATAGATCCTCCAACCACGGAGGACCAATGATGAAAACGCCCCGCTCCTTTTATCAGCCGCTTGCCATCGGTGCGCCCGCACCGTTCCGCGAACTACCGGTGTCTCTGGAGCGGATGATCCACTTCGTTCCGCCGCATGTGGAGAAGATGCGGGCCAAGGTTCCGGATCTGATTTCCAAGGTCGACGTGGTTCTCGGCAATCTCGAGGACGCCATCCCCGCCAACGCCAAGGAGGACGCCCGCAAGGGCTTCATCCAGATGGCGGCCGAGAACGACTTCGGGCAGACCGGCCTGTGGACCCGGGTCAACTGCCTGAACAGCCCGTGGTTTCTGGACGACATCCTGGAAATCGTACCGGCGGTCGGTCACAAGCTCGACGTGATCATGCTGCCCAAGGTGGAAGGCCCCTGGGACATCCACTATCTCGACCAGCTCCTGGCGCAGCTTGAAGCCAAGGCGGGGCTTAGCCGGCCGATCATGATCCACGCCATTCTGGAAACGGCCGAAGGGGTGAAAAACGTCGAGGATATCGCGGCGGCGAGCCCACGCATGCACGGCATGAGCCTCGGTCCGGCGGATCTGGCCGCCTCCCGCGGCATGAAGACCACCCGCGTCGGCGGCGGCCATCCCGACTATGCCGTCCTGAGCGATGCGGTGGAGGGATCGGGGCGAACCGCCTTCCAGCAGGACCTCTGGCACTATACGGTCGCCAAGATGGTGGATGCCTGCCTGTCCTACGGCCTCAAGCCGTTCTACGGTCCGTTCGGCGACTTTTCCGACCCGGAAGCCTGCGAGAGCCAGTTCCGCAACGCCTTCCTCATGGGATGTCTCGGCGCCTGGTCGCTGCACCCGAACCAGATCGACCTCGCCAAGAAGGTTTTCAGCCCGGATCCGGATGAGGTGGCCTTCGCAAAGAAGATCCTAGACGCCATGCCCGACGGCACCGGCGCCGTCATGATCGACGGCAAGATGCAGGACGATGCGACCTGGAAACAGGCCAAGGTGATCGTCGACCTGGCCCGTCTGGTGGCCACCAAGGACCCCGATCTCGCAAAAGTTTACGCTCTCTAGAGGAAGCGGTACTATACTACATCACCAATGCGACCGCGTGATAACGCTTGCAAGCCCCGCTTGCGCGCGTTATCCCGGCAAAAAAGGCCGATTGGTCAGGTGGTTTTAGGATGCGTACGGCAAAATTCAGAATTGGTCAGGTCGTGCGGCACCGGATTTATCCCTTTCGGGGCGTCATTTTCGATGTCGATCCGACCTTCAGCAACACCGAGGAATGGTGGAATGCCATTCCCGAGGATGTGCGCCCGCTTCGCGATCAACCGTTCTATCACCTGCTTGCCGAAAACGAAGAGACCGAATACGTCGCTTACGTCAGCGAGCAGAATCTCGTTGCGGACATGACCGGGGAACCCGTCCGGCATCCGCAGGTCGACGAGATTTTCGAGGAGATGGGCGATGGATCCTACGTGCCGCGGACGGTCGAGATTCACTAAGGTCAGGTCTTGAGAACCTGACAGGTGTCGGCAATGATGCGTTTCGCCAGAATTGAATAACGCCGCACCCCGGAAGGGTGCGGCGTTTTTATTTGCGCGACAGGAACAGACGCTTACTGGGCGGCGTTCTTCTGAGCGTCGATCAGCTTCTGGCGCGCTTCTTCCGCGCGGCGCTTCAGCTCGTCCTGCAACTCGTTCTGCTTCTTCTGTAGATCCGCCACGTCCATAGCCTCGCCCTCATAGACCTTGGTAAAGCCGATCAGGGTGATTTCCAGCGGAATGGCCTTGGCCTGCTGGTTGAACGTGGTCAGGGTGATCTTGTTGCCCTGCTTCATCGAGGCGATGAAACCGTCGTCGACGACAAGTTCGGCAACGCAGGTGGTGGGGACGCAGATGGAATATTTGGCCTGAACCAGCTTACCGTTGTCGATCTGGACGCCCAGGCCAGGCTGGATCAGCCGGCCGGTCGGGACGGCGATGATCAAAAGCTTGCGTGCTTCGCCATCGATTTCCTTGACGCCGAAGCTGCTCAGGAACTGGCCGGTATTGGTCCGCAGTTCAAGGCTGGTGAAGCAGATCTGCTTGTTCACTTTCGGATCAACATTACAGATCTTGACCCAGGGGGAATCGCTTTTTTCATCAGTTTGGGCCGACACACTGACCGCCGAAGAGGGAAGTGCCAGCGCGGCAAGGGCGCAGCCGACCAAAACCCTTTTCAAAATCTTTTTCATTGGAAACATCCTCAACCTTCCGTGCTCGGATCTTTGCGCTTTCTTGCTCCATTCGGCCGGCAACTTCAAGTACCCGTGCCCCAGACAACGCTTTGAAACACCCTAACGCGGCGATTACGGCAATAGGGTGACCGATATGCAACGGAATCCGATTTTGCCGGAACTACTGGATATCATGCATTCGAAGCCGGACCGGCGCGCGCCGAAACCCTGCTTGTGCTAGGATTTCGCGGAGAATCAAACCACGGTTAGGTGATGATCACTGGCTTTTTCCGCAGGTTTGCAACGGCCAAGGGCTGTGCCGTCGCTGTTTTGACCGGATGCCGGCTGGCGTTGGGTGCCGGACTGTTGTTGCTCGTGCCTTTCGTGGCGGCCCAGGCCGCCGACGAGGACGTTCCCTGGGTCCATGCCATCGCCATGCACGGCAAGCCGGCGCTCGCGCCCGATTTCAAATCCCTGCCCTATGCCAATCCCGATGCGCCCAAGGGCGGCGTGCTGACGCTCGGCGTCCAGGGCACATTCGACAGCCTGAACTCGTTCATCGTCCAGGGCGGCTGGACCAGCGCGCGCGGCATGAAGGAGCGCCCCTTCGGCTCCAATATATTCGAAAGCCTTCTCGCCCGCTCCTACAGGGAGCCCTTCACTCTCTACGCCCATCTGGCCGAGCGGGTGCGCATGCCGGAAAGCCGGAAGTGGATCGAGTTCGAGCTGAACCCGAACGCGCGGTTTTCCGACGGTTCCCCGGTGACGGTCGAAGACGTGATCTTTTCCCTGGACATCATCCGCGACAAGGGGCGGCCGCCCTACAGCAACTGGTACGGCGAGATCGTCAAGAAGGAGATTACCGGGGACCATTCGCTCAAGCTCACCTTCGGCGATGGAGACAATCGCGAGCTTCCCCTGCTGATTGCCATGGCGCCGATCTTTTCCAAGGCCCACACCAACGCAGAGACCTTCGACAAGTCGACGCTGACGCCGCTTATGGGAACGGGTCCCTATGTCTTTTCAAAGATCGAACCGGGACGGCGCGTGATCTACCGGAAAAACCCCGACTATTGGGCAAAGGACCTGCCGATCAAGGCCGGTTTCGACAATTTCGACGAAATCCGCATCGAATATTACCGGGACGAGACGACCCTGCAGGAAGCCTTCCGCAAGGGCCTGGTCGACGCCCTGCAGTTCGGCGACCCGGTGCGCTGGGAGACGGGGTTCGACTTTCCGGCCGCCAAAGACGGAAGGGTTGTCAAGACGGTCATTCCAAGAGAAACCCCGGCGAACATGCAGGGCATCGCCTTCAACACCCGTCGCGAGGTCTTCGCGGACCGGGCCGTGCGCGCGGCGCTGTCGATGCTGTTCGATTTCGAATGGGTGAACCGGAACATCTATTTCGGCCTTTACAAGAGGACGGCCGGATACTGGGACGATTCCGTTCTTTCCTCCGTAGGCCGGCCGGCAAGCGAACAGGAACGGGCGCTTCTTGCCCCGTTCCCGGATGCGGTGACGCCAGAGGTCATGGAAGGCACCTGGCGGCCGCCTGTGACGGACGGCTCCGGCCGGGACCGGAAGGTGCTGCGGGCGGCGCTGGGCAAGCTGAAAAGCGCCGGATATGCGCTGAAAGAAGGCCAGCTCGTCAACCTGCAAACGAACATGCCTCTGGCTTTCGAAATTCTGACCAAGAACGAGGACGAGGAAAAACTGGCACTGGCCTATGCCAGAACCCTGAAGCTGATCGGTGTCGGCGTGCAGGTCCGGACCGTCGATCCGTCCCAGTTCGAAGACCGGCGGATCCGCAGGGACTTCGATATGGTGTTCAACACCTGGTATTCCTCCCTTTCGCCCGGAGCCGAGCAATACGGCCGCTGGTCGTCCGCCGCGGCGCGTGCGGAAGGGTCTTTCAACATTGTCGGCGCGCACAGTCCGGCGATCGATGCCCTGATCGACGCCATTGTCGGCGCCCGCACGGAAGACGACTTTATTGCCGCTGTCAGGGCCTTCGACCGTGTCCTGATTTCCGGAGCTTACGCAGTTCCCCTTTTCCACGTATCGGACGATTGGGTCGGCCGCTGGAGCCGCGTCGTGCCGCCGAAAGTAAATTCGCTTTACGGGGTCGAGTTCGATACCTGGTGGTCCGCGGAAGCGGCGGTAAACTGATCGGAGCAAAGAACAAAGACCATGAAAGTCACGCCTGACACCCTGTCCGATCCCTACCATGCAACCGATGCCTGGGGCGACATGACGCTGGACATGCTGTTCCGGCAGACGGCCCAGTTGCATCCGACCCGGATGGCGCTGGTGGATGCGCCCGACCGGGCCAACTGGACGGGCGGAGACAGCCGCAGCCTGACCTATCAGGAGGCCGAACGGGAAATCGACCGTCTGGCCGCGTTCTACCGGGCCATCGGCCTGACAACCGACCATGTCATCGGCGTACAATCCCCCAATACCGTCGACACGGTTGTCGCCATCCTGGCCGCGCTTCGGGCCGGGCTGATCGTGTCAACGCTGCCGCTTCACTGGCGGCAGAAGAACGTGCTGGAAGCGCTCAATTCCGTCGGCGCCAAAGGCTTCATCGCGGCAGACCGCATCGAGACACGAAATGTGGGCGCCGCTGCCCGGGACGTGGCGGCGGATCTTTTCAGTCTCCGCTTCGTTTTCGGTCTCGGCAAGGACATACCCGACGGCCTCATCGAACTCGGACCGATGCTGGCGGAGATGGGCGACGACCTGAGTTTTGACGAAGGCGAACGGGACAAGGCCGCCGATCACGTGGCGACCATTTCATGGACCCGTTCGGGCAGCGAAACGGTTCCGGTCAACCGGTGCCACAATCACTGGATCGCTTCGGCCCGCCAATGCGTGCACGAAGCCGGACTGAAACACGGCGAGCGGATCCTGGTCCCCTACTCCCTGAGCGGCCTGACCGGCATCGGCGCCGGACTGGTCCCCTGGCTTCTGGTCGGCGGGACGCTGCATCTGCATCATCCGACCTCGCTTCTGCAGCTCTCACGGCACGCCAATGCGATCGGGGCCGACTACGTGCTGACCCCGGGCCCGCTGACGCAGATCCTGGACAAGAAACTCGTTCAGGACAGCACGACCATTGTCGCAGCCTGGAACGTCGCCGCGCCGAAGCCGGGCACATATGCGCCGCGTCACAAGGTCGTGGATCTTCACATTGCCGACGAATTCGCGCTCGTGGCAAAGGCGCGCGGGCCGTCAGCGAAGGTTCAGGCGACTCCGCTGGGAAAACAGGCGGGGCCGAACGGGTGTGAGAGCGGGCCAGCCCTTCTGGAATTAGCCGTCAACGAAGGAGAAAACGGGACCTCTGCGCTGCTGCAGGTAAGGGGTCCCATGGTTCCGGATATCGGCTGGCATACGCATTCCGCGCCGCATCCTCATCAACGCGATCAGGACGGCTTCCTGAACACCGGCATCCCGGTCGAGCAGAGCGAAGACGGACTGAAAGGTTTCGGCATCCCCGGCACCCATGCCAACGGCGCCGGCGACCTCAGCGCACTGGACGACATCTATTCCGCATACCCGGGTGTCAGCGAAGCGGCCGCGTTTCTCGTCGAAGACGAGCTTCTCGGGGCCCGGCTCCATGCCGCCCTGGTACCGGTTTCGGGCAATGTTCCGGATGCCAAGGCCTTTTTCGCCTATCTCGATGCGGACGGGGTGGATCTCGCCAAGATACCCTACCGAGTCCTGGTGCTGCAGGCCCTCCCGCGAAACAATAACGGATCAATCGACCGCGAGAGACTGACCTCACGCATCCAACGCCTACCGGCCGCAGTGGCCTGAGCCATACCCGGCGGAAACGGAACCACATGGATCAGGACAATTCACTTCTGTGGCAGGGCCCGGTCTGGTTCGCCGGCCGGCCGTCGCCGGTGAGCGCGGGTCCCATTCCCGGTCTCCCCGGCGATATTGACCTGTTGCAAGCCTATCCCGGTACTGAAGAACCGGATGACCGGCTTCCGAGCGCGATTGTGGTGGATATTTCCTCGGTTGCAGAGGCGGACCGGAACGGTTTCCTTGCCTGGCTGGACGGTTTGATCACCCGGTTGCCCACGGATGTCCCGTTGTTTTTCCTGAGCGACCCGGATGACATCCTGCCGGCGCGGCCGAAAGCGAACGCCACGATCAACAGATCCGTGCCGGACGATGTCCTGTTCAACGCCATCTGCTCCCATCAGCGAGCCCTGATGCGCTTCGAGGAAGCCCGGATCCGACGGCTCGTCTTCGGCCGTATTCCCGGCTATGGAGCTGCGCCCCACTATCGCGGAACCAGCGGACTGCTCGTCGTGGGGCTCGGCGGGCGCTTTCCCGATCTGCAGCAAGCCAGCGACCGGAAGGTCGAGGTCATCGGCGCCTTCACGCGGGACATGGCGGAAAACTACCTGTCCCAGCGGGCGTTCGATGCCGTCATTCTGGACTCGACCCTGGATGAAACCCTGGAAAGCCTGCGGCTGATCCGGATGGATGCCCGCTTTGCCGCCCTTCCCGTCCTGGTGGTGACCGACCGGCTGGAAGATACCGCCATGCTGTTTCGCGCCGGCGCAAACGACGTTTTGAACGTGCCCTTGCATGACGCCAACCTGCGCGCACGGCTCGCGACTGCCATCCGCCACGGCAAACGCCGGAGGCTCGCCGACAAGGTTCTGGCGGAAAGCCACCGCTGGCTGACCCAGCAACTGGGCAGCGGAGGGGTAAGCCAGGCCGACTATGCCCGCTATCTGGAGCGCGCCGGAGATGCGCTCGCCAAGCGCGGGCTGGAACTCTGCGAGATGAAGCTTCTGCCGGAAAACTTCTTCCTGCCAGACCAGACGATCGCGCTGTCGGAAGATCTCTGCGGCACCCTGCTTTCGATCGCCGACGCCACAAGCCGCGAGGAGGATCTGGTCTGCGTGGTCCACGACATAGGCCCTGTCGCGGTGCTGAAAAGCCAAAGAGGCAGGGGCCGGCTGCAGGCCCGGATCGAGGCGATCCTCGGGCACACGGCTCTTTGAACGGCGTCGTTGGAGGCAATGACTGGAACCGTCTGCCGGAAACGCTTATGTTCGGTAAGTTGAAGAGTAGCCGGGAGACGGGATTTGACTGAAGACACACCTATTGCCGTGGACGTGGTGTCAGATGTGATGTGCCCATGGTGCTATATTGGCAAACGGCGGCTCGAAGGGGCGCTGGCCCAGTTGCCCGACATCAAGGTCGCGGTTCGCTGGCATCCCTTCCAGCTTGATTCCACGTTGCCGAAAGAAGGCAAGGATCGGCAGGCCTATCTCAATGACAAGTTCGGCGGTCCGGAGCGGGCGGAAGGCATCTATGCCAGGATCAGCGACGCCGGTCGCCAGGAAGGCATCGATTTCGCCTTCGACAAGATCAAGGTTTCCCCGAACACGCTCGACAGCCATCGGCTGATCCTGTGGTCGCGTGCCGACGACCTGCAGGACGAGGTCGTGGAACGGCTGTTCAAGGCCTATTTCCAGGACGGAGAAGACCTGACCAAGCCGGAGACGCTGGTGAAAATCGCCGATGATGCCGGCATGCAGTCTGACCTCGTCGACCAGCTTCTGGAAACCGACAGCGACCTGGAAAAGACCAAACAGCAGATCGCCCGCGCCCAGGAACTCGGAGTCACGGGCGTGCCCTGCTTCATCATCGACGGACGGTTCGTGATCGCGGGGGCCGAGAAATCGGAGACCATCGCCGCCGCCATCCGGCACGCGGAAGAAACCCGCACCTCCGATCCGGAGGCCGTTTCCCAATAGCGGCTACGGGACCAGACGAAAAAAGCCCCGCCAACCGGCGGGGCTTTGTTTTTGAGAAATCCAGCGTACTGGCTCAGCCCTTCAGGATCGACCGGCCGGCATAGACTGCCTGCGGTCCCAGTTCTTCCTCGATCCGGATCAGCTGATTGTACTTCGCCAACCGGTCGGAACGGGCGAGAGACCCGGTCTTGATCTGGCCGCAGTTGGTGGCAACAGCCAGGTCGGCGATGGTCGCGTCCTCGGTTTCACCGGACCGGTGCGACATGACGGCGGTGTAGGAGGCCTTGTGCGCCGTTTCCACCGCATCGAGGGTTTCCGACAGCGTGCCGATCTGGTTGACCTTCACCAGGATCGAATTGGCCACGCCCATTTCAATTCCCTGGCGCAGGCGTGCGGAATTGGTCACGAACAGATCGTCGCCAACGAGCTGGCACCTGGAGCCGAACAGGTCGGTCGCAGCCTTCCAGCCTTCCCAGTCGTCTTCGGCAAGCCCGTCCTCGACGGAAATGATCGGGTAACGGGCAACCAGGTTTTCCAGATACTCGGCCATTTCTTCCGGCGACAGGGACTTGCCTTCGCCTTCGAGGACATATTTGCCGTCCTTGAAGAACTCCGTGGAAGCCGCGTCGAGAGCGAGATAGATGTCTTCACCGGGCTTGTAACCGGCGCTTTCGATGGCCTTCATGACGAAGCCGATGGCCGCATCGGTGGATTCCAGGTTCGGCGCGAAACCGCCCTCGTCACCCACATTGGTGTTGTGGCCGGCCGCAGCCAGGGCCTTTTTCAGCGTGTGGAAGACTTCCGCGCCCATGCGCACCGCGTCACCGAGCGTATCGGCGCCGACCGGCATGATCATGAATTCCTGGAAATCGATCGGATTGTCGGCATGGGCGCCGCCATTGATGATGTTCATCATCGGGACCGGCAGGGTGCGGGCCGAGGTGCCGCCAACATAACGGTAGAGCGGCAGGCCGGACGCCTGGGCGGCGGCCCGGGAAACGGCCAGGGAAACACCGAGGATGGCATTGGCACCGAGACGCGCCTTGTTCGGGGTGCCGTCCAGATCGATCATTGCCTGGTCGATCTTGAGCTGATCTTCCGCGTCGAGGCCGCCAACGGTCTCGAAGATTTCACCGTTGACGTTGTCGACGGCGTTAAGAACGCCCTTGCCCAGATAGCGGTCGCCACCGTCGCGCAATTCAACCGCCTCATGAGCGCCGGTCGAAGCGCCGGAGGGAACCGCGGCGCGGCCGAAGGAACCGTCTTCAAGAAATACATCCACTTCCACGGTCGGGTTGCCGCGGCTGTCGAGAATCTCACGCGCCGTAATATCGACGATTGCGGTCATCGCAATACTCCTTGTTTCGTATCGTAGAGCGGCAGGCCGGTGCCCCGGCGCCGATTTCGTCTGTTCCCGGATCGGCCGCCGGCCTCGGGTGAAGAGGTCATGCCGCCCGGATAGGAAAAGGGCCAGGCGAACGCCCGGCCCCGATGATCTAACTCGCGCTTGCAGCCGGCTTTACGACCGCATCGAGTGCCTTGAGTTGTGCCAGCAAAGCACCAAGATCCTTCAGCGCCACCATATTCGGTCCGTCGGAAGAGATCGTATTGTCCGGATCCGGATGGGTTTCGATGAAAAGCCCGCCGACCCCGACCGCCACGGCCGCCCGGGCCAGAACGGCCACCATGCGGCGGTCGCCGCCCGAGGAACCGCCTAGGCCGCCCGGCTGCTGTACGGAATGGGTCGCATCGAAGACGACCGGCGCGCCGGTTTCGGCCATGATCGGCAACGCCCGGAAATCGCTGACGAGCGTATTATAGCCGAAGCTGACGCCGCGCTCGGTCAGAAGGACATTCTGATTGCCGGTTTCAACGATCTTCATCAGAACGTTTTTCATGTCCCAAGGCGCGAGGAACTGGCCCTTCTTCACATTGATGATTGCCCCGGTTTTGGCCGCCGCGACCAGAAGGTCGGTTTGACGGCAGAGGAACGCAGGGATCTGCAGGACGTCGACAACTTCGGCAACCGGCGCGCACTGGTCTTCCGAGTGAATATCGGTCAGAACGGGCATGCCGTAAGTTTCACGGATCTCTGCGAAAACCGGCAACGCATCCTTCAGACCAACGCCGCGCGTGGCTGCCAAAGACGTGCGGTTCGCCTTGTCGAAGGAGGCCTTGAACACGACCGGAATATCGAGCGATCCGGCGATTTCCTTGACGGCTGCGGCGCACTCAAGCACATGCGCACGACTTTCCATCTGGCAAGGACCGGCAATCAGGCTGAATGGGGACGTGTTGCTGAAGCAAACGTCGCCGACCCGGACTTCAGTGTTCGGCTGGGACATGGAACTTCCTAAGGGTCAGTGGGCAGGCCCCGGCGGGCCCTGTAATAGGCGACCGTTCCATAGCGTTCTTTTTCCACGCCTGCAATACGGGGGACCAATGGATCCAGAAGTAACCGACTTGTCGAAGTTTTTCCGCACTTGCGGTCTAGCGTATCGATTGAAGGCGCCTGGCAATGTATATTGCGTTGCACGCGATACGAATTCGAAATGAGTTCATGTCATGGTGATTTTGCGTATGTATTTGGCGATCCGAAACGTGTCGAATATCAGCGATTGAGCAACTCAACTGAATGCGGTTTTTACAATTGAGCCTTTCTCATTTTGAACAAAACTCCCGGAAAGAGACAAAATGACCCAAAAGATTAGAAAAGCCGTCCTTCCCGTAGCCGGTCTGGGGACGCGCTTTCTACCCGCGACCAAGGCCGTGCCGAAGGAAATGCTGACCATTGTCGACCGGCCCATCATTCAATACGTCGTGGAAGAAGCCCGCGCGGCCGGGATTGAACACATCGTCTTCGTGACCGGGCGCAACAAGCACGTGATCGCGGACCATTTCGACCGCGCCTACGAGCTGGAAGACACGCTCAAGAGCCGGAACAAGACCGAAGCCCTGCAACTTCTCGAAAAGCTGCGCCCGGCAGCCGGTTCGACCAGCTTCACCCGGCAGCAGGACCCGCTCGGACTCGGCCACGCAATCTGGTGCGCCCGGGATATCATCGGACCCGAACCCTTTGCCATTCTGTTGCCCGATGTGATCATCAAGTCCGAGACGAGCTGCCTGAAACAGATGGTCGACGTCTACAGCGAAAACGGCGGCAACGTGATTGCGGTCGAAGAAGTGCCGGAGGACCAGACCCATCAGTATGGTATCGTGGAACTCTCGGATAAACTCTCCGACCGGGCAAGCAAGATAGCGGGTATGGTGGAGAAGCCGGCACCCGGAACGGCTCCCAGCAACCTCATGATCACAGGACGCTATATCCTGCAGCCTGAGATTTTCAGCCTCCTGAGCCGTCAGGAAAAGGGGGCCGGTGGCGAAATCCAGCTGACCGACAGCATGCTCGCGCTCATGGAGACCCAGTCGTTCACTTCGCTGAAGTTTGAAGGCCGAAGCTACGACTGCGGTTCCAAGGCCGGCTTCCTCAGCGCCAACATCGCCTACGCGCTGGAACAGCCGGACCTGGCCGCTGAGCTGGTGCCGTTCCTCCACGACATGATCAACAAGCGCGAAGCTGCGGAATAATCCGGCGTCTGCAGGAAGACCGGCGTTATTGCGCTTGCAAGACCAAGACCTTACCGACTAGGACTGGGCCGGCCGCCTGAAAAGGACCGGCCCTTTCCTTTGGCCCTCACATCCGGAAACGCTGATGACTTCCGCCGCCCCGATTTTCAGAGATGTCGCCGTCATCGGCCTTGGGTATGTGGGGCTTCCGGTCGCCGTCGCATTTGCGCGCGCAGGACACCGGGTCAGAGGTTTCGATATCAAGTCGGACAGGCTGAGCGCCCTTCGAGGCGGCAACGATGTGACAGCCTCCGTCAGCCCGGATGATCTCGGCCATCCAAACCTGACCTTCACAGGAGACCCGGCGGAGCTTGCGGATTGCGAAATCTTTATCGTCGCGGTTCCGACACCGATCGACCGGGCAAAACGGCCGGACCTGCGGCCGTTTGAAAGTGCTGCCCGAACCGTCGGTTCGGTCATGCGGAAGGGCGCAATCATCGTCTTTGAATCCACCGTGTTTCCGGGCGCGACCGAGGACATCGCGGTTCCGATCCTCGAAGAGGCTTCGGGGCTGACATTCGGCAGGGATTTCGAAGTCGGCTATTCCCCGGAACGGATCAATCCGGGAGATACGGTTCACGGCTTTGCCGACATCATGAAGATCGTATCGGCAAGCTCCGGGGCAGCGGCCGATACGCTCTGCGATTTCTATGGCTCAGTCGTCACGGCCGGAATTCACCGCGCCCCGTCCATCAAGGTAGCGGAAGCGGCGAAGGTGATTGAAAATACCCAGCGGGATCTCAACATCGCGCTGATGAACGAACTCGCCGTCCTGTTTCATGCGATGGACATCGATACGCGGGACGTTCTCGCCGGATCCGCGACGAAATGGAACTTCCTGCCGTTTCAGCCGGGACTTGTCGGCGGGCACTGCATCGGCGTCGACCCGTATTACCTCACCCACAAGGCCCACGAAATCGGCCTCACCCCGCAGGTGATCCTTGCCGGCCGCGGCACCAATGAGGCCATGCCCGCCTTCATTGCCGGCAAGATCATTCAGGCCTGCGTCAAGCTCGGGCGGAAGATGCCGCCGAAAATCGCCGTGCTCGGCCTCACCTACAAGGCCAATGTGCCCGATACCCGCAATTCCAAGGTTGTCGACCTGGTCCGGGAACTGGTTGATTTCGGAGCCGACGTCAGAATTCACGACCCGCTTGCCCTGTCCGACGAGGTCGAGGCGGAATACGGGCTCAGGCTGTCCCCGCTTGAAGATCTTGCCGGAGCGGATGCCGTGATCCTTGCGGTTCCTCATGCCGCGTTTTTCCAAGCGGATAATGCCTGGCCGGTCATCCTCCCGCTGTTAGGGGATGGTGCGACGCTGGTGGCCGACCTGCCGGCGCGTCTTGCCCGTTCCAAAAAGCCAGAAGCGGTCACACTCTGGCGGCTGTGATGCTTGCCGCATCTGCCTGCAAGGAATGGCGGACCAAATCACCCGACTTTTCAACGGGTTTTCCGGCAAAATAAATTTCTGCAGTTATTTGAGCAAATTGCATATTTTTACAACAGATTGAATTTGCGAATCTCGCGTATACTGACTGAATTCCAACAACAAGGAAGGACCGGTCATGCGGGTTTCAGTCTTTGTCAGTGTTTGGGTTGTTTTCGCCGCTGTGCTTTTCTCCGGCCGGATCCCGGCCGAAGCGCAAGCGGTCACGCCGGACGGCGCCGTCTTTCACAAAATCATCAAGGACCAGATGAAGGCCTTTGCGGCAGGAGACGCGAACGCCGCATTCTCCTATGCAACGACGGCCTTGCAGCATCAGTTTCAGACGCCGGCCATCTTCATGGACGCGGTCAAGCGTGGCTACCGTCCGGTCTACAGCCCAAGGGATATTACCTTCGGAACTTCCAAGGTAACCAGCAAGGGCCCGGTCCAGGAAGTCTATCTCACCGGCCCGGACGGCGATGACTGGCTTGCCCTCTACAGCTTCGAAAAGCAGGACGACGGGAACTGGCGGATTTCCGGCTGTTACCTGACCAAGTCGTCCGGGTATCCGGCATAACAACGGACCTATCGGTGGTCTCAGACAGGCCCCTATAGCGCGGCGATATCTCCCCGCGCCCAGTTTTCCTTGGTCTTCTGCCGGAAGTCCTCGAAGGTTCCCGCCTCGATGGCATCACGCATGCCCTGCATCAGCGACTGGTAATAGGCCAGGTTGTTCCAGGTGAGTAGCATGCCCGCCAATCCCTCGCCGGCACGTACCAGATGATGCAGGTAGGCGCGTGAATAGGTGCTCGTCGCCGGGCAGTTGCTTGCCTCGTCCAGAGGCCGCGGATCATCCGCATGGCGGGCGTTCTTCAGGTTGACCTTGCCGAACCTCGTATAGGCCAGGCCATGCCGTCCGGCACGGGTCGGCATGACGCAGTCGAACTGATCGATACCGCGGGCCACGCTTTCCAGAATATCATCCGGCGTCCCCACCCCCATCAGGTAGCGCGGCTTGTCGACGGGAAGCACCGGGTTGGTGATATCCAGCATCCTCAACATGACGTCCTGGGGTTCTCCAACCGCAAGGCCGCCGACCGAATAGCCCTCAAACGGCATTTTGGAGAGTTCCTCGGCGGACCGGATACGCAGGTCCTCCACGTCACCGCCCTGGACAATGCCGTAAAGCCCCTGCCCCTTTGCCGGGCCATCCATGTTTTCAAACTGGGTGCGCGACCGCTCCGCCCAGCGGAGCGACAGTTCCATCGCGCGTGCCACTTCCTCACGAGGAGCCGGCAGGCGGATACACTCATCCAGCTGCATCTGGATATCGGACCCGAGCAGCCCCTGGATCTCGACGGACCGTTCCGGGGTCAGGTGATACTTCTGGCCGTCGATATGGCTCTGGAACCGGACACCGGTCTCGTCCAGCTTGCGCAGCTGGGCAAGCGACATGACCTGGAAGCCGCCGCTGTCCGTCAGGATCGTATGCGGCCAGTTCATGAACGTATGCAGGCCGCCGAGACGATGAACCCGCTCCGCCGTCGGGCGCAGCATCAGATGATAGGTATTGCCGAGCACAACGTCCGAACCAAGGTCCCGAACCTGCTCGGGATACATGGCCTTGACGGTCGCCTGGGTTCCGACCGGCATGAAGGCCGGCGTGCGCACGAGCCCGTGGGGCGTGGTGATCTCGCCGCGCCGCGCCTTGCCGTCGGTCTTGAGCAACTTGAAGGAAAAGCGGTTTTCGGTGTTCCCCGACATTATCGTAAGTCCCTTTCAACCGCACCGCTGGCGGGAAACAGCAGGCAGGCGTCGCCATAGCTGTAGAAGCGGTATTCTTCGGCAATCGCATGGGCGTAGGCCCGCTGCATGGTTTCAAGCCCCGAAAAGGCCGACACCAGCATGAACAGCGTCGAGCGCGGCAGGTGGAAGTTGGTCATCAGCACATCGATCGCCCGGAACTTATAGCCCGGCGTAATGAAAATCGACGTTTCGCCGGCGAAAGCGGTCAGGCCGCCCGGCCCTTGCGCGGCGCTTTCCAGGATCCTAAGCGATGTCGTCCCGACGCTGACGACCCGATTGCCGCGCGCCCGCACGGCTTTGAGTGCATCGGCGGTTTCCGCGGAAACTTCGCCATATTCGGCATGCATCCGGTGACCTTCGGTGGTCTCGCTCTTGACCGGCAGGAAGGTGCCCGCACCGACGTGAAGGGTCACCCGGTGCTGTTCGATACCGCGTGCGGCCAGGCTTTCCAGCAGGTCCGGTGTGAAATGGAGACCCGCGGTCGGGGCCGCCACCGCGCCTTCCCTTTCGGCGAATATGGTCTGATAGTCGAGCTTGTCCTGTTCGTCCTCACCGCGTTTGGCGGCAATATAAGGCGGCAGGGGAATGTGTCCGACCGCGGCAATGGCCTCATCGAGGCTCGGTCCCGACAGGTCGAAGACCAGGAGCACTTCCCCGGCCTCACCCTTTTCGGCGACGGTCGCATCGAGCGTGCCGAGCAGGCACGCCCCGCCCTCGCCGCCGAAACGCACCCGGTCGCCGACGCTGAGCTTCTTCGCCGGCCGGACGAAGGCCCGCCAGCGATCGTCGCCTGAACGCAAGTGAAGCGTTGCGCTGATCTTGGCCACCGCCTCGCCGCGGGCTCTGGTCCCTTCCAGCTGTGCCGGGATCACTTTCGTGTCGTTGAAAACCAGCGCGTCGCCGGGTTCCAGCCAGGAGCCCAGATCCCGCACGCAGGCATCGGTCAGTTCGGGTTCATGGTCCGGATGGACCACCAGCATGCGCGCGGAATCCCGCGGCCGGGCGGGCCTGAGGGCAATCCGCTCGTTCGGCAGGTCGAATTCAAACTGGTCCACGCGCATCGTTCATCCGTCCGGGCCGCACCGGCATCCCTGAAACTGTTCACAAGACGAAGCAAAGAGCCGTGCTGATAACCGCCATACGGGCAATTATCAACCGTCTTGGCAGAACCAAACAAAAGCAGCGCGATGCCGGGCATCGCGCTGCAGATGTTGACGTACCAAAAACGCTTATTCGGCGTCGGCTGCGACCTTGATCGAGACGATCTTGTCCGGATCGGAAACCGGCTCGCCGCGCTTGATCTTGTCGACGTTGTCCATGCCTTCGACGACTTCGCCCCAGACCGTATACTGGCCATCGAGCCAGGGTGCATCGGTGAAGCAGATGAAGAACTGGCTGTCCCCGGAGTTCGGGTCCATGGCGCGGGCCATGGAACAGGTGCCGCGCTTGTGCTTTTCGTTGGAGAATTCCGCCTTCAGCTTCTGGCCGGAACCGCCGGTGCCGGTGCCGTGCGGGCAGCCGGTCTGGGCCATGAAACCGTCGATGACACGGTGGAAGACGATACCGTCATAAAAGCCGTCGCGAACCAGTTCCTTGATGCGGGCCACATGGGTCGGCGCAAGATCCGGCTTCATCTCGATGATGATCGGGCCCTGGGTCGTTTCCATCAAAAGTGTATTCTCGGCGTCCTTGATTTCGGCCATTTCTTTTTCTCCGTTATTTCCAATCGATTATGTACGCAGATCAGCCGGCGTCGGCGGCCACCTGCATCTTGATGATCTTGTCGGGATGTGCGGGCGGCTGACCCTTTGCGATCATGTCAACGTATTTCATGCCATCGACCACCTCGCCCCAGACCGTGTACTGGCCGTTCAGCCAGTCGCCGTCGGCATACATGATGAAAAACTGGGAATTGGCGCTGTCCGGATCGGATGTCCGCGCCATGCCGAGAACGCCACGCTTGAACGGGGCATCGGAGAACTCCGCCTTCAGATCGGGAAGGTCCGACCCACCGGTACCGGTGCCGGTCGGATCGCCGGTCTGGGCCATGAAGCCGTCGATCACGCGATGAAAGATGATGCCATCGTAAAAACCGTCTCGGGTCAGCTGCTTGATGCGTTCCACATGCTTCGGTGCCAGATCCGGGCGCAGGCGGATGACGACCCGTCCGTCCTTCAGGTCGAGGTAAAGCGTGTTTTCCGGATCGAGATCAGACGCTCCGGCAAATGCGGGAACAAGCAGGATCGAAGCGATCACCGCAAAGATGGTAAGAAATCGTGACACTGGGTACTCCGATCGGGTTGTCAGGCGTCAGCCATGAACTGTTTTCAAACTGACTGTCAGCTGGTTCTGAGCTTCAAGGGTTGCGCAACGCTTCTCGGGACGAATGCCGAGGTGTCACCGCCCATCTTTGCGATCTGACGCACAAGCGTGGCCGTGATATGGCGGACATCCGGAGACGCCGGCAGGAACACGGTGTTGATTTCAGGCGCAAGCGTGCCGTTCATCCCGGCCATCTGCATTTCATAGTCAAGATCCGTGCCGTCACGCAGGCCGCGCACCAGGTAGCGGGCGCCGTTTTCACGCGCAAAGTCGATCACCAGATTGGAGAAGGACTTGACCTCGATCCGGGCAGCTTCTTCGGCTCCGAAAGCCTCCTGCGCGCAGGTATGGATCATCTCCACCCGTTCATCGAAGCTGAAAAGGGGCGCCTTGCCGGGGTGAATGCCAATGGCCACGATCACCTTGTCGGCAAGCGCAAGTGCCTGACGCAGGATGTCCATATGACCGTTGGTGACCGGATCGAAGGACCCGGGATAGAGCGCTATGCGTATCATGGGACCTTCCATACTCTGCCAACGCCGAACCTACAAGCGTCCCAGCAAGCGTTCCGGGGCCGGTTGCCTCCTGAAACGACCCGGGTGAACAGGATCTGTAAGAACTGCCGATGAGGATTCAGCGGTTTTAAAGACAAAACCTTTAAAAGTGTGACAGGCGTCACGGCTCAAGAAGCCGATCCCGCTCATAGTGGTTCGCATAGGGATGGACAACAGACGCGCAGGGAGTAACGCACATGTCCACTTATCAGAAAGCCACCACGGACTTGTTCTTGCAGAAATTCGGCAAGGATGTCTTTCAGTCGAACAAGACCGCCGCTCACCCGGCCGGCGCGACGCAGATCGCCGGCATCCTGGCCCTGGCGTTGCTGGCGGTTCTGATTGCCGGTTTCGTCACGCTGCAGCCGGCCGAGTCCTTCACACCTGCCCGGGCCGCCGACATGGGCATGGTCCAGGGCCTGGAAGCCACCAAGTCCGACCGCACGAAGACCAACCTGCCGGCATCCTGCCAGGGTCAGGCCTGGGGCGCCTGGAGCGCAGACTGCGCCGCCGCACTGTCGGGTGGTTCCGCGGTCCGCAATGTCGGATTTGTCACGGTCGAACAGCCCTCGCAGACCGTCAATGAAACGATCCTGGCCCGGTTCCCCAGGACAAACTGACCAAACCTGACCGCTCCCCTTCAAAAAACAGCGGCCAAGGCAATGCCTGGCCGCTGTTTTTGTTTCCTGATTCAGGCGGAGTTTATTCGGCGTCGCCTTCCGGGGCTTCCGGCGGAGCCTCCCCGGCGTCAGATCCGTTCTCGCCATTTTCCAGATCGACGTCCTCTTCCTCGTCGACTTCGCTGATCCGCTCGACGGCAACGACCTTTTCGCCCTCTGCCGTCTTGAAGACCGTCACGCCCTGGGTGGCGCGGCCGGCGATACGAATGCCGTCGACCGGACACCGGATCAACTGGCCGCCATTGGTCACCAGCATGATCTGATCGGTCTCCTCGACCGGGAAGGATGCGGTCAAATCACCGTTGCGCGCATTGACGGCCATGGCCGTGATGCCCTTGCCGCCGCGGCCGGTCACCCGGTATTCGAACGACGATGTCCGCTTGCCGTAGCCGTTTTCGGAGATGGTCAGAATGATCTGCTCGGCAGCGCCCATTTCCGCATAGCGTTCCTGGTTGAGCTCCCCGGCGACGACATCTTCCTCCTCATCGTGGCCGTTACCGCTTTCCTCGGTCTCGCCGCGCAATGCGCGCGACATCTTCAGATAGGCGGCACGTTCTTCCGCGGTCACATCGATGTGGTGCAGGATCTGCATGGAAATGACGCGATCCTCGTCGCCGAGCCGGATACCGCGCACGCCGACGGAATTTCGGCCGGCGAAAACACGGACATCGGTCACGGGGAAGCGGATGCACTGGCCCGAAGCCGTCGTCAGCATGACATCGGCATGTTCGGAACAGGTCTCCACGCCGACGATACCGTCGCCCTCTTCCAGCTTCATCGCGATCTTGCCGTTGCGGTTGATCTGGACGAAATCGGAAAGCTTGTTGCGCCGGACCGTGCCGCGGACGGTTGCGAACATGACGTCGAGATTTGCCCAGCTGTCCTCATCCTCCGGCAGGGGCATGATGGAGGAAATCTGTTCGCCCTGCTCCAGAGGCAGCATGTTGACCAGCGCCTTGCCGCGCGAGGTCGGACCGCCGAGCGGCAGACGCCAGACCTTCATCTTGTAGGCAATGCCGCGTGAGGAGAAGAACAGAACCGGAGTATGGGTGTTGGCGACGAACAGGCGGGTTACGAAATCCTCGTCCTTGGTCGACATGCCCGAACGGCCCTTGCCGCCGCGGCGCTGCGCCCGGTAGGTGGCCAGCGGCACGCGCTTGATGTAGCCCTCGTGAGACACGGTGACGACCATGTCTTCGCGCTGGATCAGGTCCTCGTCGTCGAAATCCGCGCCGCCTTCGGTGATTTCGGTCCGCCGCGGCGTTGCGAATTCCTCCTTGATCTCCAGCATTTCATCGCGGACGATTTGCTGGATCCGGGCGCGCGAGCGCAGGATGTCGAGGTAATCGGCGATCTCGGCGCCGATCTTGTTCAACTCGTCCTCGATTTCGTCACGGCCCATGGCGGTCAGACGCTGCAGACGCAGATCGAGGATGGCCCGGGCCTGCTCTTCGGAGAGCTTGTAGGTGCCGTCTTCCTGCACCATGTGCCGCGGATCGTCGATCAGACGGATCAACGCTTCCACGTCCTGTGCCGGCCAGTTGCGTTCCATCAGCTGGCGCCGGGCGGTCGCCGGATCCGGCGCGCTGCGGATCAGCTTGATGACCTCGTCGATATTGGCCACGGCAATGCCCAGACCGACCAAAATATGGGCCCGATCACGCGCCTTCTTCAGAAGGAAACGTGTCCTTCGGCCAATGACTTCTTCGCGGAAGCTCACAAATGCCTTGAGCATATCCGAAAGGATCATCAACTCCGGCTTGCCACCGTTGAGCGCCACCATGTTGCAGCCGAAGGAGGTCTGCAGCTGGGAGAAGCGGTAGAGCTGGTTGAGGACCACATCGGCGACCGCATCGCGCTTTAACTCGATCACGACGCGCATGCCGGAGCGGTCACTCTCGTCCCGGATATCGGAGATGCCCTCGATCCGCTTGTCGCGCACCAGTTCGGCGATCTTCTCGATCATCGAGGCCTTGTTCACCTGATACGGGATCTCGTTGACGACCAGCGCCCAGCGGTCCTTGCGGACTTCTTCGACCTCGACCTTGGCGCGCATGACGACGGACCCACGGCCGGTCTCATAGGCGGAACGAATGCCGGAGCGGCCCAGGATCATGGCTCCGGTCGGGAAGTCCGGACCCGGCACGATCTGCATCAGCTCTTCCAGCGTCAGCGCCGGATTTTCCATGATCGCGATCGCGGCATCGATGACTTCGCCCAGATTGTGCGGGGGAATGTTCGTCGCCATGCCGACGGCGATACCGCCGGCGCCGTTGACCAGGAGGTTCGGGAACTTCGCCGGAAGGACGACCGGTTCGCTTTCGGAGTTGTCGTAGTTCTCCTGGAAATAGACCGTATCCTTGTCGATATCGTCCAGCAGCTTGTGAGCGACCTTCTGCAGGCGGCACTCGGTATAGCGCATGGCCGCAGCCGGATCGCCGTCGACGGAACCGAAGTTGCCCTGCCCGTCGATCAGCGGCAGGCGCAGGGAGAAGTTCTGCGCCATACGCACTAGCGCATCGTAGATCGCGCTGTCGCCGTGCGGGTGGTATTTACCCATGACGTCGCCGACCACGCGGGCCGACTTGCGGTAGGGCTTGTTCCACTCGTAGCCATTCTCGTGCATGGAGAACAGGATGCGGCGGTGAACGGGCTTGAGGCCGTCGCGGACATCGGGCAGAGCACGGCTGACGATCACGCTCATGGCGTAATCGAGATAGCTGCTCTTCATTTCATCGACGATTGAGATCGGCTTGATGTCCGACGGGCTCGCGCCGGAAGGTGTGGTATTATCCTGGTCTGCCAAGGATGGAACTCTTAGTCGTTGTTATTGCTTTGCCGTTTATATACGATTCCAAATAGGCGGCCAAATTCCAGGCACTGAACACGCCAACTAAATATCCTTTATTTTCATATAGTTACACCGACAATTCACAGGCCAAAAAATAGATTGCTGCAACACCCCTTCAGACGCGCAAGAATTACGCAAAAAGCAGCCGAAATTCACCGTTCAAAATGGCCCGGAACACCCTATGACCGATTACTTCATCAATGCCTTCGCCACGCTATTCGTGACCATTGATCCGGTCGGTCTGGCACCGATGTTTCTGGCCGTTACGGCTGGGCTTTCGGCCGCCGATCGCAAGCGCGTCGCCATCCGGGCAACGGTCACGGCGGCCCTCATTCTCCTGGTCTTTTTCGTAGCGGGACAATCGGTGCTCACCGTGCTGGGTATTTCCGTATCCGCCTTCCGGGTCTCCGGCGGCATCCTGCTGTTTCTGATCGCCATAGAAATGGTCTTCGGCAAAAGGCAACAGCGAAAAGCGGAGACGGCGGAGAAAGCCGTCGAACATCATCCGCCCGCCGACTTTCACGAAGTGGCCATTTTCCCGCTGGCCATCCCGCTTATCGCCGGGCCTGCGGCTATCAGCGCGATCATCCTTTTGACCGGGCAAGCCCCCGACACCCTGACCTATATCGGGCTGGCCGGCGTAATCGTCGTTATTCTCGCCAGTTGCCTGTTCTCCTTCCTGCTGGCCGACAGGATCGAACGGCTTCTGGGCGATACGGCGCAACTGGTCATTACCCGATTGCTCGGCGTGCTTCTGGCGGCCCTTTCCGTTCAGTTCATCGCAGACGGCGTCCTGGCGTTCATGAAGCCGTAAACGCCGCCTGTGCTAAATTAGCGCTTCGTGACCGGCTTGCCGTCGTCGCGCAGCACGACATAGATCGCCGGGATCACGAGCACGGTCAGAAGCGTCGAGGACGCAAGCCCGAAGAGCAGCGAGATCGCAAGCCCCTGGAAGATCGGATCGGCCAGGATCACCGCCGCACCGATCATGGCGGCGAGCGCGGTCAGAAGGATCGGCTTGAAGCGGATCGAGCCGGCCTCCAGAAGCACATCCTTCAAGGCCCGGTCCTCGGACCGCGCATGGCGGATGAAATCCACCAGCAGGATCGAGTTGCGCACGATAATGCCGGCGAGCGCGATAAAGCCGATCATCGACGTTGCCGAGAATGGCGCATGGAACAGCCAATGGCCGATCATGATGCCGATCAGGGTAAGCGGTACCGGCGTCAGGATCACCAGCGGCAGCTGGAACGAGCGGAACTGCGCCACCACCAGGAAATAGATCCCGAGCAAAGCGACCATGAAGGCGGCTCCCATGTCGCGGAAGGTCACCCAGGTGATTTCCCACTCCCCGTCCCACAGAACGGCTGTCGTGGCATCGCTGATTGGCTGGCCGTGCAGAATGACCTGCGGTTTTGGCAGATTTCCCCAATCGGTCGCATCGATCTTGTCCTGTACCGCGAGCATGCCATAGACAGGCGCCTCGAATTCACCGGCGAGATCCGCCATGACCATGACCACCGGACGCGCGTTATGCCGGAACATCAGGTAGGACGACGGTTCGCGCGACAGATGGACGACGTCGCCCAGTTCGACGACGGTCCGGTTGCCCGGCAGGGCATTGGCCGGAACCGGTGTGGACAGCAGACGTTCGGACAGCACCCGTTCGCCCTTGGGCAGCGCCAGCGCGATTTCCACCGGCCGACGGCCGTCGCCGCGATGGGAATAGCCCACGACGGTCGTCCCGAGCAGGCTCTGGATGGTGTTATAGACATCAGCTTCCGATACACCGTGGTATTCCAGATTGTCCTGATCGATGGAGATCCGGACCCGTTCGGTCGGCTGGCCGTAGCTATTGTCGACATCGACGATGAACGGGACCTCCTTGAAGATCTGTTCCAGCTTCGCGGCAACCGCCCGACGGACTTCCGGCGTCGGGCCATAGACTTCGGCCAGCAGGGTCGCCAGCACCGGCGGTCCGGGCGGGACTTCCACCACCTTGAGCGACGTCCCTTCAGGCACCTTGATCGCCTTTAACCGCTCGCGCAGTTCCAGTGCGATGTCGTGGCTTGTCCGGTCGCGTTCGCCCTTGGGCAGCAGATTGACCTGGAGGTCGCCCTGTTCCTGGCTCGCCCGCAGGAAATAATGGCGAACCAGACCGTTGAAGTTGAACGGGGCCGCGGTCCCGGCATGGCTTTGAATCGAGGTGATTTCGGGAATATCGAAAAGGCTGCCCCCGATTTCCGTCAGGACACGATCCGTTTCTTCCAGAACCGTTCCTTCCGGGAAATCGGCGACCACCTGGATTTCAGACTTGTTGTCGAAAGGCAGCAGCTTGACCGTCACGTCCTTGGTGTAGATCAGCGCCATGGAGGCGAGCGTCGCAGCCCCGACCAGCAGCAGGAAGACCCAGGCCCCTGCCTTGGTGCGCAGGATCGGCGTCGCAACGGCGCGATAGATCCGCCCCAAGGGCCCGCCATCGCTTGCCTCTCCGTGAGGGTTTCCATGCATGGACGCCTTGCCCGACGTCTTCAGCATGAGCCACGGGGTCAGGACCACTGCGACGAAGAACGAAAACAGCATGGCAGCGGAGGCGACCGCCGGGATCGGGCTCATGTAGGGGCCCATCAGGCCGGAGACGAACATCATCGGCAGCAGGGCGGCAACGACGGTCAGGGTTGCCACCACGGTTGGATTGCCGACTTCCGCGACCGCCTCGATGGCTGCCTGGATCCTGGTGCGGTCATCCTTCATGCCCCAGTGGCGGGCGATGTTTTCAATCACGACGATCGCGTCATCGACCAGGATACCGATCGCGAATATGAGCGCGAACAGGCTGACCCGGTTGATGGTGTAGCCCATCATCTGGGCGGCAAACAGCGTCAGCAGGATCGTGGTCGGGATCACGACCAGAACGACGATCCCGTCGCGCCAGCCGATCGCGACCGCCACCAGGATCACGATGGACAGGGTTGCCAGTCCGAGGTGGAACAGCAGCTCATTGGCCTTTTCATTGGCCGTTTCGCCGTAGTTCCGGGTGATGTGAACCTCGATGTCCTCCGGAATCAGACGGCCCTTCAGGTCTTCCAGATGATCGACGACCTGTTCGGAGATGACCACCGCATTGGCCCCAGCCCGCTTGGCAATGGCGACTTCAACGGCCGGAAGCTGGGTCACCTGATTGTCGTTCCGGCGCTGCAGATGCCAGACCCGTTCTTCCGATTGCCGGGCGCCGATGACGGTTTTCGCAACATCCTTCACATAGACGGGACGTCCGTCACGGGTCGTCAGCAGCAGAAGGCCGATATCGGGTATTCCGGTCAATGTCTGACCGGCCACGACCGGCAGGTTCTTGCCCTGGTCGCGAACGGCGCCGGCGATGAACGACCGGTTTGCGGCCTGGACCTTTCCGACCAGCTGATCGAGCGTCACGCCATAGAGCGACAGTTTTTCCGGATCCGGTTCGACGCGCACCATTTCAGTGTTTCCGCCGACCAGATAGGTCAGACCGACATCGTCGAGCCTGGAAAGCTCGATACGCACCTCATCGGCAAGCGTATGGAGGTTCTTGTCGTTCCAGCGGCTGGCGGCTTCCGGCGACGGTGTCAGGGTGGCAACGACGATCGCCACATCATCCACGCCCCGGCCGACGACGAGCGGTTCCGGGATCCCTGCCGGGATCCGGTCCATATTGGCCTTGATCTTTTCGTGCACCCGCAGGATCGCGTCGTCGGAATCCGTCCCGACAAAAAACCGCGCAGTCACCATCACCCGATCGTCGACCGTCTGGCTGTAGACATGTTCCACGCCGTTGATCGCCTTGACGATGGTTTCGAGTGGCTCGGTCACCAGCTTCACCGCGTCCGGCGCCTTGAGGCCGTTGGCCTCCACCATGATGTCGACCATGGGCACGGAAATCTGCGGTTCTTCTTCGCGCGGCAGGGTGATCAGAGAGATCGTCCCGAGCACAAGCGCGGCAAACAGCAGAAGCGGCGTCAGCGGCGAGGTGATGAACGCCTTGGTCAGAACACCAGAAAGACCGAGCTTCATGGGTGCACCAGCCTGTCGCCGTCTTTCAGGCCGCTCAAGACTTCAACATAGGGCTTTCCGTCAACGGTCTGATGCTCGCCCAGTTCCACAACGATTTCGAGCGTATCGCCGTTGTCAGCGGCGAGTTTGACGAAATCGAGCCCGAAGCGCGTCGAGATGTATTCCAGCGGAATGAAGATGGCCTGGCGCTCCCCGACCGCAATGCGGACCTGAATGCGCTCGCCGACGAAGAAATCGCCAAGCCCGGGCACCTCAGCATCGGCAACCACCCTGCCCTGACTGATCTTCGGATAGACCTTGACGATATGCCCTGCTTCAGCCGCTTGCCCCTCTTTCACGAGTTCCGCGCCAAGCAGCACTTCGTCTCCGACCTTCATGGAGCGGGCGTGGCGTTCCGGCACCTCGATCCGCAGCAGAAAGCCTTCCTGAGCAATGGTCGCGATCACTTCGCCGCCCATGACGAAGGAACCGGCGGTCACCGGTACGTCAAGCACCCGTCCCGAAGACGGCGCGAGGACCTTGCCCTCCGTCATCTGCTGTTCGAGGACCGCCTTTTCGGCCTCCGCGGCCTTCAGCGTGTTCTGTGCGACGATAAGCTGGGTTTCGAGCTGGTCGATCCGGGACTTGGCGATCGTGCCGCGTTCGTAGAGTTTCTGCGCGCGATCGTATTCGAGCTGGTAATTGTCGACGTTCGATTTGGACGCGGCGATCTTGGCGTCCAGGGCCAGGCGTTGCAGGTTCAGCTTTTCATCGACGATCTGCGCAATCTGCTCGCCCTTCTTGACGGAACTGCCGTCGTCGACGGAAAGATCCTGCAGGGTCCCTGAAATGCGCGCACGTGCGGGAACGTCGACGGCAGCCTGAACGGTTCCGTAAACGGTCTTGGTGTCGGTCACGGTCCGGGTCTTGACCTGGTATTCCTCAGCCTGTGCCAGGCTGTTCATTCCAGCCACCGCAAGGACGAGCAAGGCTCCGAGCCAAATCAAACTCCCCAGAAACCGGCGCTCCCCGGCCGGTTTACAATCGCCATTTCGCATGCCAACTCCTGATCGCTTATGCCGTTCGGTCCACATAATCGCACGGCCTTGTTCACGCAAGAGATAGTTTCATATTTTTGAAACTTTGATAGCGCATTGATTTAACTCAGAAACGGAAACTTTTTTCCGAACCGGTTCCGACACCCACGATATCCATCACTCATTCAGGCAGCGGAAAGATCACCCGCAGGCCGAAACCATGAACGGAATCGCGCGCCCGGACGACCACCTGGTCAAGCGTATCCGGAATGCGGACCCCGCTCAACGAGCGGGTGAAAGGCTGTTCATTTACATGGGGATGAGCCAGCACCCTCTCTGCGAGGATTTTCCCGTCAGGTGTCTCGATCCGCCACAAATTGGCATAGTGGTCCCATCCCTCGTCCGCATGGTGCAAGGTGACGTCGAAACGCCAGGTTCCATCTGCGCTGCGGTTGGCTTCGACCTTGACGACACTGACTTCACCGGCTCGGGATGATGTGGCCCAAAAAGCAGCAACCAATGCCAAAAGACCCGCTCGAATGAACTGACGCATTGCCTTTCCCCTTCTTCGTCTTGAAACTGATGCCATGCTTTTTTACCGGGAACGGGACGGGAACCGGGTTCACGACGTCGTCATCGGTACAGCCTTACCGGCCTATCGGACGCATACGGAGACAAATTGATGGCCGGACATGGCTCGAAAAAAGTGATTTATGCCGCTCTGGCCGGCAACACGCTCATTGCGGTGACGAAATTCGCGGCGGCTGCCTATACCGGCTCGTCGGCGATGCTTTCGGAAGGCATCCACTCCCTGGTCGATACCGGCAACCAGGGCCTGTTGCTCTACGGGATCCGGAAGTCCAAGCAGCCGGCGGACAAGCGGCACCCCTTCGGCTATGGCGCGGAACTCTACTTCTGGTCTTTCGTGGTGGCGATCCTGATTTTCGCGGTCGGCGCAGGGGTTTCGATCTACGAAGGCATTCAGAAGGTAATCCATCCCCATCCGGTCAGCGACCCTTATGTGGCCTATATCGTGCTCGCCCTCGCGATGATCTTCGAGGGCGGCGCCTGGCTGATCGCCTACAAGGAATTCAACCAGGCCCGCGGATCGAAAAGTTTCGCCGCGGCCATGCACGAATCCAAGGATCCCACCGTTTTCACGGTGCTGTTCGAGGATACGGCTGCCATGCTCGGACTGGTCGTAGCCTTCATCGGCCTGCTCGGTGCGCAATTCCTGAACATGCCCTGGCTCGACGGTGCAGCCTCCATCGGCATCGGCCTGATCCTGGCCGGGACGGCAGCCCTGCTTGCCTATGAGACCAAGGGGCTCTTGATCGGCGAAGGCGCGTCTCCCGAAATCGTCAACTCGATCAAGTCGATCGTCGCGGCGGCTCCCGCCGTCCATTCCCTGAATGAAATCCGCACCCTGCACCGGGGGCCTCAGGACATTCTGCTGGCGCTTTCGCTGGATTTCGAGGACAGCGTCAACGTCGGCACCGTGGAAGACACGATCTACGCCCTGGAAATCGCAATCAAGAAGCAGAATCCCTCCGTGACCCGTCTGTTCATCGAAGTCCAGGCCAGGGAACATCACCAGGAAATGCTGAAGGCGGAACGGGAGCAGCGCGACGCCCCGCCGCCCATCAGTGACAGCTAAACTGGCATGTGACCGCCTTTCAAGGCCGTCGCCGAACGGTTAGGATGGATTACCGGGGATAGCCAACTTATGCCTTTTGACGAAAAAACCGCCCGAAGCCGCCTGCTGACTCTGAAACAGGAACTGGAACAGCTCAGCGAGATGTCGGAAGACGCCCGCGCGACCGTCGAACTCGACCAGCAGTCGGTCGGGCGGCTTTCGCGTATGGACGCGCTGCAGGGACAGGCGATGGCGCAGGCCTCCGAACGTCAGCGCAGGACCGATCTTGTCCGGATCGAGGCGGCGCTGAAACGTCTCGAGGAAGGCGACTATGGCTACTGCCTGGACTGCGGCGAGGAAATTCCCGAAAAACGGCTGGAAATCGACCCGGCAGCCGCGCTTTGCGTCAGTTGCGCAAAATAATGCCCCGACCGGCTGCGATCGCGGACATTTCGTTACATTTAATTGATTGATTTTCCGCGTGCAGTTCGCGCTATTTCGGATCATATATTCTGTGCCGCCGAAATGTATTCGCGGCACGAATGTTTCACGCCGGACGGGGAAGTGAATGGCAGCCTGGAGACAATTGGCGCTTATCCTGATTGTAAGCGTTGTTGCGGCCGGACTATGGGCCCGGTTCTATCCAGGCGCCGGTGACCGGCTCGACCGCTGGGGCGTCGACTGGCTGCCGTTTGAGACGGCCAAGGTGAAACGGGCCGGACCCGGGGAAAAGAGAAAGGGGCGCGGCGGACCGCAGGGTGTTGTCGCGACCGCCCCGGTCGTCGAACTGACCATCAACGACCGGCTTTCGGCGATCGGCACCGGCCGCGCTGCCCGCTCGGTGGAAGTCAGCCCTTACGCGACCGGCCGGCTTACGGATATTCTCGTAAAATCGGGAGCGACCGTGACACGGGGTCAGGTGCTGGCCAAACTCGATTCCGACGCTGAGGAAATCGCTGCGGAACGGGCCGCCCTGGCCGTTCGCGACGCCGAAGCCCGCCTTCAACGGATGAAGGCACTGCAGAAAACGAACACCGTCACGGCCGTACAGGTGACCGATGCCGAGCTTGTCGTCGACAACGCCCGCCTCCAGTTGCGCGAAGCGAAGCTGGCCCTGTCCCGACGCTCCATCGAATCCCCGATCGCCGGCATCGTCGGCATCCTGCCGATTACCGCCGGCAATTACGTCACCTCCCAGACCGTCCTCGCCATGGTCGACGACCGCTCGGAGATCCTCGTCGATTTCTGGATACCGGAACGCTATGCGTCGGCCGTGGCCGTCGACATGCCACTGACGGCCACGTCGGTCGCCCGCCCCGGCGAGACCTTCGAAGGCAAGGTCAGCGCCATCGACAACCATGTCGATTCCGCCAGCCGCACGCTTCAGGTGCAGGCGAGCCTGCCGAACGAGGCCGACCGGCTGAGAGCCGGCATGTCCTTCCTGGTCGCGATGCGCTTTCCCGGAGACCAGTATCCGGCCGTCAGTCCGCTTGCGGTGCAGTGGGGATCCGACGGCGCCTACGTCTGGGCGGTCCGTGACGGAAAGGCCGCACGCGTGCCCGTGCAGATCGTCGAGCGCAATACCGACAGCGTCCTCGTCGATGCCGAGCTGACCACCGAGGACGAAGTCGTCACCGAAGGCCTTCACCTCGTTCGACAGGGAGCCGAGCTGAACGTCGCCAATCAGGAGAAAGCCCCCTCTCCGCCCCCTTCTGCGGAACCGGCGACGGCCGCGCAAGGTTCGTGATGATTGGGGCTCGTGATGGTGGGGAGGCTATGACATGAATATCGGCCGCAGACCCGAACTCGGTTTGACCGCGCTTTTCGTACGGCGCCCGGTGTTTGCCTTCGTCATCAACATGCTGATCGTGGTGGCCGGCCTTGCCGCCTTCTTCGGCGTGGAGATCCGCGAACTGCCGGATGTCGACCGGCCGGTCATCACCGTGCGGACCACGTATCCGTCCGCGGCGGCCGAGACGGTCGACCGGGAACTGACCGGCGTGATCGAGGGCGCCGTGTCGCGCGTCTCGGGTGTCAAGTCGATCTCTTCCACCTCCTCCTACGGAGACAGCCGGGTTACGGTCGAATTTTCCGATGACGTCAACCTGGATACGGCGGCATCGGACATGCGCGACGCCCTCGGCCGCGTCGCCAATGACATTCCGGAAGATGCCGATCCGTCCCGGATCATCAAGGCCGACGCCAACGCTTCTCCTGTCGTGCGTCTCGGGCTGACCTCGGACCGGACGTCGGTCGAGGACATGACCGTGCTGGTCGAGGACGAAATTTCCGATGCGCTCGCCGCCGTTCCCGGTGTCGCCGATGTCCAGGTTTATGGCGACCGGGAGAAGATTTTCCGCATCGACATCGACCAGGCCAAGATGGCGAGCCTCAATCTCACCATTGCCGATGTTGCCAAGGCGCTGTCGTCCATGGCCTTCGACACACCCGCCGGATCGCTGACCAGCCGCGACCAGGACCTGATCGTCCGCGCCACCGCGTCGGTCAACACACCGGATGCTTTCGAGCGCATGATCATCAATCGCCGCGCCCGGCTCGGCGACTTCGCAACCGTCACGCTCGGGCCGGATCTCGGCCAATCGCAGCTCAGGGCCAACGGCAAGTCCGGGATCGGCATGGGTATCGTCCGCGCGGCCCAGTCGAACACGCTGGAAATCTCCGAAGGCGTTCGCGCCGCGGCGGCCCGTATCCAGGAGAACCTTCCCGAAGGCATGACGATCGAAGTGACGAGCGATGATGCGACCTTCATCAACGGCTCGATCCACGAGGTGGAAATCGCGCTGATCATCTCCGTCAGCGTCGTGCTCCTGATCATTTACCTGTTCCTGTGGGACTGGCGGGCCACGCTCATACCGGGTGTCTCGATGCCCGTGGCGCTGATCGGCACACTCGCGGCGATCTATCTCGCCGGCTTTTCGGTCAACATCCTGACGCTTCTTGCGCTGGTTCTGGCGACCGGCCTTGTCGTTGACGATGCGATCGTGGTTCTGGAAAACATCGTCCGCCGGCGCAATGAAGGCATCGGCCCGCGGGCGGCCGCGGTGCTCGGCACCGACGAGGTGTTTTTCGCGGTGATTGCCACGACGGCAACCCTCATTGCGGTTTTCGTACCGCTGTCCTTCCTTCCCGGGCAGACCGGCGGACTGTTCCGAGAATTCGGCTTCGTTCTGGCCATCGCGGTTTTCCTGTCGTCCATCGTGGCCCTATCGCTGTGCCCGATGCTGGCGTCGAGGATCCTCAAGTCCGGGTCCGATCATTCCGGACACGGCGGGCTGACCGGGGGCCTCGGCCGCGTCCTTTCTGCCCTTTACAGGCGTTGCCTGCGCGCCTGCCTCAACGCGCCCCTGGTCGTGGTCGCGGTGTCGATCCTTTTTGCGGCCGCCGCCGGACTGATGTTCCCCATGCTCAAGTCGGAGTTGACGCCGCCTGAAGACCGGTCGCTGGCATTCCTGAGGATTTCCGCACCGCAGGGCGTCAGCCTCGATTATCTTTCCAATCAGATCCAGACCATCGAAGGGCTCCTGCAGCCGTTCCGGGACGCGGGCGAAGTTTCCAGCACGTTTTCCGTTGCCGGCTGGCGCGGCTCCTCCAATCAGGGCTTCATGGTGCTGCGCCTTGCGCCTTGGGACCAGCGCATCCGGTCGCAGCAGCAGATCGTTTCGGATATCAACGCCCTGGTGCGAAAGGTCCCGGGCGTCAGGGCCTTTGTCTTCCAGCCCAACAGTCTCGGCATTCGCGGCGCCGGCTCCGGATTGCAGTTTGCCATCGCCGGCAGCAATTATGCGGAGCTGGGCGAAACGGCCAGTCGTGTCGTGGCCGAGATGGAAAAGGATCCGCGGTTCCGGCAGGCACGGCTGACGACCGAGGCAACCCAGCCGCAGCTTTCGGTCTCCATCGACCGGGAACGCGCATCGGATCTCGGCATCGACATCAACGGCCTGGGCACCGCCATGCAGGCCATGCTGGACGGACGCAAGATCGGCCAGGTGTTCATCGACGACCGGGCCTTCGATGTGAAATTCGTTTCCACGACCAACCCGATCAACGATCCGACGGACCTGGAAAACATCTTCATCAAGACGGGTGACGGGCGTTTCGTTCCGGTTTCGACAATCGCTAGCCTTGTCGAAAAGGCCGTTCCGCCGTCGCTCTCCCGGGAACAGCAGATGCGCGCGGTGGGGATTACCTCCGGCCTGGCTCCCGATTTCGCGCTCGGGGAAGCCTATCAGGTGGCCCAGGAAATCGCGGAACCGCTTCTGCCGCCCGGATCGCGCATCATTCCATTGGCCGAAACGGCCACGCTTGGCGAGCAGTCGTCGAGCATGGCCCGCACCTTCGGCTTTGCGATCGTCATCATCCTGCTGGTGCTCGCCGCCCAGTTCGAGAGTTTCGTCAGCGCGCTGATCATCATGGCGACCGTGCCTCTCGGCCTCGCCTGCGCGGTCTTCGCCATGCTCCTGACCGGCACCACCCTCAATGTCTACAGCCAGATCGGACTTGTCCTGCTGGTGGGCATCATGGCCAAGAACGGTATCCTGATCGTGGAATTCGCCAATCAGCTGCGGGACCGGGGCCAGGGGGTGCGCGAAGCAATCGAGAATGCCGCCAATGTCCGCCTCAGACCGGTGATGATGACGATGATCTGCACCATCGTCGGCGGTGTGCCGCTGATCCTGGCGGTCGGCGCCGGGGCTGAAGCCCGTATCGCGCTTGGATGGGTCATTGTCGGAGGTCTTGGCCTGGCGACCCTGTCGACCCTGTTCCTGACGCCTGTCGCCTACCTGCTGCTCGGGCGCTTTGTTACGCCCAAGGTCGAAGAGGAAGAGCGGCTGCACCGGGAGATCGATGCCGCCAAGTCCATCGAAGCTGCACCGGGCGAATAGCCGGACCAGGTTATCCGGCGAGCACCGGATCCTTGATATGGAGCAGCGGCTCGGTGAGACTGGAAAGCGGGACCTTCTGCTTTCCGTCGGCGCCGAAATTATCCGGGCTCAGATAGGCTTCGAACGCCCTGGAAAGGGCTGGCCACTCCTTGTCGATGGCGGCAAACCAGGCTGTATCCCGATTGCGTCCCTTCACGACGGTCGCATGCCGGAAAATACCCTCATAGGACAGCCCGAGCCTTTGGGCCGCCCGCCGCGAGCCGGCGTTGAGCGCATTGCATTTCCATTCGTAGCGGCGATAGCCGGCCTCGAAGGCCCATTTCATCATCAGGTACATGGCTTCGGTGGCCGCCACCGTCTTTTGCAACAGCGGGGAAAAATTGATGTGGCCGACCTCGATGGACCCGTCCTTCGGGCTGATGCGCAGGAAACTGGCGACGCCGCAGACCAGGTTCCGGTCGAGGCGTTCGATGGCGAAGAAGTAAGGATCCTTCTTCCCTTCGAAGTTTTTCACCCAGTCCTTGAAGCCGTCCAGAGTGTCGAAGGGCCCGTAAGGCAGATAGTCCCAAATCCGGCCTTCCCTATCGGTCCGGAACGCATTGAAAAGCGGCTCGGCATGTTCTGCCGAAGTCATCGGCGTGAGCGCGACATGGCGACCGGCAAGACGAAGATCCGTCGGCGCGTCTGGTTCACGCCAGCCGGTCAAGTCTTCCGCAAGATCCCTGTCAGCCATGCTCTCGGCCTTCCAACAATTACCCGCTGATCAATGCGCCTTCGGATACAGGCGAATGCTCAGAAGTTGTTCCTGAAATCTTCCCTGCTGACCCAGTCATTGACGATACGGTCTGCCAGCAAGGGGGCAGCCCGGCCTTCATCGAGAAGATGGTTCGCCGGATCGGGGTTTGCAAAAGCCTCGCTTAACAGGCCCCTGCCAAAATCCATCGTTTCCACCGTGATATCGATGTAATAGACGCCCAGTTTCCGGGCCAGGCTCTGCAACCGCCCATTGTAGACCAGGGTCAGTGCCGTCCTTTGGTATTGGGTCGCATTCACTTCCGCGCGTGCGCCCTTCAAATACTTTTTCTCGGTGTCATCGGGAATGGTCGGCAGAACACTGCCGAAAATACAGACCTGTTCCGGATGGTATTTGGGCAGGATGTAGGTCGTTATGAATTTCTCGTAATTCTTCAATGAGCGGTCGAGCTGCTCGAAAATCGAGACGTTGCTTTTTTCCGCGTGGTACCAGAACACGAAACCGCAGTCGACTTCGCCCAGCATCAATCCCACGTAGTCGTACTTTCCCTCTTCAAGGTCCATCAGCTTTTCCTTGAAGATATCCATGCCGTCGAAACTTGCGTTCGGATTGACGGCGCCCTGCGGGGTAACACCGCCGACACAAAGGACGTCGATATCCAGTTCCCTGTCTTCGGGGATCTCACTGAACTGGTACCGAACGCTGACACCATTCAGTTGTTGGACATAAATATCGCCAAGCAACAGCAATCGACTCATTTCGCTACCCTTTGCTTATGTGTCGAAACAAGCGGACCTTTCCATCCCCGGCCGGCACCAAGGCCGATGGCAGATGGACAAAATTCATCCACCTTTGTGACCGGTTCGATTTGAAGGCATCCGGAACCCGGAAGGCTTCTGTCACGTCTTATTCCCACTCGATCGTTCCCGGTGGTTTCGACGTGATGTCATAGGTGACCCGGTTGATACCCTTCACCTCGTTGATGATCCGTGTGGCCGTTTCGCCCAGGAAATCATGGCTGAAGGGATAGTAATCCGCCGTCATGCCGTCTACGCTGGTCACCGCGCGCAAGGCGCAGGCATAGTCATAGGTCCGTCCGTCGCCCATGACGCCGACGGTGCGCACCGGCAGGATGGCAACGAAGGCCTGCCAGATCTCGTCATAGAGACCGTGCTTGCGGATCTGGTCGATATAGACCGCATCGGCCTGGCGCAGGATGTCCAGCTTGTCTCGGGTAATCTCGCCCGGGCAGCGGATGGCAAGCCCCGGCCCCGGGAAGGGATGCCGGCCGATGAATTTTTCCGGCAGGCCGAGTTCGCGGCCAAGGGCCCTCACCTCGTCCTTGAACAGTTCGCGCAAGGGCTCGACCAGTTTCAGGCCCATCTTTTCCGGCAGGCCGCCCACGTTGTGGTGGGACTTGATCGTCACCGACGGGCCGCCGGAGAAGCTGACGCTTTCGATCACATCCGGATAGAGCGTGCCCTGGGCCAGGAATTCCGCGCCTTCGATTTCGTTGGCGTGCTTCTGGAAGACGTCGATGAACAGCCGGCCGATGATCTTGCGCTTGGTTTCCGGATCGGACTGGCCTTCAAGCTCGCCGAGGAACAGCTTGCTCTCATCCGCATGAATGAGCGGGATGTTGTAGTGATCCCGGAACATGCTGACCACTTCATCGGCTTCGTTCAGGCGCAGAAGGCCGTGGTCGACGAAGACGCAGGTCAGCTGGTCGCCGATCGCCTCGTGGATCAGGACCGCCGCCACCGAGCTGTCCACGCCGCCGGACAGACCGCAGATGACCCTCTTGTCGCCGACCTGCTCGCGGATCTTGGCAATGGCATCCTCGCGATAGGCGCCCATGGTCCAGTCGCCGGTGAAGCCCGCGATCCTGATAAAGTTCTCATAGAGCTTCCGGCCGTTCGGCGTGTGGTGTACTTCCGGATGGAACTGGACGGCATAAAAGTGGCGCGACGGATCGGCCGTAATCGCGAAGGGCGCGTTCGGAGAAGTGCCGTAGACTTCGAAACCCGGAGCGATCTCGCTGACGTGATCGCCGTGGCTCATCCAGACCTGTTCGCGCTCGTCCTCGAACCAGCCGTTCAGGAGATCCAGCTTGCCGTCCTTGGGAACCACATAGGCCCGGCCGAATTCCGCCGTCTTGTGCCCGCGCTCGACCTTGCCGCCGAGCATCTGCATCATGGCTTGCTGGCCGTAACAGATCCCCAGGATCGGAACACCCAGATCGAACACGGATCTGGGCGGCATGGGCGCCCCTTCATCGAAGACGGAGCAAGGCCCCCCGGAGAAAATCACCGCCCTGGGCGAGAACTCGGCCAGAAAGGCATCGGTGACGTTCTGATAGGGGTGAATTTCGCAGTAGACTTTCAGCTCGCGCAGGCGCCGGGCGATTAGCTGGGTGACTTGTGAGCCGAAATCGATGATCAGGAGACGGTCATGCTGGGTCATGGCAAGCTTCTAATGCGTTCCGATTGGAAATTGAACCACCAATAACAACGGCTTCCCGCATTTTCGCTGAAAATATCGGGGAAGACGCCGTAGATGCGACCCTTCGCCCTAATCCCTCCCAATCCATTGGCCAGGATCACCGCCAAGCACCAAGAAGCCGTTTGATAACGTGCGATTCGCTTTTGACGGTTTCCGATTGCGCTCCTAGGCTTGATATCATCAGTGGCGCCGAACCACCGGTTTGCGCAAAATGTAAGGACAATTTCATGACATCTTCGGCCAGGCGTGCCTTTGAACATGCATTGTCCCTGGAACGTGCCGGAGATGGCGAGGCCGCCCTCGCCGCCTATCTCGAGGCGCTCGATCTAGCGCCCGACGATGTGGAGATCGCCTACCGGACCGCAACGGCCCTGTTGCGCGCCGGCATGCTGGAAGAAGCGGTCTCCCAGCTCAGGCGAATCGTCTTTGCCGAACCGGCCCACTCGGCCGCCCGGGCCAACCTGGGAAACTGCCAGCTCCTGCTCGGCGATCTGGACAACGCGGAAATCAATTTCCAGGAGGTCCTGGAGGGCGCGCCAGACAATCACAATGCGCTTTACGGCCTGGCGACCGTCCGTTTGCAGCAGGACAAGGCGCAGGAAGCCCTCGCTCCCGCGCAACGTCTCGTCGACCTCCTACCAAACAGCGCCCCTGCCCAGACACTCTACGCCCAAAGCCGCGCCCGCGATCCGCAGCCATCCGCAGCCATAGCAGCCTTCCGGAAGGCCATTCAACTCGATCCGGCTTACGTCCCGGCGCTCACCGGTCTTGCCGAAGTCCTGATCCGGGCACGGCGCTTCCCCGAGGCGATCACGCTCGGTGAAGAAGCCCTGGCCCTTCAACCCGGCAACGCCGACACATACCGCATTGTCGCCGGGGCGCATCTGGCGGCCGGTGATTTTGCCACCGCAAGGGATGTGCTCCTCAAGGCGCTGAGCCTGAAACCGGGGGACGCTGAAGTGCTCACGCGCCTCAGCATCGCGAGCCGCAAGCTGGAAGATTACACGGCCGCCCTTCTGCATGCCTGGCAGGCCCATGTTAAACACCCGACCGGCAAGGAGGCCGGCAATGCACTGGGGTCCGCGCTTGCCGCCCTCGGGCACCCCAAGGATGCCAAGGCCGTCCTGACCGCGATCGCACAAAAGCGCCGACTGGAACCGGACGTCGAGAGCCGGATCTCCTCGCTGTGTGCGAAGATCGAAGCGCGAGAGCGCAGCGGAAAGGCCGTATCCGGACAGGCAACTACCGAAACAGCCGCTCTCGAACCGGATGCAGAGAACTCGGCGGACTAGGCTGCTTCAGCCGGTCTTTTCCAGCAACGCCAGGAAAAACCCGTCCGTCTGCGTCGTTGCAGGGGTCAGCATGATGTCGCCCCTGTCATTGGCATAGGCCGGCTCGGCGACACCCGGCAGACGGGTACGCCAGGTTTCCAGGGCCGATACGGGAGTGAAGCCTGTGTTCTGCGCCAGAAACCAGGTGACCTGATCGGCATTTTCTCCGGGCAACAATGAGCAGGTCACATAGGCGATCCGCCCGCCCGGCTTGACGTATTGGGACGCGTTCGCAAGGACCTTGCGCTGATCCTCGATGCGATCCGCCAATGCCTTTTCCGACAGGCGCCATTTGGAATCCGGCCGTCTGCGCCAGACGCCCGTTCCGGTGCAGGGCGCATCGACAAAGACCAGATCCATTTCCCCGGCAAGAGCTTCCAGCCCGGCATTTTTCGGATCCCGGACCTGGACATTGCGGGCGCCTGCCCGCTGAAGCCGTTCATGGATCGGCGCCAGACGCAGCCGGTCGGCGTCATAGGCGTAGATCTGGCCGCGGTTTTCCATCTGCGCCGCCAACGCCAACGTCTTGCCGCCACCACCGGCGCAAAAATCCAGCACCTGCATTCCCGGCTCCGGACCGGCCAGCAGCGAAACCAGCTGGCTCGCCTCGTCCTGCAGCTCGAACCAGCCCTTGCGATAGCCTTCTTCAGCCTGCACATGGGGCATGCGCGCCGCTCCCGGCTTCGGCGCAATCCGCATGCCGACAGGCGACAGCGGACAGGCGACGGCGCCCGAATGCGCAAGGCGTTTCAGAAGCTTTTCACGGTCGGATTTCAGCGTGTTGACCCGAAGGTCGATCGGCGCACGGCTGGCGAGTGCCTGCCCTTCCGCGATCGCGTTCTCGCCGAAAACCTGCTGGAACTGCGGCCAGAGCCAGTCAGGGACATCGGCAGCGGCTGCCCCGTCCGGTTCCTGCTTGGGCTCGCCGGCAAGGCTTGTCCGCTCCGCGTCGCTCATGGCTTCCGGGGCATGCTGATCCTCGGAAAGGACGGTTTCCAGCCGTTCCAGGCCGTTTTGCCACGTCAGCGCATAGGTTGCCAACACCAGCAGACGCGGGCTTTCCGAGCCCACCCGCCAGGCAAGGCTTGCCTTGTGGCGCAGGGCGTCGAAAACCAGGTTGCCGATGACCGTCCGGTCGCCGGAACCGGCAAACCGGTGCGCGTTTCCCCAGTCCTTCAGGGCATTTTGAACCGGGCGATGGCGGGTCTCGACTTCTTCGAGAACCTCAATTGCCGCAGATAGGCGTCCGCCATCCTTCATGAAAAACTCCAGAAAGCCATCCGCAATCAGATCGATGGCACCGAAACGGTATTACACATTCGAGGGATAGTTGGGGCTTTCGCGCGTGATGGTCACATCATGCGCATGGCTCTCGCGAAGTCCGGCTCCGGAAATGCGCACGAACCGCGCCTTTTCCTGGAACTCCTCAATCGTCTTGCCGCCCACATATCCCATTGCCGCGCGCAGACCGCCTGCCAGCTGATGCAGCACGCTCGACAACGGCCCCTTGTAGGGCACCTGCCCCTCGATTCCTTCCGGCACGAGCTTGAGCGTATCGCGCACTTCCGCCTGGAAGTAGCGGTCCGCAGAACCGCGCGCCATGGCGCCGACCGACCCCATGCCCCGGTAGGATTTATAGGAACGCCCCTGGTGGAGATAAACTTCTCCGGGGCTTTCCTCGGTTCCGGCAAGCAGGGACCCGACCATGACGGAGGATGCACCGGCGGCAATTGCCTTGGCAAGGTCACCGGAATATTTGATCCCGCCGTCGGCGACGACCGGAATGTCGTGCTTGTTGGCTTCTTCCACAGATTCCAGGATGGCCGTGAGCTGGGGAACACCGACGCCGGCCACGATGCGCGTGGTGCAGATCGAGCCCGGGCCGATACCGACCTTGACCGCGTCCGCGCCGGAATCGATCAGGGCCTTGGTGCCTTCCGCCGTCGCCACGTTGCCGGCCAGCACCTGAACCGAATTCGACAGGGTCTTGACCTTGGACACCATTTCCAGAACACGCGCGGAATGGCCATGCGCGGTATCGACGACCACCATGTCGACGCCGGCATCGACAAGACGTTCCGCCCGCTCCATGCCTTCCGTGCCGACGCTGGTCGCGGCTGCCACGCGCAACCGGCCCTGGTCGTCCTTCGACGCGTTCGGGTTGAGCTTGGCCTTTTCCATGTCCTTGACGGTGATGAGGCCGATGCAGTTGTTGTCGCCGTCGACCACCAGCAGCTTCTCGATCCGGTGCTGGTGCAAGAGGCGCTTGGCCTCTTCCTGGGTGACGCCGTCGGAAACGGTGACCAGGTTCTCCCGGGTCATCAGTTCATAGACCTTCTGACCCGGGTTCGAGGCGAAGCGCACGTCGCGGTTGGTGAGGATCCCGACCAGCCTGCCGGTGTGCTGGCCGCCCTGCCCGCCGTTTTCCACAACCGGCACGCCGGAGATCCCGAAGCGTTCCATCAGGTCGAGGGCATCCTGCAGGGTTGCGTCCGGACCGATCACCAGCGGATTGACCACCATGCCGGATTCGAACTTCTTCACCTTGCGGACCTCTTCGGCCTGCTGGTCGAGTGACAGATTGCGGTGGATGACGCCGATCCCGCCGGCCTGGGCCATGGCAATGGCAAGCCGGCCTTCGGTGACCGTATCCATTGCGGACGAGATGATCGGCAGATTGAGAACGAGGTCCTTCGTGACCCTGGAGCGGATTTCCGTCTGACCCGGCATGACTTCCGAATGCCCGGGGATCAGCAGTACATCATCGAAGGTGAGCGCTTCCATTCCGGTCGACGGGACAAAGAATGAGGCCATTGCCAATTCCCCCTGAGCTAGTGGGCATGAGTTAATGAGCATTTGCGACGCAGGAATGGTGGTGTTCCTGCATCTGACGATTCGCTTCGGCTTTGCCGGAGAAGTTGGCGCGGGTCAATAACATGCAGGTGACAGGAAGAAAAGCCCCTGCCCCGCGAAACCGGCTGCAAGTTTGCCGCACCCTGAACCCTAGCGGTCGTCGTCCTCGCTCATACCGCGAAAGCCCTTGGCGATCACATAGAGCTCAGGGCTCTCCTTGCGGCTCGCCGGCGGCTTGATATGGGCAACGCTCTTGAACTCCCGCTTCAGGTCGGCAAGGAGCGCGTTTTCCGTGCCGCCGCGGAAGACCTTCGCGAGGAATGAGCCGCCCGGCACCAGATTGCGGCGCGCAAAATCGATGGCGATCTCGAAGAGATGGGTCGTGCGCAAGTGATCCGTCTGGCGGTGACCGGTCGTGGGCGCCGCCATATCGGAAAGAACGACATCCGGCTTGTGGCCGCCGAGCGCTTCCAAGAGGGCGTCCGGCGCATCTTCGTCCAGAAAATCCTTTTTCAGGAAAACTGCGCCGCGGACATGGTCCATGTCGAGATAATCGATACCGACCACCTTCGGCGCGTCCACGCTCGACTGCACCCGTTCGACCGCGACCTGGCACCAGCCGCCGGGAGCCGCGCCCAGGTCGACGACCCGGTAGCCGGGCTTGAGAATCCGGTGCTGGTCGTCGATCTCGATCAGCTTGTAGGCCGCGCGCGAGCGGTAGCCGTCGGCCTTGGCCCGGCGTACATACGGATCGTTCAACTGCCGCTGCAGCCAGCGGGTGGAGGATTCGCGCCGGCCGGCGGCGGTTTTCACACGCACACTCAGGCCCCGGTCTCCGGATCCCCGTTTTGATCGGCTCATGATTTGCCTCTTTGACGGCCCGTTTGCCGGCCGTTCGTTTTTCTTCTCGACCACACACCATCGGCGGCCATCAGTTCTGTCAGAATGCCTTCGCGCAGGCCCCGGTCGGCGACACGCAGCCGGGAACAGCTCCAGCGGCGGCGGATCGCCTCCAGGATGGCGCAGCCGGCAAGCACTAGATCGGCACGATCCGCGCCAATACAAGGGTTCTCGACGCGCTCTTCGTAGGGCATGTCGCGCAGACGATCAATCATGGCGCCGACCTGGGTGTTCTCCAGCCAGGCCCCGTCGACCCTCCTGCGGTCATAGCGCTTCAGCCCGAAATGGACACCGGCAAGCGTCGTTACCGTTCCGGACGTGCCGAGCATGTGAACCCGGCCGGACGCGATCGCCGCCGTCAGTTCCTCGCCGAGGCTGAAAGCGGCCAGGTGCCCGGCCGCATCGGCCACCATGGCCTCGAAGATATCCGGCGTGACATGCACGCCGCCGTGACGTTCGGCGAGATTGACGACGCCGACGGGCAGAGAAATCCAGGAGCGGATAAACCGGGTCAGGGCGTAGCCGCGCGCACCGCAGCGGTTGCGCAGGTCCAGCCAGACGATTTCCGAAGACCCGCCGCCGATGTCGAACAGGATGACCCCTTCCGCCTCCTGATCGACCAGCGAAACGCACCCGGCCACGGCAAGCCGGGCTTCGGTCTCCCGATTGACGATTTCAAGGGCAAGCCCGGTTTCCGCCTGGACCCGCGAGATGAACTCGGCCCCGTTTTCCGCGGCCCGGCAGGCTTCGGTCGCAATCAGCCGCGACCGCTCCACACCCCGTTCGGCAAGCTTGCGGTGACAATTGGCAAGGGCATCGATCGCCCGGTCCATCGCCGCGTCGCTAAGGCGCCTGTGGGCGCCGACGCCCTCGCCGAGCCGGACGATGCGCGAATAGGCGTCGACGACCCGGAATCCGCGCTCCTCGGGCCGTGCGATCAACAGACGGCAATTGTTGGTACCAAGGTCCAGCGCCGCGTAGAGCTTGCGGTTCTCCTGGCGGGCAACCGGACCGCGGCTTCGATTCGCAGGCCCCGGCCTCGGCCCTCGACCGCGCCCGTCCGGCTGGCCCTTTCCATGGACCGGCCTCCGCCGTCCGGGCCCGGACGGCCGCAAATAAGCGCCGTTCTCCGTGGGGGCCTGCGGAGCTTCCGAATTGCCGGGCTTGCGATCAGTGGCGATCTCCTTAGCCGCGAATTTCTCAGGCAGCTCCCGGCCCGCGCCGCCGTTCTTGCCCCCGCGTTTGCGGTTGCGCCGCCGTTTCGCCTTCTGCCCCTTCGCGCTCGGGGGACTGTCGGGCGAATTCCGTCCGTCAGCGGACACCTCCGCCCTCGCCTGCAAACCACCGTTTGCAGCCCCGGTCTCTGCCTGAAGTGCCGATGCGAAGCCGGAGTCCGCCTGTCCGCCGGTGGATGCCGCTGCTGGCGGAGCGGGACGTTTTGCCCCGTTTTCCGCCGCGCCGTGCATCTTGCCGCTACGCCGCCTGCGTCGCCGGCGTTTGGACCGCGTTTGCGCCTTGACGGCGCTGTCGATTCCGGACGCATCAGGGGCACCACGCCCGGTATCGGGCGGTTCCTGACCTGACTGTGTCACGTTTCAGCCTTTCGGCACGAAGCCCGGGCGCAAGCGCCCCGCCTCATGCATATCTTTCGTTGGTGAAACTGTAACAGGTTGTCTGTGCGGCGAAAAGCGTCAGATTTTAATTAAGGGGCATCCGGCTCCCGGCCCAACGTGACGGTGAGACCGGACACTTGAAAAATGCATCTGCCCTGTTGCATCATGCCCCAAGTTGGATATATACGCTGCCTACACAACGTTGGCGCCTTGGCCCGCACGGGTCGAAACCGCCATAGAGCGCCTCGACGAATACCGTCTCTTTGGCGCTCCAGTTGGGGAATAGGTTAACGGTAGACCCGCGGACTCTGACTCCGTTAGTCCTGGTTCGAATCCAGGTTCCCCAGCCAACTCTTCCATAAGTTATTGATATCATTGAGATAATCGGTTCGGGGAATCCGTACTCTCAGTCATATCGACCAAGTGATGCCCAAAACTGGTCCCCGGAACTGGTGCCCATTGGCGCCGTCCGGCACAAGGAATATGGGCTATGGCTCGTCGACATGACGTTCAAAATCTCCTGCGCCGCGGAAACATCTGGTACTGGCGCCCTCGCCTTCCGGTCTCCCTTTCTCAATCAGACCTTAACCAGAAGCTGTCATTCAGCCTGAGACAATCGGATCCGCTCGCGCGCTTCCTCGTCCGGCAACGGGATCAGCACGGTTCGTTCCAGCCGCCCGGGACGCAACAACGCCGGGTCGATCCGATGAGGGTGATTGCACGCTCCGACGACAACGACACCTTCACGGTCTTCGACGCCGTCCAGACATTCCAGAAGTCCATTGATCTTCTCAATGATGTAGAGCGCGTTGTCTCCGCCCGCAGTGGCGCGGTCGCCGACAGAGTCGAACTCGTCGATGAACAATACGCAGGGCGCCTTCTTTCTGGCCTCCGCGAACGTGCGGCGCATGGCCTTGAGCAGGTCGCCGAGATGTCCGGCCGCCTGCCACTGCGCCAGCGAGCTTGCTACCAGGTTGGCGACAGCAGCCTGCTTTCCAGCGATCGCAGGTGAATCTGACGTCTTGAAGAACCAAGCTATGCGATGTTTCGCACCACCCGTTACATTTGATGCCAGACGTCTAACGGAAATGTTGGTCAAATTAGGTGCCGGCGGCAATGTCGAAGAGGTCAATGTTCAAAAATACGAGCCGGCAGACGATGCCGGACTGGCGTTCGCAAAGTCTGCGGTTCGGGCGATTGTAAGGTGCGGTCCATATGAACCCAAAAACGAACAGATCCTTGTCCGTTTTTCTTGGCCGGGCGATGTTGAGAAATCGGGTCCTAAAATCACATTTCCAAAGAAACCGACCGACAACCCGTTCGGCAGCGGCGACGTCGAAGCTTCAGCGAGCCCTTCGATTGAACAGATGAGTAAAACTGTACATTCCGCGAGCGCTAGCGATTGGTGGAGCTTCAATAGAAGTTTCGATGGAACAGAGTATTCTACTGATACGAAAAAGACAGTACCGCTCCATACAGAAACTGCTTACGTTGGAACCAGCAAACAAGATGCACGATTTTATTTATCGTGCATAACAGCATCCAATCGCCCTGATCACATTGGCCAAATGTCGCTGGGTTACTCTCCTGACAAAGCGCGAACTGAAGAGGGAGTGCGGAAAGCAGGAATAAAATACTTTGAAAATTGGTTTATTAGGATGAGGGTAGACGATTGAATGAATTGCTGTTTAAATAATCGCTCACGACTCTATTCCCCCATCCCCGTTAGTCGTCATCGACCACCGCGCAGCGATGCCGCCGCAGAGTGCGTGTTACCTTTGCCTCTTTCAGCGCTGCCTCCAGAGGACCGCTGATGAAAAATGCTCCATACAAACCGGGGTCGTACCAGAGGTCGCATCCTTCAAGCGCAGAATGCGCGACCGCGATTTCATTATCTTTCGGTAAACCAACCCTGGCTTTCCCGCTCGGCCAATGGTCGGGAAATCGATACCCACCCATAGACTTCTCAGGCAGAAAGGCATGCTTGTGGCAGCCTATGTTGAGGAATAACCATGGGCCCTCGATTTTCTCGAAGCGGTTGCCTTGATAAAGGTCAACTGGCGACAGGTCGGTATCACCAATTTCGAACCCGCGGAGCACTTCGGCAAACTTCCCCGAAACGATGAGAGCTCCCTCGATATTGAAAAATTCCGGAAGTTTTTTAAAACGCGTATCCTGATATTTGCCGTAGGCTTCCCGTGGCAATTCATCGTTTGCGAGCTTCAGGCCTTGGCGATATTTTTCCTGAATTTCTCCCCAGCGGTACATTTCGACTTTGTAGTCCGGCGAACTCTGCTCGGGTAGAAGCGTAAATCGCTTTACGATAGTAGAATTTAGATAGCTATCGCAGACCCAAACCTTGCCTTCTCCCTTTGCCATCATTCAGCCCTCCCAAAGGTTGGGAACCGTCTATGGTCACGAAGGGGCCAATCCCCGCCAGCGCGTATCGCGGCATTTTCCATCTGTAGAATTTTCCGCTGGACTGTGGAAAAGATAGCAGCCGTCATTTCAATGCCTTTCAATCTGGAGTCATTCGTTCTGCTGTTAGAGCAGTCCGTATCCCCAGCCTCAAGCTTCACTTTCTTTAGACGCCGCAAACACCTTGATTCCCGCCCCGGTCTCCTCGTCCAGCTTTTCTTGCAGCTTTGCCTGAAGCTCCTTTGGACCGAGGCTCAGCACCAGCCACGGAATATCGCCGCTGGTCCAATCACCCGGCGCGAGCCGCAGCGGCGCGCCGGCCTTTTTCTGAGCCTCAAGCTTCTGGTCAACCTCTTCCGACACCTTCGCCCACAACACGAGGGCGAGCGGGACGGTCAGGCCGGCCTCGTTTCCGGCCTTATCCTTCACCTTGCCGCGCGCACTCATCATCTGGTTCGCCGCCAGGGCCGGCAGTACCAGCCATTCCAGGTCCGCGAGCGATAGATGCCGGCATTTGGGATCGCGCATCAGGAGCCCGACCACCTCTCCGAAACCCGCGTTGAGGTTTTTCACGGCCTGGGCGATCTGGACGTTGTTCCCCGTCTTTCCCGAAGATCCCGGCGAACTCTTACCCTCGCCGGATGGCTCCATTGCTTCCCGCGGCCGCACCATGCCGCTGGAGCCCGTCGCCGCTTCAGCCGATGTCGCCGAAGAAGCTGCTTCCACCTGTTCCGTCATCAAACCCTGCCCGTCACCAACTGCCAAAGCTTGTCGCGTTCATTCGAATTCACACGACACGCTTTATCTATCTGTGGACGCACGTCTTATTGCGAAAAACCGGTAGCCACTTTTTCGCGACGTGCTTTGTGCCGGAGATATCCGCGAAGCATGAATCCCTGTTAAGGAACAGCTTCCCTCCGGCATAAACTCACCGGGCAGAAGGCTGCAAAATTTACCAATGATTGTAAATGGAATTTTTGCCCGTAAAAGTTGGAGTGCGTTTTATGACATCCGGTTGGAGGGCAAATGTTGAGGGGCAACTTCTGGAAAGTGCAACCTGAAATGCATCTTTTCACGTCGCTCCAGACGAAGCAATCCCAGCGATTGATACGGGATAATATGTACCCGGCTTATTACGCGATTAAGACCGACGGAACGGCGGGCGTAATGTTTCTCGACGGAAAAATTCGGCTGTGGAAAACGCCTAGATAGCGCTACCGACTGACCGCGACTTATGTCCCGCCATGAGCAGTTTGGATCCCGAGATTAAAACGCGTCAGTTCAAAAAAATTTTTCGTAAATTTCCCCTACTTCATCAACCTGCAGACCGGCTTTGGGAGCCGACGACTGGCCGAATTCATCTCGCTGAAACCAAGACTAACCATAATGGGGGAAACGACCGATATCTTGATTTACCCGCACAGCTGTCACCAAGAACATGGCTGTGGAACGAGTGGTAGTTGGCATCCCAAATGCGTCCTTTGGTTAGGATTGCGCTGTAGCATCCTCTATTGTCCTGACCTCCTCCATAAGCGTCCGCAACTCCACCGGAAGAGCAAGCCAGAAAGTTCTAAAAGCTTCCAGGAAGCTCAGCCAACTTTCATTCAAATGTGCTGATCGTTTGAAATCCCGACATCGCAGATTACGGGGCGAGGGCCATAACGTCCTGGTCGTGCGCACGGCATTCAGCGGCGAATTTCGTTGGAACCGATCACTAGCCCTTGCCTGACATTTCACCTAATGCAATCGTACCTTCTTCTTTCAGGAGGCGGGACATTCTTGCGTCCACCGGAGGGATGTCACCGGGTCCGAGAAGAGAGGATTTTTCGATGGCTCATCAATTGTCGTCCGGCGGTACCGCTCCGGCTCTCGTCAGAAACATCGATCTGGACACGGACGAGATCCGCCAGGCGCGCGTCGACCTTGCAGCCTGCCTGCGCATGGCGGCCCACCTCGGACTGGAAGAAGGCATCTGCAACCATTTCTCCGCGGTCGTGCCCGGTCATCCGGACCTGTTCCTTGTCAACCGGCTCGGCTGGTCCTTTCACGAGGCGACCGCGTCCAGTCTGCTGATCTGCGATTTCGACGGTCATGTTGTCAGCGGCGACGGCGAGCCGGAGGCCACCGCCTTCTATATCCACGCGCGCCTGCACAAGATGGAACCGCGCATCGGGGCTGCCTTTCACACCCATATGCCGAACGCGACCGCGCTCAGCATGGTGGAAGGCGACCCGCTGGTTTGGGCGGGCCAGTCGGCGCTAAAGTTCTACGGGCGCACCGTCGTCGACGAAAACTACAACGGCCTTGCGCTCGATAACCGGGAGGGAGACAGGATCGCCTCGGTTCTCGGCGACAACGACATCCTGTTCATGAAGAACCATGGCGTCATGGTCTGCGCACCGACCATCGCCGAAGCCTGGGACGATCTCTATTATCTGGAGCGCGCGGCAGACGTGCAGCTCAGGGCGATGAGCACCGGCCGTCCCCTGCAGCCGGTACCGGAAGACGTGGCCAGGATGACAGCCCGCCAGATCCGCGAAGGGGACGCGGCCAGTGCCGCGCTTCACCTGGAAAGCATCAAGCGGATGCTCGACAGCCGGTCGCCCGGGTATGCGGATTGAAACCGGTCGCCTTGATACACGTTCGTACCCGTGCGTACCTGTTCTTATGGAGGCCCGCGTTTATCCCTAGGGGAAATCGGTTCCGGGCCAGTCATCCCGGTATCCTGATCGGGTTCACCCGGTTGGCCTGCGCCCGACACGTGTTTCAGGGGGCACTGCATTTCAACCAGAGTTCATCTATAATTTGAGACGCAACCCATTTGATGACTAAGGATCCGGGTTTCGGGCGCCCGCGGCAAACCTGCAATCCGCTCAGGGAGGACGCATCATGAATACGCATATCCGCAAATTTCTGGTGCCGGTCCTGGCCCTGGCGGCAGGTATCACCGTCAGTTTCTCCGCTGCGGCGCAATCCGATCCGCTTCCTTCCTGGAATGACGGTGCCAACAAACAGGCGATCATCGCATTCGTGGATGCTGTCACGACGCAGGGGGGCGCAGACTTTGTGGCTCCGGGCGACCGGATCGCAACCTTCGACAACGACGGCACGCTCTGGGTCGAACATCCCATTTACACCCAGCTCGCCTTCGCCTTCGACCGGGTCATGGCGCTCGCCCCGCAACATCCGGAATGGAAGACGACCCAGCCGTTCCAGGCGGTGCTTGAAGGCGACATGGAAGCCCTCGGCAAGTCAGGCATGAAGGGCCTGATGGAAATCGTCGGAGCTACGCACGCCGGAATGAGCACGGCGGAGTTCGAAAAGACCGTCTCGGAATGGATCGCCACGGCGAAACATCCGAAATTCGACAAGCTCTATACCGGCCTCGTCTATCAGCCGATGCTCGAGCTGATGGACTACCTGCGGGCCAACGGTTTCAGGACCTTCATTGTTTCCGGCGGCGGGATCGAATTCATGCGGCCCTGGACGGAGAAGATCTACGGCATCCCTCCGGAACAGGTCGTCGGCTCCTCGATCGTGGTCGAATACAAGGTCGTCGACGGCGTTCCCAGCCTGATGCGCTCTCCCAAGATTGCCTTCATCGACGACAAGGAGGGCAAGCCGGTCGGCATCCTGACCCATATCGGCAAGCGTCCCACCGCCGCCTTCGGCAACTCCGACGGCGACTACCAGATGCTGCAATGGACGACGGCCGGTCCGGGGAAGCGGCTCGGAATGATCGTTCATCACGACGACGCTGACCGCGAATATGCCTATGACCGGAAAACCCATGTGGGCACGCTGGACAAGGCGATGGACGACGCCCCGAAAGAAGGCTGGCACCTGATCAGCATGAAAAACGACTGGAAGCAGATCTTTCCCGAGTAGGACAGGCCCCGGATCCTGACCGTCCCATTTTACCGGAACCGTCGAATGCGTGTTTTTCGATCCCTGATCGCAGTCGTTTTTATCACCGCGACCGGTACGGCGTTTGCCGCAGAAGACGGCCAGCGGCCGGTTCCGAAATACGTAGGGTCGGAGGTCTGCGCCGGCTGCCACGAGGCGGAAGCCAGGAACTGGAAGGTTTCCGATCATGCCCACGCCTGGATGACACCGACGCCCGAACATGTTGACGGAGATTTTGACAACGCCGAATTCAAGTTCAAGGGGCAGACCACCCGGTTTTTCCGCAAGGACGGCGACTATTTCATCGAAACCACCGATGTTGCGGGTCCGCCGAAAACGTTCAAGGTCGTCGGCGTAGACGGAATCCGGCCGCTGCAGCAGTATCTTGTCGAGACCGCTCCGGGAAAACTGCAGTCCTTCGACGTGGTTTGGGATCAGGAGAAGGAGGTCTGGTATCATCTTTATGCCGATGATCCCCCGCCGCCCAGCGACGGCCTGCACTGGACGGGCCCTTACAAGAACTGGAACGGCCGCTGCGCGGAATGTCATTCAACGGATTTCAAGAAAAACTATCAGACGGATACGCGCAGCTATCACAGCACCGAGGCGGAAATCGGCGTCGGCTGCGAGGCCTGCCACGGTCCGGGAGAAGCTCACGCCGCATGGGCTCAATCTCCCGAGACCTACGCAAAGAGCCCCTTCCCCGGTACGGGCAACGCCGGCCTCCTGATCGGCTATTCCAAACGCCGGCCTGAAGCGGAAATCCAGCAATGCGCCGGTTGTCACTCGCGGCGGGAAGCCTTTCAGGACGGCAACCCGCTGCCCGGAACGCCCTATCATGACGCTTACCGCCTGTCCCTGTTGCGGCCGGGGCTCTATCATGCGGACGGACAGATCCAGGACGAGGTCTATGTCTACGGATCGTTCCTGCAGTCAAAGATGTACGCCAACGGCGTACGCTGCACCAATTGCCACGAGCCCCACAGCGGCGAGCTGAAAGCCGAAGGCAACGCGATCTGCACCCAGTGCCATTCACCGGCGGCCAATCCGGCCTTTCCGGTCCTGAAAGCGAAACTCTACGACGACCCGTCTCACACGTTCCATGAACCGGGCACGCCCGGGGCCCAGTGCAAGTCCTGTCACATGATCGAACGGATCTACATGGGGATCGACGGCCGCCGGGATCATTCCTTCCGCGTTCCGCGCCCTGATCTGACGGTCAAGATCGGCACGCCGAATGCCTGCAACGACTGTCACACGGACATATCAGCGTCCTGGGCAGCGGCAGAACTGGAAAAGCGGTTTCCGGACAGCACGCATCGTGGACCTCACTTTGGCGAAGTCTTTGCGGCGGCCAGACAGGACCCCGGGTCCATGGGCAACGAGCTAATGGCCATTGCCGGGCAGGATACGTTTCCGGGGATTGTCCGGGCGTCGGCCCTGGACCTGCTACGCGCGAGCCCGGAACCTGACATCGCCAAGAAAGCCGTGCCCCTGATCGGCGACAAGGATCCTCTGGTCCGAGCCGCAGCTCTTGCCCTGCAGCAAAACGTGCCGCCGACAGAACGCATCCAGACGATTATTCCGTCCTTGAGCGATCCGGTCCGGTCGGTCAGGATGGCGGCCGCGCGCCTGCTGATCGGTGCGCCTATCGCCTACATGCCCAAGGCCATGAGCGACGCGGCGGCCAAAGCCTCCAGGGAATGGCATCAGTCGCTTGGCAACAAGGCGGACTTTCCCGAAACGCACCTCGTCATCGGCGGAACCGCTCTGGTCATGCGCGATGCAAAAGGCGCGCTCGCCGCGTTCGAGGAAGTGACGAAGCTCGATCCGCAGATGGTCAATGCGTGGATCATGCAGATCCGTATCCGCCTCGCCATCGGCGACATGGCGGGGGCACAGACAAGCCTTCAGAAGGGTCTGCTTGCCAATCCCGATGACGCCAATCTCAAGGCTTATAAGCAGCAGCTTGGAGGGCGAAAGAATGATCTGTTCCAAGAAGCGTATACTGGCAGCCGCCACCGCCGTTCTGCCCCTCTTGATCACCCCGGCAATCGGCGCCGATGCCGATCTGGCGAAAAAGCTGTCGAATCCGGTCGCCTCGCTGATCAGCGTGCCGTTCCAGTGGAACTACGACCATGGCTTCGGGTCGAGCGACGGCGACAAGGTCACGCTCAATATCCAGCCGGTCATTCCGATCTCGCTCAATGCAGACTGGAACCTGATCTCACGCACGATCGTGCCGGTCGTCTGGCAAAACGACATTGCCGGGAATTCCGGCACCCAGTTCGGCTTGAGCGATGTGACGCAAAGCCTGTTCTTCTCGCCCAAGCAGCCAACGGCAAACGGCATCATCTGGGGCCTGGGCCCGGCGCTGCTGTTCCCGACCGGTACAGAAAACCTTCTGAGCACCCAAAAGTGGGGGGCGGGTCCCACCGGCGTCGTGTTGCGCCAATCCGGCCCCTGGACCTATGGCGCGCTGGCCAATCACATCTGGTCCTATGCCGGTCCGGACGGGGCGAAGGATGTGAATTCCACCTTCCTGCAGCCGTTCCTCTCCTACACGACCCCTGACGCCTGGACCTTCACGCTGAATTCGGAATCCACCTACGACTGGACCGCAAACGACTGGTCCGTTCCGATCAACGCCATGGTCGCCAAGCTCGTCACCATCGACAAACAGCCGGTCAGTCTTCAGCTGGGCGCACGCTACTATGCGGCCAGTTCGGCGAACGGGCCAGACGGCTTTGGTGCGCGGGCGGCGATCACGTTCCTGTTTCCGAAATGAGGTCTATCCGAAAAGGTTCGGTGGATGATTGATTTAAAATGGCGCAGCGGGTTCCGTAAGGTATTTCGGAAAATACCCGTGTGCTATTATGTTTCAACCATAGTTTGAGAACTTGAATGAATGGCGGGCTTGAAATTATGGCGAAGTCTACTTTGGTAAAAACAGCAACCTTACTTGCTTTGACAATGTGGCAAACGCCTGTCCTGGCCGCCGACCCGCCGTCACAGATCATCGAGGACAGGTGGACATTCAAAGTCACGCCATACATGTGGATGGCCGCCATGGGCGGAAAGACCGCAGCGGGCGACAGTTTCGACATGCCGTTCTACAAGGTCCTCGACAATCTCAGCTTCGCGCTGATGACCAGCATCGCGGCCGAGAAGGGCCGGTTCGGCATCTATTCCGATCTTATCTACATGAACCTTCAGGGATCGGATTCCGCGACGGGCAACATCGTCGGCAACCCGGTCACGCTGAACCTGGACGCAACCATCCAAGGCTTTATCACGACCAATGCTCTCGGTTACCGGGTGATCGATACGCAAAGCACCAAGATCAGCGGATACGGCGGCTTCCGGTACTTGTGGATGAGTGTCGACCTCGATTTCTCGCTTGGCGCCTTCAATGCCAGTGCCAACTCCCAGGGAAGTGTGATCGACGGCGTGGTCGGTCTTCGCGGGGAAACCAAACTATCCGACCGCTGGAGCCTTGCCTATCTCGGCGATATCGGCACCGGCCAGTCGGACGTGACCTGCCAGGCCTTCGGCGGCGTCGGCTACGCCTTTGAAAATTTCGATCTGTTTGCAGGCTACCGCGCGATGAGATGGAATTTCGACAACGAAGCCAAGCTAGACGACTTGTATACCCACGGCCCGATCGTCGGCGCCCGGTTCCGGTTCTAGGGCAACCGGAACAGCCATTTCCTATTCGAACCGTGCCGACATGGTGATCCGCCCTGCCGGCCCTTCCGCCTGAAGGCTTCCCGGCTCTACACCGCCTGTCAGCCGCAGAGGCTCGTTAACGAAACAGGGTGCCAGTCCTCGATAGGAAAAGACCCTCGGCATGCGGCCCAGGATCTGGGCCGCCCGGTTCATGAGCAGGGTTGCCTGAAGCGGACCGTGTACCACGCAGGCCGGATAAAACTCTACCTCGCGGGAATAGTCGGCATCGTAATGGATACGGTGACCGTTGAAGGTCAGGGCCGAATAGCGGAACATGGTCACCGGCCCGATCCGGATCCCGTCTTCCGGCATATCGGCATCGGGCGCATAGGCGGGAGCCTGTCCCGGTTCCGGGGCCTTCTTGTAGACGATATCCTGACGTTCGCTGACGAGCGTCTCCGCGCGGGCATCGTAACTGTGTTCAACGGCGACGAAGACCAGCGGGCCGCTCTTGCCTTCCTTTGCCGAAATGCTGGCGATCCGGGAGCGACGCATGATCATCGCGCCGACGGGGATCGGGGCGTGAAAACGGATCTCGCCGCCCGCCCACATGCGCGAGGGCAGCGGCACCGGCGGCAGGAAGCTGGACGGATCGTCGATCCGCCGCGGGTGGCCGTCGGGGCCGAGCATCGCCGGCGGGACGGCCGGAGGCGCCAGGCACCAGTGAATTCCGAGCGGCGCGCCCTCGCCTCCGGTCCAGAGATTGCTGTCGAGCGTTGCCCGATACCGCTCCACCAGGCCTTCACTGACCGCTTCGCCGGCTTCCTCCGAACGGCCGATCCAGTCGGCGAAGTCATTCATGACAGCGCCTCCCATCTTGCGAGGACATCCCGCGCCCGGATCAGGACCGGTTCGTCGATCATCTGGCCGTCGACCGCCACCGCGCCGACACCCTCAGCCTGCTGCAGGATCCTGCGGGCCGTTTCCACTTCGGCCTCGGTCGGCCGGAACCCGGCACGTGCCGGTTCGATCTGTTTGGGATGGATCAGAAGCTTGCCGCCGTAGCCCAGCGCGCGAGCATGGACGGCATCTTCGGTGACAAGATCGGCCTTGTCGAACACTGTCGTCACCCCGTCGACCGGTGCAGGTTTGCCGGCAAGCCGGGCGGCCATGGCAAGTTCCAGACGGAACGGCAGCAGGATCTCCCGTTCATGAGCCATACCGAGATCGGCACAAAAATCCACACTGCCGAAAACGATCCGGTCCGCCGCCCCGGCAATGTCCCTCACCTTTGCCATTCCCCTGACGGATTCGATCAGCGCCCATATTTCACGGCCTGGCCCAAGCGCCTTCGCAATTTCACGTATAATCTCCGGGTTCTCCGCCTTGGGCACGACAATGCCATCGATGGCGAGCGCGGTGACAGCGGAGATATCGTCTTCGAACCATGGCGTATCGGCACCGTTCACCCGGACGAAAACCCGCGTTCCTTCGAACGCTCCTGCCTCGCGGACGACAGCATCGCGCGCCTCCGCCTTTGCTCCCGCAACAACCGCATCCTCCAGGTCCAGAATGATCATGCCCGATCCGGCCGCGGCCGCCTTGGCAAACCGGTCCGGCCGGTTGCCGGGAACGAACAGGGGCAAACAAATGGCGTCAGTCATGGTCAGAACGATCTCGGCAGGCCAAGGACATGCTCGGCAACATAGGACAGGATCAGATTGGTCGAAATCGGCGCGACCTGATAGAGCCGAGTCTCCCGGAACTTGCGTTCCACATCATATTCATTGGCAAAGCCGAAGCCACCATGGATCTGGAGACATTCGTTGGCCGCCTGCCAGGAGGCGTCGGCGGCCAGCAGCTTGGCCATGTTGGCCTGTGCGCCGCAGTCTTCGTGGGCATCGAACCGGCGGCAGGCCTCGAAGCGCATCAGGTTCGCCGCCTCCACGTTCACATAAGCCCGGGCCAGCGGAAACTGAACGCCCTGGTTCTGGCCGATCGGCCGGTCGAAGACGACGCGCTCATTGGCATAAGCACGGGCCTTTTCCAGGAACCAGTAGCCGTCACCGATACATTCGGCGGCAATCAGCGTCCGTTCCGCATTCAATCCGTCAAGAATATAGCGGAAGCCGTTGCCCTCCTCCCCGATCAGGCTTTCGGCCGGGATTTCCAGATTGTCGAAGAACAGTTCATTGGTCTCGTGGCCGACCATGTTCTCGATCGGCCGGACCTCCATGCCCTTGCCGATCGCGTCCTTCAGTTCAACCAGGAAGATCGACAGCCCCTGAGACTTGCGCTTGACCTCGGAAAGCGGCGTCGTGCGCGCCAGCAGGATCATCAGGTCGGAGTGCTGGATGCGGCTGATCCAGACCTTCTGGCCGTTGACGACATAACGGTCGCCTTGTTTCATCGCCGTGGTCTTGAGCTTGGTGGTGTCCGTCCCCGTCGTCGGCTCCGTCACGGCCATGGATTGCAGGCGCAATTCGCCGGACGCAATCTTCGGCAGATAGAGCTTCTTCTGTTCGTCCGATCCGTGCCGGAGCAGCGTGCCCATGTTGTACATCTGGCCATGGCAATGGCCGGCATTGCCGCCCGAACGGTTGATTTCCTCCATGACGATAGAGGCTTCGGTCAGTCCAAGCCCGGAGCCGCCGTATTCCTCCGGGATCATCGCCGCCAGCCAGCCGGCTTCCGTCAGAGCATCGATGAATTCTTCCGGATAGGTTTCCTTCGCACCATGTTCGCGGTGGTATTCGGCGGGGAACTCGGCACAAAGGGCGCGTAGCGCCTCTCTCAGGTCATCGTGATCTGTCGGTGCAGAGGTTTTCATCTTCTTCTCCTGATCGGACGGTGGCCCCGTCTCAAACGCTGAATTCTTCCCGGATTGCGTCGCTGTGCTCGCCAAGCGCGGGAACCGGGTCCATGCGCGGGTCCCAGCTCTCTGCAGACGGCGGCAGGAAGGCAGGCACGACGCCGGCACCGGTTGCCACAGTGCCCCAGCAGTGACGGGCGGCCAGTTGCGGGTGTGCCCATAGGCCGGCAATGTCACGCACTTCCGCAGTTCCGATACCGGCCTTTCCAAGACGCTCTTGAGTTTCGGCTGTGGAAAGCAGTGCCAGCTTTTTCCGGATCACCGGATCGAGCTCGTCCTTATGGCCGGCCCGTCCGTCGTTGCCGAGATAGCGCGGCTCGTCCGCCCAGTCCGGCAATTCCAGCACCTCGCGGCAGAAGGCCTGCCACTCGCGGTCGTTCTGCAGGCCGAACAGCACCATGCCGTCGGCTGTCTCAAACGGGCCGTAGGGGTAGATCGTCGCGTGCCCGGCACCAGAGCGTTCCGGCGGCGGCGCGCCCTCATGAGTGTAGTGGAGCGGATATCCCATCCATTCCGCCATCGCTTCCAGCATGGAGAGCTCGATGTGATCGCCCTTCCCCGTTCGTGACCGTTTCAACAAGGCCGCCAGGATGAGGTGATAGGCGGTCACGCCGGTACAGATATCGACGATGGAAATGCCGACCTTGCTGGGCGACTCCTTCGTGCCGGTAATCGACAAAAGGCCTGATTCCGCCTGGATCAGGAGATCGTAGGCCTTGCGCGAGCCGTATGGTCCGCCGGGCCCGAAGCCGGAGATCGCACAGGAGATCAGCCGCGGATTGCGCTCTTCAAGCGATTGGCGGGTCAGGCCGAGCTTGTCGGCCGCTCCCGGGGCGAGGTTCTGGATAAAGACATCCGCCCGTTCGATCAGCCGCCACAGGAACGCGATATCCTCCGGGGCCTTCAGATCGAGGCACAGGCTTTCCTTGGACCTATTCAACCAGACGAAATAGCTCGCCTCGCCGTTGATGCGCCGGTCGTAGCGGCGGGCAAAGTCGCCGCCGTCCGGACGTTCGACCTTGATCACCCGTGCACCCTGATCCGCCAGCAGTCGGCCGCAATAGGGTCCGGCAACTGCCTGTTCGATGCTCACGACCAGGGTGCCGGACAACGGCAGGTCATCGTCATTCTTCATGCGCTTCCCTCAGCGGATCACGAAAGGATTGGCGGCTGAACCAAAGCCAGCTGCTTCGAGATAGATAGCGGCACGTGCCGGAAACGGGAACTCCCGAGTAGCGCTACTGTGCGCTCAGGTCGTCCAGCCGCCGTCGATGACCTGTTCGGTCCCGGTGGTGAAGGCGCTGTCGTCGGAGGCGAGATAGGCGACGAGTGCGGCTACCTCCTCCGGCCGGCCGACCCGCCCCATGGGCTGACGGGCGATGAATTGTTTCAGGGCGCCGTCGTAATCGCCCGTGTCGCGCAGTCGCTGGTGCAGGCTGGGACTGTCCACCGTACCCGGGCAGATGGCGTTGCAGCGGATCCCCTTGGTGACATAGTCGGCCGCAACCGATCGGGTCAGGCCCGTGACCGCGGCCTTCGAGGCGGAATAGATGCAGCGGTTGACCGGGCCGGTAATGGGCCCGGCGACCGACGACATGTTGATGATCGATCCGCCGCCGTTTTCGATCATGGCCGGCAGGAAAGCCCGGATGATCCGGAACTGCGCCTTCACGTTGAGATCGAAGGCGAAGTCCCACTCGTCTTCCGTCGCCTGTTCGATCGTGCCGGCATGGACGATGCCGGCGCAGTTGAACAGGATGTCGATGGCGCCCAGATCCCGGGCGATCGCGTCAATCGCCTCCTTGTCGAGGACGTTGAAAACCCGGGTCTCGATACCCGGCGTTCCCTCGATTTCCTTCAAGGTTTCGGGATTGATATCGGTCGCGATGACCCGCGCACCCTCCTCGGCCATGCGCAGGGCAGACGCCCGGCCGATCCCCTGCCCCGCAGCTGTCACCAGCGCGGTCTTTCCTTCAAGTCGCTTCATGTCCCCTCCCGTCACTTGTTTCAGACCCACGCCCCTGGCCTTCGGAAAAGAAGCAGACAGGTCTCTCTCAGGTCTTAACGCAACCGCTTTTACAAGTGATCCATTTCATAGTCCGCACAGGAATAATCCAGTGCGGAGAGCCCGTCGGACAGATAATCGGCCAGAAGCGGGGTGCCGCAAAGATATTCCGCCGTCCGGTCGGTATGAGCTTCGGCCGCCTCCGTCCGGACATCATCCCAATCCTGTGCCGTATTGTCGTCACGTCCCAGATGCATCAGGGCGACCAGATCGACCTGCTCGTCAACGGACAGGGATGCGATCAGGGACATGAGTTCCTGAAGCACAGGGTCATCGTCCCGGTCTTCTAGCACTGACCGGTCCCCGTCGTCGGATGGATTGGAACCATCGTCCGAGGTCGTGCTCACATCCTTGGCGTCGAATTCCCGCGCCTTGAAGATGATGAAGCAGACCTTTTCCAGCGGAATTGTCAGTTCCGTCTGATCGGCTTCGGTTTGCGAAGAGCGTTGCGTCATGGCCATCCACCTCCAGATCGAGTGTCTTTCCGCCTGCGGGCGCAGGTTCGAAAGACAGTATCACCGGAGATCGAGGCCAATGACCTTGTGCTGGGTCAATTCAGGGAAAATACCGGTCGCACCGGATTGATCAGGAGCCGCTCCGGTAGCGGAAAACGCCGCTGGCAGAGGCGATCCGTTCTCCGGTCTCGTCAAACAGGATCCCGTCGGCGAAAAAGGTCTTTCTGCCGCCACCGGTCTTGCGCCCTTCACAGATGAGCAGCTTGCCCTTTGGCCGGGACAGGTAATTGACGTTCAGGGACAGCGTCATCGCCATCCGTTTATCGTCTCCCGAACCGGTGTAGCTGCCGCTGAAACCGAGGGCCGTGTCGAGGATCGTCGCATAGACGCCGCCGTGCGGGATGCCGTAGCGGTTCATCAGGTGGTCGGCAATCGGCAGTTCGATCCGGGCATAGTTCTCCGCCCATTCGGCGATCGTGAACCCGAGTGTGCGCTGCAGCGGATATGGCTCCTCTGCGGCAAGCGGATCGGGAAAATCGTTCATACGCGTTTGCCGTCCGTGCTGAGGCTGAGCGCCCGGCAGGCGGCCACAAGCCTTGCGCCATAGTGTTCCGTCAGCTCTTCCGGCGACACCAGGAACGACGGTCCGCCCACGTTGATCGCAAAGATCCGGCTTCCATCAGGCGACACAATCGGGGCCGCGATACCGTTGACCTCCGGGCGCCAATCGCCGAAGGAAGTGCAATAGCCGAGTTCAGCGACCTGCTTGACGGCTTTAGCCACACCTTCGCGGATTTCGGCGACCTTTTCCGGTTTGTCCTGCTCCATAAGGTGCAGCATGTGTTCGCGCTCCTCGTCGGGCATAGCCGTCAGGATCGCGCGGCCGACGGCGGAAAAGGCCAGCGGCAGACGCGCGCCGATATTCATCGTAAGCGCGACCGTCTGGTCGGACCGTCTGACGTCGACATAAACGGCACTCAGGCGATGCCGTTCCGTCAGCGCGATGGTGACATGGGGATTGGGGCCGGAGCACAGGTCGTCCATGTATTCGGCCGCCCGTGCGCGCATTTCCATGCCCGACAGCACGCCGTAACCGAGCGACAGAACCCCGGAGCCCAGCTGGTAATTGCCGCTCTTTTCGGAATAGACCAGATAGCCGAGCTTGCGCAGGGTGTGGGTCAGGCGGGTCACGGTCGGCTTGGGAAGCCCCGTGCGTTCCGAAATGTCATTGTTGGAAAGCGACGCTTCTCCGGGACGGAAACAGCGCAGGACCTCCAGGCCACGGGCCAGGGCCGACACGAATTTCCGGTCCGCCCCCTGTTCTTCCTCCAAAACGTCGCTCATCATTTCATACTGCCAATTTCAGATCCGTATTCCGGCGCCGTGCCACAAACAGTATTGCAGCACCCAATATGACACCGGTAACGGGGAGAACCGGGGAAGGCAAGCCTGTGTACGCGCCAATCGGCGCAGCCATGAGGACCGCCGCGATGATCAATGCAAACCGGCACAATATCCCGAGGCCGTCGCTTCCCAGATCGCCGGCAAAGATGATGTAGCCCTGCAAGGCAGACGACATCAGCCAGACAGCGGCAACGGTCAATGTGAACCAAAGAATGATTTCGCCGGCCGGCGCATGTCCGACAAGCGCCGGGTTGAGCACGAACAGGAACGGCGCGATATAGATCACGCCGCCTAAGCGCATCGCTTCGAAACCGGCCCGCATGGGCGAGGCTCCGGCCATGGTCGCCGCCGCGAAGGCGCCGAGTGCGACCGGTGGCGTAATATAGCTGACCATGCCCCAGTAGAGGATGAACAGGTGCACCGCGAGCTGGTCCAGGCCGGCCTGTTCGAGGGCCGGCGCCAGAACGACGGCCAGGAAGATGTAACAGGCGGTCACCGTCATCCCCATGCCGAAGACGAAGGCGGTGAGCGCTCCCATCAGAAGCAGGACAAACGTGTTGCTGCCGGCGATGAAGATCAGCTCGTTGACAAGCGTTCCCGCCAGACCGGTGGCGGAAAAGGCACCAACGATCAGCCCGACCCCCAGCAGAACGGCGGTCAGTTCGGTCAGCGACTTGCCGACGCCGACGACCAGGTGAGCAGCCGATTTCATCGTAAAGCGGAACCGGCGGAGGAACTGATTGATCACCAGCAGCAGCGCCGTGGCGTAAAAGGGAGCCAGCGTATCCTGGCGCAATCCGACCATCAGATAGATCAGCACCGCGAAAACCGCGATATAGGGCCAGCCTTCCTTCATCGCACCGACGAGCTTCGGCACATCCTGTTTCGCAAGGCCGGTCAGCCCGCGCCGGGCGGCGTAGGAATCAAGCTGCGCAAACAGACCGAAATAATAGAGGAAGGACGGGATCGCCGCCGCGAGCGCGATTTCCACGTAAGGCACGCCCAGGAAGGATGCCATGACGAAGGCGGTTGCGCCCATGATCGGCGGCATCAGCACGCCGCCCGTCGATGCGCAGGCTTCGGTCGCGGCCGCATAGCCGGGCGAAAACCCCGTGCGCTTCATGGCCGGAATGGAGACCGCGCCGGTGGTCAGCACGTTGGAAATCACCGAGCCGGACATGGACCCCATGAAGCCGCTGGCAAAGACCGCCACCTTGGCCGCCCCGCCCCGGTACCGGCCGACAAGGGCCAGCGCCAGGTCGTTGAAGAATGCCCCGCCGCCGGTGCGCTGCAGGACGGCCCCGAACAGGATGAAGCCGATCACCAGATTGCCGAAGGCGCGCATCGGAATGCCGAAGGAGCTTTCCGAAGAGATGATGTGATAAGGCGCCAGATCCCAGAAAGGCGACTGGAAGCCGGACAAGGGGTCGGGCATCTTGTCGGCGAAGGTGGGATAGAGCGAAAACGCAAGCACGATCGAAAACAGCGGCCAACCGCCGGCCCGACGCGTTGCTTCGAGGATCAGCAGGTAGAAGACGATCGCGAACCAGCGGGCCGTGTCGGGGGCCGCATATTCCCAGCCCATGTCCAGGCTGATTTCGGCGGTCCAGGCGAAATAGCCGGCACAGACGGCCGCGGCAATCGCAAGGATCCAGTCATAGATCGGAACCGGCCTGTCGCCGCGGCGCATCCGGAAGACCAGGAAACTCAGGCTCAGGAAGATCCCCGAGAGGAGATAAAGATACCGCCCCTGAAGCAGGACGACCCCGAAGAGCTGGAGATTGAATAACTGGTGGATCGACAGCAGGACCGCCGCCAGCGTTCCGATACCTACAACCGCATTGGCGGCACGCGGAAGGCCTGCATCCGTCGCACCGTCCAGCTCACGTTTATCGCTGGCGTCCATTGACCGCTCCGACTGGTGGCCCCGCACGGTCGGTCCGTGCGGGGCGCGAGGTTGTTATTGTTGTTTCTCGATCAGAAGACGACGGAGAAGCCACCGTCCGTCAGAGCTTTCTTGCGCGCCTCGGCCCAGGCGGTTTCCCAGTCGGCCGGGTTTTCCGACTTCAGGGTGTCCCAGGCCTTGGCCAGAGCCGCCTGACGGGCGACAAGGTGGTCGTTGTGCTTCTGGGCCGCATCCGACCACACGCCGATTTCCTTGAAATAGCGGATGGCGCCATCGTGATAGGGCACGACCCATTCGAAGTTCTGCTTGCCGATCGCCCAGCCGCCGATGCCCGGCGCCTTGCCGTCATACTGGTCGAAGAGCTGAACCATAGCGGCGGTCATGTTGTAGACGAGGTCTTCGTCCTGATCGACCATGGCCACGAGAACCGGATAGGCATAGGCGCCGGTCTCGACGCCGTCGGTCCCGTCGATCGTCGCACCGACGGTCACCTTCGCCGCCGAGAAGAACGGGGCGATCTCCTGCATTCTCGCCAGACCTTCCTTGTTGGCCGGGTCGATGGCCGGCCAGATCAGGCCGCGCGGAGAGGAAGCTGCCTCATAGGCAAAACCGGAATTGGTCGAGGCGAAGGCCGCATCCACCTGGCCGTTGATCAGGCCTTTCCAGCTTTCGCCGAAGCCGCCGAACTCGACCTTCTCGACATCGTCCCAGGTCAGCCCGCCATAGGCGAGATAGGCGGTCGTGTTCACGTTCAAGGACGGCGCGCCACGCACCCAGGCAACGCGCTTGCCCTTCAGGTCGGAATAGGATTTGACGCCGATATCCCCAGCCACACCGACGGAAAGCCCCACGGCCCCGCCGTTGTTCGCCAGAAGCGTGCGGACCGCCTGCGGGCCCCAGTTCGGCTTGCCGAAGACGAAGACGCCTTCCTGTGCCATGAACGAGCCGCCGACACCCGTCGCGGAAAACTGGACCTTGTGCTGGCGCAGAGGCTCTGTGCGCGCCACATCGTTCTTGCCCGGCAGGACGCGAAGGTTGGTGCCGGTCGCATTCTGAAGCGCCGCACCGATGGCGACGGACTGGTTGTAGCCCGCGGAACCGGTGTTATAGGCCGTCCAGGCAAGCTGTTTCGGCAGGTTCAGTTCCGCCGCGCAAAGGCCTCCCGACACAATTCCGGCAGCGGCAAAGGTGAGCACGGCCGTAACCGGCCTCAAAAATATTCCCATTGAGTTCCTCCCTGATCGAACAAACTTGCATCTGCTGTTTGTTTCTGCGAAACAGCATTTCGCAAATGCGATGCGTAGTCAACACATGATGGGGGAGCATCCGGAATGACCCGCGCAGCAGACAGGCTCGTAGAGACCATTCGCGCCCACGGGCTTGATCGTATCTTCTGCGTGCCGGGTGAGAGCTATCTGTCGCTTCTCGACGCGCTTCACGGCTCGGACATCGATCTCGTCGTCTGCCGCCACGAAGGCGGCGCCGGGTTCATGGCGGTGGCCGATGCGCGCCTGACCGGCCGGGCCGGTCTTGCCGCCGTCAGCCGGGGACCGGGAGCGACCAATGCATCGATCGCCGTCCATCTGGCCAATCAGGATGCGGTTCCGCTCGTCCTTCTGGTCGGACAGGTCGCCCGTTTCGAGCGCGGCCGCGGCGCCTTCCAGGAAGTCGATTATCAACAGATGTTCGGTGGCATGGCCAAGGGCATCTGGGAGGTGACGGAAGCCGAACGCCTGTCGGAGACCTTCGCCCGGGCGGTTCATGCCGCCGAAAGCGGCACGCCCGGTCCGGCGATCCTTGTCATGCCGGAGGACATGCTGGGAGATACGGTCTCGGACCCCACGGTTCCAATTCTGCCGGTCGCCCGTGCATCAGCTTCCCAGGACGATGCCCGGAAGGCGGTAGAACTGCTGGAAAAGGCGGAGCGCCCGCTGCTCATCGCCGGCGGCCAGCTCGACACGCCGCAAGGCCGGGCGTCCTTACGCAAAGCAGCAGAGGCCCATGGCATTCCGGTCGGTCTGACCTTCAAGTACCAGCATATCTTCGACAATTCCCATCCGCTCTACGCCGGCCACCTCGGCTTTAAGATCCCGCCGATGCAGGTCAAGGAAATGCAGAAGGCGGATCTGATCATTGCCGTCGGCACGCGGCTCGGGGATACGCCGACCCAGGGGTTCCGGCTCCCCAAGGCGCCGGTTCCAGACCAGCCGCTGATCCATGTCTATCCCGATGCCGATGCCATCGGCCGGGTGTTCCGGACGGACCTGGGTATCGCCGCCGATCCCGCCTCGTTCCTGGAAGCGCTGGCGCAAATCAACCAGGAAATGCCTGAGCCGAGGAAGACCTGGGCAGGCACGCTCAACACGGTAGCGCGAAAGCTTGCCGATCAGGCTCCCAAAGACTGGGACGACGGGATCGATTTCGGTGCCGTCGTCATCGCCCTTGCCGACCAGGCGCCGGACGACAGCATCGTCATCACCGATTCCGGCAACTTTTCCAGTTGGGTACACTGCCACTGGCCCTGGGACGGCACCCAGACGGCGATCGGCGCCGTCGGCGGCGCCATGGGCCTTGCCGTCCCGGCCGCCGTTGCGGCCTGTCTCCGGCATCCGGAAAAACGTGTGATCGCTTACGTCGGAGACGGCGGGGCGATGATGACGGGGAACGAACTGGCGACGGCCGTGTCGGTCGGCGCGAAGCCGGTGATCGTGGTTTCCAACAACGCCACCTACGGCACGATCCGCCTGCATCAGGAAAAGGGTTTTCCCGGGCGGACTTCCGGAACAGGCCTGACCAACCCGGATTTCGCGGCCTGGGGCCGAGCATTCGGTGCTTTGGGAATTACCATATCCAAGGGGGATGATGTCGCCTCGAAGGTCGCCGAAGCGCTGGCGCATAACGGTCCGGTGGTGATCCAGGTGAATTCAAGCACCGAGGCCATTTCCGCCTATATTTCCATTTCCCAGATCAGGGCCAGGGCATGACCACGCTCGACGATCTGCTCAATCCGCAATCGGTGGCAATCGTCGGGGCCTCGGATGATCCGAAGCGGATCGGCGGGCGGCCAATCGCCTATATGAAGGCCGCGGGCTTCGGCGGGCGCCTCATTCCGGTCAATCCGAAACGGGACACGATCCAGGGCCTGCCGGCTGCCCCGAGCTTGGCGGATATTGATGGAACCATCGATTTCGCCCTGATCGCCCTGCCCGCACCGCTGGTTGCCGACGCGGTGAAAGAAGCGCGCGCCAAGGGCGCGAAGACCTGCCTGATCTTCAGTTCCGGCTTTCGGGAAGCGGGCGCCGAAGGTGCGGCGCTGGAAGATGAGCTGATTCGCACGGCGCGGGATGTCGGTATCCGGATGATCGGGCCCAATTGTCTTGGCGCCTTCAATGCATTTTCCGGCTTCCAGCCGTGCTTTTCGACGACGCTGGACCGGGGCGCACCGAAACCCGGCCCGATCGCGATTGCCAGCCAGTCCGGCGCCTACGGCAGCCACATCTATTTCCTGGCCCGCCAGCGCGGCCTCGGCACCGGCTATTTCCTGACGACGGGCAATGAAGGCGACGTCCAGGTGGCCGAAGTCATCAAGCTGATGGCGGAAAAGGACGATGTCCGCACGATCCTGGCCTATGCGGAGGGCATCAAGAACGGCCCCCTGCTGATCGATGCGCTCGAAACGGCCCGGGCAGCGAAAAAGGCGGTCATCTTCATGAAGGTCGGTCGGTCCGACGTCGGCGCGGCCGCTGCCGCATCCCATACCGCATCGCTTGCGGGAGAAGATGCCGTCTTCGACGCGATGATCAAGCAATATGGCGCGGTCAGGGCGAAGACGACAGAAGAAATGATCGATATCGCCTATGCCGCTCAGCCGGGGATTTATCCGACGGGGCGAAAGCTCGGGGTGGTGACGATTTCCGGCGGTGCGGGTGTCCTGATCGCCGACGATGCCGCCGACTACGGCCTGGATGTTTCGCCCATGCCGAAGGACGCGCAGGCGGAGATGAAGGCGCTCCTGCCCTTCGCAGCGCCGCGCAATCCGGTGGATGTCACAGCCCAGGCCTTCAACGACCTGTCGCTGATTTCCGCCTTCCTGAAGAAGATGATCGAGCGCGGCGGCTATGATGCCATCCTGGCCTTCTGGACCTCCGTCGCCGGCTCAAAAATGATCGCAGGTGCGCTGCAGGACGCCATGCGCGCCGGTCTTGCCGACAATCCGGATGTGCTGATCGTGCAGTCGATCCTGGCGGAGCCGGAGATCGTGGCAAGCTATGAAGCCCAAGGTTATCCGGTCTTCGAGGACCCGACGCGGGCGGTTGCCGCGATTGCCGCGTTGGCCCGGCTCGGCGAAGCCTTTGCGCGCGAAAAAGGCGAGCCGATCTCTTTGCCCGTCCCCTTCGACCTGCCGAATACGGCGCTTGGCGAACGGGAAGCCAAGGAAATTCTCGCGAGCTTCGGCCTGCCGGTCGTTACCGACGCGCTGCTGCGTGACGAAGCCGAGGCCGGCGCCTTTGCCCGGCGCGGCTCCGGCACCTACGCCCTCAAGATCGCCTCGCCGGATATCGCCCACAAGACGGATGTCGGCGGTGTGGCCCTGAACATACCGGCGGACGGAATTACAGAAGCCTTTTCCCGGATCATGGAAACGGTGCGAAAGGCGGTTCCCTCTGCAAAGCTCGACGGGGTCATCCTCTCGGAAATGGCGCCGGAGGGCATCGACTGCATTCTTGGCGGCAAGATCGATCCGGCCTTCGGCCCGGTCGTCATGTTCGGCCTCGGCGGCGTTTTCACCGAAGTCTTTTCCGACGTTGCCTTCCGCCACGCACCGGTCACGCAGGCAACGGCCCTGGAGATGATCGAGGAACTGGACGCGGTCGCCCTTCTGAATGGCGTGAGGGGCGCGCCTGCGTGCGACAAGTCCAGACTGGCCGATGCCATCCAGAAATTCTCGGTGTTCCTGGCTGCCCATGCGGACCGGATCGACAGCGCGGAAATCAACCCCCTGCGCGCCTATCCGGACCGTTGCCTGGGTCTCGATGCGCTGATCGTTCCGCGCAAGGGTTGACCCTTCGGTTCAGACTGCCGTCAGGCCGCCGTCGATGGACACCGCCTGTCCGGTCATGAAGCTGTTTTCCGGGCTGCAGATCCACAGCATCGCCTGAACAACCTCATCCACCGTCGCCACCCTGTGCATGGGTATTCGCTGGGTGATCCGGTCATAGGCGTCTTCCCGGTCCATGCCGTGACGGTCGGCGACCTCATCAGCCATGTCATCGAAGAGCGGCGTCACCGCGAAGGACGGGCAGAGTGCGTTGACGCGGATATTCTTGCGCGCGACCTCGTCGGCTGCACTTTTCGTCAGGCCGATCACCGCATGCTTGGAGGCGGCATAGGCCGACAGCATGCCGGCGCCGACCAGACCGGCCGCCGAGGCGACATTGAGGATCGCCCCCTGCCCGGCTTCCTTCATCCAGGGCAACTGATGCTTCATGCAGAGGAACACGCCCTTTGCATTGACCGCCATCACCCGGTCGAAGGTCGCCGCATCGATTGAGGGAAGCGGCGCCATTTCATGGCCAATCCCGGCGTTGTTGATCGCGATGTCCAGGGTGCCGAATTTCGCCTTGGCCATGGCCATCGCGCCGCGGACCTGATCCTCGCTGGTGACATCGACGGTGGCGGTCAGGACCTTGCTGCCGGTTTCCGCAAACGACCGGCTTTTTTCCGCCAGCGCTTCGCTCGCCTTGTCCCACAGAATGAGGTTGGCCCCTTCTTCGGCGAACCGTTCGGCGGCCCGCGCCCCGAAGCCGCTCGCTGCCCCGGTGATCAGAAGCGTTTTTCCGTTATAAATTCTCTCAGCCATCCTGCACCGCCTTTAATCCGCCGGCTGCATAGAAGGGAACAAATTCGCCCATTTTAAGCCCGCGTTCCGGGTTGGAGGCATTGCCGTCGAGCGCGCGTTTCTTCACCCCTTGCAGGATCGCCGCCATGCGGAAGAAGCAGAAAGCGACAAAGAAATTGAAATCCGGGATACCGGAGAGGCCCCGGCGCTCGCAGTAACGGGCGACGTAGTCTTCTTCCGTGGGGATCCCCAGCGCCTTGCGGTCGAGGCCGGCAAGGCCCCTGCCTTCCGAACCAACCGGCATTCGCCACTGCATGGTCTGGTAAGCCAGATCGGCCACCGGATGACCGAGCGTCGACAGTTCCCAGTCGAGAACGGCGGCCACGCGCGGACGGTCGGTTTCGAAGATCATGTTGTCGATGCGATAGTCGCCGTGGACCAGCGTGCGCTGACCGTCGTCAAGATGAACATTGTCGTTCAACCACGAAATCAGCGCATCCATGTCGGCAATGGTCTCAGTTTCCGAAGCCCGGTACTGCTTGGTCCAGCGGTCGATCTGCCGGGCGACATACGCGCCAGGAGCACCGAAATCGGCGAGTCCGACCGCGTCGAGATCGACACTGTGCAGGGCCGCCAGCACCCGGTTCATCTCGTCGAAGATCGCAGCCCTGTCCTCGTTGGCGTGACCGGGCAGGCTCGGATCGTCGAAATGACGGCCCTTCACATGTTCCATCACATAGAACATGGTGCCGATGACGCGCTCGTCCTCGCACAGAAGCAGCATGTCAGCGACCGGAACATCCGTTCCGGCCAGGGCCTTCTGCACCCGGAATTCCCGGTCGATGGCGTGCGCCGACTTCAGCAGGACGCCCGGCGGCTTGCGGCGCAGGACGTAGGTCTTTCCCGGCGTCGTCAGCCGGAAGGTCGGATTGGACTGGCCGAAGGCGAATTTCTCCGCCTTCAATGGCCCTGCGAACCCGGCTAAGTGATCCTTCAGATAGCCTTCCACGGCCACTGTATCGAGATACCGGGCACTGTGTTCCACGACGCCCCTCCCCTGGTGTAATTTGACCTAGCTGTATGTCCGCTGCGCGACCCGGTCGAGCCGGTCGAGGTGCGGCGTCTCGTTGAAACTGTGAAGGTAGAAGACCCGTTCATTGAAGATGAACCGGGTTATGGAGGTGTTCTTCACCTGCATGTTGAATTCGACGCGCGAGTCCAAGGGCATGCGCAGCGCGGCACCCAGGATTTCGGCGATCGGGCCGCCCGACGTCACCGCAAGGACCCGCTTTGCCCCAGGCCGGCATGTTTTCCGGCGGGCATCTTCCACGCGCGACGCAAATTCCGAGAACATTTCGGGCGGATTGTCGATCTCGTCGCGCTGCCAGGCGGCCAGTGTTTGCCGCAGCGCCTGGAAATGCGCCTTTTGATCCTTGTGCAGGTGCTCCGGCGCCTCTCCGCCGTGATGGGCGTTCAGAAGGCCGGAAAAGTCGTACTCGTTGAACCCGGCATATTCCTCCGTTTCCGGCAGGTCGCCGAAGGCCTTGCGGATGCCGTCCAGGGTCTCCTTGTGGCGACGCAGGGTGCCTGTCGCCAGACGGTCCGGTTTCAGGCCGTACCCCGCAAGCAACTCGCCAAGCCATTCCGACTGGGTATGGCCGAGGTCGGACAGGAGATCGTAATTGTCGGCCCCGAACGACGCCTGGGCATGGCGGATCAAAATCAGTTCCTGCATTTAGTGTCAGCGCTTTTCGTTGGTGTATTTGCGCAGTTCCGCGCGGGCGATCTGGCGCCTGTGCACCGCATCGGGCCCGTCGGCAAACCGCAGGGTGCGCAGGTTGGTCCACATGGACGCCAGCGGATAGTCCTGGCTGATACCGGCACCGCCGTGGATCTGCATGGCTTCGTCGACCACCTTGGTCGCCATCAGCGGCGCGACCACCTTGATCTTGGAAATCCACGGCTGGGCGGCGCGCACCCCTTGGGTATCCATCATCCAGGCGGCCTTGAGGCACAGCAGCCGGGCCATTTCGATTTCCATGCGGGCATTGGCGATGATGTCATGGTTGGCGCCGAGATCGGCCAGAGGCCGCTTGAAGGCGGTGCGGGAAAGAGCCCGCTTGCACATCATCTCCAGGGCCCGTTCGGCCTGACCGATGGCGCGCATGCAGTGATGGATCCGGCCCGGTCCGAGACGCCCCTGCGCCACCTCGAAGCCGCGCCCGCGGCCGAGGATCAGGTCCTCGTCCGCAACGCGCACGTCCGTAAAGCGGATGTGCATGTGGCCATGAGGGGCATCGTCGTGGCCGAACACTTCCATCGGGCGGAGCACCTCGATGCCCGGCGTATCGGCGGAGACGACGAACATGGAATGACGGGCATGCTTTTCCGCGTCAGGGTCCGAACAGGTCATGACGATATAGACCTTGCACCGCGGATCGCCGGCGCCGGACGCCCACCATTTCTCGCCGTTGAGCACCCAGTGGTCGCCGTCCTTGACGGCCGACATCGAGATATTGGTCGCATCCGACGAGGCCACGTCCGGCTCGGTCATCAGATAGGCGGAGCGGATCTCGCCTTCCAGCAACGGCTTCAGCCACTTCTCCTTGTGGGCGGGCGAGCCGTAGCGTTCGAACACCTCCATGTTGCCGGTGTCCGGCGCGGAGCAGTTGAAGATTTCCGCGGCCAGCCGGACCTTGCCCATTTCTTCGGCCAGATAGGCGTATTCGACGGTGCTCAGCCCGTAGCCCTTCTCAGAGTCCGTCAGCCAGAAGTTCCACAGGCCGCGTTCGCGGGCCTTGGCCTTCAAGGTGGTGAGGATTTCGAGCTGGCGCTCGGTCAGCGCAAATCGCCCGCCGCCGAAGGCCTTGCCGACTTCTGCATGATATTCCGCATCGAGCGGCGCGATATCTTCCTCGATCATCCTGCGTACCGCTTCAATCAGCGGCTTGACACGTTCCGTAACGCCCAGATCCATGATGTCCTCCCAGACTGTTTGTTCTACTCGGCGCAGATCCTCTGTCTGGCCGCATGATATTCCGCCTCGATCCGGGCGACGAGCTTCTCGACCGGTGCCCGTTCCTTGATCGCGCCGATCCCCTGGCCGGAGCCCCAGATTTCCTTCCAGGCCTTGGCCTTTGACGATCCCCTGGAAAAATCCATGCTGCTCGGATCCGCTGATGCCAAAGCGTCCGGATCCATGCCGGCATTGCGGATCGAGGGTTTCAGGTAGTTGCCGTGAATGCCGGTGAAGAGCGACGAATAGACGATGTCCTCCGCGCCGCACTCGACGATCATGTCCTTGTAGGCATCGGCTGCGCGGGCTTCGTCGGTGGAGATGAAGGGCGAGCCGATGTAGCCAAGATCGGCGCCGAGCGCCCGAGCCGCCAGCAATGCCTCGCCGGTCGCAATCGAACCGGAGAGAAGCAGCGGACCGTCGAACCACTCGCGGATTTCACGGACGAGCGCGAACGGCGACTGCGGGCCGGCATGGCCTCCCGCGCCGGCGGCAACGGCGATCAGTCCGTCGGCGCCCTTCTCGATCGCCTTCTTGGCAAAGGTGTTATTGATGATGTCGTGCAGCGCGATGCCGCCGCAGGAATGGGCCGCGTCGTTCACCTCCACCCGCGCCCCGAGCGAAGTGATCCAGATCGGTACCTTCCACTTGGCGCAGATTTCCAGATCCCGCTGCAGGCGTTCGTTCGACCGGTGCACGATCTGGTTGACCGCGAAGGGGGCGGCCGGGCGATCCGGATTGGCCTGATTGTGCCGGTCCAGCTCTTCCGTGATCTGCTTCAGCCAGCGCTCCAGTTCGACCGGTTCGCCTTCGGCTTCTCGTGCATTCAGCGCCGGGAAACTGCCGACAATGCCTGCCTTGCACTGGGCAATCACCAGTTCGGGCCCGGAGACGATGAACATGGGCGACGCGACAACGGGAATGCGCAGGCCGGTCAGAACATCCGGGAGACGGGTTTGTGTCATCAGTTACTCCACGACGGGTTCAAAAATAACGGCGGACAAGCCATTCGGCGTAAAGCGCCGGCTTTTCCTGCCCTTCAATCTCGATACGGACTTCCCATGTCAGCGTCACTTCACCCGGAGCGGTTTCCTCCGCATTGGCCTGGGTCACATGTCCGCGGATGCGCGCTCCGCTCGGCACGGGCGACAGGAAACGGAGACGGTTTGCGCCGTAGTTGACGCTCATCTTGCAGTCGTCCGGAATGGGCACCACCTGCGAGGAAATGTTCGACAGGAGCGAGACCGTCAGAAACCCGTGGGCGATGGTGCCGCCGAACGGCGTTTTCGCGGCGCGCTCGGGATCGGTATGGATGAACTGGTGGTCGCCGGTCACTTCGGCAAAGGTGTCGATCATCTCCTGGGTGATGGTGATCCAGGGGGACGGCGGATAGGTCGTGCCGGTTTGATCGAGATAGTCCTTCACGCTCATGTTTTCGTGTTCTCCATGACGGTCCGTTTTACGAATGACGGACAGACTAACCCCGATTCCGGTCGCCTCTGCAATTTGTTCGCATAGTGGAATAGCGTTTCGCAACATGACTGACAAGGCTGTCGCTACGTAACCACCACAGGCAATTTCCCTGCAGGCGCCATTTCCATCTTTTCTGTTGCGAAACACTGTTTCGCATCCGAAGATCCACACCGAACCGAAAATCAGGAAGGCTGAAATGACCGAAACCATGAAACGTATCGTTCTCGCCGAGAGGCCGAACGGAGCCCCGCGTCTGGAAAATTTCCGGTTCGAGCAAGTCGCGATGCCCGAACCGGGCGACGGCGAAGTCCTGGTGCGCGTGCTCTATCTGTCGCTGGACCCCTATATGCGCGGGCGGATGGACGATGTGAAGTCCTACGCCGCTCCGGTGGAGATCGGCGCAACCATGGAAGGCGGCTGCGTGGCCGAAGTCATTGCCTCCAACAGCGACCGCCTGAAGCCGGGCGATATCGTCAACGGCATGTTCGGTTGGGCGAGCCACGGAGTTCTGCCCGCCAACCAGCTCAGAAAGGTCGATCCGGATGTAGCGCCGGTATCGACGGCGGTCGGCGTGCTCGGCATGCCGGGCTTTACCGGCTGGCTGGGCCTCAACGAATACGGCCGGCCAAAGGCGGGCGAGACGCTGGTGGTCGGCGCCGCGACCGGCGCGGTCGGCTCCATGGTCGGCCAGTTGGCCAAGATCTACGGCCTTCGGGTGGTCGGCGTTGCCGGCGGCGCGGACAAGTGTGCCTTCGCGGTCAATGACCTGGGCTTCGATGCCTGTATCGACCACCGCGCCGCAGCGGATGCATCCGCCCTGCGGCAGCAGCTTGCCGCCGAATGCCCGGACGGGATCGACATCTATTTCGAAAACGTCGGCGGCAAGACGCTGGAGGCGGTTCTGCCCCAGATGAATGTCGCCGGCCGGATCCCGATCTGCGGCATGATCGCCTGGTACGATCTCGGCGGCCTCGGCCTCGGCGGTGGAGACGGCAAGGACCAGTTGCCGAAGGCCTGGCGCACCATCCTGGTGCGGCGCCTGTCGGTCAACGGCTTCATCATCACCGACCATTACGACCGCTTCCCGGATTTCCTGAAGGAAGCGGGCGGATACATCCGCGACGGACGGCTGCATTACCGGGAGGATATCGCCGAAGGCCTCGAAGCCGCCCCCCAGGCCTTTCTCGACATGCTGAAGGGCGGCAATTTCGGCAAGCAACTGGTGAAGATCGGGGAGCTTTGAGCATGAGACTGTTCGACATGACCGGCAAGGTGGCGCTGATCACCGGTTCTACCAAGGGGATCGGCAAGGCCATTGCCATCGCGCTTTCCGAAGCCGGAGCCAAAGTGGTGATCTCAAGCCGGAAGCAGGACGCCTGCGACCAGGTCGCGGAGGAGATCCGCACAAAAGGCGGTGAAGCCCTTGCTGTGCCCGCCAATATCTCCGAGGACGCGGACCTTGAACGGCTCGTTGCCACGGTGCTGGACAAATGGGGGCGCATCGACAGCCTGATCTGCAACGCGGCGGTCAATCCCTATTACGGGCCGTTCCTGGACACGCCTGACGATGCCTTCGACAAGACGATCCGCGTCAACATCCGCTCCAACATGCGGCTGGCGAAACTGGTGCTGCCGGGCATGGTGGAACGGCAGGACGGCAGTATCGTGGTGGTGTCGTCGATCGCCGCCTTCAAGGGATCGGACAAGCTCGGCATCTATGCCCTGACCAAGGCCGCCGACACACAGCTCGTGCGCAATCTGGCTGTCACCTATGGTCCGCAGAACATCCGGGTCAACGGGATCGCGCCGGCCCTGGTACGTACGGACTTCGCCCGCACGCTCTGGGAAGATCCGGAGCGGGCGAAGAAAGTCGCCGACAGCTACGCCCTGAAGCGGCTTGGAGATCCCGACGACATCGCGGGCGTTGCGGTTTTTCTGGCCAGTCCGGCAGGCGCCTGGACGACAGGACAGACGCTGATCATCGACGGCGGCTGGTCCGTCTGCGAGTAGGCTTTCCAAAAGCGAAGCGCCGGCAGATTGCCGGCGCTTCTTTTCTTCAGGTCATCAGTTGCCGCCGGATCCTTCGATCACCGGACCGAACATTTCCCAGCGCTCGCCATTGAAGCGCATCATCTGCATCTGCTGGATGGGGAAATAGTCCGTGGGGCTGGTATTGACGACAATCCCCGGCAAGGCCATCGGCATGACGAAGTCCTTCAGGTTGGCCGCCTGTGCCATGACGTTTTCGCGCGACAGGTCATCTCCCGCCTGACGAAGTACCTGCTCCAGGGTCTGGGCAACGGAATAACCGTAGACCGTGAAGCTGGAGGAGCGGTCGCCGTCCGGATAGTACTCGTCCATGAAGGCGGACCAGTCCTTGAAGCTTTGATCGTCCTTCCAGTTCGGATCGGTCGGGTCCTTCAGATAGCCGGTCGAAAGCACGCCCTTGGCGTTCTCGAAACCGGCCGGCTTCAGCACGCCGCCGACGGACTGGGAGACGTTGTTGACGATCTGGACCGGATTCCAGCCGGTTTCACCGATCTTGCGGATCGCCTGGGCGGCGAACTTGGGCGTGGCGATATCGATGACCAGATCGGCGCCGGATGCCTTCAGGTTGACGATCTGGGAATCGATGGTCGGATCGGACGTCTCATAAGGCGCCTCCGCGACGATCATGCCGGTCTTATCGCCGAGCCCTTCCTTCAACCCGCCGAGCAGGTCCTTGCCGTAGTCGTCGTTCTGGTAGAGCACGCCGATTTTTGCATCCGGATAGTTCTGCAGAATATAGGCGGCATAGATGCGGCCTTCGCTCTGATAGTTGGGCTGCCACCCCATGGTCCAGTGGTACTTCTCCGGCATGCCCCATTTGGTCGCGCCGGTGGCCACAAACAGCTGCGGCACCTTCTTGGCGTTCATGTATTTCTGGATCGCCGTGTTGGTTGCCGTGCCCAGGCTCTGGAAGATCAGGAGCACCTCATCGCTTTCGACGAGCTTGCGCGCCTGTTCCACCGTTTTCGGCGGGCTGTAGCCGTCGTCGTACGAAATGAAGTTGATCTTGCGGCCGTTGATGCCGCCCTCGGCGTTGACCTTGTCGAAATAGGCGCCGATCGTCTTGCCGATTGTGCCATAGGCGGACGCAGGTCCGCTGTAGGGGCCGATATGACCGATCTTGATTTCCGTGTCGGTCACGCCCGGTCCGTTCTCGGCCATTGCCGGAACCACTCCGGAAACGGCTATTCCCAAGCCCAGCGCAACGGCGCCGAGCAATGCGGTTCTTGCTAGTCTCATCGATATTTCCTCCCTTTACAGACCAAATTTCACCGGCTTCTTCCGGCCAGCTTCGCCACGAGCATGCGGACAAGGCCCGCTGCTCCCGACGGCATTGCATAGATGACGAGTATGAGGATGGCGCCGTAGACGGCGCCTGCGAGCCCCTTGGAGATCTCCTCCGCGAAATTGGGCACGAACACCAGGAACAGGCCGCCGATCACGGCACCGGGAATGGATCCGACACCGCCGATGACGAGCCCGACGAAGAGCGCGATGGCGAGGACGAAGGTGAAGCTGTCGGGCGCGACGAACTGGACGACGACGGCGCTCAACGACCCGGCAATGCCGGCGTAAAGCGCGCTGACGCCGAACACCAGCGTCTTGTAGAGGGCGATATCGACGCCCATGGCGCGCGCGGCAATCGGATTGTCGCGGATCGCGATGATCGCCCTGCCCGACCGGCTGTCGATCAGGTTGCGGGCGATGACCGCCAGCACCAGGCCGATCCCCAGCGTCAGGAAATAGAGCCACTGGTCCGAATTGACGGGTAAGCCGAACGGCGGATCGGGCTTCAGGACATAGATCCCCTGTACGCCTCCGGTCCAGGGCGACAGTGGGGTGGATTTGAGGATCTGCGGCGTGGCGGCGGCGAGCGCAAAGGTCGCCAGCGCCAGATAGATCGCCTCCAGCCGCAAGGCTGGCAGCCCGAACAGGAACCCGAAGGCAAAACAGATCAGGGCTGCGACCGGGATCGTCAGGTAGAAATCGAAGCCGTAGATTTCCATCAGGATCGCGGTCGTATAGGCGCCGATGGCATAAAAGGCCGAGTGACCGAGCGAGAACTGGCCGTTGAAGCCGGTCAGCATGTTGAGGCCGAGAATGGCGATGGCATAGATCAGCACCATCGTCAGCTGGAAGATGACGAAGTTCTTGACCACGAACGGCAAGGTCACCGCCAGCACGAGCCCGGCGATCAGCGCTATCCGGCTCCAGGACAGAGGAACCTCGCGCGGCTTCGCGGGAATCTGGCGCAGGGATTTAAATCGAGCAGCGAGTGTAGAAGGCATCTGATTCATATCCACTAGACCCTGCTGACGAGGCGGCTGCCGAACAGGCCGCTCGGCCGGACCATCAGCACGGCCACGATCAGGGCCAGCGCTATGGTCAGTTTCAGTTCCTGGCCGATGTAGGGGATGAAGGAGCCGGCGAGGTTTTCAACCACACCGACAATGAAACCGCCGACCACGGCGCCGGCCGGACTGGTGAGCCCGCCGACCACCGCACCGGCAAAGCCGTAAAGCAGGATCGACAGCATCATGTTGGGCTCCAGGAAGACCACGGGCGCGATCAACATGCCGGCGACCGCACCGATTGCCGCGGCCATGCCCCAGCCGAGTGCAACCATCCAGCCGACCCGGATGCCGACCAGACGCGCCGATTCAGGATTGACGGCGGCGGCCCGCATGGCCAGTCCGACCCGGGTAAAGCGGAAGAACAGGAACAGGAGGATCAGCAGGACGAAGGTGACACCGAACATGCCCGTGTCATGGGCGCTGACCGGTGCGCCCTCGAACAGGGGCTGCGAGCCGAACGGGCTCGGAAAGGACTTGATGGTGAAATCCCAGATAAAGCCGGCCGCACTGTTGAAGATGCTGAACAGCGCGATGAAGACGACGATGTGGCTCAGGACCGGGGCGTTGTGCAGCGGCCGGAACACGATCCGCTCGATGGCGACACCGGCCGCGAAGGACAGCACGAGGGTCAGGACAAAGGCAGCCCAGTAGGGCATGCCCCATTCGATCAGCTGCCAGGCGACGAAGGTGGAGAACATCGCCATCTCGCCCTGGGCCAGGTTGAGATGGTGGATGGCCTGGTAGATCATCACGATCGCCAGGGCGATACAGGCATAGATACCGCCCGTTGCCAGTCCGGCGAGAACCTGGTGGATGAAGAGTTCCATTCGGTGTGCTCCTAATAGCCCAGATACGCGCGGCGTATGCTTTCGTCCCGGCCGATCTCGTCCGCCGGGCCGGACATGACCACCCGGCCGGTTTCGATCAGATAGGCGTGGTCGGCGATTTCGAGCGCGAGCGCGGCGTTCTGTTCCACGATGAGCATGGAAATGCCCTCGTCCGTTTTCAGGCGGCTGAGCGTTTCGAACAGCTCCTCGATAATGAGCGGGGCCAAACCGAAGGACGGCTCGTCGAGCAGCATCAGTTTGGGCCGCAGCATCAGCGCCCTTGAGATGGCAAGCATCTGCTGCTCGCCGCCGCTCAGGGTCTGCGCCTGCTGGGCACGGCGTTCCGCAAGCCGGGGAAAGAGCTGATACATCCGCTCGATATCGGCGGAAATCTCCCGCCTATCCCGGCGGGTCATGGCACCCAGCCTGAGGTTTTCCTCCACCGTCACGCCGATGAATGTGCCCCGGCCTTCGGGGACATGGGCAACGCCGAGCGAGACAATGTCCTCCGTCGCCCTGCCGCCGATATTGACCCCGTCGAGTTCGATATCGCCTTTGGTCGGGATCATGCCGCAGAGCGCCCGCAGGGTGGTCGTCTTGCCGGCGCCGTTCGCGCCGAGCAGGGTCGTCACGCAGCCGGGGGCGATGTCGAAATCGATATCGAAGAGCGCCTGGATACGACCGTAAAAGGCATTCAGGCCACGGACCCGAAGCAAGGCCTCGCCGGACGCCGCCCGGGTTTGTGCTGCTGTCATGGCGCTCAATGTTTCGTCCCCCCGAGATAGGCCCGGATCACTTCGGGATCGTTCTGCACCTCCTCCGGCGTGCCTTCGGCAATCTTGCGCCCGAAATCGAGGGCCACGACCTGGTCGGAGACCGACATGACAAGGCTCATGTGATGCTCCACCAGAAGCACCGTGACGCCCCGCTCACTGCAGATGCTGCGGATCATGTCGCCAAGCTCGCCGACCTCGCCGTGGGTCAGGCCGCCGGCCGGCTCGTCGAGCAGAAGCAGCTTCGGTTTTCCTGCCAGGGCGCGCGCCAGTTCGACCCGTTTCTGGGTGCCTGTCGGCAGATCGGCAACACGCGTGTGCAGGCAATCGGTCAGATCGAAGGTCTCGATCAGTTCCAGGGCCGTTTCGTCGATGGCGGCCTGCCGCTTCGCTTCCCCGAGCCTGAGCGCATCGGTGACGAAATTGCTCGAGGACCCCGAATGGGCGCCCAAGCGGACGTTGTCGAGCACGCTCATGGTCTTGAAGAGCGCGATGTTCTGGAATGTCCGGGTAATGCCCAGCTGCGCGATCCTGTGCGCCGGCCGGCCGAGGAGTTCGCGGCCATCGAAGCGGATGGTTCCGTTGTTCGGGAAGTAGAGCCCGCTCACGCAATTGAACAGCGTCGTCTTGCCGGCGCCGTTCGGGCCGATCAGCCCGAGAATGCGGCCCGGCTGCAGGTCGAATGAAATTCCATCGAGTGCAACAATGCCGCCGAAGCGGATGGTCACATCGTCCAATGCCAGCAACGGCTCAGCCGCCGAATGCACGTCCCCCTTACCCGGCCATGTATCGGCCGGGCGACTTGCAACAGATCTCACGCGCTCCTCCCAAGAGCCTGACGTCGCTCACGAACCAGCGTTCTGGAACCGCTTGCCCGCACAACTTCCGCCTAGAGCATCCTGCGTTCAATTGAACGCAGGATGCTCTAATACTTTGAAAGCGATCAACTTTAGACCTCCGATCGTTTCCGATTGGAGGTCTGTTGATCTAGTGGCGCCGGTTTCTGCCGGTCTGCCATTCGCCCGCACCGCCATTGAGGACGGTTCTTATTTGCCGGACAGCGTCGAGCAGCCGCGGTCCGATATCCTGTTCAAGCCTGTCCCTCGACAGTGAGAAGGCCGCGGCACCGCAATTGAAGGCATAGATGCCGGAGCCGTCGGGCATGACCAGCGGCACGCCGATGCCGTTGATGTCCTGCCGCCAGTCACCCATTGAAAGCGAAAATCCCCGCCGCGCGACCTGCTCGCAGGCCCCCTCGATATTCTTGCGCAACCCCGGCCACCGGTCGCCGTAGTACCAGGCCAGGTCTTCAAACAGTTCTTCGCGCTTTTCCTGGGGCAGGACCGCGATATAAGCCCGCCCCATGGCCGAGGCGGCAAGCGGAATACGCGAACCGATATCCAGACGCACCATCAGGGCCGTCGCATTGAAGCAGTGCTCGACATAGATCATGCGCCGCCTGTCGGGAGCGCCAAGAGCAACGGACGCTCCCGCGTGATCCGCGATCGCCTGCATGTAGGGGCGAGCAATCTGGCGGATACCGATCTGGGCCAAAGCACTGTAGCCCAGGGCGAGCGCGGCCGGCGCGATCTTGTATTTGGAAAACCGCTCCACGTGCGCGAGGTAGCCGAGCTGGGTCAACGTATAGGTCAGACGGGACACCGTCGGCTTGGGAATGCCGGTCCGCGTGGCGATCTCCAGATTGCCGAGCATGTCGTCGTCGGGACGAAACGAGCGAAGCACATCAAGACCGCGCGCAAGTGCCACAACGAACTTGCGGTCGCCCGCAAACCGGGCGTTCCCCGCATCGACTTCGTGGCCATTGTCGGCACGTTTTCCTGACATGATCCCTAATCCCCAGTACACCTGTGGGAGCGATTGACAAGGACTGCACCATAATCTAGCGTCCACGTCAAATTATAAAATGTTATTTCGCACAGCGGAACTGGAGCAGATACCCGGAACCGCAAGTGAAGCAGACTCGGTCAGGAAGGACGCCGAAAAATGAGCGATTTGGTCACGATTACGCGCAACGGCAGCATCGCCATCGTTTCCATCGAAAATCCCCCGGTCAATGCTCTCGGCTATGATATCAGGGCCGGAATCTTCAATGCCATGGAGCAACTTGCGGCCGATGACACCGTCGCCGGCGTGGTTCTTACCGGCTCCGGGCGCACCTTCAGCGCAGGCGCCGATATCCGCGAATTCGGCAAGCCGTCGCAGGAGCCCTGGCTGCCGGTCGTGATCCAGAAGGTCGAAGACATGCCGAAGCCGGTGGTGGCCGCCCTTCACGGCACGGTTCTGGGCGGCGGCTTCGAACTTTCCCTCGGCTGCCATGCACGGATCGCAGCCCCCGGTACAAAGGTCGGCCTGCCCGAGGTCAAGCTTGGCCTGATGCCCGGCGCCGGCGGTACCCAGCGCCTGCCGCGCATCATCGGCCCGGAAGCGGCCCTGAAGATCATCGTTCCCGGCGAGCCGGTCGGCACGGAAGCTGCCCTCAAAATGGGCGTGATCGACGCAATATCGGACGACCCGGTCAAGGCTGCGGTGGACCGCGCGGCCCAGATGGCGGCCGATGGCGCGCCGCTGGTGAAGGTCCGCGAGAACGATGCACCACTGGCTGCTGCGAAAGCCGACCGCTCAGCCTTCGAGGAAACCGCCGCGGCCCTGCTGAAAAAGGCCAAGGGCCTGAAGGCGCCCGCCGCCTGTATCGATGCCGTGCGATGGTCTATGGACCTGCCGGTCGAGGAAGCGCTGGTAAAAGAACGCGAGACCTTCATGAAACTGATCGACGACGACCAGTCCAAGGCCCAGCGGCATATCTTCTTTGCCGAGCGCGAGGCGGCGAAGGTTGCCGACATGCCGAAAGACGTGAAACCGCGCGACGTCAAAAAGGTGGGTGTCATCGGCGCCGGCACGATGGGCGGCGGCATTTCCATGAACTTCGCCAATGTCGGCATTCCGGTCACCATCATCGAGACCTCGCAGGAGGCGCTCGACCGGGGCTTTGCCACGATCGAGAAGAACTACCGCATCTCCGTCTCGCGCGGACGGATGACCGAAGACGACCTGAAAGCGCGCATGAGCATGCTGACCGGGTCGACCGACATGAACGACCTCGCCGACGCGGACATGATCATCGAGGCGGTGTTCGAAGAGATGGACATCAAGAAACAGATCTTCGGCGACCTGGACCGGATTGCAAAGCCGACAGCGGTTCTTGCCACCAACACCTCCTATCTCAACGTCGATGAAATCGCGCAGATGACGAAACGGCCGGGATCGGTTCTCGGCACCCATTTCTTCAGCCCGGCCAACGTCATGAAGCTGCTGGAGATCGTGCGCGGCGCGGAAACCGAACCGGAAGTGCTGGCGACCGCCATCGAGATCGGCCGGCGGATCCGGAAGGTTCCGGTCGTGGTCGGCGTCTGCTTCGGCTTCGTGGGCAACCGGATGCTCCGGGCCCGGTCGCTGGAAACCGAGCGCCTGCTGTTGGAAGGCGCGACACCGCAACAGGTGGATGCCGCCATCACCGGTTTCGGCTTCCCGATGGGCCCCTTTGCCATGGGCGACCTGGCCGGCCTCGACATCGGCTGGCGTATCCGCAAGCAGATGGGCGGATCCGCCGACGGCGGCAGCGCTGACATTGCCGATGCGCTGTGCGAAATGGGCCGCTTCGGCCAGAAGACCGGCCGGGGCTTCTATATCTACGAACAGGGTTCCCGTGCCGGCACGCCGGATCCGGAAGTCGAGGCACTGATCAAGGAGACGGCGGCAAAGAAGGGTATTACCCGCCGCCAGATCAGCGAGGAAGAGATCGTCGAACGGCTGATCTATCCGATGATCAGCGAAGGCGCGAAGATCCTGGACGAAGGCATCGCCCAGCGTCCCGGCGACATCGACGCGGTGTGGGTCTTCGGTTACGGCTTCCCGCTGTGGCGCGGCGGTCCGATGTTCTATGCCGACCAGGTCGGCCTTGCGCATATCCGTGACCGGCTGAACCACTATGCCGAGACAACCGGCAACGCGGCCCTGAAGCCCGCACCGCTCCTCAACCGCCTTGCCGACGAGGGGCAGGGATTTGCGTCCCTTGCCCGGAAAGAGGCCAAGGCGGCATGAGCAAACGGCCGTTTGCCTGGGAGAAGTCCTATCCGCCCGGCATGGATTGGGACTTCAAGCCGGAGCCTTCGGTGCTTTCCCGGATCGCGGACACGGCGGTTGCCCGCTATCCGGAACATCGGGCGCTGGAATACCGCGGCCATGTGCTCAGCTATGCGGAATTCGGACACAAGATGAATTCCGCTGCGGCCGCCCTCCTGCGGGAGGGCATCGGTGCGGGAACGACCCTTGCGCTCTATCTGCCGAACACGCCCTATTTTCCGGCGATCTTCTTCGGCGGTTGCAAGACGGGCGCACGGATGATCCTGCTCAGCCCGCTCGATGCGGAGCGGGAACTCGCCTACAAGCTCAAGGACAGCGGCGCGCGGGTGATGGTCACGACCGACATCGGCCCCATGCTGTCCATGGCTTTAAAGCTTCTGGATGCCGGCCATCTCGACAAGCTCATCGTCGCCGAGGACGGCGCCTGGGGCGCCTCACCGGCGCCGCTTGCGGAGATCCCGGACCGGCCCGACGTCGTAACCTGGGCGGACTTCGCCAAGGGCGCGCCGCTCCCGGACCGGTGGCCGGAGGTCTCCCCGGAAGATATCGCGCTGCTCCAGTATACGGGCGGGACCACCGGCATGCCGAAGGGTGCCATCCTGACCCATGGCAACCTGACCACGTCGGCGGCGATCTATAACAACTGGTTTCAGCAGCAGCGCCCTTCCACACCGGGAACGGACAAGATCATCTGCGTCCTGCCGCTGTTTCATATCTATGCCCTGACGACAATCCTGATCCGGCAGGTCGAAAACGGCAACGAGATCATGCTGCGTCCGCGCTTCGATCCCGAAAGCGTGCTGCAGGATATCGAGATCAGGAAAGCGACGATCTTTCCAGGCGTGCCGACCATGTGGATCGCGCTTGCCAACCTGCCCGACCTGGACACAAGGGATTTCTCATCCCTCACCTATTGCAGCTCCGGCGGCGCGCCGCTTCCCGTGGAGGTGGGCAAGCGGTTCGAGGCGCTGACCGGCCTGCCGCTCCTGGGCGGCTGGGGCATGACGGAAACCGCGCCGGCGGGCACCAACCTGCCCTGCTCCAATCCGGCCAAGCCAGGATCGATCGGCATTCCCATGCCGGGTATCGAGATGGGGATTGTCGCCCTGGAGGATCCGACGCGAGAACTCGAACCGGGCGAAACCGGCGAACTGCGGATCAAGGGCCCGAACGTCACGTCCGGCTACTGGAACCGGCCGGAGGAAACCGGGCAGGCCTTTGCCGACGGCTATTTCCTGACCGGCGACATCGGCACCATGGATGAAGACGGCTATTTCTATATCGTCGACCGCAAGAAGGACATGATCCTGTCGGGCGGATTCAACGTCTATCCGCAGGTGGTGGAACAGGCGATCTATGAACATCCGTCCGTCGCCGAAGTCCTCGTGGTCGGCATTCCGGACGCCTACCGCGGCGAGTCCGCCAAGGCCTTTGTTGCCCTGCGCTCCGGCGCCGCCCCGTTCACGCTGGAAGAGCTGCAGGCCTTTCTCGCCGACAAGGTCGGACGCCACGAAATGCCCCGGGATCTGGAATTCCGATCCGCGCTGCCCCGCACCGCGGTCGGCAAGTTTTCCAAGCTGCAATTGAAACAGGAAGAGATCGAGAAACGCGCAAGCGGCTCTTGACGCTCAAGGAACAAGAATGCGCCGCCGAGGCGCCTGACAACGCTTACAGGGAGAAGCAGAACACATGCGGGAAGCCGTCATCGTCTCCACGGCCCGCACTCCGATCGGCAAGGCCTATCGCGGTGCGCTTAATCTCACTTGCGGACCGACCCTTGCCGGCCACGCGATTGCCGCAGCCGTCGACCGGGCCGGCATCGAAGGCTCGGAAGTCGAAGACGTTGTTTTCGGCTGTGCGCTCCAGGAAGGCACCACCGGCGGCAACGTCGCCCGCCGCGCGCTCCTGCGCGCCGGATTGCCGGTAACCACCGGCGGCGCGACCATCGACCGCCAGTGTTCGTCCGGCCTGCAGTCGATTGCGGTCATTGCCCGCTCCATCATCCACGACGGCATGTCCGTCGGCGTCGCCGGCGGCGTGGAATCCGTCTCGCTCGTGCAGAACGACCACCGCAACAGCTTTCATGCCATCGACGAGGCGCTGCAGGAGATCAAGGGCGACGTCTATCTGCCGATGATCGACACAGCCGAGGTCGTCGCCAAACGTTATGGCATCTCCCGCGAGGATCAGGACGCCTATGGCCTGGAAAGCCAGAAGCGCACCGCGGCGGCGCGGGAAGCCGGATGGTTCGATGCGGAAATCGTGCCGATTTCCACCCGCATGGCCGTAACCGACAGGCAGACCGGCGAGGTCTCCTTCAAGGACGTGGAACTGACCGCTGACGAAGGCCCGCGCCCGGACACGAATGCGGAAGGCCTTGCCGGGCTGAAGCCGGTGCGCGGCGACGGCATGACCATTACCGCAGGCAATGCCAGCCAGCTTTCGGACGGCGCATCGGCCTGCGTGGTGATGGAGCGAAAACTTGCCGAACAGCGCGGCCTGGAACCGCTTGGCATCTTTCGGGGCTTCGCGGTCGCCGGCTGCGAACCGGACGAGATGGGCATCGGGCCGGTTTTTGCCGTTCCACGCCTCCTTGAACGTCATGGTCTCTCCGTCGATGACATCGACCTCTGGGAACTGAACGAGGCCTTTGCCGTTCAGGTCATCTATTGCCGGGACCGGCTCGGGATCGATCCGGCCAGGCTCAACGTCAACGGCGGGGCGATCTCGGTCGGCCACCCCTATGGCATGTCGGGCTCCCGGCTTGCCGGCCACGCCCTGATCGAGAGCAAGCGCCGCGGCGCCCGGTATGCGGTGGTGACCATGTGCGTTGGCGGCGGCATGGGTGCTGCCGGTCTGTTTGAAATCAATTCGTGAGGCCTTAGCCATGGACCTGGCATTTACAAAGGAAGAACAGGCATTCCGCGAGGAAGTGCGCACGTTCTTCCACGAGAACATCCCGGCCGACATCCACGCCAAAATGATCGACCAGCATTCGCTGGAAAAGCAGGACCTCGTGACCTGGCAGCGGATCCTGAACGCCAAGGGCTGGGCCGTGCCCCACTGGCCGGTCGAATATGGCGGAACGGGCTGGGATCCGATCAAGCTTTACATCTTCTGGGAGGAAATGCAGCAGACGCCTGCGCCGCAGCCGCTGCAGTTCGGCGTGCACATGGTCGGACCGGTGATCGCTACCTTCGGCAACGAGGCCCAAAAACAGCGCTTCCTGCCGCGGATTGCCAATCTGGATGACTGGTGGTGCCAGGGCTTTTCCGAACCCGGCGCCGGATCCGATCTTGCCAGCCTGAGGACCAAGGCCGTGCGCGACGGCGACCATTATGTGGTCAACGGCCAGAAGACCTGGACCACCCTTGCCCAGCACGCGGACTGGATCTTCTGCCTGGTGCGCACCAATCCCGACGTGAAGAAGCAGGTCGGGATTTCCTTCCTGCTGATCGACATGAAGACGCCGGGCATCGAGGTCCGGCCGATCCAGACCATCGACGGCGGCAAGGAGGTCAACGAGGTCTTCTTTACCGACGTCCGCGTACCGGTGGAGAACCTGGTCGGCGAGGAAAACAGGGGCTGGGATTATGCCAAGTTCCTGCTCGGCAACGAACGCTCCGGCATTGCACGGATCGGCATTTCCAAGCAGCGCATCCGCCGGATCAAGGAACTGGCGGGCCAGGAATTCTACGGCTCCGCGCCGATGATCGAGAACCAGCGCTTCCGCGAAAAGCTTGCCGCCGTCGAGGTGGAACTGAAGGCGCTGGAAATGACCCAGCTCCGGGTCGTGGCCGCCGAGGCCAAGCGGGGCGACAAGGGCAAGCCGGATCCGGCTTCGTCGATCCTGAAGATCAAGGGCTCGGAACTGCAGCAGGCGACCACGGAACTGCTCATGGAAGTGGTCGGCCCCTATGCCCTGCCCTTCCAACCGGGGCTTGTTGAAGGCTCGAACGAGCCGCCCATCGGCATGGACTGGGCTGCGACCGCCGCACCGACCTATTTCAACTGGCGCAAGGTCTCGATCTACGGCGGATCCAACGAGATCCAGAAGAACATTATCGCCAAGGCAATCCTGGGTCTGTGAGGGGGCTGTGAGATGGATTTTGATCTGAACGAAGAGCAACGGCTCATCAAGGATAGCGTCGAGCGCCTGCTCGCCGATCGCTACGGTTTCGAGCAGCGCAAGGCCCATGGAGCCTCGGAACGCGGCTGGAGCGCCGACATGTGGGCGCAATATGCCGACCTTGGCCTGCTCGCCATGCCGTTTTCCGCAGACGACGGCGGCATGGACCAGGGCCCGGTCGGTACCATGATCGTCATGGAGGCTTTCGGCCGCGCTTTGGCACTGGAGCCCTATCTGGCAACCGTCGTCCTCGGCGGCGGTTTCCTGCGCAATGGCGCGAATGCAGCCCAAAAAGCGGACCTGATCCCGCAGATCGTCGACGGCAGCCTGACGCTCGCCTTTGCCCAGACGGAACGTCATTCCCGCTACGATCTGGCGGACGTGACGACGACGGCGCGCAAGGACGGCGGTTCCTATGTCCTGGACGGCGCGAAAAGCGTGGTCGTTCACGGCGACAGCGCCGACAAGCTGATCGTGACGGCACGGGTCGCCGGCGACCGGCGCGACCGGTCCGGGATCGGCGTCTTCCTGGTTGACGGAAATGCCGCGGGCGTCTCACGGCGAGGCTATCCGACCCAGGACGGCCAGCGGGCGGCGGAAGTACTGCTGGAAGGCGTTCGCGTCGAGGCCGACTGGGTGATCGGAGAACCTGAGAATGGCTTGCCGCTGATCGAACAGGTTACCGACGAAGCCATCGCCGCCCTGTGCGCGGAAGCGGTCGGCACCATGTCGGTGATGCATGAGACCACGGTCGACTATCTGAAGACGCGCAAACAGTTCGGTGTGCCCATCGGCGACTTCCAGGTGCTGCAGCACCGGGCGGCCGACATGTTCCTGATGCTGGAACAGGCGCGCAGCATGTCGATGCTGGCTACCATGATGGCGGACGAACAGGACGTCGCCGAACGCCGGCGCTCCATTGCCGGAGCCAAGGTGCAGATCGGCCGCTCCGGCCGGTTCGTCGGCCAGCAGGCGGTCCAGCTTCACGGCGGTGTCGGCATGACCATGGAACTTGCCGTCGGCCATTATTTCAAGCGGGTGACGATGATCGATACGGCCTTCGGCGATGCGGATTATCACCTGAGCCGTCTCGCCGATGCGGGCGGTCTGATCGCCGCCTGATTTCAGTGCGAATGTTCGCTGCAAGGCCCGCAAGCAATTGCGGGCCTTTTTTATCCAGGAGGCCTAGAAGAACAGTTCCTGGACCAGGATTTTCGTCGCGATCAGGGTCAGCAGGCCGAGCATGATCTTGTCGAAGGTTTCCTTCGCCAGATGCCGGGCCAGATAATTGCCGACTGGCATGAACAGGGCGATGGCAACCGTTACGCCGAGTCCGAGAAAGAACCGGTGCCAGTCCAGAAGTCCGACGGTGACGAGTTGCTCGATCTGCCCGATGGACATGACGATGAAGAACACGGAAATCGTGGCAATAAACGTGCTGCGCGGAAGTTTCAGGGCATTCAGAAAGGTGATGGAGGCCGGCGCGGAAATGCCGGTCGCGCCCTGAAGGGCGCCGCCCAGAAGGCCGATCGGTCCGGCCAGCCTGACGCCCGCGGCATAGCTCAACATCCAGTCCGCCTTCAGAATTCGGAAGCCGACATATCCCAGAACGACCAGCGCCATGGCGATCGACAGGGTGTCGGACGGCAGGCCGGCGAGCAGAACGGTGCCGCCCATGGCCCCCAGCGCTCCGCCGCCGGCGAACAGGACCATGAATTGCCAGGGCAGCCGCGCCTTACGGTGCTGCCAGGCCTGATTGACGTTTGTCAGGAGGTTGGACGTGACGAAGACGGCGACGGCAAACTGGACGTCGGTCAGCGCCGCCAGCACCGGCACGCCGATGACGGGCGCCCCCGCCCCGGTCGCGCCCTTCAAGAGACCGCCAAGGACGCAGGCAAGCAAGGCCGGAAGAACCAATGCGAGATCGATGTGAGACAAGAAACGCTCCGGAAGCACCTGAAAACGCAGCCTGGTTGGAATCGGTTTGGCTGCAAACGGTAATGACGGATAAGACTTTTCAGGCGCGAAAACCAGTCTCTGGCGACAATTCTCATCTTTTCGGGGTTCGAAGTGAAACTTGAGACAGGATCGATATTTCCACACCCGCAATACGGGACCGGTCGAATTGGGGCTTGTGCCTTCGTTCAGTGAACGTTATAGAGTTACATGTAATGTTATTACATACCGTTCAATGGGAGTCGCCCTTGCCCGTTCTTTTTCGCTCACGCCGCATTCAAACGCTGGTTCCACGCATGATCCTTGTCGCCAGTCTTACCCTGGCGCCCACCTTCGCACAGGCAGCCGTTTCCGTCGTAACGACCATCAAGCCGGTGCATTCACTGGTTGCCGGCGTCATGCAAGGTGTCGGATCTCCGCAGCTCCTGATCAAGGGCGCCGCCTCGCCTCATGATTTTTCCCTGAAACCGTCGCAGGCCGCACAGCTTCAAGATGCCGATGTGGTTTTCTGGATCGGCGACAATCTGGAAACCTCACTCGCCAAACCGATTTCGACGATGGCCGAAAAGGCGCTCCGGATCGAACTTTTCGACGCTCCGGGTGTCGAGCATCTGAAATTCCGCGACGGCGACGGATTTCAAGGGGACGACCATGACCACGGCGAAGCGCATGACCGGGCCGACGGCGGCAAGGATGACGGCCATAATCACGGCGCGGACGGACTGGACCCTCACATATGGCTCGACCCGGAAAACGCCCGCGCCATGGTCCGGGAAATCGCCGAAAGCCTGAGTACCGCCGATCCGGAAAATGCCGCATCATACAAGGCGAACGCCGATGCCATGGATCGAAAGCTCGCCGACCTGATCCAAAGCACAAACGAAAGGCTTGCCCCCGTAAAAGGCCGGTCCTTCATCGTCTTCCATGACGGCTACCATTATTTTGAGGACCGTTTCGGCATGCCGGCCGCCGGCGCCATCACCTTGAATCCGGAAGTCCCGGCCGGTGCGGACCGAGTCGCGGAAATCCACGACATCATAAAGAAACGGCAGGCCGTATGCGTCTTTGCAGAACCCCAGTTCGAACCAAAGCTGATCCGGGTCGTTCTGGAAGGAACGCAGGCGCGGTCCGGCACGCTGGACCCGCTCGGGGCGGAGCTTGAGGATGGACCCGGACTTTATTTCGCGCTGATTTCCGGCATGGCCGACGCCATGGCGGACTGCCTGTCCGGCTCCTGATAATCGCGAAACAGAAAAAGCCGCGGAGCAGGTTCTCCGCGGCTTTTTTCGTTCCTAATCTTCTGGCCCCTCAGACCCGGGCGTCTTCCCGGGTCTGTTCGGTGATGTCGAGTGCCTTCAGTAGGTACATGTCGCGATCGTAGATGTCGTCGAAATAGCTGATCGTGCCCTCGTCATTCGGCCAGGCCGTGAAATAGGAGATGTAGACTGGAATATTGCCGGTCACGTCTTCCTGGGCGTTCTGACCCTGATTGATCCGGCCGGTGACATAGTCCTTAGACTTGCCGAGAACGGCGGCGGCCATGCCCTTGGGATCCTGCAGGCGGATACAGCCATGGCTGAAGGCGCGGACATCCTTGTTGAACAGGCTCTTTGTCGGCGTGTCATGCATGTAGATGTCATGCGAGTTGGGAAACAGGATCTTCACCTGGCCGAGCGCGTTGGACGCGCCCGGATACTGGCGGACATTGATGCTCTGCTGCTTGGTGGCAACTGCATACCAGTCGACGGACGAAGACGACACCTGGTGGCCGGAAACGGTCGTGACCTCGTAGCCGGCGCGGTCCAGGTAGCTCGGATCCTGCGCCAGTTTCGGCAGCATCTCGTTGACGATGATGGAATAGGGAACGCCCCAGTAGGGGTTGTATTCCACCAGCTCGATCTTGTCGTAGAAGAAGCTGGTCTGGTTGGACTTCTTGCCAACGATCACCCGCATGGAATAGGGCTCTTTGCCCGGCTCGTAGTAGGTCGCGGTGAACGCCGGCTGGTTCACGAAGACCCGGCGGGCACCGAGATCGACCGGCAGCCAACGACGGCGCTCCATGGCCAGCTTCACCTTGGCAATCTTGGCCGCATTGGTCTCACCGACCATGGCCTTGATCGTGTTCTTGCCGACAATCCCGTCGGCCGACAGCTTGTTTTCCTTCTGGAAGTCCTTGACCAGTGCGACCAGTTCAGGGGTGTAGGCCTCTTCTCCGGCATAGGCGGCAAGGGTATCGGCGTGCTTTTCCTTCAGCGCGTCCGATCCGTTCTTATTGATCGCAGCCACGATGTGCTTCATTTCCGGGCTGGAGCCGCCGGCCTTCAGGAACGTGCCGGGCGCGATTACGATCTGGCCCTCTTCCTCGTCCTGCGCGCGCAGGCGGGCGAGTTCCTTCTTCAGCGCCGCGTATTGGGCATTCTGGGGATTGCGGGAGACCAGATAGGCTTCCAGATCGTCCTTGGACTTGATCTCTTCCAGAACGGCGACGAGATCGACCTCATGGCGCGGCAGATCGTGATAGCCGGAAATCCGGTCGGGATCGACCCGGCCGCGCTCCGCGTCGAGGACGTAGGTCAGCACCGCGCTGGAAAAGGTCAGCTCGAAACTCATCAGAGCCTTTTCGCGCTCCAGCTTCGCGGCGTCGTCATCCGCCGATGCCATCTCCGTCCCGGCCTTCTCGAACGTCGGCAGATCGACCTTGTAGTCTTCCGGGTTCAGGCCTTCCTTGTCCGCATCGGCAAGCGCCATCTTCGCGCTCAGCGCACGGCTGTTGACGTTGCCGTCCTCGATCCAGAGAAAATCCGGGTGTTCGCGGTAAAAGGCCTTCAGCGCGTCGGCCACTTCGGGAAGCATTTCGAAGTCCAGTCCCTTCAGGGCCGGACGGGCCTTGTCGAACTCCGTCAGAACGGCGGGAGCCGCATCCGCGGCAACACCTTCCCCCTCGCCGGCCTGGTCCTCCTTCGCCGTGACGGCGGCCGTCTTCACCTCGGCGAGGGCGGCAAAGGACACGCGTTTCCAGACATCGGGCTTGTAGGTGTAGAACTTCGGCGCGGAGACCCGAACCGTCCGCGCCTTTTCGCGCAACAGTTCCTCACGCGCCTTCAGCTCCTGCATGCGGTGATATTTCGGATTGAACAGGCGCTCGAAAAATCCTTGCGCCTGCGCCGTATCGGCCCCGGCCCCGACAAAGGCGCTGCAGAGCACCGCCGTCGCCAGCCCTGCCAGTACGGTCGAGGACAAAGCCCGGCGTTTCACCTTCTGGTCACCTTCCGTCGTGCCGGAGGCTCTCCGGACACCTGTCTTCCCGTTACCGGGCTTCATCGTTACAACGTTCGCCGGGATCCGCATATTCCAACCGCCTTAAGCTCGTGGGGCCGGCGAACGACACACTCCGCCGTGCCCGAAACATAATTTCTTTCCGTGCGAACCGCCTGCCTTACGGATCCGCATCCGCTCCGCCTGCCGGCTCCGGTCCTACGGGACCAACGTCCGATTTCGGCTTCCGGTTCCGAACTCCGGGCCAGGTTGGCGTTACGGCAGCTCGGAAAATATTACACCAAACTTCGACACAGGGTTAATAACCAAAGCCTTTTCGGCATTAACAATCACGAGGCTGTGACCGAAACGACGCAGGACGGCACCGCAAGCGTGTGCTGCAACGGGGCACAACCCGGCACACCTCTGCTCGCAGAGCCTTGATACGGGGCCTTAGCAAGCCTGACCGGCACCATGCAAGACCGCACTTCTGCCGCCTGAGAAAGGTTAGAACGGAATTTCGTCGTCCATGGGGCCGGAGCCGCCGCCCTGGGGACCGCCATATCCGCCGCCAGAGCCGCCGGAGCCGCCGCCATAACCGCCCGGGCCGCCGCCGTAGCCGCCGCCGGACGATTCGCCGCCGCCAAAGCCGCCGCCGGAGGATCCGTAGTCAGGCAGACTACCGCCGCCCTGGCCACCGCCCTCACCCCGGCCGTCGAGCATGGTCAGGTTCGAATTGAAGCCCTGCAGCACCACTTCGGTGGAATAGCGATCCTGACCGCTCTGGTCCTGCCACTTGCGGGTCTGCAGCTGGCCTTCGAGATAAACCTTGGAGCCTTTGCGCAGATATTGCTCCGCCACCTTGCAAAGACCCTCGTTGAAGATCACCACCCGGTGCCATTCGGTCTTTTCCCGGCGTTCGCCGCTGTTGCGGTCGCGCCAGGTCTCCGACGTCGCGATCCGAAGATTTGCGATCGGCCGGCCGTCCTGGGTCCGGCGGATTTCAGGATCCGCTCCCAGATTGCCGACCAGAATTACCTTGTTGACGCTGCCCGCCATGACTGAACTCCCGAGATCATACCTCCGGCGTTGCGGACGCCGGCTCATTCCGTCTTTTCGTCCGCAGACCCTAACGCCAAACACAAGGGTACGCCGGGTCTTTCCACTTGAATCCAGCCTTTTCCACAAAGGCTTGGTCAAGCGAAAGGTGCAATGCTTTTCCAGTTGCTATTTTTGTTCTCTTTATGTTCTTATTGTCAAGGCTACACTCTACCAGGTGTCAGGAGAGATCGGGTGTGCTTGCGTTTTTTTGACGCCCGTCATTTGCCTTCGCCTTCGAACATTCTAAATATGGAGCGTCGCCGGACAGTGCCACAGCAAGCCGCCTCCCCCAGGCTCGTTCAGGCTTTCCGGACTCCCAAGGCCGCCCGAGAGGATTAACACCACATGGCGCATGACGTTCACGCCGACACAAAGGCCCCGGATCCCACCCGGATCATTTCCGTGCGCGGCGCGCGGGAACACAATCTGAAGGGGATCGATCTGGACCTGCCCAGGGACCGGCTGATCGTGATGACGGGCCTGTCGGGATCGGGCAAGTCGTCGCTCGCCTTCGACACGATCTATGCCGAGGGCCAGCGCCGCTATGTGGAAAGCCTGTCGGCCTATGCGCGCCAGTTCCTGGAAATGATGCAGAAGCCGGATGTCGACCAGATCGACGGTCTGTCGCCGGCCATTTCCATCGAACAGAAGACCACCTCGCGGAACCCGCGCTCCACGGTCGGGACGGTTACGGAAATCTACGACTACATGCGTCTCCTGTTCGCGCGCGTCGGCGTCCCCTACTCTCCGGCAACCGGCCTGCCGATCGAGAGCCAGACCGTTTCCCAGATGGTGGACCGGATCCTCGAGCTTGAGGAAGGCACGCGGCTCTACCTGCTGGCCCCGATCGTCCGCGGCCGCAAGGGCGAGTACCGCAAGGAACTCGCCGAGCTCATGAAGAAGGGCTTTCAGCGGGTCAAGATCGACGGCGAGTTCCATGAAATCGCCGAAGCCCCGGCGCTCGACAAGAAGTTCAAGCACGACATCGACGTAGTCGTGGACCGGATCGTGGTGCGCGAAGACATTGCCGGCCGACTGGCGGATTCCCTTGAGACCGCGCTCAGGCTCGCCGACGGCATTGCGATCGCGGAGTTCGCCGACAAGGCTCTGGCTGCACCTCAAGCGGGTGCGGTTCTGCAGAACTTGAACGAAACCCACGAACGTATTGTCTTTTCGGAGAAATTCGCCTGTCCGGTTTCCGGGTTCACCATTCCGGAAATCGAACCCCGGCTGTTTTCCTTCAACAACCCCTTCGGCGCCTGTTCGGCCTGTGACGGCCTGGGGACGACCCTTGCCTTCGAAGACGAACTCGTCGTGCCCGATCACACCCTGTCCCTGCGCGAAGGCGCCGTTCTGCCCTGGGCGAAGACCGGTTCGACCTCGCCTTATTACGTCCAGACCCTGGAAGCGCTTTGCCGGCACTTCGACGTCTCCATGGCGACGCCGTGGAAGGAACTGCCGGAGGACGTCCGCCAGGCCATTCTTTACGGCACCGGCAAGGACAAGGTCGCGTTCATCTATGATGACGGCGCACGCAGCTACAAGACCGAAAAGGTCTTCGAAGGCGTCATCGGCAACATCGAGCGGCGCTGGCGGGAAACCGAATCCACCTGGGTGCGGGAGGAACTCTCCCGGTTCCAGTCCGACCATGCCTGCCCGGCCTGCACCGGTTACCGCCTGAAGCCGGAGGCGCTGGCCGTTAAAATCGGCGGCCTGCACATCGGCCAGGTGACCGAATTTTCCATTCGCGTCGCCAATGACTGGTTCAATGACCTTCCCGAAAAGCTGACGCAGAAACAAAACGACATCGCGGGCCGGATCCTGAAGGAGATCCGCGAACGCTTGAAATTCCTCAATGACGTCGGCCTGGAATATCTGACCCTGTCGCGCAATTCGGGCACGCTTTCGGGCGGGGAAAGCCAGCGCATCCGCCTGGCCTCCCAGATCGGCTCGGGTCTGACCGGCGTGCTTTACGTTCTGGACGAACCGTCCATCGGCCTGCACCAGCGCGACAATGCCCGGCTGCTCGACACGCTGAAGCACCTGCGCGATCTCGGCAACACGGTGATCGTCGTCGAGCACGATGAGGACGCGGTACTGACGGCGGATTTCGTGGTCGATGTCGGCCCGGGTGCCGGCGTTCATGGCGGCGAGATCGTTGCCCAGGGAACGCCGCAGGAGATCATGGCAAACCCGGCCTCGCTGACCGGCCAGTATCTCTCCGGCGCCCGGATGATTCCGCTTCCCGAAGAACGGCGTAAACTCAAGAAGACCCGCAAGATTTCCGTGGTCGGCGCCCGCGGCAACAACCTCAAGGACGTTTCCGTCGATGTGCCGCTCGGCACATTCACCTGCGTCACCGGGGTTTCGGGCGGCGGCAAGTCGACGTTTTTGATCGACACCCTGTACAAGTCGGCCGCCCGGCGGCTGAACGGCGCGCGCGACAACCCTGCCCCGCATGACCGGATCGACGGGCTGGAACATCTGGACAAGGTGATCGATATCGACCAGTCGCCGATCGGACGCACACCGCGCTCCAACCCGGCGACCTATACGGGCGCGTTCACCCCGATCCGCGAATGGTTCGCCGGCATGCCGGAGGCCAAGGCGCGCGGCTATGCGCCGGGACGCTTTTCCTTCAACGTGAAGGGCGGACGCTGCGAGGCCTGCCAGGGCGATGGCGTCATCAAGATCGAGATGCACTTCCTGCCCGATGTCTACGTCACCTGCGATGTCTGCAAGGGCCAGCGCTACAACCGGGAAACCCTTGAGGTCCTGTTCAAGGGCAAGTCGATCGCCGACGTGCTCGACATGACGGTCGAAGAGGCCGCCGAGTTCTTTTCCGCGGTTCCGGCGGTTCGGGACAAGATGGAAACCCTGGCGCGCGTCGGCCTCGGCTATATCAAGGTCGGCCAGCAGGCAACGACGCTATCGGGCGGCGAAGCCCAGCGGGTGAAGCTGGCCAAGGAACTGTCTCGGCGCTCCACCGGGCGCACCCTTTATATTCTCGACGAGCCGACAACCGGCCTGCACTTCCATGACGTCGCCAAGCTTCTGGAGGTCCTGCACGAGCTGGTCGACCAGGGAAACACGGTTCTGGTGATCGAACACAATCTGGAAGTCATCAAGACGGCCGATTGGATCATCGACATGGGACCGGAGGGCGGCGACGGCGGCGGAACGGTTGTTGCAACCGGCCGGCCGGAGGATGTGGCCGAAATCGAGACCAGCTATACGGGCCGGTTTTTGCGGGAGCTTTTGCAACGCAGGCCACAGCACGCATCGGATGCCGCCGAATAGGTTGCAATGCAACATATTCCCATTCCGCATTGATTCGCTTTGACTTTCCGGCCCGGCGCGCATCAACGCCGGGCCGTTTATTTTGCATTGCACTAAACGCATGACTGACATGCATACATGGCACTTCTTTTTTTTTGGCCTCGAATTATATTCCACTCATCAGATCAATGATGCGGCGCACACAAACGATGCTGCGACGCAATCTACAAGGACTTACGCCATGTTCGACAACGTCGTTCGCAAATACAATAACTGGGTCAACTACCGGCGCACTGTGGACGAGCTCTCCCGCCTGTCCAGCCGCGAACTGAGCGACCTCGGCATCAGCCGCAGTGACATCCGCTTCGTCGCACGCCGCACCATCGCCCAGTAAAGAGCTCGCGTTCCTACAGCTACCTCCTCCCAAGCTACGGAACGCGCGACCTTGGCAAGACATCCTCCTCCCAGTCTTGTCAACCAAAACGACGCCCGCCAGATCCTCCTCCCACTGGCGGGCGATCGTTTTTTTAAGGCCTGAACATCCGTCCCCGCACACCGCGCCCTCGGCAATCTCGATTGACCGGGGATTTTTTGTGCCTTCACGCGCCCCACGCCAGTGAAACCAGTTATCCGGCTCGCGCATAACCGGCTGCGAGGTCTGCATTTTTCGAAGACCAGACGTGCAGTTTCCCTTCTAGCTGCCGTGAAATCGGGCGCCTATATCCCGCTCATTCAAAGAAACAAATGAGCCAGACGCAGAACGAAAGCGCCAGGTCTGAAAACACAAAAGATAGAAAGGCCTCATCATGCTTGACCAGGTTGTTCGCCATTACCGGAACTGGAAGCAGTACCGGAGCACCTACGACGAACTTTCCCGCATGTCGAACCGTGAACTCGCCGACATCGGCATCAGCCGCTGCGATATCGCGCGCTATGCCCGCATGGCGGCAAAATAACAAAGGCCGGCTGCCTCTCCTCCCGCAGCCCGCCTGACCAGGCCGCGAACAGCGGCATCAAAAAAAACCTGCCCGCTCCTCCCGCCGGCAGGTGTTTTTTTGCGCTCAATTCGGGTTGAGACCCGTCCCGGTTTGATTCCTAACCGGCCATCCAGACATTCAGGTCCTGGACCACCGGCTTTTCGCCGTTGGCCTTCGGCCACGAATCGATGGCGAAGACCTCTCCGGTCTTCTTTTCCTTCACCGTCGCCGTCGCATGGGGATAACGGCCGTCCAGGAAAAAGCCGCGCGCAACCGGTCCGCTGACCGAATGGTATTTCAGATAACCGTGTTTTTCGGCAACCAGCAGAAGACTTGCCGTGTTGGTCGCCTCGTCGATGCAGTCCATCTGGCCCCGGACACCGGCGTTGTGCAGGTCCAGTCCGCCGATGTCGTTTGCGGATCCGACCTCGGGTGCGACACGCTTCTCGTTCCAGGCAACGGCATTTGCAATCGCCTTTCGCTCGGCCTCCGGCGAACGGCTGCCTGCGGCCAGAATGCGTTTCAGACGATTGAGGTCCCTGGCAGAGAAATTCACCGGCGTGGTATAGGTGCAGCCGAAGCCGTGACAGACATAGATGCGGTCCGGCCGGGGCGCTACGCCGTCGTGGGATGCGTACCAGGACGTCGCCTGACCGGTCGATTGTCCGGCGCAGGCGTTGAGCAACAACAATCCTGCCAGGCCGGCCGGATAAAGGGCCTTCGTCGCGATCTTCAAAGCGTCCTCGCTTACGAATCGTAATTGTTCAAAGTGGCTGAGTGAACCAACGCCGTTCCCTCAGGTCAATCCAGATACGACCATTGCCTGAAAAAGCAGCTCACTGTAAAGGAGGGGAATGTTGAAAAGGCAGTCCCTCCACGATGGCGCCCGTGCCGATGGCATGCCGGCCGGGAGATGGCAGCCCCACCACCCTGAACTCTTTGAAGGTTAGACAGGATGACCCCCATCCATGTGATCGGCGGCGGCCTTGCAGGTTCCGAAGCCGCCTGGCAGATCGCCGAACGCGGTATACCGGTTGTCTTGCACGAGATGCGGCCGGTGCGCGGAACCGATGCGCACAAGACCGACGGCCTTGCCGAACTCGTGTGCTCCAACTCGTTCCGTTCAGACGACAGCGAGCACAATGCGGTCGGACTGCTGCATCATGAGCTGCGCCGGGCCGGATCGCTGATCATGCGTTGCGGCGACGCCAATCAGGTGCCGGCCGGCAGCGCGCTGGCCGTCGACCGCGACGGCTTTTCCGCGGCCGTCACCAGGGCGCTGGAAGACCATCCTCTGATCACCATCGAGCGCGAGGAAATCGCAGGCCTGCCACCCGAGGACTGGGACAGCGTCATCGTTGCGACCGGCCCGCTGACGTCGCCTGCCCTGTCGCAGGCGGTCCTGGAAAAGAGCGGAGAGGACGCGCTGGCGTTTTTCGATGCAATCGCGCCGATCGTCCACTTCGACAGCGTCGACCTTTCGAAGGCCTGGTTCCAGTCGCGCTACGACAAGGTGGGCCCCGGCGGCACGGGCAAGGATTACCTCAACTGTCCCATGGACAAGGACCAGTATGAGGCCTTCATAGACGCGCTTCTTGCCGGCGAAAAGACCGACTTCAAGGAGTGGGAGGAAAACACGCCCTATTTCGACGGCTGTCTGCCGATCGAGATCATGGCGGCCCGCGGCCGGGAAACCCTGCGCCACGGCCCGATGAAGCCGATGGGGCTGACCAATGCGCATAATCCGGAGGTGAAGGCCTATGCGGTGGTGCAGCTGCGCCAGGACAACGCGCTTGGCACGCTCTACAACATGGTCGGCTTTCAGACGAAACTGAAATACGGCGCGCAGGCGGAGATCCTCAAGATGATCCCGGGACTGGAGAACGCCCAGTTCGCCCGCCTCGGCGGCCTGCATCGCAACACGTTCCTGAATTCGCCCAGGGTGCTCGACGGAACGCTCCGGCTCAAGGCCGAGCCGCGCCTGCGCTTTGCCGGCCAGATCACCGGTTGCGAGGGCTATGTGGAATCAGCAAGCGTCGGCTGCATGACCGGGATCTTTGCCGCCCTGGAACGTCTCGGCCGGCCGATCACCGTACCGCCCGGGACCACGGCCATGGGCGCCCTGATCGGTCACATCACCGGTGGCCACATTGCCCGCGACGACGAAGGTCCCCGTTCCTTCCAGCCGATGAACGTCAACTTCGGCCTGTTCCCGCCGGTGGAAGCCCCGAAGACAGGCCCTGACGGCAAGCGTCTGAAGGGCAAGGAAAAGACCAAAGCGAAGAAGCTCGCCATGACCCAGCGCGCCAAGGCGGATTTCGAGGCCTGGTTCAGCGAAGTCTGCGGTTAGAGCATCGGGCGATAACTTTGGATTATTTGATGTCTAAAAGCAGTTCATTCGGCTAGGCGCGTCGTGAAGCGCGATGCGGTGCATCGTGTAAGCGGCGCAACGCAGCCGATGGGCTGCTTTCTGACACCCGATGGGCCGGGCTCTTTTGCCCGCTGACCGCGTTGGCTCGCGCTTGTGGTGGGAAACACCACGACACGCGACCCGCCTTGTCAGCAGACAAAAGCGCGCCGGTCAAATATTTCAAAGTTAACGCCCGATGCTCTAACCCGCCTGCCGTTCGCTTTCCGAAATGTCGGCGCCGGACGCGTGGTCCTCGATCCATTTCCGGCTGTCCGCCGGCAGCCCGCCGTCCTGCGCAAGGTAGGTGGTGGAGGACGGGAACGCGAAGTCAGTGCCGCTTTCGTGGACGATTTCCATGATCTTCATCAGGATATCTTCCTGGATTTCCAGGAAGGTATCGCGCGCCGAGGTCTGGATATAGGCATAGACCTCGATGTCGAGGGAGAAGGCGCCAAGCTCGACCAGGCGCACGCGCAACGGCTCTTCCGCGACCATCTCATGGCTCTCAAGGAAGGACCGGATTTCCGCGATCACCTGCTTCAGCTGCTCTTCGCCGGTCTCGTAGCGCAGGGTAATCCGGTGTTTCAGATGGAACTGGTCCCGGCGGCTGTAGTTGATGATCTTGCGTTTCGCCAGGTCCGCGTTCGAAACGGTGATGACGGTGCGGTCAAGCGCCCGGATCCGTGTTGAGCGGATACCGATCGTTTCGATCGTGCCTGCGAGATCGTCGAACTCGCAGAATTCTCCGACACGGACCATCCGGTCCGCATAGAGGATGATCCCGCCGATGAGGTTTTCCAGCGTCGGCTGTGCGGCAAGGGCAACCGCAAGGCCGCCAACGCCGAGACCGGCGATCACGCCATAGACCGGAATGCCGATCTGGGTCGCCCCGTAGCCGATGACCAGTACGGCGACGGCGACGCCGACCAGACGGAAGGCGGTGTGAAGCAGGCTGGAATCCAGGCTCCTGGTCGGAACGGTCGGATTTTTGATGATCCAGGCGGAAATGAGATCGACGATCCGGAACGCCAGCCAGCCCATCGCCGTCCAGACGATGGCGGTGGAGACGGTCCCGACCGCGATCATCACATCGCCGGTAATATTGACCTGTTCCTCAGTGAGATACCGGTAGGCAAGCACGGCCAGCATGACGATAACCGGCATCTGCAAACCGCGCAGCTTGCGTCTCGTGTCGGAAAGAGGAACGGCGCGCCAGCGGCTCCAGCGGTGAAACAGGACCGGTATGGCAAGCGTGATCGCCGTCAGAAGCACGAGCGCAATCCACTGCCAGTAGGCCTGGGACAGGACCTGGTTGCCGAGCCAGTCGGGGCCGGAGCGGATCAGGTTGTACCACTTCGGCGCAACGAGATTTCCGGGCGTGTAGATGTAATAGGCATAGAGGTCGTCGCCCCGGTCCTGCCGGGAGGGAAACGACTTGATCAGTTCGTAGTCCTCGGGGATCCGGTCCACAGATGAGCCGGTGATCAGAAACCGGCTGCCGTTGCCCGGCATTTCGGTTTTCTCGAAGACGATATCCGTACCGGGAATTTTCCACCGTTCCGGCAATTCACCGATCGCCTTGGAATTCAGGAACGAGCCTGCGGGCCCGCCGGGCACATCCTCCATGGCCGGGAGATAGATCCGGTCGAGAATTTCCTGAAACTGCAGCACGATCTCGAGGCTTGCGCTCTTGCGCGCCGTATCGGGAATGTCGCTCAGGTCGAAGATCGCCGCCGCTTTTTCAAAAAGCGCCCTGACCAGGGTCAGCTTGTGTTCCTGCTCGTCGGTTAGAAACCTGTTCGAGCTTTCCTGGAATTCGGAGCGGACATTGCGCCAGATGCTTTGCGCCTCGCCCATGAGCAGGAGATAGCTTTCAAGGGCTGCGCGCGGACTGCTGGTGTCGGGCGGAGCCAGAGGGTTTTCACGCAGGTAGGTCTTGATGTCGAGGCTGGTCTTGTCAGCTGGATCCCGAACCTGTCTTATGGCGCGCATGGCCGCCAGTTCAGGATCGGCCTTCACACCCGATACCGTCTGGGCGATACCGTCGGATACGCACAGAGACGCTGCGGACAAAAGCATCAGAACAGCAGTTACAACCTGAAACAGGCGAAAGATATTTCCACCCTGCACTCGCAAACCGGCCATCACCAACAATACCCTGGCGGACAAGGATGCCCGCTTCCCTTCCCGAAATCAGGAGGAGCCTATCAGGGAAGGTTGAATAGTCGGTTACGTGCGCCCAAGTCCGCTGAGGGCGTAGGGGTTAGCGGGAGATCACGGCGCCGGATTTGCGGGCTGCGCGCCACAGGATCCATTGCCGGCGGAGCTGGGACATGCGCACCGGTTCGCGCAACGGATCATGTCCCGGCTTTTCCATGCGCTTCAGAAACGGCTCCACCAGGGCGACGGGCAAAAAGGCCGGGGCGACATGGGGCGGAATATCCCCGACCTGCTGCCGGACCCGTTCCAGGTGATGGCGCACATGGGACCGTAATTCCGCCAATGCCGAGCGCAATTCGTTCGTGGCTTCGCCCCTGAAGACGGTCTGCGGATCCACGCCATGCCGGTCCAGAAGATCCGTCGGCAGATACATCTGGCCCCGCGCCGCATGCCATGGCAGCGACCGCATCAGGCCTGCAAGTGCATAGGCAACGCCGGCATGACCGGCAATGGCGGCCGTTCCCGGATCTTCTCCACGGTTCAAGATCAGACTGCCGAGCTGGATCAGGGCTGAAGACGTCTCCCCCGCATAGCCTTCCAGATCGTTCAGGTTCGGCATGGGATCGTCGTAAAGATCGAAGATCCTTGCCTCCGTCATCGCAATCAGGGGCTCTCCGGGCAGGCGATACCTTTCGATCGTTTCTCCCAATGCGGCGGCAACGGGATTGGCCGATGCGGTTCCGTGCTCCACGCCCTCAAGATAATCGCGCCACCATTGCAGCCGGACCTCGCCCGGCAGCGGATCACTGACCATGTCGCGCACCCGTGAAATTTCGGCGTTGAAGGCATAAAGCGCCAGCAGACCGGGCCGGTCTTCTGCGTCCGCGAACAGGGCGGTCAGGTAGCGATCGCGGTCGGTTTCGTAAACCAGATCGCGGGCATGGTCGAAATCGGAACTCATGAGGGATCATATGGTTCTGGAGCATCCTGCGTTCAATTGAACGCAGTAAAGATGCTCTAATACTTTGAAAGCAATCAACTTTAGACATCCAATCGCTTCCGATTGGATGTCTGTCGATCTAGCACCGCGGTTAGTCCACAGCCAGAAGCGCTGCGGCAACCGCCCGGTCCTCGGACAAAAGCACGTTGTAGGTTCTCACCGCCGCGCCGGTCGACATGGGATCGGCCAGGATACCAGCCTCCCGGAAGGCCGCCTTCAGCTCTTCAGGCAAAGGCCGCAAGTCTTTCCCGGTGCCGATCAGAAGCACTTCAATGTCGTCGTGCTCCTCGAACACCCGCTCGAAGGCAGTCGCATCGAACTGCGACGGATCGGTCAGGTTCCAGCCGTAGATCCCGCTTGGAACGCACAAGAGCGACCCGCGGTGGGACATGTTCGCGAAACGGAACCCGCCGTCGCCATAGGCGTCCAGCGGGGCCCGTCCCGGAAAATGCGCATCGCGGACTTCCATTTGTCCCTCGCCCGAAGATCAGGCTGCCGCTTCCGCGTCGACATCCGGCTCCGACGCATCCTCGCCGCCCGGCGTCTTGCCGTCACCGCGCAGGTTGAACAGGATCAGGAAGGGTGCCGCAAGGAAGATCGACGAATAGGTACCGATCACGATGCCGAAGATCATGGCCAGCGTGAAGGACCGGATCACCTCGCCGCCGAAGATCCACAGCGCGATCAGCGCCAGCAAGGTGGTGAACGATGTCAGTGTCGTCCGCGACAGGGTTTCGTTGATCGAGCGGTCGAGCAGTTCGGTCAGCGTTATCTTCTTGTAGCGCCGCAGGTTCTCGCGAATACGGTCGTAGACGACCACCGTATCGTTCAGCGAATAACCGATGATGGTCAACACCGCCGCGATACTCGACAGCGAGAAATCCAGCTGCAGGATGACGAACAGGCCGATGGTGACGAGCACATCGTTGGCGGTCGTCAGGATCGCGCCGATGGCGAACTGCCATTCGAACCGGAACCAGATGTAGACCAGGATCGCAAGCAGTGCCGCCGCGACAGCCATTATACCTGCACGCGCCAGTTCGCCGGAAACGCGCGGACCGACCACTTCCGTGCGGCGGAATTCGATCTTCTGGCCCTCGAAGGCAGCCTTGATCTTTGCGACCACCGACTGCTGGGCCAGTTCGCCGCCGGATTGTTCCTCGATCCGGACGAGAACCTCGTCATCGGCGCCGAACTGCTGCACCTGAACGTCGCCCAGGTTCAGGGCCCCGAGTTCCGACCGGATCCCCCCGATATCGGCGGGACCGTCGGTCTTCAGTTCAATGATCGTACCGCCCTTGAAATCGATACCGAAATTGAGGCCGACCGTGAAGAACAGCGTCACCGATGCGATCGCGAGCACGATCGAAAGCGGAAAACTGACCTTCCGCAACCACATGAAGCGGAACTTGGTGTCGTCCGGAATAAGTCTGAGCAATGCCATTTTTCTTCTCCCGGATCAGATCGGCAGTTTCGACGGCCGGCGCGTCCGCACCCAGAGGGAGACGAGCAAGCGACTGAAGGTGAAGGCGGAAAACACCGTGGTGAAGATACCGATGGCGAGCGTCACAGCGAAGCCCTTGACCGGGCCGGAACCGAGCTGGAACAGGATCAGGGCCGCAATCAGGGTCGTGATGTTGGCGTCCATGATGGTGCCCAATGCCCGCTTGTAGCCGGCATCGATCGCCGAGATGGCGGAGCGCCCTGCCCGCGCCTCCTCGCGAATACGCTCGAAGATCAGCACGTTGGCGTCCACCGCCATACCGATCGTCAGTACGATCCCGGCGATGCCCGGCAGGGTCAGCGTCGCCTGCAGCACCGTCAGCGCACCGAAGATCAGGATCACGTTGGCGCCAAGCGCGATATCCGCGATCACGCCGAAGCGTCCGTACGCGAGCACCATGAAGATGACCACCGCGGCGCCCGCGATCAGCGAGGCGAGCTTGCCGGCTTCGATGGAATCGGCGCCGAGCCCCGGACCGATCGAGCGTTCCTCGATGACGGTCAGCTTGGCCGGCAGCGCACCGGCGCGAAGCAGAACCGCCAGGTCGTTGGCGCCCTCGACAGTGAAGTTGCCGGAGATCTGGCCGGACCCGCCGGTAATCGGTTCGCGAATGACCGGCGCGGAGATCACCGCGTCGTCCAGAACGATGGCAAACGGCTTGCCGACGTTCTGCTGGGTGACGATCGAGAACTTGCGCGCGCCGGCGGTATTGAAGCGGAAATTCACGACCGGCTCGTTGGTGCGCTGATCGAAGCTGACCTGCGCATCGACGAGGTCCTCGCCGCTCAGCAGCGGATTTTCCTCAAGCAGATAGGGAATGGGCGGGTCATCGACCGAATTCAGGATGATCGTGCCGACCGGCGGGCGGCCCTGCAGGGCCTGTTCGGCGGACATGGAGGTGTCGACCATATGGAAGGTGAGCTGCGCCGTCTGGCCGATCAGATCCTTCAGCCGCTGCGGATCGCTTTCACCGGGCGCCTCAACCAGGATCCGGTCCGATCCCTGGCGCTGGATGTTGGGTTCCGTGGTTCCCAGTTCGTCGACGCGGCGGCGGATCACTTCGATCGACTGTTCGACGATCGACTGCATCCTGTCGGCGAGGCCTTCCTCGGTATAGGTGAAGCGGGCCAGGCCGTCGTCGGATACGGACAGTGCGAATTCATACACCTGCTGTCCGCCGAACAGGGAATTGACCAGCGGGTTCCTCAGCCCGTCAAGGCGCTTGCGCGCCTCGTCCAGCTTGGTCAGGTCGCGGATGCGAACCTGGGCGCTGTCGCCCTGAATGCCCAATCCGGTGTAACCGATGCGCGGCTGCTCGCGAAGTGCCGTGCGAATTTCACCGACCAGCGTCTTCAGACGCTTCTGCATGTAGTCCTGCTTGTCGATCTCGTAGAGAAGATAGGCGCCGCCCTGAAGGTCGAGGCCGAGAACCATCTTGTTCTTCGGCAGAAAACCGGGCCAGCTCTCCAGTGTCTTGGCAGAAAAGAAGTTCGGCAGCGTCGTAAGGGCGCCTATGGCGATCACAACGGCAATCAGCGCGATCTTCCAGCGAGCGAAGTATAGCATGACTTGAGCCTAAGCTGGGGCCTGTTCAAAGGCCCTTTCCGGGCTACCCGGCCTGCAGCATCGGCCGGGCAAAGTGAGACGGTGATTAAAAATGACGGCGCCTCAGGCGCCGTCCTTCGCCGGCTCCGACTTGGAGCGTACTTCCTGAACCATCGACCGAACGATGCGCACTTTCACGCCTTCGCCCAATTCCACCTGCAGTTCGTTGTCATCGACGACCTTGGAAACCTTGCCGATCAGGCCGCCGGACGTGACGACCGTGTCGCCGCGGCGAAGGTTTGCCACCATGTCCTGATGCTGCTTCATGCGCTGCCGCTGCGGGCGGATGATCAGGAAATACATGATCGCGAAGATCAGCACGAAAGGCAGCAGAGACATGAGAAAATCCGGGCTCATGGGAGATCCGGTCTGCGCATAGGCTGGGGTGATGAACATTAATCTCTCCTAAGGGCGGCTCCATCTTCCGGATCCCGTTGAACGGTTTCCGGAAAGAAAGCCTCAATTCCAGTGGCGCGGACTATAACGACGGCGCTCCGGTTTTCAAGGGATTGAACCGGGATCCGGCGTACCGAAACCGGAATATCCGGCGTTTTCGGTTACCGCCAGCCATGATAGTCCTTTGCCACGCACACACAGGGGCTGAAATGGTCCCCATTGCAAAGGGTTACAAGACCAGATGTCTGACGGAAGCGACCTATCACGCTTGAACGAAAAACTCGATACCCTGATCGGCCTGATTGAACGGGCCGTGCCGGCGGCGCCCCGCCCGGCCGATTTCGACGCAGCCGAAGCCTTTGTCTGGTCCCCTCACCCGGGCGAGCTTGTTCCCGTGACCAGGGTGAACCGGGTCGATATCACCCTGCTTTGCGCCGTTTCGCGCCTGCGCGACCTTCTGCTGGACAACACCCGGCGCTTCGCCAAAGGCCTGCCGGCCAACAACGCGCTTTTGTGGGGCGCGCGCGGCATGGGCAAATCGTCGCTGGTCAAGGCCGCACAGGCCGCGATCAACACAGAACTGGGCTCCAACATCCTGAAACTGGTGGAAATTCACCGGGAGGATATCGAAAGCCTGCCGCTCCTGATGAAGATGGTGCGCGACACGCCCTACCGCTTCATCATCTTCTGCGACGACCTGAGCTTCGACCAGGACGACACGTCCTACAAGTCCCTGAAGGCGGTGCTGGAAGGCGGTATCGAAGGACGGCCGGACAATGTGATCTTTTACGCCACGTCCAACCGGCGCCATCTCCTGCCGCGCGACATGATCGAAAATGAGCGGTCCACCGCGATCAATCCGGCCGAGGCGGTCGAGGAAAAGGTATCGCTGTCCGACCGGTTCGGCCTGTGGCTCGGTTTCCACAAGTGCAGCCAGGACGATTATCTGGACATGGTGAACGGCTATGTGGCCCATTACGGCCTGAAACTCGAAGCAGACCGGCTGCGGGCCGAAGCCCTGGAATGGGCCACCACACGCGGCAGCCGCTCCGGCCGCGTCGCTTTCCAGTTCATTCAGGATCTTGCCGGCCGTCTCGGCCAGACCCTGGACTGATCCGACGAAACAAAAAAAGCCCGGCGCGCCTGGCCGGGCTTCTTCGTTCATGGCACCGGGAAACCCGGTCGGCTTCAGCTTTTCGGCAGATACTGGATCGGGTCGACGGGTTTGTTTCCCTTGCGCAGTTCGAAATGGACCTGCGGCTGGGACACCGAACCGGTCGCCCCGGCATTGGCGATCACCTCGCCTCTCGACACCTTGTCGCCGCGCTTCACATTCAGCTTGCTGTTGTGCGCATAGGCCGACACCCAACCATCCGCATGGCGCAGCAGAACCAGATTGCCGAAGCCCTTCAGTTCGTTGCCGGCATAGATCACGGTCCCGCTTCCGGCTGCCTTCACCGGCGTTCCCTCAGGAACCGCCAGGTTGACGCCCTCGTTGCGGGTTCCGCCCGGCTTGGAGCCGAAGTCCGAAATGATCCGGCCGCGCACCGGCCAGCGGAACAGCGGCCCGCTGCCATCGCTCTTTTCGACGCTGGCGACCTGCTGCTGCGGCTTGATCGGCGCGGTCGGCCTCGCCTCGTCACCCTTTTCGGTGGTGATGACCGCGACCCGCGGCGTCGAGGAATTGCTGTTATGGGCCGGCATTTCCGGCGGCACCGGCACATTGCCGCTGACGCTCTGGACAGACGCGGTGCGCACCGATCCGGTCGTCGTCACCGGCTTGCGCTTCGGCAAGGCGGCAACGTGAATGGGGCCCGTGTCGGATGTCTTGCCGGAACGCACTTCGGCGAAGCTCGGCTGGTGAACGGGTTTGCGGTCCGGAGACGGCGTATCGCCGCCAACCGGCGCAGTCGGACGGACCGACCCGGTATAAAGCGGCCGGCTGGCGGTCTTCCCCGTTGTATTGACCGACGCCGTTGCCGGATGGACATAGGTCGGGATCAGCAGGGACTGGCCGGGTTTGACCTGGCCCGGATATTCGATGCCGTTGACGGCTGCAATCGCTTCGACCGGCACACCGTAGCGGCGGGATATGGTGTCGACCGTATCTCCTTCGCGAACGGTCACCCTTGTCCCGCCGGCGGACGTCCAGTTCTTCCACCGCACGGCACCGGAAGAGGCAACCTCCGGCGCAGGCATGGTTTCGACCGGCCGGGACTGCTGGCTTTTCACGATCTGCGGTTTTGAGGACGGCAGGCTCGCCCGTTCCACGGCGCTGCGTTTGGTCACCGAGCCCGTATAGGTCGGCTGGGACGCCGCGGGCGGCAGGCCCCGTTCGGTCCCTCCGGGGCCGTTCACGATATCCTGGTAGGTCGGCTGCTTGGTCCCGCCGCTCAGAATGGCACGCTGATTGTTCGTCCCGCCGGTATAAATCGGGGCTTCGCCGAAGCGCTCGACATCGGCGCTGCATCCGGCAAGGATCCCGGCTGCCACTGAAACGAGAGCGACCTTGAGGACCCGGCCGCTGCGGACGATACGCTTCCGCTTTTTCATAGTTCTACTCAAACCGATAGACATGAAGGTTATGGTTAAGAGTAGAAACCAGTAAGGTTTATAAAGAGCTAAGATACCGACTTAAATTGCACCCAATATTCACGAATGGGGAGGAAATGCGAGATCCGGAGCCATTGATTGGATTGCGCGCTTAACCGAACAACCACTGCAACGCATTCTTCCCATTCAGCACGGTGAATATTGCGATCTATTCGCGCTTTGCTACAGCCGGTCGGCACGGCCTTGCGTCAACGACACCAGGCGAACGCGATCGATCTCCTGATAGTCATCTCCAGCCGCTCCGCGCAGGATCCTGGTCAGGGCTTGCGGCTTGCCCGGTTCGCCGACAGGTGCGATCAGAATGCCTTCGGGTGCCAGTTGGCTGATCAGGACTTCCGGAACATCGGGAACGGCCCCGGTCAGAACGATCCGGTCAAACGGAGCTCTTTCTTTCAATCCGCCAAGTCCGTCCGCATGGTGGATACGCACATTCTTCAGCTTGAGCGCCGCCGCCCTTTGCGTCGCCAGCTCCACCAGGGTCTTGTAGCGGTCGATGCTGTCGACTTCGCCGGCCAGATGCCCCAGCACGGCGGTCTGATAGCCGGAACCGGTCCCGACCTCCAGAACCCGGTGGTCCCGGGTCAGGCCCAATGCCTGGACCACACGGGCAACATAGGAGGGCGCTGAAACCGTCTGGCCGCATTCAATCGGGATCGAGGCATCTTCATAGGCCAGCCGGTGATAGCGGGCGGACAGAAACAGCCGGCGCGGCAGGCGTTCGATGGCGGACAGCAGGGACCGGTCACCGATACCGCGCCCGCGCAGCGCAAGAACCAGACCGGCCCGGGCCTCGGCCTCATCAAGGGAAACGGCGGTCGCATCTTCGGGAACGATCGAACCCGGATGATCTGTCATGATGCGCTCCGCCTCCCCTTTCGAATCTATCCCAAATCCCTTGCCAGTCCTTCAACCATATCATGTGCGGTCAGATCGATCCGCAACGGCGTGACCGAAATATAGCCGTCGGCGACCGCCTGAAGATCGGAATTGCCGAGGACGGAGGGGCCGCGGTCCCGGAAACCGAGCCAATAATAGGGATAGCCGCGACCGTCCCTGCGCTCGTCGATGATCAGTCCGCTTTGCTCGTGATGTCCCTGGACCGTCACCTTTACGCCCTTGACGTTCTCAGGCCCGAAGGCGGGGAAGTTGACGTTGAGCAGCGTGTACTGGGCGAGCGGAAAGTCGATCAGCTTGCGGAACAGGTCCGGCGCATGGGTTTCGGCGGTCATGTAATTGGGTTCGCTGCTGACATCCCAGCTGTAGGCCTGGGATACCGCAATGGACCGAATGCCGAGGATCGCTCCTTCCATGGCTCCGGCAACCGTCCCGGAATAGGTGACGTCTTCCGCCAGGTTCTGGCCCTTGTTGATGCCGGACAGCACCAGGTCCGGCAGGCCGGGCAGAACGTTGCGCACGCCCATGATGACACAGTCGGTCGGCGTGCCCCTGAGCGCGTAGTGGCGGTCGTCGATCTTGCGCAGGCGCAGCGGCTCACTCAGCGTCAGCGAGTGGGCGACACCGCTCTGGTCGGTCTCCGGCGCCACCACCCAGACGTCGTTGGAAAGCGTCAGCGCGATCCGCTCGAGCGCGGCCAGTCCCGGCGAGTGAATGCCGTCGTCATTTGTAATGAGAATACGCATGGCTACCTTTTAACCGATCTTTTCCAGGCCGTTCATGTAAGGACGCAGAACTTCCGGCACCGTGACCGACCCGTCGGCGTTCTGGTAGTTTTCCATAACCGCGATCAGCGCCCGGCCAACGGCGACACCGGAGCCGTTCAGCGTGTGCACATGACCAAGCTGCTTGCTGTCCTTGACCCGGTAGCGGGCATTCATGCGCCGGGCCTGGAAATCGCCGCAAACGGAACAGGACGAGATTTCGCGGTAGGTATCCTGCCCCGGCAACCAGACCTCGATGTCGTAGGTCTTGCGGGCGCCGAAGCCCATGTCGCCGGTACAAAGCGTCATGACGCGGTAATGCAGGCCAAGCAGTTCCAGGACTTTCTCCGCACAGGCCAGCATGCGCTCGAGTTCTTCGAGCGACTGGTCGGGCGCGGTGACGGAAACCAGCTCGCATTTCATGAACTGGTGCTGGCGCAGCATGCCCCTTGTGTCGCGGCCGGCGGAGCCTGCTTCGGAGCGGAAACAATAGGTGAGCGCGGTGACGCGCAGAGGCAGCTCTTCCTCGGCCAGGATCTCACCGGTGACCATGTTGGTCAGCGGCACTTCCGCGGTCGGAATCAGGTAGTGTTCGCCGCCGGTCTTGAACAGGTCTTCCTCGAACTTCGGCAGCTGACCGGTACCGTACAGCGCGGAGCCGTGCACCAGAAGCGGCGGCGACACTTCCGTGTAGCCGTTCTCACCGGTGTGCACGTCCAGCATGAACTGGCCGATGGCCCGTTCAAGGCGCGCGATCTGCCCTTTCAGGAGCACGAAACGCGAGCCGGAGAGCTTTGCCGCGGTTGCGAAATCCATGCCGCCCTGGGCCTCGCCCAGCTCGAAATGTTCCTTCGGCTCGAAGTCGAAGGCCGGCTTTTCGCCCCATGTCTTGAACTCGACGTTGTCCGCCTCATCTTCCCCGTCCGGCACGTCATCGAGCGGCAAGTTGGGGATAACCGCCATGGCGGCTTCCAGATCGGCGATCAGGCGGCGTTCCTCCTCTTCACCCTCCTGGATGAAGGACTTGATCTTGGCAACCTCATCGATCAGGGCCTGGGCAGCGGCCTCGTCGCCGCTCGCCTTTGCCTTGCCGATTTCCTTGGAGGCGGCGTTCCGGCGCTCCTGGGCTTCCTGCAGGCGGGAAATATGGGACCGGCGCGCATCGTCGAGCGCAATCAGCTTTTCGGCAGAGGCTTCATAGCCGCGGCGTGCCAAAGCCTTGTCGAAGGCTTCGCTGTTTTCCCTGATCCATCTGATATCGAACATCGTGCTTCCCGGACAGCGCTTGAGGGTCAAACCTGGGTTGGCGGCCTGACGAACTGTGCGGGAAGACGGGGAACCTCAGGCCTCTTCTCCGGCCTCCCGTTCCGCTTCGAGCTCCGCACGTTTCTTTTCGGCAAGCCGGACAGAAATGATGGAGACTTCGTAGAGAAGCAAGGTCGGGAGCGCAAGACCGATCTGTGAGATCGGATCTGGCGGCGTGAGGATGGCCGCGGCCGCAAAGGCGGCGACAATTGCATATTTGCGCTTGGACCTCAGCCCGTCGGCCGTGACGATCCCGGCCCGTCCGAGCAGGGTCAGCACCACCGGCAGCTGGAACACCAGTCCAAAGGCGAAAATCAGGATCATGATCAGGCCGAGGTACTCGCTCACCTTGGCCAGATGATGGATCGCGACCTTGCCCGTGGCGCCGGCCTGTTCCATCGACAGGAAAAACTTCATGGCCATGGGCATGACCAGGAAATAGACCAGGCAGGCGCCGATCAGAAACAGGATCGGCGTGGCGACAAGGAACGGCAGGAACGCGGAACGCTCGTTCTTGTAGAGGCCGGGCGCGACGAACATGTAGATCTGCGACGCAATCACCGGAAAGGCAAGGAACAGGGCGCCGAACAGCGCCAGCTTCATCTGGGTGAAAAACCATTCCTGCGGCGCGGTGTAGATCATCTCCACATGCGCATCCGGCCCTGCGGCGCGCAGATAGGGCACCGTCAGGATGTTGTAGATATCGGTCGCGAAATAAAAGCAGATGATGAACATCACGACGACGGCCACGATGGACCACATCAGCCGCTGCCGCAGTTCGATCAGATGCTCGATCAGGGGCGCCTTCGACGCTTCGATATCTTCCTGGCTCATGCCTTGGTGTCTTCCCGTGCCGGTTTGGCCTTTGCCGTCGATTTGGCAGGAGCCTTGGCCTTTGCCGTAGACTTGGCTGGGGCCTTGGCCTTTGCGGGAGCCTTGGCCGGCGCCTTTGCTTTAGCGGAAGTCTGGGTTTTCGCCTCAGCAGGAGTTTTCGATGCAGGGGCGCTTCCGGCCTTGGTCCCGGCCGATGCCTTGGCGGACGCCCTGGCTTTGGCTGCAGCCTTCGCCTCGGCGGGTGCCTCGGCCTTTTCGGCAGGCGCCTCGTCCTTCGGCATCCACGGCTGAGGTTCGCTGGCAGCCTTGTTTGCCGCGTCGACCTTTGCCTGAGACGCGGCCTTGTCGTCTTCGATCGATTTCTTCAGATCGCCGAGCGGATTGAAGTTACCGGCCTCCTCGACCTGTTTCTTCATGTCGGATATATCGGCCTGCTGCTCGGCTTCACGCAGAGCATCGTTGAAGGTCGACTGAAATTCGCGTGACATGCGCCGAACCTTGCCGATTGTCTGGCCAAGGGTACGCAGCATCCGCGGGAGGTCTTTGGGACCGACCACGATAATCGCCACGCAGGCAATCACCAGCAGTTCAGTCCATCCGATATCAAACATCTAAAATCCGCCATTCAAGCCAGGAAACGCGGACTTGGATCAGCTCGCCTTGGACTGATCTTCGGTCTTTTCAGCCGAAACGGTCTCGGACGGCTGATGATCGATGGTCTTCGCAGCGTCAGCGGTATCGTCCTCGGCCATGCCCTTCTTGAAGCTCTTGATCCCCTTGGCAACATCGCCCATCAGATCGGATATCTTGCCGCGTCCAAACAGCAGGATAACGATCACCGCGATGATCAGGATCTGCCAAAAACCAATGCTCATACGCCAAACTCCCAGTTGCGCGGCCCTATGGCCGGAGTGCCCTTATGGCAAAATTCCACACCAGCCGCAACACGGACAACGCTTCATCTTTCGATGAATGCCCGAAGTGCTTAACCGGCGGGTTTCTATTCTGACAGATGTCAATCCTCGGCGGGAAATACAAGCACATCTTTGGGATCTGTGGTCAAACCCACATCCATTCCCGCCCTGTACCCGCCGCCGGCACGTACCCGTGCGTGTACCGGGTCGTCCAGACCATCCACAACGATTGACAGGAGATCGACTTCTCCGACGAACCGCCTGCTGGAAATCCGGCCGACAACGCCCCCCTCCTCCGGATTACCCACCAGAATTCCCTGGGGACGAACACAGACATCCACTTTCTGACCGGCGTCCACTTTTACACCGGTATTGTAGCCCGAACCGGGCAGCAGGCCGAGTGGCGTATCGACGCCGCCGTCCGCCACGGTGCCGGTAAACTGATTCACCTCGGAGAAGAACCTCGCGACAAAGATACTTTCCGGATTGTTGTAAAGGTCGTCGGCCGTACCGTGCTGAACCAGACGGCCCCGGCGCATCAGGGCGATGCGATCGCCCATGCGCATGGCCTCTTCCGGGTCGTGGGTGACGATGATGCAGGTCGCGCGCGTCTCGCGCAAAATGGCAAGCGTTTCCTCACGCACGTTGTCACGCAGGCGCCGGTCAAGCCCGGAAAACGGCTCGTCCATCAACAGAACGCCGGGCCGCGGGGCGATGGCGCGTGCCAGCGCCACCCGCTGCTGTTCGCCACCTGAAAGCGCATGCGGATAATCGCCCGCATAACCCTCGAGCCCGACCCGGGCAAGGGACGCGAGAGCCTCGCGCTTTGCCGCTTCGCGCGGCAAATTCGTCAGTCCGAACATAACGTTATCGAGAATGGTCATATGCGGAAAAAGCGCATAGTCCTGAAACATCAGGCCAACGCCGCGCCTTTCCGGCGGAACGAAACCACCCGCACCGGAGACTTCACGTCCGTTGATCAGGACCCGTCCGGACGCCTGGCGCTCGACGCCGGCAGCGATGCGCATCAGCGTTGTTTTGCCGCAGCCGGAATGGCCCAGAAGGCACAACACCTCGCCGGGCGCGATTTCCAGGGACAGGCCGGCGATGGATTCATTGCCGTCGTAGGCGTGATAGACGTTCTCGAACTTGAGCCCGGCTGCGATGGTGGCGCCAGCGGTGCCCCGCGCGCCCCAGCGCAAGGCGGCCCCCGCATCCCGGCCGGGACGGGTCAGCAATGAAGTTTCTTTAACGCTCATGCGGGTCTTATTACCAACGGTCTTACCTGTTAATCCCTGTCGTCGTCCTCGAACAGCGTGCCTTCTTCCAACGGGTCCTCGTCTTCCGTCAAGGCCGGATCGTCGCTCGGCGACGGGACCAGGAAGCTTGCGGGCACGGCACTGTCGAGAAGACCGGCACCTTTAAGTTCCTCCAGACCGGGCAGATCCTTGACGGTGTCCAGGCCGAAATGCTCCAGGAATGCCTCCGTGGTGCCGTAGGTCACAGGACGGCCCGGCGTCCTCCGGCGGCCGCGCATGCGGATCCAGGTGGTTTCCAAGAGCACATCCAAGGTGCCCTTTGATGTGGAGACGCCGCGGATTTCTTCAATCTCCGCCCGGGTGACCGGCTGGTGATAGGCAATGATCGCCAGGGTTTCGAGGGCCGCCCGCGACAATTTGCGCTGCTCTTCCATGTCCCGGTGCATCAGGAAGGCCAGGTCCTCGGCCGTCCGGAACGCCCACTTGCCGGCCACGCGGACAAGATTGACGCCTCTGGCGGCATAGGTCTTTTGAAGCTCTTCCAGCAGATCCTCTACCGCGCATCCTTCCGGCAGACGCCCCTTGAGCTCCTCCACCGACAGGGGCTCGGCAGACGCAAACAGCAGGGCTTCGACCATGCGCAGCCCGTCCGGGTCCGGGACGCGGCTTTGGTCCGCCGGACCGGAACCGGCCGTATCCAGAAGGTCGGCTTCAATGTCCATTCTTGTCTCCCGCAGGGCGCGCGCGAATGTAGATCGGCGAAAACGGATCGCCTTGCCTGATTTCTACCTGACCTTCGCGCACCATTTCCAGACTTGCGGAAAACGTGCTGGCGACGATCGTTGCCCAGTCTTCCTCATCCCGCAGATAGTCCTGCAGATAACCGGTGATCGGCGCCCATTCGGCGATCTGGCCGACAAGCCGCACCAGAAGCTCCCGCGCCTCCTGAAGGGACCAGACGTTCCGCCGCAACACCCGGACAGAGGTGACCGACTGGCGCTGGCGCTGCGTGGCGTAGGCACTGAGCAAATCGTAGATGGTAGCGGTCCAGACGCTCTTGTGTTCGACTGAGGTGGTCTCGGGCCGGCCTCTGGCGAATATGTCCCGGCCCAGCCGGTTGCGCGCCAGCAGCTTTCCCGACACATCGCGCATGGCCTCAAGACGGCGCAGGCGGAACGCCAGGGCGGCAGCCAGTTCCTCGCCCGTCGGCTCGTCCTCGTCCTTCTGCTCCGGCAACAACAGCCTGGACTTGAGATAGGCAAGCCAGGCCGCCATGACGAGATAGTCGGCGGCAAGTTCCAGCCGCATACGCCGGGCTTCCGCCACGAATTCCAGATACTGTTCGACCAGCGCCAGGATCGAGATGCGCGTCAGGTCGACCTTCTGATTGCGCGCCAGGGTCAGCAAAAGGTCCAGCGGGCCTTCAAACCCCTCGACGTCGACCACCAGCAGGGGATCGGAGGAGGCACGCTCTGTCGCATCCACACTCGTCAGCAGATCCTGATGCGTGTCGCGGGCCATCGCCTGTCTTATCCCCTTTTCCCTACCTATCCGACGGCCCGGTCCGGGACGTCTGAAAGCAACTCGTCGAACTCTTCGCGCGCGGCGAACGGATCAAAGCCGGCATCCGGCTGCTTCCGCTTTGCCAGCGCCTCATCGCAGCGCTGAAGCGACTTCCCCTGCAATGCCGGCGCGGCGTCTGCAACAGCCTTCATTTCCGCCATATCGCCGTTGCAGTGAAGCACAAGATCGCAGCCTGCGGCAAAGCTTAGCGCCGCTCTCTCGCGCATATCCCCACCTAGCGCCTTCATGGAGATATCGTCGCTCATCAGGCAACCGTCAAATCCGATCTCGCCACGGATGATGTCCTGAATGATCGTCGGGCTTTGCGTGGCGGGATGCTGGGGCTCGATTTCCAGGTAAAGCAGATGCGCGGTCATGGCGAGCGGCATGTCCGCCAGCGCCTTGAACGGCAGGAAATCCGCTTGCGAAAGCTCCTGGCGGGACGCGGAGATCCGGGGAAGTTCCAGATGACTGTCGACCTTGGCCCGGCCGTGACCGGGTAGATGCTTGATCACCGGCAGGACGCCGCCTGCCAACAGGCCCTCGCAGGTGGCGCGGCCGAGAGCCGCAACAGTCTCAGGATCACTCGAATAGGCCCGGTCGCCGATGGCATCCACGGTTTCAGCCAGCCGCAGGTCGAGCAGCGGCAAACAATCGACCGTAATCCCAAGAGCCAGCAGGTCATGGGCAATCAGCCGGGCGCCGAGCCAGGCTGCCCTCATGCCGCACTGCCGGTCCTTTTCATAGAGTGTCCCGAAGGTTCCGGCAGTCGGATAGGACGGCCAGTTCGGCGGGCGCAGGCGCTGAACCCGTCCGCCTTCCTGATCGATCAGGACCGGCGCATCTGACCGGCCGACCGCATCGCGAAACGAAGCCACCAGACCGGCGACCTGGTCGGGGGCTTCGCAATTGCGCCGGAACAGGATGAGGCCCCAGGGATTTTCCTCCCGGAAAAAGGCCGTTTCCTCAGGTGTCAGCGCAGCGCGGGAACAGCCGCTGATAAAGGCTTTGATCATGGTTTGGATTACCGTGGGAGCTAATCGACGGTCAAGCGGAACGATATGCAGGCTGCACTTGCATCCCCCCTTCCGGACTGCGATGACATGGGATCCGCTTCGGCCTTCGTGCCGAAGTCCATCGAAAGGAGATTGTCATGCGCGCGCGCCCCGATATTCCCGCCGGTACCTTGCACAGGCTGAGCGTGACGTCTCCCGTCCTGGAACAGAACCGCCTCGGCGACCCGTCGACGCGGGACATCATCGTCTATACGCCCGCCGGCCATGACGGAGCCGGCCTGCCGCTACTGGTCGACCTTGCCGGCTTCACCTCCGGCGGACCCGCCCATGTCAACTGGAAGAATTTCGGCGAGAATATTCCCGAACGCCTCGACCGGCTGATCCATGAAGGCGCCCTGCCCCTGACCGTCGTCGCATTTCCCGACTGTTTCACCCGTCTCGGCGGCAACCAGTATATCGACAGCGCGGCCATGGGCCCCTGGGCGACATGGCTGACGAGCGACATGCTGGACGCGGTGGAAAGCCGTTTCGGCTGCGGCGGAAAAGGGCGGCGGGGCCTGTTCGGCAGATCGTCAGGCGGCTATGGCGCACTGGTGCACGCCATGCTTTACCCCGACGTCTGGTCGGCGGCCGCCTGTCACTCCGGCGACATGGCGTTTGAGCTCTGCTACCTGCCGGAAATGCCGAGCGCACTCAGGGCCATTGCGCGGTACGGATCGGTCGAAACCTTCGTAACCGAGTTTGAAAGCGGTCCCAAATATCCGGGCGGCGCGATGCACGACCTGATGACCTTCGCCATGGCGGCCACCTACGATCCCGATCCTGACCCGGACACGTTCTGCGGCATCCGCCTGCCGGTGGATCTTGAGACCTGCGACGTGATTGAGGACCGCTGGTCCAACTGGCTTTCCTGGGACCCGGTTCAGATGGCCGATCGCCATACGGATGCCCTGAAATCCCTGAAAGGCCTCTGGATCGATTGCGGAACGGTCGACCAGTACAACCTTCTCTACGGCGCGCGCCGCGTGGCCCGCAAGCTCCATGCGGCCGGGGTCAGGCATACCTACGAGGAATTCGACGACAATCATTCCTCGATCGACTACCGCCTCGACCGCAGCCTGCCGTTCCTGGTTGAAGCCTTGATGGCCTAGCGGCCTGCCGAGAACCGCAGCCGGAAACGGCCGCCGAACGTCAGCACGAAGCCGCCGGCTGCTATCAGCAACGCGCCGAAGGCCGCCTTCGGGGTCGGCACCTCGCCGAAGAAGAGATAGCCGAAGGCGGCAGCGCTCAGCACCCATGAATAGCCGACAGGCGCCAGGGTCGCCGCGTCGGCCCGCCGATACGCCTCGATATTGAAGGTCTGGCCGATGATGGCAACCGGCCCGAGCGCCAGGAACGGCAGGGCAAACGACCAGTCGATGCCATCGGTCACCGCGATCCACACCACCGGAACCGTCATGATGACCGCGGCAAACATGTTCACGTAGCCGAGCACCAGAACCGAACTTTCGCGACGGGCGAGAACCTTGATCATCAAGGCTTCGCAGGCAATGAAGAAGGCCCCGAGAAGGGCCGCGAGCACCCCGTCCCAGACCCATGATCCGGACTGACCGGTTGGAGGTACAGACGAACGGACGACAAGGTAGGCTCCCAGGGCGCACAGGGCCCCGGCGATCCAGTGGCGCAGCAATATTGTTTCCCTGAGGAGAAGACCGGCCAGGGCAATCGCCATGAACCCCTTGGTCAGTCCGATTGCCGCGGCATCGACAACCGGAAGCCTCGAACTTGCGTAGATGATGCACCCCAGGCCGCCCGTTCCAAGACCGGCCCGCAACAGGTGCAGTTTCCACTGCGGGCTTTTCAGCGTCCCGTCCGGCAACCCGCGCACCATGACGACACCGCCCATGGTCATCGCACCGCCCAGATACCGCAGCCAGACGAGAACCACGGCAGGCAGAAGACCGTCAGCGAGCTTGCCGGCGGCAAACACAGGCGTGAACATGATGACGCCGCACAGGACAAGGCCGACGGCGAGCGGCGTGCTTTCGACTGGCTGGTAGCGCGATTGCAGGGACATCCGGGAAACCTTTCCAGTCCCTCCTATCCGCGCCTCTTCAGGTTTCCAAATGAAAACCCGCTCAACTCACGTTGAGCGGGTGTCGTCGAAGAGACCTGTGCCGGAACCGGATGGCAAAGCCTGCCCCTAGTTGCGCCGCACGAAGCAATCGCCGCCGGCGGCTTTCAGGCTTTCGCAAAGCGAAATCGCTTCGTCACGCGACCCGGAAGGGATCCGCGCCCGGTAGAAGGTTCCGCGATCTTCGATATTCGCGGACACGATCACGGCCTGCCTGGATCCCAGAATGGTCGGATACCGCTGCTGCAGCGCCTGATAGGCGGAGCGGGCAGCATCCTCCGAGCGCTGCGACGTCACCTGGACCACGTAGGTACCCGGCGCGATCCGACCGGCAGTCGAGACCGGAGCAGCCGGTGCGGCGGCCTGCGGCGCGGCAGGTGCCGGATTGACAAGGTTCAGCGGGCCATCGTTTCGCGCAGGCGCAGGCGCCGTTGCCTGCGGCTCCGGCGCACGTGCCACCTGGGCCGGAACCTCCGGCTTTTTCCGCGGAACGACGGTCGTCACCGGGCCGGCAGCTTCGGCCTCCTGGGTTCCGCCATCGGTCGAAGCGACAATTTGCGGTGTTTCGGGTTCTGCCGGCACGGGGGCTTCCGCGGCAGGCGCCGGCTGCGTAGCGGTTTCCGGCGCCGCCGGCGCCGGTGCAGGCGTCTCGCCCGTCGGCCGGACCGGCGTCGTTTCCACGGTCCGCACAGGTGCTGCGTCCGGTTCTCCGGAAATGATCGTGCCGTCCGGACGGACGACCAGCGTCCTTACCTTCTTCGGAGCGCCAGGAACGAGAGGATCGGTTGTCTCAGCCCCTTCAGGCGCTGGCGGCAACTCTGCCGGCTTTGTTTCCTCCGGCAGGACGAGCCGTTCTTTCGTCTGGTCTTCGGCCGTTCCGACACGGTCGTAGATCAGCTTGGAGGCCGAATTCTCTTCCGGTGCCGGCTTGTTATCCGGATAAACCTTCAACGGCTCCTGAAGCCCGGCGATAACGGGGGGCGGACCGGAGGGAACATCGACGGAAGATCCGTCGAACAGCATGAATGCCGCACCACCCACGAGCACAACCGCAACGACGCCGGCAGCCGTGTAGAGCCCCTTGCGGGAATTTCGCTCGTATCCGGGCGCTGCCGCCCGTTCCTTTCTGGGATGCGGCGGCAGAACGCCGGACCCGTCGAGGGAGGGATCGCTCTCCTGCATGGCCCGCGCCACGGCATCGAGATCATATCCTTCCGGCGGGGGCGGCATCTCCTCGTTTTCGTCCGCCACCGGTATCGCGGCTGCGGCATCCGGCCAGACCATTTCATCAATGTCATCGGACCGCGCCGGTTGCTCATACCGCGGAACCGGTTGCTGTTCGATGGCCGGTTCGGCGAAAACGGGCTCATTCCGGATATCCTGTTCGGGCCGGATACCCTGTTCGGGCCGGATATCCCGTTCGGGCCGGATATCCCGTTCCGGCCGAACATCCCGCTCAGGCCGGGTTTCCCGCTCAGGCGAAAATTCAAGGTCGGCGAAAAGCGTGTCCAGACCGGACGGTTCCGACTCGGACCGCGCGTTGTGCCGGCCGCCGATTTCCGCCTCAAGGGTATCGAGCCCGGCAAAAAGATCATCGTCCTGCGGCGGGTTCCGGTCATTTGCCGGCTGGCCATAGGCGCTCACGCCCAGATGACCCAGGCTGCTGCTGCCGGTATGCTGCCACCCGCTCTCCTGAGCCGAAGCCGTTTCCTGATAGGCGGAAGAAGCGGCGTATTCCGGTGCGCGCTCCTCAGGCACCGCCTCTGGGGCGGTCTCTGGGGCAGTTTCGGTCTCGTATTCGTAGGCTTCCGGGGCTTCCGGCTGCGCGGGTTCCGTCGTTTGAGGCTGAGGCCGGACATCGGAGACCCCGGCGGGTGCAAAGGACTGGCGGAAGGCGCCGATCAGTTCGTCCTCCAGTTCCGCCGTCAGGTTGTCTTCCAGGTTCTTGGACACCGCATGATGAAGCTGGCTCTGCGGGATCTCTGCTTCGACGGGTTCATCCGCCATAGCCGTGGGACCGCTTGCGGAATATGTACTCATGTCACCTGCTGCAGGATGCTGCGTCGCTTGCGAAGCAATTGTTTCACTCTCGTCGGAACCCGGCATTGACTGGCCGGCAACGCCGCCTGTTGCATCGACCGGCTCCTGGATCGAAGCCTTCGGCCCCGGATAAAGGTATGGCGATTGCCGGACCGGCGCCGGTTCCTGAACGCTGACTGGGGGCGCTGCATCGCCGGGTTCATCCCGCACCGGAGCCCGGACGGGAGCTTCGGCCGTGCCTGAACCCGTTTGCTTGCTTCGATGCACAATCCTGGCCAATTCCACCAACGGATCTTCCCCCGGCGCGGAGCCAGCATCACGCACGTCCGCCGCAGTCTGCGGGAGATCGGATTTCGGATGGTCGGAATCTCTAGACATTTGCGATTTGCTATCCGGCCGGACGTGTTTCCTTCGCCACGCAGTTTGCGCAACAAAAATTCAAGTGCAACTTCAGCGCATTTCCTCCGGCGCATCAACGCCTAGAATCGCGAGACCTGAAGCAAGCACCAAAGATACTGCACGGACCAGGGCAAGACGCGCTAGGGTTAATTTGGTATTATCGCCGTTAATAAAACGTAATTGCGGCAATTCCTTGCCTCTATTCCAGTGCGCATGCAAAGAACTGGCGAGATCATGGAGGTAGAACGCAATGCGGTGCGGCTCATGCGTCTCCGCGGCCGCGTCGACAATCTTGGGCCACATGGCCATCTTGCCGATCAGCTCCAGTTCCCCGACATCGTCGAGCAGAGCAAGGTCCGCTCCGGCAAGCACGGCATCGCTCGCATCCAGCCCGGGCAGTTCCTCCAGCGCCTGACGCATGACCGAACGGCAACGTGCATGGCCGTACTGAACGTAAAAGACCGGGTTGTCCTTTGACTGCTCCGTGACCTTCTGGAAATCGAAGTCGAGCGGCGCGTCGTTCTTGCGGTAGAGCATCATGAAGCGCACCGGATCGCGGCCGACTTCCTCGACCACGTCGCGCAGGGTGACGAAATCGCCAGACCGCTTGGACATTTTCACCGGCTCACCGCCGCGGAACAGCTTCACAAGCTGACACAAACGCACGATGACTTCCGACTTGCCGCCGGAAATCGCCTTGCCGACGGCCTGAAGGCGCTTGACGTAACCGCCGTGATCGGCGCCGAGCACATAGATCATTTCATCGAAGCCGCGCAGGTACTTGTCGCGGAAATAGGCGACATCGGCAGCGAAATAGGTATAGGACCCGTCCGACTTCTTCAGTGCGCGGTCGGTGTCGTCACCGAAGTCCTCGGCCCGAAACAGCGTCTGCTCACGGTCTTCCCAATCCTCCGGCACCTGCCCTTTCGGCGGCGGCAGCGTGCCCTGGTAGACGAGGTCCTCCTTGCGCAGCGCCTCGAGCATCTCGTCGATTTTCGACGGCTTGCCGTCGACATGCATATGCAGGGTGCGCTCGGAGAAAAAGACGTCGTGATGGACGTTCAGGGTCGCCAGGTCGTCCCGGATCAGATCCATCATCCCGGCGACGGCTTCTTCCTTGACGATCGGCAGCCACTCGGCTTCGTCCATGTCCTTCAGGGCGCCGCCGTGTTGCCTGGCAAGCTTCTCGCCGATCGGCTTCAGATAGTCGCCCGGATAAAGGCCGGCCGGAATTTCGCCGATCTCCTCGCCCAGCGCCTCGCGGTAACGCAGGAAGGCGCTTTTCGCCAGGGTGTCGATCTGCGAGCCCGCGTCGTTGATGTAGTATTCTTTTACTACATCGTAGCCGGCATAGGCCAGCAGGCCGGCGAGCGCATCGCCCACAACGGCGCCCCGCGTATGGCCGACATGCATCGGCCCCGTCGGGTTGGCGGAGACATATTCGACATTGACCTTCTTGCCCGCGCCGCGCGCGGACCGGCCGAAATCCAGCCCTTCCTCGATGACCGCTCCCAGGATCCGGTGCCAGACAGCAGGCGCGACCCTCAGGTTGATGAAGCCCGGGCCGGCGACGCTGACTTCGGTCACGTCGGCATCCGCGCGAAGGCTTTCGGCCAGTTGCTCGGCCAGATCGCGCGGTTTCATGCCCAGTTGCTTGGCAAGCACCATCGCCGCATTGGTCGCCAGATCGCCATGAGCCGGATCGCGCGGCGATTCCACGGTCACACGGGAAAGGTCGGGGCTCGCGCCGTCGCTCCCTTTCAGATCAAGCCCCTGAACGGCCGCTTTTACCCGTTCTGCGAATTCAGCAAAGATATTCATGACCATCCGACCGGTTGGAAACGTCAAACACAACAAACCCGCGTGCTGCAGACGGATTTTCCGTCGAGCAACGCAGGCTTGGAAAGGCGGGCTAACCTAATTCGGGAGTATCGTCAAACAATCTGCGATGTTCGCTGATGGCAAAACGGTCGGTCATCCCGGCGATGTAGTCGCAAACCCGGCGCGCCAGAACCGATTCGCTGATTGTCTCCAGGTCCATGTTCCAGGGCGCGGGCATCAGGCCGGGTTCCGCCATGAACCTGGCGAACAGGTCCCGCACGATGCCGGCCACAAGCTTGCGGATCGCCAGAACATCGCCGTGCCGGTAGACGTTGGCGAACAGGAAAGTCTTCACCTCGCGTTCCGCCCTGGCCATGGTGTCGGAGAAATTCACCAGGCAACGGCCGGCGTTGCGCACCTCGGTCACGGATTTCGGATCCGCCTCGCCGATCCGGCGCAGGGATTCGGTAATCACATCCTCGACCATGCGGGTAATCGACCGGCGCACGATTTCATGGATCCGGCGATGCTCTTCAAGGCCGGGATATTTGGCGTCGACCTCCTGCAGGATATCGGCGAGGAACGGAACGCTCCTGATATCCTCGACCGCGATCAGCCGCGCGCGCAGGCCGTCGTCAAGATCGTGAGCATCATAGGCGATATCATCGGCAATCGCGGCCGCCTGGGCTTCCGCGCTCGGCCAGGTATGAAGCTCCAGATCCTGCTTTTGCGCATATTCGCGAATGGCGAAAGGCAACACGCTGCCTTCAAATTTGCCAAGCGGCTTTCCTTCCGGCGACACCAGGGGACCGTTGTGCTTGACCAGCCCCTCCAGCGTTTCCCAGGACAGGTTCAGCCCGTCGAACTCCGCATAGCGTTGTTCCAGGCTGGTCACCACCCGCAGCGACTGGGCATTGTGATCGAAGCCCTCGTAAGGCGCCATGCATTCGTGCATCACGTCCTCGCCTTCGTGGCCGAAGGGCGTATGCCCCAGATCGTGGGCAAGGGCCAGGCATTCGGCGAGATCCTCGTCGAGCCGCAGGGCGCGCGCCAGCGCCCGGGCGATCTGGGACACCTCGATCGTATGGGTCAGCCGGGTGCGGAAATGATCGCCCTCGTGATAGACGAAGACCTGGGTCTTGTGCTTCAGCCGCCGGAAGGCGGAAGAATGGATGATCCGGTCGCGATCGCGCTGGAACGGCGTGCGCGTCGGGCTGGACGGTTCCGGACAGAGACGGCCGCGCGTATCGTTCGGATCCTGCGCAAATGGGGCCAGCGGCTGCGCGCCATACCCGAGATTTCCCTGGGCAGTCATTTCAGAGCAGTCCTATCCCTGTGCGATGATTTTGCTTCGACCCTCAGCGCCATGTCTGTACCCCCGTACATTGACGCGGTGCCTTGAAGACCATACCTATCTGTCATGATCAAGACAGCGGCACGGCTTGACCGTGTTCTGCAGCAGCCAACTTCAACCGATCTTTCACGACGGCGAACCATGACCGAGACACTTGAACATCCCGTAACAGTCAGTGACCGCGCTGCCAAGCGGATCGCAAGGATTTTGGCCAATGAACCGGCCGGAACGGATCTTCGCGTCAGCGTGGAAGGCGGCGGATGCTCCGGACTGCAGTACAAATACGATCTCGTGACCGAGCGTGAAGACGATGATCTGGTGATCGAAAAGAACGGCATCGCCGTTCTGATCGACAGCATCTCCCTGCAATATATGGCGGGATCGGAAATCGACTTCGTCGACGACCTGATCGGGCAGTCCTTCCAGATCAACAACCCCAATGCCGTCGCCGGCTGCGGGTGCGGAACCAGCTTTACCATCTGAATTTCCCGCATTCCGCCGTTTCCTGTTGGCCGATCCCGGTTTTGTTTTCAAAGGCGGGACAAAGCGGTGTCTGCGATGCTACCAATTTCCGCATTCTGTAGCGAAGCGGGAAGCAAGCGATGAAAATTGCCACCTGGAACATCAACGGCGTCAAGGCCCGGATCGACACGGTGCTCGAATGGCTCAAGGAAGCCCAGCCGGACATTGCCTGCTTCCAGGAGATCAAGTCCGTCGACGAGAATTTCCCGAGAGAAGCGATCGAAGAACTCGGTTACAACGTTGCGACTCACGGCCAGAAGAGCTTCAACGGCGTCGCACTGCTGTCGAAGCTGCCTATGGAAGACGTCGAGCGCGGCCTGCCCGGCGACGACAGCGACGAGCAGGCACGCTACATCGAGGCGGGCGTCTCGACAGATAAAGGCGCGATACGCTTCGGCTGCCTGTATCTGCCGAACGGCAACCCGCTCGGAACCGAGAAATTTCCCTACAAGCTCGGCTGGATGGACCGGCTGATCGCCCATGCCGAAAAGCGCCTTGCCGAGGAAACCCCGTTCCTGCTGCTTGGCGACTACAACGTCATTCCCGATCCGATCGACGCCAGAAATCCGGATGCCTGGGTTGACGATGCCCTGTTCCAGCCGGAAAGCCGGCAGAAATTCCGAACCCTCATCAACCTGGGTCTGACGGAAGCGGTCCGCGCCTGCACACAAGCGCCGGAAACCTATACCTTCTGGGATTATCAGGCGGGCGCCTGGCAGAAGAACAACGGCATCCGGATCGACCACATCCTGATGTCGCCCCAGGCGACCGACAGGATGAAGGGCTGCGGGATCGACAAACATGTGCGCGGCTGGGAAAAGCCGTCCGATCATGTTCCCGTCTGGGTCGACCTGGCTGCCTGAAAACGGCGGCATTCTGTAAGAATTTCCGTCCCGGTCACGGATATGCTAGAGTTTTCTCTTATTAAGAAGACACGGCATTGGGATGGCCATGAGACAGATCCTGACCTTCTTCGCAAGCGGCCTGCCGGAACGTGCGGGCCTGAACAGATCTGTCGCTTCGCTTTTAGCGGCCGCTTTCCTGATCGGTTCAGGAGCTTCATCCGCATTTTCGGGAGAAATAAAGCAGGCCGCGGCGGCGCCAAAGCCCGTCGTCAACTGCACCTGCCGCTATCGGGGCACCAATTATAACCTGGGCGATGCGGTCTGCCTGAACGGGCCGTCGGGGCCGAGAATGGCGACCTGTGACATGGTTCTCAACAACACGTCCTGGAGCTTCAGCAAGACGCCCTGCCCCACGGCCCGGATGACACCGGTACCGTTGTCCATCCTGCGGATCAGTTCGAACGGGTAATTCCGGATCTACTGCGTGGGAACCTGCTGTGCCGTGACCATGTCGGGACGGTTCTGGTTGATCCAGCTGTCGGCCATGCCACGGGCCAGCTTCCGCACGTTCTCGCTTGAAAGCGAGAAATACCGCTCGTGCATTTCGTTGATCCAGTCGGCGTCGGCTCCGTGGGCCTGACGGCGGGCAACTGTCAGCCACATCAGGCCGCGGGCCTTCTGGGCGTCCGTATGCGCCATATTGTAGAGCGTTTCACCAAGCCGGGCCTGCGCGCCGATATGCCCCTTGAGCGAGGCCAGATTGTACCAGCGCACGGCCAGACGGCTGCTGGTGCCCTCGTACATGCGACCCAGTTCGTACTGCGCTTCCGGGTCGCCGAAATAGGATGCCGCGTGGGTAAAGATCTGCCGGGCGCGCGCCAGGTTCTGCGGCACCGCATCGCTGATGCCGTTCAGGTAATAGGTTCCAAGCGCGACGAATGCACTCGCCACGAACGGGGCGTCCGGTTCGTGCGGCCCGCTGTCGCCGTGTTCGCGCACCACCTGGCTGTAATATTCGAAGGCCTTGATATCGTCTTCCTTGACGCCGTCGCCCTTGGCGTACATTTCGCCAAGTTTCCAGGCAGCCATCGGCTGTCCCTTCTTTGCAGCGTACTGCAGGGAACTCAACGCGGCGGCCTTGTCGCCGGCGTAATATTGACGGGCACCGGTCCGCAGCGCCTCGCGCGGGGACAGATCCTCGACCTTGATCGCATCGTCGGCTGCCGGCTTGCCATCGAATGCCAAGGCCTGCCCAAGCGAACCGAAGCCGCCTGCCAGAACAAGACAGACAGCAAGGCACGCCGATACCGCCGGCATCGGTGCCTTTTTCCCTGTTCCTGTCTGTCGCCACGTCCGAGGCATCATCCTGAACTCATCACATTGACCGTTTTTCTCAGCGAAATCGGTCTTATTGAACACGTTGCGCACAGCGTATCCGCTCATTTCGACCAGAGTTGGGCCCTTGTCGGACGGAATGCGGCAGGAGCTGGACAATCTTCTGTCAAACCCGCCTTCTGCAGGCCCGGCCGAAGCGCACATGCCAATGCATGCTGCTGTTGCGCTTCCGGCCGCTTGCTTGCGTTCGTCGCATTTCCGCCGATCCGGCAACCGGCCTTGCGGACCGTGCTGCCCCAACCTGGTGCCGTTAAATCTCCATCGCGCCATTATCCCGACCGGAAGATGCCAACCGACACAGTCCGGTCTCATGCCGCGCAAGATCAACGGGTGAAGATGAAACATGGCCGAAGAACGGCAGCAATGCCGACACCCCTCCTGAGAGGAGACTTCCTGCGCGCCTGTTGCCTCGATGTCACACCCCCACCTGGGTTTTCACCCCATCAGAGCCATAATCACTGCACAAATTGCCAAGGTGCCCGCGCAGAACAGATCTGCCTGCTGCCGGACTGCGACTCCATACTGTCTGATCATTTGCCCATTCCCCTTTGGTTTCAGCGGTTTTGTTGCGCCGCTCTTTTTTCCAGGTGCGATGAAACCACAGACGGGTTGACATTCGGTTGCCGCGAGAGCATTCGCTGCGGCTGCGTGTGTAAATTGGGGGTGAATGCGCGGAACGCTTTGCTGTTCCGGCTTTGTCCTGCGAAACTCATCTGGTGATTCGCGGGACAGGGTTTGTCGGCGAATGAGATCTGGAAAGACCAAGACGGCGGAAACTGAATGAGCGGAAAAGACGATCTTTTTGCAGGAAACGCACAGGCAGCTGTCCCGATTGACCGCGATCCGCCAGCAACTCCGGCACGAAAGACCGCACGGCCCGCCCTCAAAGCCGTGACCGGCGGCGAGGATTATTCCGCCGCCGATATCGAGGTCCTGGAAGGCCTGGAACCGGTTCGCCGCCGCCCCGGCATGTATATCGGCGGCACCGACGAAAAGGCGCTGCACCACCTGTTTGCGGAAGTTATCGACAACTCCATGGACGAGGCCGTCGCCGGCCACGCGACCTGGATCGATGTTTCCCTTTCCGCGGACGGTTATCTGACCGTGACCGACAACGGCCGGGGTATTCCGGTCGATCCGCATCCGAAGTTCAAGGACAAGTCCGCGCTTGAGGTCATCATGACCACGCTGCACGCGGGCGGGAAATTCGACAGCAAGGTCTACGAGACGTCCGGCGGTCTCCACGGCGTCGGCGTTTCGGTCGTCAATGCCCTGTCGGAGGACCTGGTCGTCGAGGTGGCGCGGACGCGCAAGCTCTACCGGCAGCGCTTCCAGCGCGGCATCCCGCAAGGCCCGCTGGAGCTCGTCGGCGATACGCAGAACCGCCGCGGCACCAGCGTCAGCTTCAAGCCGGATCCGGAGATTTTCGGCAGAGGCGCCAAATTCATTCCTGCGCGCCTGCTCAAGATGGCCCGATCGAAGGCCTATCTCTTCGGCGGCGTCGAAATCCGCTGGCATTGCGACCCGGCCCTGTTGTCGGAAAAGGACGAAACCCCGGCGGAAGCCGTGTTCCATTTCCCCGGCGGACTGCGCGACTTTCTGTCTGAGCGGCTTTCCAAGGAGCGGACCGTTGTCGACGACATTTTCGCCGGACGCACGGACAAGGCGGGCAGTCACGGGTCGGTCGAATGGGCGGTGACCTGGTTTGCCGGCGACGGTTTCATAAATTCGTACTGCAACACGGTTCCGACGCCGGAAGGCGGCACCCATGAAGCAGGCTTGCGCTATGCGCTGCTGCGCGGCCTGAAGGCCTATGGCGAGCTGACCAACAACAAGAAGGCGTCCATCATCACCGGCGACGATGTGCTGACATCGGCCGGCGGAATGCTTTCGGTCTTTATCCGGGAACCGGAGTTTGTCGGCCAGACGAAGGACCGGCTGGCGACGAACGAGGCAACCCGCATCACGGAAACCGCGGTCCGCGACGCCTTCGACCACTGGCTGACGGCATCGCCCAACCAGGCGAACAAGTTGCTGGAATGGGTGATCGACCGGGCCGAGGAACGCCTGCGCCGGCGGCAGGAGAAGGATGTCGCCCGCAAGACGGCCGTCCGCAAGCTGCGCCTGCCCGGCAAGCTCGCCGACTGTTCCGCCAACCAGGCGGACGGGACGGAACTGTTCATCGTGGAAGGGGATTCGGCAGGCGGCTCGGCAAAGCAGGCGCGCAACCGTTCCAACCAGGCCGTCCTTCCGCTTCGCGGCAAGATCCTGAACGTCGCCAACGCGGGGCGGGATAAGCTTGCCGCCAACCAGCAGCTGGCCGACCTGGTCCAGGCGCTCGGCTGCGGAACCCGGTCGAATTATCGCGATACGGACCTGCGCTACGAAAAGGTCGTCATCATGACCGACGCGGACGTGGACGGCGCGCATATCGCTTCGCTTCTGATCACGTTCTTTTATCGGGAAATGCCGGAGCTCATCCGCAACGACCACCTGTTTCTGGCCGTCCCTCCCCTCTACAGGCTGACCCAGGGCGGCAAGACGCTTTATGCCCGGGACGATGCTCACAAGGACGAGCTTTTGGCGACCACCTTCAAGGGAAAGGCAAAGGTCGAAATCGGCCGGTTCAAGGGCCTCGGCGAAATGCTTCCCGCCCAGTTGAAGGAAACCACCATGGATCCGAAAAACCGCACCATGCTGCTGGTCCGGGTCGATGAACAGGCCGTTGCGGAAACCAACGACGTTGTGGAACGCCTGATGGGGAACAAGCCGGAGGCCCGCTTCCGCTTCATCCAGGACAACGCCGAATTCGCCGAGGATCTGGACATCTGAGGCAGGGGCCCGACTGTATCAATCGAAGGAAACCGCAAGTCTGCCCTATCGCTCCGCGCGGTTAGGCACTATCATGTTTCCCAATGTTCACGCAAAAGTCTTTGTTGCCCTCGCTTCTGGCGCAAACAAGCAAGTAAAAAGTCTGCGGACCGCGACCATGCTGCAAGCGATGTATGATGTATTCGACCGTCAGCGACGGCCGCTCAGAAACCGTCACTACATGGTGTTCCGGAAAGCGCGGGTGGGATATGCCCGCATTCCCGGCGCCCCGATGGCAACGGTTTTCCCGGTCCTGAAAATGCTGAGCGGTCAGGCCGCAGACCCGCATGCCGCGCAAGCCTATACCGCCGACTACACCGGACACGACTACACTGGCCTTTGGGAAGGCGATATACAGCTGCTGACGGCCAGCGAGCTCAAACGGCGGCATCCCGATTTTCCGGTCTTTACCGTCGTTCAGTATCCCCATACCCGACTGGCCGCCTGCTACGAGCACCTTATTCTCGGCGACGCCGACCTGCCCGCCTATTTTGAGGAAAACCGCTTCCGCAAACAGATGCCGATCGAAGAGTTTCTGGAACGGGTTCTGGAAACGACCGATCTCGGCGCCGACAATCTGCTGCGCAGCCAGGCGTCCATGCTCCACCACAAGGGTGCGCTCATTCCGGACCTGGTCCTCGACTTCAACAGGTTGCCGTCGGACTGGAGCAAGCTGCGCTCGTTGCTGAAACGGCAGAGCAATGTGGACATCGGCGAAGGTCCGGCGGCCATCGAAATGCCGACGCATGAAACAGCGGAAGCCATTCGCAATTCCCAGTATTTCGGCAACGTTCTGAGACATTACCGGCGCGACTACAAGCTGTTTTTCGAAAACGGCGCCGGCGGGCCGACCGCTCGCCAACGCTCGTGGAAAAATTCCGATCCGGCCAATGAACTGAACGGGCAGGCAAGCTCTTCCGGAGCAGTCTGAGCGGCTTCGCTCCCGTATTGTTATTTCATGCAACACTGCGTTTTAAAGTTGCAATTTCTTTTCACGGCAAAGTCATCGGGTACTACCAATTTGCGAGATAATTTAAATTTCGACCTCCCCCTGGCGGCCACAGTTAACTGATATACGTTTTTATTCTCCGATATCGGCGAATTTCTTCGTATTTTGCCTGGTCTTCACATTGACACTAGCGCCGACAAATGTAGGGTGTGCCCGACTTTGCACGGCGTCTGCCGGCAACTGGTGTCATTCGATCGATCAATAAATCCGGGCTAAAGGCTCTATATGTCATTTAATACTCTCGGTCTTAGCGAGAAGGTTCTCGCTGCAGTGGAAGCGGCGGGATATACGGAACCGACAGCAATTCAGGCGGGAGCGATCCCCCGCGTGCTGGAGCGACGCGATGTCCTTGGCATTGCGCAAACCGGAACGGGCAAAACCGCAAGTTTTACCTTGCCGATGCTGACCCTTCTGGAAAAGGGCCGCGCACGCTCGCGGATGCCGCGCACCCTGATTTTGGAGCCCACGCGCGAGCTCGCCGCTCAGGTGGAAGAAAACTTCGAAAAATACGGCAAGAACCACAAACTGAATGTTGCCCTGCTGATCGGCGGCGTTTCCTTCGGTGAACAGGACAAGAAGCTCGATCGCGGCGCAGACGTCCTGATTGCGACCCCCGGCCGCCTGCTCGACCACTTCGAGCGCGGCAAGCTGCTGCTGCAGGGGGTCGAGATCCTCGTGATCGACGAAGCCGACCGCATGCTCGACATGGGCTTCATTCCGGACATCGAACGTATCTGCAAGCTGATCCCGTTTACGCGCCAGACCCTGTTCTTCTCGGCGACGATGCCGCCGGAAATTCAGCGCCTGACCGAAGCGTTTCTGCAGAACCCGGCCAAAATCGAGGTAGCCCCCACTTTGACGACCGCGGAAAATGTCGCGCAGTTCCTGAAGGCTACCGAAAACCAGGACTTCGAGAAGCGCGCTGCTCTGCGCGAGCTTCTGGAAAAGTCCGAAGATCTCAAGAACGCTATCGTGTTCTGTAACCGCAAACGCGACATCACGACGCTGTTCCGGTCCCTGGAGCGCCACGGCTACAATGTCGGCGCCCTTCATGGCGACATGGACCAGCGGACCCGGATGATGATGCTGGACAATTTCCGCAAAGGTAACATCACCCTGCTGGTGGCCAGCGATGTGGCCGCCCGCGGTCTGGATATTCCGGAAGTCAGCCACGTCTTCAACTACGACGTACCGAGCCATGCGGAAGACTACGTCCACCGCATCGGACGAACCGGCCGGGCCGGAAGATCCGGGGTTGCCTATACGCTCGTAACCCCCGACGACCAGAAATACCTCGATGCGATTGAAAAACTGATCAACAACCCCATCGAATGGGAAGGCGAACCGATCGACTTCGAGGCAGCCGCGAAAGAACGCAAGGCGCGCCGACGTTCGAAGACGGCCAAGCCCGAAGCGACCGATGGCAAGCCGTCCAGCAGAACCACTGCGGAAAAACCGGCCTCCAGATCGACTGCAGAAAAACCGGCCTCCAAATCGACTGCGGAAAAACCCGCGAGGCGCAAAAAGGCCGACAACGACGACGCCGTCATTACGGAAGACACACAGCCGAAACCGCGCCGGCGCCCCGTACGGCAGGATCAGAGCGATTCGTCCTCCTCGCGGCCGACAACCCGTTCAAAGCCGGACAGGAACGAACCCGCATTCGGCAGGGACGGACATGTTCCGGCATTTCTCCTCAGAGAACCGCGCCCCAAGAAAGTTTCTTGAGTATCGAAGGTCTCCGGGAGACAAGTTTAACCCGGCCTTAAATCCTCCTGTAGGATTTTACGATTCGAGCAAGTGACGTGCGGGAACCATCCGCAAGCTCGGTGTGTGGGATTTTTTATGTCAGATGAAGACGACCATAAGCGGACGATTGTTTATGCAGAGTCCGCCCTGGCCTATATCAAGAGGAACGTGCTTCCGGCGTATCCTCGGTCCTATGAATTCTGGTACACCTATTGTGCAGGCTACAATCACGGACTGAACCGCGCCATCAATGACGTGCTGAAACAAAAAGGTCGTGTCAGCACGGAAGAAATGCAATCGATTTACGGTCGCTTCCTGTCCCCGAACAAGCTTGGCGATCAGCTGGATGAAGTCGGCGACAAGGTATCGCGGGAAGTGGAAGATCTGGTCGATGCCCTGAAGATGGGGGCCGATGCCACCTCGGACTACGGCACGCTGCTCGAGCGCGCCGGCGAGAAGCTGAAGAAACTGAAAGACCCGGAAAATCTGGAAGTCTTCGTCACCCATCTGATGAAATCGACCCACTCCGCGGTCGCTTCTAACCGCAAGCTCGAATCCCAACTGCTTGAATCGAAACGGCAGATCGAGAACCTGCAATCGAGCCTTGAGACGATCCGCTACGAATCCCTGACCGACGAACTGACGACGCTCAACAACCGGAAGCATTTCGACACATCGATCGGCCGGCTGATAGCCAACGCGGCTGAAAGCAAACGCGGATTCGCCCTGCTTCTGACGGATATCGATCACTTCAAGAAGTTCAACGACACCTGGGGCCATCAGACCGGCGACCAGGTGCTGCGGCTTGTGGCCCTGGCGGTCAAGCAGAACGTCAAGAACGGCGACGTTCCCTGCCGTTATGGCGGCGAGGAATTCGCAATCCTGCTGCCGCAGACCGGACTGCAGGAAGCCGTCGAGGTCGCGGAACTGATCCGCAATTCGGTCATGTCGAAGGAACTGGTCAAACGGTCCACGGGTGAGAACCTCGGCCGGATCACGATCTCCATCGGCATATCGATCTTCCGGCCGGATGACACCACCCATTCGATCATCGGACGCGCCGACGAAGCATTGTATGCAGCCAAGGCTGCCGGCCGGAATGCTGTGAAAACGGAATCCGACCTGCCCTCAAATCAAGCCTCGGACGTCGCCTGAACGGCAGAGCCATGATTATCCGGGCTAATGTTGTCCGGGAACGGCTGCGTTCAATCCCATCTGCCAGAAATCGGCCTCCAGTATGCTGGCCTTGCGAAAAATCGCGGCAAGACGGGGATACCGGGCTTCCGTGAGATAAATCTCCGCAGTCCGGTCCATCCAGCCTCCGAAATCCTGCGCCAGCGCCTGGTACATGTCGCCCGCATATTCCGCGATCCAGCGCCGATAGGGATTGCCGGCAAGGCCGTCTGCGTACCGCCGTTCCAGATCGGCGCCGATCTCGGCATAACCGATGATACAGGGTGCCAGGGCAACCTGCAGGTCCAGAAGATCCCCGGCCATTCCGGTTTCCAGAACGAAGCGGGTATAGGCCATGGTCGGCCTGTCTTCCTCCGACGCCTCGATCATGGTCCTGGTCATGCCCCAGCCGGCGCACAATTCGATATGCAGGTCGAGTTCCGTATCCAGGATGGCCTTGACGCCTTCGAGCGAGGCACGCATGTCGTCGACGGTCGGGCTTTTATAGACGCCAAGCGCATAGGCGCGCGCGAACTGGATCAGGAACAGGTAGTCCTGTACCAGGTAATGGCGGAAACAGGCCTCCGGCAACGAACCGGCGCCAAGCTCTTCGACGAATTCATGGGAAACGTAAGCGGACCATTCCGGCTTCGCATCGGCCTTCAGCCGCTTGAACAGGTCCAAATTACCGGTCCTGGCCGGCCATGACGGCGGGATTGGCCTCCTGCAGCGACACGGATTCGCCGCAGCCGCAGGCGGACACCTCATTCGGGTTCTTGAAGACGAAACCGGAGCGGAACTTGGTCACTTCAAAGTCCATTTCCGTGCCGAGCAGGAACAGAACGGCGGACGGGTCGACGAACAGCTTTGCGCCCTTGTCCTCGACGACATCGTCACCGGGGCCGGCTTCCTTGACCAGGTCCATGGTGTATTCCATGCCGGCGCAGCCGCCCTTCTTGATGCCGACCCTCAGACCCAGCGCATCGCCATCGGCATTATCGACCAGTTCGCGCACGCGTTCCGCCGCGGCGTCGGTCATGGTCATTACCTGGAATTTGCTTGCTGCTGCCATCTCATCCTCGGGTTTTGCAAAGGATTCGGGTCATATCCAACATATAGGTGTGCCGGCCATCGTCAAAAAGGGGCCTGCGCAATCAGTACCAGTTCAGCGCAACCTTGGCTTCGTCCGACATGCGCTCCGGCGACCAGGGCGGATCGAACACCATGTCGACATTGACCGGCCCGACACCGGGTACGGAGGCGACAGCATTTTCCACCCAGCCCGGCATCTCGCCGGCAACCGGGCAGCCCGGCGCGGTCAGCGTCATGTCGATGTTGATCGACCGGTCGTCCTCGATGTCGACCTTGTAGATCAGCCCGAGTTCATAGATATCGCATGGAATTTCCGGATCGTAGACGGTCTTCAGGGCCGTCACGATGTCATTCGTGAGCCGGTCCAGTTCCTCCATGGGGATGGCGGAGCCCGCGGCGACGTCCGCGCGCAGTTCTTCGCCTGCCTCGTTGTGATCTATGGTGGTGCCGTTTTCCATCTTGTCCGTCCTCAGGCGAAAAATGACTGCGCCTTGATCAAGGCCTCGTAAAGCGCATCCACTTCCGCGCGGGTGTTGTAGAGCCCGAAACTTGCCCGACATGTAGAGGTCACGCCGTATTTTGCCAAGAGCGGCTGTGCGCAATGGGTTCCCGCCCGGACCGCCACGCCGGCCCGGTCAATAATCGTGGCAACGTCATGGGCATGGGCCCCTTCGATCTCGAAGGAGACGATCGCGCCCTTGCCCGGCGCCGTGCCGAAGATCCGCAGGGAATTGATCGTCGACAGCCGTTCATGGGCGTAGGCGCACAGATCGGCCTCGTGGCGGGCAATCCGGTCGCGTCCGATGCTGTCCATGTAATCGAGAGCTGCGCCCAGGCCGATCGCCTGCACGATCGGCGGCGTGCCGGCCTCGAACCGGTGCGGCGGATCGGCGTAGGTGACGACGTCTTCGGTCACGTCCAGGATCATCTCGCCACCGCCGCAGAACGGACGCATGGCTTTCAGTTTGTCCGACTTGGCCCAGAGAGCCCCGATGCCGGTCGGTCCATAGACCTTGTGGCCGGTAAAGACGTAGTAGTCGCAGTCGATATCCTGCACGTCCACCGGCAGGTGAACGGCGGCCTGGCTGCCGTCGACCAACACCGGAATGCCGCGTTCATGGGCGATCCGGCAGACGTCCTTGACCGGCACGACCGTGCCCAGCACGTTGGACATGTGGGTGATGGCGACCAGCTTGGTGCGATCGGTCAGCGTGTCGGCGAAGGCATCGAGATCGAAGGACCCGTCCTCTCGCACATAGACCCACTTCAGCACCGCGCCGTTGCGTTCGCGGTGAAAATGCCAGGGCACGATGTTGGAGTGATGCTCCATGATGGAGATCACGATTTCATCGCCCGGACCGAAGGTCTCCGGACCGAGGCCGTAGGACACCAGGTTGATCGCCTCGGTCGTGGAGCGGGTGAACACGATCTCGTCCACCGACGGTGCGTTCAGGAAGCGACGCACCTTTTCGCGCGCGGCCTCGTAATTGTCGGTCGCGGTGTTGGACAGGAAATGCAGGCCGCGATGCACGTTGGCGTATTCGTTGGAATAGGCATAGGAGACCGCGTCGATTACCGCCTGCGGCTTTTGCGCCGATGCGCCATTGTCGAGATAGACCAGAGGCTTGCCGTAGACCTCTCGGGAGAGGATCGGAAAGTCCTTACGGATGGCCTCGACGTCGTAGCCGGCGTCCGTTTCAGCGATTGCAGATGCGACCGTCATGCCGCCTTGCTCCCTTTGTATCTTTCGACCCGCCGGTGCGTTCTCTCACCGGCGAGGATCATCAGCTTCTGGCCGCCAGCCAGGCACGGACCCGCTCTTCCAGCATCCCGGTCACATCGTCCTCGCCGAATTCTTCAATGGCTTCGGACAGGAACGCAAGGACGAGGAGCGTTTTGGCCTCGTCTTCCGGAATGCCGCGCGCGCGCAGGTAAAACAGCAGGTCCTCGTCGATCTGGCCGCTCGTGGCGCCATGGGCGCACAGAACGTCGTCGGCGAAGATTTCCAGTTCCGGCTTGTTGGCCATCTCCGGGCCTTCCGACAGCAGGAGGGCCTGGGTCATCATTTCGCCGTCGGTCTTCTGGGCATGAGGCGCCACGTTGATGCGCCCCTGATAGACCCCCCTGGCCTCATCGTCGAGAACAGTCTTGAAGAACTCGCGGCTCGAGCAGTTGGGCACCGCGTGATCGACGATCAGCGTCTGATCCGCGAGCGCCTTGTCACGGGCCATGGTCACGCCGAACAGCCGGGCTTCGGAATTCTCGCCGGCAAAGGCGACGAACTGCTGGTTGCGCACGAAGGACGGTCCGGCGATGAAGCCGAGCGTGTGAAACCGCGCTTCCGATCCAAGGCGGGCCAGGGTCGTGAACAGCCTTGCGCCTTCGCCATCGCCGTCGATCAGACGGGTAACGGTGAGTTCCGCGCTATCGGCAATATCGTAGTCGAAGACGGCGTTGGTTTCGCCCGAACTGGTATTGCCGGCGAAGGTTTCAAGCAGCTTGAGCTTTGCGCCGGGAGCAACCGCGATCCGGCAGCGGGTGACCTGTGCGCCCTCGCCCGCGACCACATGCAGCAGTTCGACCGGTTTCGAGACCTCCGCGCCTTCCCTGACCGATAGCATCACGCCGCCTTGCACGAAGGCGGTATTGAGCGCGAGCGTCCCGTCGCCTTCGGCACTGGCCGGGATCGCGAGCAGAGCCGCGCCGTTGTCACCGCCAAGTGCCTCGGTGAAATCGGTCACCGTGACGCCCTCGCCTGCCAGAGCGGCAACATCGCTCAGGGCCTCGACGAACCGGCCATTGGCGATCACGATCCGGTAGCGGCCGAGATCGCCGAAGCCGTCGGAGGCCTCCAGTACGGCCCTGGCCTCGTCTGCCGATGCGGCTGCCGAAAGCCGCGCGCTCGACTTCATGAAGGCGCGCAGGTCAGTGTACTTGTATTCCTCGACCCGCCGGTGCGGCAGGCCCTTCCGCCGCAACTGCTCGGCGGCCGCATCGCGCAGCGCGATGACCGCATCCGTACCGGCAAACCCGGCGCGGGCGCTGTCGTAGCGCGCAATCAGGCCGGTTTCGGCCTGGGTATGCGTGATCGGGGTATTGGCGTTCATCCTTGTCTCCCCGCCGCTCAGGCTGCTGCGTCTTCGACGTAATCGGCGTAGCCGCTCTTTTCCAGCTCAAGCGCCAGATCCGCGCCGCCGGTCTTGACGATCCGGCCCCGCGACATGACGTGCACAACGTCCGGCACGATATGGTCGAGCAGGCGCTGGTAGTGGGTGATGACGATCATCGAGCGCTCCGGCGACCGCAGCTTGTTGACGCCTTCCGACACGATCCTGAGCGCATCGATATCGAGGCCGGAATCCGTCTCGTCGAGCACACAGAGCTTCGGTTCCAGCAGGGACATCTGCAGGATTTCGGCGCGCTTCTTCTCGCCGCCGGAGAAACCGACGTTGAGCGGACGCTTCAGCATGTCCATGGAGACCTTGAGGTCTGCCGCCTTTTCCTTGACCGCCTTCATGAAGGCCGGGATCGTCATTTCGGTCTCGCCGCGGGCGCGCCGCTGGGCGTTCATCGCCGTCTTGAGGAATTCCATGGTGGCGACGCCGGGAATCTCGATCGGATACTGGAACGCCAGGAAGACACCGGCGGCCGCCCGCTCGTCCGGGCCAAGTTCCAGAAGGTTCTCGCCGTTGAACAGGATCTCGCCTTCGGTGATCTCGTAGTCGTCCTTGCCGGCCAGGATATAGGACAGGGTCGACTTGCCCGAGCCGTTCGGGCCCATGATGGCGTGCACTTCGCCGGCGTTCACAGTCAGGTTGACGCCGCGCAGGATTTCCTTGCCGTCTTCGGCGATGCGGGCGTGCAGGTTTTTGATCTCAAGCATTGAGATAGTCCTTGTTCATTCAAGAGGCCGATCTTCGCGGCCTGGACTGTTTAATTAGTTCGTTTTTCCGGTGGAGTTCCTAGCCCACGGAGCCTTCCAGACTGATCGAAATCAGCTTCTGGGCCTCGACCGCGAATTCCATCGGCAGCTGCTGGATGACGTCCTTGACGAAGCCGTTGACGATCAGCGCCACGGCCTCTTCGTCGGACATGCCGCGCTGCTGGCAATAGAACATCTGATCGTCGGAGATCTTCGACGTGGTCGCCTCGTGCTCGAAGGTCGCCGTCGAATTCTTGCTCTCGATGTAGGGCACGGTATGGGCGCCGCAGTCCTGACCGATCAGGAGCGAGTCGCACTGTGTGAAGTTGCGCGCGTTCGAGGCCTTGCGGTGGGCCGAGACCAGACCGCGGTAGGTGTTCTGCGACCGACCGGCGGAGATGCCCTTGGAGATGATCCGGCTGGAGGTGTTCTTGCCCAGATGGATCATCTTGGTGCCGCTGTCGACCTGCTGATAGCCGTTGGAAACGGCGATCGAGTAGAACTCCCCGCGGGAATTGTCGCCGCGCAGGATGCAGGACGGGTATTTCCAGGTGATCGCGGACCCGGTCTCGACCTGGGTCCAGGAGATCTTGGAATTCTTACCCCGGCAGTCGCCGCGCTTGGTGACGAAATTGTAGATGCCGCCCTTGCCCTGCGCGTCGCCCGGGAACCAGTTCTGCACCGTGGAATACTTGATCTCGGCGTCATCCAGGGCGACGAGCTCGACCACGGCCGCGTGCAGCTGGTTCTCGTCGCGCTGGGGGGCCGTGCAGCCTTCCAGGTAAGAGACGTAGGCGCCCTTGTCGGCGATGATCAGCGTACGTTCGAACTGGCCTGTATTCTGCTCGTTGATGCGGAAATAGGTCGACAGCTCCATCGGGCAGCGGACGCCTTCAGGCACGTAGACGAAAGATCCGTCGGAAAAGACCGCGGAGTTCAGCGTGGCGTAGAAATTGTCCGTCACCGGAACGACCGAGCCGAGGTACTTCTTCACCAGGTCGGGATATTCGCGCAGCGCCTCGGAGATCGAGCAGAAGATGACGCCGGCCTTCTTCAGCTCTTCCTTGAAGGTGGTGACCACGGAAACGCTGTCGAACACGGCATCGACCGCGACCCGGTTCTCCGGCTTGATGCCCGCGAGAATTTCCTGCTCGCGCAGCGGAATGCCGAGTTTTTCATAGGTTGCCAGAAGTTCCGGATCGACCTCGTCGATGCTCTTCGGCCCTTCCACCGATTTCGGCGCCGCGTAGTAGTAGAGCTCGTCGAAATCGATCTTCGGATAGTGCACCCGGGCCCAGGTCGGCTCGTCCATGGTCTTGAACCGGCGCAGCGCCTCCAGGCGCCACTCGGTCATCCACTCCGGCTCGTTCTTTTTCGCGGAGATGAAACGGACGGTTTCCTCGGTAAGGCCCTTGGCGCCCCTTTCCGATTCGATGTCGGTCACGAAGCCGTATTTATACTGGTCAACATCGATCGCCTTGACCTGATCGATTGTCTCCTGCACAGCGGGCATGTCTTCACTCCATTGCGCGGGACTCACCTGTCCCGCGGTTCTTCTTAGTTTGCATCGCCCGACGCCGACTTAACGATCGTCAAGCGAAAACGGGGTCGGCGGTTGCCCGCCGGGTAAGTCATGCGGCCCGGTTCCGGGCCTCCGGGTTCAGCCGGTCGACGACCTGCGGCCAAACCTCCAGAAAACGGTCGATATCGGCGTCCGTCGAGTTCCAGCCGAGGCTGACGCGCAGCGCACAGCGGGCGGTTGCCTCTTCGGCACCCATGGCGGTCAGCACATGGGAAACGGAAACCTTGCCCGATGAGCACGCGGAACCGGATGACAGGGACAGACGTTCCAGATCGAAGGCGATCAACGCCGTTTCCGCCGAAATTCCGGGAGCGGCAAAGCAACTCGTATTCGCAAGACGCGGTGCCTCTTCCCCGAATATGGTGACGGCCGGACAGATTTCACGCACCCCGGCCTCCAGTCTGTCGCGCAAGGCGGCCAGACGCGCCCAATCCTGCGCTTCTTTTTCTGCTGCTTCCGCGGCCACACCGATACCTGAAATGGCGGCAACGTTTTCCGTGCCGGCGCGGCGCCAGTTTTCTTGACCGCCGCCGAGCATCAGCGGCGCGGGTACACGGGCCGTGGAGCGCACAACGAGAGAGCCTGCCCCCTGCGGCCCGCCGAACTTGTGGGCGGACAGGCTGATGGCATCCGCCTGCCAGGCGTCCATGTCTATTTCCATGCGCCCGGCCGCCTGAACCGCGTCGACGTGGAAGAAGCCGCCGGCCTCTGCAACCATTGCACCGATTTCGGCCAACGGACTGATGACGCCGGTTTCGTTGTTGGCCGCCATGACCGAGACCAGCGCCGGACCTCCGCCTGCCAGCATGTCTTTCAGGATATCCAGTCGAATCAAGCCATTGGCGTCGACGGGAATGACCTCCTGCATGGAGGCCGGAAACCGTCCCCCGGCCGCGACGGAGGGATGTTCCGTGGCGCCGCGCAGCAGACGGTCCAGATAATAAGGAGCGCCCTGATCCTGCCAGTTCGGAGTCAGGGCCGTCATGTTGGCCTCGGTACCGCCGGAGACGAAGGTGACGGCGCGGGTGCGGGCCTTGCAGAGGCCGGCCACCTGTTCGCGGGCGGCCTCGATCCTTGCCCGGGCGCGGCGGCCGTCGGCATGGACGGACGACGCGTTACCGACATCGCTCAAGACTTCGACCATGCGCTCCCGGGCGCCGGGGCGCAGCGGCGCACCTGCGTTATGGTCGAGATAGACATGGTCTTTCGCCTGAGGCATTGCCCGTCTGCGCGCCTGTGTTTCACCTGTTTTCAGCCGGATCGAAAATCTTTTCATTTACCCTTCGTTACGGAAAACTTGAAATTTTCCGCTCCGATGGCGTAAACGTGCCCACCTGACGACGTCGCGTCCCATTTTCCACGATATGAGACGTGGGCGACTTTCGAATAATTCTAAAGAAGGTTCTAGAAACTCGGAACCTGAGAGTCAAGTTTAGACTTAGGGATTTCACGTACACAGAACCGCAGGTAGCGCCCCGGAATCCGGGGGTGCTGCACCAAAAAAGGACATAGCGCTTCATGCCCGAGGTGATCTTCAACGGTCCCGCGGGCCGGCTGGAAGGCCGGTTCCACCCCGCGAAAAAACGCAATGCACCGATTGCCCTGGTGCTTCATCTGCATCCGCAGTTCGGCGGCACGATGAACAACCAGATCGTGTATCAGCTCTACTACATGTTCGCGCAGCGCGGCTTTGCGGTCCTGCGGTTCAATTTCCGCGGCGTCGGCCGATCGCAAGGAGCCTTCGACCATGGCCAGGGCGAACTGTCCGATGCGGCCGCAGCCCTCGACTGGGTGCAGACCGTGCATCCGGATGCGCGCGCCTGCTGGATCGCCGGCTTCTCCTTCGGCGCCTGGATCGGCATGCAGCTCCTGATGCGCCGCCCGGAAGTGGAAGGTTTCATCTCGGTTGCGCCGCCGGCGAATCTGCACGATTTCTCGTTCCTGGCTCCCTGCCCGTCATCGGGTCTCATCATCCATGGCGAGAACGACAAGGTCGTGCCGCAGAAAGATGTGCAGACCCTGGTCGACAAGCTGAAGACCCAGAAGGGCATCGTCATCGACCATCAGGAAATCCCCGGTGCGAACCACTTCTTCGAAAGCCACATGGACGATCTGATGGATCGCTGCGGGACCTACCTTGACGGCCGCCTCGGCCTGACGCCGGACGACTACGTTCAGATCGACTGAGTGCCTCGAACGGACCTGGAATGAAAAGCCCGCCAATCTGGCGGGTTTTTTTTTCATCCGGCCCGTGCGTCAGCCAGGAACCGGAACGAATTCGAAAGCATGCAAACGCTCCCCGGACGGCGGAAGCCGGACTTCCTCGCAGTCGCGTTCTTCCGTTTCCCAGACCGCACCTGCCTGCAAGCCGGCGGATGGAACGCTTAAACCTTTTTTCTCAAGTGCCTGCGATAAATGTTTAAACGCATATCTTAAACTGAAAGCCCGGGTGCGGAATTCAAACAGCGACTGATCACTGCCGGTCACGATGCTGAGCTGCAGCTGGCATGCGGGATCATAACAATAGGCATACCGGCAGGTAACGTTCACTCCGTCCAGCTCGGCATCGATGCTGAGATAGACATGATCGGAAAACGGCCCATCGTCTGGCCCCGGAGCGGGACCGGGCGGTGTGCCGGAAACGCCGGAGCCTCGGCCGAACAGAGCCCCGAATATTGGAAAGCGGCGCTTTCCGATGCGCGTGATCACCGGAACTTTCGATTTTTCGGCATGAACAATCCGCTCTTCGGTTCGGTTCTCGGGCGGCGCAGCACCGAAAGCCGACAAATCATCGAAATATCCGTGCGCAACATCCAGGCGTGCGATGGTGCGGCGCAATTCGTCGACCGCTTTCCTCCCCTTCGCCTCATCGCCGGCTGTCTCCAGAAGGCGAGCCTCGAGCGCCCGGTAAATCGCCAGGCGCTGTTCCGGTGTGTCGCAAGGCCCCCGATCCAGGGCATCGGAAACCAGGCTGAAGATCGAGATATTGCTTCCGCTGCCTGACACACCGCCCTCCTCAAACCGTCATTTGCGTCGTTTTTTTCGAACGCAGACAGTCCTGCTTCCGCCCAAATAAAAAGGCGCCGCTTCCACTGAAGCAGCGCCTAGAAACTCCGGCAACAAGGTTGCCGTCTTACTGGCCCGGCGTCCAGGCTTCGTAATCGCCGGAGACTTCCGGGCGGTGTTCCGGGGTCAGGATCGACCCGTGCGGGCGATAGGCGCCCGGCGTTCCGGTCCAATTCTGCTGATGCGGCTTCTGCCAGTGCTTGGGATAGTAGGTCTCGTCGGTGGGCGGCGTGTCGACCCGGTGATGCATCCAGCCATGCCAGCCCGGGGGAATCGTCGAGGCTTCGGCCAGGCCGTTATAGATCACCCAGCGCTTCTTGCCGCCGCGCTCCCGGTAGTACTTGTTGCCGAACTCGTCTTCGCCGACGAATTCGCCTTTGCGCCAGGTGAAAAAGCGCGTTCCCATGGTCTGGCCGTTCCACCAGGTGAACAATTCGAGTATGAGCTTCCACATCGCCTGTGCAGATCCTTGAGCGAAAAGCATTCGTGTCGCGGACGGTATAAGCCGTGCCGCCGGTAGGATTGGCGCGAATATGACGGCTCGCAGAGCGGCTGTCCAGCCCGCAATTCCCACACTTGCCGATCGGTCCCGGAAAGACCGCTGAACGGTATTGCCCGTCAGGTGCCGGTGGCGCGCGTCGCGCCGAAGGCGGAAATACGCGGCGCTTTCCTGTCCCTGGCGGCCGGGATGACCCGCTTGGCGATATGCTCCGGCGATTCGGGCACGCCCTTGGAGGCTGAGGCGAATTCCTTTTCCACCGCGCTTTTCACCGCTGCCAGGCGCTTGGTCGCCTGCTCGTGATAGGTCCGCGCATTTTCCAGGGTCTTCAGCTTCTCCGCCTGAACGTCGAGGGTCTTGTGGATCCCGTCGATATTGTAGAAGCCGGAGTTTTCCAGAATCATCGTCCGGTCGTCGGTGACCAGCCATGCGAGACGACTGTGCAGGGTCGACGGCGAAAGCGGCTTGACCAGCAGGTGATGCGCGCCGGCCCGAAGCCCCTTATCGACCAGGGCCCGTGTGCCGTGAGCGGTGATGAAGATCAGCGGCACATAGCACAGCGGCTCCATATGCCGGTGGCGGATCAGGCGCAGCAGCTGATAGCCGGAGGTCGGCGCCATGCGCCAGTCGGCCAGAATCACGTTCGGCGGTTCGCTCAGCATGGCCTCAAGCGCCTCGTCCGCCGAATCGAACACGCGAACGCGCGCGACCTTGAAACTGATGAGAATCGACCGGATCAGGGTCTGCATGGGTTTGCTGTCCTCGACGATAACCACGTCGAGATCCTCCAGCCCAAGGCCGTATGCTGCGTGATGCTTCATGAAATGCGCTCTTAGTTGTCCCCAGGCGATAAAATGCCAGAGGCGCTTTAAGTCGCGTTCAATCCGCAGGTCGCCATTTTCATAAAATTTTCATCGAAATCGCATGGTTCCGCCGAAATTTGCGGCAGGGCGGCAGAAGCGGGTTTTTGAGCCGGCTCAGGCCCGGAATCGCAGAAGTCCGCGCGTTTCGGCAACACTCCCCGCTATCCACATACTCACACTATATTTGGGGCTTGCACCAAATTTAGACACAACAGCTTGTCGATGCACGCTTGACGGTAACGATTGATTCACTCTAGTTTTTTATCACTTTCAGTGTGCGTATCAGGAAGCGGTCTTCCCCGCTTCCGATCCTCCAGTATCCAGTATCAAGCGTAGCGCGTCCCGGGCCTTGGCAAACGCCATTCGGGCGCTCACTATCGGTGTGCCTGATCCTCGTCAGCAGTTTCGCAAGGCCCCGTGACAAAGCTGTTGATGAGCACTATATTTAGTAGTCATCAGCACGCAAAACACTAGATAACAGATCGATCAAAGCGATCCGACAAAAACAGGGAACGGCGTTATCGCCGTCCGGACCAAATTGGTTTCGGATTGAAATGCGTGGGATTCGCGGCCGGAAAATTGAAGTACGGCCCGACCGGGAAGACGAAGGGGACATGGAATGCGGATTGAGCGGCGCTATACGAAACAGGGACAGTCTCCCTACGCCGACATTGATTTCCGGACGGCAACGAGCGAGATCCGTAATCCGGACGGGTCGATCGTGTTCCGGCTGGAGAACATTCAGGTGCCGTCGCAATTCTCCCAGGTTGCGGCCGACATTCTCGCGCAGAAGTATTTCCGCAAGGCCGGCGTTCCGGCCAAACTGAAGCCCGTCGAGGAAAACACCGTCCCGTCCTGGCTGTGGCGTCAGGAGGCGGACGAAAAGGCGCTGAAGAAGCTCCCCGAAGACCAGCGCTACGGGTCCGAGATCGACGGCCGTCAGGTGTTCGACCGCCTGGCCGGCACCTGGACCTACTGGGGCTGGAAGGGCGGCTACTTCGACACGGAAGAAGACGCCCACGCCTTCTACGACGAACTGCGCTACATGCTGGCGACCCAGAAGGTGGCGCCGAACTCCCCGCAGTGGTTCAACACCGGCCTGCACTGGGCCTATGGCATCGACGGCCCGAGCCAGGGTCACTTCTATGTCGACTTCCAGACCGGCGAACTGACCCGTTCCGCCACGGCCTATGAGCATCCCCAGCCGCATGCCTGCTTCATCCAGTCCGTCGGCGACGACCTGGTCAACGAAGGTGGCATCATGGACCTGTGGGTCCGCGAGGCCCGCCTGTTCAAATACGGCTCCGGCACCGGCTCCAACTTCTCCCGCGTCCGCGGCGAAGGCGAGCGGCTGTCGGGCGGCGGCAAGTCCTCCGGCCTGATGAGCTTCCTGAAGATCGGCGACCGGGCAGCCGGCGCGATCAAGTCCGGCGGCACTACGCGCCGTGCGGCCAAGATGGTCGTGGTCGACGTCGACCATCCGGACATCGAGGAATACATCAACTGGAAGGTCAAGGAAGAGCAGAAGGTGGCCGCCCTCGTCACCGGCTCCAAGGTCTGCCAGAAGCACCTGAACGCGATCATGCGCGCCTGCGTCAACTGCGAGGCGGACAACGGCGAATGCTTCGACCCGGCGAAGAACCCGGCGCTGAAGCGGGAAATCCGTGCCGCCAAGAAGATGATGGTGCCGGACAACTACATCCAGCGCGTCATCCAGTTCGCTCGCCAGGGCTACACCAAGATCGAATTCCCGACCTACAACACGGACTGGGATTCGGAAGCCTACCTGACCGTTTCCGGCCAGAACTCCAACAACTCCGTACGCGTCACCGACGGCTTCCTGTCGGCAGTCGTGGAAGACGGCGACTGGGACCTGACCGCCCGCATCACCAACAAGACGGTGAAGACGATCAAGGCCAAGGAGCTTTGGGAACAGATCGGTTATGCCGCCTGGGCGTCCGCCGATCCGGGTATCCAGTACCACACCACCATCAACGACTGGCACACCTGCCCGGCCTCGGGCGAGATCCGCGCCTCCAACCCGTGCTCGGAATACATGTTCCTGGACGACACGGCCTGTAACCTGGCATCCCTGAACCTGTTGCAGTTCCGCCGCCAGGACGGGTCCTTCGCTGTCGACAACTATGAGCATGCCGTCCGCCTGTGGACCATCGTCCTGGAAGTGTCGGTGCTGATGGCGCAGTTCCCGTCGAAGGAAATCGCGGAACTCTCCTACAAGTTCCGCACGCTCGGTCTCGGCTACGCCAATATCGGCGGCCTCCTGATGACCTCCGGCATTCCCTACGACAGCGACGAAGGCCGTGCGATCTGCGGCGCTCTGACCGCCATCATGACAGGTGTGTCCTATGCAACGTCTGCGGAAATGGCCGGCGAACTCGGCGCCTTCCCGGAATACGACAAGAACGCCAAGGACATGCTGCGGGTCATCCGCAACCACCGCCGCGCCGCTTACGGCGAGGATGCAGGCTACGAGGCGCTGAACACCAATCCGGTCGCCCTCGACCACGCCAACTGCCCGGACAAGACCCTGATCGAACGGGCCAAGCTGGCCTGGGACCGGGCGCTTGAGCTCGGCGAGAAGAACGGCTACCGCAATGCGCAGGCAACGGTGATCGCCCCGACCGGCACCATCGGTCTGGTCATGGACTGCGACACAACCGGCATCGAGCCCGACTTCGCCCTGGTGAAGTTCAAGAAGCTCGCCGGCGGCGGCTACTTCAAGATCATCAACCGCGCCGTTCCCGAAGCCCTGCGCGGCCTCGGCTACTCGGAAGCGGAAATCGCCGAGATCGAGGCCTATGCGGTCGGCCACGCCTCCATCGACCAGGCGCCGTACATCAACCCGACGACGCTCAAGGCCAAGGGCTTCTCAAACGAGAGCCTTGCCAAGATCAAGGCCTCGCTCGGTTCCGCATTCGACATCAAGTTCGTCTTCAACCGCTGGACGGTGGGCGACGAACAGATGGCCGAACTGATGGTTCCGGAAGAAAAGCTGATCGACCCGGCCTTCGACCTTCTGACCCACATGGGCTTCACGAGGGAAGAGATCGAGGCGGCCAACACCCACGTCTGCGGCGCGATGACCCTGGAAGGGGCACCGCACCTCAAGGAAGAGCACTACGCCGTGTTCGACTGCGCCAACCCGTGCGGCCGCATCGGCAAGCGCTTCCTGTCGGTGGAAAGCCACATCCGCATGATGGCAGCGGCCCAGCCGTTCATTTCCGGCGCGATCTCCAAGACGATCAACATGCCGAACGACGCCTCTGTCGACGACTGCAAGGAAGCCTACATGCTGTCCTGGCGCCTGGCGCTGAAGGCCAACGCGCTCTACCGCGACGGTTCCAAGCTGTCCCAGCCGCTCAATGCGCAACTGCTCGCCGACGAGGACATGGAAGACGACGAGGTGGCGGAAGCCATCGCCGCCAAGCCGCAGGCCGCCAAGGCCGAAGTGGTTGCCGAGCGGATCGTGGAACGCATCGTCGAACGGGCCATCCGCGAGCGGGAAAAGATGCCGGACCGCCGCAAGGGCTACACCCAGAAGGCGCGCGTCGGCGGCCACAAGGTGTATCTCACCACCGGCGAATACGAGGACGGCCGTCTCGGCGAGATCTTCATCGACATGCACAAGGAAGGGGCCGCCTTCCGCTCGCTGATGAACAACTTCGCCATCGCCATCTCGCTCGGCCTGCAATACGGCGTGCCGCTGGAGGAATATGTCGACGCCTTCACCTTCACCCGGTTCGAACCGGCCGGCATGGTGCAGGGCAACTCGGCGATCAAGAACGCGACGTCGATCCTCGACTACATCTTCCGCGAACTGGCCGTGTCCTATCTCGGCCGTCACGACCTCGCCCATGTGCCACCGGAAGCCATCGGCAACACGGCCATGAGCTCGGGCCCGAACGAAGGCAAGGACAAGGACGCCGCCCAGCCGGCCGTCGTTTCCCACGGCCTTGTGCGCGGTCAGACCGAACGGTTCCGCCTGGTCACCAGCGGCGAACCGGCAGGCGCGCTCGGCGACGCAGTGTCGGCCAAGACGACCAACACCCCGGCGGCCCAGACCTCGGCGATCGCAACCGCCTTCGCCCGCGGTTCCGAAGCGGTCGCGGCGGTAGAAGTCAGCACGCCCCCTGCCCCGCAGGCCAATGACGCGGCCCAGCAGATCGCCCAGGCCCGCATGAAGGGCTACGAAGGCGAAAGCTGTTCGGAATGCGGCAACTTCACCATGGTGCGCAACGGCACCTGCCTGAAGTGCGACACCTGCGGAAGCACCAGCGGCTGCAGCTAAACATCGAGGCCAAGGCCTGAAATGTCCCGAGTCGCATAGTATGGCCAATTTAGGTCAATAAGCGGCTCAAACGACCCTGAAACGAAAGAACCCGCCCATCGGAGACGATCGGGCGGGTTTTCCTTGTCAGACGATTTCAACGAGCTTCGACATCAGCTCCGGAGGCTGTTTCTTATCTGACCGTATTCTGGCAAAAGAGATGAGGTATCTTCCTTTCGGGCTTGCTGATCCGAGGCTTTAGAAAGGCCGAAGAAAACACATTGTCCTGCCAGAGCCAATCGCTAGTTTGGGGTCGATATAAGTCCATTCTTGGCAAGTGCAGCATTGCATGCATGAGCTGATGAACGAACTATCACCGCACAGATTCAGGGACGAGAACGTTCCTGTGTGAAATAGCCGGATTGGCTTTACAGCACTTCTCCACACCGAATACTATCGTGGTCCAAGGTCGGTTGAAGGAATATAATCATCAACCCAATCCCGACGATATCCGCCGCTCAATTCGCGACCGCCTTCGATCTCAGGCCAAATCTGGTGGCTTGGTTCCTCGGAGCCGGCGCATCAGCTGCCTCCGGTATTCCAACCGGCTATGCCATGATCCGGGATTTCAAGGCACAGATCTTTTGTCGCGAGACAAACCTATCGAGAAAGGAGATTGATACGGCTGATCCAATCTGGATCGACAGGATCGATGCCTTCTTTCGGCAAACATCGCTACTGCCGCCCGACGGCGATCCTACAGAATATGCGAAAGCTTTCGAAGCGGTATACCCGCAGCCCCGACACCGCCGGCAATACATAGACGACGCGATCTCCAAGGGTACGCCCTGTTTCGGGCATAAGGTGCTGGGAAGCCTGATGGCGGCCGGTAAGGTAGACTGCGTTTTCACGACGAACTTCGATCCGCTGATTGAGGAAGCGGCGCTTTCGGCAAACGAAATCCTACCTGTCGTCGACCAGAATCGCCCGACTGTAGCGGCAATCGACTCAGCAGATCGGGCCATGCGCTGCCTCAATGAGGCGGACTGGCCGATGGTCGCCAAACTTCACGGCGATTACCAGTCGATCTCGATCAAGAATACGGGATCGGAGCTGGAGAAGCAGGACGTTCGCATGCGGCATGTCCTGGTGGAAGTCGGCAAGCGTTTCGGGATGGTCTTTGTCGGCTATAGCGGCCGCGACGCCTCAATCATGGAAGCATTGACCGCCGTCCTCGATGCGCCTTCGCCTTTCCCGAATGGGCTTTACTGGCTCACATCGTCAACCTCACGCTTGCTGCCCGCTGTAACCGAATTCCTGAAACGGGCCCTGCTCGCCGACGTCGATGTGAATGTCGTCGAGTGCGCGACCTTCGACGAGCTGGGCGCCGATATCACAAAGACGACCGACCTGCCCCGACCGCTCTTCGATCGGGTAATGGCGGGGCGCCCGACACCGCGCTTGGTGCCGGTGCAGCTGCCGACTACAGAAGCTCGAGCCTTTCCCGTCCTACGTTATTCCTCACTTCTAATCGAAGAGATGCCACGCGCTGCTCGGCGGATAAAACTCGCGCAGCACACGACCTCTCCCGCCGTACGGGAGCTGCTGAATGAAAAAGGGATCAGGGCGACGGTAGCGGCACACGGGCGAGAACTCGCAGTCTTCGGCAGAGATCGGGAAATCCTTGACGCGCTTTTACCGCTTGGTGCGACACTCGATGGTGAGATCGAACTGGATCCGGCCGCCGACAGCTGGGCGGTGGGCCTCATTTACGACGCGTTGGTCAGGGGCCTGACCAGACACCTTCCGCTCATTCCGCGCTATAAGCGCGCCGGACATTCCGTCGTCATTGCTTCACCCGGCGCCGGAGATAATCCGGAACGTACCCGCCGAAACGCGCAGGTGCTATCCAATCTTCGGAACGCCTATGGTAGCGATCTTACTGGCACCGTTCCCAACCTCGGATATCCCTTTCAGGAAGGTCTGTTCCTGAAACTTGACCTGATCGATGGGCGGTGGTGGTGCGGCTTCGAGCCCTACACCTTCGTACATATCCCTCGTCCGGAAATCACTCAGGACGAAGATCTGGACCATTCGGAAGTCGCCAACACGGATCCGATGGCTTCCCGTCCTTACCGGGGTGGCGACCCAGCGGGCGACTGGCGCCGGGAACGTTGGGCGCAGCGTTACAATCCGAACTGGGCGAAGATCATCGCTGCCTGGGCGCAGCTCCTGACCAATAACGGCGACGGGAGGAAGCAAGCGTTCAGACTGGAGGAAGGCACTGGGATTGATGCCGTATTCAAGGTCTCTCCAGTCACTGGCTGGAGCCGCCCAGGCCATCATCATGTCTATTTCGACAGGACCACGTGATGAGCAGCCCGGCCCAATCTACAAAGCTTCCGCCATTCACGCTATTGGATGAACCGAAGTTATCCTTCTCGCCCTCGGACGTAACGCAAGTCGACATCCATCCTCTTCGGGGACTTGCGAATTTTGGGCCCTATTCAAAAGGATCCTTCGGCGGCTTTACCTCGCGCATCAGGATCGCGACCGTGGGCCCGGAGAGCGCCTTCAAGCGGCGCGGCGAGTTGATGCTGTTGCTGCGCAACGCGCACCGGCCTACTGACAGGTCCGAATATGTCCCACGCTATCCCGGCTTCGAGCAGCTCTTTCATGTGGCGCTGGTGTCGGCACCACGTGAAGCCCACATCAAGTGGCCCGAGCATGTCAACGAATTGCCCGGCGATGGCGATCCGCACGCCCGACTCTTCCTCGCGATGGAGGCAGCATTCAGACAGCTGGAGCTGGTGCGCAACGAATTCGACGTCGTGCTCGTGCACTTTCCTGACAGCTGGAATCCGGCCACGCGTAGCAGATTCTTCGATGCCCATGACGCGCTCAAGGCACTGGGTGCCAGATTCAACATCCCAACCCAAGTCGTAAATGATCGCGCTTTCACCTTCTCACACAAGGCGTCGCTCGCATGGCGACTGGCGACAGCCATCTATGTGAAGGCCGCCGGCACGCCGTGGAAATTGGCGCCACTGAAGGGCGTGCCGGCCGACACGGCGTATATCGGGCTGGCCTATGCGCTGCGCGGCGACCAACAAGATGCGCATTATGTGACGTGCTGCTCGCAAGTGTTCGATATGGATGGTGGCGGCATGCAGTTCGTTGCCTTCGAAGCCCAAGACCCCGTCGCCGACCTTGCCGAGGCGCGCAGGAATCCGTTCTTGAGCCGCGATGACATGCGTGCCGTTCTTGCGCGCAGTTTAGAGCTCTACCAAGGGCGCAATGGCGGCAACCTGCCCAAGAGGATGGTCATCCACAAGACCACAGCCTTCAAGGACGGTGAGATTGAGGGAGCGTTCGATGCGCTGGCAGGCGTCCCGGAAATCGAGTGCATCGAAGTCAGTTCAGCATCCTGCTGGCGCGGCGTTTGGCTGATCGACTCCGGCGTGCGAAAGCCCCGTACCAAACCGTCGAGGTATCCGGTGCCGCGAGGAACGATGGTAGTTAGGTCCGGCAATTCCGCGCTGGTATGGGTTGCCGGCAATGCACCCGATGTTTCGACCACGGGCGATTATTATCAAGGCAAGAAGAGTATCCCACGACCGCTACAGCTGATCCGCCATGCTGGCAGTGGCCCGCTCGAACTGACCGCTCACGAGGCGTTAGCGTTGACGAAGATGGATTGGAACAACGACGCCCTCTACGATCCAGTACCGGTAAGCATCCGCTATTCGCAGAGACTCGCCCGCACGATCGCGAATGTCCCAGACCTGCCGCGAAACGTCTATCCCTATCGGCTGTTCATGTAAGCGCTGATCGCGGCGAACAATTCATACCAGAGCGTCTGAAATGAAAGGCGGGAACGGAGGCCGCTGAACGATCTAAAAATTAGGGTCTTGAGGGCGGTCGATGGCTGTCTGAACGACGATCAAGAGCATACGCAAATCGGTCAGCGGTCCGAATACGGCACAAAAGGTGCTCAGGGCTACAATCCCCTTCCCATCCGGATTGACTTGGAATGTAGTCGCTCGCCCCGGATTCGCATAACGTGCGTTGCGGAACTTTCAAATTCGAACCAGGGCGGGCAGCGACCGTTCGATGTACAATGTTACGCCCTTTCTGGCGCGGACCGGACACTGCGGAAGCGCCCGCATTGCGTCCGGGTCTCGATGACAAGTTCTCCTGAATCGACATAGGCACGTCGGATTGGCGCCTTGGTCAGGGCGATCCCAAGCGGCCTTCCATCTTCTGCAAAGATCCGAACCCCCTTGTTTTCGACCAGGAGAACCATTCCGCCGCTGACGAGCAGGTCGCATTTGGCTGAGCAATCCTCCAGCGCCACCAAGTGATCTCCGTCCAGTACATAAAGGCGCGTTGTAGTCATCACGTAGAGGTAGGCCTCGGTCTCGATGATCCGGACCGGCATTGAACCGACGTCATAGATCGTCGTCGGTATACCTTCCCGGTCTACGCGCACGACCCGACCGGCATATGTCCCCAGGAGCGCAGTCTCCCCGGTCCCCGAGAAAGCAGCGGCATAGATCCAGTCCGCTTGGCCCGCCAGGCCTAGGCTGATCACGATCTCAAAACCACCTTCCCCACCTCCGCTTCCGTCGAGCTGTTCCGGATCTAGGCCGGTCAGGCGTTCGGAGGCGACGTTTACCGCTTTCATCCGTTCCTCGTTCCCGGGATTGAGGTCCGGGTGCAGCTCGCGCGCCAGCTGCCGGTAGCGTTTGCGGATCTCGTCAGGTGTGACTGGCATCTCGAGTCCCAAAGCCTCAAGCGCTTCATCGATTTCGGCCGCTGTGCCGAAAGCCTCGCCGCCTACCCGGATGCGAGTGGGCTCACTGGCCGGCATCCGAAGTCCCCAGAGGCGCTTCCCGTCCCGACCGATACACCAGGCCTCATCGATGTGCGTGAATAGATAACGGTCGCGTTCCGGTGTCAGGGCGATGCAGCGTAGTGCGCGGTGCGCCTCGGTCTCCGCCAATCCCAGGCGATCCCGGTTCGCAACAACTTCCGGAGCGCTCTCCAGATCCGTCTCGAAATCGACCTTTAGATCGCCGCCATAGACCGTCAGCACATTGCTCCTTGAGAGTATCGCGAAGCCGTCACCTTCCGGGTGGACCGAAATGCGGTAGGGGGCGCGATGGAGGGGAACTGTCGTTCCGGGCTGCCCATTCGCGTTGGCGAACATCACCGCCCCGGGTGCGCCCAAGCTCGCATCCGACTTCGCGAGATCATCGAACGACAGCGTGCCACCCCGGGTACTATAGTGTCTACGGAAGGCTGGGTCGGGCCGGTCGTCCTTCGCAATTGGTTCGACGATGATCTCCTGCCAAGCGCTCTCAGGGTCCTCAAAGGCTTCGTTCGTAACCGGAAGATCGACCGATCGATCCCAGGCATTCGGAGACGGAGGGAGGGGTACGATGCTCACACGCTTGAGGTCTAGTTCACGGGGATGGGTTCCGCGTGTCTCTCGCCGATGCGACCCCGGATTGTCAGGCTCCGTGTAAATCGTCTCTACAGCGGCTTCGGGCATCGCGACGCCGGCCATGTAGAGCTCATATGTGTTACCGCTCTTCGCGCGCTGCACCTCCCCGTTCTTTTCCAAGTAGGAAACCAGCCGACTGGCTCGACGGCCATCTTCGATATCCAACTCCGCTTTCATCCGGTTTTGTAGCACGCCCGGTTTACTGCGAATGACTGCCCGGATCCGGTTGAAGAGTTCCAGATCAGAAAAGTGTTCCTCCGCCTCCTCCCGGTAATCTTTCAGGTGGTCGAAGTCCTGTACCAACTTCCGGAGCTCGGCCAGTCCCTCATTGTCCCCGGTAATGGCCATCATCGTACCTCCCTGAGATAAGGCCGGTATCCGGAGTTCGAGGCGCAGTCCGTCGCCGCGCGGGTCCTTCAGCCAGTTGCGCAGCAGCGGCAGGCTAGCTCGCGCCGCCGCGGCTGCGGCCGGATAGTCCTGGGCGGAGACCGAAGTTGTCAGTCGCTCGAGCTGGATAAAGTACTTCTGTTCGGGCAGGGAAAGGTCTGGGGCGCGGACAATTTCCGGGTCTGGCTCAGGTTCTGACCAGCCGCGCGGTTCCCCGCGCGCATCCTTCTCCACACGATCATCCCCTGCGGACGATCCGCCGAAAAGCCATTTAAAAATGCCGGCCATGAATTGCCTTCGAAATATCTTGTCTATTTCAACGTCTGCCCTACCCGGCAGCAAAGGTCCGATGAGCGCCCACTGCGGATTAGGCGAAGGAGCATCTCAATCGCCCTTTCAAGCCGTGCTCGGCTAGCGTCAGCCAGTCGAATGAGTCCGATCGGCCTTGGGAAGGCAAGTCCCGGATCATCTGACAATAGAATTTCTTGATGCCCCCTAACGATAGCTGCAAGCTCAACGAGTGCGATATCGCTGGCAGCACGACGATTATCCTCGGTCGCATGATGCCGGTATGCCTCGCCCGCATTCCGGCGCCTTGACATTGAGGGGTAGCGGCGGTTTCATTTTTTAAGATTGTACCTCGCAGACACACATATGACCGCCCATCAACACGCTATTGAACAGCTAAAAGACCACATCGACGCCCTTGCCGCTGGCGAGCAGGTATTTGGTCCTAGCCGGGCTTTCCAGCAATTCGGCACTGATTTCCACCCCAGCTTGGATGCATCGTCTCGGCTACCTCGTGCGGACGCCAAGGCATGTTATGCCAACGCTACTGCCTATGCCCTCACTCACAGGGATCTTTTCTATTCAGAAGGATATGCACTCGACCCGGCGTTCCCTCTACCCATTCAACACGCCTGGCTCGTAGATGAAAGCGGCGCAGTGATTGACCCGACTTGGAAAGATGCAGAGCAACACGTCTATTTCGGCGTCACGTTCAGAGCGGACTTCCTGACCGAGATGATGAAACACAGCGAAGGCGAATGCGGATTACTCGTGAACTGGAGGCTTATGCGAAAGCATTTTGCCACGCCAGAGCTTCTGAGTGCTGGTTTGCTGTCGAAGTCTGAGTTGCCTATCGCTCATTCTCCATGCCCCTTGAGTTGAGATCCCTGATCTCCTCCAATTTGGTGTAGAGACTATCATTCGATCACGATGACGGGCTAGCTTCGCATAACGAGCCTTCTGACAAGGGCAACTGGGGGAGCCGTCAACCTGCCAAGCTCCCAATTGGCCCATGTTTCCCATCAGCGCGTGCTTTAATTTGAGACAGTTATGTGGTCGGAAATTCGATTTTCACCGTTAGTCCCGGATGATGATCTCCTAAACTAAGCTTCGCATCGTGCAAGTCAGAGATTGCCTTGACCATCGAGAGGCCAAGGCCTGAGCCCGGTTTGGACCGGCTCTTGTCTAGTCGATACAATCTGCGCAGAACATTCTCGCGCTCTTCAGCGGGAATACCGGGTCCATTGTCGCATATTTCGACGACGACGGCGTGCTCCGTGACTCGCGTCTGACATTCGAGTTTCAAGCCTTCGCCGCCGTGTTTGAATGCATTTTCAAAGAGGTTCGCCAGCAATTGGGTCAGGAGCTCCTTGTCACCCTGGATCGGTGGCAAACCGTCTTGGATTTTGCATTCAAGAACCGCACCACACTCATCCGCATAGGCCGAATAGAATTCGGCCATGGGCTCAATCACCTTAGCCAGATCGAGGCTTTCAAATCTTTCCTTCCGTGCTCCGCTCTCGATTTGGGCGATCCGGAGTAAAGCGTCAAATGTCGAGAGGATGTTTCCGACCTCGCCTTCGATCGCTTCCAACTCCGCGATGACAGGCTGGTTCTTCTGCTGGAGCTCGATTGCGCTTTCGATGTCGATCCTCACGCGGTTCAAGGGGGTTTTGAGGTCGTGGGCAATGTCGGAGGAAATCTGTCGGTTCGTTTCGACGTTCGCGCCAAGAGCAGCAATTGTCTTGTCGATCATGGTGGCGATACGATCGATGTCGTCGTCCTTGCCGCTTTTGGGAATCCTGACGTCAAGATGCCCATCATTGACTTGCTGAAGCGCACTTTCAATGCCCGCAATCCGGCGATCGGATTGCATAGAAAGCGCGAAGCTGCCGGCAATCGAAATAGCAGCCAGAAGCAGACTGCCCCACATGACCCCGTCGATAAAGACTTCCTCGACCTCACTGACATCTTCTGCGCTGATGCCAACGGCCAACTTCAAATCACCAAGGGTGCCGCTTCGAATGAAATAGGTGAAGTCATCATCAAACCCTAGCCTCGCCGAAGACACTTCACCGCTAGATGGCAGACTCGCGGACACCGAAAAATTCCCTGCAAGCGATCGTCCTGAGGCATCTTCGAGACGATAAACCTTGTCACGGCCAGCAGTTGCGTCGATATGGGTGTTGATCGTCTCGGCAAGACCCGTCAGGCCTTCTTTTTCATAGACCTGCGCCATGAGCCGAAATTCCTGATCTGCATGCACGGCGTGTCTCTTTTCCAGCTCCTGCCGGATCACCAGAAAAGCCGCCGTAGCCGCAAGTGTCGCCGCGACCAAAAAGATCGCCAGAGACATAAGGGCCGTTCTCGTCCCGCTACTTTTAAAGGTATTAGCGAGGCGCATGGATTGAATAGCCTGTGCTGCGGACAGTATGCAGAAGCGGAACGTCGAATGGCTTGTCAATCTTGGCCCGCAGCCTGCTGACATGGGTTTCGACGACGCTCGTCTGCGGATCGAAATGAAAATCCCAGACCGCCTCCAACAACATTGTCCGGGTCAGGACACGCCCCTCCGCGCGCATGAGTGTTTCGAGCAGCAGAAACTCCTTCGGCTGCAAGTCAATTTCCTTGCCCGCCCGCGTGACCCGACGCCGGATCAGATCCAGTTCGAGATCATGTACGCGCAGCACCGTTTCCTGTTCCTGCATCGCCGGCCTGCGAGCAAGGGCAGCGACACGCGCAGCGAGTTCCGAAAACGCAAACGGTTTGACCAGATAGTCGTCGCCTCCGGCTTCAAGACCTTGGACCCGATCATCAACGCCGCTGACCGAAGTGAGAAATATGACCGGGGTCTTCGTGCCCGCCGCGCGGAGCGCCTTGACCATCGACAATCCGTCGAGACCGGGCAACATCCGATCGGCAATGATAATGTCGTAGCGCTCGCGGGTCCCCTGGGACAAACCGTCTGATCCATTTTCGAGATGATCGCAGACATGTCCGGCTTCAGAGAAACCTTTGACAACATAGTCGGCGATCTTCTTGTCGTCTTCGATCAGCAGAATTTTCATGGCACGTTTGCTTTCAATCACCCAATTGAGCCCGAGCTACCCGGTTCTTTATGGTGGCCTGACGCCTTATGACGCAACGGCAACACCGTAACTATACACAAGCTCACCGCCAAACCATGCGGTTGCCAGGATCGCCGCCGTCAAGGCGAACTCCACGCCAACGATCGAAAATGCCAGCCCTTTGCCAAGGGCAACTTTTTTCCACCACAGCCCGGAACGAATTGCCGCCCAGGCAGCAATCGCGAATGCGGTGAATGTGCCAAGCTCCTGATGGATTTCGAGCATATCTTTGGGAGCCTTCGCAGCTGCCACCGCCACATCATAAGCCTGATCTCCGAACATGAAGGCCAGAATGGCGGACACGCCGGCTGCGAGAGCCAAGACGGCCGAAGCATTGCCTACTGCTGAGCCGGCCTCCAGTCTGTCACCTCGCGACACGAAGATCGTATCGACGAAGACCAGACTGATAAGCAAAACGATCGGGAAATGTATGATCATCGGATGGATGAGTTCGATACGCATAGGTTTAATTCTCCAACAAATAGGCCTTCAGTTTTGAATGACGGCATAGTCAGTCTCGATGACCGGGCCGCCCTTCACCGACATCCTGTCCGTTTCAGTCATCTGGAATGGATGAGCCGGTGCAGCGGCACGCATGCGTGGCATCATTCGAAATGCCAATCCAAGAACGGCGACGCTGAGCGCGACCACCGTTGCGGCAACGACCGCAAACGTTATCATCGCTACGACAGCCAAGTTGCTCAGGGTTTGAAAGATAAAGGTCAACATCGCTTCAGGTCTCCTTTTCGAGCCGCTACTTTGACCATGTCTCCTGACGGCAACCTGACGTCTGGCTTACAAATTTGTAAGCTAAGCGAATGCTGCCGAAAGCCTGTGCGGGACCGGATCGATTCTTTGAATGCCGTTCCCAACACCCAACAAAAACGGAGCGAGATTGCTCGCTCCGTGCATTTCCCGTGTGAACAAACAGGCTTCATCCCTGCTTTGAACGCCACTCGTCGCCATCATGCGTAATCGTCATGTAGACGACGACGGCAAGGATCCCGACAAGAAAGATGACACTGGTCCAGGTGGTGCCGAAGCCCATGCCGCCGTAATCGGCCGGCTGCGCCATCAGGTCGCCATAGGATGCACCCATCGGTCGAGTGAGGATATAGGCCAGCCAGAAGGCCAGAACGCTATTCAGCTTCAGGACATACCAGGCGAATGCAATGGCACCGATCACGGCACTATAGATCAGCCCCGCCTGGAGGTAGCCGAGCCCGATGGTCTCGGCAACAAGATCCCCTGCCGCAGTACCCAGCGCAAATGTGAACAGGATTGCAAGCCAATAAAAGGCCTCTCTCCGGAAGCTGTAGATCGTATGGATCGAGAGGGTCTTTTCGAAGGTGAACCACACACCGAAGGTGGCAGCCAGCGCGATCGAGAATCCTGCGGTCGAGGTCCAAAGGCTCACGCCCAGGTTATCGGTGAGATTGTCGGTAATGAGCGTTCCGACCACGCTGACCAAGACCACTGTCATCCAGTAGATCCACGGAACATATTTGCGTTGAGCGAACTGAAGGATAAGCGCTGCGACGAGGAAGCCGCTCATGATCAGGGAAGTGGTGGACAGCCCCAGCCCCAGAGTCATGTTGATATAGTCCGCCGCCGTCTCGCCGACCGTGACCGCGAGAAGTTTGACGATCCAGAAATCCGGCGTGACCTGAGGGACGCGATTGTAGGTCCGTTTGTCGGGAACGGCCTCAGCGCTGTTTTCGAACGTGAGCGTATTCATGGGTATCTCCAGAGCGGCGCTGCCGCCATTGATTGGGATTTGAGCTGGAAAGCGGCGCGATCCGCTTACCGTTCGCCATCCCCTTCCGGATGCGAACACCGGGACACTAGGATCCCAATCTCAAGCCAAGATTTCTCAGGCCTTACAAATTTGTAAGGAACCGCGGGCCGTCAATTTCGCGAGCTTACAAACCTGTAAACTTGCGGAAATGTACGCGTGAGAATCTTGACCGATGCTTCCTTTGCGTTCGGTGCCGAGCATTAAAAAGGCTGAAATGAACCATCCTGGCCCGACACCCAATCTTGTCTCAAAGGAGTTTACTACATGCGCAAAATCATCCTGACCGCCGCTCTGGCGACCGCGGTATTCACTCAAGTCGCGAGCGGCTATGCACACGCCGCACCAGTCCCCTGCGAGGATCTGAAGGCAAAGCTGGAGAGCACGATGGCGACCACGCAGCCGTCACCGGCCGACCAGGCCAAGTTCCAGGATTTGAAAGCGCGTGCGGATGAACGCTGCACCGCAGAGGACGACCGCCGCGCCGACGACTTCTACACCCAAGCGCTTGCCCTTCTGGGTGTTAAAAACTAAAGATCGGAAATTATTTCGCCGGCTTGCATTTTATAATGCAGGCCGGCCGCCCAGTATGAGTACCGGCCGATGAATCGCTTCTTGCCTTTCAGTTTTATCGAGAACGCGAATTTCAAACTCTTCGGCCTGATCAATGCCTCTGATGCCACACATTCGAACCTGATCGCTTTTGCCAGGTTTGCCGCTGACGACATTATTTATCTTTTCCCGCTTGTCCTGGCCGCGCTTTGGCTTTGGGGCCGGCCTGAAAAACGCGGGCGCCTGCTTGTGACCTTTCTGGGTGCCGAGCTCGGCCTCCTGTTCAACCAGATAATCCCGCTTTTCTGGTTTCATCCACGTCCATTCATGATCCCTATCGGACATACGCTGATCCCGCATGCAGCGGACAGCTCGTTTCCGAGCGATCACATCACGTTCATGGCCGCCATTGCCCTTGGCCTGTGGCTGCTCGCCGGATACCGTTTGATTTCAGCGGCCTGTTTCGCCCTGACGATCCTTGTCGCGTGGTCGCGGATCTATCTGGGGGTCCACTTTCCTCTCGACATGGCCGGAGGCCTAGCAATAGGCGCGCTTGGCCTTGGCCTTGTGCGGCCAATTCTGAAGCCTGTTGAAACCCGCTTGATGGCGAACCTGGTGCTCCCGATCTACCGGCGTGTCTTTTCCTTCCCCATTCGGAACAACTGGTGCCGCCCTTGAGCGAGTGAACCCTATTCGCCCTGCTTCTTGCGTTCGATTGCCAGTCCTTCGAGAATCCGGCGAATTTGGGTTATTTCTTCCTCTTGCTGCCGCAGAATGACGGCAAGCTGTTCAGTCCTCATCCGGTCCATCTTCTCGTGCAGATCCATAATTTCCAGTTCCGCCTTGAGATTGACTTCATAGTCATTGGTGGCCGCGAGACGGTCTTTGTTTATCTGCCGGTTCTGCGACATCATGATCACCGGCGCCTGGATTGCGGCCAGCATTGACAGCACGAGGTTCAGAAAAACAAAGGGATAGGGATCGAAGACGTCCTTGTTGGGCAACCCGACCGTATTCAGCAGAACCCAGGCACCCAGGACCACACCGAAAGAAATAATGAAGGTCCAGGACCCTCCGAAGGCGGCGACCTTGTCAGCCAGGCGCTGCCCAAAGGTAAGTTGCTCATGAAACGCTTCGTTGATGTTTTTCGTAACCGCCAGGCGTTTCGCCATTCTCTTTAGAACGCGTTGTTCGCGTGCGGGCAAGTCGTCGTAGCCGATTTGAAGCAGGTGCTCCGCAAGTTGTTGTATGTCCCGGTTCATGAGTTATCTCCAAATACCGAAGCCCGTTGTGCCGACAGACCGATCTGTTCCCCCAATGGATGGAACGGGCAACATACAAATCTGTAAAGCACCGGTCAGGTGACTGTAATCCCTGCTTCCCACCTTCCGTTCATCGGGCAGCACCGTGCCGCCCTTTAAACAGGAGACAGACCATGAAAAAGCAAATGATGATCGCAACCGCTGTCCTGACCGCGGGCATTGGAGCCGCCGGAATAACGACCGCTATCGCGGGCAACGGAAACGAAGGCAGCGACAAGGCTGAAATTCAGGCGCTGCTCGCGACCAAGTTTTCGGCAACCGACGCGATCAAGGCCGCCACAGCGGTTCAGGCGGGCAAGGTTGCAGAAGTCCAGTTCGAAACGGAAAAAGGCGCACCGGCCTATGAAATCTCGATCGTATCCGCGGATGGTATCGAGCACGATTTCATGGTCGACGCGACGTCCGGATCAGTCAAGAAACGAGCGGACAATGGCGATCAATCCGGCGAAGACCGGGAAAACGGCCCGGAAGACAACGAAAATGACAATGACTGACAGCCTCTGATCAGATCGCCGTCCGGTCCTCGTACCGGACGGCGTTCTTCGTTTCGTAATTTCCACTGTCAGCCGATGCCGAATACCGATAAGGCAAAGCAATCTCGAGGCAAACGCCGGGCCGCGATCGAGTGCGATACAGTTAGGTGAACTTATGTCGGGGCCCGATCCCGCCTTATCGCGCCACGCACCCCCCCGCTCACCAGTGCATTGATGTCGTTCGCGACGAGCAGAGGATCGACGCCTCCCCAGGTCATCAGGTAGCGAGGCTTCCATTCCGGCTGGAATTTATCCTTGTAGTCCCGCAGCCCCTCGAAATTGTAGAAATGCCCGCCAAACCGCGAAATGGACCCGGCGACCCGGTCCCAGATGCGCGGGTGCCGCGTTTTTTTAAGACCGGTCAAGGGTGCCATGCCCAGGGAGAACCTCTGAAAGCCTTCTGCTTTCAACTCGAGCAGCAGTGCAACGAACAGGAAATCCATCGTCGAAGGAGGCGAACCGGCACTATGGCGCATAAGGTCAATCGTCACCTCGTTCTTCGTTTCCGTTTCGAAAATATTCGCGAAAGCCACGATTGCGTCCCCCTCCCGGACGATCGCCAAACGGAAGTTCTGGAGATAGGCTTCATCGAAGCGGCCAAGCGAAAAGCCTTTTTCTCGAGCATGTTTCGACGAAAGCCATTCGTCGGAGATCCTCTTTAGTTCGCCAAGCAATTGGGCTGAGTGTGGCGGAGCCAGCGTTTCGAGCGAAAGGCCGTCGCGTTGAGCGCGATTGTAGGCCTGGCGCAATTTGCGGCGTTCCGGCCCTTCCAGACCGAAGTCTGAAAGACTGACGATCGCCTCCTCACCCAACTTGCTCGGCATAAACCCGGCATCCACGAAGAGCGCAAGATCATCGGCCGCGATTTGATAAAATGCCGGACGGCAATTTGCGTCGTCTGCAACGCTGATGAACCGGTCTATGAGATCGCTTGCAGCTTCAGCGTTCCCGACCGGGGGACCGAGCGCAACAAAGCTACGGCCATGCCGCCCGAACATGATGAAACCATCGTTCTGTTCGGAGACGAGGAATTCCTTGTCCCCTGTCAGGGCGAAATTGGCGTCCGGGTTATCCTGGCCCGCAATGATTGTTCTGAGCCATTCGCTCGAAGGGGCGGCGTTCGATCCCGACCTGTTTGCCGGTGGACGGAGTGCGAACAGCAGCAACGACAGAATCGACACGGCAAGCGCAACACCACCGATCCGAAGGGCCCGGGGCATGTTCGCATCAAAGGCAAACTGCCACCAAAGATCGTGCTTGTATTCGGCGTCCTGATGGGCAAACAGAAAAAACAGGACAAGCAAAAGCACAAATCCGCCGAAAACGGTCAACCATTCAACAGACAGAATGCCCGCACTTAGCCGAGATTGCCGATAAAAACAGAACCTGGAGAACCAAAGCGCCAATGCCAACAGCGCCATGAAGACGACAAGGTCGAAATCGAGATGCTGTAGCACGAGAGACATCATGGCCATGACGATCATGCCGATCGTCAGCCATAAGGCGCCCCGGATGCGTTTGCGAAGACCATTCGCAAGGACGAGCAAGGCCCCTCCGGCAATTCCCATGACGACATTGGAAAGTTCGAAAACGCTCAGCGATACGACCGGTTGCAGTTCCTCGATGATATCCTTCGGTATCGGAACGATACCGTTCAGAACGAGCGTTGCTCCGGTGAGAAATGTCAGGGCCGCGGCCAACGTCGGAATGAGAGGAACCAGGGTTGAGACCGCTCCCAGCGCCGTGCCGCGGGGGATCGGAATGCCACGCAGCTTACCGACCCGTTCCCGGAATTCCACGCCGATCAGGATGGAAATGCCGGCTAAAAGCGGAAGGAAGTAATAGACAATCCGATAGGCGAGCAACGAGGCGGCAATGCCTGCGGTCTGGTCCGGAAGCGCTGCAAAGGCCCCGAGGATAACCGCCTCGAAAACACCGATGCCGCCTGGAACATGGCTCAGCACGGCGGCCACGGCTGCTCCGGCAAACACGGCCACGAAGGTTGAAAACGGGATCGCGGACGATGCTGCGTTTGGCAGCAAGATGTAAAGCGTCACGGCCGCGAAAAGGATGTCGAGCAGCGAGAACAGGATCTGGAGAACGGCCTGCCGCAATCCGGGCATGACGATCTTGTATTTGCCGATTCCAATCTTGTGTTTCGACATCGCCCCCCAGGCCAGAAAGCCACAAGCAGCGACAAGAATGATTACGGAAACCAGGCGAACCAGGTGCGGTGGAATTGTAATTACGCTTGATAAGGCCGCCGGGTGATAGGCCAGTGCCGCAAAGCCGACAACAGTGACGCCAACGCCGAAGGCGAGCGCGCAATACGTGGAAACGATTGCGATATCGGTCAGATTCAGCCCCAGTCCTCTATAGAACCGGTATCGCACGGCCCCGCCCGAAACGACGGCCAACCCGACCGAGTTGCTGAGCGCGTAAGCCGTAAACGAGCCGATGGCGATCGTGCGAAGGGGAACCGACTTCCCGATGAAACGCATCGCTGACCAGTCATAGCCGATCAAGGCCGCGTAGCCGAATGCGGTCGCGAGCCCGGCGAGCGCGACAGATTTGGTCGTGATTTGCCTCAGTTGCCCGATAACGTCATGTACGGTCACGCCATGCAGAGCTTTGTAAATTGCGAAAGCACCAAATACGAAAACCAAAAGCGTGATCAATGCCGGCCCGTGGGAACGGGCAAAGGATGCAATACGCCAACGGGTTTCGGACGTTGAATTTTCCATTTTAAAAATCGTCAGCCCCAAAACCGTAGTGAAAATATAGCGATTGGAACCGTTGAAGGTCGAATACGCACTTTCAAGATAGCCCCCTTTGCCATCGACGTAGCGAATTTTTGCTGTGGTCCGGAATACCTTTGAACCAACGACATCCGATATTCAGTTTGCTTCGGTCAAGAGGCAGGCAGGCATTCTTACAGAATTGTAAAATCCGGGCCAGATTCTCCCAAACATCAATGTCTATCTCTGCTTAAAGGCGCCCATCGTCGGGCGCATAGCAACTAGCAGAAGGAACGCACCGATGTTTCGTTCTCAAGATCTACCAATAACGAAAGGGACTGCGCTTGCTGTTGTCCCCTCGGTCTTTTTGTTCGTCGCTTCCACGATGACCAAGGCCGATGACCTGAAGAAAACGGGCGGACAAGCGGAAGCAATCTTCGCGGCGATACCGAGCCTACACCTCGATCGTTTTTCCATGGAGGTCGGCAATGCTTGTTGAAATCGATGGCCTCCGCCTTTCCATCGGAGCGACCCCCATTCTTCATGATGTGCATCTGGCGCTCTCCGCGGGAGAAATCTTCGGCCTGCTCGGTCCGAACGGCGCTGGCAAGAGCACGACGATTGCGACCGCGATCGGGCTCCTTAAACCAGACGCAGGTCACATCCGGATGTTGGGCAAGGACCCTCAGGTCTTCGCCAACGAAATTCACCGTCACCTTGGCGTGCTGCCCGAGCAGAATGGATTTTACGGCTGGATGTCGGCCGAGGACTACCTCGCCTTCTTCGCAGCCATGAACGGACTTAGCCTGAGCCGAAATGAAATCCGGAAACGCCTTGATACGGTCGGGCTCCACACCCGTGCGCGCCAGCCAATCGGCACCTATTCGCACGGCATGCGTCAGCGTCTTGGACTTGCCCGGGCCCTGATAGCAAATCCGGACCTGCTCATCCTCGATGAGCCGACCAATGGTCTGGACCCGCGCGGACGGCGTGAAGTGCATGACATTTTGCTCGAGTTGGCAGGCAAAGGCGTTGGCATCCTCCTTTGCACCCACCTCCTCGATGACGTCGAACGACTATGTCAGCGTGTCGGCATCATTGTCGGCGGCAGGACAGTCGCCGAGGGAACTATCGCCGGACTCGTCCGGAGCGAACATCGGCTCGCCCGTTTTCGTCTCAAACTTGCCAGTGACCCGACTCAAACTGACGAAGCCAATGTGACCGTAGTCGCGCGCGAAGGCGAGTGGTGGGTCGTGGACCTGAACCCTGCTTTAACACCGGACAAGGCATGGAGCGAACTTCTTTCCCATGGCTGGGCGATTACCGAGATCCGACGCGAGGGCGGCGGCCTCGAAGACCTATACCTCACACTGACCGAAGGGAGCGCAGCATGAACCCGATTTATCTGATCGCCCGCAAGGAAACGGGGGAGTTGCTTCTCGATATTCGGGGGCTGCTGTGGCTCATGGCCGTCACAATCGTTCTGTCGGCGTTCAGCCTGCTTCTCGTTGGCAGTACGGAACTCAGCCTGCTCGACAATGCGCAAGTTGTCTACGACATGACCGCCATCGTCACGGCGCTTGGCTGTTTACTCGCGCTGATCGTCGGGGTTGATACGGTCGCCGGAGAACGCGAACGCGGCAGCCTGGTGCCTTTGCTTTTAACCCCCGCCCCACGCGGTACGATCCTGATGGGCAAACTCAGCGGCGTGGCCATTGCCTGGGCCGTTATTTACGTTCTGTCCCTGCCGTATCTTTGGGCGGTTGGCAGCACCGGTCAAAACATGGGCCAGGGCATGCTTATCACGGCATTGCTTGGCACGCCCGTCGTCTTGATGTTTGGCTTCCTGGGTATCAGCCTTGGCAGCCGGGCGGATTCAGCGCGAACCGCACTGCTGACAGGTCTGGTCACGCTGGTTCTGTCAGCTAGCCCCGTGTTGCTCGGCCCAAGCCTGCGGCAATCTGCAATCGGCCGGATGTTCGACGCGGTCAATCCCTTTTCCGCGGCCGTCAACGCCTATGACGCAGTCATCATCGATTCCCAGTCAATTATCTCGCAGAGCACCCACTTTGCGATCGCTCTCGCCTGGCTTTTCGCATGCCTTTGGTTTGCTCGTTTCAGCTTCGGTAAGATCACGCGTTAAGGAGAATTACAATGAAACTCACTGCTTTCCTGGTCGCAGCGGGATTGGCAATCCTAAGTCCGGCGGCACTTGCTTCTCCCCTGTCGATCAGCCTGAACCCTGCATCGACCAACCCGTCTTCGCCGCAGATGGGCGACAACCTCAAATTCCAAACCGTCATCCAAAATAACGGCACAGAAGCCGTCGACGGCCTCATCGCCTGGATCAGCCTCGTTCAGGTCGACAAGGGAAAGGAACAGCCCGTCGACCTTGAGGATTGGAGCGCACACAAGGCCGTTACGGCATCAAGCCTGGCATCGGGAGGCTCAATAAAGACGGATTGGCCTATGCGCCTCATCCAGTCCGGCAACTACCGGGTCATCGTGAGCGCCGCCACGCGCTCAGGACAGGAACTGGCGACAAGCCCCTTCTCGGATTTTACGGTCAGGCAAAAGCCGGTGGTCGAATCCGGGCGCGTCCTGCCGATTGCCCTCGGCATTCCGGTTCTGATTGGTGCAGGAATGGTATTGCAGCGCCGCAGAAGGGCCCATAAGCAATAGGTCACAGAATCTCGGCACGGCTAGCCAATATCGCTGTGTTTCTAAAGCGTGGGAGAACGGATTGAACCAGTGGATTGACCAGATCCTTTCCCTTGCCGGCACTCATCCGCACTTATTGGGACTGTTCATCTTTGCCAGCGCCGCAGCAGAGGCAATTATCGTCGTTGGGGCGCTGTTTCCCGGAACTGCTATTATACTCGCAGCTTCGGGCATTGCCGGTGCCGCCAACCTCCCGCTCTGGCCGTTGGTGCTGTGGGCTACAGTCGGCGCGGCACTGGGCGACGGGGTTTCCTACTGGATCGGGCACCACTACGGGCCCGCACTGAATCAACGCTGGCCGTTTTCTGCCAGACCGCAATTGCTGGAAAAAGGCGAGAGTTTCTTCAAACGCCATGGCGGAAAAAGCGTCTTTCTCGGCCGCTTCGTTCCGGGTGTAAAGGCCGTTGTTCCGGTCGTTGCCGGTGTTGCCCGAATGTCCATTCCCCGATTTGCCGTCGCCAACATCAGCTCCGGAGTAGTCTGGGCGGCGAGCCATGTTCTTCCGGCAGCCGCCGCAGGCGTATTGATCGCTGCGGTCGGCTCAATCAGCGACCGGCTACTAGCCGCTTTCGCCGCAGCAGTCATCGGCCTGTTCCTGGCGTACTTGCTTGCGCACCTTTTGGTCGTCAAGGCGGCTCCGTGGTTCATCGGCAACTATCAGATGATGGTTGCGCGCCTCGCGACGTCCCGGATCGGCGCCGCCCGCCTGATTGCCCAGGCCGCGGATCCACGCGACCCCAGGCTTGTGGGCGGCATCATCTGGAGCGCGCTGCTCATCCTGGCCGTGATCGGCTTTGCGGGCGTGATCGAGGACGTCATTACCAGGGACACCCTGACGCTCGCGGATGTTTCCATCTCACAGTTCGTTCAATCGGTACGGACCGAGCCGCTCGACCGGATCATGATTACGATCACCGAATTCGGAGATGGCGTGGTCGTGGTTATAACGGCGGCGGCCTTGCTGACCGCCCTCGCCGTCGCCAGACGCTGGCGGGTCATCGCACTTGTCAGTAGCGCCTTCGCGATTACCGCGATATCGGTGCCGCTCATCAAACTGATCCTTCAAAGACAACGGCCGATCGATATATATTCGGGCGCCGAACTGTTCGCCTTCCCGAGCGGACACAGCACCTTCACAACACTTCTCCTGGCCACGCTGGCGCTCCTGATCTCCCCGCACCTTGGCCTTCGAGGTCAGATCGCCATATGGACCGCGGCAATCCTCGGGTCCTTGGCGGTTGGTCTATCTAGGATATATCTTGGCGCGCATTGGCCTTCGGACGTGGTGGGCGGCGTTCTTTTCGGCCTGTTTATCTGTAGCCTTCTGGCCCTGCTTCTGAGGTACAAAACCAGTGTTCAGCGCGCGAGCCTATGGAGCAGCGTGCTGGCTGGAATTGTCTTTATCGGCTTCGGCGCGGCGCATGTCCATTTCAATGCAACGGGCGATCTTTCCCGCTACGCGCCGGTCAACGCGCCGACAGTACTCAGCGAAACCGACTGGCGGGCCTCTGGCTGGGAACGGCTTCCCCAACAGCGTGTCGATCTCTTCGGTGAAACCGAAGAGCCGCTGACTTTCCAGTATGCGGGAGGGACAGGCCAACTGACGCAAGTGCTGCAAAAGTCCGGATGGCATGGCGCTGAGTTGAGCAGCGGAGCCGGATTTTTGCGCCTTCTCTCACCAGCGACCCAACTCGCCTCCATGCCGCCCTGGCCTCTTCTGCACGATGGCAAATGGCCGATTTTGATGCTGACCAGGACGAGAGAAACTGACGATCGGCGTTTCGTCTTACGCCTCTGGCCGTCAGGTTATGCCGTGACGACGAAATCGGGCCGCGTTCCGCTCCTGATCGGCTCGATCACGGAAGAGACCGTGCGCCATCCCTATTCGGCGCTCACCACCATGTCGGACGAACCCGTGTCCTTGGCCGTCCCTTCTGCCATCGCGGAGCGGTTGGGCCAATTCCCTGGCTTTACGGTTAAGCCGCAAGCATTTCCGTCAGGAGTAAAAGTCAATCTGATCACGGCCGTTCCGGAGGACAAGAATTCACCTGCCCCGCGTTAATTGCTCTGGAGTGCGCAGGGTTGTGCGGCTTATTCTTGTTCGCACACGGCGACAAAACTAATATCTGAAGCAAGCCTCAATAACCGGGACAAGACGCCCGCGATATAATCCTGCGTGGTCCGCAAAGTGCGCTCCCGGTTCTTCATCATCCACAACCCCCGCTCCGGCCGCGCGGCTCAGAGCCTTTATCACGCCACCGTGGCGACGCTGAAAAAGCATTCCAGCCATGTCGAAATAGTGGTGACGGCACGCCATGGCGAAGGCATGAAGGCGGCGGCCGAAGCGGCCGCGAGCCGCGACTTCGACGCGGTGGTGGCTGCCGGCGGTGACGGCACCGTACATGACGCTGCTGAAGGCATGGCGGGCAGCGAGATCCCCCTCGGCATCATCCCGATGGGAACGGGCAATGTCTTCGCCCGAGAACTGAACCTGCCGAGATCGCCCGCCTTGGTCGCCCGGATGCTGCTTCAGGGTGAGGTTGGCGAAATTCCGGTTGGCGAAGTGAATGGGAAGCCCTTTCTGTTCGTTGTCGGCGTTGGCTTCGACGCAGAAGCGGTTCAGATATTCGAAAAGGGTAGCAGCCGGGAATGGGGACAGGCCGGCTTTGTATGGCCGGTCATGCGAGCTCTCCTTTCTCATCGCGACGACCCGCTGCGTGTGATCACCCGGACCGGGCAGCACGAAGCGCAATGGGTCATCGTGACGAGGGCAAAGCGCTATGCCGGCGACCTACTGTTGGCGCCTGAGGCCGATCTGCGTCGCAGGCAGTTCCATGTCCTGTGCCTTCGAGGCAGCGGCGTCCTGACCCGCGTTCGCCAGCTGTCGGCTCTTGCCACCGGGTTGCTTCGCCATGATCCAAGCGTGATCCTCGATAGCACGGATTGGGTTCGCATCGACGGAGACCCGACGACACCGGTCCAAATCGACGGAGAAGCACTCGGCCAACTGCCGCTGGAGATCGGTTTCAACGATAAAGACCTGCGATTGATCCTGCCATAGCCTACGATGCACCAATCTACGAACACCGAATACGGTCGACAATAGCCATTGTGTCCCCCTGTAAAGAACAGCAGCCCAGGTATCGAATTCACCGGGCACTCTCAATTATCAAAAATGGTGTATACTTTATCGCCTATTTGGCTTTCCGGAGAACCCGACCCTTACCACCAGCATGTCGTGTGGCCGGTCTGGCTACCGTGAGCTAGCACCGCTTCATCGAGATGGAGCAGGATAAAGTCGAATAGGCACCGGAACCGCTGTCCGGCTGTTCCCGGCGTAATCCCACCAATTCCCAGAACAGATTTGAGCTAGGGGCGGCAGCGCGCTGGGCCACTGGGGGACTCTGTTTCGATATCTACCGATGATCCCTTCTGACCTTATCGTCAATTCTGCCAATTTTATCGTTCGCGTTAACTTTTTGTCCGGGTTCTTCCGGAAAAACAAGACCTGCAAAACCGCAGGAGCCGGAAATGATCTAGACGAAAATCACCTATCTCACTGATATTATGAAGGTAAGTATGCCTTCAAAGGATTCATTCAGATCACCCGGCGGCTCACCACGATGGTTAAATCCGGAAGCAGAAATTTCGTTTTCAACCCACCATTCTGAAGCCCAAGGCGCGGTCAACATGACATCATGCCGTTAAGGCACATGAATCCTTCATAGCCCCTTGGCGGACCAGTCGGTTCGCCAACCAGCGAACACTCCCCCTCCCCCAAATCCGAACATGTTGAGGATCTCGGCTGCTGTGTCAGTGGATATCTCGACGTGAGGATCAGTCACGCCCAAAAATCGGAAAAATTGCATCATGACCACTCAGACGCCGCGTGCGTTTTCCTATGAGCCTGAGACCTTCCGATCAATCGCTCAAGACCTCCAGACGTACCGAGCCACCGGACATCCCGGTCGTGGAATGCCGTCGTCGGCTCCCCTCATTGTGGACTGGAGCAAAACGCTGCTGCCCTTTCCAGGCATCATCGGCACCTCCGGAACTGACACTGTTCTGGAACCCGTATTTGCCTTTTCCGACGACAACTCCTGGGCACTTTTGTCCCGAGGCTGGGTCCGCCTTGAAAATCACATCGACGACCGGCTCGATATCGCTGGCCGCATAACTCCCTGAACCCGGAAGGATTAGAACCCGGCCTCCCCTCACTCTGAGCGCCTCGTCCTTCTCACAATTCTCCCAATTCCACCAATACGCGACGGCACCGTTCCGAATTCCTCCGGAGCGCACGCGACACCCATGCCTGAAAGCACTCGAATGAAACGATCAAACACGATCTACGGCACCGGACGCCACGTCGGTCTACTGATGGCCCGCATGGCAGTTCGCCATGCACTCCGCCAATGCGTGGATCTCCAATACCGGACCGCTTACCTCGACAAGATCGCCGTGCTTTTGGCAGGACATGCGGCGGAAGGCCTTTTCTTCGACGAGCCCTCCGACGGCTCCGGATTGGTTGCCGGGTCGGATCTTGAGCGAGCGACCTTGTTGGCGGCTCGGCTGATGGCTTCCTCAGGTCTGGCAGATGACCTGATTTTCCGCTCGGAAATTTCCGGTTCAGCGCTCAGGAACTTGATCAAAAACGACAGGGTATTCGCGGGGGATTGCAACCAAATCCTAGGCTCTCAGAGAAAGCGCGTGACAGCCCTTCTTAAGCGGAAAAAGCACCAGCTGAGAGCTGTTTCGGACAGCCTGCTCAGGTCAAAAACCCTTTCTTCCGAACAGATTTCCACGCTGCTGAATTCCACTCAAATCAATAATAAATTCAAATAATTATCTAGGGGATAACGTTAAAATGCGAACTCATCACTTCGAGCTCGACTCCCGGAATACGTGCCGGTACTGTCCGCCTCCTCAGGTCCTGGGCCGTCGCAATTCCGCGCGGTGTGGCCTGAATTCGGCTTCACCCCCCAGCTCAGTCTGGCAGGATAAAGGAGGTTGCCGACCATGACTTTCATGCAGAACAATTCGGCTCTCCGCGAAGCCGCACAAGATCTCCCGATACACAACGCTTGAGTTGGGTAACCGACCGCCTGCGCGATGTCTGACCTTTGACATCCGCCGGAGTGGGTTACCTACCGCTGTCTCCTCGTGACCCTGCCGGTCGTGTCGAACAGTTTCCGTTGCTGATGTCGGGAAACGATCTCCTTTGATTGTCGTTTTAACCGGCACAGCAGCTCTCCCTTCAAGCGTTTGAATTTCGAACCCGCCGCCGCGCGGGAACAGGAGAACTGTGCCATGTGGAATGCATTGAACCGTATCCGCTCGTTTGCCCGTCCGGGCAACACCGATGCCGGTGGTTCCGCCTGCCGAATAGCTGCCGTGAACAGTCACGTCAGAACTCATCAGGAAAGGAGACCACTGTGTCTAACGAAGATTCCAACTACTACATCCCCGCAGGTCCATCCTGGGCCTCGCGCACCATCACTCTGAAGTCCTCGGCTTCGTCCCGCGGATTTCTCCTGAACCACACCTGCCATCGCTGGGCCGGGTACGAAAGTTTCCTCGAAAGGGACTTTCTGACAATCCTGCTCGCACACCCGGATGCTGAACGCTTTCAGGAGCAGCCCGAGCCGGTGACCTATGTCGATGCAGACGGCAAGCTGCGGACGCATACGTTCGACGTTGTGGTCTATCTCCGCAACGGTCGGAAGGTTGCATACGACATCAAGCCCGAGAAGCGTCGAGCTCGTAGTCAGATTAAGGCGATTCAACGTCTCATCAGCAAGCAGCATCCGAACTATGCGGACAAGTACGTTGTCCGCACCGACCGCCAGATCTCTCGCGATCGGGTCCGGAACGCCGAGTTGATCCTCAGGGCACGAACCCTCTGGGATGGAGAAACCATCGAGGAGCTTCGCCGGCACCTCGCCTCGATGCACGGGGTGTTCCAGTTCGCCTCGCTGGTCGCGCTTTTCAACGAAGAAGCAGTTGGCTTCAACGCGGTCCTCAACCTCATCGACATGCAGGAGCTGAAGCCGGTCACCCGCGGCCTCTTCAACGACAACACCGAACTCGAAATCTGCAAAGCAGCCTAACAGGAAAGGAATTTGATCATGACTAAGAACTGCACTGAACCGAAGAACAATCCAACCCCGGCATCCCGTTGTGTACCACAACAAGCCCCATGAAGGCCTGGGTGGCCAGACGCCGCGAAATTGTTGGCTGTCCCTTCGGAAAAAGGTCGGTGTCCCGCTTTCTCCCAACGAAGACGCGATGCGCGCCTGCTTCGGGATCACCGTTGAGCGCGACCTCCGCAGTGAAGGTATCCAGCTCTACTGCAACAAGTACCAGTCCACGGAGCTTCAAAGCGTTCGTCGGGATTTTCGCCTCCGGAAGAAGTTGAGAGTTCGCTTCGATCCGAACGATCTCGGACACATCTCTGTCGAAACGCCGAAAGGCTGGCTCAAGGTCCCGTGCACCACGCCGGAGATGCATGGAATCCCGCTGGAGGCGCATGTCGCCAACCGGCAGCGAATGTTGGCGCGCTACGGCGAAGAGGCCGCGCAGTCCGAAGCGATCGTCAAGAAGGCGCTTGCGGACCTTCGCCGGCTCTCGGACGAAAGCCGTGAAAACCGGAGCATCGCCTCCCCGGTCTTCACCGCTGACAACCTCGCCAAACTCGACCGCTTGTTCTCCGACGACCGTCTGAGGGTCGATGAAGACTTCGATGGCGACATCCTGGGGCTCGATGGAACCGACGACGCCGGTGAAACCGGGGATCCCGGCGCCGCCGATGAAACCACGACGTCATACGTCAACGAAGCCCTGCCGTTCCTGGGCGACGACGATGACGATGACGATGACTTCGAATACGTTTTGGAGGACTGAGATGAAGACTGAAATCACCCATGATGAAAACTCAGGAGCCAAGGCTCCGGAACAACAGGAAGGCGCGCGCCGCCGGCGAAAGCGCAGTTCGGAAGTCGCGGTCCTTCAAGCCCAACTGAAGCACACCTATTATCCTCACGCCCGCGACCAAGCGCTGCTCGACCAACTCAACAAGCTGCTGGACGATTTCGAGGATTTTGATGAAATTGCCGCCCAGGCGGGTCTCGGCCGCGTTGGTCGGTTGAACGAAGGTCGGGCCGTCGTCGTCGTTGGTGAATCCGGCGCCGGCAAGTCCCGCTCTCTGGAGCGCGCATTTGCCAACCTCGGGATGACCAACCGATCGGACAAGACCTTTGTCGTCTCTGTCCGGGCCCCCTCTCCCTGCAACCTCAAGCAGCTTGGCATCGAGATCCTGGATGGACTTGGTTATCCGCTTGAACGCGACTTTCGGGAAAACGTCGTCTGGCGCCTGGTCCGGAAACAGCTTGCCCTGCGCAAGATCCGCTTCCTGCACATTGATGAATTGCAGCATCTGACGCAGCTGAACAACCCGGCCGAAGCCTTCAAGGTCTGCGATACCCTGAAGGGTCTGATGCAGAATGCGGATTGGCCGATGTGGATGATCCTGTCCGGTATGCCCAATCTCGCGCGCATCATCGAGAGTGACTTCCAGCTGCGCCGCCGCAGTTCCTTTGTTCGCCTTGATCAGCTGACCGCCTGCAAGGAAGACCTGAAGGAAATCCGAAAAGTGCTCGGAAATTTTGGTCACAAAGCGGAATTGTCCCTCGACGACCTTCCAATTCTGGAACTCGCCAGCCGTCTGCTTCATGGCACTGAGGGTCGCCTGGGATATCTCATTGAAGTCGTGCAGGAAGCCTTTTCCCTGACCCTGCAAGAGTGGCGGAAGAACCCGCTCATGGGTGATTTCGAGCGGGCCTATGAGGCCAAGACCGGTTGCCGCCCGGAGCACAATGTCTTCGCCGACGGCGTCGAGTGGCAGAACGTTGACGTCCGCAACACCCTCTTTCCCGAGGAGGAAATTGAGGAAGAGCCGAAGCCGAAGAAGCGGCGTCGCAAGGTCGTCCGGGGAGCTTGAACATGAAACTCAATCCTTTCTACATCCCCACCTGTCACCCGGATGAAACCCTCACGAGTTTCGTTTCGCGCGTCGCCTCCATGGCTTCTCGTAGTGCCCGTGACTTCTGCCTCGACATGGGACTGAACTTCCAGGCCTTGTGCGATGGGGACGCGGACGAGATTGACGCCTTCTCCGAACTTGCCGGCTTCGATGACGGGTTTCCGGGAACAACCTTTAAACGCACCGGCGAACGCTGGTTCGAACTGAACGGAGCCCCCCTTCCCAGGGCGTCGCTACGTCGCGCGACAGTTCGGGTCTGCCCTCACTGCATTCAGGAAGACCTCTCTCGGGACGCGGATCATGAAAAGGCCAGGTCCTACGGACGCTGGTTCTGGACCATCGCCTCCATTCGCACCTGTTCGAAACACAAGACCCCTTTGATCGTGGCTGCGGCCGACGACAGTCCTCAGATGGTGCATGACTTTTCGATGCTGCTCCAACCGTTCGTGGATGACATCGACCGGCACGTCGACACTGCGCAATACCGTGAACCTTCCGATCTCGAGACCTATCTCGAAAACCGGATCAACGGCGACCGGTCTGACATCTGGCTGTCGTCCCTCCCCGCATATGCCGGCGCAAGGGCCTGTGAAATCATTGGTGCTACGAAGTTCCATGGCGCCGATGTCATGGCGGAAAGCCTGACCGAGGACCAATGGTACGAGGCCGGTCAGGCAGGCTTTGAAATTGCCGTTCGGGGCGCCGAGGGAATCCGCGGCTACCTGGATCACATGCAACAGAAATTCGCGGAAACGCGTCATGCCTGGGGGCCCAGGCAGATCTATGGGCGTCTCTATGAATGGCTCGCTCACGAGACTGATGACACCGCCTACGACGAGCTCCGGAAGATCATCACTGAGCACGCCTTCAAAACGCTGCCCATGGGACCGGACGATGAGATCTTCGGCCAGCGAGCGGAGAAGCGGATCCTCCATTCCATTCACTCCGCCCACCTTGAAACAGGATCCCATCCGAAGCGGCTTAGAAAGGTTCTCCGTACGGTCGGCCTGATCGACGAAGCACAGCTCCGCCAGTCTGACGAGCGCATCCTCTTCCGGGCCGACGATGCAGAATTCTATCTTCAGCGGATCGAAGAAAGCATGTCCCTCAACCAGGTCAGGGCCTACATCAACGCGCCTCGCCCCGTCGACCGGGTGCTCTTCGAGGCGGGCATTCTGAAACCTTGGCTTCAGGGCGGTACCGAAACTTTCAAGGACCATGCCTTCGCAAAACGCGATCTGGATGATTTCCTGTCAGCGTTGACTGCCGATGCAGTGCCGGCGGCGAATGACGAGAACACCTTGGTGCCGATCCTGCGCGTAACGAAGATGGCGAACTGCTCCACCCCGGAAATCGTTCAGTTGATCTTGGATGGACAACTGGACACGGTCCGGACGGATCCTGAACTGACCGGCTTTCTTTCCGTGCTCGTTGATCCGGATGAGGTCAAACCGCAGGTCCGCCGGGAAGACCACGGCGGATATTCCCTTCGCGAGGTCGAACAGAAACTGAAGACGACGACACGCGTGGTCAAGGCACTCATCAACCACCACCATCTCGCAGCTGAAACCGCGGTCAATCCGATCAACCGCTGTCCGCAGACCATCGTCAAGCGGGACGTCCTGGACGCCTTCATGGACGAGTTCGAGACCGCCAGCTCCCTGTCACGTCGATCCGGAACTCATCTCCAGACGTTGATGAAACGGCTTCACGGTTTGGGGGTCGACGCTGCCTTTCCGAAGGACCAGATTCCGGCGACCATCTATGCTCTGGACCAGGTCAGGTCTGCTGATCCGGATCTCCTTCCGGATCCCTGATCCCTTCAAATACCACCCCCGTTTCCGCCTCCCATTTTGGGAGGCTTTTTTGTGCCCGGAGCCCGGCTTCCGGACGTTTCAGCCGCTATTGAGCAAGACTTTGCATTCATTTGATTACGGCTTTGACCGAAATTCCAGAAGGACTGAGCCAAAATAGAAAATAAAGCTGTTTGTTTTCAATAACTTACAAATCGCATGAGCCATACTATTCTTGCAGGTACACCTGAAAAAAACGAAACCCGCCCATCGGAGACGATCGGGCGGGTTTTTCGATTCTCGGGCCGGAATATCGCTTCCGGTTCGAAAGTCGCGCAGGACCTCGGAACGCCGCCGCCCCAGGGTGCCGCGAAAGAACGGGTCCGGTAACGGCCTGGACGGTCATTCGGGTTCTATCGGCACAGCAACAGCCGGCGCAGCAGACAGTTTTCTGCGTGTTTGCCAGAGCGACAGAACGATGCCGCCGACCAGAAGAGCCGCTGTCACCCCCAGGGAAATGACAGCGGGCACCTTCTCGATCCCCAGAAGCTCTGCGCCGATCACCTTGGCGCCGATGAAGACCAGCACAAGCGAGACCGCCGTTTTCAGATGGATGAAGCGGTGCATCATCGCAGACAGCGCGAAGTAGAGGGCGCGCAACCCGAGGATCGCGAAGATGTTGGATGTGTAGACGATATAGGGATCGGTCGTGATGGCGAAGATCGCGGGGATCGAGTCTACGGCAAAGATCACGTCCGCCAGTTCGACCATGACGAGCGCCAGGAAGAGCGGCGTGACGAACAGAACCGTTTTTCCGGCAGCCCCGACGGACTGGCGGACGAAGAAGCTTTCACCCCGCAGGTCATCGGTCACCCGGAACCGCCGCCGCATGAAGCGCAGGACCGGGTTGTGCGCCACATCATATTCGGCGTCGCCGTTGCGCAGCATCCTGATTCCGGTGAAAACCAGGAAAGCTGCGAAGATCAGCAGGATCCATTCGAAGCGTTCGACCACCGCCGCGCCGATCCCGATCATGATGCCGCGCAGGATGATCACCCCCAGGATGCCGAAGACAAGCACGCGGTGCTGATAGGCCCGCGGCACGCCGAAATAGGCGAAGATCATGGCGATGACGAAGATATTGTCCATCGCCAGGCTCTTCTCGACCACAAAGCCGGTGAGATAAAGAAGCGCGGCCCGTTCTCCCATGAACTGCCAGATCCAGACAGAAAACAGCAGGCCGATGGAGATGTAAAAGGCCGAGAGGCGCAGGCTTTCGCCGACGCCGATCTCGTGGGATTTCCGGTGCAGGACACCGAGGTCGAAGACAAGAAGAGCGGCGACGAGACCAAGAAAGAGACCCCAGCTCCAGGCTGGTTTGCCCAGGACGTCGAGCAACAGGATGTCCACGACTAGACTCCGAAATGGATCCGCCCGCAGAGACGCTCCGCGACGGCGTCCGGAAGCCGGAACGGCGCGGGATCGGAACTCGAGCGATGGTCATGTGGGAAGCGCCGACCGCGCCGCAAGCTCTCCGAAAAAATATTTCTTGCCGGTCCCGTAGGCATTTCGGTCTGCGAGACAGATTGCAGAGGAGCTGTCCGCAGAGCGTCCACGATCGCCCATATGTGCCTGCGCCTGCCGCGCCAAAGGCGGACCAGTTCTTTATTCCGCAGCGCTACCGCCTTCGGCTGCTTAAGCGCTTCGCTCCAGTCGGGGCCTCGCATTGGCTCGGGCGACTGTTCGCCTTGCGAAGCCTGCGGGCGTTCGTTTTGACTTCACGCTGCCGCGCCAAAGGCGCTTCGCTCCAGTCGGGGCCTCGCATGAGCTCGGGCGGCTGTTCGCCTTGCGAAGCCTGCGGCTTCGATAGGTCTGGATTTTTCGCGCTACCGCCTTCGGCTGCTTGAGCGCGGGCTCCAGTCGGGGCCTCGCATGAGCTCGGGCGGCTGTTCGCCTTGCGAAGCCTTTGGCTTCGAAGAGTTTCCTCGCCGGCTTTCGAATACCGATATTTTCATTGTTCATTGAATAGGAAATTAGCTATTCTTCCCTGAGACAGGACCGTTCGGGCCGGAGGAGCTTGCCCGACGGGACCTGCCGACCTGATCGAACCACTCGAAATCCGCAAAAAAGGGACTTCCGTCCCGCAGGGAGGAAACTGACATGATTGGGAGATTTTCCACTGCATTGGCAGCAGCCGTAACGCTTTGCGCGGCCTCATCGGCCTTTGCTGCCGAGCCGCTGGTCGATGCCGCCTGGGTCAAGGCGAATGTCGGCCAGCCCGACACGGTCTTTTTGGACCTGCGCCCCATGGCCGCCTACGAAAAGGGCCATGTGCCCGGCGCGCTGCACACCGATTTCGGCAAGGACGGCTGGCGGGTCAACAAGGTGCTGAACAAGGAGACCGGCGACAAGATCGGCGGGCTTCTGCCGGATACGGCGTCGCTTGAAAAGCTGATCGGCGGCCTCGGGATCGACAACAACACCCACGTGGTGCTGCTGTCGCCGGGCGAAGAGGCAGCCGACCTTGGCATGTCCACCCGCCTCTACTGGACCTTCCTGGTGCTCGGCCACGACAATGTCTCGGTGGTCAACGGCGGGATGAAGGCCTACATGGCCGACAAGTCCGATCCGCTTGAACCCGGCGTGGTCAAGCCTGCGGCGAAGACCTTCACCGCGAAGCTGGACACCACCTATCTTGCCACCGCGGATGACGTCAGCGCCGACATGAAGTCCAACGTGCCGCTGATCGATTCCCGGCCGCCCGCGCAGAACCTCGGCCTCGACAAGAGCGGCGTTGTCACCCGCTACGGCACCCTGCCCGGCGCGAAAAGCCTGCCCGGCGAGTGGATGACCGTGAAGGGCGGCGGCATGCTGCGCGACGCGGCGACCCTGAAGAAGCTCTATGCGGCCGCCGGCGTGCCCACCGAAGGCGACGCGGTCACCTTCTGCAACACCGGCCACTGGGCCTCGCTCGGCTGGTTCGTCAACGCGGAGGTCCTCGGCAACAAGAAGACCAAGCTCTACGACGGTTCCATGAGCGAATGGTCCCACATGGATCCGGCGACCCACCCGATGGTCGCGAAGGTGGAGGTCAACTGACCGTCTTTCCGGCATAAGGAAGGGGGCGGCTACCCCGCCTCCTTTCCCCGGCAGATCGCCGTCGCTCCTATGAAAGGCTTCGAAGAGAGCCGAAGCTTTGCCAAGCAACGGGTTGTCATCCCAGCGCAGGCTGGGACCCAGTAACCTCCAGATTTTGCTTTCTTTTCCAATCGCAAGCCACACGGCGTACTGGATCCCGGTCTTGCCGCTTGCGCGTCAAACCGGGATGACAACCCGAGTGAGTGGCTCGGCCGTGCCTCCTCCGCAGCCGTCATCCCGGGCGAGCAACGCGAGACCCGGGACCTACTCGTTTGCAGAGCGGTTGTTGCCTTCAACCAAAGCTGCGGCAAGCGGCCGTGCGAGTAGGCCCCGGATCAGGTCCGGGGTGACGGTTGTGTGTGGGGCGCGGCCGTGCCTACTTCGTCATCCCAGACCGCGTGGCGCGCGAGCGTCATCGCGAGATCTGGGATCCAGCTGACAGCACGAGCGCAAGCGAGGTCCGCTTTCAAAGGGAAGCAAGACGCGCTGGCGCGCGGCTGATATCTGGATACCAGATCAGCACGCAGCTTCGCTGCGCTTGTCTGGTATGACGGGATACCCCCTTCACACCGCCTAAGGCTTACGCGCGATCAGGTCGATCAGCGCGGAGCGCCCGGAATGGCCTGCGCCTTCGTCGAGTTCGGCTTCGTATTCTTCCAGGCGCAGGATCTCCCAGGCGCCGAAGCGGTCCGACAGCATGTCCCTGGTGTAGAGGTTCTCAACGGCCGACGGCCCGCCGGTCTTGTAGTCCAGTTGCTTCGGCGTGTAGCCGTGCAGCAGGAGCAGCCCGCCGGGTTTCAGGGTGCGTTCGATGCCGTTGAAGATCTCCGCCCGGAACTCAGGCGGCGCGAACTGGATGAAGATCGCCGCGACGACATCGTATTTCGCGGGTGTCCACTCCAGGTCTTCAGATCGGCCAGCCGGAAGTCCACCTGAACACCCTTGGCTTCGGCAAGGCGGCGCGCCTTCTCGACGCCGGGGGCGGAACTGTCCATCGCGGTCACCGCCAGGCCCTTCTCCGCGAGATAAACCGAATTACGCCCCTCGCCGTCGGCAACGGCCAGCGCCGTTTCGCCGGGTGTCAGCAGACCGGCGTTCTTTTCCAGAAACTGGCTCGGCGCGGTTCCGAAGATGTAGGCGTCGGTGGCGTAGCGTTCGTCCCACATTCAAAGGGGCTCCTTTATTCGGGTTGGAGGGCATTCGGGTTGGACCGGAAAGCCCGGATCGTAATCCATGAGCGTGTGTGCCGCACGGCAAAGATGCGGGATTTGCCCATGAGGGTCAGATTGCCGCAGAACTGCGAGAGGCGGGAGATTGGGTGCTGACCGTCGCGGCGAGATTGATGCCGCGGGACACGCAGCTTCAGGCCGGCAGACACGTGCGGCCGGCATCGCAATTTAAAAGGTATAGAAAATCCAGCCATAATAGAGAGCCGCACCGATCCAGCCGCCGATAAAGACGCCGATGGAACCGCTTTCCCTGGCCACAATCGATGCCCCGGCCGCAAGCCCGAGACCTGCCGCCATTTCTCCAATTTTTACAATAATCTGCCCAAGCAGACCAAGTCCCAGAACATTAAAAGCAGCGTCTGCGAACCCAAGAGCTTTGGAAACAAGAATTGCCGCTGCGCATACCCCCACCGACGAAAGAATGAGGAAGAGCATTTCGCGTAACATCAGGCCGACTTCGGAAAACATACTTTCGCGATTTTGGCCGCGAATTTCCGCTATATTGTTGACAAGACCTACAGCCTGATCTTCCGGAACTCCCATGCGTATCAGGTCTGAAACTATATCTTCTTTTCTGTTTCCATCTTCAATCGCCTTTGAAACTCTCATGAAGATTTTCTAAATTCCATTATCTTCTTGCCGATCCTCCATGAATTCACCTCTTGAAAATATTTGCTGCCAATGAAATCATACACGAAACATCTTGAGCTGGCATTTTATATACAAATCGCAATTACAGACGCCGGGGCCTCACGCGCATCGTGGATGAATGCAACCAATGCGGAACGGGTGACCGGCTACCGCAAGGGCGGTATCGGCCCCGTCGGCCGGTGCAGACGCCGCCCGTTTCCGTCCAGCTCCTACGGTTTCCCGAACTCCCAGACGACCACGCCGGGAAGCCCGACCCAGGCGGCGCGGTTGGCCTCGGGCAGACGCTCGGAAGCGACCGTGACGGCCGACTCCTTCGTCAGCGGCAGCTCCTGAAGCGATCTGACCCACAGCCCCGCCGCAGCGGCGGCCTTGGTATAGTCGGAGAGCATATGGCGATGCAGGCGCATGAAGCCGGCGTCGCCGCTGCCGGTCCGGAACTGCGCCTGCCAGCCGAGCAGGGTCAGGAAGGGGTGCACGTCGCTGACGATCACGCGGCCACCCGGGTGCAACACCCGTTCGAACTCCGCCATGACGCGGTGGAGGTCGGGAAGGTGCACGAGGGCCAGTCCACAGACAACGGCATCGAACGCGTGATCATCCGCAGGCAGGGCCTCAAGATCGCCCACCCGAAAATCGGCGTCCGGCAGCTTCGCGCGCGCCTTCTCCAGCATGGTCTCGGACCTGTCGACGCCCACGACCCGATGGCCGCGCCGGACCAGCTCGACGCTGTGCCGCCCGGTGCCGCAGGCGGCATCGAGCACCGTGCCGGGGTCCAGCATGTCAAACAGCGCCTGCATGGCGGGCTCTTCGATGGAAAACAGACGCAAAGGCGCATCGTAGGTCTTCGACCACAACGCATAGCCACTTTTAAGATCATATTCGGGAGCAGCCAGCGCGGCCGCCAGATCCGGGTCGTCCAGATGCGCCAGCAGGTCGCGCATCTCGGTCACGCGTGCATCCCGCATCGCTTCGTCGCCGGTAAACGCCAGCCTCAGCAACGCCAGGCCCTCCGTGCCGAGCAACAGCTCGCCGAGACGTGGTTTTTCGCCCATGGTCATCAATCGCACCTCCGCCGACACCTTATCCGGGAATCACTGGCTTGCCAGCGGTAACACGCTGCGCGCTTACTTAAATCGGCGGTTCCGATTAGATGTAGTATTTAAATGGTTGTGGCGCATCTTCGAGTTTAGGAGCCGCAGTTAAAATCTCACCAATAGCATTCGCAAATTTCAGTGTGACAGGCAGTCCGTCAGAAAAACTGCAACCATTAAAATTGACTTTGGTCAGCGCCATAATGTCAGTCAAAACCTGCTCAATAGGCGCATCGCCCCAATCAATATTAATTGCAAGCGGATTGGGCACTTCGAAACCCGGATAGGTGCCAAAGCGTGGGACGTATCCTTTCGTCCATAAATAGGCCATGCGTTCATGGATTTCGAGATATGAACCACGAATAGGAGGCTGTTTCGCAAGTCGGTAGAGTTTCAGTTCATCAGTAGGCCTGATACGGATCGCGACCAACTTGGTCTGGTCAGAGACAGCTGACCGAAAGCCCTCCCATTCGTTTTTATCAAAGCGCGTCCGTCCGTGAATGAATACCTCATCTGGTGGCACGCCATGTATATCTTCATAAGCTGTGACAGCCAGCTGCATGAGCTCCGCAGCTTTGCCTTTCGAAAGATGAAATTGTTTCAATTCCTTTGAGTACCAAGAATACATGATGCGAAAGCCAGATGTACAACTAAAAGTTGGAAATAGGATGTGAGTCAAAGTCGATGATTTCTGCTAGGCAGAATTGACATATCGGCCATGCCAATGTCGACAACTGCCTTGAATTGCCTCAGCCATCTCGAATTCGTCGGATAGGAAGGCACTCGCGTGGCATTACACTTTATCGGCAAAAATATCCAACAGTGGCTATCGTGCAATGTCGGTGCATAATTTAAGTCTAACTCAACTGACCTACTTCCATTTCCCCCCTCAACTCGCTGCCCCAATCAACCCCGACTTCTCATAGGTCGGGTTCAGCCGGCTGAGGAGATACTCATCGCCGCGGATCGGCGGGTATTTGGCCGGGTTGTCGGCGCTTGAACAGCCGGGCAGGCATTCGACGATGGCGTCGGGGTCGGGGTCGAGGAAGAAGGGCACGGAGTAGCGTTCGCGCCCCGAGGGGTTGACCACCCGGTGCGGGGTGGAGACGTAGAGGTCGTTGGTCCAGCGCATCAGGCAGTCGCCGATGTTGCAGACGAAGGTGTCGGGGATCACGGGCGCCGCCAGCCAGTCTCCGTTACGGGTGCGCACTTCCAGGCCGCCGGCGTCGTCGGTGGCCAGCAGGGTGACGCAGCCGTAGTCGGTGTGTTCGCCGGCGCCGAGCTGGCCTTCCTCGATGTCCGCCGGGCTTTCCGGGTAGTGTAAAAGGCGCAGGGTCGCCAGCGGCCGCTCCAGCTTGTCGTCGAAATAGTCCACCGGCAGGCCGAGTTCGATGGCAAAGGCCGTGTGCAGGGTGCGGCCCAGGGCCCACATGGCGTCGTAATACGCCAGCATGACCTCCTTGAAGCCGGGCAGCTCCGGCCACAGGTTGAGCGCCCGGAGCGGGGCCTTGTTGACGATCTCCGGATCGTCGGGGGCGAGATCAAGGCCGATGTTGTAGCCTTCCTTCAGGTCGGGCGCCCTGGTCGGGTCGAGGGACTCGCCCTTCATCGGCACATAGCCGCGGTTGCCGGTGTCGGCGGAATAGGCCGATTTCATCTTCAACTCGTCCGGGCTTTCGAAGAAGGTCTGCGCCATGGCGAAGACGTCGGCGCGCAGTTTGGCCGGCACCCCGTGGCCGGAGAGATAGAAGAAGCCGATGCCGCGGCAGGCCTCGCCGATCTGAGCTGCGACCGCCTCGCGCCCCGCCTCGCCGCCTTCGCGAAGCGGCGTCAGGTCGATAACGGGAATGGTGTCGGTCATGCGCTTGGTCTCCTCGGACAGGACTTTTCCACTTAAGCCGATCGCTCAGGGCAGGCAAGCGGGCCTGACCCTCCTGCAAGCCATTTGGGCAACTGCCGATTTTTTGATCATGCGACGAAACCGCAGGCTCGTCCGGCGAGGTATGGCCGAAGACCTCACGCAGGGGTCCGGCGGATTGCCGGCAACGAAGGCGGCCCTATATGAGGCTTTCGAGGCTTTGCCGGTGCGGTGGATGCCGAAACATCCCGGCATCCGGGACGGACTTTTCATGTCGGGACCAAAAACCAGCTCCAGTTTCTACGCCGATTTGCCGGCGTTTACCGATTTCGAGGAGATCACCGACCTCGACAAATACGGCCGGCTTCCGGATGACTGGACGTTGCTGGTCTCCGATGTGGTCGATTCCACGTCGGCGATTGCCGACGGCCGGTACAAGACCGTCAACATGGTCGGCGCGGCGACGATCACGGCTGTCCTCAACGTGAGCAACGGCGTTCAACTGCCCTTCGCCTTCGGCGGCGACGGCGGCCTGATCGCGGTTCCGCCGGAGGTGCGCGAAGCCGCGACCCTGGAACTTGCGCGATTGAAAAACGCGTCGTCCCGGCTGTTCGGGCTCGATCTGCGCGCCGCGGCCATCCCCGTTGCCGATCTGCGTGCGAACGGCGCCGAGACCCTGGTTCGAAAATACGCCCTGTCGAAAGGAAACGATCTTGCCATGTTTGCCGGCGCCGGGCCGAGGACGGCAGACCGCTGGCTCAAGACGGACAGCACCGGCAGCAGATATGCGCTCAACACCGGCGGCGATGAAGACCTGCCCAACCTGGAAGGCCTGTCGTGCCGCTGGGAGCCGTTGAAAACGCGCAACGGCACCATGCTCACCATTATCGCGCAACCGGTCGAAAAGAACGCCGGCCTGGAATTGCACGAACTGACAAGCGCCATTCGACGCGTGCTCGGGGGGCCTATTTCGAACCATGCTCCGGTGCATGGCAGCACCATGACATACCGCTTTCCCCCTTCGGGGCTTTCCCTGGAAATCGCCGCCGGAGCCAGACAATCGGCCCTGGTCCGGCGCACACTCTGGGTCTGGTTCACGGCACTGATGCAGTATTTTTGCGAAAGGTTCGGCGTCAAAATCGGCGGATACGACCGGTCGACCTACAGACAGGAAGTCCAGACCAATACGGATTTCCGGAAATACGACGGCTCCTTGCGCATGGTGCTCGATATCACCGCGGATCAGGCGGCCGAAATTCAGGCGATCCTCGAGCGGAAGCACGGGGAAGGCAAGCTGGTTTACGGCGTCTGGCAGGCAAACGAGGCGCTGATGACCTGCCTGTTGTTCAGCCTTGCAGACAGCCATCACGTGCACTTCATCGACGGGGCGGACGGCGGATATGCAATGGCCGCCCTGGACCTGAAACGGCGGATGGCCGAAACCGAAGCCGGCTGACCCGCCCGCGATGCCTCAGAGAGCGGCGACGAGCCTTCGGCGACTGGCCGCATAGATGGTGCCGACGATGGCGAGGTTCATCAGGCCGAACAGGGTCGCATTGGCGAAGGACCAGAAATAGGCGCCGGTCAGATCGAAGAAAAAGCCGCCCTGCCAGCCGCCCAGGGCATGGCCGAACCATCCGAACGCCAGAACGATCCCGGTGGCCGATGCCCGGCGCGAGGCGGGTGTCAGCGCTCGCACCGAGACCAGAACGCCGGTCATCACGCCGCCGTAGCCAAATCCGTAGAGCGGCGCAAACAGCCAGAAGGACTGGATCGAACCGAGCATCACGAACCCGAGCATCAGCGCTGTCTGCCACGCGGTCGCGGCCATCCATGCCCGCATGGGACCGATGATGTCCGCAAGACGGCCAAAGAAGACACGCCCGCCGATGGCGGCAACAAGCATCAAGAGCAACGGCCCGCCGGCCTCGGCGCCGACGCCGCTGACGCCCTGGATCAGCGGGACCAGATGGATCAATGGCACGGCCATGCCCGCGCAACAGCCCAGGACGGCCAGCGAAAGCGCCGGAAGCACGATCTTCGGCGACAGACGCGGGCTGTCATCGGCGGCTCCGGCAGCCTGTGTGCCGGGCCTCCGCGGATCGAGCATCACGAGGGAAAGCGGCACCAGTGTCACGGCCGCAAAGATTCCGAGCATCGTGAAAGCGGTTGCCCATCCGGACATCTGGATAAGATACCCGGCAACATAGGGCACCAGCCCCTGGCCGAGGGCCTGCCCCGCCGACGCTATTCCGATCGCGAGCCCGGCACCGGCGCGGAACCAGCCGCCGACCAGGGCTATCACCGGCGCGAACAGGGCGCCGCCGCCGATAACGCCGGCGGCGAAGAACAGCGCGTAGAACTGCCACAGAGCCTGCGCATGCGCGGCAAGCAGAAGCGCCAGGGACAAGCTCCCGGCGCCAAGCAGGCAGATCGTCCGGATCGCGATACGGTCAGCGAGCAGCCCCATAACGATCCCGCCCGCCGCAATGCCGATCAGGCCAATGGAATTGATCGCCGCGACCTCGGCCCGCTCCCATCCGAAATGGGTTTCCAGCGGCACGAGAAATGCGGAAAGCCCGTTGACCAGCGTGCCCATGGCGATGCCAAGGATAAGGGCCGCCGCCGTGACGATAACCCACCGGTACCGGGGTTCGGCTTTTGTGATCGTGTTATCCATGCGTACGCACCTTCGAAAAGCGTTGATCGCCGGGCGGCCCAGCTTAGCCTGTTTGCGAGGGACCGGATCATGGCACCCGGTGGGAATTGTGTCGCCTCACTAGTTAGTATACATAAACGGCATGAGCGCCGAGCCCCCCAGCACAAGAGACCGCATCCTGCAGGCCGCCTACAGCCTGTTCTATCGCGAGGGTTTTTCCCGGGTCAGCGTCGATGCCATTGCCGAGCGTGCGAGGCTGACGAAGCGCACCGTCTATTACCACTTCAAGAGCAAGGACGACATCGCCGCTGCGGCACTTGGAGACCTGCACCGGCATCTGATGCCGCAATTCCGGAAATGGGCCGGCCCGGAGACAGCCGAACCGGCTGCGATAGTGGCAAATCTTTTCAAAGAGCTGCAGGCCTGGGCCGACCGGGACACGTGGCTCGGTTCGGGGTTTTCGCGCATAGCCGCGGAGCTTGCGGATATGCCGGGTCATCCCGCGAAAAAAGCGGCAAGTTCCCACAAGGAAGCCGTCGAGCGCTGGCTGTCCCAACAGCTGGAAACGGCAGGATTGAAGGACCCGGCGCTCCTTGCCCGCCAGATCATGGTGCTCATCGAGGGAAGCATGAACCTGTCCCTAATTCACGGGAATACGCAGTATATCCAGGCGGCCGGATCAGCTGCCGCGCAGCTCCTGGCAGGCGCCGAGCGCTAGACGAAACAGCCGAGGTCCGCCACATCCCGCCGGAATTTTTCGGCCAGATCCTGCACCCATGACCGGAACCGTACCTGCATCGGACTGAGCGGCCGGCCCCGAACCCACAACAGGCGATAGCGATAGCCGGCCGGAACGCTCCTGGCAGGACCGAAGGGCATTTCCAGCGTGCCGGCCATGATCGCATCATAGGCCTCGATCACGCCGCACAGGACCAGTCCCTGCCCGGCAATGGCGGCATTCAGGCCCGAACTGATCCGGGAAAACCGCATGACATCGACTGTATCGTCCGTGTCGTAGCCGAAGGCACGGCACCAGTCGTTCCAGTTTGCCCATTCAGGATCCGGCGTCCGGTTGTCCAGATGGACCAGCCGAACCCCGCGCAGATCGTTCGACCGGTTACGCAATCCGTATTTATCGGCAAATCCCGGCGTGCAAACCGGGAGCACATGGTCACCGAACAGGTCGATTGCTTCGAACCCATCGTCCGGAGGCGGGCTGTAGCGGAGGGCGAAATCGAAGCCTTCCGACGACAGGTCGATCCGGCGGTTCGCGGCATTGAGGCGCAAATCCACTTCCGAATTCAGCCGGTAAAACTCCGAGAGACGGCTGGTGAACCAGTTTTCCGCAAACGATTCCGGCAGCGTGATGGCGACCCGGCGCGCGGTTCCCATGTCGCTCATTTCCGCCAGGACTTCGCCGATGACCGAAAATCCGGTGGTCAGCCGGGCCTTGATACGAAGCGCATCCTCGGTGGCGACGACACCCGTCGGCGTGCGCAGAAACAATGTCTTGCCGAGATAGGCTTCCAGGTTCCTGATCTGCTGTCCGACCGCGGCGGTGGTGACGCCCAACTCCGCCGCCGCCCGGCTGAAGGTCCCGGTACGCAGGGTGGCCTCAAGGGCGCGCAAGGCATTCAGGTAAGCCAGCTTCATGCATTAGCTATAAAGCACTGCTTTATGGCTTGAAAGTTTATCTGAGCTGAAAATCGCCAAGAACCTGTCAGACTGAAAACGATCCAGGAGGACAGGTTCCGGCCGCAAACAAAATATTTAGACCAACCAACCGCTCCCATCAGGAGAAAGCCATGAAAAAGTATGTGATCGAACGCGAGCTCCCCGGCGTCGGCGCCATGAGCGAGGCTGACCTTTGCGGTGCGGCCAGAACCTCCAACGCGGCCCTTGTGGACCTCGGCCCCGGCATCCAGTGGCAGCATTCCTATGTGGCCGGCGACAAGACGTTCTGCGTCTATCTTGCCGAACACGAAGACGCGATCCGCGAACACGCGGAAAAAAGCGGCTTTCCCGCGACACGCATTACGGAAATCGGCCGGATGATCGACCCGACGACCGCAAAATCGGCATAAGCTTCGACAGGAACACCGATCGCCATGTACACTCTCTACTGGGAGCGCCTTTCCGGCTCGATTGCGCCCGAGGTCCTGCTTGAGGAAATCGGCGCGCCCTACCAGCGATACCGTATCGACATGGCCGGCGATGCGCATCGCAAAGATGCCTATCGCACCAAGAACCCGCTTTGCCGGATCCCCGCCCTCGCCCTGCCGGACGGCGAGGTCATCGGCGAAACGTCGGCCATCACGCTCGTCCTGGGGGAGCGCCATCCCGCCGCCGGACTTGTCCCGATGCCGGGTGACCCCGACCGGCCGGCTTTTCTCTTCTGGCTCGCCGGTATGGCGGCGAATGGATATCCGATCTTCTCAAGAGCCTGGCACCCGGAGCAGTTCACGCTGGACGAGACTGCCAACGAGACCGTCCGCCTGCGCGCAGAAGAGCATCTGGAAGACTTCTTCACGACCATGGACCAGGCCATCAGGGGCGCGCCCTATTTTCTTCCGCGCGGCTTCACTGCCCTCGATGTCTATCTGACCATGCTCACCGAATGGTCTGCCGACCGGCAGGGCCTGTTCGGGCGGCATTCGCGGCTTGCCGCATTGTGCACGGCCGTCCAAGAGCGGGCATCGTACCGGGAAGTCATCGCCCGCCACAACGAGACATCATCCGAAGCAATAAACTGAGGCCGACAGCCCGGCGACGGATGCCCCCATCGATCCCGCAAACCGTTCGCGCATTCCGCTTCCCCATGTCCCATCGTCCAAAATTGTGAACGCTGCGTATCGAATACGCGTATTGCTTCGAAACAGGAAAGCTCTGCATAAGTGTAGGCAGCGGAGGAGGGCCGCAGACGTCCGACCGGCCGGTCCCGGTCCGGTTCGCAGACATCCATTCAGCGATGCCTCCTCCGGGAAACCGGGTGCGAACGGGAGAGTTGCATATGGCCCGCATCATCAAAGGTACCGGCGCCGCACCGTCGCCTGCCGTCCTCTCCTTCCTTTTCGCCCGGCACGCACAGGTCCGTTAACCCGCCGGCCCGGAGCGCGGCGGCAACACGGCCTGCTCTGCGCTTTTTGAATAATCGGGACGGACATTCAATTTCTGCCCTCCCCGGCCGGCCGCTATCAGAAACCAGATCAGGATTGGAAATTCAGGTCCGAATGGGAAATCCACCGACAGCCTTCTGCAGCTTGTCCCGGCACCGGATTGCCGCGAGGACAACTGATCCGCGCCTGGACGGGAACGGCGCGCGAGCGGAGACCTGACACCCCGTCACCATCAGGCAAGACGATCCATCAAAAAGGAGGAAATGCAATGACACCGAGGAAACTTTACGCCGCCCTGGCGGCCGCGCTGGTCCTTACCGCGTCTGCAGCATCGGCAACCGAGCTGAAGCTTGCGGACTTCCAGCCGCCGAGCCACTTCGTCGTCGACAAGGTCTACAAGCCCATGGCCGAGGCGATTAAGGCCGGCACCAACGGCGACGTCACCGTCACCGTGTTCATGGGCGGCGAACTGGGCCCGGGCCCGAAGGAACAGTATAACCGCGCGGTTGACGGCGTGACCGACATCGCCTTCGGTCTGCCGGGCTACACCGCATCGAACTTCCCCAAGACCCTGCTGACCGAACTGCCCGGCGTCATCGACGCGGAAACCGGCACCGCGAAGATTCAGGCCCATACCGACATGCTCGCCAAGGAGTATCGCCGCGTACAGTTGCTCGCCCTGTGGAACAACGCGCCGAACCTGCTGTTCACGGCGGAAAAACCGATCCGCTCGCTTAACGACCTGAAGGGTCTGAAGATCCGCGTGCCGTCGCGCAACGCCGGTCTCGTCGTCGAGGCCTGGGGCGCGACCCCGGTATCCATGCCGGCGCCTGAAATCTACAACGCCATGCAGACCGGCGTGATCGACGGCGCCATGATCGATGCGACGACGCTCGGCGCGTTCAAGCTGGCCGAGGTGACCAAATACATCACCATGGGCATGGACTCGACGATCTCCAGCTTTTTCCTCATCATGAACCGCGACAGCTTCGACGGTCTGAGCGACGATCAGCAGAAGGTCGTGCTCGATGCGGGCAAGACGGCAGCCCTGAACGGCAACAAGGCCTGGCTCGGCATTGCCGACAAGGCGCTTGCGAAGTTCAAGGCAACCGAAGGCAAGGAAGTGATCGTCCTGTCCGACGCCGAAGCCGCCAAGTTCAATGCAGCGTCCGCGCCGGTCGTGAAGAAGGTCATCGCCGATGCGGATGCCGCCGGCCTCGACGCATCGGCCTATGTCAAGGCGCTGAAGAGCGAGTGATGCGAAAGTGAAAACCGCAAAACAGGAACTGGCCCGTTCGACACCCGTCGAATGGGCCGTTCGCCTGCTCACCCTCCTGTCGTCGCTGGCCCTGGGCCTGTTGCTGGTCGCGACCTTTGCCGGCGTGATCATGCGCTACGTCTTCGAGGCGCCGATCCTGGGCGGCAACGAAATCATCCAGCTTGCGTCGGTGGTGCTGGTGATGCTGGCGATGCCGGCAGCGGCGCGCGACGAGATCCACATTCGCGTCGACGTCTTCGACCACAAGATCGGGCGCTATGGCCGCCTTCTCGGCGACATCCTTTCCCGCGGCATCGCGATCTATATCCTGGCGATGCTGGCCATGCGGTCCTGGAAGAAACTGGCGGACGCGGCCGAATACGGCGACGCCACCAACATGCTGCAGATCCCGCTGTGGCCTTTCTACGGACTGCTCGTCCTGGGCGCGGCGCTTTATGCCATCGTGCTCCTTCTTCAACTGATAGATATCCTTCGTGCAGGAGCGCGCCACGGTGAGTGATTTCATGATCGGCGTCAGCGGCCTTGGCGCAATGTTCGTGCTGATGATCCTGCGCATGCCGGTGGGCATGGCGATGCTCGCGGTCGGCTATTTCGGAACCGTCATCCTCAACGGCGACCGGTCCGCCAATGCGCTGCTGGTGACCGAGGCCTTCTCGGCAACTTCTAACTATTCCCTGACCGTCGTCCCGCTGTTCATCCTGATGGGCAACATCGCCTCGGTCGCAGGCTTCAGCAGCCGCCTTTACGAAGCCGCCTTCGCCTGGGTCGGCTGGCTGCGCGGCGGGCTTGCGTCGGCCTCGATCATCGGCTGCGCGGCGTTTGCTGCCGTCAGCGGCTCGTCTGTGGCAACCGCGGTAACCATCGGCAAGGTCGCCCTGCCGGAGATGAAACGGTTCGGCTATTCCGATGCGCTGTCCACCGGGTCCATTGCGGCCGGCGGCACGCTCGGCTTTCTCATTCCGCCTTCGACCGGGTTCGTGCTCTATGCCATCCTGACGGAAGAAAGCATCGGCCAGCTGTTCATGGCCGGCATTCTGCCGGGCATCCTGCTGACCGCATTCTTCATGGCCACCGTCGGGCTGATCACCCTGTTCGACCCGCAAGCAGGCCGTCCCGGAGAGGCGTTGCCATTCGTGCAGCGTTTCGTGGCGCTTTCGCGCGCCATGCCGCTTCTGATCGTGATCGTCGTGTCGATCGGCGGCATCTATCTCGGCGTATTCACACCGGTCGAAGCCGCCGGCGTCGGCGCCGGTCTGGTCATTCTGATGGCGCTCTTTACCGGCAAGCTGAAAGGCGATGCCTTCGTGAAGGCCGTAGTCGATACGGTGCGCACGACCGCGATGCTCTATCTCATCGTGATCGGCGCCAGCGTGCTCAACCCGTTCCTGGCCCTGACCCACCTGCCGGCAACGCTCGGCGAGGCAATGACCACGGCTGGCCTCGGCCCCTACGGCGTCCTTCTGCTGATCGTCATCGCCTATCTGGTGCTCGGCATGTTCATGGACGGACTTGCCATGCTTGTGGTCACGATCCCGATCTTCTTTCCGATCGTCACCGGTCTCGGCTTCGATCCGATCTGGTTCGGGGTGGTCGCCGTGATCGTCATCGAAATGGGCATGATCACGCCGCCGGTGGGTCTCAACGTCTTCGTGGTCAAGAGCGTGGCGGGAGACGTGCCCATGGGTACGATCTTCAAGGGCGTGCTGCCGTTCTGGTTCGCCATGGCGGCCTGCCTGCTGGCGATCGTGATCTTCCCGTCCATCGCCCTGATGATCCCGCAAGCCATGTTCCAGTAGCGCAGCCATGACCGACGATCCCCGCTTTACCGCCGTTCTCGACGAGTACCATCGCCTGATCGAGGACCGGAACCGGACCCTGGCCGGGACGCCCTTCAACGACGGGCGTGAACGTTTCATGCCAGTCGGGCCCGAGACCGGACAGCTGCTCGCGGTCCTCGCGCGCAGCCTCGAGGCGCCGCGGATCCTGGAACTCGGCACCTCGTTCGGCTATTCGACGCTCTGGCTCGCCGCAGCCGCTCGGACCGCCGGCGGCCGGGTGACGACGATTGAGCTTTACGAGGAGAAGTCCGCCTTCGCCCGGCAGATGCTGGACAAAGCGGACCTGGCCGATGTGGTCGACTTTCTGGTCGGCGATGCGCTGGACATCCTGCGCGATCTCTCCGGGCCCTGGGATTTCGTCCTGATCGATCACTGGAAGGATCTTTATCTGCCCAGCTACGAACTGCTGCGGCCGGAGCTTGCGCCCGGAGCCATCCTGGTCGCCGACAACATGCTGCGCGACGGCGAGGAACGCCAGCTCGACTTCGCGGACGCGGTCCGCGCGACGGAGGGCATGGACAGCGTCGTTCTGCCGGTCGGCTCCGGCATTGTCGTCAGCCGCCTCGGCCGTGCTTCGGTATGATTGGGATCTTGCTTGCCTGAGCGACCGTCCTTTGGTTAGCTCCATCCCATCATGCTGTCCGTTTTCGACCTGATTTCGATGCTCCTGGTGCTGACGGCCGTCTTCGCCTGGGTCAATCACCGCTTCGTCCGGCTGCCGCATTCGATCGGCCTGCTGGTGATGGGGCTTGCGGCCTCGCTCGTGCTGATCGGGGTCGAGTTCGCCTTCCCCAGCGTCCTTCCCTACGAGGAGCTCGCAGGTGTCATCCGGCAGGTCGATTTCCAGAAGACGGTGCTCGACGGCATGCTGGCCTTCCTGCTGTTCGCAGGCGCGTTGCACGTCGATTTCGAGCAGCTTCGGGACCGGGCATGGATCGTGGGTTCGATGGCAACCGTCGGAGTGCTGATTTCCACCGGGATCGTCGGCACCGGCTTCTGGCTCGCGTCAGACATGCTCGGCGTTGCCGTTCCCTTTGCCTGGGCGCTGGTGTTCGGCGCGCTGATCAGCCCGACCGACCCTGTGGCGGTGCTGTCGACGCTCAAGACGGTGCGTGTTCCCGAAGCGCTCGAAGCGGAAATGACCGGCGAGTCGCTCTTCAACGACGGCGTCGGCGTGGTGATCTTCACCGTGCTGCTGGCGGCGGCGGTCGGCGCCTCCGGCGACGGCATCGATCTTATCCATATCGGCGAACTGTTCTTCATCGAGGCGCTCGGCGGCGCCGTACTCGGTCTTGCCGCCGGCTATCTGGCCTACCGGGCGATGCGCGCCATCGACGACTACACGATCGAGGTGCTGATCTCGCTGGCGCTGGTCGCCGGCACCTATGCGCTGGCCGGCAAGCTGCACATGAGCGGCCCGATCGCCGTCGTCGTGGCCGGCGTCCTTCTCGGCCACCGCGGGCCGAACGATGCCATGAGCGAGCGGACGGAACGCTACATCTTCGCCTTCTGGACGCTGGTCGACGAGATCCTGAACTCGGTGCTGTTCCTGCTCATCGGCCTGGAGGTGTTGATCCTGCGCCTCGACCCGTCCTTCGGCTGGCTGGTCGCACTTGCGGTGCCGCTGGTGCTTTGCGCGCGGCTCGTCGCCGTGACGGTGCCGGTGCTGGCCCTGAGCGCGAACCATGTGTTCAGCCGCGGCACCATCCCCGTGCTGACCTGGGGCGGGTTGCGCGGCGGGATTTCCATCGCGCTGGCCCTGTCCCTGCCGGAGGTGGCGGAAAAGTCCGTCCTGCTCGCCGCCACCTACGCGGTCGTTCTCTTCACCGTCATCGTCCAGGGCCTGACCCTGAGTGGCGTCGTCCAGCGCTGCGTCGACTGACGGGCGGGGCTCCGCCTTCCGGAAATTCGTAAAAGATCCCCCGCTCAGGCCTTGCGGCCCAGGTAGACGGCCTGGGTGATCTCGCGGCCGTCCTGCAAGGGATTTGCGAAAACGACCGGCTCGGCCCAGGCCTCGGCGAAGGCGGCGCCGAGCAACCCCGTGATGGCCTCGTCCGGCGCCTCGTCGGACCACAGGCCGACGACCCCGCCGGGTTTCAGAAACCGCTGCAAGGCGCGCAAGCCGCCGGCGGTATAAAACCCGGCCGACCCGCCATGCAGCAACCGCTCCGGCGTGTGATCGATGTCGATCAGGATGGCATCGTACTGGCGCCCCGGCCGCTCGGCATCGAAGCCGGTGTCCGAGGCCGCCAGGGCAAAGAAATCGCCCTGCACCAGCCGGCAGCGCGGATCGTCGGCGAGCTCTGTCTGCATGGGCACGAGCCCTTCCCGGTGCCAGCGGATCACCGGTTCCAGCAGGTCGACCACCGTGAGGTCTGCAACGGCCTCATGGGCCAGCGCGGCCCGGGCGGTGTAGCCGAGGCCAAGGCCACCGACCAGCACGTCCCAGCCCTTGCCCTTCAGCGCGGCCAGGCCCTTGTCGGCAAGCGCCACTTCGGAGGCGGTAAACAGGCTCGACATCAGGTGCTCGTCGCCGAGCAGGATTTCAAAGACGTCGGTTTCAAGGGCCAGGATGCGCCGCCGGCGCAAGGAAATCGCGCCGATGGGCGTGGGGGCGTAGTCCAGTTCTTCGAATAAAGCGCTCATTGGCCCACTGTGGCGATAGACAAGCGCTTTGGAAAGGGCGGCGTACGAGAAGATGGGCAAAACACCCTGATTGCGACGATGATGGCGGCGGGATCGACCTGCCGCTGATCGGACGGGTCGTGCACTATCGCGGCCGGTTGCGGATTGTGTGAACCCAGTTCTGCCGGCCGTTCGCCTTCAGGACAGTCCCGTCCAGCGGTCCAGGGCGGGACCCGGATCAATACCGGCGGTTAAAAGCGCCCTTGCCGCGATCTGGCGGATCATGTCGGCCAGGGTTTCCGGTCCGGCGTAAAACGGCGGAACCGGGGGAAACACGATGCCTCCCATACCGGTTACCTTGAGCATGGCTTCCAGATGGCCCGCATGCAGCGGCGCCTCGCGGGCGAGCAGCACCAGCGGGCGGCGTTCCTTCAGGCAGACGTCGGCGGCCCGGG
>NZ_JABFCZ010000089.1 GCF_014692675.1 Roseibium aggregatum | reverse complement strand
AGGGCCGCGCCCGCATCGAACAGGCCGTCGGTAAGCTGAAGCGCTTCAAGCGGATCGCACTACGCTGCGAGAAGACCAAACGAAACTTCGCTTCCTTCGTCGCGCTTGCCGCAGGCTTCATATTGCTAAAATCCGTCCACACGGCCTAGATATCGCAAAAGCAGGTGTCAATCGGCGTTGAAGATTTGTCCTCTAGGCCGGGACGAAGGCCATCCAGCTGTTAAAGAGCCGGATATGGGCGATCTTCTACGTCGTGGTCACGCCTTCGATCAGAACGATCTCGTGGCTCCAGCCGAACTCGTAGGCCTCGCCGGGATCGAGGCTAAGCGGGACATCGGCCGCCGCCGACGCCTTGGCTCCGACTTCGCCTGCGTCTCGCCGCGTAGCGCCGCACCGCGTCGTAACTGCCCTCGTAGTTGAGCGCCTGAATGTCGTAGGGTTAAAACCCAATGATCATATTGAATTAATGTAGCAAATCAGATTCAATTCGTCCAAACAACGGTTTGGAGGCTCTAATGGGACGTCTGTTTTGGTTGCCGGAGAACAGTGGGCAGTGATCGAGCCGCTTTTGCCGAGGCACAAGGGCGGTGCCCGCCGGGTTGATGACCGCAGGGTGATCTCCGGCATTATCCATGTCCTCAAGGTGGGTTGCCGCTGGTGCGAT
>NZ_JABFCZ010000088.1 GCF_014692675.1 Roseibium aggregatum | reverse complement strand
TTTGTAGCAATGGCGCGCGAGAATGAAGCCGCCCGCCGCCTTTCGACTGTCCCCGGGATTGGCGTCATCAATGCCACAGCACTTGTTGCAGCGGTTGGCGACGCACGCAGCTTCGGGCGTGGGCGAGACCTTGCTGCTTGGCTGGGCCTGACACCACGTCAGGCAACCACAGGGGGCAAGCCGCGATTGCTTGGCATATCCAAACGCGGCAACAGGTACCTGCGGGCGAACCTGATCCACGGCGCACGTGCGGTGCTGCCGCGCATTATGGCTCAGGATACCTCGCTCGGTCGGTGGGTCCGCGGCTTGTTAGAGCGGTCGCACAAGAATGTTGTCGTGGTGGCGCTGGCGGCAAAGCTTGCACGCATCGTTTGGGCGGTGCTGCGCAAGGAGCGCGGTTTCGATCCGACGATCGCGGCCGCATAAGGAACACAGTGGTCTTCGGCGCTAAGCTGAAGCTTCAATAATCTGCGGGTGGTGAGAAGAAGATGGCCTGACAGTTGAACGGCAGCCTGGAAACCTGAACTATTGAACGGTCGATCGAGGCCGGTGTGATTATGAGGACCAGACTGCGCGGATCTCCATCTTGGCCGGGGCTCGACCCCGAGACCGGATACGTTGACGCAGACTGAACAGAGCAATCTTCAAATTACCCCTTGCAGACGGGGCGGGCCATACGTT
>NZ_JABFCZ010000087.1 GCF_014692675.1 Roseibium aggregatum | reverse complement strand
CGCGCCATTGCTACAAATTCCTTGTCGAAGGCGGCAACCCGCATATCAAGACTGCGCCATTCAGCCCGCAAATCCTCGACCAGCAAACGCATGCGCGACGACAGACGGGGATCGTCCTCATCTGCAAACACCTCCAGTTGAGCCTCCAATCGCTTGCGGCCCTGTGCCGCCACGATACCGCGCTCCAGCAACAGAGCGCGCAGATGGTTGATCAGAGCAGTGCGCTCCGCCACCAGACGCGAACGCGCCCTGTGCAAGGCCTGGATGTCCGACTGTGCCTCGCTCTTGACCGGTACAAATCGCATCGTCGGGCGCGTCGCTGCCTCTGCAATCGCCTCAGCGTCGCGGTCATCGTTCTTGTTGGCCTTCACGTAGGGACGAACGTATTCCGGTGACATGAGACGGATCGTGTGACCGGCAGAGCCAAGCACTCGGCCGAGATAATGCGCGCCGCAACAGGCTTCCATCGCCACAATGCAAGCTGGCAAAGAACCGACGAATTCCGTAACCGCGTCACGACGAAGGCGCCGGCGCAGAACAACAGCACCCGCCTCATCCAATCCAACCAGGCTGCACACGTTCTTGCCAAGATCAATTCCAAGTACAAAAATCGACATCGGTCCGTTCCTCTCTACCTCAAATACAGAGCAATCCTATCGGATCGCTCCGGAGAGGGGCGGGCCATCCCATAAT
>NZ_JABFCZ010000086.1 GCF_014692675.1 Roseibium aggregatum | reverse complement strand
TCTAGGGTTCAGACTCAATCATAGCCAGAAGGCGACGAGAGCGGCCAGGGCGACGGCGGAGAGGAAGTTTCTGGCGAGCTTGTCGTAGCGGGTTGGGACGCGGCGGAAGTCCTTTAGTCGGCAGAATGCGTTCTCGATGAGATGGCGGCTTTTGTAGCGCGTCTCGTCATACCGGATAGTGCGCTTGCGGTTCGAACGGCCGGGAATGACCGGGACGATGGCAGACTGCCGCAGGTGCTTTCGCAAGGCATTTGCATCGTAGCCCTTGTCAGCGAGCAGGTATCTTGCGCCCTTCAGGCCAGCCAGCAGATGAGGGACGACCGGGCTGTCCGCGGCATTGCCGCCCGTCAGCATGAAGGCGAAAGGACGACTGATTACGTCGGTAAGGGCATGGATTTTGGTGGTTTGGCCGCCCCGCGACGGCCCGATCGCCTGATTTTTTGCCCCCCTTTGCCGCCATGGGCAGAGCGATGCGCTTTGATGTAAGTGCTATCGATGGACGTGCTCCGGGTTACTGCGCCCGATGCGGCCAGCGCCTCTACCAGATCGATCCAGAAGCGCTTGCGAGACCAGTGGTTGAAGCGGTTGTAGATCGTTGTCGAAGGCCCGTACTCCTTCGGGCAATCGCACCAGCGGCAACCCACCTTGAGGACATGGATAATGCCGGAGATCACCCTGCGGTCATCAACCCGGCGGGCACCGCCCTTGTGCCTCGGCAAAAGCGGCTCGATCACTGCCCACTGTTCTCCG
>NZ_JABFCZ010000085.1 GCF_014692675.1 Roseibium aggregatum | reverse complement strand
CCTTTACGCCCCTGCGCCTCGTGCACGGTCGCAACCCCGCATGCGCCAAGGGCCGCGATCACTTGCTTGTCGGCGCGCTCGATCTTCTGAACGACCACGCCCGACTGGGTCACCGCGCCGGCCATCAGAGTTCGTCCACCGTGCGCGGATAGATCGACTGGAAACCTTCGGCGTATTTGCAGTCGCGCCCGCCCGCCTGGCCGCCGGAGTTGCGGCGGAAGTGGTTGCCGCGGTTTTCCGCTACGTTCTCATAGAAGTGCCACAGGTGCTCCTGGCCCTGCATGCACTGGATTGCCGCCCACTTCTTGTCCCACACCGGGGTGATGTCGAGGAACACGTCCGGCTTCCATTCCATCTGCTCGGTCTGGTGCGGCTCGAACAGGTAGAGCTGCGGAGCACCGAGCACCTTCTGGCCCGGGTTGTGGCCCCAGGCCTGAGCGATCATCCGGCACTCGATGGCAAACTGGGTCGTGGCCATGTGGTCGGTGTTATAGGGATCCCACTTGGAGTGGCTCAGCATGAACGAAGGCTGGACTTCGCGGATCACGTCGACCATGCGGTCCTTGGCGTCCCGGTCCAGGGTCAAGGGATAGTCGCCGAGGTCGAAGAAGCGGATGTCGGAGGCACCCAGCGCGGCCGCCGCGTTCTCCGCTTCCTTGCGCCGTTCGGTCTTGACCCGATCGAGCGTCATGCCTTCCTGCTTCCACAGCTTCGCGCTCTCGCCGCGCTCGCCGTAGGACAGGCACACCACCGTCACGTCGTAGCCGCGCTCCTCGTGCAGCGCGATCGCACCCCCGCACCGCCACACAAAATCTGCCGAATGCGCACTGATTACCAATGCCGTTTTCTT
>NZ_JABFCZ010000084.1 GCF_014692675.1 Roseibium aggregatum | reverse complement strand
TAGGCTTCGTGGACAAAGCTTGACTGGGGACTCGGACCTTGATTCAAGGCTGGCTTTTGGAGGCAGCCTTGGGCGAGCGGATTGGCGTTACAGACGAAGAATGGGAAGTGATCGGGCCGCTGTTGCCACCTGAGCGCGGTCGTGGATGCCGTCCGGCGCAAGATAATCGCCCCTATTTTGAAGGCATGATGTGGATCGCGCGGACCGGCGCGCAATGGCGACACCTTCCGGACGAGTATGGCAAGTGGAACAGCGTGTTCCGGCGCTACCGACGATGGGTCACGACCGGCGTGTTCGATGCCATGCTCGAGACGCTGGCCGAACTGGCAGGGCGCGACACAGCCGCCGACATGATCGATAGCACCGTGGTCCGGGCACATCATTGTGCCGTCGGCATAAAAAGGGGACTCAGCAAACCGAGGCGCTTGGCCGATCGCGCGGCGGCTTCACCACCAAACTCCACGCAAGGTGCGATGTCAGAGGCCTCCCGCTCGGCTTCGTGCTGACACCGGGACAGGCGCACGATGTGCAGGGCTTCGCTCCGCTGTTCCGCATGATAACCGACCGGATCGAGGCCTTCCTGGCCGACCGGGGCTACGATGCCGATTCTATCCGCGAAGAGATCGAGGCAGCCGGTGTTGAGGCGGTGATCCCGGCCAAGGTGAACCGGCGCAATCCCGCTCCGCACGACCGCGTGAAATACAAATGGCGCAACCTCATCGAGCGCCTCTTCAACAAACTCAAGAACTGGCGGCGCATCGCGACCCGCTACGACAAAACCAAGGAATCCTACCTCGGCTTTGTCGCGCTCGCCTCAGTCAAACTCTGGATACCCTTTGTCCACGAAGCCTAG
>NZ_JABFCZ010000083.1 GCF_014692675.1 Roseibium aggregatum | reverse complement strand
TGACCTGAGACCCCATAACTCCTCCAGTTTTGTGTAGAGTCCGTTCCAATTAGGAGACGGACGGAATGAAGCGATCCAGGTTCACAGAAGAACAGATCATCGGCATTTTGCGGGAGCAGGAGAGCGGCCAGAAGACGGCCGATGTTTGCAGGCGCCACGGCATCTCGGAAGCCACCTTCTACAAGTACAAGGCCAAGTTTGGCGGCATGGATGTATCCGATGCCCGCAAGCTGAAGGCGCTTGAAGACGAGAACGCGAGGCTCAAGAAGCTGTTGGCAGAAGCCATGCTCGACAACGCCATGCTGAAGGACGTCGCTTCAAAAAAATGGTAACGCCCGGTGCAAGACGGGAAGCTGCGGCTCACCTGTGCGAAGGGCACGGCGTGAGCCAGCGTCGGGCGTGTGCGATCTTGGCAATTGACCGGTCGAGTGTTCGGTATCGAAGTCTTCGACCTGATGATGCCGATCTGCGTGAAGCCATGAAGAAGGTTGCCGGAGAACGCCGGCGCTTCGGCTACAGGCGTATTCACCTGATGCTGGAACGCCAGGGCATCCGAATGAACCAGAAGAAGCTGAGACGCCTCTATCGCGAGGAAAAGCTTCAAGTCCGCAAACGTGGTGGCCGGAAGCGAGCTTTGGGCACCAGACGGCCGATGGTGCTGCCAAGCAGACCAAACGAGCGGTGGAGCCTGGACTTCGTGTCAGATGCTTTCACGGATGGCCGCCGGTTTCGGATTTTGGCCGTGGTCGATGACTACAGTCGCGAGTGCCTGGCGCTGGTGGCCGATACCTCGTTATCCGGCTTGCGCGTTACCCGTGAACTCGATGCGCTCGTCCGTCTGCGTGGCAAACCGGTCACCGTGGTTTCAGACAACGGCACCGAACTGACCAGCATGGCCGTTCTCAAATGGTGTCAGGAGACTGGCGTCGACTGGCACTACATCCAACCGGGAAAGCCGATGCAGAACGGTTTCGTCGAGAGCTTCAACGGTAGTTTCAGGGATGAATG
>NZ_JABFCZ010000082.1 GCF_014692675.1 Roseibium aggregatum | reverse complement strand
ATTATGAGGACCAGACTGCGCGGATCTCCATCTTGGCCGGGGCTCGACCCCGAGACCGGATACGTTGACGCAGACTGAACAGAGCAATCTTCAAATTACCCCTTGCAGACGGGGCGGGCCATACGTTCAATTCCCCCATTCCGGGCTCGAATGCAACGCTCCGGGCGCCGTCGAGCGTAACGGCCGCGTCGCTTTTCATGGCCCGGATGTCACCGATGGCGATAACCAGTTCCGCCTTGTCCGCGGCGATCTCGATCGTGCCGCCCTCCCGGGGCTCGAACGCGCCTGCCGGAGGCGGCGCGAAGCGGCCCTTCAGATCAAGACGGCTTTTATAGACCGGCAGCGAGTAGATCGATCGCTTTCGCTCCTCGACTTTTATGTCCCCGGTCGCGTCGAGCTTTTCCGGAAACAGGACGACCCTGCGCCAGCGCGTGGCGGTCTTTTGCTTGTCGTCCACCATCGTGGTCACGGTCTCTGAAAAGGGAACCACGAGATAGGGCCCGTTGATTTCCTGGCTTCCGCCCCAGGACCCTTCGATTTCCCGGGCGACTTCCCGCGCCCGGTCGGCGCGTCATCGACCAGAATCCAGACGAATGTGCTCGGGATGAGCAACAACATGGTAACAACGCTGATGATGATCAGTTTGACCGACGGCGAATTGATCAGGTTCTCGCCAAAGGAAACAGTTTTCGGTCGGGCCGGTGCCGAGGATTTCGGTTCACCGGCTTCATGAATATCGCTTGTCATAGCAAATAACCCTCTGCCTAAAGGTAATACGCCATGATCAAAACCGGCAGTTGAGCTGATAATAGGAAGCTTTCGGGATTTCTCGGGGGCAAAACTGCGGCGAGAATTTTCCGGGACGACCTGCAATTGTGGCAGACGGGTTTCATCACACCCAACGACAGAGCCCGTCTTATAGAACTTTTGAAACGTATGGCCCGCCCCGTCTGCAAGGGGTAATTTGAAGATTGCTCTGTTCAGTCTGCGTCAACGTATCCGGTCTCGGGGTCGAGCCCCGGCCAAGATGGAGATCCGCGCAGTCTGGTCCTCATAAT
>NZ_JABFCZ010000081.1 GCF_014692675.1 Roseibium aggregatum | reverse complement strand
TGACATCTCCCCCTTGCATGTTGTGTTTGGGTCAAATCGATGAAGATTTGGCTGATCCCCGGAGGTTGGCCGACCTCCGGGGATCGGATGGCCGGGACCGTAATCCCCATGGCCAAGAACCGTCCTTGAGTTCGGTCCGGCCGTCCTTCGCGCGTGTCCTGAACAGATGATAGGGAGAAAGTCCCGTATGCAAGGTAAGGTTCTGCCCGAACGAAGCGCTGAGGAAGTCTACGCCGGTTGCGACGTCAGTAAAGACTTTCTCGACCTTTATCTCCACCCGAGCGGCGAGCGGCTACGGGTATCGAACGACCGCCAGGGGCTGGGCAAGCTCAAGCGGGAGCTGGCCGGACGCCCCGTCGCTCTCCTCACATTGGAGGCAACCGGCAAGTATCACCGTGCCGCCTGCCGCTCCTTGAGCCAGGCAGGACTGCCGGTGGCGGTGGTCAATCCTTTGCGTGCCCGCCTGTTCGCCAAAGCGGCCGGTCTTCTGGCGAAAACCGACAGGGTCGATGCAATGATGCTGGCGTACATGGGCAAGGCACTTTGCCCGCGCACGACCATGCCCACCGAGCAGGCACACGAGGATCTCAGCGAACTGGTGCGTGCCCGTAATGCGGCAAGCGCCGAACGCACCGCCCTCAAGAACCGGCTGGCCGCTGCCGCCACCAGTTTCCTCAAGAGCGAGCTCAAGCGCTGCATTGCCAGTCTCAACACACATATCGAACGGCTCGCCGCCGAGATCGAGCGGCGCATCAAAGCCAATCCGGCGTTCGCACGCCGAGCCGAAATCCTCGCCTCTATCCCCGGTATCGGCCCGGCCGTTGCCGCCGACCTTCTCGTCGATATGGCCGAACTCGGTAGCCTTTCGGCCAAGGCTGCCGCAAGCCTCTCCGGACTTGCTCCCGTTGCCGACGACAGCGGCCATAGAAACGGTCCACGCCGCATCCGCGGAGGGCGTCCCCAGGCCCGGCGCGCGCTCTATCTCGCGGCCTTGTCTGCTGCCCGTTACAACCCGCCTCTCGCCATCTTCTACAAAAGGCTCATCGAGGCCGGGAAAAAGCCGAAGGTCGCGATTGTCGCCGTCATGCGAAAACTCATCGTTCTCGCAAATACACTCCTCTCAGAAAACCGGATCTGGTGTCCAAACCATCCTTGACACAAAACACAGATGCTCAAGGGGGG
>NZ_JABFCZ010000080.1 GCF_014692675.1 Roseibium aggregatum | reverse complement strand
CCGATGGCGAAGGAAAAATTTGAGCGTAACAAGCCGCACGTCAACATTGGCACGATTGGGCACGTTGACCACGGCAAGACCACGCTGACTGCTGCGATCACGATGACGCTGGCTGAAGCCGGCGGCGCGGTGGCCAAGGCGTATGACCAGATCGACGCAGCGCCTGAAGAAAAGGCACGCGGCATCACGATCTCCACGGCCCACGTTGAGTACGAGACGGAAAACCGTCACTACGCGCACGTGGACTGCCCGGGTCACGCCGACTACGTGAAGAACATGATCACCGGTGCTGCGCAGATGGACGGCGCGATCCTGGTTGTGTCGGCTGCCGACGGCCCGATGCCGCAGACCCGCGAGCACATCCTGCTTGCCCGTCAGGTCGGCGTTCCGGCCCTGGTGGTGTTCATGAACAAGGTTGACCAGGTCGACGACGAAGAGCTCCTGGAGCTGGTCGAAATGGAAATCCGCGAACTGCTGTCCTCGTACGAGTTCCCGGGCGACGACATTCCGATCGTCAAGGGTTCGGCGCTTGCTGCTGTTGAAAACCGTGACCCGGCCATCGGCCGTGACGCGATCAAGCAGCTGATGGCTGAAGTCGACGCCTACATCCCGACCCCGGAACGTCCGAAGGATCTTCCGTTCCTGATGCCGATCGAAGACGTGTTCTCGATCTCCGGCCGCGGTACGGTTGTGACCGGCCGTGTGGAACGTGGCGTGATCAAGGTCGGCGAGGAAGTCGAGATCGTCGGCATCCGCGACACCCAGAAGACGACGGTTACCGGCGTTGAAATGTTCCGCAAGCTGCTGGACAGCGGTGAAGCGGGCGACAACATCGGCGCGCTGATCCGCGGTGTCGGGCGTGAGGACGTTGAGCGCGGCCAGGTTCTTTGCAAGCCGGGTTCTGTGACCCCGCACACGAAGTTCAAGGCCGAAGCCTACATCCTGACGAAGGAAGAAGGCGGCCGTCATACGCCGTTCTTCACCAACTACCGTCCGCAGTTCTACTTCCGTACGACGGACGTGACGGGTGTTGTGACGCTGCCGGAAGGCACGGAAATGGTGATGCCGGGCGACAACGTGTCGGTTGACGTCGAGCTGATCGTGCCGATCGCCATGGAAGAAGGCCTGCGCTTCGCTATCCGCGAAGGTGGCCGCACCGTCGGTGCAGGCGTCGTCGCTTCCATCATCGAGTAA
>NZ_JABFCZ010000007.1 GCF_014692675.1 Roseibium aggregatum | reverse complement strand
AAGGACGGTTCTTGGCCATGGGGATTACGGTCCCGGCCATCCGATCCCCGGAGGTCGGCCAACCTCCGGGGATCAGCCAAATCTTCATCGATTTGACCCAAACACAACATGCAAGGGGGAGATGTCACCGAAGGTGACAGAGGGGGGTAAACGGCGCCTCGGCAATTCGGGACGTATGAGGATGCGGCAAGGCTGCTACCCCCCTCTGTCTCCTGCCGGAGACATCTCCCCCTCAAGGGGGGAGAAGGGAGGTTGACGAAAGGCTCTTGTTCCGTCCGGCCAGTCACGCCGCATCCTTTCGATTAGTGCTCGACCCGGAAGTGATAAGACTTGGGCCGGGTCAGGTTGTGGAAGCCCACTTCCGAAAGGGCGGCACCCTTGCCGGTGTCCTTGACGCCGGTCCACACGAGGCCCGGGTCGACATAGTCGCAACGGTTCATGAACACCGTGCCGGTCTCGACCTTGTCGCCGATCTCGGCGGCCGCTTCGGCGTCTTCCGTCCAGATCGAGGCGGTGAGGCCGTAAGGGCTGTCGTTCATGAACTGCAGGGCTTCCTCATCGTCCTTGACCTTCATGATGCCGACCACGGGGCCGAAGCTTTCCTCGCGCATCACCGACATCTGGTGGTTGACGTCGGTCAGCACCTGCGGCGCCAGATAGGGCGTGCCTTCCTTGTTCGCCGGGAAGGCAGACATGTCGATGTGGGCCTTTGCGCCCTTGCGCAGGGCCTCGTCCGTCTGTTCGCGCACCCAGGCGGCAAAGCGGGCCTGGGCCATCGGTCCGAGGGTGGTTTCCTCGTCCAGCGGATTGCCGAGCTTGTACTGGCTGGTCAGGTCGACGAAGCCGTCGACGAAGCGGTCGTAGAGGCTTTCCTGGACATAGATGCGTTCGATGCCGCAGCAGCACTGGCCGGCATTGTAGAAGGCGCCGTCGACCAGGTTGCCGATGGCATAGTCGAGATCCGCATCGGCGCGGACATAGGCCGGGTCCTTGCCGCCAAGCTCCAGGCCGAGGGTCGCGAAGGTGCCCGCGGCCGCCTTTTCGATCGCCCGTCCGCCGGCAACCGACCCGGTGAAATTGATGTGGTCGATCAGGCCGGAACCGAGCAGCTTCTCCGTGCCCGCATGGGTGAGCACGATGTTCTGCAGGATACCCTTGGGCAGGCCGGCCATCTCGAAGGCCTTGGCAAGCCGCTCGCCGACCAGAAGCGTCTGGGCGGCATGCTTCAGGATCACCACGTTACCGGCCATGAGTGCGGGCATGATGGTGTTGATCGCGGTCATGAACGGATAGTTCCAGGGCGCGATCACCATGACGATGCCAAGCGGCACATGCTTCAGGTAGCGGGTGAAGCCCGGCTTGTGGGTCGGGATATGATCGGCCAGCGCGTCCTCGGCGATATTGGCCATGTAGCGGGTGCGCTCGTCGACGCCGCCGTATTCGCCGCCGAAGCGGACCGGGCGGCCCATCTGCCAGGCAAGTTCGGGAACGATCTCGTCGTTCATCGCCTTCAGCGCATCCAGCGCCTTCAGGCAGTAGGCGGAGCGCTCGGCAATAGGCGTGTTGGCCCAGTCAATCTGTGCCGTGCGGGCAAGCGAGACGACTTTCTCCACCTGGGCCTCGTCCAGTGCGGGACGTTCCGCAAAGACCGAGCCGTCAACGGGAGAGACGAGCTTGATGACTTCAGACATGGTGCACCTCAAAAGACCGCATACAGTGCGGTTTGCGTCAGTTTCAGAATGTTGAGCCCGGGGTCAGGCGCGCTCGAAGCCCCGGGCAATTTCATAGTCGGTCACGACGCGGTCGAATTCCTCGATCTCCCATTCCGCCGCCCGGGCGTAGTGGTCGATCACCGCGTCGGAAAAGGCCTCGCGCAGCATTTTCGACTTGCGCATCGTTTCGCGCGCGTCGCGCAGGGTTCCCGGGATTTCCCGGGCGCGCTTTGCCTCGTAGACGTCGCCGGAGGCCGGCGGGTCGAGGTCCAGTTTTTCCTCGATCCCCCGGATGCCGGCGGCAAGCTGGGCGGCGATCGCCAGATAGGGATTGAGGTCGGATCCGCCGATACGGCACTCGACGCGGACCGCCTTCGTGCCGTCACCGCAAAGCCGGAACCCGGCGGTGCGGTTGTCGACGGACCAGACCGTCTTGGTCGGCGCGAAGGTGCCCTTCTGGAACCGCTTGTAGCTGTTGATGTAAGGCGCCAGGAAATAGGTGTAGTCGGGCGCATATTTGATCAGCCCGGCCATGTACTGGCGCATGAGCTTGGACATGCCGTGGTCGCCGGACGGGTCGTGGAACGCATTCTCGTTCGCCTCGTTCCAGATCGACTGGTGAATGTGGGTCGAGCTGCCGACCTTGTCGGCCCGCCATTTGGCCAGGAAGCTCGCGGAGCGTCCGTTGGCCCAGGCGATTTCCTTCACAGCATGCTTGGCGATGGTGTGATAGTCGGCGCAGTTCATCGCTTCCGAATAGCGGATGTTGAGTTCTTCCTGGCCCGTCTCGGCTTCGCCCTTGGTGTTTTCGACCGGAATGCCCGCCTTGTAGAGGTGGTTGCGCACCGGGCGCATGACCGCCTCTTCCTTGGTGGTCTGCAGGATGTGGTAATCCTCGTTGTAGCCGGAAATCGGCTCCAGGTCGCGGAAGCCGGACTTGCGCATGTCGTCGTAGCTTTTCTCGAACAGGAAGAACTCCAGTTCGGTCGCGCATTTGGCGGTAAAGCCGAGGTCCTTCAGGCGGGCGATCTGCTTCTTGAGCATGGTGCGCGGCGCATGGGCGACTTCCTCATGGGTGTGGTGATCGAGGAGATCGCACAGGACCATTGCGGTGCCTTCCAGCCACGGCACCAGCCTGAGCGTCGAAAGGTCGGGCTTCATCACGTAGTCGCCGTAGCCGCCGGCCCAGCTCGTCGCCGCATAGCCTTCGACCGTGTACATCTCCAGGTCGGTGGCCAGCAGGTAGTTGCAGCAATGGGTTTCCTCAAAGGCGCTGTCGATGAAGTGCTGCGCATGGAACCGCTTGCCCATCAGCCGGCCCTGCATGTCGACGATACACGTGAGGACGGTGTCGATTTCGTCCTTTGAAACCGCAGCCTTGAGCGCATCGAATGTCAGATTGCCAGCCATTTGGGATTTGGTCCGTTCTGAAGAGGGTAACTGTCTTTATGTCAGGGAACCGGTCCGGAGCAAGGCCCCGGACCGGCAGTGCGCAGCAATGCTTAGCCGCAGCGGTACGGCGTGCCTGCCTTGACCATGGTCGCGTTGTACTTCTTGAAGATATCGACGACCTTGGCCTTGAGCGGACTTTCGGCGGCGATTTCGTCCCAGAACTTGTGGGCTTCGTCTTCTACCTTGGCCCATTCGCTGTCGGGAATCGTCGTCGACTTCAGCTTGTCCTTGTTGACGCGCAGGTTGGCCTCGCCGTTCCAGTACCAGTGCTGGCGATGGTAGTGCGAGGAATTGAAGCAGACTTCCATCAGGGTCTTCAGGTGATCCGGCACTTCGTTCCACCGGTCCATGTTGGCGAAGAAGTGGCCGATCCAGGCACCCGAGATGTTGTTGGTCAGGAAGTACTCCGTCACGTTGGCCCAGCCCGAGGTGTAGTCCTCGGTGATGCCCGACCATGCGATGCCGTCAAGTTCGCCGGTCTGCAGCGCCACTTCCGCGTCTTCCCACGGCAGGGTGACCGGAATGACGCCGAAGCGCGACAGGAAGCGGCCGGCGGTCGGGAAGGTGAAGATCCGCAGGCCCTGCAGGTCGTCGAGCTTGGTGATCGGCTTGTGGGTGGCGAAGTTGCACGGGTCCCACGAACCGGCCGAGATGTGCTTGACGCCGACCTTGGCGTATTCTTCCTTCCAGATCTCGTCGAGACCCCAGTGGTTGAACAGCGCCGGAACGTCCAGCGAGTAGCGCAGGCCGAGCGGGAAATACCCGCCGAACACCGTTACTTCGGTCGGCGAGGCCATGGAGTCGTCATCGGACTGCACGGCGTCGATCGTGCCCTTCTGCATGGCGCGGAACAGTTCGCCGGTCGGCACCAGCTGGTCCGCGTAGAAGAGTTCGATTTCCATCTGGCCCTTGGCGATCTCGTTGAACTGGGCAACGCACTTGTTGACCACCTCTTCGGCGAGTGCCGGGCCGGCATAGGTCTGCATGCGCCACTTGATCGGTGCCGACTGCGCGTGCACCGCCGGTGCTGCGAGCGTTGCGGCGCCGGCCAGGGCGCCGGTCTTCAGAAAGTTACGTCTGGTCTGTGTCATGGTCCTACCTCCAGTTTTAGTCCTCTGGCATGGGTGTGAGCGGGGGCGGTTCGTGCCGCCCCTCAGGTTTTGTCATCGGGCGTAGACGTGGTGCGGCAGCCACAGCGCGATCTCCGGGAACGCGGTAACGATGGCCAGTGCCGCGATCATCACCAGGACGAACGGAATGATCGACCGGTAGATGTCGTGGATGTTGATTTCCGGCGGCGCCATGGCGCGCATCAGGAACAGGTTGTAGCCGAACGGCGGCGTCATGTAGGCGATCTGACAGGTGATTGTGTAGAGCACGCCGTACCAGATCAGGTCATAGCCGAGCGCCCGGACCAGCGGCACGTAGAGCGGCGCCACGATCACCAGCATGGCCGTGTCGTCCAGGAACGTTCCCATGATCAGATAGGAAAGCTGCATCAGGAGCAGGATCTGCCACGGCTTCAGGCCGAGCTGTTCCACGAAGAAACCTTCGATCGACTTGACTGCGCCGAGGCCGTCGAAGACGGCGCCGAAGGCAAGGGCCGCCACGATGATCCACATGAACATGCACGAGATCGCCAGCGTCTCGCGGGTCGAGGTCTCGAACACCTGGCGCGTGAAGCGGCCCTTGACCACGGCGGCAAAGACCGAGGCCAGCGCGCCGACGACCGAACTTTCCACCAGGCTGGTGTAGCCCATGACGAACGGCACCATCATGGTGACGAAGATCACCAGCGGCAGGATGCCGGCCCTGAGCAACTGCAGTTTTTCGCTCCAGGTGATCTTTTCCAGTTCCTCGCGCGCCAGTGTCGGGCCGAGGCTGGGGGTGATCTTGCAGCGGATCCAGATGTAGCCGATGAACATTGCCGCCATCAAAAGGCCCGGGAACACGCCGGCGAGCCACAGCTGACCGACGGGCTGACGCGCGATCATCGCATAAAGCACCAGAACCACCGATGGCGGCACGAGGATACCGAGCGACGAGCCGGCCTGGATGACCCCGGTCACCATCAGCTTGTCGTAGTTTCGTTTGAGAAGTTCCGGCAGCGCGATGGTCGCGCCGATCGCCATACCGGCAACCGACAGTCCGTTCATGGCCGAGATGACGACCATCAGCAGGATCGTGCCGATGGCAAGGCCGCCCGGTATTGGCCCCATCCACACATGGAACATCTTGTAGAGATCGTCCGCCAGCCGGCTTTCCGACAGGATGTAGCCCATGAAGATGAACATCGGCAGGGTCAGCAGCGGATACCATTTCATCAGCTTCATGGAGGCCGCGAAGGCGAGGTCTGACCCGCCGACGCCCCACAAAAGCACCGACGACAACACGGCCACGAAGCCGATCGCGCCGAAGACACGCTGTCCCGTCATCATCATCAGCATCATCGTGCTGAACATCAGGATGGCGATCATGTTGTAGGACATCAGAGTTCTTCCCCGCGCACCCGGGCCACGTCCTTGAAGAAGATCGAAGTCGCCTGCATCAGCATCAGCAGCGTTCCGATCACCATCACGATCTTGATCGGCGCGATATAGGGCCGCCACGCCGTTGGGCTTCGCTCGGCATATTCAAGCGAATAGACGGTGCTTTCCACGCCGCCGTAGAGCAGCACGCCGAGATAGAACATCAGCGCGAAGATGGAGAAGGCATCGACCCAGGCCCGCGTCTTGTCGGACCAGCGATGGTAGAGCAGGTCCATGCGCACGTTGGAGTCTAGCTGCAGCGAGTAGGGGCCGCCGAGCATATAGTAAGCGACCATGGTGAACTGGGCCATTTCCAGCGTCCAGATCGCGTTGTGCCTGAACACGTTGGTGACCGATGACCACAAGAGGATGCCCATCAGGACGAACAGGAGATACATCGAAAAGCGGCCGACGCGATAATTGACGGCGTCGACGAAGCGTACGTATTGCCGTACGAATTTTGGCATGGCTTATCCCCTCTGGCCGTGTACCGTTTTCGACTGCATTTGCGGATCAGGCATTTACACCTCCGGCCTTTCCGGGCAGAGCCAGCTTCAGGGCATCCGTCATAACGCCTGCAAGAAGGGTCGCCCAGGATATTTCCGCTTCCGGCGTTTTCACCCGGTCATTGCGGATCTCGATCATCAGCGGCACCAGGCCCCGGTCTTCCCCGTGCCGGGTGAGCGTGTAATAGACGCCGTCCGCCGGCGAATACGGATCGTTGTCGCCGACCTGCCAGTTCGACCGTTCCTTCAGAAGGGCGAGTGCCGGGTCGGCAAGGCGGCGGTCCTTGCCCGAAATCAGGCCGATTTCGCAATCCCGATGCACGCCCTTGTAGACGGGTGTGAACGTGTGAACCGATACCAGGACCGTCGGCCGACCCAGGCGCTGGCGTTCATCCAGAACCGCGTCAATCGCTGCGTGGAACGGTGTGTGCGCCTGCGCGATCCGGCGCGCGCGCTCGTCCGCTGCGAGGTTCCGGTTGCCGGGAATGACGGTGAGTTCGCTGATTTCGGGAATGAGGTCGACCGCTGACGGGTCCCGGTTGCAGTCGACCAGCAGGCGGGACAGCGTTGAATGGATCAGCGGTGCATCGAGGAGGCGGCTGAGTTCGAGAGAGACGCCGAGCGCGCCCGGATCCCACGCGATATGGGCCACCCGGTCCGCGTCGGTTAGGCCCAGTCCGCCATAGACGGGGGGCATCCGGTTGCTGGCATGATCGCACACCAGCACGAACGGTCCGGTGCCACCGGGATTTTCCACGGCGACCGGCGCATCTCCACCATCGGCCGGCAGAACGCTTGCCATCAATCAAGTCCCCTCGTCAGGTTTTATGCGACTGTTAACGTTTGTATTTTTTGTTACAGGATTGCGTCAACAATCAAACCTTGTATTATTTGATACACACTTTGCGGCGAAGTCAAATGGAAATCTTAGGCACGCGGAGTGGGAGGGAAGCCATGATACCACCCCTGCTGGAAGAGATCCGCGAGCGGCTCGACGAGTTCACCGCGACCGAACGCAAGGCTGCCCATGCGCTCCTGGCCAATTACCCGATGCAGGGACTTGGGACCGTGGCCCAGTTCGCGAAAGCTGCAGGGGTCAGTTCGCCCACGATTTTGCGGTTCGTTGCCCGATTGGGGTTTCCCGGTTTCGCCGACTTTCAGGCGCGTTTGCGCGCAGAACTGGAAAACCAGCTGAACTCACCGCTCGCCCGCAGTTCCGTGATGGAAACGGATGCGTCCGTCGACGGCGATCCGCTGATGGACAAGCTGGTGGAAAATGTGCGTGAAACCTTCGCCCATCTGCCACGAGGCGAACTGCAGAGCCTGATCCGGATCCTGGCCGACGAGAAACGCACCGTCTATCTGCTCGGCGGACGGTTCACCGATGCCCTGGCCCGCTACATGGCCGCCCACCTCAGGATCGTTCGGCCGAACGTGGTGCATGTGGCCGGTCAGCAGGGCAACTGGCTCGATCAGCTGATCGGCATGGGGCCGAAAGATGTCCTGGTCGTCTTCGATATCCGCCGCTATCAGGCGGAAATCGTCCGCTTTGCGGAAGCCGCCGCCCGCCAGGGCGTGACCGTGGGCCTGATCACGGACAGCTGGATGTCGCCGATCGGCCGGATCGCGGCCCATGTCCTTCCCGCCCGCGTGGCGGTTCCGTCCCCCTGGGATTCCAGCACCGCCCTGATGGCGATTGCGGAGCTCCTGATTGCTGGCGTGACCCAGGAAAATGCCGAACGCAGCCAGACGCGCATGAAGGCGCTTGAGGATCTGCGCAACGCCTATGACCCGAAGCGCACAGGCGATGACCTGTTGTAAACCCGGACAAACAAAAACGCCGGCGCGAGCGCACCGGCGTTTCGTCAATCCATTGGGATCGAAATATCAGGCCGATCAGGCCATTTCGAGCTGGGCAGCCTGCTTGCCGCGGCCGCGCCGGTCGTCTTCGGTCACATAGGTGACCTTGGCGCCTTCTTCCGGCGCCGGAATGCCGGCCTGCTCGAAGGCGGTGATGTGAACGAACACATCCTTGCCGCCGTTTTCAGGCGTGATGAAGCCGAAGCCACGGTCGTAGTTGAAGAATTTGATGGTGCCGCTTTCGCGCATTTGGAAACCTTTCCGTTAAGTGGTGCGAGCCCCCTAGCCATGCCGCAAGGCTCACAAAAACGAGCAGTCAGCTAGAAACGGAAAAGCGTCGAAATTCAGAGCAGGATGGCAGGTTGCCGCCATGGCCTACCGAAAACAGTCTTTACCGGGTCTATTTCGTGTCCCGATCGGCAAATCAATTGCCGATGACAGAAATGTAAGGCGGACCGCACTTCTTTACAAGCACCCGCATCCCGATTCCGGGCCGTAAATCCGGCAGCCTGACTGATTTTGCCCCTGCGGAAGGGTATCCCGCTCGACGGGTCCACATGCATTATAAATATCCAGGAAAAGAAAAAATGAAATATAGGTGTCATGTGATGATGATCACAGAACGTAACGGACCTGAATCGTAAAGTTGTAATCGTTGAAGGAAGGTCCCGCCATTGAGGTGGAGCATAGGGAATATAGAAAAATTTATATTGGAGTACGGTTATGTTTAAGAAGATCGCAATGAAAACGACCATTGCTGCAGCCGTTGCTGCTTCGGTTCTTGTGTCCGCAGGCGCAACCACGGCTTTTGCCGGCGGCGGCTATCACGGCCACAAGGGTCACCACGGCCACCGTTGGCATCACGGTCACCGCTGGTATCCCGGTGTCTATGTCGGTCCGTTCTACGGCGGTCCGCGGTACGGAGCTCCGGTCTACTACCGTCCGGCACCCTGGACGCCCCAATGGTACCGGTACTGCTCCTCCAAATACCGGTCGTTCAACCCGAATACCGGCTATTTCGTGACCTTCTCCGGTCATCGCAAATTCTGCCGCTAACGAGCGGCAGCTTGCCGCAAAACAGCCTTTGCCCCTGGCGCCGGTCGTAAGGACTGCGCCGGGGGCAAGTCTTTTTGGCGGGTGCGGACGATAGCGGCGCGACACGTGGCGCTCCGGCGGGTTCCGGCGTCCCGGTGCAGGCGGCCATCGATTTTCACCAATTGCTAACCCTGTCCGCCATTTTCCGGTTTTTTTTCAAAACCGGTCCGCATGTGACGGCCATCACAGCAGGAACCCGGGCCCTGCCTTAGGGTTTATCCATCGACGGAGACCCCGTCCCGCAGATGAAAGCAGCGAACGCGCACACCGCGTTCAAGAAGAGATCTGACAGAGGAGTATCACCATGTTCACGAAAGTCGCAGCTACCACCCTGGCCGTCGCCGTTATCGCCACTTCCGCAATGACGGTTTCCGTCCAGACCGCGGATGCCAAGAACGGCCGCAATGGCGCCTTCGCCGCCGGTGCCGTCATCGGCCTGGCCACCGGCGCCATCGTAGGTTCGCAGTACCAGCGCCGCTACTATGCGCCGCCGCCGCCGGCTTATTACCCGGCTCCGGCTCCGGTCTACTACGCGCATCCCGAGCCGTGGACGCCTGCATGGTACCGGTACTGCTCGTCCAAGTACCGGTCGTTCAACCCGAACACCGGCTATTTCGTGACCTATTCCGGTTACCGGAAGTTCTGCCGCTAACCTGAAATCAACAAGCACGGGCGCAAACCGGCTTGAAGCCCCCGGCGACGGTCAAAAAGACCGCGCCGGGGGATTATTTTTGTTCCGTTGACAGGCGTTTGGCGGCCCGCATGATCGTTTCGAGCTGATTGAGAAACCGGGACCGGTCGGCCTTTGTAAACGCAGGTCCGCCTTCGCGGATCTCACCGGTTTCGCGCAGATGCGTGTTCAGGTTCCGCATGGCGAGTCGCATTCCGATCCCGTCTTCCCGAAACGGTTTGCCGTTCGGCGAAATCACCAGCGCGCCCCTCTTCACGCAGCGCGCGGCAAGCGGAACATCGGCCGTCACCACCACATCTCCTGTCCCCGCACGTTCGGCAATCCAGTTGTCCGCCTCATCCGGGCCTTCCGGCACGATCACCCGTTCGACCAGGTCGCTTTCCGGCAGCCGCATCCAGCTGTTGCTGACGATCCTGATCGGCGTTCCGTGGCGTTCGCCCACCCGGACGGCTTCCTCCTTCACCGGGCAGGCATCGGCATCGACATAAAGAACGGTCATGCGGTGGTGGCCTCTCTTGCCGTTTTCAGCAATTCCAGAATGCCCCTGGCGGCCCGGTCGGACATGGAAAAGCACGCCTGAAGCAGATAGCCGCCGGTCGGGGCTTCCCAATCCAGCATTTCGCCGGCGGCAAAGACGCCCGGCAGTTTCTTCAGCATCAGGTTTGCGTCGACTTCTTCAAGCGCAATCCCGCCGGCGGACGAAATCGCCCTGTCGATGTCATAAGGAGCGTTGACGGGGATGGGCACCGATTTGATCAGCCGGGCCAGGTCTTCCGGGGTGTCCGGCATCCGGCCGGCTTCCCGGATGAGGGCGATTTCGGCGGCAGACAGCCCGGCCGCCTTGCGCAGGAAATTCGACAGGGACTGTTTTCCCCGTCCCGCCGACAGCCGTAGGACAAGTTTATCAAGGGACATCTGCGGTTTCAGGTCTGCCACGAGAGCCGCCTTGCCGGATGTTTCAAGTGCACCCCTGATTTCGGCGGACAAGGCGTAGACCGCCCCGCCCTCAATGCCCTGTTCGGACAGCAAGGCTTCCCCGAGAACGGTCCTGTCGCCCAGAGAAAGGCGAATGCGTTTGAGCGGCGTGCCGGCGAACCGGTCGGTCAGATGAGGGCTCCAGGCAACCCGAAAGCCGCAATTGGCCGGTCTGAAGGGGTGGATTTCGATGCCGTGTGTTTCCAGCGCCGGAACCCAGGCCGCATTCGAGCCGAGGCGCGGCCAGCTCGCTCCGCCAAGGGCGAGCAAGGTCGCACGAGCGCGGATCTCGTGCACGGCGCCGGTTTCACTGATGAACTGACTTGTCCCGTCCTTCGCGATGCCGGTCCAGGTCCACCGGGTCTGCAGGGTGGCCCTGTTCCGCTCCAGCCGCTTGAGCAGGGCGCGCAGAAGCGGCGAGGCCTTCATCTTTTTCGGAAAGACCCGACCGCTCGAGCCGACAAACGTGTCCTCGCCCAGCTCGTGACACAAGCGCCGCAGGTCGTCGGGCGAAAAGGCATCGAGCATCGGCGCAAGGAAATCCTCCGCTTCCCGGTAGCTGTGCTTGAAATCGTTCAGGTTTTCGCTGTGGGTCAGATTGAGGCCACCACGTCCTGCCATCAGGAATTTCCTGGCCGGGGAGGGCATCCTCTCCACCACGCGCACTGAAAATCCCTCGGCCGATATCCTGTCGGCCGCATAAAGGCCGGCTGGTCCGGCGCCAACGATAAGAACATCCAACATGCTGGCCTTATAACCGAATTTATCAGCACGTACCTGGTGAAACAAATCGGAAGGTGCCTTCTTTGGTGATGATTTTATTTAAATTGTTATTGTAATAATTGCGAATAAGTAATTTTCTGTAAATTATTGAAAATACTATTTTTTAGTAATTATTTTCGTATAGGAGGATAGGAGAAAAGAAATTCGGCTTAAGGTGTCGAAAGACGTTTTCACGATGCTTACATTGGTCTTGAACCAGAAGGTGTGGAAAGCAGAAGCGACAGCCTGGGAGGCTTCGGATGGAACGCAAAAGACCTGATCAGATACTGGTCGTCGACACTGACACCAAGGTCCTGGAAGCTTTCGTCCGTCTGTTTCAGGACAAGGCTCAGGTCATCACCTTTGCCGAAACCGAAAGCGCCCTGAAATGGCTCAAGGAAAACGGCGGTGTTTCCGTCATCGTCACGGCCCTCAATGTTCCGGGTCGGGGCGGCTCGGCCTTCCTTCATGCCTCCGAAGCCTTTGCACCTCATGCTTCCCGGATCATCCTGACCACCGAGACGTCGGTCGACCGGCTGAAGGAAGCGGTCAATGAGCGGCATATATTCATGTTCCTCAACAAGCCGTGTTCCGCCACCGAATTGACGGCGGCGGTCGATGGTGCATTGGCCCACTATGCCCAGCTCACCTATGAGCGCCAGATGCTGGAAAAGACCCTATCCGGGTCGGTCAAGCTTTTGATCGAAATGCTTGCCCTGTTTCATACCGAGGCATTCCGGCGGACGCCGATCATGCGTGCTCAGGCGCTGAAGATCGCCAAGAAACTCTCGATCAAACGGACCTGGGAACTGGAAATGGCGGTGATGTTTTCGCCCCTCGGCGAAGCCTTGCTGCCGAGGGAAATCCTGGGACGCTACCGGGCGGCGAAGACATTGACCGATCAGGAGCGGCGCGTTCTGGCGACGGCGCCGGCGCAGACCAAGCATCTCCTGCAGAACATTCCGCAACTGGAGAGGGTCGCAGATGTCCTCTATTTGTCCGGACGAGGCTTCGACGGGTCCGGTTTCCCCGAGGACGGGCCCACGGCCAAGGACATCCCGCTCAATTCGCGCATCATCAAGCTCTTGACCGACCTCTGGTACGCAAGCCCGGAGACCGGCGTGGATGCGGCCGCCTTCGAGGCGCTGACAATCAACAAAAAGCAATATGATCCGCATCTTCTTGAAATCGCCAAGGCCTGCCTGCTCGACGAGGTGGAAGCGCCGCAGAAGCGCAAGATCACGGCCTGCTACATCCGGGCGCTGAAGCCCGGCGATATTCTGATCGACGACGCCCTGACCGAAGGCACGCATGAACTGGTGCTGTCGAGCGGCCACGAACTGACGGAGACGACGATCCGCAGGCTGGAGCAATTCGACAAGGTCTCAGGCGTGCGTCAGCCGATCCGCGTGCATCGTGCGGTCAAGCTGGAAGAAGAGCCGAAAGCGGTGAATGCCTGAGCCGGATCAGCGGCCGGAGCCTCGGGACTTCTCCAGAAGTTCGGCTTCATAATCCTTGGCAACCCGCAAAAACCGGGCGTGGGCGTAGTTGACCGACAGGATCAACCCCCACCAGCCGTGGAGGCAGTAGCGGCGCAGCACATAGGCCTTGAAGAAGGCGCCTGGAAATTCGAACAAAAGCCGCCAGCGGGAAAACCTGCGCCCCCGGCCGTGCATGTCGGCCAACTGCATGTTCGAATACCGGTTGTATTTTCGGACCTGGAAATCAAGCGACCGGACAGAACGGTGCCCGATGATGCCGTCCAGTGACTTGATCACTGTGCCGGGCTCCGGGCGAACCGTGTCATGAACTGTCGAAACCGCAAAACGTCCCTTGGTCCGGTCGTAGAGCCTGATCTGGTGGTAGCCGTAAGCCCAGGGCGCCGGTGCGTCCTCATGCGCAAAGACGTCGCGGATCATGATCCGCCAACCATCCGCGTCGCGGTAGGAGCCGTCAGCGAATTTGGCCTGGATTTCCTTCGCCAGACCAGGGGTGACTTCTTCGTCCGCATCCAGGTTCAACAGCCAATCGTTCCGGCACTGATCCTCACCGAACCGCTTCTGCGGACCGTAACCCGGCCAGTCGTTGTGGATCACACGGGCTCCCAGAGCCTCGGCGACCGCGACCGTGTCGTCCGTCGAACCGCTATCGATGACGATGATTTCATCCACCCAGCCGGAAACGCTTTTGATCGTAAGTCCGATCCGGTCGGCTTCGTCCTTTGCAATGATGAAGACCGATAGGGGAAGGGGAGATGTCATCGAAGAGGGGGACCCTGTTTCCTGTCAGGCGGCATTGAATGGATGGGGAACGGAAATGCGGTGCCGAACCCGGTTTTGTATAACCTGAGAGCGTCTCTTTAGAATCCCGGCGCGGAATTTGAAAGTGGGAATCACCGCGCCTTTCGGGTGGCGTGCAGCCTGATCGCAGTTGAAAGAAGCCAAATCTGGAAAAGAACTCCGGCGCGTGCACAGATGACGTAAAGAAAAAGACCGGCCCCTGGAAGAGGCCGGCCTGAACTGTGAAAAGTCGCAAAGGAAAGTCTTTTTGCAACGACGAAACTGTGCAGGTGTTGCATGACAGTGTTGTGAAGACTTTGTTGATGCATGGCAAAATACCGGAATTCATACCTGCGGCCGGGGTGTGGCCAACTCGGAATCGGCGGAATGTCTATAATTTAAGTGTCTGAAATATAATGATAAAAATAAATTATATGACCTTTTGGTCACTTGGCTCTTGTCAAGACCCTCTCAAGGTGGAAATCTCTGCGCCGTCTGATGCAATGCAGCATGGACGTTTTTCAAAACCGGTATCATGCTGCAGTGAGGTTTTGTGAGCCGCGTTGTCCTTGCGACAACGAAACGGGAGGAGATCGAGATGACCGCAGCCATTGTAGGTTGGGCGCATTTGCCGTTTGGAAAACATAGCGAAGAGACCGTCGAGAGCCTGATCGTCAAGGCGGCGACGGATGCGATTCATGATGCCGGCATTGCGCCGGAAGACGTGGATGAAATCCTGCTCGGCCATTTCAACGCCGGTTTCTCCGCCCAGGACTTCACCGCTTCGCTGGTGCTGCAGGCGGATCCGGCGCTGCGCTTCAAACCGGCAACCCGCGTCGAAAACGCCTGTGCGACCGGTTCCGCCGCTGTCCACCAGGGTGTGCGCGCCATCGCCAGCGGCAACGCCCGCTTCGTTCTCGTGGTCGGCGTGGAGCAGATGACCACGACGCCCGGTCCGGAAATCGGCAAGAACCTTCTGAAGGCATCCTATCTGAAAGAGGAAGGCGACATTCCGGCCGGCTTTGCCGGTGTCTTTGGCAAGATCGCCGACGCCTATTTCCAGAAATACGGCGATCAGTCGGACGCGCTCGCCAAGATCGCGGCGAAGAACCACAAGAACGGCGTCAACAATCCCTATGCCCAGATGCGCAAGGATCTCGGCTTTGAATTCTGCCGGGCCGAAAGCGACAAGAACCCCTTCGTCGCGGGTCCGCTGAAGCGCACCGACTGCTCGCTCGTGTCCGACGGGGCCGCGGCGCTCGTGCTGACCGATCCGGCAACGGCGCTTGGCATGAAAAAGGCGGTGGCCTTCCGTGGGATGTCGCATGTTCAGGACTTCCTGCCCATGTCCAAGCGCGACATCCTGAAGTTCGAAGGCTGCTCGAAGGCCTGGGGCCAGGCGCTCGGCGATGCGAACCTCACGCTCGACGACCTGTCCTTCGTCGAAACCCATGACTGCTTCACCATTGCCGAACTCATTGAATACGAGGCCATGGGCCTGACCGGGGAAGGTGAGGGTTCCCGCGCGATCATGGAAGGCTGGACCGAGATGGACGGCAAACTGCCGGTCAACCCTTCCGGCGGCCTCAAGGCAAAAGGCCACCCGATCGGCGCGACCGGCGTATCGATGCACGTCCTGACCGCCATGCAGCTTCTCGGCGAAGCCGGAGACATCCAGGTGAAGAACGCCCAACTCGGCGGCATCTTCAACATGGGCGGTGCTGCGGTCGCCAATTATGTCTCTGTCCTGCAGGCGATGAAGTAGCGCATTTCGGCGTCCCCGGACTCTGAGGTGAGGGTGCCTCCGGCTGGGGCGATGTGAGCATGAGTTGAAATGAACGCCGGGCATTTGCTCGGCGTTTTTCTTTGTGTCCACTTTTAATTATTCGGAAAAATACCTAGGGTTGATTTCGAAAATATATAAGTAAACCTGAATTATCGATAAATATGTGATTTTATTCGTGGAAAGGTTTTTCATAAAGCTGAACAAATTAACTATTTAAGCACTTTTTACGGGCTAATTCTCATTCAAGCGACGCAGAGGAAGCCGTCTGAGGCAAACTTGAAAAGCACGTGAATGTGCTCAGGATGAGGGCTGTAATGAATTTCCGAACCTTGAAGGCCAAAGTGATTTGCGCGATTGCCGTGTTCATTATTGTGATCGGCACAATGAATCTGGTGTCCCTGCAGTTCGTTCGCTCGCTCGAGAAGACGGGTGAAGACATCGCGGAAGATGCGTTGCGTTTCTCCGGACTTGGTCTGGATCTGACCATTCTGCTCAAGGACACGCAGTTTGACATCGTGCAGGTGCAGCAGTGGCTGACGGACATATCCGCAATGCGGGGCCTGGATGGTCTCAATGACGGTTTCGACACCGCAGCGGAATTTGCAGCCCGGTTCGATGCCGACAGCCGCAAGGCTTCGGAGATCTCCAAGCAACTGGGCTACACGGTCCTCGCGGGCCAGATCGAGGAAATACGCAACCGTTTCCCCGCCTATTACGACACCGGCAAGGCCATGGCCGAAGCCTATGTTGCCGAAGGCCCGGCCGGCGGCAACAGGATGATGGCAAAATTCGATGCAACTGCGGAGGCGTTGACGGAAGCTCTCGACGTAGCGGTACAGACCCGCTCCGCACATATTGAAGAAGAGCGGGCATTGATTACGAAGGAGGCCGGAATAAACCGGACCGCGGCCCGGCGAATGGACATGATGGCCTATGCCAATATCCTCCTCTCTCTTATCGCTACCATTGCCGCCGCCTTTGGCTTCATGCGCTTCGTGATCCAGCCGCTGACAAAGGTATCCAGGGCGGTCTTGCGGATTTCTGACGGCGACTATGACGTCACCCTCGCCGAAGCCGAACGACAGGATGAAATCGGTGGCATTGCCAATTCCATTCACGTCTTGCGTGACAGTGCCGTCGAACGGAACAGGCTGGCGGCGGCACAGGCGAAGCTCGACGCGGAGCGCATGGAGCGCGTGCAGGCCCGCGAAGAACTGGCCGCGAAGTTCCGCTCGGAGGTCTCCGAACTGATCGTCGACGTGAACCAGACCATGGCACAGTTGGAAGACACCGCACGCAGTCTGATCGCCGTGGCCCAGGATACGACATCGCACGCTCAGGGGGCTTCCGCCGCCTCGAGTTCGGCGATGGCAAATGTCGAGACCGTCGCATCGGCGGCTGAGGAACTCTCCGCCTCGATCGAGGAAATCAATCAGCGCGTAACCTCCACAACCGCCGTGGTCGCTGAAGCTGCGGAGACGACGCAGGAGACAAATGCAAAGGTCGGAACGCTTTCGGCCGCGGCCCAGGAAATCGGCGAAGTCGTTCAGTTGATTTCCACCATTGCGGAACAGACCAATCTGCTGGCGCTGAATGCGACGATCGAGGCGGCGCGTGCGGGCGAGGCCGGCAAGGGCTTTGCGGTGGTCGCCAATGAAGTGAAGGTTCTTGCAAGCCAGACTGCCAAGGCGACCGAAAGCATCACCCAGCAGATAACGGCGATCCAGGGAGCGACCACGGAAGCGGCGACATCCATCCAGGAAATTTCCGAAATCATGGGCAACGTCACCGAAGAAACGACGGCCATTGCCTCTGCCGTGACCGAGCAGAGCGCTGCGACCGGTGAGATTGCCCGCGGGGTTAATGAGGCGTCTTCCAGCACCCAGGAGGCAACCCGCAGCGTATCCGGCCTTGAGGGCAATGCACAGCGTTCGACCGATGCGGCCAACGAGGTGAGTGATGCTGTGAAGACTGTAGCGGTCAGAACCCAGAACCTGACGCTTCAGATCGAAGACTTCATCAAGGCCTTTGCCGCTTGACGATTGTCGTCAGGGCCTGAAAGCGATAACCGATAGAGCCGGCGGGTCAAATGATCTGCCGGCATTCTCTTTGCCATCAGTCCGCCGCTTCCGCGGCCGCCCGGTAGAAATCCGGGTCCGTCAGTTCGGGGGGCGATACGGTCGGGCCGTCCGCCGTTCCCGTGTAGGTATCGGACACGCCGTAGACGAAAATCCCGCCGGCGGTGCGCGGAACGATGGCCACCCGTTCCACCAGATCGGTATCGCCCGATGTGCAATGGGCATAGCTGGTGAAGAGCGCCTTGCCCGATTCGCTCGTCTGCTCCGTGCCCGACTGGAAGCTGCCTTCGCAGGTCTTGGCGGAATCGGCGATGATTTGCGCCATCAGGTCCTGTTCGCTGGCATATCCGCCTTTTTCGAAGATATGAACGACGACAGTGCGTCCGTCCTTCTTCGCGACCGCATGCAGTCCTTTCAGGCTGTCTTCCCGGTCCTGATCCGGGATCAGCTTCAGGCCTGAAAGACCGGCCTGGGTCATCAGATTGAACAGTGCCTGGGTCGCTTCGACCTGAAGAGCCGTCCCGGCCGGTGCGCTTTGCGTGCCGCCCGGTTGTGCCCCTCCCGGTTGCGATGGCGCAGAGGAGCCGGGGGCGGGGGCGCCTGAGTTCAGGCCTGAGCCGGGAGCGAGGCCGTAGCGGGCGGAGTTGATCTTGACGCAGCGGCCGAGCCGCGCCATCAGCTTCGAGGTGCCGGTGAGGCGGAACTCATAGGTGTTGTTGCCGTCGAACACCTGCAAAAGACGCCCGCGCCGGAAATGGTGCACCAGGTAACCGCTCACGGGCATCTGCATGCGCACCATGGTCGCGGTTCTGACCTCTCCGGTTCCCTGCTGCCACGCGCCGCGATCGATGCGGAATTGCAGCGGAATGTTCCTGCCGACGGTCATGTTCCAGCCGCTGGAGGAAAAACCGATGTACCAGTCGTAATTGCCGTCGACCTGAACGGACAAGGCGATGCCGCTGCGGTACTGGGCGGAGGCCACGCAGGAGCTGAACCGGTTGTTGGCGTCATCGACATAGGCGTCACCGAGCCAGCCGCCCAGCCGGAAGTGTTCGACACTCCGGGCTTCGGCCGGAAGCGAAAGCAGTCCGCTCCAGAGAGCCGCGATCAGCGCAGCGACAATCGAATTTCGTACCATTCCCCGGTGTCTCCCAAGGCGGATAAAGGCGAAACCGCCTTCCGTCTGCATATCTTACCGCTGTGCAGTATATGCTCGAAATCGTTTCGATCGGGTTTGGATTTTCGAAAACCTTTTCCCCGCTGCGCTCCGCCTTTGAAATGCGATGCCCCGCGTTTTCGCCCGCGAATGACTAGATTCAGTCCATGGATGCGATTGTCCGGGAGAGTAGCCCCATGAACGGGACCGACACCGAAAAGAAGAAACGGCGCCTCGATGTCTTTCCGGCCTTTTTCAAGGTCCGGGGGCAACGGGTGATCGTCGTCGGCCATGGCGCGGAAGCTGCCGCCAAGGTCCGTCTTCTCGGCGAAACCAATGCCCGGATCGAGGTCGTTTCACTTAAGGTGGAGCCGGTGCTGCAGCAGGCGATCGAGAGCGTTGGCGCAAAACATGTCGGCGAGGAGTTCCGGGCTGAAGTTCTGGAAGACGCAGCACTTGTCTTTACCGCGCGCGAGGATGAAGCGCTCGACAGGGCGGTGGTTGAAGTCGCGCGGGCGGCAGGCGTGCCGGTCAATGCGGTCGACCGGCCGGATCTCTGCGATTTTTATACCGGGGCCCTGGTCAACCGGGCGCCGGTCGCCGTTGCCATTACCTCCACCGGCGTCGGGCCGGTCCTGGCGCGCCATATCCGGGCGCGGATCGAGGCCATGCTGCCACGGGCGACCGGCGATCTCGCGCAGCTGGCGGAAAGCTTTCGCGATACGGTTTCGAGGGTCATCCGCGACGGTGCCGTACGCCGCCGGTTCTGGGCACGGTTTTTCTCAGGACCGGTCGCGGCCCACGTTCATGCCGGCCGGAAGGATCTGGCGCGGGCTGAAACCCAGCGCCTGCTGAACGGTCATGTGGATGAGACCGGCTTCGTCTGGCTGGTCGGGGCCGGTCCGGGAGCCGAAGACCTTCTGACCCTGCGCGCGCAGCGCCTTCTGCAGGAGGCCGACGTCATCGTTTACGACGCGCTGGTCCCGGCATCGGTCGTCGCCATGGGACGCAGGGATGCGGAGCGGATTTCGGTGGGCAAGCGCAAGGGCGCCCATTCGGTTCCGCAGTCTGAAACGAACGGGCTTCTGGTCGATCTTGCCCGGCAGGGCCGCAAAGTTGTCCGGCTCAAGTCGGGCGATCCGCTGATCTTCGGCCGGGCCGGCGAGGAAATGGCGGCACTTAACGAGGCCGGTATCGGCTTTGAAGTGGTCCCTGGCGTGACCGCCGCCTTTGCCGCAGCCGCCTCCGCGCAGCTGCCGCTGACCCTGCGCGGCGTGGCGTCCACGCTGGTCTTTGCGACCGGCCACAATGCCCGTTCCGAAACCCTGCCGGACTGGGCGGGTCTCGCGCTCAAGGGGGCGACGGTCGCCGTCTACATGGGCCGCAGCGTCGCGGCCGCTGTCTCGGAAAGGCTGATTTCCGCCGGCATGAAGCCGGCAACATCGGTCGTCCTTATCGAAAATGCCGCCCAGGCCGGCGAACGCCAGTTTTCCGGCGTCTTGTCTGACCTGAGCCATCTGTCCGGCCGCGACGATGTCGGCGGTCCGGTCCTGATCATCATCGGCGATGCCGTCGGACACGCGAGGCTCCTGAATGCGGAGCCTCTGGCCGCGTCCGCGGTTTTGCGCGAAGCCGCCGCCTGAGGAGTTGAATGCAATGAAAGTCGTTACCGCAAACCGCCTGCTCGATGGCGAAGTCGTCTGGCTCGGGGCGGATGAAAACTGGGTCGGTGACCTTGCCCGGGCCAAGCTTCTGGAGACGAAGGAAGACGTCGCAGCCGCCATGGCGACCGCTCAACAGTCCATCGCCGATCGCGAGGTGGTGGAAGCCTACGATGTGGATGTCGTCAGCGAGGAAGGCCGGATCACGCCCAAGCGCCTGCGCGAACGGATCCGCGCGGCAGGCCCGACCATCCTGCCGGACCTCGGCAAACAGACACGGGCCGCAACAGCCTGATTGACCAGAGGCAGCGCCGGCAAACCGGCAGCGCCTGAACGGAGAAAAGCATGTACCGTTACGATGAGTTCGACCACGGTTTCGTCACCCAGCGCACCGATCAGTTTCGCGATCAGGTCCGCCGCCGTCTGGCCGGCGAACTGACCGAAGAAGAGTTCAAGCCGCTGCGCCTGATGAACGGGCTTTATCTGCAGCTTCACGCCTACATGCTGCGGGTCGCCATACCCTATGGCACGCTGAACAGCCGCCAGATGCGCAAGCTCGCCCATATCGCGCGCACCTATGACAAGGGCTACGGCCACTTTACCACCCGGCAGAACATCCAGTTCAACTGGCCGAAGCTGTCGGACGTGCCGGCTATCCTGGAAGAACTGGCCGAAGTGGAAATGCACGCGATCCAGACGTCGGGCAACTGCATCCGCAACGTGACCGCGGACCATTTTGCCGGTGCCGCCGCCGACGAAATCGCCGACCCGCGGCCTTATGCGGAAATTCTGCGCCAGTGGTCGTCGCTGCACCCGGAGTTTTCCTTCCTGCCGCGCAAGTTCAAGATCGCCATCACCGGTGCAACGAACGACCGTGCCGCCGTCCAGGTCCATGACATCGGCCTGCAGCTGGCACAGAACGAGGCGGGCGAGATCGGCTTCACCGTCTTTGTCGGCGGCGGCCTTGGACGCACGCCGATGATCGGCCGCAAGGTGCGCGACTTCCTGCCGGAGGAAGACCTGCTGGCCTATTCGGAAGCGATCCTCAGGGTCTATAACCGCTACGGCCGCCGGGACAACAAGTACAAGGCGCGCATCAAGATCCTCGTCCATGAGACCGGCCTGGATGAACTCAAGGCCGACATCGAGGCGGAATTCGAAAAGATCCGCTTTGGCGTCCTGCGTCTGCCGGACGAGGAAGTGCGCCGGATCGAGGCTTATTTCGCGCCGCCGCCGCTGGAGGTCCTGCCGGCGACTTCGCAAGCGGTCGAAGCGCGCAAGGCAACGGACGCGGCCTTCGCCCAGTTCGTCGCGCATAACCTCAATCCGCACCGGGTGCCGGGCCATGCCAGCGTCACGGTGTCCATGAAGCCGATCGGCGGCATCCCGGGCGATGCCTCCGACCGGCAAATGGAGGTGATCGCCGATCTGGCCGAGCGCTACGGTCACGATGAAATCCGCATCAGCCACGAGCAGAACGTCATCCTGCCTCATGTGCGCCTGGACGATCTGCCCGCGCTCTTCGACCGGCTGGTCGAGCATGGGCTCGCGGAAGGTAATGCCGGCCTGATCACCGACATCATCGCCTGCCCGGGCATGGATTACTGCGCGCTGGCGACGGCCCGTTCCATTCCGGTGGCGCAGGAAATTTCCGAGCGCTTCGGCAGTGCGGAGCGCCAGGCGGAGATCGGCGATCTGAAGATCAAGATTTCCGGCTGCATCAACGCCTGCGGCCATCACCATGTCGGCCACATCGGCATTCTGGGCCTGGAGAAGAAGGGTGAGGAATTCTACCAGATCACCCTTGGCGGCTCGGCCAACGAAAACGCCTCGATCGGCGAGATCGTCGGGCGCGGCTTTTCCTCCGAGACCGTGGTCGATGCGATCGAGACGCTGGTGGATACCTATCTCTCGCTGCGCTCCGGCAGGGACGAGACATTCCTGGACACTTACAGGCGGCTCGGCGAAGAGCCGTTCAAGGAAGCGCTATATGGCACTGCTTAGCAGCCTGACATCCGCCGTGGATCCGGAACTGGCGCTTGACGCAGAAGTCCGGGCCCTGAACGCCCAGTACGAAGGCGCTGAGGCGCAGACGGTGCTGCGTGCGGCGATCCGCGAGCAGTATCCGGATGAGATCGCCCTGGTGTCGAGTTTCGGCGCCGACTCGGCGGTCCTTCTTCACATGGTCGCCGAAATCGATCCGGCAACACCGGTAATCTTCATCGACACCGGCAAGCTGTTTCCGGCCACGCTGCGTTATCGGGACGACCTCATCGACAGGCTGGGCCTGACCGACGTCCGTTCACAGAAGCCGGATCCTGAGGACCTTGCCGGGAAGGACGCGGGCGGCATGCTCTGGATGTCCGACACGGACGCCTGCTGCCACATCCGCAAGGTCCTGCCGCTGGATGTGGCGCTTGACGGGTTTTCCTCCTGGATTTCGGGCCGCAAGCGCTTTCAGAGTTCCAACCGGGCAAACCTTGCGCTGTTCGAGGCCGATGACGGCCGGGTGAAGGTCAATCCGCTCGCGGACTGGGAAGCCGGCCGGATCCTGGACTATGCCAGGGCGCATGGTCTGCCGCCGCATCCGCTGGTCGCCCAGGGCTATCCCTCCATCGGCTGCCTGCCGTGCACCGACAAGGTGAAGCCCGGCGAGGATCCGCGCGCGGGCCGCTGGCGCGGGCAGGAAAAGACCGAATGCGGGATCCATCTTCCCACCCATGGCCGCGAAATCGACGGCAGCGGTATCTAATGCTGGGGAAACAAGAGAAAATGACCACCATTTATTCCAACGGCGCGTTTTTCGAGGAAAGCTGGACCCTCATCGACGGCGAGGACGCCCTGCCGTCTGACGGAAATGTCACGGTTCCCTTGGGCCGGTTCCTGGCGGAGCCGGAGACATTCCTGAAAGGCGGCAGGCAGACGGCCATTCTGATTGCCGCGGGTGACAAGGCCGAAGAGCTTCAACCCTTTCTGGACAGGATCTCGCTCGTGGTCGTCGCCTTTCCGAAATTCACCGACGGCCGCGGATTTTCCGCAGCCCGCATCCTGCGGGAGGAGTTCGGTTACAAGGGCGATATCCGTGCGACCGGCGATTATATCCTCGACCAGGTGCCGCTGATGCGCCGCTGCGGCATCTCCAGTTTCCAGATTTCGAAGCCTGAGGTCGTCAAGGCGCTGAAGGGCGGCGAATGGCCGGAAGTGACCCGCTATCTTCAGCCGGTCGGCACGGTGGAAGAGATCCCGGCCGGGACCCGTCCGTGGGCGCGACGCTCCCTGCGCGAGGCTGCGCAGGCCGCCGAGTAACTGGCTTTTAATTTCCCGGATGTGACAAGTAGAATGCGCTGCAACATCCGGGAGACCCCCCATGAGCAATTCGCCGGCAAGACCCGCCTCAACAGAAGTCGATATCCTGTCCCGCCGGCGCGTCTATGACGGGTTCTGCAAGGTCGACGTGATCGAAGCGGCCTATACCCGCCTCGACGGCTCGCCGGGCAGACTGACCCGCGAGCTGCACCATCACGGCAATGCAGTGGCGGTCCTTCCGGTGGACAGGAACCGCAAGACGGTGCTTCTGGTGCGGCAGCTCCGGATTCCGCCGCTCGTGGAACACGAAAACGGCTTTCCGCTGGAGGTCTGTGCCGGTCTGATCGATCAGGGCGAAAACGCTGCCGAGGCGGCAGCGCGCGAAATGGAGGAGGAGCTCGGTTTCCGGCCGCGCAGCCTGCAGGCTGTATGCTCGATCCTTCCCAGCCCCGGAATGCTCGGCGAAAAGCTGGACCTGTTCCTGGCCGACTACGATCACGATGACAACAGCGATTTCGGGGGCGGTTTCGGCGGTGGCGTTGCCGAAGAAGGCGAGGATATCGAGATCCTGGAATTCACCTGCCGGGATCTGGCAGACCTCCTGCGCAAGGGCGAGTTGCAGGACGCCAAGACCGTCGTGCTCGTGCTGCGGCTGATGCTGGATGAGCCTGAGCTTTTTGTCTGATTGCACCTGCCCTGCTCATTGACTAACGTCTGCTCCAACCGGGAGGATTGAAATCGATGAGTGGAAGACTGGAAGGCAAGGTTGCCGTCGTTACGGGCGCAGGCTCGGGCTTCGGGGAGGGTATCGCCAAGCGGTATGCCGCGGAAGGCGCGAAGGTCGTCGTCGCCGACCTGAACGAAGGTTCGGCGGCGCGGGTGGCGCGGGAAATCGGCAGTGCGGCAATCGCGGTCACGGCGGATGTCACCAAGACGGCAGGCGTGACGGCCATGGTCACCGATGCGACCGATGTCTTCGGCCGGCTGGATATCCTCGTCAACAACGCCGGCTACACCCATCGCAATTGCGACCTGCTCGATGTCAGCGAAGACGACTTCAACAAGATCATGGCGGTGAACGCCAAGGCGATCTATCTGGCCACCCTTCAGGTCGTGCCGATCATGGAAAAACAGGGCGGCGGGGTGATCATCAACACCGCGTCGACCGCCGGGCTCAGGCCGAGGCCGGGGCTCACCTGGTACAACGCCTCCAAGGGTTTCGCCATCACCGCCACCAAGTCGATGGCGGTCGAACTGGCGCCGAAGAAGATCCGGGTCAATGCGCTGTGCCCGGTCGCGGGCGAGACCGCCATGCTGGACCGTTTCATGGGCGAGGACACGCCGGAGCGCCGTGCGGCCTTCAAGGCGACCATTCCCCTCGGCCGTCTATCGACGCCGGAAGACATCGCCAACGCAGCCCTCTATCTCGCCTCCGACGAGGCCGAATTCATCACCGGCGTCGCCCTGGAGATCGACGGCGGCCGGTGTATCTGACGGCACGATGAAAAAAGGGCGAAAATTCTTGGTTTCGCCTGAGATTGATGGCTCTTAGGGAAGATCGGATGTGCCGCTTGCACCCGTCTCCCCCCTTGAGGGGGAGATGTCACCAAAGGTGACAGAGGGGGGTAACAGCGGAAACTTCATGCTGCGGCGTCGCTTGCTATGCCGAGGGCCTGACACCCCCCTCTGTCCGCTAGCGCGGACATCTCCCCCTCAAGGGGGGAGACGGGAGTGGGCGGGACTGCTGTCATCAATTCACACGAAGGAACCGTGCGGTAAGGCGGCCTCTTCAGACCTTCCCCTGCCGCTTCAGTTCCACATAGGTGTCGTCCAGCGTCTTGCGGGCGATGGCGACCAGTTGATCTGCCTCGTCGTGGGAAAGGACCAGCGGCGGGGAAATGATCATGCTGTCGCGCACCGCACGCATGACCATGCCGTTGTTGAAGGAGATGTCGCGGCAGAGCGTGCCGACGGTTCCCTCATTGGCAAACTTCTTCGACCGGTTGCCCTTTTCCGGAACCAGTTCCAGCGCACCCATCAGGCCTTTCATGCGCGCTTCGCCGACCAGCGGATGGTCGCCGAGCGCCGTCCAGCGCTTCTGCAGGTAGGGACCGATGTCGTCGGCGACATAGTCGACCAGCTTTTCCCGCTGCATGATTTCCAGGTTGGCAAGCGCCGCTGCAGCACAGGCCGGATGACCGGAATAGGTGTAGCCGTGATAGAACTCGCCGCCCTTGTCGATCAGACCTTCGGCGACCCGGTCTGAAACCAGCACGCCGCCCATGGGCAGATAGCCCGAGGTCAGGCCCTTGGCGATCGGCATCAGGTCGGGTTCAAGGCCGTAATAGTCGGAACCGAACCAGGTGCCGAGCCGGCCGAAGCCGCAGATCACCTCGTCGACGACCAGCAGGATGTCCCGCTCCGCCAGGATCTTCTTGATTTCCGGCCAGTAGGTTTCCGGCGGGATGATGACGCCGCCGGCGCCCTGGATCGGTTCGGCGATGAAGGCGGCAATCTTGTCCTCGCCGATCTCGTCGATCTTCTCGGCCAGCTTGCGCGCCACCTGGATGCCGAAGTCTTCCGGGCTCATGTCGCCGCCTTCGCCGAACCAGTAGGGCTGGTCGATGTGGTGGACGCCGGGAACCGGCAGGTCTCCCTGGCCGTGCATGGCCTTCATGCCGCCGAGGCTGGTGCCCGCCAGCGTCGAGCCGTGATAGCCGTTCCAGCGACCGATGATGGCCTTTTTCTCCGGCTTGCCCATCTGGTCCCAGTAGAAGCGGGCCATGCGGAAGACCGTGTCGTTCGCCTCCGAGCCCGACGAGCAGTAGAACACCCGGTTTATGTGGGCCGGTGCGAGTTCGGCGAGCTTTTCCGAAAGCGCGACCGCAGGCGGGTGGGTCGTCTTGAAGAAGGTGTTGTAATAGGACAGCTCGCTCATCTGGCGATGGACGGCATCCGCGACCTCCTGGCGGCCGTGACCGATCTGCACGCACCAAAGACCGGCCATGCCGTCGAGGATGCGGTTGCCGTCTGAATCCGTCAGCCAGACGCCGTCCGCATGGGTAATGATCCGGCTGCCTTCCGCATTCAGCGCCTTGGTATCCGTGAACGGATGGATGTGGTGCGCAGCATCGGCTGCCCGCAAGGCGGCGGTCGGATAGATGTTGGATACAGCCGTCATTGATAACTCCGTTGGCGAAAGACTGGTGATGGTCTGAAAGGTTTCACATCAGACGTTGAGCAGGAGGTATTCCCGCTCCCAGGGACTGATGACAGACATGAAGGTTTCGAACTCTTCATGCTTGATGGCACGGTAGGTGGCGACGAACTTTTCGCCGAAGATCTCGATGATGTCGGGATTGTTCTCAAACAACGCCAGGGCTTCCGGCAGCCCGCGGGGCAGGGCCTTCAGCAGGTGGCTGCAGCTTGTGGTTTGCGGAGCGTCCGGTTTCAGTCCCTTGACGATGCCGAGGTAGCCGCAGGCAAGCGAAGCCGCGATGGCGAGATAGGGGTTGGCATCCGATCCCGGCACCCGGTTTTCAAGTCGCCTGGCCTGGGCGTCGGAGTAGGGCACGCGCAGTCCGACCGTCCGGTTGTCGTACCCCCAGTAGACATTCACCGGCGACGTCGAATTGCGGGAGAAGCGCCGGTAGGAATTGACAAAGGGCGCCATGATGCAGGTGACATAGGGCAGATACTGCTGATGCCCGGCAATGAAGGAGAGGAATTCCGGCGTCTCCTCGCTGTTCTCGCCGGCGAAGATGTTGTTGCCCGTTTCCTTGTCGATCACCGACTGATGGATATGCATGGCCGAGCCGGGCTGGCTCGACATCGGCTTGGACATGAAGGTCGCATACATGTCGTGGCGTAGCGCCGCCTCGCGGATCGTGCGTTTGAACAGGAACACCTGGTCCGCGAGCTCGAGAGGATTGCCGTGACGGAGGTTGATCTCCATCTGTGCGGCGCCCTCTTCGTGAATGAGCGTATCGATCTCAAGTCCCTGCTGTTCCGACAGGTCGTAAATGTCGTCGATCAGATCGTCGTATTCGTTGAGCGCGGAGATCGAATAGGACTGGCGGCCGACTTCCGGGCGCCCGGAGCGACCCGTCGGCGGTTCGAGCGGATAGTCCGGGTCGGCATTGGGCTTGACCAGGTAGAACTCGATTTCCGGAGCGACCACCGGCTCCCAGCCCTTGTCGGTGTAGAGCTTCAGAACACGCTTCAGCACGTTGCGCGGGGCGGTTTCCACCGGCGCGCCTTCGCGCGTGTAGGCGTCGTGAATGAGCTGCGCGGTCGGGTCCGTTTCCCACGGTACAGAGGTCAGGGTCGCGTAGTCCGGCCGGAAATAAAGGTCGCCGTCGATCGGATTGTGCTGAAAGCGCTCGTCGTCTTCCGGATAGCTGCCTGAAATCGTCTGGGCGAAGATCGACGCGGGCATGGTCATGACCGAACCGGAGAAGAACTTCTCCGACGGCATCATCTTGCCGCGGGCGACGCCGGCGAGATCCGGGACGACGCATTCGATGTCCTGGATGTTGCGTTGCCGCAGCCAGGTGCGAGCCGCCTCCATGTCGCCGACGCCGCGCAGGCTGTCATTGTTGGAGATTTCGGGATCGTTGGTCTCGTTGCTCACATCAGGCTCCAGGGTTTTAAGCGCAGGAATTGGAAGCGGACGGAACCGCTCCGGCGACCGCGTCAGCTTATACCTGCCGGTCCGCGAATTTGGCACCGGTCTGATCTTTCTGCGTTTTGATTATTTTGTGATCACAAAATCCACAAGTCAATGGACAAGATCACATGTGGTGAAAGAAAGGGACTTATTCGGACGTCAGACCGTCCCGCCCGAGGATGCCCATACCCTCCTTGATATCGCTGGCAATCGCCATGCGCAGGGCCGCGGCGTCCTGGTCCCGTATCGCCTTGGTCGCCTCCTTGTGCCAGTCGATCAGATTGGCCGTGCCCACCCGGCCGTAAACCATGCGCATGAACGGGGCGAACTGGAGCCAGAGGCTTTCGGCGAGCGGCAGCAGGATCTCCGACGGCGAGGCGGAATAGATCCGGAAATGGAACAGATGGTTGAGCCGCATATAGGCTTCCGCATCGCCGGTTCCGATCGATGCGTCGATCTCCAGATCGATTTCTTCCAGCGACTTTGCGTCGCGGCGCGTCAGGTAAGGCAAGGCCATTTCAGCCAGTTCGGGCTCAAGCAGCAGTCGCGCCTTGAGGATTTCGTCGAAGCGGGCCGCGGTCATCTCCGGAACCTGGACCCGGCCGTTGGGGCGCACGATCAGGGCGTTTTCGGCGGCCAGGCGTTGCAGCACCTCGCGCACCGGCATGGGGCTGACGCCCAGATCCTGGGCGAGCCCGCGCAAGGTCACGGCCTTGCCCGGAATGAACCGTCCCGTCAGCAGCGCCGTGCGGACCGCACGGTCGACCTGATCGCGGGTGGCGCCCCGTCCGGAACGGGGTGCGGAACTGCCTGTCGGAGTGCTGGTTCTGACCTCCTGGCCCAATGCGGTGTCCTCTTTTTCGTCACGCCGTGGCGCGAAATTGCACAGTCGCCTCAGGACTGCGGCCTTGACAGGCCTCCTCGAAAGTGATCACATTTTTAGACAAAGCGCAAATGGCCCGACTGAAAAGGATACGCGTGCCTGAATGGTAGAAATGCCCCACCAAGTGCTGGAGCACCCGGCGGAACCCGGCTGGAAAGCCGGCGTCAATGCGTTCCTTGCCGAGCACCCGGATCTGGACACGGTGGAAGTCGTCCTTCCCGACACGAACGGGGTTCTGCGCGGCAAATGGCTGCCCGGTCAGGCGGTCAGAAAAGTTTTCGACGACGGCGTCGCCTTTCCGTTTTCCCTTTACGGTCTCGATGTCTGGGGCCGGGAGGTGGAATCGACCGGCATGCATCTGGAGACCGGTGACAAGGACGGGGTCTGCTGGCCGATCCCCGAGACCCTGAAGCTTGTGCCCTGGGCGGAGCGCAAGACCGCGCAGGTTCTCTTGTCCATGTACGACCGGGACGGGGCGCCCTTCCTTGCCGACCCGCGCCATGTTCTGAAACGCATGGTCGACAAGCTGGCCGATTTCGGCGTCACTGCGACCTGCGCCTACGAGCTGGAATTCTATCTGTTTGAGGAAAGCGAGGGCGACTGGACCGAGCAGCCGAAGCCGCTGTTTTCCACCCACCGCGGCCCGGCCCGGCAGAACATGTACGCCCTGTCGGACCTGGAAGCGCTGCTGCCGGTAGTCGACGATCTGCGCCGGGCGGCCGATCTGCAGGGCATTCCCGCCGATGCGGCGGTGTCGGAGGCTGCTCCCGGACAGTTCGAGCTCAATCTGCATCACCGCAGGGATCCGCTTCTGGCCGCCGACGATGCCGTGCTGCTGCGCCGCCTCGTGGCCGGGGTCGCCCGTAAGCATGAATTGAAGGCCTCCTTCATGGCCAAGCCGTTCGTGGAATGGCCGGGCAACGGCATGCACGTTCATGTCTCGATGGAAAACAGGGACGGCAACCTGTTCGCCTGCCCGGACAAGGGGGCGGACCGGCTGGGCTATGCGATCAACGGCCTGCTCGAAACCATGCCGGAAGCCCTGTTGCTGTTCACATCGACCTTCAACGGGTTCCGCCGGATGCAGCCCGGCTCCTATGCGCCGACGTCGATCTGCTGGGGCTACGACAACCGCTCCGTCGCCCTGCGGGTTCCCGCCAGCAGCCCGGAAGCCGCGCGGGTGGAGCACCGGATCGCCGGCGCCGATGCCAATCCCTACCTGGTCCTGACCGGAATTCTGGCGGGCATGCTGGAAGGGCTCAAGGCCGAGGTCGCCCCGCCGCCGGCGGTGACCGGCAATGCCTATGAAAAGAAACACAAGCGCCTGACGCCGTGGATGGACGAGGCCATCGACGCCTTCGAGGCGTCCGAACGGATGAAGGAAGCGGTCGGACCGGAGATGCACAAGGTCCTGACGGAAATCAAAAGGGAAGAATTGAACGAGTTCGGCCGCGAAATTTCGCCGCTGGAACGCCAGACGTATCTTTAGTCAGACATGCCTCTGGACAAAAAACGGCATGTCTGCGGATAGTGGGGGTAGAGGAACGGATCCCATTGTTCGTCGAGATATGTGGTCCGGTGGGGTCACCGGAAAAACAACAGCCGGATCACTGGATGGCCTGACCGCCGGATGGTGCGTCAGACAAGCAACTTAGAAGGCCGGTACAACGGCTGAGAGTGTCAAATTCTGGAGTGGAGTTGAAATCATGATCAAGACCATCTTGTCGGGGGCCGCCCTGCTGAGCCTTGTTGCCGGTTCGGCCATGGCGCAGGACCGTGTCGTCAATGTCTACAACTGGTCGGACTATATCGACGAATCGATCCTTGAGGACTTTACCAAGGAGACCGGCATCAAGGTCGTCTACGACGTCTTCGACAGCAACGAGATCCTGGAAACCAAGCTGCTGGCCGGCGGCACGGGCTACGACGTCGTGGTTCCGACCGGGTCGTTCCTGTCGCGCCAGATCAAGGCCGGTGTGTTCGAGAAACTCGACAAGTCCAAGCTGCCGAACCTGAAGAACATGTGGAAGGAAATCGAGGAACGGGTCCAGAAATACGACCCGGGCAACGAATACTCCATCAACTACATGTGGGGCACGACCGGCATCGGCTACAACGTCGACAAGGTGAAGGCCGCGCTCGGCGACAATGCGCCGGTGGACAGCTGGGACATCGTCTTCAAGCCGGAAAACATCTCCAAGCTGAAAGACTGCGGCGTCTTCCTTCTGGATGCCCCGACCGAGCTGATCCCGGCCGCGCTGAAATATCTCGGCATGGACCCGGACAGCAAGGACCCGGCCGACATCGAAAAGGCGGGTGACCTTCTGAAGACGATCCGCCCCTACATTCAGAAGTTCCATTCGTCTGAATACATCAACGCGCTCGCCAACGGCGATATCTGCCTTGCCGTCGGCTGGTCCGGGGACGTTCTGCAGGCGCGCGACCGCGCGGCCGAAGCCAACAACGGCGTGACGGTGGAATACTCGATCCCGAAGGAAGGCGCGCTGATGTGGTTCGACCAGATGGCGATCCCGGCCGATGCGCCGCACAAGGCGGAAGCGCTTGAGTTCCTGAACTACATCATGCGCCCGGAAGTCATGGCCAAGGCATCGAACTATGTCTACTACGCCAACGGCAACAAGGCGTCGCAGCAGTTCCTGAACGAAGACGTGATCGGCGACCCGGCGATTTACCCGAACGAAGAGACGCTGAAGAACCTCTACACGGTTACGGCCTATCCGCCGAAGGTGAACCGGATCGTGACCCGCGTGTGGACAGCTGTCAAAAGCGGTCAGTAATACGTATCCTGACAGGGCCCGCTTTTGCGGGCCCTGTCTTTTTGGGGATGGATAATCCGGGGAAATTATCTTGGCCAAAAAACCGATCGGTCCTGTGCGGCGCGTGTTCGCGCCCTGGAAGGACCCCAACGCGGTGCCTTTCATCGAATTCCGGAATGTCACCAAGCGGTTCGGCGATTTTACCGCCGTCAACAATCTGAGTTTGAAAGTCTACGAGCGCGAGTTCTTTGCGCTGCTGGGCGGATCCGGCTGCGGCAAGACCACCTTGATGCGCATGCTCGGCGGCTTCGAGACGCCGACCGAAGGCCAGATCCTTCTGGAAGGCCAGGACCTGGCCGGCGTGCCGCCGTTCCGGCGGCCGACCAACATGATGTTCCAGTCCTATGCGCTGTTCCCGCACATGACCGTCGAGGGAAATATCGCCTTCGGCCTGAAGCAGGACAAGATGGCGAAGGCGGATATCGAGGAGCGGGTGCAGGAGATGCTGCGGCTGACCAAGCTGCAGCCCTTCGCCAAGCGCAAACCGCACCAGCTTTCCGGCGGCCAGCGTCAGCGCGTGGCGCTCGCCCGGTCTCTCGCCAAGAAGCCGAAGGTGCTCTTGCTCGACGAACCGCTCGGCGCGCTCGACAAGAAGCTGCGCGAGGAAACCCAGTTCGAGCTGACCGCCCTTCAGGAAAGCCTGAAGATGACCTTCATGATCGTCACCCACGATCAGGAGGAGGCCATGACTGTGGCGGATCGCATCGCGGTCATGGAAGCCGGCGAGATCATTCAGGTCGCCACGCCGGCCGAAATCTATGAAACGCCCAATTCCCGCTTCGTGGCCGACTTCATCGGGGATGTGAACCTGATCGAGGCGAAGGTCATGGAGACCTCGGAAGCGGGCACGAAACTGCAGGCCGTCGGCGAGGACTTCCAGATCGAAACCAGCCAGAAGGTCGGTGTGAACGTCGGCGCCAGCGTCTGGTATGCGATCCGCCCGGAAAAGATTCGGATTGTTCTCGGCGAGGAGCCGCTGCACAAGGTCAACGCGACCAGCGCCGTCGTCTGGGACATCGCCTATCTCGGCGATGTGTCCATCTTCCACAGCAAGGTGGGCGAGGATCACACGTTGCGGTCCACGGTCGCCAATGTCACGCGGCTCGTCGAACGTCCGATTTCCTGGGATGAGCAGGTTGTCCTGTCCTGGGATGGCGACGCCGGCGTGATCCTGACATCGTGACGGGCAGGGGATGACGCGACCATGAGCACCGAGACATCCGCAAAACCGAAGCGAACCATCGGCGGCTGGCTGCTGATTGCCGTACCCTACGCCTGGCTGCTGGTGTTTTTCCTGGCGCCTTTCTTCATCGTCTTCAAGATTTCGCTGTCGGAAGTGGCGATCGCGATCCCGCCCTACCTGCCGACCTTTGATATCTCGGCCGGATGGCAGGACTTCAAGGACGGCCTGTCCCAGCTTTCCTTCGAGAATTACGTCTGGCTGACCGAGGACGCACTATACTGGAAATCCTACCTCTCCAGCGTGACCATCGCGGGGACATCGACTGCACTGACGCTGCTTTTCGGCTATCCGATCGCCTACGGCATGGCGCGCTGCCCCAAGGCCTGGCGGCCGACCCTGTTGATGCTGGTGATCCTGCCGTTCTGGACCAGCTTCCTGATCCGCGTCTATGCCTGGATCGGTATCCTGAAGAATGAGGGCCTGCTCAATCAGGTGCTGCTCTGGCTCGGCGTCATCGACCAGCCTCTCGTCATCCTGAACACGAACATCGCGGTCTATATCGGCATCGTTTATTCCTACCTGCCATTCCTGGTTCTGCCCCTTTACGCAAACCTGGAAAAGCTGGACGAGAGCCTGCTGGAAGCCGCCGAAGACCTCGGCTGCCCGGCCTGGAAGGCCTTCTGGAAGATCACCCTGCCGCTGTCGCTGCCGGGCGTCATCGCGGGCTGTTTCCTGGTCTTCATTCCCGCGGTCGGCGAGTTCGTGATCCCGGATCTGCTCGGCGGGTCGAACACGCTGATGATCGGCAAGACCCTCTGGGTCGAGTTCTTTGCCAACCGGGACTGGCCGGTGTCGTCGGCCGTGGCCGTGATCCTGCTCCTGCTTCTCGTGATCCCGATCGTTCTGTTCCAGAACCAGCAGCAGAAAATGGGGGAGAAGGACGCATGAGAAACGGTCCCACCTGGTTCAACGTCACCTCCATCGCTCTCGGCTTTTCCTTCCTTTACCTGCCGATCGTGATCCTGGTGATCTTTTCCTTCAACGAGAGCAAGCTGGTGACGGTCTGGGGCGGCTTTTCCACCAAGTGGTATGCATCGCTACTGCATAACCAGCAGCTTCTCGACGCGGCCTGGGTGACGCTGCGCATCGCCGTCCTGTCTGCGACGCTGGCGACCGTTCTCGGCACCATGGCGGCCCTCGTTCTGGTCCGCTCGGGCCGCTTCCACGGCCGGTCCCTGTTTTCGGGAATGATCTTCGCGCCGCTGGTGATGCCGGACGTGATCCTCGGCCTGTCGCTGCTTCTGCTGTTCGTTGCCGTGGACCAGTCCCGCGGTTTCTGGACGGTCATGCTCGCCCATACGACCTTTGCCATGTGCTATGTGGCGGTCGTCGTGCAGTCACGCCTCGTCGGCTTCGACAAGAGCATCGAGGAGGCTGCGGAGGATCTCGGCTGTCCGCCGGCCAAGACCTTCTTCCAGATCACCCTGCCGATCATCTTCCCCGGTGTGATCGCCGGATGGATGCTGGCTTTCACCCTGTCGCTTGACGATCTAGTGGTGGCAAGCTTCACCACCGGTCCGGGCGCGACCACGCTGCCGATGAAGATCTATTCCCAGGTCCGCCTCGGCGTGACACCGGAAATCAACGCGGTGTGCACGATCCTGGTCTGCCTGGTGACCCTTGGCGTCATCGCGGCATCGATCGCCACCAAGCGCCAGCAGATCCAGCGCGAAAAGGACGAGCGGGCCGCCTTCGGTGCCGATTAGGCCTCGAGCTCGGATCTGGCCTAGGCCCGCGGCGGGCGGACGACATAGATCAGGAGCCAGACCGGCACCACGATGAAGGCGCCGAGCAAGATGTTGGGAATGGCCCAGTCGATGAACAGCTGCAGGTAGATCCACAGCTGCATCGGGCTGAGGCCGACCGTGTTCAGGATCGTTTCCGCGGAAATATTGAAAAAGGTCAGAATGGCGCCGACGATCAGTGAGGCCAGTGCGATCTTGAAAATGGTCGACAGGAACTGGATCACAACAAGCTCTCGGGGCCTTCGGGACTATGCATCAATCAATATGTTAAGACATTACATACCATAACGCAGCGCCCTGAAAATGCTGCACTGCCGCCAATCCGGCGCTTCGAGGGCCCAAAAAGGTGAATTGGTAAATCCCGGTAGAGCCTGGATTTTCGGCTCAAGGCCTTTCGCAACCGCGAAGGAGGCCTTGACGGCGGGCGCCGCCTGCGGTCAATTGCCGGAATCCTGCCATGGAGTCTTCTGGGAGATTGGTATGAACAAGATATATCCGGACGCAGCCGCTGCGCTGGAAGGACTGGCGTTTGATGGGATGACCATCATGGCCGGCGGTTTCGGTCTGTGCGGCATTCCGGAAAACCTGATCACCGCGCTGCGGGATTCAGGCGCCAAGGACATCACCGCCATTTCGAACAATGCCGGTGTCGACGATTTCGGTCTCGGGCTGCTGCTCCAGACCCGTCAGATCAAGAAAATGGTTTCCTCCTACGTCGGCGAGAACGCCACCTTCGAGAAACAGTATCTGAACGGCGAGCTGGAACTGGAATTCAACCCGCAGGGCACCCTTGCGGAACGCATCCGCGCCGGCGGCGCCGGGATCCCGGGCTTCTACACCAAGACCGGTGTCGGCACGCTGATCGCCGAAGGCAAGGAGCACAAGGACTTCAACGGCGAGACCTACATCATGGAAACCGGTCTGGTTGCCGACGTGGCACTCGTGAAAGCCTGGAAGGCGGACAGCGAAGGCAACCTCGTCTACCGCAAGACCGCCCGTAACTTCAATCCGATGATGGCAACCGCAGGCAAGGTGACCGTGGTCGAAGTCGAGCAGCTGGTGGAAACCGGCAGCCTCGATCCCGATCACATCCACACGCCGGGTATCTTCGTGGACCGCATCATTGTCGGCACCCACGAGAAGCGCATCGAAAAGCGCACCACGCGCGAAGCCTGAACGAGTTGAGGAGAAACGAGAATGGCCTGGACACGTGACGATATGGCCAAGCGGGCTGCGCAGGAGCTGCAGGATGGCTTTTATGTCAACCTCGGGATCGGCATCCCGACGCTTGTATCCAACTACATTCCCGAAGGCGTCCATGTGACGCTTCAGTCGGAAAACGGCATGCTCGGCATGGGCCCGTTCCCGACCGAGGACGAAATCGACGCCGACCTGATCAACGCCGGCAAGCAGACGATCACCGAACTGCCGCAGACGAGCTTCTTCTCGTCCGCCGACAGCTTCGCCATGGTCCGCGGCGGCCACATCAACCTGTCCATCCTGGGCGCCATGGAGGTCTCCGAGAAGGGCGATCTCGCCAACTGGATGATCCCGGGCAAGATGGTCAAGGGCATGGGCGGCGCCATGGACCTGGTGGCCGGTGTCAAGCGCGTGGTGGTGATCATGGATCACACCTCCAAGGCCGGCGATCCGAAGCTCCTGAAGGAATGCACCCTGCCGCTCACCGGCGTGCATTGCGTAGACCGGATCATCACCAACCTCGGCGTCTTCGACATCACCCCCCACGGCCTGTCGATCGTCGAACTGGCGCCGGACGTGACCGTGGAAGAGGTCAAGTCCAAGACGGAAGCGACAATCGTCTGAACTTTCGTGTTTTGATGAGAATAGGAAGGCCCGCCGGTTTCGGCGGGCTTTTTTTTGTTTGGTGAGATGCTCGTGCAGATCATCGACTTTGGTGTGCGGTTTCGCCCCGTATCCAAACGGCAAGCGGAGGTGAAGCACGGCTTTGCTCCCTGCACAACCGTCACCCCGGACTTGATCCGGGGCCTACTCGCAGCGCCGCTTGCGGTAGCTTTGATCAAGGGAATAACGGCTCTGGGAACGAGTAGGCCCCGGCTCTCCGCTTCGCTACGGCCGGGGTGACGCCCGGAAGGAAGCAACATCGCTCTCCGGTCCCGGCTCGCGCTTTGCTTGGCCGGGATGACGATGGATAGGGGGGCGTTACTGCGCCGCTTCCGTCTCGCTGGCCTTCCGCTTCGAAGCCGGGCTGATTGCCGGGAAGTCGTCGCTCGTGATGGTCTCGTTCTTCAGGAGAAGTTCGGCGCCCTTTTCCAGGTCCTCGTGATGGCCTTTCAGGATCTTGACCGCATTCTCGAAGGCGGCCTCGACCCGCTCGCGGATGGCGAGATCGACCTCGCGCATGGTCTCCTGGGAGATGTCCACCATGTCCGCCACCGGCTGGCCCATGAACTGCTGACGCTGCTGGGCGTAGATCCGGTGGCCCAGCGTTGCGTCCATGCCGTAGCGGGCGACCATTTCGCGGGCGATTTCGGTGGCCTTCTGCAGGTCGTCCGAGGCCCCGGTCGAGATCTGGTCGAATATCAGCTTTTCCGCGGCCCGTCCGCCCATCAGCACGGTCATCCGGTTTTCCAGGTCCGTGGTCGACAGCAGGAACCGGTCTTCGGTCGGCCGCTGAATCGTGTAGCCCAGGGCGCCGATGCCGCGCGGGATGATGGAGACCTTGTGCACCGGATCGACGCCTTCCAGGTTGGCGGCAACCAGCGCATGGCCCATTTCGTGGTAGGCGACGGTCTTGCGTTCCTTGTCCGACAGGACCCGGCTTCTCTTTTCCAGGCCGGCAATGACCCGTTCGATCGCTTCGGTGAAATCGGCGAGCGTGACTGAATTCGCGTTTCTGCGGGTCGCCATGAGCGCAGCCTCGTTGACGAGCGTGGCAAGATCCGCGCCTGAAAAGCCGGCCGTCAGCTGGGCGACCTGATCCAGGTCCGTTTCCGGATCGAGCCGGATCTTCGGCACATGAACCTTGAGGATTGCCAGGCGTCCCTTCTTGTCCGGCCGGTCGACCAGGACCTGCCGGTCGAAGCGACCGGCCCGTAACAGGGCAGGGTCGAGGATTTCGGGGCGGTTGGTGGCGGCCAGCAGGATCGTGCCGACCGACGGGTCGAAGCCGTCGAGTTCGCTCAGCAACTGGTTCAGCGTCTGCTCTTTCTCGTCGTTCGCCATCATCGGGTTGGACCCGCGGGCGCGGCCGAGGGCGTCCAGCTCGTCGATGAAGATGATCGCGGGCGCTGCCTTGCGGGCCTGTTCGAACAGGTCGCGGACGCGGGCCGCACCGACGCCGACGAACATTTCCACGAATTCGGAGCCGGAAATGGAAAAGAACGCCACATTGGCCTCACCGGCGACGGCGCGGGCGAGCAGCGTCTTACCGGTTCCGGGAGGGCCGACCAGCAGGATGCCTTTCGGCACCCGGGCACCCAGGCGGCCGTAGGCCTTCGGATCGCGCAGGAAATCGACTACTTCCTGCAGCTCGCGCTTGGCCTCGTCGACGCCGGCGACATCGTCGAAAGTGGTTTCGATGCCTCGTTCCACATAGACCTTGGCCTTCGACTTGCCGACGGTCATCATGCCGCCGAGCCCCTGCTTCTCGGCAATGCGGCGGATGAAGAACGCCCACAGGCCGAACAGGAGCAGCATCGGCACGATCCACGACAAGAGGTCGCGCAGGAACGTGGACTGGATCACGCCGGTGAACTTGACGTTGTATTTCGTCAGTTGCTCGGCAAGCGGCAGGTCCACCCGGGTGGTGGTGAAATAGTCCTTGTTGTTGATCGGCTCGCGGAATTTGCCCTCGATCGTGTTTTCTTTGATCGCGATCTCGTCGATCTTGCCGTCCTTCAGATACTGCTCGAACTGGCTGTAGGGGATCGGCTCGATGGTCTTGTAGGCTTCCCACCAGCTCTGGAACAGGAACAGCGCCATGATCGCGGCGAACGCGTACCAGAGATTGATCTGATGTTTCTTTTCCATCTTGTTCACCGGTTCGCTCCTGGGTCCGTTCCGATAGAGGAACGGACGCCGCCGCTTGTCAATAACGCCTTTGCCGTACTCACGATGCCAGGGCGCGGCCCGCTAAATTCGGATGGCATGGTTTGAGGCGGATTGCTCCTTGTCAAGGAGCGAAAGTGCAGGAAATGTGGTTCATTTTCAAACCTTTCGCGACGCAGAGGAGGAGCAATCCGGTCAAATCCGAAGGACATGGAAATGGCTTCACCTCGCAGTGTTAGAGCGCTTGACCGGGCAATAAGCCCGCTCCGCGCGCCCTTCCTCGCGATGTTTCGCCATTTCTCATGCCATTCCATCCGAATTTAGGGGGCCGTGCCCTGGGGCGCGTTCGCGCCGGGAAATCCTGGTTCTGAACGACGAGGCGCTTGTACGCGCCAGATAAATCACAGGCAGAAGGCCGACCAGGACGATGGCGAGCGACGGCAGGGCCGCGTCCTCGAAGGCTTCCCGCGAGGCGGCCTCGAACACTGTGGTCGCCAGGGTTTCGAAGTTGAACGGCCTGAGCAGGATCGTCGCCGGCAGTTCCTTCATGCAATCGACGAACGTCAAAAGCAGCGCCGACAGCAGCACCGGACGGATGATCGGCAGATGGATCTGCGTGAGCGTTTTGGTCGCGGTCCGTCCCAGCGTTCTGGCGGCCATGTCGAGATGGGGCGAGATCTTGCCGAACCCGCCCTCGACCTGGCCGTAGGAGACGGCGAGGAAACGGACCATATAGGCGTAGATCAGCCCGGTGCCGCTACCCAGCAGCAACAGCCCGGTGCCGATCCCGAACAGGGTTTTCATCTGCGCGTCGACGAAATTGTCGAGGGCCGCCAGCGGCACCAGAATGCCGACTGCCAGCACCGTGCCCGGAATGGCGTAGCCGATGGCGGCGAGCCGCACGCCGAAGCGCAGAACGGGCACATTCTTCAGCCGCAAGGAATAGGCAAGCGCCACACTGACGATGACCGTCATCACCGACGCGATGAGAGCCAGGCTGAGGCTGTTCCACATGGCGCTGAGGAACGTATCGCCGAAGAGGTCGTCCAGCCGCCGGCTGGCGCGGTCCGCCAGCAGCAGCCCCGGAACGATGAACCCGGCCAAAACGGGCAGAAAGCAGAGCAGGAACGCACCCGCCGCCCGCCAACCGGTCAGATCGAAGCGGGCGGGCTGGCGGTGCTTGCTGCTGCCCTGGTCGAAGCGCTGCTTGCGCCGGCCGAACCGTTCCACCCACAGGAGTGCGAAGACCATAACCAGCATGGCGAGCGCCAGCTGGGCCGCGCCGCCGAGGCTCGACCGGTTGAGCCAGGTGTCATAGACGGAAAAGGTCAGGGTCTTGACGCCGAAAAACGTCACCGCGCCGATATCGTTGAGGCATTCCATCAGGGCAAGCGAGACACCGACGGCCGCCGCCGGACGGGCGAGCGGCAAGGCGATGCGGAAAAACAGCCGGAAAGGCGAGGCGCCGAGCGTGCGCGACACGTCGAGTATCGAGGCGGACTGGATGAGGAAGCTCGCCCGCGTCGTCAGGTAGACATAAGGATAGAGCACCGATCCCATGACGAATATGGCGCCGCCAAGGGAGCGGATTTCGGGAAACCAGTAGTCCCGGGACGTCTTGAAGCCGAATAGGGCACGGATGGCCGACTGGACCGGTCCGGTATAGTCGAGCACCTCCACATAGGCGAAGGCGATGATGTAGGTCGGCACGGCAAGCGGGATTAAAAGAAACCAGTCCATCAGCCTGTGCCCGGGAAACCGGCACATGGTCGTGAGCCAGGCCGTGCCGATGCCGGTTGCCGCCGTCGTCAGCCCCACGCCCGCCATCAGGAGCACGGTCGTCCACAGCGAGCGCGGCAGAACGGTCTCCAGCAGGTGACCCCAGACGTCGCCGGTCGGCGTGAGCGCGATCCAGATGATGGAGGCCAATGGCAGGAGAACCAGGGCCGCCACCGCGATCGCACCGAATTGCCAGCCGCGTTCGGAGAGGGATGTTGTCAAGGGCCGTCAGTCTCCGGCTGCACCGATGGATTTCTTTTGCTTAAGCCTAGTTAGCGGGCCTGCTACGGAAATGCAAAAGGCGCCGTGCCCTGCACGGCGCCTTTTTCAAAACGGAGACCCGATGGTCAGGTTGCCGGGCCGTCGTCGAAGCGGACGCGGTCGACCATCTCGCTGGCGGCCTTGCGGTATTTGGCGACGTCGCTGAGCGGCATGCTGTCCGGCTTTAGCGTTCCCCAGGCCTTGACCCGGTCGGAGACGGCAACGCCCGGCGTGACCGGATATTCGAAGTTGGTTTCCGCATAGATTTCCTGCGCATCGTGTGAGGTCAGGAATTCGATCAGCTTCAGGGCGTTGTCCTTGTTCGGCGCGTGTTTCATCAGGACCACGCCCGACAGGTTCACGTGGCTGCCGCGGTCTTCCGAATTCGGGAAGAGGATCCGTACCGAGGCCGCCCATTCTTTCTGTTCCGGTTCCTTATCGTTGGTTTCCATCTTGCCCATGTAATAGGTGTTGCCGAGTGCGATGTCGCATTCGCCGGCATAAATGGATTTCACCTGGGCGCGGTCGTTCCCGGCCGGCTTGCGGGCCAGGTTGTCCCGAACGGCCTCCAGCCATTTTTCCGTATCCGCTTCGCCGTGATGGGCGATCATCGAAGCGATCAGGCCGATCGTGTAGTCATGCTGACCGGAGCGGGTGCAGATGCGGCCCTTCCATTTCGGATCGGCCAGTTCCTCATAGGTGATCGCCGTTTGATCGACTCGGTCCTTCGACGCGTAAATCACACGCGCGCGGCTGGTCAGGCCGACCCACATACCGTCGGGATCGCGGAACTCGGCGGGGATATTCGTCGACACCACGGTGGATTCAATCGGCGCGGCGATGCCGAGATCCCTGGCGCCGTCCAGGCGGCCGATATCGACGGTCATCATGACGTCGGCAGGAGAGTTTTCGCCTTCCGCGGCGATCCGTTGACCCAGGCCCTTTGAGGAAAAGACCACATTCGTCTTGATGCCGGTCTTCTCGGTGAAGGCGTCGAGGAGCGGCTGGATCAGGAACGGCTGGCGATAGGAATAGATATTGACCTCGCCGTCGGCGAGCGCCGGTGCGGCCGAAAAGAAAGTAGAGGCAAGGGCGACTGCACCCGAAATTGCACACAGGGTCTTGTTCATCTTCGTCTTCTCACAAGATCAACGGACATCCGGTCGGATGCCCAAGGTTGATCGGTTTACAGGTTTTGGAACATCCTGGGTTCGGATGAACGCGGGATGTTCCTTGCGCAGCCGCAGCCCCCCGGTCGGATGCGCGTTGATAATCTGGCCGTCGGGAATATGGGCTGAGGCGGGCGAGAAGTCAATAAGCCCATTAAAATCAATAGTTTAGAATGATTCAAAACTAACAGGAGTATCAGACTCCGGTTTTCGGGATTTATAAATAAAAACAGGAGTTTGACACTCCTGTTTAAATCTCCGAAGCGGCTCAGATCCAGTTGAATGCCCGTTTCAGATAGGCCTGCCCGCCGGTCTTCTGCCATTCGCCATGGGCCATGATCACCCGTTCCGGGTTCCATGCGAGCATCCGCTCGCGCGCGGCCCGGGCCTTGACCCGGTCGGTGAACGACAGCCGCCATTCCAGCGGCGCATAGCCCCTGGCCGTCGTGATGCCCCAGCGCCGGGCGATCCAGACCTGCCAGGGCTTCCAGTGCCGGAGCAGGAAGTCCTCGCTGAAATTCTCCGAAAGGTCGGCGAGGATGACGGTCCGTGACGGGCGGTGGAAAAACACCAGTTCATCCATGAAGAACGAGCCGGTGAAACGGACCATGTCGATCACGCCCTGCCAGCTCTCCGGCACCACTTTGGCAAGGGCTTTCTGGAATTGCAGATCCTGCCGTTTGTCGATGGTCGTCTTCGGGCCCCAGAGCAGCGCGTCCGGCCATTCCGCGGCCCAGTCCTGCAGATAAAGGTGGTGGATCTTGTTCGGGCTGACGAGATGACGCGGCGTGCCGAGTGCGGTTACGGCGTCGCGCAGGTCCTCCGTCAGCCTGATCGGCGACCAGATCCACAAGGTTCCGTCAGGCAGACGGACGATGACCGACCGGGTCGGATAGGGAAAACCGTAGAAGGAGACGATGTCGCCCTCCGCAATCCAGATGTCGGTGTCGACTTGGATCAGGGGGGACATTCAATCCTCCTATTCGGCGAGCACGCGCTGGGACGGGAAGGAGATTTCCACCAGGGTTCCCTGACCCGGTGTGGAATCGATGTGGAAGCTCGCCCGGTTCGCCTCCACCAGCGCCTTGGTTAGCGGCAGGCCCAGCCCGGTGCCGCCGCCGTGGCGCGCGGTGTGAACCTGTCGGAACGGTTCCAGCGCTGCCGCCAGATCCTTGGCCGACATGCCGGTTCCCGTGTCGCGGACGCGCAGGTAAACCTCGCCGGAATCCTCCAGCGCGGTGGACACGATGACCTGTCCGCCCGACTTGTTGAACTTGATGGCGTTGGAAAGCAGATTGAGCACGATCTGGCGCATGGACCGGGGGTCGGCGACCACGCTCGGCACCGAATCCGGCAGGCTGGCGCGGATGATCACCCGTTCCCGGTTCGCCTGCGGCTGCATCAGCGCGACGCATTCGTTGATGACGTCATTGGCCGATACGGCGGAGAACCGGAGATCCAGCTTGCCGGCCTCGATCTTGGACAGGTCCAGAAGGTCGTTGATCAGGCTCATGATATGCGAGCCCGAGGTGCGGATGTCCTTCAGGTATTCCTTGTAGCGATCGTTGCCGATCGCGCCGAAACGTTCTTCCATCATGACTTCGGAAAAGCCGATGATGGCGTTCAGCGGGGTGCGGATCTCGTGGCTGATCTTGGCGAGAAAATCCGATTTCTGCGAACTGGCGTTTTCCGCCTGGCGCTTGGCTTCGGTGAGTTCTTCCTCGGCCTTTTTCCAGTGGGTGATGTCGCGCAGCACCGCGCAGAACTTGGCATCGCCGTTGCCGGACGTGATCCGGCCGATGGTCATGAACAGCGGGATCAGCCCGCCGCTCGACACCCGTCCCAGAACCTCGCGGCCGTCGTTGAGAATGCTCGCCACGCCGTTGCGCGCCAGCCCGTCTAGGTAGTCCAGGGCCGCGCGGTGACTTTCCGGGGCCAGATAGTCGGTAAGCGGCGCGCCTTCGATGTCGGTTCGGCTTGCGCCGAACAGTGCTTCGGCCGAGCGGTTCGCCTTCGTGATCGTGCCGTGGGCGTCGATGACAAGGACGCCGTCCGTTGCCGTCTCCAGGATGGTGTCCATCTCGGCGATCAGGGCCTGCGCCTTTTGAAGTTCCTGCGTCGGCTCTTCCGGAACGGCCACGGGTGCCGGCGCTGCCGGCGACTTGGGGCGCTCGGTAATGGAAATCATCAGGCCGCGTCCGCCGTTCCAGGGAACGGAATGCATGCGCGCGTCGACGGCCCGGGATCCGCCGCCGGCAAGCCGGACCTTCAGCATGCCGTCGACAACGCCGTCCATGCCTTCCGCATCGGGCAGGTTGTCTTCCGTGTGGTCGGCGAAGACGGCTTCCAGTCCGCCGGCCTCGCCAAGCGCGGCCAGGTTCGGGTAGCCCAGAAGATCGAGGAGCGTGTCGTTGGCGTAGAGCACCTCGCGGTCGCTTGCGATGGCGATGCCGATCGGCAGGCGGTCGAGCAGGCGCGGATGAATCGGACCGGCCTGACGTTCCGCGGTCGGTCCCGCCGCCGTTTCCAGCGCTTCGGCTTCCTCGGCAGGGCCTTCCTCGTCGAAGTCGCCTTCGAGCCGCGCGCCCAGAGCCTCCGCGATCTTGCGGAAAGCCTCCCGTTCCGGTTTGGACAGGCGCGAGGTGTCAACCGGCACCAGGCGCGGCTTGCTGCGGCCGGTGAGGCGAACCACCTTGTCGTCGCCGTCCGGAACCGGAGCGGACGGAGCCGCGGGACCCGGCGTCTCCTTCGCCGGCCCGTCGCCGGTGACCAGGGTCAGCTGCGCGGACGTCCCCTTTTCCTTTGCGGGCTTTTCCTCTTCGAGGCCCAGATCGAGTTCGACCTCCTTGAAGGCCGCCGTTTCATCGAAGAACTCACGTTCCTCGTCGGCTTCGGTCCTGGCCTCGATGTCCCCGGTCAGGTCCACGCCGACGTTTTCAGAAGGTTCGGCAACCGGTTCGGCCGGCTCTTCGTCTGCAGTGGCGGTCGGTTCCGGCTCCAGAGACGGCGTTTCATCCTCGATGGCGAAGCGGCTGACGTCGGACATCTGCTTGCGCTTCTGGTCGTAGGACTTGGCAAGGGTCTTGACCGCGGTTTCGATTTCAGCCGGCTTTAGCGGCGCGGGGCCGGAAATGCCCTGCGGCTCGCTGTCGGTTGCGGGTTCGGAGGGCGTTTCGTCCCATTTGTAGTTCGGAACGACCTCCTCCGAAGCGGCCTCTACGGGTTCCGCCGGGCTCTCTTCCTCAGCCACTTGCGCCGGGGCGCCTTCAACCTCTTCAGCGGTTTCTTCGCCCTCGGCTTCAACCGCGTCCTCGTCTTGAGGCGCTTCTTCATTGTCCTGGACGGTTGCGGCTTCCGGTTCTTCCGCTTCCGGCGTTTCCGCCTGCGTCTCCTCCGCCTGTGTCTCCTCCGCCCGGGGCGTCAGCCCTTCGACAATGGCGGCAACACTGGAGCCGAGCGAGTTTTCTCCGGAAAAGGCGTCGGGCTTCGCAGCCTGTGGAACGACAGCCTCGATTTCTTCTGCCGGTTCCTCGGAGGGTTCTTCCGCCTCCGCGGCCGGTTCTTCTTCCGGGGTCTCCGGTTCCACAGCAGACGGAATTTCAGCTTCGGCTTCCGGGGTTTCGATCTCCGGAACTTCAACTTCAGGCGCTTCAACTTCGGGCGTTTCAGCTTCCGGCTCGATGCTCTCGGCTACGCTGGGAAGCGGTGCTTCCGCTTCGACTGCCGGGGCTTCCGGCAATGCGTCCGCAACCGGCAGGGAGGCCGGCAGCAACGGACCGTCCGGATCCTCGATGACGTCCGCACTCCGGCAGACACCGAAACCGCGATAGCCTTCGAAGGCCCGGTCCCGGTTGAAGGCGGGCAGGGCCGCCATGTCGACGGGAACCCTCAGTGCTGCGCCGGATACGGGCCAGTTGACGGTCTTGCAGCTCCAGGTATCGCGCCGGTCGAGCGCCCTGGCGATCTTGCCGTTCCGGTCGATGCCGAAGCTTTCCGCGATTTCCGCCCAGGTTCTGCCGACGATGTCGGCCGCCGCCGGTCCCATCGTTTCGGCGAATTCGTCGGAAATGAAGGTGACGCGCTGGTCGATATCCATCTGCCAGGCGAAACGCACCGGCCTGCGCCGGGCAACAAACTGAAAGCCGTCGTCGTTCGTCGCGACCGCCGCGGGTTCGGGCGCCGCAGGCGGTTCCGTTACCGGTTCGGCAGCAGGTTCTGCCGGGACGACTTCTGCAGCTTCCGCTACCGCCTCTCCGGCGTAGTCGCCGTCTTCTTCGCCGTCGTTGTCGTCTGTCTCGTCTTCCAGAACGTCCTGGGCCCGGACCCAGAGATCCCGGTTGCCAGTGGGCTCCTGGGCCTCATCCGCGCCGGTGTCAGTTGCGGCCTCTTCGGGCAAAGGCGCGGCCTGTTCGGATGCTTCGGCCTCCTCGACAGGCATATCTTCCAGGACTTCGTTTTCGACAAGCGCGAGCGTGCGTGACGGGTCGAGGCGGAAGACGGCGGCGTCGTGATAGCCGTCCTCCATCTGCACCGGCGCAAAGCGGACGGTTTCAGAGCCTTCGAGCGGAGCTGTTTCCGGCGCACCGGCCAGATCGCCGCAACGGGCGCCGACAGCGCCGTCCGGTTCGATCAGGAAGGCGCTCCGGTCGTTTCCTGCCAGGAGGTCCAGAAACGCCGGGAAGGGCGGTTCGGTCAGCGCCAGGCCCTTGTCGCCGCAGACGATCAGGGCGGCGTCATGCCCGTCCGGCAGCACCAGCCGCTGGCACTGGCAGGTCAGAAGCAGGACGCGCAGGCCCCGGTAGAACCGCAGCCGGTCGATGCTCATGCGCTCCGTGTCGCCGGAGGTGGCAATGCGGGCGATGTGCGGCCGCGCGGGCGAGCGCGCCAGACCGCTCAACCTCGAGAACCCGCCAATCCCCCGCACGGAAAAGAAAGACGCTCCGGCCGCGTTCGCCCACAGGATCCGCGAACCGTCAGCCGACCAGACCCAGGCCGCGCGCGCATCGCCGGCCAGCTCCGCCAGTGCCGGAAGCGTGCTGAGCTCTACGAAGGTCTGCAGCTGGTTGTCCAAGGCTCAACTCCACACGAGATCGAGAGACGTCGGCAGGCGGTCAGGGCCCCCGCACCCTAATAGTGGTAAACTCCCCGTTAATACCGCTAAAGGCCGGGAGCGTCCACGCCAAGTGCCGGTCTTAAGGCACCCGAGTGAAGGCGTAGTTAATTGACATTGTCGGATTTGCCGTTGCCGCCGCGCCGTGTTACCAAAAATTGCGATGCTCTCGCCGCGGCGGGAGACGTTTCGCACAGGGCACGAGTTTTGAGGACCAAATCCATGGCGGCAGGTAAGAGTGGTTTTGAAATTCCCGAGCAGATGCGTGATTTCGCCGAGAAGAGCGTCGACCAGGCGCGCAAGGCCTTTGACGATTTCATGAACGTCACCCAGCAGGCGGTCTCCAAGGTGGAAGACTCCGCCAGCGCGATGCAGACGGGGACAAGCGACGTGAACCGCAAGGCGCTCACTTTCGCCGAGGAACAGGTCGACGCGGCCTTCAAGTTCGCCCAGGAGATGGTCCGGGCAAAGGACATGGAGGAAATCATGTCGCTGCAGCAGGGTTATCTGCACAAGCAGATGGAAACGCTCGGCGAGCAGGCCCGCGATATCAGCGACACGGCGACCAAGGCGGCCCAGGACGCGGCCAAGTCCGCCAAGAGCTGACGCTTTACGCCAGAGCCGATGAATGAACAGATGCGCCGGTTCGACCGGCGCATTTGCGTTTTGAGGCCGGATAAAATTTTTTTTGAAAACAGGACGCGGAAAATTCAGTCGCTATTTCAATTCCTTGAGCGCATGCCAAACGCGAATTCCGGCGGAATACCGCTAAAAAATTAATTGTGCAGTGCAATATATGTTGCAATGCAGCAAAAGATCCCCTATCTTGAGCATGCGGATGACGACAAGGCTCGCCACGACACGTTCGGCGGGCAACACGAGATTGTAGATGATCGCATCCGAACATTTAGGAGATGAGATCATGAGTGACACGACGACGGCAAAAGCTGCACCGAAGACCCGTTCCACCAAGACGACCAAGTCTGGACCGGACTTCGCTTTCCCGAACTTCGAGGCTTTTGCCATGCCGAAAATGGAAATCCCGGCTGCTTTCCGTGAAGCGACCGAAAAGAGCATCGAGCAGGCCCGCGACACCTATGCCAAGGTGAAGACGGCCGCTGAAGACGCAACCGACCTGATGGAAGACACCTTCGAAACGTCCCGTCAGGGCGTTGTCGAATTCAACCACAAGGCAGTCGACGCGGCCAAGTCGAACGCCGACGCCACCTTTTCCTTCATGAAGGATCTGATGGCTGCCAAGTCGCTCGCCGAAGTCATCGAGCTGCAGTCGACCTTTACCCGTCAGCAGTTCGACGCTCTGAGCACCCAGACCAAGGACATGCAGGAGTTCGCGACCAAGCTGAGCACCGACGTGACCGCTCCGGTCAAGGAAGCCGTCGAAAAGACCTTCAAGGAAATGAAGGTCGCCTGAGGCGCCTCTTTCGCTTGAATTGACAAAACGCCCCGGTGCCCAGGTGCCGGGGCGTTTTTTCTGTCTGACCCCGCCCGGCGGGACCGGCAGCGCGGCTTGTTTCCTTCAAGCGGCGGGGCGGGCTCTTGATAAAATTCCCGCTTGTGGACAGACTGAAAGCCGGTTAGAAGACCCCCTTGAAACGGGCGCCCGAACCCAATAGGTTCCGCGCCACTTCGACATTTGCAGACGTAGCTCAGTTGGTTAGAGCGTCGGATTGTGGCTCCGAAGGTCGGTGGTTCGAATCCACCCGTCTGTACCATTTCTCCCATTGAAAATTATTCATTTATCCGGCCCGAGCACCGTCTTGAAGGTGAACGTCGTGGGCAAGGGGTCATTTTTCGCCGGCATGTTCGATGCGGTTCACGACTGCCAGTTGGCCGGCTGCAACCCGCGTCACCACAACCGGGAATAAATCCCGGCTTTTGTTCTGAAATGGCAACAGTTATGTGTGCTGGCGTTCGGGCGGGTCTCCCCTGTATGGTGCCGCAAATTCTGGAATTGTGAATCGGAAAACAAATGGCTGACTTCAGCATGTTCGAGCTGGCGCTTCTGGCGGCGGCACTTCTGGCAACGGGCCTGGTGGCCGGGATCGTTGCGGGGCTCCTGGGCGTGGGCGGCGGCATCGTCATCGTGCCGGTGCTCTATTACATGTTCACGGCCCTCAAGATCGACCAGTCCGTCCTGATGCACGTGGCGGTCGGCACATCGCTTGCGACCATCCTGGCGACGGGAACCTCGTCGGCGCGCGCCCACTGGAAGCGCGGCAGCGTCGATGTGGATCTTCTGAAGCGCTGGTGGTGGGCGATCGGCCTCGGCGTGATCGCCGGTGCGACGCTTGCCGGCAACATTTCCGGCGGTTCGCTGACCCTCATCTTCGGTGTGGTCGCGCTTGCCGTTTCGGCGAACATGCTGTTCCGCAAGGACGGATCCGCGCTTGCCGAAAAGCTTCCCGGATCCCCGGTCAAGGAACTGATCGGTTTCATCATCGGCGGCATTTCGGTCATGATGGGCATCGGCGGCGGAACCCTGGGGGTTCCAACCCTGACGCTGTTCAACTATCCGATCCGCAAGGCCGTCGGCACCGCCGCCGCCATCGGGCTGATCATCGCCGTTCCCGGCACCTTGCTGTCGATCTATTTCGGTCTGGGCGAACCCGACCGTCCGCCGTTCTCCCTCGGCTACGTCAACCTGATCGGCTTCTTCCTGATCATTCCGGCCTCGACCTTTGCTGCACCGCTGGGCGCGAAGATCGCCCATACGATCGATCCGTCGAAACTGAAGCTGGTCTTCGCCCTGTTCCTCGGCTTCACCGGCCTGCGCATGATTTACGGCGTGCTGTTTTAGGACCGGAACCCGGTCGTTTCAGCAGCACCGTGAATGATCGGATCACAAGATTTTATTGGTCCGCGGCCGGCCCGCGGGCCATGGTGAGATAACTTATCGCCCAACGCTTTGATCGGTCCTTCGACCGGCGCGCCTCTCGACAGATTTGGGAATGACGGAAAATCGGATTTCTTTGACCGCGAGCGGTTGCGTGCGTGGGGCCCTGTTGTGCCTGCCGATCCTGCCCGGGGTGATCGCCTTCGGCGCCGCCTTCGGCACGGTCGCCGCACAGAAGGGGCTGACCTTTGCCGAAACGCTGCTGATCAACTCCTTTGTTTACGCAGGTGCGTCCCAGTTCGTGGCCATGGAGGTCTACGGCGATCCGCTGACATGGGCCGGGTGCCTGGCGATGATCGGCGTGACAGCGGCCGTCAACATGCGCATGCTCCTGATCGGGGCAAGCCTAAGGCCCTGGCTCGGCCAGGTGCCGGGCATCCAGACCTATCCTTCGCTGTTCCTGCTGACCGACATCAACTGGCTGCTCACCCTTCGCCAATACAATGAGGGCGAGCGCGACTGGGGCATCTATCTCGGCAGTGGCATCTTCACCTGGACCGTCTGGAGCCTCTCCGTGATACCCGGCTACTTCCTCGGCAGCCTGGTGTCCGACCCGAAGGTTTGGGGGCTCGACGTCATCATGCCGGCCTTCTTCGTCGCCCTCTTGGTGCCTTTGTGGAAAGGGCGGCGCCAGACGCTGAGCTGGGCCGTGGCCGGCGGGGTGGCGATTGCGACCTGGTATCTGTTCGGCGGTTACTGGGGCATCCTGACCGGCGCGGTGTCGGGCGCAGTTGCGGGGGCGTTCCTCGATGACTGACGCGGTCTTTTCCGTCGACGGCATGTTCCTGCTCGCCATCGCCGGCATGACGGCCGTCACCTATGCCATGCGCGCCGGCGGCTACTGGATCATGGGCCGCATTCCGCTGACGCCCAGGATCCACCGCGCGCTGGAAGCGCTGCCGGGTGCGATCATCGTCTCCACCATCCTGCCGATCGCTCTGAAGGGCGGCGTGCCTGTAATGCTCTGCCTGGTCGTGTCGGCGGTCGTCATGGCATGGGTCCGCAAGGAATTCATCGCGGTGGTCTTCGCGGTCGGGGCCGCCGCCGCCATGCGCGGCTACGGGCTCTGAAAAACGCCGCACCGCTGCAGCGCCTGCCGCGCATTCCGCAGCGTGTCGTCGAAGGAGCTGGAGGCATCGACGCTCGCCCACGTCATGTCGCCGAGATCGTAGGTGAGCTGGCGCGCAACGATGTCCGCGTCTGCATCGGACGCATCGCCCTTGCGGGCCGAGACCCGGTCCTTGAGGATCGCTTCGGGCGCGTTGAGCCACACGCCGCAAAAGTGCGCTTCCACGCGGGCGGCGACCGCTTCCACATGGGCCCGTTCCGCCTCGTCTGCGAAGACCGCGTCGAAGATCGCCGAATGTCCGGCGGCCAGCACCGACTGGATCTGCCGGTCGATGGCCGCATAGACTTCGTCGCTCGCTTGCCTGGTATAGGCCTCCGCCGGTGCCTTTTCCGTTTCTTCAAGCCCCAGTCGGGCCTTGCGCATGACATCCGTTCGCAGCACCCGCGCGCCCGGCGCGCGGCCGATCTCCGGGGCGATGCCATAGGCAAGCGTCGTCTTTCCCGTGCCCGATAGACCGCCGATGGCGGTCAGCACCGGTTCGCGCGGATCGAGGAAGTCGAGCGCATGACGAAAATAGGCCCGGGCCTGGTCTTCCTGGCGCCGGCGTTCCGCCGGCTCCGACTGGTTGAGTGCAGCACTTGCGGCGATCTTCGCCCGGATTGCGGCGCGCATCATCAGGTAGAAGGGCAGGGCGGCGAGACCGTCGATATCGATCTCGCGCCGGGCCTTGTCGAAATAGCGGTTGAAGACCCGGTTGGCCGCGCGCCTCTGTCCGCGCTCCCAAAGGTCCATCAGCAGGAAGGCGAGGTCGTAAAGCACGTCGCCGGTTGCGATTGCATCGGAGAACTCGACAGCGTCGAACAGCACGGGCTTGCCGTCCTGAAGCACGATGTTGCGCAGATGCGCATCGCCGTGGCACAGGCGGATCAGGCCGTGCCGTCCCCGGGTGCGGATCAGGTCGCCGATCCGCTCAAGCCAGCGCCGCGCGCTTTCGCTCAGATGGGCCGCCTCCTGCGGCGGAAACAGCTCCGGATGCTCGGCAAAGGCGGCCGCGTTCTGCTCCACATAGCTACTGAGTTCGGCAATGAACCCGTCGGCCTCGCGCTCCGGCGCATTGTCATGGGCCGTCACCATCATGGCGGCCAAATCATCGGCGAGCGCATCGGAAAACGGTCCGGCTTCGGCAAGGTTGTCCAGTTCGTCTTTCCCTGAAAACCGGTTCATGACGACCACCCATTCGACCGGCTTGCCGGCCCCGTCCAGGGCCAGCGATCCGTCGGCTTCCTCGGTGACCGGGACCGCCTTCACGTAGAGGCTTTGGGCGTAGCAGGAATTGTAGACGATCTCGCGCTCGCAGGCCTCCTGGCGCAGGGCTAGCGTGGAATAGTCGAGGAAGGGGAAGCGGACCGCCCGCTTGACCTTGTAGGCTTTGGCCCCGACGAGGACGATCGTATTGGCATGGGTGTCGATCCGCTTTGTCTTCAGTCCGGAGGCATCGTCCGGCGTGAGGCTTTCCAGAAAGGCAAACACGCGGTCCTGGGTGATGTCCGGTTTCATGGTCCTGATTTCCCCTTTGGTTTGCCTGTTTTGAAATCTGCCGCAACTGGGCCGACAACCGTTTGATCTTTCTCAATGATGTATTTATCGCCTTGCGGTCTAGCTGCTATGACTGTGGCACGGCAGAATATTTTCAAGGAGGACTGTCATGAGTGAATTTCCGGCTTTGAGGAAGATCAGGCTGAATCTGGCCCGGACCAAGGAGTTTCCGCAAGGCTCGGCACACCATGGCTACGAGTTCACCGCTCCGCTCGATGAAAGCGGCCATATCGACGCGGCAATGTGGAAAAAAGAGCGTCAGCATTGCCGGGTCCGCCGTTTCTGGGGGGGCGAGGAAGAGGAAATCGGCCACCTGGTTCACAAGCCGGGCGGCTCCTGGGCGTTCCACTACGACATCGAGGGCGAGGATGATGACGAGGCGGGCTACCGCTTCGGCGCCCATGCCTTTAAGCCCGGCGAATACGTCTCCATCAAGGATGAGGACGGCGACCTCTATACGTTCCAGGTCGTGACGGTTCAGCCCGTCTGATCCTTTCAATGTCGTTTCAGGTGACGGGGCGCGACGCAATTCGCGCCCCGTCATTGTTTGGGGGGATCGGTTCGATTCGCTCGATTGCGGGACCGTGCCGCATCCGGTTGATGTGGGTCAAACGAAACGCTCCGGTTGCGCGTTAACATGAGGAAGGTCGGGGCGCGAAACGGTGCGGGTTCCGCCACGCTCAATGCAGCTTGAATCATGTACGGGAGAAAAGGTGGTTCAAAATGAGCAATCTGTTGCCCTCTCTTTGGGGAAATAACGACAATCCTTTTACGTCCTTGCAGAAGGAAATGGACAGGATGTTCCAGGACTTCGGCAGAAAGCTGCCGGCCGCCGGAGCGGCCGTGACCAGTTTCCCGGCAATTGACGTTCATGACACGGACAAGGGTCTGGAACTGACGGCCGAATTGCCCGGGATTGCGGAAAAGGACATCGACGTGTCCGTTTCCGATCGGACGCTGACCATCAAGGGTGAAAAGACGGCCGAAAAAACCGTCGACGAAAAGGACCGTTATGTCAGCGAACGCAGCTACGGTTCATTCCGCCGCGTCCTGACCCTGCCGTTCGAACCGGATGCGTCCAAGGTCGAGGCCCACATGGACAACGGCGTGCTGACCGTCGTCCTGCCGCGCCCTGCGGAAACGGCCGAAAAGACCAAGAAGATCGAAGTGAAGCGGAAAGGCTGAGGTCGGCCTTTCGGCTCACAGGGAATAGTTCTCAATAGCGCATATGGAGCGGCTGCGGACTTTCCGCGGCCGCTTTTTTTAGGTCAGCGCCGGTACAGACTTCCGGATTGGAATGACCTCATTGCCAAATTACCAGAGCGGCGGTCTGCCCCGGCAAAATGATGTGCGTTATAGAAGGCTAGGCAGTAGTTACAAATGAACGGTTGGCATCGCCCCAGGGACGGAAAAAGAGAATGAAACAGAGAACCGGTGGTGAGCTTCTGGTGGAAGCTCTGGAATGTCATGGCGCGGAACGTGTCTTCTGCGTGCCGGGCGAAAGCTACCTGGCTGTTCTCGACGCCCTTTACGACGCCGATATCGCCGTGACCGTGTGCCGTCAGGAAGGCGGCGCGGCCATGATGGCGGATACCTACGGCAAGCTCACCGGCAAGCCGGGCATCTGCATGGTAACCCGGGGACCCGGCGCGACCAATGCCGCGGCCGGCGTTCATGTGGCCGCCCAGGATTCCACGCCGATGATCCTGTTCATCGGCCAGATCGAGCGCGGCATGCGCGAACGCGAAGCCTTCCAGGAAGTCGATTACCGGCAGATGTTCGGCGGCATCGCGAAATGGGTCGCCGAGATCGATCAGGCCGACCGGGTGCCGGAATTCATTTCAAGGGCCTGGCACGTGGCGACCTCCGGCCGTCCCGGTCCGGTCGTGCTCGCCCTGCCCGAAGACATGCTGGTCGAGACGGCGGCCGTTGCCCAGCCCGAACCGTGGCGCCAGGTCGAAACCCATCCCGGCCTGACGCTGATGGCCGATCTGCAGAAGCGGCTCTGGGCTGCCGAACGCCCGATCGCGATCCTCGGCGGCAGCCGCTGGACGGCAGAGGCGGTTGCCGCCTTTGCCCGTGTCGCCGAGCGCTTCGACCTGCCTGTCGCCTGTTCCTTCCGCCGGCAGATGCTGTTCGACAACCTGCACCCGAACTATGCCGGCGACGTGGGCATCGGCATCAATCCGAAGCTCGCCGAGCGGATCAAGGCTTCCGACCTGATCCTGCTTGTCGGCGGCCGCCTGTCGGAAATGCCGAGCCAGTCCTATTCGCTCGTGAACATTCCGGAGCCGGACCAGGCGCTGGTGCATGTCCATCCCGACGCCGAAGAACTCGGTCGGGTCTACCGGCCGACGCTTGCCATTCACGCAAGCCCGGCCGCCTTCTGCAAGGCGGCCGAAGGGTTGCAGCCGCCGGCCGAGCTGAAAGGAGCGGGTGCTGCGGCCAAGGCGCATGAGGATTATCTGGCATGGTCGGGCGCCCGGCCGGAAACGCCGGGCGATCTGCAGATGTCGGGCGTCATGGACTGGATCGAGACCAATCTGCCGGACGATGCGATCTTCACCAACGGGGCTGGCAACTACGCCACCTGGCTGCACCGCTTCCACCGCTTCCGCCGCTATGGCACCCAGGCGGCGCCGACCTCCGGGTCCATGGGCTACGGCCTGCCGGCCGCGGTTGCCGCCAAGCTGACCTTCCCCGACCGTCCGGTGGTGTGCTTTGCCGGCGATGGCTGCCTGCAGATGACCATGCAGGAATTCGGCACAGCCTGCCAGGAAGAGGCCGCGATCATCGTGCTGGTCATCGACAACGGCATGTACGGCACGATCCGCATGCACCAGGAGCGCACTTATCCGCGCCGTCCGTCGGCGACCAAGCTGGTCAATCCGGACTTCGCAGCCCTTGCCCGCTCCTATGGCGCCCATGCCGAAACAGTCGAAAAGACGGCAGACTTCGGCCCGGCCTTCGAGCGGGCACTGGCCTCCGGCAAACCGGCGCTCCTGCATCTGAAGCTTGATCCGGAAGCGATCACCCCGGCCCGGTCGCTCAGCCAGATCCGCGCGGAAGCCGAAGCCAGATAGGCTTTATCCGTCCAGATCTGCGTCAAGGCCTGCCACCGGCAACGTGACATCCGCGATACCGGGATCGTCACGAGAGGTCCTGACCGAGAAACCGAGCTTCTCGCACATGGCGAGCATGGAGGTGTTTTCCTTGAGCACCTCGCCCTTGATCGTGCCAATCCCGTCCGCCTTCGCGTAGCGGATGATCAGTTGCATCAGGGCCCATCCGAGGCCGATGCCCTTGAGGTCGGAACGCACGATGACGGCATATTCGCCCGTCTGGTGATCCGGGTCCGTATGCAGCCGGACGGCGCCGAGCAGGTTGCCGGTTTCCGGATCGATCGCCGCAAACGCCATGGCGCGCGCATAGTCGAGCTGGGTGAGCTGGGCGAGAAAGCGGTGGCTGAAATCGCGGACCGGCGCGAAGAAACGCAGCCGCAGGTCTTCCGGAGAGACCGTCTCGAAAAACGCCTTGAGCAGGTCTTCGTCGTCGGGCCGGATCGGCCTGACGAAGACCTTGCGGCCATCCCGGAGGGAAAGCGTCTGCTCCCATTCGCTCGGATAAGGCGCAATGGACAGCCGCGACTGTCCGAGCCGGCCGCGATGTTCGGCCGGCGCGCCGAGGGTGACGCGGGCATCAAGGGCCAGGACCCCGCCCTGGCGCGCCACCAGCGGATTGATGTCGAGTTCCAGGATTTCCGGAATATCGACGCAGATCTGGGACAGCTTGACCAGCGTCAGGGCAATGGCGGCCCGGTCGAGGCTCGGCCGCGCCCGTGTGCCGCCCAGAAGCCGGCTGATCCTGATGCGCCCGATCAGGGCGTCGGCCAGCTTGAGATCGAGCGGCGGCAGTTCGAGCGAGACGTCGCCGCTGTCCTCGACCACCGTTCCGCCCTGTCCGAACACGATGACCGGACCGAACACCGGCGTATTGGCAAGGCCCAGGAATAGTTCCAGGCCGTTCCGGTCCTCCAGCATGGGGTGCACACTGACGCCGGTGATGTTTGCCGCCGGAAACATCGCCCGGGTCTGGTCAAGGAGTTGCTGCGCGGCCGCTGCGACGGCTTGCGGACTTTCCAGGCCCAGCCGGACCCCGTCGATCTGCGATTTGAACGGCAGGTCGGGAGAAATCAGCTTCACCACGCAGTGGCGGGCGCTCCTGAAGAAATGCTTCGCGATTTCTTCCGCTTCCTGCGCCGATCCGGCAAGCTCCGTGCCGATCAGGGGGATCTGGTAGGCCGCCATAACGGCAGCGACTTCGACCGGCGAAAGCCAGCTGCGGTTTTCGGCCAAAGCCTTGTCGACGATCCGGCGGGCGGCGGCCTTGTCCGGTGTGAAGTCCGCCGGCATGCTCGGCGGGACGGCCATGAGGAAATCCCGCGCCCGGGCATCGCGCGCCAGATGCATGATGCTGCGCACCGCTTCCGCCGGGCTGGAATAACAGGGAATTCCCGCTGCATCGAGCGGGCCGCGTGTGGTGCTGTCGCCGCCGATCAGGCCTGTCACCAGTGCCTTGCGGCGCCCCGTGTGCTTGCGGTTTTCGTCTGCCGTTTCGGCAATCGCCTTGCCGATGTCCTCAAGAGAGGTGAATGCGGTCCCGGCATGGAGCGTCAGCAGGCCGTCAACGCCCTTGTCCTGCAGGATCCGGCTTACGGCGAACTTGAGATCGGCTGCCGGCAGGTCCTCTTTCAGCACTATCTTTCCTCTGGCTCCGATCGTGCCTTCGGGATTGCGCGCAGGCCTGCAGAACGGGGCAATCGCGGCAACGGTCTCCGGCTCGAGCCGGGCAAGGCCGGCGCCGAGGTCCGCCAGGCGGTCCGAGGCAAGGGCCGCCAGACTGCGCCCGTTGGCGACGACCGCCAGGGATTCGCAGGTGGGCACCCGGATCCGCGACAGGGTTTCGACCGCCTCGAACATCTCGTCCAGGTCATTGACCCTGAGCAGGCCGGCGCGGCGGAAGACGGCCTCATAGACCAGATCCGGATCGGCCAGCCGCCCGGCATGGGTACGCCCGGTCCCAACGGTTTCCAAGCTTCGCCCGGAACGTATCACGATCACCGGTTTGCTGCGCGCGGCCGCCCTTGCGGCGGAGATGAATTTCTGCGGCGAGGACAGGTTCTCCAGGTGCAGGAGAATGGCCCGCGTCCGGTAATCCTGCGCGAAATAGTCGATCAGGTCGCTGATATCGACATCCATGCGCGCGCCGAGCGACACCACTCCGGAAAAGCCGGTCTGATGGCTGGCCGCCCAGGACAGCGTTCCGTTCAGGACCGCGCCGGAGCGTGCGAAGAAGGCGACATCGCCGGCAAGCGGCTTTGCAGCGCTCAAAAGCGTGTCCAGGGAAAGGGCCGGTACCGCGACGCCCAGGCTGCCGGGACCGATCATGCGCAGGTTTGTCGGCCGCGCCGCCTCCCGGCACCGCTGAAGCAGCTCTTCCGGCCAGCTTTCAAAGCCAGGCGACAACAGGAGCACAGCACGCGTTCCGCGGGCCGCGAGCCCGGCAATTAACTGCGGACTATCGTCCGAGGCGCCGAGGCAGATGGCGAGATCGGGCCCCTGCGCCAGATCGTCGACCGACGCGGCGACGCTGAATTCGGAAGGTACGTCGCCGGCCTTAAGGTCGATCAGATGGACGGAGTGTTTTCCGGCGAAGGCGGACAGCGCGTGAAGCAGATGCCCGGTCACCGCCGGATCGTGGCGGGACGGACCGATGACGGCAATGGACTTCGGGGCGAAAAAGCCCTCAAGGTTTCGTATGGTCACGCGGACTGCCTCGCCGCCGTTGAACGAAAACTCAAATAAGGCGGAGAGTTCAGGAAACCCTCCGCCTCTTAAAATTACGTGACGTGGCCGGGTTGGTCTCCGGAATGAACCGGCGACCCGCCCGGATCAGTGGGCCATCAGGACCGGAACGGTCATGGCTTCCAGGATTTCGCGGGTTGCCCCGCCGAACAGGAATTCACGCATCCGGCTGTGGCCGTAGCCGCCCATGACGACGAGGTCGTTGGCGTGGTCGGACACGTAGTTCAGCAGGGTATCGGCAATGCCCGTCTGCGGGTTGGTCACCACGTCGATGGTCACGTCGAGGCCGTGGCGGGCGAGATAGGTGGCGATTTCGGCACCCGGCTGGCCGCCGGTGCCTTCGGTCTTCTTCTCCACCACGAGAACGGTGATCTTGTCGGACTTGCCCAGCATCGGCAGGGCCGCATGAACGGCGCGGGTCGCGGTCGAACTGCCGTCCCAGGCGATCAGCACGTTGTTCGGCGTATAGTCGGAAACGCCGATGTAAGGCACGAGGAGGACCGGCACGCCGCTTTCGAACAGCACCGTTTCGATCAGCAGTTCGCGCATCGGCTCCGGCGTATCCGGATTGGTCTGGCCGATCACCACCAAGTCGGTCGTGCGGCAGTGCTGCAGCACGCCTTCCAGCGGGCCGCCGGTCAGGATTTCCGCGACCCGGCTTTCCGACTTGTCGCCGGAAAGGCGGGCCAGTTCGTCGAACTGCTTCTGGGCTTCCTTGGCGGCGCCCACAGCCTGTTCGTGGGCTGCTTCCAGGTAGTCCACCGGCATCGGCGCCGCGGCGAAGGCAGGCACCACGGGTTCGAAGGCGATCGCCAGACCCGTCACGTGGGCATCGTACTGCCGCCCGAGTTCCAGCGCGTATTTCGGCGCAGGTTGAGACCCGGAAAGGTCGATGATCGTCAGAATGTCCTTGAGTGCCATGGTATTGTCTCCGTCCAGAAAAGCGGGCGAGTGCCCGTATTTTATATCGGCAATTTATGCAGGATTTTGAACCCCCACTTTGAGCAGGATCAACTCAAAGCGGTGTTGGCGCAAAAACTTATACCGCCTTCATCACTTCGCGGGCGATGATCAGGCGCTGGATTTCCGATGTGCCTTCGTAGATGGTCGTGATCCGGGCGTCGCGGGCGAAGCGTTCCAGCGGATACTCCTTGATGTAACCGGCGCCACCGTGAAGCTGCAGCGCGGTGTAGGTGGCGCGCTGGGCGGCTTCAGATGCATAGAGCTTGGCCATGGAGGCCTCCTTGGAATAGGGCCTGCCGGCGTCCTTGAGCGCTGCCGCCTGCAGGATTAAGAGGCGGGCGGCTTCCAGCTCCGTCTCCCGGTCGGCGATCATCCACTGCAGGCCCTGCATGTCGGCGAGCGGCCGGCCGAACTGTTCGCGGTCCTTGACGAAGGCCTTGGCCGTGTCCATGGCCTTGCGGGCAATGCCAAGCGCCAGCGAGGCGATGCCGATGCGTCCGCCGGCGAGTTCGCCGACGGCAATGCGGAAGCCGTCGTTTTCCTTTCCCATCATGGCGGTTGCCGGAACCCGGCAGTCCTGGAACAGGACCTCGTTGGTCGCCGAGCCGGTCTGGCCCATCTTCTTTTCCGCCTTGCCGATCACGAGGCCCGGCGTTCCCGCCTCGACCAGGAAACAGGAAATGCCCTTGCCCTTCGGCGCGTCCGGATCGGTGACGGCCCAGACGACGAAAATGCCGGCATATTCGGCGGAGGTGATATAGAGCTTGGCGCCGTTGAGGACGTAGTGATTGCCGTCCTTGACCGCGCGGGTCTTCATCGCCGACGGGTCGGATCCCGCGGAGGATTCCGTCAGGCAGAAGCCGCCGGCGGCATAGGTGCCGTCCGTCAGCTTCGGCAGGTAGTCCGCCTTCTGTTCGTCGGAGCCGACTGCCTGGATGACTTCGCCGACCATGTTGGTCACAGAAACAGTCACTGCCGTAGAAGCACAGCCGCCGGCCAATGCCTGCACGGCCTGGGCAAAGCCGATGGCGCCGGCTTCCGTGCCGCCGTAGTCGGCGGAAACGTTCAGCCCCATGAAGCCGTTTTCGGCAAGCAGGCGCAGATTGTCGAGGAACTCGGCCCGGCCTTCGCCGGCATCGACCTTTTCGGCCAGCGGTTCCAGACGGTCGGCCGCCAGCCGGTGGGCGGCATCCGAGATCATCTGCTGTTCTTCTGTGAGTTCGAAGTGCATGGGGCGTTTCCGGTTATTAAATTTGCCAGACCCTACCCGCACGCCGAACCCGTTGTCCATGATCTCCTTTCCGGTTTGCGGCCTCGGGCCAAACAGGACATAAGAAAGCATGAGGACCCGTTTCATTCTTCTGGCCCTGCCGCCGCTTGTCTTGCTTCTGATCGCTGCCGTCATCGTGCAGTTGATCGCGGTGCGCGACGAGGAAAGTGTTGACCGCAAGGCGTCCGAACGACTGACCCTCTACCGCCAGACCATCCTCGGCGAATACGACAAGTACCGCTACCTGCCTTACGTGCTGGCGCGCGATCCGCGGGCGACCATCGTCTTGAACATGCAGCAGACGACGGAATCCGCGAACCGCTATCTGGAGGAGATGGCGGAAAACTCCGGCGCCAACCTGCTCTACATCATGAACACGGACGGCGTCACGCTGGGTGCCAGCAACTGGCGCGACGAGCTGTCCCTGGTCGGACGCAACTACGGTTTCCGGCCCTATTTCAAGGCGGCCATGGCCGGCGAGGAGGGACGGTTCTTCGCCATCGGGGCGACCATGGGCGAACCGGGGCTGTTCCTGTCGCGGCCGACGCCGGTGAAAGGCCCGCCGCGGGGCGTGGCCGTGGTCAAGGTCGACATGCGTCCGCTGGAACAGGCCTGGGCGGAAGGCGGCGAGATCGTCTTTGCCTCCGATGCCAACGGGGTGATCTTTCTCTCCAGCGTGTCCGACTGGCGCTACAAGGTGCTTCATCCCTTGAGCGACAGCCTCCTGTCTAAGATCCGGGAGACCCGCCAGTTCGCAGGTCTGCCGCTGGAGCTTTTGTCCGACGCCTCCGGCAACGCGGACAACGTGCTTGCGATCGACGGCCGGCGCTACCGGCACAACCAGGCCGATGTCGGTCTGCTCGGCTGGAAACTGCACTTCCTGGTTCCCGTTGAGGAGACGAAGGAGAACCTGTGGCCGGTCTGGGTGTCGGCCATCGGCCTCAGCCTGCTTTATGCGGTGGGTGTCCTGGTGTTCCGCGGGCGGGCGCTGCGCAGGGCGTCTGCTCTCTTACGCCAGGAATCGGAAGAGCTGCGCGAACTGAACCTGCGGCTGACGGACGAGGTCGAGGAACGCAAGCGGATCGAGCGCGAGCTTATCAAGGCCCAGGAAGGTCTGGCGCGGTCGAGCCGTCTTGCGGCTGTCGGCCAGATGTCGGCCGCCGTCGCCCATGAACTGAACCAGCCGCTTGCCGCCCTGCGCATGTTCGTTGCCGGAACCCGCAAGTTCCTGGAAAAGCTGAATATCGAGGCAGCACGGGAGAACCTGTCTGAAATCGACGGTCTGCAGCACCGGATGGCGGCGCTGACCCAGGAACTGAAGCGCTTTGCGCGGCCTGCGGAAAGCCGGATCGAGTCCATCGATCTGAAGGAAAACATTCGCGCCGCCGCCAAGATTGCCCTGCCGCGGTTCGAGGAAACCGGGGTCGACCTGACCGTCACCCTGCCGGAGGAGCCGTTGCGCCTGGAAACGGCGCCGCTGCCGGTGGAGCAGGTGCTGTTGAACCTGTTGCGCAACGGTGCGGATGCCGCGTCCCAGGTTGCCGACGGCAAGGTGCTGCTGGAGGCGAAGCGGCTGGAGGATGCCATCGTCATCGAGGTCTCGGACAACGGCGCCGGCGTTCCGGAGGAAATCCGGGAAAAGATCTTCGATCCGTTCTTCACGACCAAGCTGAGCAGCGGCGGCCTCGGTCTCGGGCTTTCCATTTCCGGCCGGATCGCGGAAGACATCGGCGGGTCCCTGTCGGTCGCGACCAACACATTCGGCGGCGCGACCTTTACCCTGTCGCTGCCGGCCGCGCGCGATCTGCGGCCCCGGCGCGAAGACTCGAGCAACAAGACGTCTGAGACCAAAGCGCAGGAGGTTCCCGCGGAATGACCGCGCCAGAAGCACAGGCCCCGGTTCTGATCGTCGATGATGATCCATCCATGCGCGCCGCCCTGCGGCAATGGATGGGGCTGGCGGATTTCACGCCGATCGAAGCGGCGGGTGCCCAGGAGGCGATCGGCAAGATTTCTTCCAGCTTTCCGGGGTGCGTCGTTTCCGACGTGATGCTGCAGGGAGAAGATGGGGTCAGTCTCATGCGCCGGATCGGGGAGATCGATGCGGAAATCCCGGTGATCCTGATCACCGGCCACGGCGATGTTCCCATGGCGGTCGAGGCGATGCGCAACGGCGCTTATGATTTCGTCGAAAAGCCGTTCGATCCGGAAAACATGGCCGAGATTGTCCGTCGCGCGGTGGAAAAACGCGCCCTCGTCCTGGAAAATCGGGCCCTGACGAGACGCCTGGAGGACGGCTCGAGCCTGGAAAGCCGGCTTCTCGGCAACAGCCCGGCGATGCGGGCCCTGCGCGACCGGATCCTGCATTTCGCTTCGACCGATGCCGCCGTCCTGATTACCGGGGAAACCGGGACGGGCAAGGAAGTCGTCGCCCAGGCGCTGCATGATTTCGGCAGCCGCAAGGACGGCCCTTTCGTTGCGATCAACGCCGCAGCCTTGCCGGAAACCATGGTCGAGGCGGAGCTGTTCGGTCACGAGGCCGGGGCCTTCACCGGTGCGGACCGGATGCGTCAGGGGCGGATCGAGGCGGCAGACGGCGGCGTCCTCTTTCTGGATGAAATCGTGTCGATGCCGATGAGCCTGCAGCCGAAGCTCCTGCGCGTGCTCCAGGAAAAGCAGGTCGACAGGATCGGTGGGCGCAAGCCGGTGCGGGTCGATATCCGCATCGTCAGCGCGGCCAATGTCGATCCGCGCGAGGCGGTCGCCGCAAGGACCCTGCGCGAGGATCTCCTGTTCCGCCTGAACACCATTGAAATCACCATACCGCCCTTGCGGGACCGGGGCAGCGATTGCCTTGTGCTGTTCGACACCTTCGTCAACCGGTTCACGGCGCAATACGGGCTGGATCGCCCCGAAACGAGCGCCCGCGACGAGGCCTTTCTACAGACCTACGGCTGGCCGGGCAATGTCCGCGAACTCCGGAATGCGGCCGAACGTTTTGTCCTGAACGCCGGCGTCGGCCGCCAGCCTCTGGAAATGCTGGTGACCGGCAACGGCGCTGCGCATGAGATCGGGGAAGGGGACACCCTGCGCGCGATCATGGACAATTACGAACGCAACATCATCGCCAGCGCCCTGCGCCGGCATGACGGCCGAATCGCCGCCGTCATGGAGGAACTCGGCGTTCCGCGCCGGACGCTGAACGAAAAGATGACCCGTCTCGGCCTGAGCCGCCCGAAGGCCGGGCTGACCGCGGCAGAGGACTAGGGTCAGGACCCATTAATCAGATTGGAATGGTATGAGCCGATTTGTTCGGATACGAGGCGCAAGTTCGCAGGAAACCGTCCGGTTTTCCAGAACTTGCAACGCTGTAGCCGGGCAAATCGGCCATATCCCGAAGGGACGCGTAAACGGCTTAGATCTGCTGCGTCGAACCGCTCAACCGGGCAGGGAGCCCGCTTTTCGCGTCTCTCCTTGCAGCTCTTTGCCGTTTACGGCGCAATTGCAACCTGATTAATGAGTCCTGACCCTAGGAGCGACATGCCACCGCAAACAGGTGATCCGGGCACGGTTCAGACGGCAACGCCGCGCGAGTGGCTGCGCGTGACCATCGTCCATGTGTCCATACCTGTGATCCTGTTGGCCTGCGGAGGGGATATCCGCTGGTGGCAGGCCTGGGTCTATTTCCTGCTCCTCGTTGCAGCCGGCGTCGGCGGGCGCGTCTGGGCGGAATGGCGCCATCCGGGGCTGATGGTGGAACGGGACCGGTCCCTGTCGATGAAGGCATCGGATGTCAAAGCCTGGGATAAGGTTCTCGGACCGCTCATGGCATTGACCCTTTCCTTTCCGCTGGTCATCGTCGCGGGGCTGGATCACCGCTTCGACTGGTCGCCCGTATTCCCCGCATGGCTTTCCGTCACCGGTCTCTTCCTGATCGCAATCGGATACGCCTTCGCAACCTGGGCCTTGGCGGAGAACCGCTTCTTCTCCAGCCTGATGCGCATCCAGACCGATCGGGGACATGAGGTATGCGACAGCGGCCCGTACCGGATCGTCAGGCACCCGGGGTATGCCGGAAACCTTCTGGCATTGCCGGGCATGGTGCTCGCCCTGGGTTCTGTGTGGACACTCGTTCCGGTGGCGGTCGCACTGGTTGTCGCCGTGATCAGAACCGCACTCGAAGACCGGACGCTTCAGGAAGAGTTGCCGGGGTACCAGGACTATACGAGCCGCGTAAGATATCGCTTGTTTCCCGGAATTTACTAAGGTCCAGTCTCTGGCGCCCTGATCCTAAATCTGAAGTTGCCGGCAAGATTCCGCCAATGGGAAAACGGCATCGGCAAGAAATCGCCGATTGACGGAGGCGGCACAGACGTGCTGCCATCCGGAATTGCGGGGTTTTGGGGAAAATCCCGTCATGTCATGTGTTTGGCACGGGACATGCAAAATAAAATCCTAGCTGGGTGCGGGCCGATGCTGCAGGAGGCGGCGTCGCCGGGACATCCAGGCTTATGGGCACTTTATATCTGGGAGGATACACATGCTCACTGTTCGCAAGTTTGCGACCGCTGCATCCGTAGCTGTCTTGGGACTGGTTTTTGCCACCGAAACTTTCGCCGCCGATGTCACCTGGAACGTTTCCGTCTGGGGCAAGCGCCGCGCCTTCACCGAGCACATCGAATATCTGGCCGAGAAGGTCGCCGAGAAGACCGGCGGCAAGTTCGAAATCAAGATCGCCTACGGCGAGGCCCTGTCGAAGTCGCGCGAAAACCTTGACGGTATTTCCTTCGGCGCTTTTGAAATGGCCCAGATCTGCGCCTCCTACCATGCCGACAAGAACCCGACCCTGACGGTTCTCGAACTGCCGTTCCTGGGCGTGGAAGACCTCGACGCGGAAGTGAAGGTCAGCGAAGCGGTTTACCAGCATCCGGCGGTCAAGAAGGACCTTGCCCGGTGGAATGCACAGGTTCTGATGCCCTCGCCGATGCCGCAGTACAACTTCATCGGCAATGGCGATGCTCCGAAGTCACCGAAGGACTTCGAAGGCATGCGCGTGCGTGCGCTGGGCGGGATCGGTAACCTGATGTCCGCAATCGGCGCCGTTCCGACCACCGTGACGGCATCTGAAACCTACCAGGCCATGGAATCCGGTACGGTGCGTGCCGCATCCTTTGCGCCCCATGCTCACCTGGCGTTCAAGACCGTGGAAGTCGGCACCTGGTGGACGGCCAACATGAACCCGGGAACGGTGCAGTGCCCGGTGGTCGTGAACACCGACGCCTACAACGCCCTGCCTGACGATTTCCGCAAGGCATTGGACGAGACCGTCCCGGCAGCTGTCGACCACTACCTGGCGACCTATGCCAAGGTCTATGACAAGTGGTGGCCGGAACTGGAAAAGCGCAATATCCAGCAGATCAAGTTCTCCGCTGAAGATCTTGCCGCCCTGCGCGCCAAGGCCGCCCCGATCTACGATCAGTGGATCAAGGACATGGATGCCAAGGGCATCCCGGGTCAGGAACTGCTGGATCTGGTGCACTCGACCCTCGGCAACTGACGCCGGCCGGTCGAGAATTCAAACGAACCAGTCGATCTTAAAACCTCCGGCGTTTTTACGCCGGAGGCCTTCCTTGGGCGTATAAAAATGATGACTCCAGACCGGTCCGATGCGACCGCCGAGGCGCCGCGTTACATCATGTTCGATGGCGTTCTCGCCAGGATAGAGAATGGGTTCAACCTGATCGCCGCGGCCAGTATCATGATCTTGATGCTGCTGGCTGTCGTGCAGATCTTCGGGCGCACCTTCCTCAATCAGCCCATTCCGGGTTTCATTGACATCACCGAGCAGGCGATGGCCGTGTTCACCTTCATGGGCATTGCCTACTGCCAGCGTGTGGGTGGCCACATCCGCATGGAAATCCTGCTTGGAAAGCTCAAGGGCCGCGCACTCTGGATCGCCGAATTTTTCGGGGTCTTCATCATTTTCCTGGTGGTTTGCGGGCTGATCTACGGCTCCTGGTTTCATTTCCAGCGGTCGTGGAGTATCGGCGATTCCACCATCGACATCGGGCTGCCCACCTGGCCCTCGAAACTGATCGTTCCGGTCGCACTCACCTTGCTTGCCCTCAGGCTGCTGTTGCAGCTCTACGGTTATTGGCGGCTGATTGCCGACCCGTCACGCACGCCCCTTTCCGTTCCGCTCATCATGGATGTTGAGGAAGCGGCCCAACATGAAATCGAGGAAGCCTTTGGCGAAGACGACGAGGAGGTTTCCCGATGACGCCGTTTGAAGTCGGACTGATCATGACCGGCGTGTTGCTGGTCCTCGTCCTGGTCGGCGTGCGCGTCGCCTTTGCCGCCGCCTTTGTCGGGCTCACCGGCCTGATCATCATCTTCTCCATGCGCATGGGCTTCGAAAGAGGCGTCATCACCGCGCTGAAGATGGCAGGCACCGTGCCCCATTCCAAGTCGGTCACCTATTCCCTCTCGGTCCTGCCGACCTTCATCCTGATCGGCTTTCTCGCCTTTTACGCGGGGCTGACCAAGCAGTTGTTCGATGCGGCCAAGAAGTGGCTCGGCTGGATGCCGGGCGGCATGGCCGTCGGCACCGTGTTTGCCACCGCCGGGTTTGCCGCCGTGTCCGGCGCCAGCGTGGCGACCGCCGCGGTATTCGCCCGCGTCGCCATTCCGGAAATGCTGGCCGTGGGCTATTCCAAGCGGCTGGCTGCGGCCGTGGTCGCCGCCGGCGGCACGCTCGCCTCGCTGATCCCGCCTTCCGCGATCCTGGTGATCTACGCGATCCTGGTGGAGCAGTCGGTCGGCAAGTTGCTGATCGCGGGTTTCATTCCCGGGCTCTACTCGGCGCTGATCTACATCCTGATCATCGTCGGCATGGCGGCCTGGCGCGGCGATGCGCCGGCGATCAAGGGCTTCACCTGGTCGGATCGCTTCGCCTCGCTGCCCGGAACGTTCCCGATCTTCGCTGTGGTGGCCGTGATCTTCGTCGGCCTGTTCGGCATCGACATCGGCGGTTACCAGTTCGCCGCAACGCCGACGGAAGCCGGTGCGCTCGGCGCCTTCGTCGTCCTGATCACCGCCTTCTTCAAAGGCATGCGCGGCCGGCAGCTTGGCCAGGCTCTGCACGAAACCGCCAAGCTGACGGTGATGATCTTCACCCTCATCTGGGGCGTGCTGGTCTATGTGCGCTTCCTCGGCTTTGCCGGCCTGCCCGATGCGTTCCGGGACTTCATCGTCAGCCTGCCGCATGATCCAATGCTGACGATGATCCTGATCCTGGCTGCCTATGCGGTGCTCGGCATGTTCATCGACGCCATCGGCATGCTCGTCCTGACCCTGCCTGTGGTCTATCCGGCGGTCATGGCGCTCAACGGCGGCGAGGCCGTCAGTGCGGCGGACAGCACGCTCGGCATGTCGGGTGAGGCCTGCTCGATCTGGTTCGGCATCCTGGTGGTGAAGATGGCGGAACTCTGCCTGATCACGCCGCCGATCGGCCTGAACTGCTTTGTGGTCGCGGGTGTGAGGCCGGACATTCCGGTCCAGGAAGTGTTCCGCGGCTGCATCCCGTTCTTCGTCGCCGACATCATCACCATCGGCGGCCTCTTGGCCTTCCCGTCGATCATCACCTGGCTGCCGTCTATGATGTAGCCGGGAAACAAGGGATGAAAATCAAGGCCGCGCCGGGAAACCGGTGCGGCCTTTTTTAATCCGGGTTCAGTTCTCTTTAAAACAGGCTGCCCTGCGACGTCGGCTTCTTGCTTTCCGTGCTCGCCGGCCTCTTCGCCTTCTTCGCAGGACCGGCAGACCCCGACGTGGCGACCGCGTCGATGGTTCCGTCGGCAAGCTCGATGCTGAGTGCGTCACCGGAAGAGACTGCAGCGGCGGAGCGCACCGGCTGGCCCTTGTCGTCGCGCACCAGCGCATAGCCGCGGGCAAGCACGTCCTTATAGGACAGCGATTTCAGGAGCTTTTCCAGCGCATCCAGCCGGTCGCGGGACTTCGTCAGCCGGGTGGCATAGGCCCGGTTCATGCGCTCCGACAGACCGGACAGGCGCTCGTTGCCGATGGTGATCTGATGCTTGAGCCGGATCGGCGTCAGCCGGTCGGAGACGGCCGCATAGCCCTGACGTTTCTGGCGGACCGCGACCAGCAGCGCGCGTCCCTGGCGCTCGCCGAACCCGTCTAGCTGGTCGCGCGCCTTGGTGGTGACGCGGGCAAGCAGGAAGGGCGACAGGCGGCCGGCCGCATTCTGATAGGTGCTGCGATGGCTGCGGGTGTTGACGATCAGCGACCGTTCCAGGCTGCCGGCGGCGGTGTCGAAACGCTGGCGTGGCAGGGCGAGCAGATCGCGCGGCGCCGGCAGGGCGGCGCCTGCCGCGCGCAGTTCCGTGCGCCGGTTGGAAATGAAGCGGTTCAGGCCGGAGATGAGACGCCGCGACAGGTCGTCGGTCATGCCCATCAGGTCGGCCTTGACCGGCACGGCGATTTCCGCAGCGCCCGTCGGTGTCGGCGCGCGCACGTCGGCGGCAAGATCGATCAGCGTCCAGTCGGTCTCGTGGCCGACAGCGGAAATCAGCGGAATACGGCTTTCCGCCGCCGCCCGGACCACGGCTTCCTCGTTGAAGCCCCACAGATCCTCCAGGCTGCCGCCGCCGCGGGCGACGATCAGGAGATCTGGCCTCGGGATCGGGCCGCCGGGGGCAAGCGCATTGAAGCCGCGGATGCCGTTGGCGACCTCCGCGCCGCAGGTCTCGCCCTGCACCCGGACCGGCCAGACCAGTACGTGCAGGGGAAAGCGGTCGGAAATCCGGTGCAGTATATCGCGGATGACGGCGCCGCTCGGCGAGGTCACGACGCCGATGACCCGCGGCAGGCTCGGCAGCCGCTGCTTGCGCTCTTCTCCAAAGAGACCTTCCGCGGCGAGTTTCCGCTTGCGTTCCTCCAGCAGCGCCATGAGTGCGCCGGCGCCGGCGGGCTCCAGGGCGTCGATGACCATTTGGTATTTCGACTGGCCCGGAAAGGTGGTGATCTTGCCGGTGGCGATCACCTCAAGGCCCTGTTCCGGCTGGATTTTGAGCTTCGAGGCGACCCCGCGCCAGATCACGCCGGACAGGACCGCGCGGTCGTCTTTCAGGTCGAGATAGATGTGGCCGGATCCGGGTCTCGAAATGCGCCCCAGTTCGCCGCGCACGCGCACATAGCCGAAGGCATCCTCCATCGTTTTCTTGATGGAAAAGGAGATTTCGGAGACCGAGAATTCGGCGACGTTGGAAGCGGAGTCTGACAAGGCTGATTCCCTCTGATCCTTGAAAACTGGCCGTCCCGGAGGATCGGGTCAAGAGGCGGAGGTGGCGAGCGGGGGCGGTTTGCGGGTGCGTATATGGGACAGGACCTCGCCGACCGTGGAAAAGACGATGCTTTCGCCGAAGGTCTTAACCAGTTGCAGCCGGCTGCGCGCCGCCGGATCGTCCAGCGTGTGGGCGAAAAGCAGCTCGATTCCGTCGCCGGCAAGCTCCGCCTGGATTTTCTTCAGGGTCTTCAGGGCCGTGAAGTCGATATCGTCCACGCAGGAGAAATCGATACAGAAATACCTGAGGCCTTCGGCGGCGGGCGTGACCAGGTCCTTGATTTCCGCCGCCATCAGCCCCGCGTTGGCGTAATACATGGCGTGGGTGAAGCGGTACACCATCAGGCCCGGTGCCGCCATCACGCGGGTCTTGAGCGGCTGAACCTGCCAGGTCTCGGCGGTTTCGGGCGTGAGCAGCACGTTGACCGGATGATAGCCGTGCCTCGTGTGCACGATGAGCGACAGGACGATCGCAAGCAGGATGCCGGGGCCGACGCCTGCCACGACGACCACGAGGATCGTCACCGCGGACACCCAGAACTCGGCCCTCCGGGTGCGGTGGATTTCCTGTAAGCCTTTCAGGTCGATCAGGTCGATGCCGATCAGAAAGACGAGCGCGGAAAGGGCGGCTTCTGGCAGATAGGCCAGAATATGGGTGAAAAAAAGCAGGACCAGGATGACGATCCCGACTGAAATCAGCATGGAAAGCTGGGTCCGGCCGCCGGCACTTTCGACGATCCGGCTTTTGGTCGGACTGCCGTTGACGACGAAGGTTCCCGTCAGTCCGGCGCCGAGATTGGCAAATCCCAGGGCGCGCAGGTCCATGCCGTCATTCAGCGTCTCGTTGTACTTGGTGGCATAGGCGCGGGCAGTGGCCGCACTCTGGGCGAGTATCACCACCAGCATGGCAAGGGCCACCGGGCCGAGTTGCCAGATGAGCGCGAACGACCAGTCGACATTCGGTAGCGCCAGTTGGGGAAGCCCGCCCGGGACGCTGCCGACGACATCGATCGCGCTTTTGAAGTCGAAAATCCAGCTGACCAGAGTGATCAGCCCAAGGGCGACGATCGCGCCCGGAAAGGACCGGGACAGCCCCCGGAACCCGAGGATCAGCAACAGCGCACTCAGGGAAATGGCCGCAGCCGGCAAACTGACGGACGGCAACAGCGGCAGGAGCAGCGAGAGCTTCGCCAGCCCGCTCGCCTGGGCAATCTTGATGCCGAGCATGCCGGGCAGGGAATTCATGGCGACCTGTATCCCGACGCCCGACAGGAAGCCGACCAGGACGGTCCGGGACAGGAAGTCGGCCATGAAACCGAGGCGGGCGACGCTCGCGACAACCAGCAGCAGCCCGACCAGAAGCGCGATCAGGCCTGCCAGCGCGACGTAATTGGCCGATCCGGCCGCGGCCAGCCCCGCCAGGCTGGTCGCCAGGATCGCGGCAGTCGCCGAATCCGCGCCAACCACCAGATGGCGCGACGATCCAAAGAGCGCGAACAGCGCCATCGGCAGCAGCATGGTGTAGAGCCCGGTGATCACCGGCGTTCCGGCGATCTTCGTGTATCCCATCACTTCCGGGATCGCGACGGCGGCAAGGGTCAGTCCGGCTATCGTTTCGGACAGGATCCGGTCTTTCCTGACGGGCAGGACACCGGCGAGAAGCCGCCGCTTCGGTTTCATTCCGGACAAGATGAGCTCCTTTTGCGGAGCGGATAAAGGGTTGACCGCAATGCCATCTTGGCGAAACGAGGGAAAAAGACAACTCCGGTGGCAAAGACAAGGGAGACCATATGTTTGCCACCCTGAGCGGATATCCCTTGATCGGACATTGTCGTCGGCGACCGGAACAGGGTCCTTTTAACCCGTTGAAAAATTATAAGGGTTCCATACCTTTTCAACGGACCCAAGGCGCACTATTTTGTGCCCAACCCATTTCCCGCCGCGTCCTCCCGGCGGCGGAAAGAGGCATCACGGTATTCATTGACGACGGGCGCCAGAGCCGATGGCTGCGGCGCCCGTCGTCATGGAATTTTTGCATGGACCCTGCGCCAGCGTGACGGGCTGAAACCTGTTAGACTTCATGGCTGGGCGGGGTCGGACGGATAAGGTTCATGATCAAGCGTTTCATCATCGCCATCATTTTGATCGTTCTGGTTTGCGGCGGGCTGGTCGGCTTCAACCTGTTCAAGGAACAGAAGATTGCCGAATACTTTGCCAACCGACCGAGACCGACCGTCACGGTGTCGACCGTGACCGCGGAAGCCCAGTCCTGGAAGCCCGGGATCGAGGCGATCGGGACGGTCGGCGCCCGCCAGGGCGTCGACGTGGCGTCACGGGCGGCCGGGATCGTGACCGGCATCCTGTTTGCCGCCAACGACCAGATCGAAAAAGGGCAACTGCTCGTCCAGCTCGATGACGAGGAAGAGCAGGCGACCCTGATCGCGGCCAAGGCTAACGAGGCGCGCGACAGCCAGGCGCTGAAGCGTGCGACCACGCTGGTCGACAAGGGCGTGAGCTCGACCTCCGCCCTGGACGATGCCAAGGCTGCCCTCGACGCCTCCCGTTCGGTGATGGAACGGGTCAAGGCGCAGATCAACCTGAAGAAGATTCGGGCGCCGTTTTCGGGAACCATCGGCATTCCGAAAATCGACGTCGGCGAGTATCTGCCGGCCGGCACCGTCATCGCCACGCTGCAGGATCTGAAAGTTATGAAGGTCGACTTCACGGTTGCCGAACAGCGCCTTTCCGAGGTGCACATTGGTCAGCCGCTTCACCTGGGCCTTGCCGAAGACGCCATGGGCTATGAAGGCAAGATCACCGGCATCGATCCGAAGATCGATCCCCAGTCGCGCCTGGTCTCGATCCAGGCGGAAGTCGGGAATTCCGACGGCGCCCTGCGCCCGGGCCAGTTCGCCTTCGTCCGTATCGACCTGCCGCAGGAAAACAACATCATCGCGCTGCCGCAAACGGCAGTCGTCCAGAGCCTTTACGGCACCTACGTCTATATGGTTGCCGAAGACGACAAGGCTCCGGCGGCGGCCGACGGCAAGAAGAAGCTGGTGGCGCGCCAGGTGTTCGTGAAGGTCGGCCGCCGCTTCGGCGGCAAGATCGAGATCACCGACGGCGTGAAACCGGGCGATGTGATCGTCTCCGCCGGCCAGAACAAGCTGACGGTCGGCAGTCCGGTGACCATCGACAATACGGTCAATCCGGCGGATACCGCTGAAAAGCCGGGAGCCTGATGTGAATTTCTCGGAGATTTTCATCCGCAGACCGGTTCTGTCCACGGTCGTCAGCCTGCTGATCCTGCTGCTTGGGGCGCAGGGCATCATGAACATGAATGTCCGCCAGTATCCCAAGATCGAGGAAACGGTGATCACGATCACGACCGTGTTCGTCGGCGCGGGCCCCGATCTCGTTCAGGGCTTCATCACCACTCCCATCGCCAAGGCGGTCGGGTCGGCCGAAGGCGTCGACTACGTCAGTTCGAACAGCGCGCTCGGCCTGTCGACGGTGTCCGTCCACATGCGGCTCAACACCGATCCGGACAAGGCCCTGACCGAAGTCATCTCCAAGGTGCAGGAAGTCAGGGGCCAGCTGCCGGACGAGGCCAAGGACCCGGTCATCAAGAAAGGCACCGGCCGGTCCTTTGCGATCATGTATCTGTCGGTTCTGTCCGACAGCATGTCGCCGCAGCAGATTACGGAATTCGTCTCCCGCGTGATCCAGCCGCAGCTGTCGGTCGTCGACGGGGTGGCCGACGCCCAGATCCTGGGCGAGCAGACCTTCGCCATGCGCATCTGGGTCGATCCGATCAAGCTGGCGTCGCGCGGCGTCACCGCGGCCGAAGTCCTGTCCGCGATCCAGGGGGCGAACTTCCTGTCCTCGCCGGGCAAGACGGAAGGCGAATATGTCGCCTACCAGATCGCCGCGAAGACGACGCTGCAGACGCCCGAGGCCTTCGGAGCATTGCCGGTCAGCGGCGAGGGCACGGAGGTGGTCCGTCTCAGGGACGTGGCGGATGTGACGCTCGGCAGCGAAAGCACGGACGTCCGCGTCTCTTTCAACGGCCAGCAGGGCGTGTTCCTCGGCATCATGCCGACGCCGGCCGCGAACCCGCTCGACACCGCCGCCGGTGTCCGGGCGGAACTGCCGCGGCTTCAGGCGAACATGCCCAAGGGCACGTCGATCCAGGTGGTCTACGATTCCACCAAGTTCATTTCCGCCTCGATCGAGGAAGTGTTCAAGACCATCGGCGAAGCCGTCGCGATCGTGGTTCTGGTGATTCTGCTGTTCCTCGGCTCCTTCCGGGCGGTGCTGGTGCCGATCGTGACCATTCCCTTGTCGCTGATCGGGGTCTGCTTCTTCCTCTGGGCGCTCGATTATTCGCTCAACACGCTGACGCTCCTGGCCATGGTGCTTGCGATCGGTCTCGTGGTGGATGACGCCATCGTGGTGGTGGAAAACATCCACCGGCATCTGGAGGACGGGCTCAAACCGATGCAGGCGGCGATCGTCGGCATGCGCGAGATCTTCGGTCCCGTGGTTGCCATGACCATCACGCTCGGCGCCGTTTATGCGCCGATCGGGTTCACGCAAGGGCTGACCGGAGCCTTGTTCCGGGAATTTGCCTTCACGCTGGCCGGGGCCGTGTTCATCTCCGGGTTCGTCGCGGTGACCCTGTCGCCGATGATGTCGGCCCGGCTTCTGGTGGCCCATGGCAGCCGGTTCCAGGTCTTCATCGACAAGGTGTTCACGAAGCTCACCCATTGGTACGGCCGGCGGCTGAACTTTTCGCTCGACTACAAGCCGGTGACGCTTCTGATCGTGGTGTCGCTTCTGGCGACGTCCGCGTTCCTGTTTCTGAAGACATCGAGCGAACTGGCGCCGGACGAGGATCAGGGCGCGTTGTTTGCCATGGTGACGGCGCCGCAATATGCCACGGCCGATTACACCCAGCTCTACACCAACCAGTTCTATTCCATGACGGACGATGTTCCGGGCGTCCAGGCCAGGTTCCAGATCGTGGGAACGGGTTCCCCCAATTCCGCCTTCGCCATCTGGGCGCTGAAGCCGTGGGGCGAGCGGGCGCAGTCCCAGAAAGACATCAAGGGGATGATCCAGGGGCGGATCTCCAAATCCGCCGGCGTCCAGGCGTTCGTCTTCTCGCCGCCTTCCCTTCCCGGGTCCGGCGGCGGCCTGCCGATCCAGCTCGTCCTGCAGACGACCGGGTCGGCGGAACAGGTCTACGAGGTCGCCGAAGAGGTCAAGAACAAGGCGATGGCCGCCGGCAAGTTCATCGTTGTCCAGGATTCCATGTCCTTCGAAAAGCCGCAGGCCACGGTCCTGATCGATCGCGAGCGTGCGGCCGCGCTCGGTGTGCCGGTCTCCACCATCGGTGGAACGCTGAATATCCTGGTGGGCAATGCCAGCGTTTCCAAGTTCGACCGGGATGGCCGCTCCTACGAGATCATTCCCCAGGTGGCCAAGGAATACCGGATGAACCCCGATCTGCTCGGCGGTTTCTACGTCCGCTCCGCGAGCGGGGACATGGTGCCGCTGTCGGCCGTGGTGAAGGTTTCGATCGGGGCAACGGCGGTTTCCATCGAGCAGTTCAACCAGCTGAATTCGGCGACGATTTCGGCCCTGCCGCTGCCGACGGTCACCACCGGCGACGGCCTTGCCGAACTGCAGCGGATCACGAGCGAGACGATCCCCTCCGGCTTCTTCGTCGACTACGCCGGACAGTCGCGTCTTGAGGTCCAGCAGGGCAACACGATCCTGATCGCCTTTGCCCTCGCGGTCATCGTGATCTACCTGGTCCTGGCGGCCCAGTTCGAAAGCTTCCGCGATCCGTTCATCATCATGATGACCGTGCCGCTGTCGATCTTCGGCGCCCTTGTGCCGCTGAACCTCGGGCTCGGCACGCTGAACATCTATACCCAGGTCGGCCTGATCACCCTCGTGGGGCTGATCACCAAGCACGGCATCCTGATGGTGGAATTCGCCAATGCGCAGCGCGAGCAGCGCGGCATGTCGAAGCGCGAGGCGATCGTTGAGGCGGCACGGGAGCGGTTGCGGCCGATCCTGATGACGACGGGCGCCATGGTGCTCGGCGTTCTGCCGCTGGTCATCGCCGAGGGCGCCGGCGCCGCAGCCCGCTACTCCATCGGCCTGGTGATCTTCACCGGCATGTCCGTCGGCACGATGTTCACCCTGTTCGTGGTGCCGATGTTCTACATGTATGTCGGCCACGCGGATAAGGCGCCCGCAGAAGCCGGGGACAAGGCTGAACCTGCGGAACCGCCTGCGGCCGGACAGCCCGCCTGATTTCGAACGCCGGCCCCAATAGGCAGGCGTTCGTTTTTCATAGCGGCCGGCACAGACTGGGGACGCGGCCTGACCGGCCATTGAAATCGGACCCAAAGCGGCCTTACCCTGTTCCCCCATGTCCAGATACGACTTCAAAATGCAGCGTCTGTTCGTTCGCCCGCTTCTTGCTCCGGGCGCGTCGATAGAAGCCGACCGCAGTCAGGCGAACTATCTTCTCAACGTCCTGCGCCTCAAGGACACCGACCGGATCCTTGTCTTCAACGGCAAGGACGGCGAGTGGCTTGCCGAGGTCGTCGCCACCGGCCGCAAGTCCTGCCTGTTGAAACTGGTGGAGCAGGTCCGCGAGCAGACATCCACCATCGATCTGCAATATCTCTTTGCGCCGCTGAAACACGCGCGCCTGGATTACATGGTGCAAAAGGCGGTGGAGATGGGGGCCGGCGGCCTCAGGCCGGTGATGACCCAGTATACCCAGGCAAGCCGGGTCAATCTGGAGCGCATGGAAGCCAACATCATCGAGGCGGCCGAGCAATGCGGCGTCATCGCGGTGCCGCAGGTACTGGAGCCGATGGCGCTCAAGGACCTCGTGGGCTCATGGGCCGAGACGCAGGCCGACCGGCGCCTGCTGTATTGCGATGAAGGCGAGGAAACCCATAACCCGCTTCAAGCTCTTGCCGATCTGGCGGACAGGGGGCCGGCGCCGCTCGCGGTCCTGATCGGTCCGGAGGGCGGGTTCTCGCCGGAAGAAAGGGAGCTTCTGCGCGCCCAGAGCTTCGTGACGCCGATTCCGCTTGGACCCAGAATCCTTCGGGCCGATACTGCGGCGGTGGCCGCGCTGGCGATTGTTCAGGCAACCCTGGGCGACTGGAACTGACACGCGTCGGAGCCCTTACGATGGACCAGGAAATCATCCCGCCGGGCAAGGAGCTGGTCCAACCGGATCCGAACGGTGATGAGCCGGCAGCCGGACGACCGCGCGTCCGGCGTTTCCGTCTTCCGGTGGGTGTCGCGCTCGGGCTTGTCTTTGCCGTGACCCTCGTCCTGATCTGCGGCCTGATCATTGCCTATATGTCGATCTCCAGCCAGCACATCGCCGGCGGTCTGCTCAGTGAACGGGCCGCGGCGACGCTTTCGGGCAACCGGGAGATCCTGGACAGTTTCTTCAAGGAGCAGAACCTTGCCTTCCAGGCGGTCGCTATCGGGACGGAGCAGGGGCGGGTGCAACTGGACGATGCCGGTTTGTCCCGCTACCGGGCGCTTTTCCCCGACGGGACAGAGCTGAGCCTCGGCCCGTCGCCGGTTCCGCAGGTGGGGCCGGCGAAACCGCTGGTCTGGACCGGGTTCGACTATGCGCCCCAATTGAAGACAGCGGTGCTGAGAGCCGAGGAGGATCTCGGCAACGGCCAGATCCTGGTCGCGCATTATCCGCGCTCGGTCTTCGAGACCCTCGCGGCGAAGATGCGCCGGAGGGCGAACCAGAAACCGTTCCTGCTGTCGGACAGGACGACCGCGCTGGCCATCACCGATGTCGATGCCGCGGCTTTTTCCGGAACCCCCGAGGCACCGTTGCCGCAATTGCGGCGACTGGCCTCGACGCCACTGCGCAATCTCTGGGCGGACGAGCCGGGCAGCCATGTGATGACCGGTTCTGCGCGCGGTCGTGTCTTTCCCGCCGACCGCGGCATGTACACGGCCGTTTATGACGAGATCAGCGCGGGACCGGCCAAGGGCTGGGTGATCGGAATTCTGTACCGCGCCGAAGACTTCGGCGCGGCGTTCGACAAGTCGCGCGTCATCCTTGTTGCCGCCGGCTTCGCGCTGCTGATCGGGGCGGCGATCTCCTTTGCGGTCGGCCGGCTGCTGGGGCGTCCGCTGACGCGCCTGTCGCAGGCGGCCGGTCATATTCACGATCTGGATTTCGATGCGGTGGCGCCGTTGCCGGCCTCCAGGCTGGCGGAGCTCGATGATGTGAATTCCGCCTTCAACGGGACGCTCGGCGCCTTGAGCGCGTTCGCGCGCTATGTGCCGCGCGAGCTGGTCAGGCGCCTGATCGCGGAAGGGATGACGGACCCGCATCAGAGCGAAATCCGGGACATGACCATCGTCTTTACCGATCTGGCCGGATTCACCAGCCTCGCATCCCATCTGAGTGCGGAGGAAACGGCCACCTATCTGAACCGGTATTTCGAGACGGTGTCGGATGCGATCACGAAGGAAAAAGGGACCATCGATAAATATATCGGCGATGGAGTCATGGCCTTCTGGGGCGCGCCGAGCGATCAGCCCGATCACGCCGAACACGCGATCGCATCGGTCAAGGCGCTTGCCGAAAAGGTTGCCGCTTCCGATACGCCCGGCATGCGCCTGAGAATCGGTGTACACAGCGGCAAGGTGGTGGTCGGGAATTTCGGCTCTTCCAGCCGCATGAATTACACGGTTATCGGCGATGCGGTGAATGTCGCCGCACGCCTTCAGGAATACGGAAAAACCGTTGATCCGGATGCGCAGGTGATCATTCTGGCGAGCGGGGAAACCGTATCGCGGCTGCAGGGAAAATATCGGGCGGACAGTATCGGGAACATCTCTCTGCGCGGCCGCGAACAGGCGACGGCGGTCTTCAGAATTTCGTGAGTCCAGGCCATACCCGAAATCCGCTCCATTGGTCTGCCTTGCGTTTCGGACCAATCAGTCCTAAATGCCTGCAGTCGTTCGATGTTCACGAGAACGAAATGACTCACCGCGTATGTGCATGGCCGATCGGTTGGCTCATGTATGCACCGACATGAAATTGAGGACAGTCTGAATGGCTCGCGACACCGTCGATTCGACGCCGATTGAAGGCACTGCTGCGCTTGCCGCCACGCTTGAGGAAGGCTGCAAGCCAGTTGACCGGTTCCGGATCGGAACGGAACACGAGAAATTCGGTTTCCACCTGTCCGATTTGTCTCCGATTCCCTACGGCGGGCCGCATGGCGTTGAGGCCGTCCTCACGGGTATGGAAAAGCTGCTCGGCTGGGAACGGATCGAGGATGCCGGAAAAATCATCGGGCTGGCCGATCCGGTCGGCGGCGGTGCCATTTCCATCGAACCGGGCGGACAGTTCGAGCTGTCGGGTGCCCCGCTCGACAATCTCCATGAAACCTGCCGGGAAACGAATGCGCACCTGGCGCAGGTCCGCGAGGTCGCGGACCCGCTCGGCATCGGTTTCCTGGGAACCGGCATGACGCCCACATGGCGACGCGAAGACGTTCCGGCCATGCCGAAGTCGCGTTACGAGATCATGACCCGCTACATGCCGAAGGTCGGCAGCCTCGGGCTGGACATGATGTACCGGACCTCGACCATCCAGGTGAACCTGGACTTCGCTTCCGAAGCCGACATGGCGCTGAAGATGCGCGTCGGTCTGGCCCTGCAGCCGATCGCAACCGCGATCTTCGCCAATTCGCCCTTCACCGACGGCAAGCCCAACGGCTTCAAATCCTTCCGCGCGCACATCTGGACCGATACGGATGCGGACCGGACCGGCGATATGCCGTTCGCCTTCGAAGACGGCTTCGGCTTCGAAGCTTATGTGGACTGGGCCATCGATGTGCCGATGTATTTCGTCAAGCGCGGCGACGCCTATCACGACGTCACCGGCACCACGTTCCGGGAGTTCATGAACGGAGCCCTTGAGGGCCGCATTCCGGATGCCCGCCCGAACCTCGGCGACTGGAACAATCACCTGTCCACCCTGTTCCCGGATGTGCGTTTGAAGAAATATATCGAGATGCGCGGCGCGGACGGCGGTCCGTGGCGCCGGATCTGCGCGCTGCCGGCGTTCTGGGTCGGCCTGCTTTACGACGACGGTGTTCTGGATCAGGCCTGGCAGCTTGTGAAGGACTGGACCCGAGAGGAACGGGCAGCCTTGCGGTCCGGCGTTCCGAAGGACGCCCTGCAGACTGCCTTCCGCTCCGGCACCGTCCTCGATGTCGCCAGGGAGGCCCTGGCGCTTTCCAGTGAAGGTTTGAAGCGGCGCGCCCGTTTCAGCGACGGTGATCTGGACGAGCGGGTTCATCTGGCGCCGATCGAGGAGGGGCTGGCAGCCGGCATGTGCCCCGCGGACGTCCTGCTGCAACGCTACAACGGCAGCTGGAACGGCGACCTGACCCACATCTTCAAGGAATATGCCTATTAGGGGTAAGTCCCCTAAACATTCGCCGAAATTGAACTTCTTGAAAAACCGCGAATTGACCTGAGCGGGCCGAACGCCGATCATGCTGATTGGCGAAACGTTTCAGGGCTTCGGCGATGGCAGATGACACCGGCTTCACTTACCCGTTTGATCTGGCTGCCATTGCAGAGGATATGCAGCAGCGATTCGGCTGGTCGAATCAGGACCTGAGCGATGCCATGTCCCGGCTCATGCCCGCCGCGATGGCCGGTTTCAGGCATTTCGGGCCGCAATCCTTGTCGCCCTTCCAGGCTCCTGCCGCGGAGCCCTTCAATTTCTTCGATCCGCTAAGGCTGTTCGGCAAGACCGGGCAGGCGGCAACGAACGAACAGCTTTCGCCCTTCTTCGGTCCTGAGTTCGTGCGCAAGGCGGTTGCCGAACAGATCGCCCAGGCGACCGGGCTGCAGCAGAAGGCTGTTCAGGAAATGATGCCGGTGGCAGCGACACTGGCCATGTCGCAGGTCGTCAGGCCGTATCTGCACAGTGACGCGCAGGAACTTCTGGACGCCTTCGTGCGCGGCTTCGTCCGGGGACGACCCAAGCCGGTCCCGAAGCCGATGGACTATGTCCAGGGCTATGCCGAGGCGGTCAATGCGTTCTGGTCCCATTTCCTCAAGCCGCTGGAGCGCAAGGATGCGGAAGACGATCGTGCGGAAGAGGAAGAAGAGATCGAAGCCGAACCCGCTGCGGATGACGAGGACGCCGTCACGGACGATAGCGAGACCGAGAACAGCGAGCCCGAGAGCAAGGCGGAAGGGTCCGAATTCGACACCATGATGGCAAGCTGGATGGCCGCAGGCCGGGACTTTCAGTCAAGCCAGTTCGAGGCTTTCGACAGCTTCTTCAATCGCGCGGCCCGGGACCTGGGAAACACGTCCGGCAAAGCGGATTAGGGTCCGTACCCGAAAAAAAGGCCCGCCGGGGGTGGCGGGCCAGTGAGGTGTCAGCACAGGTGCCGACGGGGCTGCAGTAAGCAGATCGGATCAGGCGGCCAGCTTGGGCTTGCGCTCCTGAAGTTTGATCACAGTCGCTTCCGACGCGTCGGACGGATGGCCGTCGGCAATCGGCAGGCGGTCCTGGACAATCGGCCGGAAGGTTACGCGTTTCTCGTCCGCCCAGCCGCTCAGAACGGGGGTCGGGTCGCTGAACAGCGGAAGCTGCAGGGCGCGACGAACATCACCCCGGGTCAGGCCGATGTCCTCGAGCTGGCTGTCCGACAATTCGTACAATTTGACGATCTGGCGCCGGTTCTTGAACACGCGCCATACACGGGCAATCGCATGGCCGATGGCTACGGTCGGGCTCAGTCTTGCAAAAGGTGTCATGGCAAAATGCGTCATGGCAAAATTCTCCTGTTAACCGGCAAACTATGTTTGCAGGTTCGCTCGGCGCCGGCAGTCCGGCGGTTCGTCGTCTTGGGACAATAGGAAGATGGCAAATCAGGTTGCATATATCCAACGAATGTTTGTTATTTAAACAATCACATATAGTTATGGTTTTGTAACTATTTGGAAAATAATGGAAATATTGATTTTTAGCTGATTTTTATGCGTAAATCTCGGCAAAATTCATGCAATTTTTCCAATGGGAGCGGGGTGGAAAGGCGAGCGGGCGACCGGCAATGACCTGCCTCTTGGTGTGCAAGCGTTCTTGATGTATGCTTAGCAAACGATCAAAATCGCTTATAAGAATACCTGTCGGCAGGTCTCTCATGAATCATGTGCTGGACATCGATCAGCTGCGAACGTTTCTGGCGATCGCGGAACTCGGAAGTTTCACCAAGGCCGGGGAGGCCGTGCACAAGACCGAGTCGGCCGTGTCCATGCAGATGCGCCGTCTGGAAGAACGCCTCGGCCTTCCGATCTTCGCCAAGGACGGCCGGCAGTCGCGCCTGACGGAAGACGGGCAGCGCCTGCTCGAATATGCCCGGCGCATGATCAGCCTCAACGACGAGACCCTCTCCGCATTCGGCAACCGCAAGGAAGTCGGCCAAGTAAAGCTCGGCGTGCCCGACGACTATGCCGATCGTCTGCTGCCCCAGGTTCTGGCGGCCTTCAACCGGCTCAATCCGTCGATCGAGATACAGGTGGAATGCTCCGGCAGCATCCGTCTGGGCTCCGCGATCCAGGAGGGCAAGCTGGACGTGGCCATCGTCACCTCTGACGATCAGTCGGAATCGCGGGGCGAGGTCATTCGCCGTGAACCGCTTTACTGGGTGTCGTCCAGCCAGCATTGCGCCCATACCATGGAAGTGGTCCGGCTGGCCGTGGGGCCGTCGACCTGCTACTGGAGGCGCCTGTCGATGGAGGCCCTGGACCGGATCAACCGTTCCTACAAGGTCGCCTATGTCAGCTCCAGTGCATCGGCCCTGGTCGGTGCTGTACAGGCGGGCCTGGCCGTGACGGTTTTCCCCGAAAGCGCGGTCCGCGACGGCATGCGCATTCTGGAAGAAAAGGACGGCTTCCCGGCGCTTCCGCCGTGTGAGATCAGCCTGTTGCGTTCGACTTCCGCACGCCAGCCGATGCACGACACCTTGTGCAATCACATCGTCGCGGCCATCGGCAACGTGGCGCACCAGATCGCCGCGGAATGATCGCGGCAGAATAGGCCGGTAACACGCACCTGTTATCGTTTCCTCAGCATCATGACATTGCCGGTCAGCACCAGGAGCAGGCCGGCAAAGGCGCTTCCCGTCCAGTGGTAGCCTTCGAACACGGTCGAAACCGCCAGGGCGATGACGGGAAAGATGACGGTGGCATAGCCGGCGCGCGCCGAGCCGATGCGTCCGAGCAGCCTCAGATAGGAGGCAAAGGCGATCACCGAGGCGATGACGGCGAGATAGGCGAGGCTTCCCAGATAGGGGAGGGTCCACTCGACCGTGAAGTCGTTGCCCCTGACGGCAGCAAAAATCCCGAGAAAGACGGCGCCGTAGAGCATGCCCCATGTGGTGGCCGGCGTGACCGCGATACCCGTTCGCTGGGTCGAGGCCGACAGCATGTTGCCCAGGCAGAAGGAAACCGTTCCAAGGGTGCACAGCAGCAGCCCAAGGGCTGCCTGATAATCGATTTCCGCACCCAGGATCTGCGGCCTGAACATCAGCGCAACGCCGGAAAAACCGATCAGACCGGCCGCAAGGGTGGCAAGGCTGGGCTTCTGGCCGAACAGGACGAAGGCGAGGAACAGGTTGAACACGGATGTCAGCGAAAACACCACCGCAAGCAGTCCGGACGGCAACAGCTGGGCGCCGTAGTAAAAGAAGGTGAAGTTCGTCGAAAAGATCAGCGCGCCCAGGCCTGCGAACCGGATATGTGCCCGCCAGCCGAAACGAAGGTCGTGCCGTCGGTAGAAGCTCCAGCCGAACATGACCGCCGATGCCAGAACGAAGCGCCAGAAAACCGAAACTTCCGGAGCGACAATGCCGACCTGTCCCTTCATGGCAATCCAGCTGAAGCCCCAGGCAAGGACCGTTGCGCCGTAAAGGCCGTAATCTGTGGCCGACAGAACCGGTTCCCGGCTGGTATCGATGGAAGTGGAAACGGACATGGAGATCCCGGTCAGATTGGTATGCCGCAATCTGCGCCCAAAATCGTTTCACTACAAATGATTGTTCGTGATCGATTGATCAGGAAGTTTGAACATTACCCGCGGGCCGTTTTGGCACTTGGATGCCAGTGCGGCCGGTAACCGTTGGCAAGCGTTTCGCAGACACATTCCGGTGTCAGGACCGTGACCTCTTCCAAAGGCGGCTTCACGGCTGAAGCCTTGTATCCGTCCACGGTCCAGGCGATCAGGCCGCGGTCATAGAGCGCATAAGGCGTGCCGTCGATGGCAACAAAGGCGCCGTCGGGCAGATCGGCAAGGCGGGCATGGAAGTGCCGTTGGGTGCGACCCTCAAGCCGGTCTCCGTGCAGGACCTTGTCCATGCGGTCGGTCGAAAACGCATTCGGCTCCAGCCGGTTCCGGGGAAAGGCCTCTACAAAGGCTTTGGCGTCTTCTCTGCGGCACTCGAAGCAGGGGCGATGGCCGGCAGCAAGCGCGGTGGCTTCGTCCAGAAAAAACAGCTCCGTGTAGCCATCGCCCATGATCTCCCGGCGTCGCCCCTTGAAGTCGGTGACGCAACAGATCCAGCGCCGCGAGGCCCAGCGGCGGTTCGTCAGCGTCTTTGTTTCCGGGTCGTGGATCCTGCCGCCGCGATTTCCCATGAACAGGCCGCGCGCCGGTGAGGCGATGATGTCGCCGGTGGGCGTCATCCGGTTTTGCAGCGGTGCTTTTGTCGACATCCAGGGCCCCTCCACGAAAGTCTCGTCATGTTCGCGGAAGCCTATCATGATAGGCGAAAAGAATCAGTGTCTTGGAGTTGCCGTTCATGTCCGTTCTGGTGATTGAAAACTATCCGGATGCCCCGATGGGCAATGTCGGCCGGGCCCTCGACAGGGCCGGGATCGGCTATGACATCGTCCAGGCCCATGCCGGTGAGCCGGTGCCTGAATCGAGCGCGGGGCGGTCCGGGCTCGTTGTCCTGGGGGGCTCCCAGAATGCGCTCGACGACGAGGGATATCCGTTCCTGCCGGATGTCTGCGGTCTCATCAGGGACTTTCATGGCAAGGACAAGCCCGTGCTGGGCATATGCCTGGGGGCCCAGCTGATCGCACGGGCATTCGGTGCAACAAACATCCTGGACCGGCCGATCGAATTCGGCTGGCACGAGGTCCGGGCGGTTAAGACGGCAAATGACGATCCGGTCGGCCGCATTCTGGCCGAAGGATCGCCGATCTTTCACTGGCACACGGACACGTTTTCCCTGCCTGACGGCGCCGTGCACCTGGCAAGCAGCGATACCACGCCGCATCAGGCCTTTCGCATCGGCCGGGCCACTTATGCGACCCAGTTTCATTTCGAAGTGGCCCTGCCGGAAGCCGAACTGTGGTCGGAGCTGTTTGCCGAGCGGATCCGGGACCACACGCCCGACTGGCCGGAACGCTTCGCTGACGAGGCAGGCCGCCACGCGGAAGCATCCGACCGGACCGGGCAGGCGATCGCCGAAGCCTGGGTCACTCTGCTCGATCGGTCTTAAGTTTTTGGACCAGGGCTTCAGAGCACCAGGTTGTGCCGGCCCACCTTGGTGATGTCGGTTTCGCCGCAAAGGCCCATGGTCACATCGAGTTCCTTGCGCATGATTTCCAGCGCCTTGGTCACCCCGGGCTTGCCCATCGCTCCGAGGCCGTAAATGTAGGAGCGGCCGATGAAGGTGCTCTTTGCCCCCATGGCGACGGCCTTGAAGATATCCTGGCCGGAGCGGATGCCGCCGTCCATGTAAACCTCGATCTTGTCGCCGACGGCATCGACGATGTCCCGCAGCACATCGTAGGACGCTAGCGCACCGTCGAGCTGGCGTCCGCCGTGGTTGGAGACGATGATCCCGTCCGCGCCGGTTCCCACCGCGATCTTCGCGTCCTCCACGTCGTTGATGCCCTTCAGGATCAGCTTGCGGTTCCAGTGCTTCTTGACCCATTCCACCGACGACCAGTCGAGCGTCGGGTCGAACTGGCTGTTGGTCCATTCGGCAAGCGAGGACATGTCCTCCACGCCCTTGACGTGACCGTGGATGTTGCCGAACTGGCGGCGCTTGGTCTGCAGCATGTTCCAGCACCAGCGCGGCTTGAATGCGAGTTCGAGCAGAACCGGCAGCGTCGGCTTCGGCGGGGTCGATAGGCCGTTCTTGATGTCCCGGTGCCGTTGTCCCAGAACCTGCAGGTCGAGGGTAAGCACCAGGGCAGAACAGCCGGCATCGAGCGCCCGTGTCATCAGCGATTCCGAAAAACCGCGGTCGCGCATCACATAGAGCTGGAACCAGAATGGCTGGGTCGTGTGTTCCGCCACATCCTCGATGGAGCAGACGCTCATGGTGGTCAGCGTGAACGGCACGCCGAATTCTTCCGCCGCCTGGGCGGCGAGGATTTCCCCGTCCGCGTGCTGCATGCCGGTGAGGCCGACCGGGGCAAGCGCCACGGGCATGGACACGTCCTCGCCGATCATCGTTGTCTTGACGCTGCGGTTGTCGATGTTGACCGCGACCCGCTGGCGCAGCTTCTGGCGCTGAAAGGCGGCTTCGTTGTCGTGATAGGTGCTTTGCGTCCACGAGCCGGTGTCCGCATATTCGTAGAACATTTTCGGGACACGGCGTCTGGCGAGGGCTTGCAGATCGGCGATGCAGGTAATGGCGGACATGGGCTTTCCTCGATTGGTCTGGAAATCTAACCTTTTAGGGTGGCGGCGGTGCGATTGCTGCCGGGCGTTAGGCGGCGCTGCTTCAGCCGGAGATCGGACACCTCCTGCCAGCCTTCGGCGCGCTCCGCTTCCTTCAGTGCGGCGCCAACGAAATCGATATGGTCGTATGAGGCCTGACGGGCGCCGTCCGGGTCACCGGCCAGGATCCGGTCGACGATCTGTTTGTGCTGCTCCAGGACGGCGCGCCGCGCGGTCGGATGATGATAGAGCCTCTGGCGGTTGTAGAAGACGCCGTTTTCCAGGAGCCGGTAGCAGGAGCGCAGGGCGTGCAGCAGGATGACGTTGTGCGCCGCTTCGCCGATGGCGTGGTGCAGCTCCACATCCAGGTCCACTTCCCGTCGCGCATCGCCGCTCTCGTAAGCCGCGTCCATCTGGGCGAGAATGTCGGTGAGGATCTTGTGGTCCGAAGCGGTGGCCCGGTCCGCGGCATGGGCGGCTGCGGTGCCTTCCATGTCGCGCCGGAATTCCAGGTAATCGGCGATCGCCGCCGGATGGCGCTCGATCAGCGCGATGATCGGTTCGGAAAAGATCGGCCCGATGACGTCGGCAACGAAGGTGCCGCCGCCCTGCCGGCTGGTCAGGAGGCCACGCTCCTCCAGGAGCTTCAGGGCTTCGCGCAGGACCGGACGGGAGACGTCGATCTCACCCGCCAGTTCCCGCTCCGGTGGCAAGCGGTCGCCCGGCCTGAGCACACCATTGAGGATCAGCTCCTCGATTTGCTGCACGACGGCGTCGGCGGTCCTTAAGGGGGGCGCCTTTCGGAACATGGCTTGGGTCCGCTGTTGATGTCTGTCTCGGACGCGCAAAACCGTGTCCGTCGAGGCATAAATGCCTCAACGAGAAAAATTGGTCAATTAAATTATCCAATTTCCTCTAAAGCAGATCCTTCGGCGTCCTGCCGGCAAAGAAGGCGTCGAGATTGTCCAGCGCGCGAAAACCCATGGCGTCGCGGGTCCTGACGGTCGCGCTGCCGATATGGGGAAGCATGAACACGTTCTCGAATTCGGCGAACGCCGGGTTGCCGCCGGGCTCCTTTACGAAACAGTCGAGGCCGGCCGCGGCGACCTGGCCGGACCTGAGTGCCGCGATCAGGGCCGCCTCATCCACCAGTGCGCCCCGGGCCGTGTTCACGATCACGCAGCCTTCGGGAAGAAGCCGCAGGGTCTCCGCGTTCAGGAGGTTTTTCGTCTCCGGCGTTGCCGGGCAGTGGAGCGACAGGAAATCCCCTTTGGGCAGCAGGCTTTCCAGCGAATTGTGATAGGTCGCGCCGAATTCCTTGTCCTCGGCTAAGCGCTGCCGGTTGTAGTAATGAATTTCCATGTCGAAGCCGCGGGCCTTTTTGGCGAAGGCCTGGCCGACCCGGCCCATGCCGACAATGGCAAGCCGTGCGCCGCTGACCTGTTTGCCGACCATGAAGGACGGGCTCCAGAAGTCCCATGCGCCGCTTCTGACGATCCGGTCGCCTTCGACTGCCCGCCGCGCGGCCCCCAGCATCAGAAGCATGGCGATTTCGGCAGTTGCGTCCGACAGCACATCCGGCGTGTTGGTGACCGCAATGCCGCGCGCCCTGAGGGCGGCGAGATCGCAATGGTCGACGCCGACCGAATGATTGGCGAGGATTTTCAGGCGCGGGTCGAGCCGGCCGACCACATCTTCAGAAAAGATCTCCGAGTGGCACGGCATCATCGCGTCGACGCGCGCGCTCATGGCGACGATTTCGTCAGCGGTGCTGACGTCGTCCGCCTCGTTGAGGATCACCTCGTAGTTTTCCCGCGCGCGTGCAACGGTCGCATCGGATACGCGCCGCGGCAGCCACAGGACCGGCTTGTCAGCCATTTTTGTCCTTCCCGTCCTTGTCCAGAACGCACTCCTGGACATAGTCGGTGACGGCAAGAGACAACACGAAGATCACGATGACCCAGAAGGGCAGGCCGCCCCAGAATCCGGCAAAGCCGGTGGAGATGCTGTTGGCCAGGCCGATCACGAAAACGGAGACCAGTACGGTTCCGATCAGTCCCAGAATGATCTTGTTGCTTCGTCCTAACATTTAGAACTCCTTGTCTCGCCTCTCAGGCGTCGTTCAATGCTTTCAGTAGCCAGTTGGCCGTGCGCATCAGCCGGTCGTCCTGCTCGACCGCACCGATCAGCTGGACGCCGATCGGTAGGCCGTTTTCGCCGACCAGCAGGGGCATGGAGACCGCCGGCAGGCCGCCAAGCGTCCATAGTGTGCAGAAAATCGGGTCCCCGGTGTTCGGCCCCATCTTCGGGGCTTCGCCGGCCGCGCTCGGGCTGAGGATCGCATCGTAATCCTTGAAGAAGGCGGTGAAGAAGCCGTCGGCCGCTTCAGCCATCGAACGCGCGTCTTCGTAGACGGCGCTCGTGATCGCCCGGCCACGTTCGATCACCGGCTTCAGGGTTGCGCTGATCTGGTCCCAATGACCGTCGAAAGTGTCCTTCAGAAGCTGGCAGATCTCGTATTCATGAATGATCCGCTGCACCTCGACCAGCCTGGCAAAGGCCGGCGGTGCCGGAACCCGCTCCACCCGTGCGCCGAGGAAGGAAATGAGCTCCTCGAACCCGTCCCGGCTGTCCGCGCTCAGGCGGTCGGCAAAGGGAAGCTCGATGAAGGCCAGGGACGGCTCCACCGGCGGCTCCGCCTGAAAGCCGTCCAGCATGGCGGGCCTTGGATAGGGATAGCACTTGTCGTCGGTCTGGTCGTAGCCTTTGATGGCGTCCGCCAGCAGTGCGCTGTCCTCAAGCGTGCGGGCAAAGACGCCGATCTGGTCGAGGGTGTTCGACGTCGCCAGCACGCCCCGGCGGGAAATGACCCCGCGCGTCGGCTTGAAGCCGTAGGTGCCGCAAAAGGACGCCGGGCGGATGACCGAGCCGTTGGTCTGCGTGCCGAGCGCCAGCGGTACCTGATGGGCGGCAACGGCTGCTGCCGACCCGCTCGAGGACCCGCCTGGAATATGGCCCGGATCGTGCGGATTGGTGGTGTCGGTCGGATGAACGAAGGCCAGTTCGGTCGTCTTCGTCTTGCCCAGGATCACCGCCCCGGCATCGCGCAGGCGCTCCACCACGGCCGCGTCCAGATCGGGACGGCGTCCGGTGAAAACCGGAGACCCGCGTTCCGTCGGATAATCCCTGGTATCGATGATGTCCTTGAGGCCGACCGGCACGCCGTGCAGCGCGCCGAGGGGGCGGCCCGATTGCCGGATCGCATCCAGTTCGCCCGCTTCCGCCAGCGCCTTGTCCCGGTCCAGATGGGCCCAGGCTTTCAGTTGTCCGTCGGTTTCCTCGATGCGTTGGAGACAGGCGGAAACCAGGTCTGTCGAGGTCAGAAGGCCGGCCCGGATTTTCCGGGCCGCCTCGCTGGCACTGAGTTTGAGGATGTCATTTTCAGGCAGTGTCAGGTTCATGGAATATACGGTCCGAAGAGGTAATCGGGCAGCCACAGGGCGATCGCGGGGAATTCGTGCAGCATGACCATGCTGAAGATCACGATCGCGAGATACGGCAGGATGCCCTTGAAGATGTCAATCAGTTCGATCTCTTTCTTCAAAACACCTTTCAGATAATACGCCGACATGGCCATGGGCGGTGTCAGGAACGAGGTTTGCAGGTTCAGCGCCACCAGCATCGCGAAGAAATACGGGTTGACGTGGAACGTATCGAGCATGGGCAGGAAGATCGGCACGAAGATGATCAGGATCTCCGACCACTCCAGCGGCCAGCCGAGGAAGAAGATGATCAGCTGAACCAGGATCAGGAACTGCCACGGTTCCAGCTGCATGTGCAGGAACCATTGCTCGATGATGTCGTGGCCGCCGAGATAGGAGAACACGGAGGCGAACGTCCATGAGCCGACGAACAGCCAGCACACCATGGCGGTTGCCTTGGCGGTCAGGAACACGCTTTCCGTCAGCCGGACCCAGACCGCCTTGTAGGCATAGCGCAGGCAGGAAAGCCAGAGACCGACGATCCCGCCCAGGACCGGAATGGTGATCATCTGCCAGAGCTTCGGTTCCTTGCCGAAGATGATGAAGAGGACGAAGGACACAACTGCGAGCCCGACCATGGTCGGATCCTTCAGCGTGACGGACCTTCGCAGGACTTCTTCTGTCGGCCCGAGATAGAGGGACGCCAGAAACAGGCCTCCGAGCGCGCCCATGGCCGCAGCTTCCGCCGGAGTTGCCAGTCCGCCCAGAATGGAACCGAGAACCAGCATGATCAGCACGGTCAGCGGTACGAAGGAAACCAGCAGGTCCGCATAGATCCTTGCCACGGGGGGCACGTCTTCCTGCCGGGGCTTGGGCGCAATTCTGGGATTGAGGAGAACCCGGCCGATCACATAAAGAATGTACAGGCCGGCGAGCATCAGTCCGGGAAAGACGGCGGCCGCATAGAGGCGCAGCGGCGAAAGTTCGGCGATGGCCGCATAGACGATCAGCATGATCGATGGCGGGATGAGAATGCCGAGCGTGCCGCCGGCGCAGATCACGCCGGAGGCGAACTGCTTGTTGTAATTGGCATTGGCCATGGCCGGGAATGCCAGCAGTCCCATCAGTGTCACGACGGCGCCGACGATGCCGGATGCGGTGGAAAACACCGCACAGGTGATCAGGGCGGCAATCGCCATGGAACCGGGCAGGTTGCGCGCGGCCATCTGCAGCGAGAAGAACAGGCGGTTGACGATGTTCGCCCGTTCGACGACGTACCCCATGAATAGGAACAATGGGATGGCGACCAGCGTGTCGTTTTCCATCACCGAATAGGTGTTCTGGTTCAGGAGGTAGAATATGTTGTTGTTGAACAGGTCTGCGAAGGTATCCGCACCTGTGTAATAGGCGTAGTAGCCGAAGCCGACGCCCATGGCGAGAAGGGTAAAGGCGATCGGAAAGCCGAGCAGCACCAGCACGATAAACAGGCACAGCATCAGGATCGCGACTTCGGGATTCGTCATCTCAGGACACTTTCATCAAAGAGGCATGCTGTCCGGTCATTTGCCGGCGGCGGGCTGGTCTTCGAAGGGATCCTCGGCAAGGATGTCCTCCGTTTCCTTCACGTCGGTGAGGCGCGGCAGCCATTGCCCGGTCTTCATGGCGCGCCAGCAGCGCGAGAGTTCGGCCAGTCCCTGCAGCATAAGCAGGAAGCCGGCCACCGGGATCAGGGTCTTGAAGAAGTAGATCTGGATGCGGGCCGGACTGTTCCAGCTCACTTCCTTGTAGCGCCAGCTGTCGGCCGCGATTTCCTTGCCGTACCAGAACAGGGCCAACATGCCCGGATAGAAGAACAGCAGGTAAAGCAGGAAGTCGATGCGCGCCTGCCAGCGGACCGGGAACAGGCGGTAGAGAACGTCACCGCGCACATGGGAATCCTGGGCCAGGGCGTAGGGTCCAGACATCAGGAACAAGGCGCCGTACATCTGCACCATCATGTCGAATGCCCACACGGTCGGCGCATTCAGCACGTAGCGCACGAACACTTCGTAGGAAACGGACAGGGTGAGGATGAGAATGCACCAGCCGAAGGCCCGGCCGACCCAAACGCTCAGCCCTTCGATCGTATAAATCAGTTTTGTCACGTCAGCCTCTGGCGGTTTGCAGGCAGGAAAGCGCGGGGGCCCGGAACGGGTCCCCGCTGCAATATCCGGCAAAAGGGTTCGGATCAGCCGAAGTAGTGCTTGTAGGCCAGCTTGTAGTCAGGCTGGTTGAGGTTCAGGTAGCCCATCACCTCTTTCGCATACTTCTTCTGGGACTCGATCACCTTGGCGAAGAACGGATCCTCTTCGGAAATGCGGGCAACGACCGTATCCCAGGCATCGAGCTGGGCGGCCATGACCGAATCCGGCGTGCGCCAAACGTTGACGCCCTGCTCCGTCTGCAGCTTGACGAGATCTTCCGCATAACGCTTGGTGTTGTGCCAGTAGAAGTTCGAGTTCTCGGCGTTCGATGCGTGCTTCAGGACGGCCTGAAGTTCGGACGGCAGGCTCTCGTACTTCTTCTTGTTGAAGGTGATTTCGAAGAATTCCTGGCTCTGGTGGAACGATGCCAGCATGTAGTCCTTCGAGACGTCCTGCATGCCGAAGTCGCGGTCGGAGGTCGGGTTGTTGAACTCGGCCGCGTCGATCAGGCCGGACTTCATCGCCGGCTGAATTTCACCGCCCGGAAGCTGCACGACCGAAAGGCCCATCTGCAGCATCACATCGGCGGCAAGGCCGACCGTGCGGTATTTCAGGCCGTTCATCTGGGCGACGTCTTTGATCTGCTCCTTGAACCAGCCGAGCGGCTGTGCCGGCATCGGGCTGTTGAAGAACGACACAACGTTCAGGCCGAGCGAACCCATCAGTTCGTCGAACAGTTCCTGGCCGCCGCCGTAATTGACCCAGCCGAGCACTTCCTGCGAGGACCAGCCGAAGCACGGGCCGGTGCCGAACAGGGAAGCGGTCTTGGACTTGGAATACCAGTAGGCGGGAACGTAGTGGGCCGCGTCGAGCACGCCCCGGTGCACGGCATCCTGCATCTGGCTGGTCTTGACGACCGAGTCCACTGCCAGAAGGTCGATCTTCAGGTCCTTGCCGGCCATGGCATGGACGGTGTCCACGTAGGACTTGGCGTTTTCAAGAAAGATGCCGCCGCCCCAGGCGGCCTGCATCTTCAGGACGGTCGGTTCGGCGCGCGCCACAGCAGGTGCGGCGAGCGTGCCTGCTGTTGCTGTTGCGGCAAGCGCGCTGCCTTTCAGGAACCGTCTCCTGTTAAGTGTATCAGTCATGGTTTTCCTCCCGTTTATGGCGGCTTTGTTTATCGGTTTGCCGGACCTAAACACAGTAAGGAAACCATTATCGCTGAAGAAGAACAAGAGGATCCGTATTTTCCAGCAGCCCGGATTCACGGCATTTCTAGTGTCCTTTTTGGGTGCCCAAGTAGTCGGGGAAGAGGTGCAAACAAGATTTTTGATGATTGGTGTTTCGCATTTGTATTGCGTTGCGAAGGGGCTGTTTCGCAGCTGCGTCGGATTGTGTGCCGTAATGCAGGATGACCCTGCGTGAGGTTCGGGCCGGATCACGACGCGCGGAGAGGGGGCGATGCGAGGAAACAATTTCGAAAAATACGAATAATTGAATGCATTTATAAAATGCGAGTGCGTGACGGCAATGGAGGGTTCGGCGGCAGGAAACCTGGCCCCGGTCCGGAGGGGGCGCATTGCATGATGAAAACGGTGCGCCGGTCGGAAAAGTTACGGACCGGAAACGATGCGAAATTTTTGCAGTGCGACAAAGGTTGAGAAGGCGGTCGTCGCCGGGTTATGATTTCTCACGAAATGAGAATTGTTTCGCGATTTGGCATTCAGTTTTAACGTTGCGTTGAAAATCCCTGTGGATTTATGCCGCGTCGGGATAACGCACGTCCATTTCAACCAAAACCCGTGACAAGGCTCCGGTCCATAAGCCATTCTCCGACTTGAATACCAAGGTGCGATGGAAGGACTGGGGAAAGGCCATGGGCGAGAACACGAAGGACACGGCGAGCCCATTACCGGCCTTCAAAACGCATCCCATGCGCGAGGCCGTTCTGGGGGAGGTGCATGCCCGTCCCTTTCGGCCGCTGTCGGCGCCAAGCGTCATCCTGCATTATGCTTTCACCACGACGCCCGAACAGGCGGCGGCCGATTACGACTGGTTTTCGGACTTTTGCGCCAGCCAGGGCGCGGCCGGGCCCGGAAAGTCGGCGCGTCACCACGTTCTGGAATTCGGTGGCGGGACCCTGAGCTGGGAATGGCACACCGAGTTCGTCACATACACATGGCACGGCCCGGCGGCGGCTGCCGATCCGTTCGGACCGCTGCCCGCCACGCATCCGTTCGGGGTTGCCTTCCGGGCACCGGGACCGATGCTGGTGTCGACCAGGCTTGATCTGTGCAAGGCGCCGGCATCGCAGGACTGGCGAAGTCACTATGATCCCGCGAGCCTGACCGTATTCAAGGTGGAAAACGGCGCCGGGCTTGCGGCGACCGATTTCCGCCCGGACGGGGACGGCCTGACCCGGATCGTCGTTTTCAACGAAACCATGACGCCGGTTCAGTGCGGCGCCCTGGTGCAGCGGCTTCTGGAAATCGAGACCTACCGTACGCTGGCGCTGCTCGGCCTGTTCGAGGCGAACAGCCGGCAGTCCGACATCGGCGCGATAGAGACGGAACTGGTCGATTTGACCAAGAGTATCCAGGACACGGCCGGTCTGGAGGAAAACCGGACCTTGCTCGAGCAATTGTCCAGACTGGCAGCAGCCCTGGAGGCGGCCGCCGCGGCAAGCACCTACCGTTTCGCCGCAAGCCGGGCTTATTACGAAATCGTCCTGGCGCGCCTGCGGTCCCTGGGCGAGGAGGCCGCTCCCGGCGATCTGAGCATGTCCGCGTTTCTCGGACGCCGGCTCGGCCCGGCCATGCGCACGTGTCAGGCGCTTGAAATGCGTCAGGACAAGCTGTCTGAAAAGCTGGCCCGCGCGACCACGCTGTTGCGCACGCGGGTCGATGTGGATCTGGAACAGCAGAACCGGAGCCTGCTGGAATCCATGAACCGGCGTGCCCGCGTTCAATTGCGCCTGCAGCAGACGGTCGAAGGCCTGTCGGTCGCCGCCATCAGCTATTACGTCATCGGCCTGCTGTCCTATCTCGCCAAGGGTGTGAAGAAGGCAGGCGTTCCGATGCCGGGCCCGGAACTCACAACAGGGCTTGCGGTGCCTGTGGTCGTTCTCGGGATCTGGCTCATCGTGCGAAGGATCCGCTCTCATCACGCCGAAGGCGCGGAAGACGAATCCGCAAAGTGATCCGCGAAACACAAATGAAAAAGGCCGGCTCCCAGGGAGCCGGCCTTTCTGTTTCCTGCGGGATGTCCGCTTATTTCATCGAGCCGTCCGCGTTGAACTGGGAAAGATAGGCGACGATGTCGTCGCGGTCCTTTTCCTTTTTCAGACCGGCAAAGGCCATCTTGGTCTTCGGGACCAGGTCCTTCGGCTTCGTCAGGTAGGTGTGGAGGAGCTCGTCGGTCCAGACCTTGTCGCCGTCGGCGAATTCCTTCATGGCCGGGGAATACTTGAAGTCTTCAACACTGGCGACCTTGCGGCCGACGATGCCGTTCAGCTCCGGGCCGACCTTGTTTTTGGCGTCGGGGCCGATGGCATGACAGGCCTTGCACTTCTTGAAGACCTTCTCACCCTTGTCCACATCGCCTTCAGCCGACGCGGTCACGGTCAGGGCGAGGAGAGCCGTACCGGCAATCATCACGAGACGCTTCATATCTTTCTCCCTCCAATGGCACGTATTCACGTAGCGGTTTTAGATTAAAAAACGAGCCCGATTGCAAGGGATCAGCCAGAAAACACGGTCGGTTTTTCTGGAATTGAGCGCCTATGTCGCAGGTCGTTGGCAGCACCGCCAAGCCAGAAAGGGCCATGCCCCGTTAAAAATTGCAACCGATACATAGTGTTGATTTTCAGGGTGTATGGGGATTTAGGATTTGGCCGCGGTTTGATGCAAATCGCTTCAGTTCAAGAAGCAAAGGCGCAGGAAGAGATCCGGTTTTCAAGGGTCTCTAACGCTGTCAGGAGGCAAAGACGCCCCGCCCTACGGGTTTGCCAGGGAAGGCCGGCCTGACCGCAAAATCGAGTTTGGATAGGGTAAACCTGTCCTGCACTCGCTCTTACGCTCATTCCAACCTTCCCTGGCAAACAGAAAGAGCAAAATTAATGGGTCCTGACCCTAGCTCGCCTTGGCTGTGTCGGGGCCTTCCAGCCAGGCGTCCAGCCCGGCGTCCCAGTAGGGGGAGGGGCCGTAAAGACCGGCGAGAAAGTCGATGAAGACGCGGACCTTCGCCGGCAGAAACCGCCTGCTCGGGTAGACGGCATGCAGGCCCACATCCTTCGAGGCCCGGTATTGCGGCAGGACGATCTTGAGTTTTCCCTCGCGCAGTTCCGGCCCGATGTCCCAGGTGGAGCGCAGGGCGACACCGACGCCGGCCAGAAGGCATTCGCGAACGACCTCGCTGGAATTGGTGCGGATCGGCGCAATCGTGCGCACCGTCTCGATGCCATGAGGGCCCATCAGCCGCCACGGATCCTGATTGACCGCGGCAAGGCAGACGTGGTTTTCAAGCAGATCCTCTATGGTGGCCGGCTCGCCGTGCTCGGCCAGATAGCTCGGGGCCGCACACAGAATTCTGTGAACAGGGGCGAGCTTGCGCGCCACCAGGCTGGAATCGGACAGTTCGGCAATGCGGATCGCCAGATCGTAGCCTTCTCCGACGATGTCAACGAAATCGTCGCCAAGGTCGAGATTGATCGACAGATCCGGATTGTCCTTCAGGAACTTGCCGAGATAGGGCGCGATATGCAGCCGGCCGAAAGAAGTGGGCGCAGCCACCTTCAGGGTGCCGCGCGCCTGGGCCGATCCCCGCGAGACAAAGGCTTCGGCCTCTTCCACGGAGGCGAGAATCGCGACAACGCGTTCGTAGAAGCCTTGCCCCGCTTCGGTCATGGCGATCTGGCGGGTCGTGCGCTGCAGGAGCCTGGTGCCGAGCTTGTCCTCAAGCCGGCGGATGCGTTTGGAAACCACAGCGGGGGAAAGCGACATTTCGCGGCCCGCCGCCGACATGCTTCCAGCACCGACGACCCTTGCGAAAATCTCCATGTCCGTGAGATTGCTCATTTTCAACTGCCCGGAAAGATTATTATTGCTTTGTCGACGTTTCGTCCGGCCCGGTTTTTTGACAGGATTGGCAAGTCGCCAGAACCCGACGCGATCAACCGGATTGATTATACGTCTTTTCGGCAATAATAGATCATATTTGTTCGGAAATGGAAAGGGAGAGGCCATGACTGCGATCGCAATGCCGGCGCCGGATGGCTCGGTCATCGCCCGCAGGGCGGAAATCGTCAAAGCGCTGCAGGCCATCGTGCCCGGAGAGGGCGTGATCCATGACGAAACCGAAATGCGTCCCTATGAAACCGACGGCCTGACCGCCTACCGGCAGCTGCCGCTGATCGTGGTCCTTCCGGAAACGGTGGACCAGGTGTCGCGCGTCCTGCGCTATTGCCACGACAACGATGTGAAGGTGGTCCCGCGCGGTGCCGGCACGTCGCTCTCCGGCGGCGCGCTGCCGCTTGCCGACGGCGTTCTGTTGTCCATGATGAAGTTCAACCGGGTGCTCGACATCGACTATCCGAACCGGGCGGTCGTCGTGCAGCCCGGCGTCACCAATCTCGGGATCACCCGGGCCGTCGAGCACGAAGGCTTCTATTATGCTCCGGACCCCTCGTCCCAGATCGCCTGTTCCATCGGCGGCAACATCGCCGAGAATTCCGGCGGCGTTCATTGCCTGAAATACGGCCTGACGACCAACAATGTGCTCGGCCTGGAAATGGTCCTGATCACCGGCGAGGTGATCCGCCTCGGCGGAAAGCATCTGGATAGCGAAGGCTATGACCTCCTTGGCGTGATGACCGGGTCCGAAGGCCTGCTGGGCGTGGTCACGGAAGTCACCGTGCGAATTTTGCAGAAGCCGGAAACCGCCCGGGCGCTGCTGATCGGTTTTCCCACCAGTGAGGACGGCGGCCGCTGCGTGGCCGACATCATTGGCGCCGGCATCATCCCCGGCGGCATGGAAATGATGGACAAGCCGGCCATTCACGCCGCCGAAGACTTCGTCCATGCCGGTTATCCGCGCGATGTCGAGGCGCTGCTGATCGTCGAACTCGACGGCCCGGAGGCGGAAGTCGACTACCTGATCGGCCGCGTCGAGGCGATCGCGAAGGACAACAAGGCGAGCCACCTCCGGATTTCCGAAAGCGAAGAGGAGCGCATGACCTTCTGGGCCGGGCGCAAGGCCGCGTTCCCGGCGGTCGGCCGGATTTCACCGGACTATCTGTGCATGGACGGCACGATCCCGCGCAAGGAACTGCCGACGGTGCTGGCGCGCATGCGCGAACTCTCCGACAAGCACGGGCTGCGGGTCGCAAATGTGTTCCACGCGGGCGACGGCAACCTGCACCCGCTCATCCTCTATGATGCCAACAAGCCGGGCGAACTGGATGCCGCCGAAGCCTTCGGCGCGGATATCCTGCGCCTTTGCGTCGAGGTCGGCGGCGTTCTCACCGGCGAGCACGGGGTCGGCATCGAAAAGCGCGATCTGATGACGGACATGTTTTCCGAGGACGATCTGAAGCAGCAGCAACGGGTCAAATGCGCGTTCGACGACAAACACCTTTTGAACCCGGGCAAGGTGTTTCCGGTGCTGCACCGCTGCGCCGAACTCGGCAAGATGCATGTCCACAAGGGGCAGCTTCCCTTCCCGGACATCCCGCGCTTCTAGGAGTATCGCAATCAGATGGACGCGACACTGAAACCGCGCGACACGCGCGAGACCTGCGAAGCGGTGAAATGGGCCGCTGCCGAGTACACGCCGCTGGAGATCATCGGTCAGGGCTCCAAGCGCGCGCTCGGCCGCCCGGTCCAGGCGGCGCATGTGCTCGATCTTTCGGATCTGAATGGTGTGGAGGTCTACGAGCCGGCCGAACTCGTGCTCACGGTGAAGGCCGGAACGCCGATCAAGGATGTCGAGGCGCTGGTTGCCGAAAGCGGGCAGGAACTGTCCTTCGAGCCGATGGATTACGGTCCGCTGCTGGGCGAGGCGCCGGGCAGGGGAACGGTCGGCGGCATTCTGGCCGCCAATCTCTCCGGTCCGCGCCGGATCAAGGCAGGCGCTGCCCGCGATCATATCCTGGGGATGGAAGCGGTTTCCGGCCGCGGCGAGATCTTCAATTCCGGCGGGCGGGTCGTAAAGAACGTGACCGGCTACGATCTGCCGCGCGCGCTTTGCAGTTCCTGGGGAACCCTGGCGGTCGCCACCACGGTCACGCTGAAGGTCAATCCGAAACCGGAAACCAGTGCGAGCTTCCTCCTTGCCGGCCTGTCCGACGAGGATGCGGTCAAGGCCATGTGCGCGGCCATGGGCTCGTCCGCGGAAGTCTCCGCAGCCGCCCATCTTCCCGCCGGTATCGAGGGAGGGGAAAGCCGGACGCTGCTTCGGCTGGAAGGTTTTGCGACCTCGGTCGACTACCGGTTCGACACCTTGAAGAAGCTGCTTGCGCCGTTCGGATCGCCCGAGCGTATTGCAAACGACGCCTCGGCGGCCACGTGGGCAAGGATCCGGGACGTGCAGCCCTTTGCTGGCGGCAGGACACCGGTCTGGCGCATTTCCGTTTCGCCGGCATCCGGGGCGCAACTGGTGTCGCAATTGCGCGACAAGCTGGATCTTGAGGCGTTCTACGACTGGTCCGGAGGCCTCATCTGGCTGAACTGCCTCGACGGCGAGGTTCACGATGTGCCCATCCGCGCGGCGGTGGCCGATTGCGGCGGCGGTCACGCGACGCTTGTGCGGGCCGATGCGCCGGTGCGCGCGTCCGTTCCCGTGTTCCAGCCGCAGCCGGATGCGCTTGCCGCCCTTGCCCGCCGGGTCAAGGAGCAGTTCGATCCGCACGGGATCCTCAATCCCGGACGGATGGCTTCGAATGTCTGAACTGCGATAACAGGACGGGAATAGAGATGCAGACGAATTTCACCGCCGAGCAGTTGGCTGACAGCGCTGTCGCGGAATCGGAAAAGATCCTGCGCAAATGCGTGCATTGCGGTTTCTGTACGGCGACCTGTCCGACCTTCGCCCTGCTTGGTGACGAGCTCGACAGCCCGCGCGGGCGGATCTACCTGATCAAGGACATGCTGGAAAACAGCCGGCCCGCGGATGCCCGGGTGGTCAAGCATATCGACCGCTGCCTGTCGTGCCTGTCCTGCATGACGACCTGTCCGTCCGGCGTGCATTACATGCATCTGGTCGATCATGCCCGGGCGCATATTGAAAAGACCTACAAACGGCCCCTGGCCGACCGGCTGCTCCGGGAGCTGCTCGCTTTCGTCCTGCCGTATCCCGGCCGGTTCAGGCTGGCACTGGTCGGTGCGTTTTTCGCGCGGCCCATGGCCGGACTTTTTAAGATGTTCGGCGGTCCCCTCGCCAAGATGGGCGCCATGCTGGAACTGGCGCCTGCCAAGGCGCCGGGACGCTCGCATATGGCGGGGCCTGCGCGGTTCGCAGCCGAAACGCCGGAGCGGAAGGGCCGCGTGGCGATCCTGTCCGGCTGCGCGCAGCCGGTTCTGAAGCCGTCGATCAACGAGGCCACGATCCGCCTGTTGCAGCGCGCCGGTTACGAAATTGTCCTGCCGGAAGGCGAGGGCTGCTGCGGCGCGCTGGTCCATCACATGGGCAAGGAAGAGGCCGCCCTTGAGAATGCCCGGCGCAACGTGGATGCCTGGACCCGCGAGATCGAAGGCGAGGGGCTCGACGGGATCCTGATCACGGCCTCCGGCTGCGGCACCACGGTCAAGGATTACGGTTTCATGCTGCGCGAGGATCCCGCCTATGCCGAAAAGGCGGAAAGGGTATCCGCGCTGACAAAGGACATCACCGAATTCCTTGCCGGCGTTGAACTGGGCGACCCGGCCTTCGCGCCGAATCTGACCGTGGCCTATCATTCCGCCTGCTCGATGCAACACGGCCAGAAGATCACCCGAGAGCCCAAGGACCTGCTCAAGGCCGCGGGCTTTGTCGTCAAGGATGTGCCGGAAGGCCACCTTTGCTGCGGCTCGGCCGGCACCTACAACATTCTTCAGCCCGAACTGGCAACACGCCTGCGCGACCGCAAGGTCGCCAATATCGAAAAGACGTCACCGGATCTGATCGCCACCGGCAACATCGGCTGCATGACCCAGATCGGCAAGGGAACGGAGCTTCCGATCGTTCACACCGCCGAGCTTCTGGACTGGGTCTATGGCGGCCCGGCGCCGGAAGGGCTGGAACAGGTCTACATGGCCTGAGCACGATCCTCCGTTCCGGCCGGAACTTTGAAATTTGCTGCCCGGCTTGCCATATTGATGATGTTGAAACATCAGGTGGAAGTCTTGTCGGCGGGAAGCAGCCATACAGCAATCGTCAGCCTCGGCATGTCTTGCCAGAGTTCGCGCCAGATCCGCACCAGCCTGGAGGTTTTGAGCGCAACGCTGGAGGAACCGGTCGAGAGGGAGCGGCATTTCTTCGATGGTCTCATCGCCCCGATCGACGGGATGGCTGCGCTGTTCGAGGATGACTTCCCGCTTTTCACCCGGGACCAGTTGGCGCCCGGACCCGCTCACCCGACCTGGCAACCTTACGGTGTCCGGTTTCTCCATCACTTCCGCGAGGGCGAAGAAGACGCCGATATTGCCCGTTATTTCGACGAGGAACTGTCGCGTTTCAGCTATTTGAGAGAGAAGTTCGCGGAACTTTCCGAGCGTCGGCGGGTCGTGTTCGTCATTTCCAACACGCAGAACAATCTGGCAGAGGTGGCGGAGGAAACCGAAATGGGGTCCATCGCCTTCGATGACGGTGAACTGAACCGCTTGCAGACAGCGGTCGACCGGTTTCTCGGCAGGCGTTGCGAATATCTCGTCGTCAGCTATCCGGACCGCCATGGCGGCATCACGCATCCGGACCTGACAATCCTGCAGCCGGACGACACGGAGTGGACGGGCGACAAGGCACAGTGGCGTGCCCTGTTTCAGGATTATTTCGACCGCCCGCACCGGCTGTCTTTCGCCGTCTGACGTCAGTTGCAAAGCTGAATTGAGTCATCCCGGACGAAGCGTCAGCGGAGATCCGGGACCGGAGAGCCCGGGTCCTTGTCAGGTCAATTCCGCTGACGTCGTTAGTCTTGTGCCTCCCCGGTCCCGGCTCGCGCTTCGCTTGGCCGGGATGACGATGGAAAGGTCGTGGGGTCGGGCAGCGTCTGGTCGAGACCGCTCTCAGATCACATGCACCTCGGTGCCCACGCCGACGCGTTCATAAAGGTCTTCGACATCCTGGTTGCGCATCCGGATGCAGCCCGATGATACGGCGTGGCCGATGGTCCACGGCTGGTTGGAGCCGTGAATGCGGTAGAGCGTCGAACCGAGATAGAGCGCGCGTGCGCCAAGCGGGTTTCTCGGACCGCCTTCCATGAAGGTCGGTAGGTCCGGCCTGCGCTGAAGCATTTCTTTCGGGGGGCGCCAGTCGGGCCATTCCGCCTTGCGCGTGATCTTGTGGGTGCCGGCCCACTCAAACCCGGGCTTGCCGACGCCGACGCCGTAACGGCGTGCGGTTCCGTCCCGCTGAACCAGGTAGAGATAGCGCTCCTCGGTGTTGATGATGATCGTGCCCGGCTTGTAGGGGCCGTCGTATTCGACGATTGCCGGCAGGAATTGCGGCTCGATCTGCCGCTGGGGCCTGCGCGCGGCCGTCTGAACCGACGCGGTCTGCCGGCGCGCTGCGGTCTGCGGACGGCTGCCGAACAGCCAGTTGCCTGTTCTGGGCTGCTGGACCTGGCGCCGCTGGCCCTGTGGCCGAAGTTGCAGGATCCAGGGTTCGGTCAGATTCGGGCTGAGCACCAGCGGCGGCGCTGCCGTGCGGCCGATGTTGCCGGCAAGCGCCGGCTCGCAAACGGGAGCAAGAGCAATCAGGACTGCCAATGGAATAAATCGGTACATGGATGAACTCGCTACAAATCATCAGACCTGTCCGGTGCGTCGCCGCACCGGTAAAGCCAACGCCTCGAATTTGAGGTCGCGGCTTAAGACACTGGCAATCATGTTAGAAACGGAAGGATAGTCTTTGGTGAATCGAAGCGTAACCATGAGCAGAAATTGCGAGGATGGTTAGCATTCGGTTTCGAATTACGATTTACAAATATTAAACGCGGGCGGTGCCTTGCGAACCGCAGAATTCGCACTCATGATTCAAAACGGATATCTGGAAAATCTTGGTTAATTCACCCGGCGGCGGGCGTCGCGGGCGACCAGGGGCAGGATGTTCTGAAGCTGGGTCGTCGACATGCCCGGCTTGATGCGCGGATCGTAGAGCATGTTCAAAAGGATCTGGTCGAAGGCCGTGAACCGGCTGTGATGCGACGTGTCGTTGAAGACCGAATGGATCAGCGTATCGTCATCGTTCATGGGGCCGAGCCCTTGCAGCACCTCTTCGACCAGACAGCGGTGGAAGAGGAACTCGCCCTCGTCCGAGACAATAACGGCAGCGGATCGCTTTATCCCACGGGACCCGGAGACGACCCGGACGAGACACCTGCCGGGCGGGTCGATTTTCGTGTCCTTGTAGACATCCTTCTGGACGACTTCCCGGTATTGGGCACGGTCGACGACATAGACCTGGAAATTGGCGCTGTCGGCGCTTCGGGCAAAATCCGTCTTCAGCCCATGGATCTTGCGATCCAGGCTGCGGATAAAGGCGTTGACCGTCGACTTGCGGTTCCTGTGCGCGAGGTTGTGGACGTAGAACCGCACCGGAACCGTATATTTCTTGACCAGGTAAGGCCGCCAGCTCCAGGCGCGGTATTCCAGCCCGAAAACGGTCTTGTGGAAGCCTTGCAGGAGTTCTTCGGTCGAAAACGTGTCCGACGCCGCCGACGCCGGTCCGGCCGACAAACTGACGGCAATCAGAAAAGGGAACAGGATCCGGCGCATGGATGTCATTGATGCCGATGTCAGTTGAAACCAGTGGCGCGTATCCGGCGTGGCTTGCCGGTGACGCGAAAGAAACTTAGCGAATGCATTGACGGGACGGAAACAAAAAATTCGACCGGCCGGTCGTCGCGAAGGATTGCTCTCGAAATATTCCGCTCAAAAACAATTCCTTAAAACATCCAAGTCTATACGTAGGGAAATTGACGCTCTGTGGTAGCGGAGCAAGGTGGTAGACGACGGGAGAGGGCATGGCCGCTATCAGGAGATCCTTTCGGGCTGAAAACTTGATACGCATGCAGGCGGGGGCGAACGAAGATCCTGCCTCCATGGATGCGCATCGTCACCGTGAACTGATGGAAGAGATCGGCTCCTTGAAGGGCATGATCGCCAATGGGATTCAGGGACAGCAGCCTGCTGTCGATCCTCAGGAGGTCAGTGCCAAGTTTATGGAGGAGTTCCGCAAGGAACTGTCCGAAGCCGCCAAGCTCAAGGTCGAACTCGACGCGATCTACGAAGCGATCGCCCAGACCAAGAAGGAAATTGCCACGCTGCACCAGACGACCGGTGCGGAAGGCGAGGAGATGACCCGCGTCACCAACGAGCTCGATGCGGTGGTCAGCGGCACCGAAGGCGCCACCGAGAACATCCTCACGGCCGCCGAGTTCATCGACGAGACCGCCAACACGCTGTCCGCCCGCCTGGAAGGCCAGGATGCGGAGCTGGCCGGCGACATCCAGGACAAGGTCATCCAGATCTTCGAAGCGTGTAACTTCCAGGACCTGACCGGCCAGCGCATCACCAAGGTCGTCGGCACGCTGCGTTTCGTCGAGGACCGGATCATCAAGATGATGGATATTTGGGGCGGGATCGAGAGCTTCAAGGAAATCGAAGCCGAGCAGAGGGCTGCGGCCGAAGGCGATGCTGCCCTTCTCAACGGTCCTTCGCTCCATTCCGATCAGGACGTGGCGACCCAGGACGACATCGACGCCCTGTTTTCCTGATATTAGTCGCTTTCTTTTCTCAGCGCTTTTGAAAAACCCGGCCGTAACGCCGGGTTTTTTGTTGCCTCTTGAAGGGAGGGGGAAAACCGTGCCATAAGAACAAAAGGTGAATATTCAAGATTCTGGAGCGTGGAAGCCGATGGAACCGGTCATGGATCCGAAGACAGGCCTCATCCGGGGCGAGGACGGCAGCGACCGGTGCTGGTGGCACGGCGGTCTGGACGACTACCGCCGTTACCACGACACGGAATGGGGCTGGCCGATTGCCGATGACCGCAGGCTGTTTGAGAAAATCTGCCTGGAAGGGTTCCAGGCCGGCCTGTCCTGGCTGACCATTCTTCGCAAACGCGAGGCTTTCCGAAAGGCCTTTGCCGATTTCGATTTCGAAAAGGTCGCCGGGTTCGGCGAAGCGGACATCGAGAGATGCCTGGGCGACAAGGGGATCGTCCGCCATCGCAAGAAGATCGAATCCACCATCAACAATGCCCGGCGCGCATTGGAGCTTCGGGATGAATGCGGATCGCTCGCCGCCTATTTCTGGAATTACGAGCCGCGCCCGGAAGACCGTCCGGCGTCGATGGATTTCGAAACCGTCAGGCGTCTGGCGACCTCTTCCCAGAGCATCGCCCTGTCAAAGGATCTGAAGAAACGCGGCTGGAGCTTTGTCGGCCCGACGACCATCTACGCCTTCATGCAGGCCATGGGACTGGTGAACGATCATCTGGAAGGCTGTTGTTGCCGGGAGCCGATTGAAACCGCGCGGGCGGAATTCGCCAGACCGCAGAAATAGACTGATCGCAAAAATAGACTGGCCGCAGAATGAGACGGGCCGTGGAATTAAAGGAAATGCAAAATCCCGCCGACCGAAGTGATCCGGTACGCCATTTGTAGCGTAACACCCACGAACGCACCGGCACGTGACCCCACCTTTCTGCGACGGTGCGTTCAAACTTGCCGATACTCCGTCCGTAAGAAAGACGGGTATTTTCCTGGGGCCGCCGTGAGCGGCCCCTTTTTTTAAGGCCCTTACCCTAGGACCGGACCTTTTTCAGGAGTGGTTCGAACAAACGGTTTTCCCGCTTGAATACATATTCAAGCGTTTTCACCGTGACCGTGTCCGCTCCGCCTGTTTCGATGAGGATCTTGGCGCAGTCCGGGACAGCCTTCTTCGGGCAGAGCAGCGTCAGCGCCGATTGGTCGCCCGCGGGGAAGGGTTCGCTGACGCCGAACTTTTCCGCAGCAGCCAGGGCCGCGGCGCGATCCTTCACGCTTGCCTTGACCAGACGCGTGTCGCGCGCCTGTTCTTCCGCCGCCACCCGGTCGAGAATGGTGCGCGCACCTGCAAGGGCCTCTTCGGACCAGTCCGCGTTGCGCGACGCAACCAGATGCGCCTGGCTCTTCAGGATGACGCCGTCATCGAGGATCTTCAGGTTGTTGGCCGTCAGTGTGGAGCCCGTGGTGGTGATGTCCACGATGAGTTCCGCGGTTCCGGCTGCGGGTGCGCCTTCCGTGGCGCCCGCGCTTTCCACGATCCGGTAGTCGGCAATCCCGTGGCGGGCGAAAAAGGCCCGGGTCAGGTTGACGTATTTCGTCGCCACACGCAGGCGGCGGCCATGCCGGTTGCGGAAATCGGAAGCCACGTCGCCGAGGTCGGCCATGGTTTCCACGTCGATCCAGGCGTTGGGCACGGCAACGACCACGTCCGCCGGACCGAAGCCGAGCGGCGTCACGATATGGACGTTTGCCTCCGGATCGGTGATGTTTTCATGCACCAGATCGAGACCGGTAATGCCGAAATGCACGCTGCCGGCCGACAGTTCGCGGGCGATTTCGGATGCCGACAGGAAGGCGATCTCCACGGTGTCCAGTCCGGCAATCGCGCCCCTGTAATTGCGCGCGCCGCCCGGCTGCAGCACCTTCAGGCCGGCGCGGCCGAAGAAGTCGTGGGTGTTTTCCTGCAAGCGCCCCTTGGATGGAATGGCGATGGTGAGTTTCGTCATTGGCTGCGCCCCGAAATCCTGGCAATCCGGTCGAGCCAGATGGAAAATCCGATCGCGGGAACTTCCGTACCCGCGCCAAGAAGCTTGACGAGGCGGTCGTAGCGGCCGCCGCCGACCAGCTGGCCGCCGGCCTCGCCGTTCTTGCTGTGAATTTCGAAGACGAAGCCGGTGTAATAGTCGAGCCGCCGGCCGAAGTCCGCCGCGAAGGTCAGGCCCGCCGGATCGATGTTCCGGGCCCTGATGGCGTCGAGCCGGTTCCTGTATCCCGCGATCGCCTCGCTCAGGTCGAGGCCGGTCTCGCCGGCAAAATTCTCGAGCGCCGACAGGCTGTCGGCGGCATTGCCGCGAATGGCGAGGAAGGACTTCAGAACCTCGGCCGCGCGCGCATGGTTGCCCGAGCCATTGGCGAGAGCGGCCTGCTCCAGGAACCGGTCCGCAATTTCGCTGGGTGTGCGGCCGCCGACCGCGGAAATACCGGCGATCGACAGAAGGTCTTCCACGACCGCATGGGCCGCTTCCGGGTCCGCGCCTTCAAGGGCGGCGAGAAATCCGAGCCGGACATCCCGGGTGTCGTCGCACGACCGATCCGTTCCGGCCATGCGGCCGATGGCGGCCGAAAGCTTGTCCGTCTCGCCGAAGAGATCGCGCAGGCGCCGCTGCCAGACGGCGGGAAGATCAAGCCCGCTCAGGACGGAGGCGAAAAGCGTTTCGTCGCCGATGAGAATGTCGCGATCCCGGATACCGAAGACGTCGAGGGCTGCGACCGCAAGGCCGAGCATGTCCGCATCCGCTTCGTCCCGGTCGTCCCGGCCGAGGCTTTCAGCGCCCAGCTGCGGGATTTCCCCGCTGCCCTGGGCCCGTTGCCGGAACACCGGTCCGGAATAACAGTAGTCGGCGCGCCGTCCGGCATCGCCGAGTTCCAGGTGCTGGCGGCAGACCGGAATGGTGAAATCCGGGCGCAGGCACAGATCCGACCCGTCCGGACCGTTGGTCAGGAACAGGCGGCGGCGGATGTCCTCGCCGGTCAGGTCCAGGAAGGTATTCGCGGGCTGCAGGATCGGCGGTTCAACGGTCAAATGCCCCGCGTCCTGGAACAGCTTGAGGACAGTGTCTATCCGGGCCTGGCTCATCATGTCACCGGCCCTCGATCGCCCGTCTGCGGTCTTCTGCCTGGTCGGCCAGAAGCTGCCGCACGGTGTCCACCAGCGCGTCTTCCTTCGCGGTGATCTGTGCAGGCCGGCTCTCGCGCCAGGTGACGTTGTCGGTGATTTCCTCCGACAGGCGCTTACCCTCGATCAGGTCCTTGATCTGGACTTCGCCGGCGTCCCGCTCATCCGAACCCTGGATGATCGCGATCGGGCAATCCCGCCGGTCGGCGTATTTGAGCTGGTTGCCGAACTTCTTCCAGTTGCCCTGGTACATCTCGGCGCGGATGCCGGCAGCGCGCAGGTCCTGAACCATCTTCTGGTAGCGGGCGAGGGCGGCGGTCTCGCCGTCCATCACCGTGACCAGAACAGGCGCGACCACGTCCGCGGTACCCAGCTTGCCCAGGTTCTTCAACGCGGTCATCAGGCGCGAGACGCCGATGGAAAAGCCGGTGGCCGGGACGTCACGGCCGGTGAACCGCTTGACCAGACCGTCATAGCGCCCGCCGCCGCCGACCGAGCCGAACTGGACCACTTCGCCCTTTTCGTTGGTCACGTCGAACAGCAGTTCCGCCTCGTAGACCGGGCCGGTATAATACTCCAGGCCGCGCACCACCGACGGATCGATGGAGATCCGGTCGGACATGTAGCCCGCACCCTTGACCAGGTCGGAGATCAGCTTCAGTTCGGTGAAGCCGGCTTCGAAATGCTCGTTGATGGCGAATTTCGAAAGCGCTGCCGTCTTGAAGGTCAAATCGTTGGTATAGTCGATCAGGTCGTCGATGGCCGAGGCATCGAGAATTTCCAGGATCGCCTCGATGGCGTCCGGGTGCAGGTTCGCACCGGCGGTGAAGTCGCCGCTCTCGTCCTTGCGGCCGTCGCCCAGAAGCAGGCGGACGCCTTCGGAGCCGAACTTGTCGTGCTTGTCCATGGCGCGCAGAACGGTAAGACGGCGCTCGCCGTCCTCCTCGCCGCCGAGACCGATGGCTTCGAGCACGCCGTCCAGAACCTTGCGGTTGTTGACCCGGATGACATAGTCGCCGCGGGCGATGCCGAGCGCTTCCATGGTGTCCGACATCATCATGCACATTTCCGCATCCGCCTGGACGCCCGGCGCACCGACTGTGTCGGCATCGAACTGCATGAACTGGCGGAACCGGCCGGGGCCGGGCTTTTCGTTGCGGAACACCCAGCCTGCCCGGTAGGTCCGGTAGGGAAGCTGGATGTCGTTGATGTTTTCCGACACGTGGCGGGCGAGCGGCGCGGTCAGGTCGTAGCGCAGGCTCATCCACTGCTCGTCGTCGTCCTGCACGGAGAACACGCCGGCGTTTGGCCGGTCCGTGTCGGGCAGGAACTTGCCGAGGCAGTCGGTATATTCGAAGGCGGGCGTTTCGACAGGATCGAAGCCGTATTTCTCATAGACTTCGCGGATCCGCCCGAGCAGCTCGTCCGTTGCCCGGATGTCGCCGGCAGACCTGTCGACGAAGCCGCGCGGCAGGCGGGCTTTCAGCTTGTTTGGTTTCTTGGCCATGAAATCTTAAACGTCCCGGCGAGCTCTTTTGGATCCCTTTCGGTTACCGGCCGGGGCCGGACCTTCAGAAACCGTAATTTTCTCGCGCTGTCCTAGACGAAACGCAGAGCAAGGGCAAGGAGTGAGGCAGGTCAGTCTTAACTCCGACTGCGCGTTAATTCCAGCCATCGGCCGTGGACAAAAAGTCCGGAACCCTGTCGAACGGAGAGGCGATCGTCGCCATCCACAGGCTTTCGGCGATCTTCTCCGCCTGACGGATCACGATGCGGGCAGCGGCCTCGTCTTTAAAGACGTCGAAGGCGGTTTCCCGGAAAAGCTCCAGCCAGATCCGGTAGTCGTCGGAGACGACTTCCTTCAGCTTGGTGTGGGTTGGAACGGGCTGTCCCTTGTATTCTCCGGTCTTGAGCAGGACCGACCGCCAGAAGGCTTTCATCTTCTCAAGATGCGGTTCCCAGCGGCCGTTGAGCCTGCCGTCGAAGACGGGGCCGAGCCGGTCGTCTTCCTGGATCCGTCCGTAGAACGTGTCGACCAGCGCGGAAATCTGCTTGCTGTCGATGGAAGGATGCGCCGGCTGCCTGCGGACCGCGGGGCGAATATCGATGCTCTGTTCCATGTCGCTTCCGGTCAGGTATGCTCGTTGGTTCGTCCTGATGTAGGCACTTAAACCCTCTCCAGCCAGTAAAATTAAGCCGGTTTTAGGGTCTGTGTGGCAAAGGGTCCCATGAAAATGCTTCATCGCGCTCGGTTTGCAACAAATAGTGTTTGGGATATGGTCCCGGCCACTTTATCCCTCCGGGATAGGACGGCCACCCGCAACGGCGGCCATGGACGGAAGTTTCATGCTAATGATCGATAAAGTCTCAGTGGAAGCGGAGGAGGCTGTTTGGCCTTCGGCGGAACTGAGTGTCATCCTGCCGACGTTCAACGAGGCGGAGAATATTCCGATCGTGATCGGACTGCTCGACGAGGCGCTGCACGGCATCGCCTGGGAGGCCATCGTCGTTGATGACAATTCGCCCGACGGGACGGCGGATGTGGCGCGCGACATCGCAAGCCGCGATCCGCGCGTCCGGGTGATCCGGCGGTTTGGCCGCCGCGGGCTTTCCGGGGCCTGTATTGAGGGCATGCTGGCAAGTTCCGCGCCTTACGTCGCGGTGATGGATGCCGATCTGCAGCATGACGAGACGCTGCTGCCGCGCATGCTGCAGGAACTGCGTCACACCGACACCGATCTGGTGGTTGCCAGCCGCAAGGTGGAGGGCGGCGACATCGGCTCCGGCCTGTCTTCCTTTCGCGCCTGGGGCTCGAATGTCGCCAACCGGCTGGCCCAGAAACTCCTGAACGTGTCCCTGTCGGACCCCATGAGCGGCTTCTTCATGATCCGCCGTGAAAAGGCCGAAGCGCTCGCACCCAAGCTGTCGGCCCAGGGGTTCAAGATCCTGCTCGACATGGTCTCCAGCGCGAAGGGTCGCCTGAAGATCCGGGAACTGCCCTTCACCTTCCGGGAGCGCCAGCACGGCGAGAGCAAGCTCGATACGCTGGTCACCCTCGACTATTTCGGCCTGCTGCTTGCAAAATACGCCGGCGACGTCATTTCCGTGCGCTTTCTGATGTTCGGCCTTGTCGGCGCAAGCGGCCTGTTCGTGCATCTGATCGCGCTCCGGCTCTTCCTGGTGGTCGGGTCCTTCGAGTTCAATCTGGCGCAGACGGCGGCCTCTTTCGTCGCCATGACCTCGAATTTCTTCCTCAACAACCAGCTCACCTATCGCGACCGGCGTTTGCGCGGCTTCAAGGCCATTCAGGGGCTGCTGACCTTCTACGCGGTCTGCAGCGTCGGGGTGCTGGCCAATGTGGGCGTCGCCAGCCTGATCTATACCGAACCGTCCTACTGGTGGTTTGCCGGCGCGTCCGGTGCGATCATGGGCGCGGTCTGGAACTACGCGGCAAGTTCGGCCCTCACCTGGCGCAAGGGCTGACGATCCAGCGATGAATACCATGTCTGACAGGCAGGACTTGCCGGTTTATCTGCGGCCGGCCTTTCTGTGCCTGTTCATGCTGGCCCTGACCGCATTGAAACTCTGGTCCGCGGCCAACGCCTGGTTCGTCGAGGACGAAGCCTACTACCGCCTCTGGGGACAGGCGCCGGCCCTCAGCTACTACGACCATCCGCCGATGATCGGATGGTGGGCCTGGGCGGGCCAGCAGCTTGTCGGCGATACCTTCTTGGGAACGCGGCTTGCGGTCGTTCTGACATCGGTTCTGGGGTCGCTTGCCCTCTGGCGAACCGCGTTGCTGCTGTTCGACAGACGCGTCGCAGGCTGGGCGGTTCTGTTTATCAATGCCAGTATCCTGGTCGGCGTCGGCAGCATCCTGGCGACGCCCGACGCCCCGTCGGTCCTCTTCTGGGGGCTGACGCTGTGGGCCATGGCGGAACTTTACCGGTCGCAAAACGCCAACTGGTGGCTGGCCGTGGGTCTTTTCGCCGGTCTCGGCCTTCTGTCCAAATATTCGGTCCTGTTCCTCGGCGTCGGCATCATTTTATGGCTGTTGTGGGCAAGGGGCGCCAGGCGCTGGTTTTTCGCCTGGCAGCTTTGGGCAGGCGGAGCCCTTGCCCTTGCTCTCTTCCTGCCGGTTCTCTACTGGAACCATCTCCATGACTGGGTCAGCTTCTACAAGCAGTTCGGCCGGGCGGGACGCGGCGACTGGACATCGAAATTCATCTTCGAATTCCTCGGTGCCCTCCTGGGTCTGATCAATACTCTGCTTGCCGTCCCGGCGATCTTAGGGTCCGGCCGCCTCGGCAGGAGAGCTCTTGGCCGGGACGGCGGGGCTGCCCTCATCATCCTGACCGTTCTGCCGTTCCTCGCCTATCTCGTTTTCCATTCGCTGCATGCCCGGGTTCAGGCCAACTGGCCGGCGCCGCTGTTTCCTGCCTTTGCCATCATGGCGGCGGTCTTCGTTGCCTATCCGAATGGCTGGGACGCCTGGTGGCGTCGCCTGTCGATGGCCGGCATCGCGCTGGGCGTTGCCGTTGCCGTCGTCATCCAGATCCATGCAGTCACGCCGCTCACCGGCACGCTGGCCCGCAAGGATCCGACGTTCCAGTTGCGCGGCTGGCCGGAGATCGGCAACGAGATCCGGAGCATCGCGGACCGGACCGGGGCGGCCTTTATCGCGACCACCGGCTACGGCCTCAATGCCCAGCTTGCCTATCTGTTCAAGGACAAGCTTCCGGTCATCCAGCTCAACGAGCGGATCCGCTATGTCATGCTGCCGCCCCCCGATCCGGCCCTGTTCGGCAAAAGGGGGCTTTATGTGACGGTGGAGCGACGCGACCGCATCGAGCGGCTCAAGGAAATCTATGGCGATGTGAAGAAGATCGCGTCCCTGACGCGGAGCGTGGACGGGACCTTCCTGGAGCACATTATCGTTTATGAGCTCCCGGGGCTTCCCGTCTTGCCGCTTCTTCCAGACGAAGACGATTGATCTTTGAAAAGAATAGTCTTTCCACGGTTGAAATCTGAATAATATTGCCGCAGGGATAGATACCGATCACGGTGACCGCCAATCCTGGGCATTTTGGAAAATGAAAAGAATAACTTTGGGCGCCCTCGACTACGCGGTGGCCTTCGGCGTCGACAGAACCTTGCGCTCTCTGCTTCTTGAGGGCCGCCTGAGCGCGGTCGGATGTCTGGTCGCCAGCGAACTCTGGGCGCGCGAGTTCAAGCCCATGCAGGAAGTCGCTCAGAAGGTGGGCAACAGGGCGCTGATCGGGGTCACGCTGGCCTTCAGCGGCGACCGGGTCCAGCCGGTCAGCGAGCGCATGCGCGAACTCTACCGCGAAAAAATGCCGAGCCGGGGCGCCGTCGAGCGCCGCGCCATGCTGAGGCTGCTGCCGGACGAGGCATTTGCCGCCGAGGCCGACGCCCAGCTGACGCGGTTTACTTTTTTCATGAACCGGGAGCCGGATTTCATCGCTGTCAGGGAGGGGCTTCTGGAACGTTCGGTGATTGCAAGGCATGTGTTTCAGGCCATCGAACGGGCCGGATTTGAACGCGCGCCCAAGATCGTCTCGCCTTTCGAGCCGGGGCTGCATGGCAGGCGCCTTGCCCGGATTGGCGCGAAAAAGGGAATGGAGGTGTTGCCGAAAGGGCCGTCTCTTCCCGAAACATCGGACCCCGAAGACCTGCACCGCAAGCTTCGCCACCACTTCGACGGTTTGCCGGACATGACCTTTGTCCACTGCATTCCCGGACAGGCGGATGACCGGCTGCGCCGTGACGAACCGCGCGAAAAGGTCGCCATCAGGGAATGTCAGCGCGAGGTGCTCGGCAGCGACCGCTTTTTCCATACCCTGGAAGAAGCCGACGTTTTTTTGAACTAGCCCGCATTCTTTGTCGCGCCGGGATGGGTCGCGACCGGGGCAGATAAGCCGGCTCCCGCTTCAACATTCTCGTTTAACGATTATCCGGTACATTTTGCCTGCTGTTTGTTTAGTTGGATTTTTTTCCGGATTTCAGTGGGCGGAATGGGACGAATTGAAACACAGGGGCGCGTGCGCCCGATGGAGGAAAGTGACCTTGATCAGGTCGCCGGCCTCTTTTTGCGCAATTTCAGGGCGGGAAGCTGTTTCGACGTAACGGATTTCAAGGCTTACGTCCGCGATGTGTTTTTCGATCCGTCCCGCTACGAGGAAGAAAGCGGCAGCATCGTCTATGAAAATGCCGAGGGCAGGATCCTCGCCTCGATTTTCGGCATGCCGCTGCAGATTACCGCCAATGGCCGGATCCATGACGGCCGGCTCATGAGCTTTTTCATGAAAGACGTAGAGGTCAGCAGCAAGGCCGTCTGGTCCATGTGCATGCAGCTGCGTCCGAACCGGCATGACTTCTGTTTTTCCGACACGGCAAACGTCGTCACCCGGAAGATCGTTCTGGCTGGCGGCGGCGAGGAACTTCCCGTACAGTCGCTGAAATGGCGGCGTGTGTTTCGCCCGGCCGCCCATCTGGGCCAGAAGGCTGCCCGCAGCCTGCCGGGGCGGCCGTCGTGGCTGGCCGGCGCGGTCGGAAGGCTTTGCGACCCGCTCCTGCGCAAAGCCGATCGCGCTCTGGTGCCGGATAAAGACTGTAAAGCCACGAGTCACGCGATCGACCCCTCCCGCTTCCATCGGCTCGCCCAAGAGCATCTTGCCCGGTTTTCCGTTCACCCGACCTGGAGCCTTGCGGAATTTGAATGGGTCCTGCAGCAGGCGCGGAAGAACAAGGCCCTGGGAAGCTGCGTGATCCGGGAGGTGACGGGCAAGAAAGGCAACGGTATCGGGGCCTATCTCTATTTCGTGACCCGGGAAGGATACGCGGAAGTCTTCAACATCCTGAGCGCCTGCGGACAGGAAAGCAATGTCATCGGCGAATTGCTGCATCACTGCGATCGGGAAGGATATGTCGCGGCCGGCGGCATGAACCAACCGTTCCTGATGCCGCCCCTGTCGGAACAGAAATACGTTTCCTTCCGCCATCGCGGCCATTTCTGGATCATCACGCGTCACCAGGACATCGTCGATGCGGTCAGGCGCAACGATATCTATATCGGCGGGCTTGCTTCGGAGGGCTGGAACCGTCTGATGACGGGCTTCGGCCGACAAGCCGGTTAGGTCATTTCCTATTCAGGTTCCTGCAACGAAAAAACGGTTCCGGCGGGGAGACGGAACCGTTTTTCGGGGAGGTCAGGAAGGGGGAGGGGGGAACCCGCTTCCATGTCTTTGTATATAGGGCTAATTTGGCTGGACGCACGTGATGTGGGTCACAAAAGTGCGTTTGGCGGAATATGATGTGCCCTTGGTGTCGGGGCAGGAGGCGGGGCAGTGGCTGAAATACAGGAATTTCTGCAAAACAGCTTTTCGCTGGAAGGCTTGTCGCCTGATCTGGCGGAAGGTCTCTCGGCGCTCGCCCGGCCGATGAAGATCGGCGCCGGCACGATCCTTTTTGAAAACGGCGATCCGGGCAATGGCTGTTATGCCGTGCTGGAAGGTTCGCTGAAGGTTTCCATTCTCTCGATCGACGGAGACGAGCAACTGCTGGCCGTTCTCGGCCCGGGCGATCTTGTCGGCGAACTGGCGCTTCTGGACGGCAGGCCCAGATCCGCAACGGTCAGCGCCCTGAAGGCCGCCAATCTCGCCTTCATCGAAAAAGGTGCTTTCGAGCGCTTCGCGGACGCCAATCCGGCGGTCTACCGGCACATGCTGTCGATTGTCGGCGGGCGTCTGCGCCAGGCGAACGACGTTCTGGCGGCCCGGTCTTTCCTGCCGTTGCCGGGACGCGTGGCCCAGGCGCTGCTGCAGCTTTCGGAGACCTTCGGCAAGCCGATCGACGGCGGCCGTATCCTGATCCACTACAAGCTGAGCCAGGCCGACATCGCCAACATGGCGGGCGCGGCGCGCGAAAACGTCAGCCGGGTGCTGAACGACTGGAAGCGCGCCGGCACGATCAGCCGGATCTCCGGCTATTATTGCCTGGAACAGCCGGAACTGCTGCAGCAGGCGGCCACACTGTAATTTTTGAAAACGAAGGTAAGTTGAAGTTGGCACAGACCGAAGAAACACCTCTTGGCGAGCTCACCCTGCGCACCATGGCCATGCCGGCAGACACCAATGCGGCCGGCGATATCTTCGGCGGCTGGGTGTTGTCCCAGATGGACCTGGCCGGCGGCATTGCGGCAGGCCAGCGGGCGTCCGGACGTGTCGTGACGATCGCGGTCGACCAGATGAAGTTCATCCGCCCGGTTCACGTCGGTGACGTCCTGTGCGTCTACAGCCGCATCGGCCGTGTCGGCACGTCGTCCATGGAGGTGCAACTGGAAGCCTGGGCCCTGCGCCACCGTTTCGGCAACCGGGAAAAGGTCACCCAGGCCACCTTCACCATGGTCGCCGTCGACGAGGACGGACGCCCGCGGCCCGTGCCGAAGGACTGTTCCTAGGGTCAGGACCCATTAATTTTGCTCATTCTGTTTGCCAGGGAAGGTTGGAATGAACGTAAGAGCGAGCGCAGGACAGGTTGTTCCTATCCAAGCTCGATGTTGCGGTCAGGCCGGCCCTCCCTGGCAAACCCGAAGGGCGGGGCGTCTTTGCCTCCTGACAGCGTCAGAGACCCTTGAAAACCGGATCTCTTCCTGCGGCTCTCTGCCTTGTCAGCAGACAAAGCCACTCCCGCAGAATGTGTAAAATTAATCGGTCCTGACCCTAAGCCTTTTTGGGGCGCCTTTTCAGGATATCGGCAAACAGGCTTTCATCGATGACAAACAGGCAGCCCTCCGCCCAGAGGCGCAGGAGACGCTGAAGGCGGGAAAGCCGTTCTTCAACGGTCAACGGCGGTTCATGGCGCGGCAGTCCGCCGATGAGGCGGAGCTGATCGATCCGCATCAGAACGCAGGCTTCTGCCGCCTCGATCCATCGCAGCGTTTCGGCGGCCGGGCATTTACACGAAGCCGGGTCATTGAAGCCGGCGATCAGGCTGGCGGCCCGTCCGGCAAAAGCGTCTTGAGACAAAAAATCCTCCATCGGTTTCCCGAGGAGGACTGGCGCGAAAATTCCTGGTCGAACCGCTTGGTTGCCGAACGTACTGCAAGACGTCTTCTTCGGCCACATCCCCGGCGGGAACCACCTTGCCCGGTCAGGCAGGTTGGTGAGGGCGCCAGCCCTTCTCTTGATGATGGCGGCCTTATGGCATGCCCGTCCCTGCCCGTCAATTCTGCTTGCATTTTGCGCGAAACGCGATCGGGCTATAAAGCGAAGTGCATTCGATTAAAGGGAAGGATCGTGGCAACTATGCGGCTGGATCCGAGGGGTTTCTTTCATCATTCACAGCCTTCGACGGCAGCCATCCTGGCGTTCTGCGCCTGTTTCATCGACGTGGTGTGCATCGTGGGCCTGTTTCATACCTTCACGGCGTTCATCACGGGAACGCTCGTCGTTTTGTCGACCGACCTGTTTCAGACCCCCGAATCCGCTCCGCTCAAGCTCATCGTGCTTGGTGACTTCTTCCTCTCGACACTGGGCTGGTATGCGCTTGTTATCCGGATGCGCCGGTCGGGGCGCGGGTCCCTGCGCATGCTGCTGTTGCTGGAGGCAGGACTGCTCACATCGTTCATGCTGATTGCGGCCTTGTCCGCCCCGCTTGCCGGTCCTCTGGCAATCGCGACGGTTGCAGCCGTGACCCTGTCCACCTTCGCCATGTCGCTGCAGAACGTCGTCATGAGCGAGATTTTGAACTTTCATGCCCCCACCACCATCATGACCGGGAATACGATCCGGCTCGTCTCCGGGCTGGTGGATGGCTGGAGGGCATCGGAAGAGGTGGCGGACAATGCGCGCCATCGGGTCAGGCGGCATGGCCGTGTGATCATCGCCTTCACGGCGGGCGGTCTGATCGGCGGCTACTGCATGTCGCAGATCGGCTTCTGGAGCTTGGGCGTCCCCGTGGGCCTGATTACCCTGGTCGGGCTGGCACAGCCGCAGGAACCCCTGAAAGCGGAAAAGGCCTGAGGGGAGACTCCAATTCCGGCCCCCAGTGTCGGGCGTATGGAAACGGAGCGCCGCCGCCTTAATAATGCGGCGGTTTCTCGACCTGATGCCCGGGCAGGGCATTCTCGATCAGTTCTTCCATCTGATCGGTCATGTCGTTGAGCTTGCGGGTCAGGCGGTCGATCTGCCGGCCCTGTTCGAAGACGACCGTGTTCAATTCGTCGATCGTTTGAGTGGCGTGAGCCAGGTCGATTTCGAGTTTTTCCAGTCGGGCTTCGGTATCCATGGCGGTCGATTCGATCGAGTGTCTGTTCAGGAACGTGATGCAGTCCTAGACGACCGCGGTGAAAAGTCTAGCCGAAACAGTCGTGGCTCCACACGAGCCTCGGTTTCGGAACCTTGCTCCCTCCCGGAGGCGGAGTGTCCTCGACCTGAAAATAGATCTTGAAGGTGGACAGCGCGGGCAGGTCCGGATGGTGTCTGGACCAGTCCCGGCACAGGAACCGTGCGTAGTTCAGCGCGAGGATCTGCGGACCGGTTTCATAGGAGCGGTCCTCCAGATTGGACAGGAATTTCCGCCATCGATAGTTGGCATAGACCCTCGAGACGACGGCGGGCTTCCGGAAGACCGCGGGGCCGAGCCTGCTGTTATAGACGTCCACCTGCGTGCCGTCGGTCAGCTTGCCCGGAATGACCGGCCAAGGGCTGTTCATCTCCGGATAGGGCGCGAACATGGTCCAGTTCTGATAGAGGCCGAGGGCCTGGCGCAGGCTGATGAAGGCATCGGGCAGGGAATAGGGACTGGCCGGAAGCGTCGAGATGTTCTGGACGGTGATGAAGCCGAGGAAAAACGCTGCCAGGACTTGTGTGGGCAGTCCGATCCGCACGGTTCTCTCCCGCCAGGGCAGAAGCTGCGCGGTGATCCGGGACAATCCGCCCCGGTGTCGGCCGACGAGGTCGTAGCACCAGTCGCCGGACCTCCTGAATGGATAGAGGTTCAGGACCGCAGCCAGGGGCCGGAACACACGGGATGCGGACAGGAGCGCGATCAGCCCGCCTGCCTTGAAGAACCGGTCGTCGCCGATGGTCACGACCCACGAATTGCGCGCTGCGAGTTCGGCGCCGATCTCCGGATCCTCCTGCGCCGGCCGTATGGCGGCCTTGGGCAGAAACAGAAATACCCGCAATATGTGACAGGTCTTTTCGCAGAAAGTGCAGCCCTGATCGTACCACAGGGTGATCCGCGCCGGGGGCTTGGCGATGAGCCGCCCGGCGATCGCGTCCCACATCCAGGACGGCATGAACGTGAGATTCATGACGATGGAGATGTAAGGGAAGAGCCCGATCTCCAGGAAGAAGAAGAAGGCGAAATGCATGGTCATGAAGGCGACCATGATCAGGGTGCGGAATGTGCGGTGGAAGATCGGCGAGAAGATCAGGAACGGCCCGATCAGCTCCAGGGTGTACACGTAGTAGGTCAGGCCGGTCATTGCGTCCTGGAACTGGCGGAACCACAGCGAAAAGGGCGTCACCAGGTAGTCGAGCTGAAGGGCGTAATAGACCGCGTTGCCGTCGGGCACCCAGACCGGATGGGTCTTCAGGAGGGCGCTGAAGAAATACATCGACATGCCCTGGATGAGCAGGGCGGCCGTCGCCATGGAAAAATAGGCGTTGTCGGGATAGTCCCGTGTCCGGCTTAAGGCGCGGTCCAGCGAGTAGCGGGCGCCGAGCGGCAGGAACATGCCCCAGAACATCAGGAGAAGCGCAAGATTGTCTTCGCCCGACAGGATGAAGGTGTTTCTGTTTTGAACCGACAGAAGCAAGGCCCAGGAAACCGCGGTCATCAGCCGTGTGCGCCAGCCGAGGATGAGTCCGATCGCCGCAAGCGCGGCGACTGCGAAAAGCAAGCCCTCGAAGAAGGCGGAGCCGTTGCCAAGATGCAGCGACCAGGAACTGGCTCTCAGCTGGGAAATCTGAACCGCGCGCGGCATGATGCCGGTATCGGTGTAATGGTCCGTCAGGTCGCGGGCGCGCAGAACGAGATCCATCAGCACATAAAGGCCCAGCAACACCCGGAACAGGGCCAGGGTTCGCAGATCGATTCCGAAGAGTGTCCGCACCGGTGTCCACCCGGTCCAACGTCTTTGCATGGTCAAAATGCCGGCGGGCCTTGTTGTCTGTCGTTGCGGCGCAGGGCCTGACTTGAGCTTGAGGGCTGATGGTTAACAATACCTTCCCTCCGACAGAGACGTGCAGACGCAAAAAGGGCGGCCCGAGGACCGCCCTTTCCGTAAGCTTTTGAGCGAGGCTTCTTGGAAGCACCCCGCGCAGCACAGCTGCGCAAGGCAGCATGATGGGCGGAGGGGCCCGAATGCAAAAAGGGCGGCCCGAGGACCGCCCTTTCCGCAAGCTTTTGAGCGAGGCTTCTTAGAAGCCCATACCGCCCATACCGCCCATGTCGCCACCCGGCATAGCCGGTGCTTCCTTCTTCGGAAGCTCGGCAACCATGGCTTCGGTGGTGATCAGCAGGCCTGCGACGGAAGCCGCATCCTGAAGCGCGGTGCGCACGACCTTGGTCGGGTCGATGATGCCGGCTTCGATCATGTTGACGAATTCTTCCGACTGCGCATTGAAGCCGAAGGAAATGTCGTTGTTTTCCAGGATCTTGCCGACAACGATGGAGCCTTCGACACCAGCGTTTTCAGCGATCTGACGGATCGGAGCTTCCAGAGCGCGGAGCACGATCTTGATACCGGCCTGGATGTCCGGGTTGTCGGAGGACAGCTTCTCGACAGCGGCCTTGGCGCGCAGCAGAGCGGTGCCGCCGCCCGGAACGATGCCTTCTTCAACCGCGGCGCGGGTTGCGTTCAGGGCGTCGTCGACGCGGTCCTTCTTTTCCTTCACTTCGATTTCGGTCGCACCGCCGACGCGGATGACTGCGACGCCGCCTGCCAGCTTGGCAAGACGTTCCTGCAGCTTTTCACGGTCGTAATCGGAGGTGGTTTCCTCGATCTGGGCCTTGATCTGGCTGACGCGGCCCTGGATGTCGTCCTTGGAACCCGCACCATCGACGATGGTGGTGTTTTCCTTGGTGATCGACACCTTCTCGGCGGTGCCGAGCATGTCGAGGGTGACGTTTTCCAGCTTGATGCCGAGATCTTCGGAGATCACGGTGCCGCCGGTCAGGATGGCGATGTCTTCCAGCATGGCCTTGCGGCGGTCGCCGAAGCCCGGTGCCTTGACGGCGGCAATCTTCAGACCGCCGCGCAGCTTGTTGACGACGAGGGTCGCAAGAGCTTCGCCTTCAACGTCTTCAGCGATGATCAGCAGCGGGCGGGAAGACTGGACCACAGCTTCCAGGATCGGCAGCATGGCCTGCAGGTTGGAAAGCTTCTTCTCGTGGAGAAGGATGTACGGCTTTTCCAGGTCGGCCAGCATCTTGTCGGCGTTGGTGACGAAGTACGGCGACAGGTAGCCGCGGTCGAACTGCATGCCTTCGACGACTTCCAGCTCGGTTTCCAGCGACTTGGCTTCTTCGACGGTGATGACACCTTCGTTGCCGACCTTCTGCATGGCTTCGGCAATGTCCTTGCCGACCTGCGTGTCGCCGTTTGCGGAAATGGTGCCGACCTGAGCCACTTCTTCAGAGGTGGTGATGGTCTTGGAAGCGCTTTCCAGGTACTTGACGGCTTCGTGGGCAGCGAGGTCAACGCCGCGCTTCAGGTCCATCGGGTTCATGCCGGCGGCAACGGCCTTGGCACCTTCCTTGACGATGGACTGGGCCAGAACGGTTGCGGTCGTGGTGCCGTCGCCAGCGATGTCGTTGGTCTTGGAAGCCACTTCGCGCACCATCTGGGCGCCCATGTTTTCGAACTTGTCTTCCAGTTCGATTTCCTTGGCAACCGAAACACCGTCCTTGGTGATGCGCGGAGCGCCGAAGGCCTTGTCGAGGACCACGTTGCGGCCTTTCGGGCCGAGGGTCACTTTGACAGCGTTGGCGAGGGTGTCGACGCCGCGGAGCATCTTCTCGCGGGCGTCAGAGGAGAACTTTACGTCCTTTGCAGCCATTTTTACGTCTCACTTTTTACTTGGAATAACGGATGAAATCAGGGGGCTCCGGTTAGGAGATCACGCCCATGATGTCGGATTCCTTCATGATCAAGAGGTCTTCACCGTCGATCTTGACTTCGGTGCCGGACCACTTGCCGAACAGAACACGGTCGCCGGCCTTCACATCGAGTGCGACCACCTTGCCGGAATCGTCGCGTGCGCCATTGCCAACGGCAACGACTTCGCCTTCCTGCGGCTTTTCCTTGGCGGTATCCGGAATGATGATGCCGCCGGCGGTCTTTTCTTCGGAATCGACGCGGCGGACAACGACACGGTCGTGCAGCGGACGAAATGTCATTTGGCTTTTTCCTCTCATGGGGCACGCCCCCACACTAAAAGGCAGCGTGCTGGCATGAACTTAAGGGTCTTATTGAGACGCCGGCCCGGAGGCAGGACGCCTGTTAGCACTCCCGACAGGCGAGTGCTAACAGCCGACGATTTAGGTCCGCCGCCGGGGCTTGTCAATGGGAGGCCGGGAGAAATTTCGCCTGCGAAATCGATGAAAACGACGGGTTAACCGGTATCAACCGGCCCACGGCCGACACCCGCGCGGCCATGAACCATCCCATTCGTTTCCCGTCACGGCTTACTGGCTGGCGGTAATGGAGAAGGGAAGGGTGATCGTTCCAGATTTTTCGCCGATCTTGTCGGTGAATGTCGTTTCCAGCATGTAATCGCCGGCCGGCAGGCCGCTGAACTGGAACGACAGGGACGCCGGCAGTTCTCTTTTGGCGGACCGGGTCGTTCCCGAGAAGTCGGCAAACCCGTCCTGCGCGGCAAGCACCTGTCCTGTCGTGTTCAAAAGGCGGAAACTTGCCTGCAGCGAATAGCTGTAACCGGCATCCAACGAGGAAAAACCGTAGCCGACCGGCTCCGCATAAACCGTAAGCGGCTCATCGGCCGCAAAGGCCGACGTGCCGCGCGGCGTATACTGTCCGTATCCGCTCGCGGGCGCCTTGGCGAAAGTCGCCGCCGTAAAGGCAAGGCCGGAAGTATTCCAGGCGCTGGAGAGCGCTGCCAGACTATCGGCAAGCGCGCCTTCCGGCTTCGGAAAGTCCGGTGAACCCGTTTGAGCGAAGGATGCACAGGAAAGCGTCGTCGCGGCCAGGAAAAGCGCGCCCCTTACCGCTTGCCGTGCAAAGAAACCTTTTTGCATTTACTTACCCCTGAGCCAGCCCAACAGCATTGTTTTTTCAACTTCTTTTCAGCCGATATAGACTGCCTTTGGTCAAGACACAAGGAATTGCGTGCACTGCGGTAAACGCGAAACCGGCTAAAGGCTTCGTCCGGACCAGGATTGACGCTTGCGGTAGATTGTCGACGGGCTGATTTCCAGAGCCGCCGCCGCCATCGCGATATTGCCGTCGAAGGCGTCCAGCGCATCCTCGATGATCCGCCGTTCCTGCGCCCAAAGCGGCTCGATGGCGCCGAAAGCCCGGCTTGGGGCGGCGGCGCGCGCCCGTTCCCGTGACAGGTCGACGATCGAATGCCCCCGTCCGGACGGATCGCGGATCAGCATGGGAAGCATGTCCAGGGTAACCGCCGCTCCATCGTTCATGACGACGATCTGGCGGATCGTGTTCTCAAGCTGGCGGACGTTGCCCGGCCACGGATAGGTGAGCAGCTTTGCCTCTGCATCCGCGTCGAAGCCCATGAATCCGCGCCGTTCTTCATTGGCGAACCGCTCCAGGAAGGTTCCCGCAAGCGGCAGGATGTCGTCGCGGCGGTCGCGCAGGGGCGGCAGCTGGATCGGCAGGACATGAAGCCTGTAATAGAGATCCTCACGGAACCGGCCGGCGGCAATCTCGCTCAGGGGATCGCGGTTGGTCGCGCAGATGATGCGCGCATCAACCTGCCGGGTTGCCGTGTCGCCGAGGCGCTGGAACGTACCGGTCTGCAGGAAGCGGAGCAGCTTGCTCTGCAGCAGCAGGTCCATCTCGCCGATCTCGTCCAGAAACAGGGTGCCGCCGTCCGCCTGTTCGGCCGCGCCGGGGCGGCTTTCGGTCGCACCGGTAAAGGCACCGCGCATATAGCCGAAAATTTCGCTTTCGATCAGGTCCCGCGGAATGGCTGCGCAATTGATGGTGACAAACGGCTTGTTGTTTCGCTCCGAAAGGGTGTGGATCGCGCTGGCGCACAGCTCCTTGCCGGTTCCCGACTCTCCGGTAATGAACACAGGGGCCTGGGAAGGCGCCATGCGTTTCACCTGATCGAAGACGACAAGCATCGGCGCCGAATTGCCGATCAGCTTTTCAAGGCCGCGCGGGCGTGCGGCAGGGGCAATAATCGGCGTGTTCATGTCCGACTGCGTTGCGGCGGTGTGGTCGTCATCGGATGTGGCGGTCTCGCCCACGGGGCGCGGATCCCGCTGATCCAGCTGGAAATTGATTTTTGAAGCCAGGGCGTCCAGCGAGAACGGTTTGGTCAGGAAGTCGTGGGCGCCGGCACGCATGGCATTGACGGCACGGGACACGGAGCCCTTGGCGGAGACGGCGATCAGGACGGTTCTCGGGCACCGCACCGCAAAGGATTCCAGAACCTCTTCGCCGCCGATCGTCTCCAGGTCCAGGATCAGGATGTCGGTCGTCTTGTCGGCAAGGTCTCCGAGACAGGAGCCCGGATCGGTATAAAGCGCTGGTTGCGCGCAGGACGCGGCCAATTTCGCGCAAACGGCCGCAGTGCGAGTGGCTTCAGATGTCGAAGCATCAAGAACGCGTACCATAACGGGTCCGGTGAGACCCTCATTACTCCCCATCGCTGGGCATCCCCCATCATTTCAAGCAGGGTTCGACATGGATCGAACTGATCACCTGAATGATGTTTCTACGAACAGGGTAAACAAAGCGTTGTCATGGATGGAGAACGATGCCGGATATTGCCCGGCCGGTACGGATCGGCGCAGTCAATGCAGGCAGAAAAGGTAAGGTTATCCGGTCCTGACCCTAGAGAAACGCTCCGAACGCATAGCCGGCAACAAACGCCAGAACCATGATGCCGATTGCAACGGGAAGCCGGATTTTATGCAGATCGGTTCCCGCAGCTATGGTGACGTTCGCCGCCGTTGCCGGCCGATTTTCGGCACACTCGGCAAGAGCTGCGGTTTCGGAGGCCGGTGTTTCGGACGGAACCTTGGCAATCGCGCTGTCCGTGTCGGAATGGATCTGCCCTGCGATCCGGGAAAGCCGCGCCGGGTTTGCATCTTCGCATGGGCGCCCTGTTTGTTCCGGGAGCGTGTCGGGAGAGGGGCTTGTTGATCCGATGCCGTTCCGCCTCACCTCGAAGACCGGCACGTAGCTTCCCTTGGGGATTTCAATCACGATCGGGTCTTTTTTCCCGCTGCCCGTATAATATTTGGTGAGCCGGCGCCTCAGCCGGGCGGCTTCCACCCTGACGATCGGATCGGTTACCGGATTGAAGGAAACGTCCCGCCCGAGGGCTTCGACAGCAATCGTGTAGCCCTTGATTTCGTCAAGCCGATCCTCAATCGCCTTGGACACCACGTAATTCAGGAATGAGCGGAGCTGGACGACGGAGCTGAATTCGGGGCTGTTGAGCACTTTGTGCAAGGCCAGCCGGACGTCATCACGGGAGACCTGGACCGGACCGGCAAGACCGGATTGTTCCCCGCCTGGCAGACGCCCGCCGGTTTCGCTTTCGCTCTCCCGCGGAAGCCGGGAATGTCGCCCGGCTGTCATCATGGCCTCCCCCTGCATTCTCTGACCAGTCGTGCATTCTATTGATGACTTACTAAATCAGGGTCGAAGATGTCGTAACGGAAGGTTAGCCAAGACATTGAAGATTGGGAAGCAAAAAAACAAGACCGCTAATGAGTCCCTCCGTTCCGCTCCCTCTGCCGGATGGCGGATAAATTTGCAGAATGTGAGGGAAACGGCATCGCATAACCGGGGACAACCGCGAAAATCCGCCCGGCGGGCTCTGGAAGAGATTCGGAAGCGGCCAATTCTTAAGGCATGATTAACGCTGAATTTGTGATTCGAGTTGAGAGCGTTTTGCGAACATGGGCCGCACGGCGACCATATTCATAGCGATATGCATGAGCGTGATTGCGCTTTCGGCGGCAGCCGTTCTGGTGTTCCAGTTCGGCAGGCCGTTCGGAGAAGCGGTGTCGCTTTCGCTCGCCTTGATGTGCACGATGATCATGTTCCATCTGCTCGTTGCCCGGGCGACGGACCGAAGCGCGGTCAGCGACACGGTAGACCGTCTGGAAGACCGGATGGTGGAACTCGACGAGGACGTCGGCAATCTGGAAGGGCGCCTGACCGGTGTCGAGCGCAACATCCCCCGGCGGACGCGTGAGGAAATCGATCCGCTGTTTGCCGAAGTGGAGGTTCTGGGCTCCCTGGTCAAGCAGATGGCCGAAGCCATGACCGACCTCGAAACGCGGTTCGAGGACCAGCAGCGCCTGGCGCCACCTCCTGCCGCGCCGGGGCTGCCCAACTACCAGACGTCTGCACCATCTTATGGCTCGCCCGGCATGTCCCGGCCGGCGTCGGGGGCAGGCGAGCATTATCAGTCTGCGATGTCACGCAGCGAACTGGGGATGAGGGCTACCGATTACGGCACGGGCGATGAATACGGCCGGCCCTACGGCACTTCCGGTCCTGACACAGCCTCGGGTTTTAGCCGGGAGGAACCGGCGTCGCGCCCTGCGTATCTTTCCCACGAGCAGGACTCCTACGAAGCGCCTGAACCTTCCGGAATTTTCAACGGCGCGGCCGAGCTCGGCGTGGCAGACGCCGGAAGGGCGGAGCCGCGGCCCGATCCGGCAATGCGTGAGCTGATTACCGCGGCCCTGAACGCAAACCGTGTCGAACTGCATTTGCAGCCGATCGTGACGCTGCCGCAGCGCCAGGTGAAATACTACGAGGCTTTCACCAGACTGCGCGACGCCCAGGGAGACCTGATCGCCGCAGCCACCTTCCTGCCCGAAGCCGTCCGGGCCGGGTTGATCGCGCGTATCGACAATCTGCTGCTGTTCCGGTCGATCCAGGTGATCCGCCGCCTCACGTCCCGAAACCGCAATGCCGCGCTCTTCTGTAATATCTCGTCCTCATCGCTGGTGGATGAGACCTTCTTTCCGGGCTTCCTGGATTTCGCGAGCGCCAACAAGAACATCGCCGACGTCCTTATTTTCGAATTTTCACAGGACGATGTTGCCAGAATGGGCGTGGTGGAAATGGAGAGCCTGAGCGCGCTTGCCGAAATCGGCTTCCACTTCTCCATCGACCGCATCACCGACATGAAGATGGACTTCAAGTCGCTTGCACAGCGTGGCTTCAAGTTTGCCAAGCTCCATGCCGATTACCTGATCGGTCGCCGGTCCGCGGACCACGGACACATCCATCCGTCCGATTTCGGCGATCTGCTGCATCGCTACGGCATGGAGCTGATCACGGACCACGTGGAGACCGAAAGCCAGGTGCTCGAACTCCTCGACTACGAGGTCAAGCTGGCCCAGGGCAACCTGTTCTCGCCGCCGCGTCCCGTGCGGGCGGAAGTCCTGCAGGGCACCCCGGCTCCGGCACCGCGCAAGCGGGCCGCCGGTTGAGCGGTTATCGCCCGATGCTCTGAGCCCCGGGTTCGGTCTTCAACTGACAATTGGAGTGGAGCCACGAGGCCGGTTGATCCGGTTCCAGGGGGACACGCCGGAAGCGTCATTTCCTCCTGAAACCGGATATTCAATCTGACCGTGAAAGGCTTTAGTCGGTCGCCGGTCCGACCGACACGACGGTGGGTTCCTTGCCCGCCAGCAGGCGTTGCGCCACCCGGTTCACATCGTCAAGGGTGACGGCTTCGATCTCGCTGTTGCGGCGGTCGAAGTAGTCGATCCCCAATCCGGCATTCTGCAGGGCGACGAGCTGGCTGGCGATCTTGCCCGAGGAATCGAAGCGCAGCGCATAGGAGCCGGTCAGATAGCGTTTTGCGCTGTCGAGTTCCGCCTGCGTCGGTCCCTTGGTGGCCATCCGGTCGACCTGCTGCAGAACGATTTTCAGGGATTCATCCGCCCGGTCGGCGCGGGTCGCCGTCGATCCGAGGAGCAGCCCCATGTGATCGTAAGGCGCAAGGGAGGTGTTGACGCCATAGGCCAGTCCGCGCTTTTCGCGGACTTCCTGATAGAGCCACGACGTGAAACTGCCGCCGCCCAGAATGTGGTTCATCACATAGGCCGCCTGGTAGTCCGGATCGTCCCGCTTCAATCCCGGCAGCCCGAACATCAGGGTCGTCTGCGGAACCTGCAGGGTCTTGGAAACGTGCAGTCCGGTCTTCGGCGTCACCTCCGGGATAGGCGACAGGTCGCCGTTTTCCGGCAGGTCGGCGAACACGCGGTCGAGCAGCGGCGCGAGCGTTTTCGCATCGATGGCCCCGACCACGCCGATTGTCAGGCCGGAGCGGGCAACAAGGCGTTTGTGTTGCTGGACCAGGTCCGCCGGTGTCAGTTTTTCAAGGCTTTCAGGGGTGCCGCCGGTCGGACGGGCGTAGGGGTGGTCGCCGAGCGCGGTCTCGATATAGGTGAGGGAAGCGATTGCATCGGGATCCTCCGCTTGCCGCTTCGCACTTGAAATCAATTGCGCTTTCATCCGGTCGACCGCTTCCGCATCGAAGCGGGGCTTCGTGAGGGCGATGTGCAACAGGTCGAAAGCTTCGTCCCGCGTCGGCGTCAGCGTACGCAGGTTGCCGTAGAGATGGTCCTTTGCGGCGTCGAAACTGATACTGACGGCAAGGTTTTCCAGGCGGGCCTGAAAGGCCTGTGACGGGAGATCTCCTGCGCCTTCATCGAGTGTTGCCGACAGGAGCCGGGTCAGGCCTTCCTGGCCTGCGGGGTCCTGGGCCGCTCCGCCCTTGAAGGAGAAATTGACGGCAATCAGCGGGATTGTGTGGTCTTCGACCAGCCATGCCTCGATGCCCCCAGGGCTGACCACCCTTTGAATTTCGACGGCCTGTGCCGGCAGAACGATGAGCAATGCCGAAAACAGGGCCAGGGAACCGGCGGCCAGGAAACGCAGTCGCTTTTCAAGAAAAACACGCATGGTTCAGGACTTTCCTTTCGCTTCTGCAGAGCCGGTATTCCCTGTCCGCGTTTCCTTGATCGGTTTGGCGTGCTTCAGCAGTCCTGTCACCGGGGCGTCCGAGAGATAGGTGCGCGCTGCGTCCTGCACGTCCTGTGCGGTGACGTCCTGAACCTGCTGCGGCCAGGTCTGCACGTTTTCCAGGGTTTGCCCCGTCGTCAGCGCGCTGCCGAATATCCGGGCAAGGCTCATCTGGCTGTCCTGGGCGTAAATGGCATCGGCGACCATGCTGTGCTTGGCCCGCTTCAATTCGTCTTCGGTGACGCCGTTTTCGATGAGCTTGTGCAGTTCCTCCTTGAAAAGAGCCTCGAGCTCGCCCAGGGAGTGCCCCGGGGCCGGCGTGCCGTAGATCCCGAACTTGCCCTGGTCCAGGGCGTCGCCCTGGTAGTAGCTTCCCGCATTGATGGCGATCTTGCTGCCGAGAACGGCGGACTTGTAGAGGCGGCTGGTCGGCCCTCCGCCGAGAATGTAGGACAGAACGTCGAAGGACACGGGGACGCGGCCTTCGCCGGTCGTCTGGCTCGGCACGATCCAGTTCTGGGACAGGCTTTCCTGACGGACGCGCGGATCGGAAACCGAAACCCGCCGTTCCCCCGTGAGATGCGGTTCGGCGGGACGGATCCGGGCGCCCGGTTCGGCCCGGCGCGGAACCTTGCCGTAGGTCTTTTCCGCGAGTGTGCGGACTTCATCGGCGGTCACGTCTCCGGCGACCACCAGCACCGCGTTGTTGGGCGTATAGAACCGGTCATAGAAGGCGATGACGGCCTTCCTGTTGAGAGCCTGGATTTCCTGCTCCCAGCCGATCACCGGCGAGCCGTAGGGGTGATTGACGAAGGTCGTCGCGTTCAGCGTTTCGCGCAGTTTCGACGCGGGTTCGCTGTCGACCCGCATCCGCCGCTCTTCCAGTACGACATCCCGTTCCGCGCCGATCATGTCATCGGTCAGCAGAAGGTTTTCCATGCGGTCCGCCTCCATTTCCATCACCAGGGGCAGATGCTCCTTTGCGACCCGCTGGAAATAGGCGGTGTAGTCGGTGGTGGTGAAGGCGTTTTCCTGACCGCCGATATCGGCGACCATTTTGGAAAAGGCGCCGTCAGGATGCTTGGCGGTGCCCTTGAACATGAGGTGTTCGAGGAAGTGCGCGACACCGGACTGGCCTTCCGGCTCGTCTGCGGATCCGGCCTTGTACCAGATCATGTGTGTGACCACCGGTGCCCTGTGGTCGGGGATGACCACGACTTCAAGGCCGTTATCGAGCGTGAAGTGACTGAGATTCGGTGCGATTTTCAGTGTTTCCGCCGGCTGGGCCGATGCGGCCGGCTCTGCCGCGTAGGCTGAAACGCCGGGCGAAAGGCTCAAAAGGCCGGCCAGGCACATCGCAAGTGCCGGTGATGTCAGGCGGTTTTGTCTTTTGGGAACTGCTTGTGTCTCGAAACAGGGCACATCCGTCTCCGGTTTTTATCGGTTCCGCAGGCCCTTCGCTTTGGAGGACCTGCACAGGCTCCACCTTCCCATATAGAGTGGTGGCCTGCGCCGGTCCCGTTAATTATTGGTCATATTGATCCAGCGGCTTGATTATAGCGAAATCTAGCGCTGATAGTCCTTGCACTTCAGGCTTCGGTTGCTGCCCGAGCAGGCGATTTCGCTGCTGACACGTTCGGTCGTGTTGTCGACTTCCGTGACTTCAGGCATCGGGGCACCGGCCGCAGGCGTGCTGTATTCGCTCGGCGGCTCGATCAGGTAACGGCGCTGGGACAGGGTGTCCTGTGTGCTTCCGGCCGCCTGTTTCTTCAACTCGCCGGCCGTCGTGTTCTGCTGCCGCATTTCCTCCGGGGTCATGCGGTCGCCGTCGTCCAGTTCAGCCTGGCGTTTTTCGGCAACAGGATCGCGCGACTTCGTGCTGTAGATGTTGATCCCGCGTGCCTGTTCCGGCGTCAGGCGCGAATTCTCGTTGCCGTCGCGTCCGCCGACACTCTTCTTTGCATAGAGCGCCTTGACCGCATCGAAGTCATCGTTCTTCTGGGCCGCCGGCCAGTTGTCGGACTGGGAGCCGGCGACCTTGGTCTCCGGCTTCGGAAGTGCGGTCGGTTCGGCAGGCATGGCCAGCGGTGCACGCGGCTTGTAATCAATCGGCTTTGCCTTCGGGTCGACGGCTCCAAGGCCGGACATCAGGGCGCTGACCATTGCGGTGTCGGGCGCCTGGGAAGTTCCGTCGGCGGCCTGGCATGCGGCCAGCGCGAAAAGGGCCAGAAGGGCGACCGGGCGTGAAAGCGTTTTCAAATACGTCCGCAGCACCGCAGACTCCTTGTTTTCGTCAAGGCGATTTGGCCGCGTACCTTCGGGCGCGCAGCCGGACTCAGCCTGATTTCCAGATCCGTCCGCCCAATAAAGACTCATTTTGCGGCTGAATTAGGACCGGTTTTCAAACCGTCATACAGCAGACCGCAAACTCCGGCAACGATCCATACGTCGGCGAAGTTAAAGACATACCACGAGAATTCGCCGACATGGAAATGGATGAAGTCGACGACGGCGCCGTAGACGAGCCGGTCGATGCCGTTGCCGATCGCACCGCTGATGACCAGAGCCAGGGCAAGGGCGAGGAAACGGTGCCCGGCGCGAACCGACCAGATCCACAGGCCTATGGCCGCAAGCAGGGTGGCAACCGCAAGACCCCAGCGCCCGATCGCGCTGTCCTGCTGGAACAGGCCATAGGAGATGCCCCGGTTCCACACGAGGGTCAGGTCCAGGACCGGAAGCAGCGGGACGGGGCCCCGTCCCGCAAGGTCGAAGCCGTGGAGAAGCCACAGCTTCGAGGCCTGGTCCAGCACCAGTCCGGCAAGGGCGACGACGAGAACGAAACCGCTCTGCCGCCCCCAGAACCAGCGGGCCGTCCATGAGGAGGAGCCCTGTGCGGCTTCGCCATCGGTCATGGGCGGCTCCACTGTCCTTCGCCGGGTTCGCGATCAGGCCGGCTGATGCGCCGCGTCCCACTCACGCAGGGCTGCCGCATCGCGAAGGGTCACGTCCGGGTAATCCGGATCGGAGCCGACTTCCGGCAGGATCTTCCACGAGCGGGCGCATTTCCGGCCCTCGGCGAGACCCGGCACGACGGCAACGCCCGGCGTGTCGTCCAGCGCGAAGGCGCCTTCGGGTGCCGGATCGGCACTCAGGGTCAGCTGGCTGGTGATGGCGATATCGGCCATGTCCTTGCCCTCAAGGGCTGCCATCAGCTCCGGATCGGTCACGTGGACGACCGGATGGGCTTCCAGGGACGACCCGATCCGCTTTTCGCGTCGCTCCACCTCGAGCGCACCGGTGATCACCCGGCGGACGGTACGGATCTTGGCCCATTTCGCAGCCAGCGCGTCGTCGCGCCAGTCGGCCGGCACGGCCGGGAACTGCTCCAGATGGACGGACGTGGCCTCGCCGTAACGGGACGTCCAGGTCTCTTCCATGGTGAAGGGCAGCATCGGCGCCATCCAGGTCACCAGGCAGTTGAACAGCTTGTCGATCACCTGGAGGGAGGCCTTGCGGCGCACCGAGGAGGCCGCGTCGCAGTAAAGCGCGTCCTTGCGGATGTCGAAATAAAACGCCGACAGTTCCACCGTCATGAACGTGAACAGGTGATGGAAGATGCGCTTGTAGTCGAAGTCCCAATAGGCCTTGCGCACCAGGGCGTCGAGTTCCGTCAGCCGGTGCAGCATCAGTCGCTCCAGCTCCGGCATGTCCGCAAGGGAAACCTCTTCGCCGGTCGCATGGCCGAGCGACCCCAGCATCCAGCGCAGGGTATTGCGCAGCTTGCGGTAGCTGTCGACGCTGGTCTTGATGATCTCCGGACCGATCCGCTGGTCTTCCGCATAGTCCGAGGAGGCCACCCACAGGCGCAGGATGTCGGCGCCGTACTGCTTGATGATGTCCTGCGGGAACACCTGGTTGCCGAGCGACTTGGACATCTTGCGTCCGTCCTCGGCCATGGTGAAGCCATGCGTCAAGACCGCGTCATAGGGCGCGTGGCCCCTTGTGCCGCAGCCTTCCAGCAGCGAGGAGTGGAACCAGCCGCGGTGCTGGTCGGACCCTTCCAGGTAGAGCACGTAGTCGTCGCCGCCGAGACCCTTGCGGTTCGGCATCAGGTCCTCGCGCTTTTCCAGGCAGAAGGCATGGGTGGAGCCGGAATCGAACCAGACGTCCAGAATGTCCGTGACCATGTTCCAGTCGTCGGCCTTGTGGTCGTTGCCCAGGAACCGTTCCTTGGCGCCGTCGGCAAACCAGGCATCGGCGCCCTCGGAGACGAAGGCGTCGTAGATGCGGGCGTTGACCGCCTCGTCTTTCAGGATCTCCGCGGTGTCCTTGTGGATGAACACGGTGATCGGCACGCCCCAGGCGCGCTGGCGCGACAGCACCCAGTCGGGCCGGTTCTCGATCATCGACCGCAACCGGTTCTGTCCGGAGGCGGGCACGAAGCGGGTGTTGTCGATCGCGTTCAGCGCACGGATGCGCAGCGTGTCGTCCTTGCCGTCGATGTCGCGGTCCATATAGACGAACCACTGCGGCGTGTTGCGGAAGATGATCGGCTTCTTCGACCTCCAGGAATGCGGATACTGGTGCTTCAGCCGGCCGAGGCCGATCAGGGTGCCGCTTTCCTTCAGCGCCTCGATCACCGCCTTGTTGGCCTTGCCCTTTTCCCCCTTGTGGGTGATCACCTGGTTACCTTCGAACCCCGGCGCATCCTTGGTGTAGAAGCCGTCGTCGGCGACGGTGAACGGGATCGCCGTGTCGATGCCGCGCGCTTCGAGTTCGCGGGCATGGGCCATCCAGATCTCGAAGTCGTCCGCGCCGTGGCCCGGTGCGGTGTGAACGAAGCCGGTACCGGCATCGTCGGTGACATGATCGCCGTCCAGAACCGGAACGTCGAACTGGTAGCCGCCCAGGTCCAGATCGCGGAACGGATGGGCAAGTGTCAGCGCGGCCAGTTCCTCCGGCGTCACGGCGCGCACATGCTCGTAGCGCTCCACCCGGGACTGTTCGAAGACGGCGCCGGCCAGAGCATCGGCCAGGATCAGCTTGTCGCCCTTCTGGACCCAGTTCTCCTCCGGCAGGTCGTCCTGGGTGACCTCGTAGAGGCCGTAATGGATTTTCGAGGAGAAGCAGACCGCGCGGTTGCCCGGGATCGTCCAGGGGGTCGTCGTCCAGATGACAACGGAGGCATCGAGCAACTCGTCCGCTTCCGTCTCGTTGGTGCCGCCTGCTTCGACCACCGGGAACTTCACCCAGATCGTGTCCGACTGGTAGTCGTGATATTCGATTTCCGCCTCGGCCAGCGCGGTCTTTTCCACCACGGACCACATCACCGGCTTGGACCCGCGGTACAGCTGGCCGGACATGGCGAACTTCATCAGTTCCCGGGCGATCACCGCCTCGCTCTCGAAGCGCATGGTGAGGTAGGGGTTCTCCCAGTCGCCCTCGATGCCGAGCCGCTTGAATTCCTCGCGCTGCACGCCGATCCAGTGCTCGGCGAATTCGCGGCATTCCTGTCGGAATTCGTTGACCGGAACCTCGTCCTTGTTCTTGCCCTTGGCGCGATACTGTTCCTCGATCTTCCATTCGATCGGCAGGCCGTGACAGTCCCAGCCCGGAACGTAGTTGGAGTCCCAGCCCGTCATCTGCATGGAGCGGGTGACGATGTCCTTTAGGGTCTTGTTCAGCGCGTGGCCGATGTGGATGTTGCCGTTGGCGTAGGGAGGACCGTCGTGGAGGATGAACTTGTTCCGGCCGGTGCTGGCCTCCCGGAGCTTCCTGTAAAGGTTCATCTCCTGCCAGCGCTGCAGGATTTCCGGCTCCTTCTTGGGCAGGCCGGCGCGCATGGGGAACTCGGTCTTGGGCAGGTTCAGCGTTTCTGAATAGTCGCGTTCAGGTGTCTCGGTCATCACGTATGGGATCCGGTCGGAGAGGCGCACGGCGGGTTCTTGAACTGGTCCCGTACGCGCTGCAACGGTCATTGTCGGCTGCACGGCAATCGGAAGATGCCGGCAATGGGAGATCTATCCCGGTCCTTGGGCGCCGCAGGAATGCGTCAGCCGAAGGCCGGGCCGGTAATTCGACGGTGCTGCAGCGGGGTGCAGTCTCTTGTGATCAAGTAATGCGAGCTAGGCATGCGCAGGACATAGCAGCACTTTGGCGATGAATAAAGTCATTCCGCGCATTGCCTTGCGCGATCGCGCGACGAGCCCGTATCAAATCGTTTCTTAACGCTCCTGCCGTAAGGAGGGCGAGGGATTTGGGAACGGATGGGACGATGATCGAGGCATTGAGGCAGGGGCGCTGGGCGACCCGTGACCGGCTGGTTCCGGCTGCGTTCATGGCGCTGGCGGGCTATCTCGTCGTCCTCGGCTATCTCTATATCTATCCGGGTCTCCTGACCGCCCCGGGCGGGACCGCCGTCGTCAACGACTTTCTCAGCTTCTGGGTCGCCGCGCGTGAAGCGGTGGGCGGATCACCCGCAACACCCTACAGAACCGAGGATTTCGCAGCCCTCCAGGCGGTCTATATCGGCGCGGGCCACTATTTCGCATTCTTCTATCCGCCGACATTCCTCCTGATGCTCCTGCCGCTTGGGCTTTTGGGCGGGCTCGCCGCCTACTGGGCCTTTCAGCTTGCCGCCGCCCTTGCTGCCGGATGGGCGTGCAGCCGGATCATGCGCCACTGGCACGGGTTCCTGTTGGCGGCCGCCTTGCCGACGAGCTTCAACACGTACTTCTATGGGCAGAATTCTCTACTGGCCGCGGCGTTTCTCGGCGCCGGGCTGGTCATGCTGGCTGAAGGGAAGGCAATCCTGGCCGGTGTCTTCATCGGCTTTATGACCTTCAAACCGCAACTGGGCGTGCTCATTCCCTTTGCGCTGATCGCAGGCGGATACTGGCGTACGATTTGGGCCGCGGCCTTGACGACGGTTCTCCTGGCCACTCTCAGCTGGCTTGTTTTCGGCACCGGCACCTGGGAGGCCTTTTTCGACCAGACCGCCTTCGCCCGGACGACCCTGAACCACGGCCTGGTCGATCTGCACAAGATGATCTCGGTCTACGCGGCCGCCAGGGAATTCGGCGCGCCGATCGAACTCGCCTACGGCCTGCAGATCCTGACGGCACTCGGAGCCCTGGTCACGGTCTGGCTGTCCTGGCGGGGCGGGGCGTCCTTTCCGGCAAAGGCCATCATTCTCGTCGCCGCCGGGTTGCTGGCGACGCCGTTTGCCCTTTCCTACGACCTCGCCCTTCTGGCGGTGGCGCTGGCCTTCCTGCTTCGCTGCGGGCAGAGCGAAAGCCTGCCGCCGTGGAACGCGACGCTTGCCCTTGGTGTCGTGCTGATGGCTGCGGTCACGCGTCTGGCCGGTGAGGTCGGTTTCCCGTTTCTCGGGCCGGTCCTGCTGGTGATCACGATCTGGATCGGCTGGCGCTGCGATGCAGGACAAAACGTCGGTAAGGCTAAAGCTTAGCGGCCGGTTCGGTTGCCCTGCGCTTGTTCAGCGCCCGCTCGCGCTGGGTGATGTAGAGCCCGCTGCCGACGATGAGCGCAATGCCGATCCACGTCGGCCCGTCCGGAAAATCGCCGAACACCAGGTAGCCGAACAGCGTTGCGCTGACGATCTCCAGATATTGCAGCGGGGCAAGCAGGGCCGCTTCGCCCCTTTGGAAAGCGGAGACCACCAGCCCGTGGCCGACGAAGGAAATCGCGCCGATGGCAAACAGAAAGCCGGTCTGGTTCAGGTCCGGAACCGCGAAGGCGTAATCCGGATCGCCCAGGAGGGTCCCGACCGCCAGGGCAACGCCTAAAACGATGCTTCCCGAAAGTCCCGCGCCGAACTGGATCGCCAGGAGGCCGTCCGTCCCCTTGTAAAGCCGGTTGACCAACAGGTAGCTGGCAAAGAAAGTCGCCGTCAGCACTGGCAACAGGCTCGCCGGGCCGATTTCCAGAAAACTCGGCCGCAGGATGATCAGCGCACCGGCAAGTCCGGTGAGAATGGCCGCGATCCGGCGCAGTCCGACCTTTTCCTTCAGGATCAGGGCGGCGAGGATCGTCAGGATCATCGGCTCCACGAAAAAGATCGAGATCGCGGTGGCAACCGGCATGTATTTGACGGCGGTGAAGAAACTCAGGACGGCCGCCGACAGCAGGATGCCGCGCAGGTAATTGACCCCGGGCCGCTTGCTGCGAAGGCCTTTCAGGTTCCAGGTCATAAGGGCGACGGCCAGGGAAATGAGGAGCTGGAACACGAACCGGCCGAAGGTGACCTCCAGCGGCGGAAGCGACAGGGAAAGGTACTTGGCGATGACGTCCATGATCGGAACGATCATCATGGCGCCGGACATCAGCGAAAGGGCGACGAGGTTGTTGTCCTGACCGGAACCGGACGCACTCGCCGGGGCGGTCATCTGTCGAACTCGAACAGGGTCAGGTCGACCGGCGAGATCGGCCGCAGCGAGGCGAGAGCTGCGCGTGCCTCCTCGCTGTCCCGGTCCATCTGGGCGATCAGCGCATCGATCGTTTCGAATTTCTCCTCGCTTCGCAGGAAGGAAACGAGATGGACCCGGAGCGTCTCGCCGTAGAGATCGCCCTTGAAGTCGAACAGGTACACTTCAAGCAGCGGTGCGCCGTTGTCGAAGGTCGGGCGGCGTCCGTAATTCGCCACGCCGTCAAAGACGCCTTTCGACGTCCTGACCCGGACCGCGTAGATCCCGTGCTTGAGCGGACAATGCGGATCGAGCTGCAGGTTTGCCGTCGGGTAGCCCAGGTCCCGGCCCCGCTTGTCGCCGTGGCGGACTTCGGCGTCGACGAACCAGCGGTAGCCGAGGAGACCGTTGGCAAGGGTCAGTTCGCCGTTTGCCAGGCATTCCCGGATCCGCGAGGAGGAAATGGTTTCTTCCGCTTCGTCCTGTTCCGCCTGAACGATGGTCACGCCGAAGCCGTGCGTCTGACCCGATGCCCGGAGAAAATCGGGCGTTCCGGCGCGGGCCTTTCCGAAGTGAAAGTCGTAGCCGGTCACCGCGTGGCTGATCCTCAGCCGGTCGATCAGGATGTCGCCGACAAAATCGGAGGCCTCGATACCGGCGAACTCGCGCGTGAACGGCAATATCAGGACGCCGTCCAGGCCGCAGGCGCGCAGGATATCCGCCTTCTGATCACGCGGCGTCAGGCGGAAGACGGGATTGTCCGGATTGAAGACCGTGCGAGGGTGCGGCTCGAAGGTCATGGCAAAAACCGGCACCCCGTCCTTGCGTCCTTCGGCAAGAGCGGCCTGCAGAACGGCCCGGTGCCCGCGGTGAACCCCGTCGAAATTGCCGATGGCAACCACGCCGCCCTTCAGCCGGTCGGGAAAAGCGTCGAGATCGGAAACGACCGAAAATTCAGCCGGGTTTGCAACGGACATTCACGGTACCTTCGTGGCCGGGCGGAACCGGCCTCATCCGGTTGCCCTCATATCAGGATATCTGAGCATCGCCCGATGCCGCGATTTCGGGCGCGCACAAGGGCAATGCGCGCTGGAAACTGCCGTCTCCGCCGCGAAAGGTCAAGCGCTGCCTGTCGCCGTTTAAGAAGATGCCGCTTTGAGTGTTGGAGCAGTCTAAAGTTCGGAGCGGTCTTCGTCCCGGGAGGGAACCTTGACCAGGGCCTCGCCTTCCAGAACGACCACGTCGTCGACGCTGCAGATGCACGACAACCGGGCCCGGTTGCCCCGTTCCATCAGCTCTTCCACCTTCACAGTGACCAGGACATCGTCGCCGATCTTGACCGGCGCCTTGAAGTTCAGCGTCTGGGAAAGATAAATCGCGCCCGGGCCCGGCAGCCGTGTGCCGAGGACGGCGGAGATCAGGCTTGCCGTATAAAGGCCGTGGGCGATGCGGGTCTTGAAAGGCGTGCGCGCCGCGAAATGCTCGGACAGATGGATCGGGTTCCGGTCTCCCGAAACCTCCGCAAAGCCGACCACGTCAGAAGAACTCACATGCTTGAGCAGGGTTTCGGTCATGCCGACTTTAAGATCTTCGAAACAGAGTTTTTGCAGTTCAAGCATTGCGGACCTTTTGAGCTTTTGTCTTGAGGATTTCAAGCAGAGAGACCCTAGGCGAGCGGTGTTGCGGCGGCAATTGGGCTTTGGGCGAAGAAAAAACTTGTCTTATTAACGGTCTTTTCAGGGGCTTGGCGTAATTTCGCTTGAGTATGGGGAGGCGAGGACACGTGAAGTGTCTCTCTCCTTTGAAGTCAGAACGCGTTTCCACGGCCCAAGGCCAAGGGCCGCGCAGATTGACAGTATGGAGTAGATGATGGCCCTTGATCTTCAGATGCCGGTCCTCGTGGTCGATGACTACAAGACGATGATTCGGATCATTCGAAACCTGCTCAAGCAGCTGGGTTTTGAAGACATTGACGATGCAGCAGATGGCACCGAAGCGCTCGAAAAAATGAAGCAGCGCCGCTACGGTCTGGTGATTTCCGACTGGAACATGGAACCGATGACCGGCTACGAACTGCTGAAGCAGGTTCGTGCCGACGGCAGCCTCAGCAAGACACCGTTCATCATGGTGACGGCGGAATCCAAGACCGAAAACGTCATCGCGGCCAAGAAGGCCGGCGTGAACAACTACATCGTGAAGCCGTTCAATGCGCAGACATTGAAGGGCAAGATCGAAGCTGTCTTTTCCGACTAAAGCGGACGACAACGGCAGCCTCCGGCGCTTGGCCTGACCTGCCACCGGAATTGGAAGAGTTCGTTGACAAACTGGTGCGGGGGCATTGGCGCAACGGACTCCTGTTCTCTGTCCAAATCGTGATACCGGCCAAAACGTTATACCGGGTTTGCGACAGGGCACAGACTGGAAGCAAAGGCTGAGAAAATGGCCGCAATGTCCAAGGATAACGTGGCGCGAGTCATCGATTTCCTGCAAGAAAACAAAAACCGCGGCGGCGATGTATCCCTGTCCGATGTCATGCATCTGGCTGAGGTCATGTCCGGTTCGATGCACGAGGTCCTGACCAAGATCCAGCCTGCTGTCACCGAGGAATTGACCGCGATTGCGCGTGAAATCACCCGGATGAAGCAGGAAATCACGGATCTGCGTGCCGACGACATGAAAACCAGCCGTATTCCGGAAGCCGGACGCGAGCTGGATGCCATTGTCGAGGCCACCGAGGACGCGACCAACACGATCATGGAAGCGGCTGAAGAGATCATGAGTGCGGACGCAAGCGATCCGCAGGCTTACCAGGATTTCGTCAGCGGCAAGATGATCACGATTTTCGAAGCCTGCACGTTCCAGGACATCACCGGACAGCGGATTTCGAAAGTGGTATCCACGCTCAACTTCATCGACGAGCGCGTGTCGGCTTTCGTGGACAAGCTCCGGCTGCCGGAAGGTGCCGGTATTCCCGCCGAGGAAACCGAGGAGGAGCGCCGCAAGCGCGAACTCATCCTGCACGGGCCGCAGCATGCGGGCGAGGGCGTTTCCCAGTCGGATGTCGATGCCATGCTCGCCGAAGCCCAGAGCGAGATCGACAAGCTGTTCGACTGACCGGTTCCTGAAAACGGATTTTCTATAGAAAAAGCCGCCCTGACATCGGGGCGGCTTTTTTCGTTGATGGAACCGGAAAACTACCAGACCAGGCGCGGCACTGCGGCGCGGGCGGTCAGGCCCTCTTCCGCCAGCCGGCGGCGGATGAGATGTTCGTCCGGAGCATCGGTGGCGCCGAAATCCGATGCGTGAATGCCGCCGGAAATGAACAGGACGTCGATGTCCTGGGAGACCGCGCCGCGAATATCGGTCGGAAGGCCGTCGCCGATGGCAAGGACTTTCCGCTTGTCGGTGTCCTTGCCGCTGGCCTTGGCAACCCTGGCAAGGGCGGCCGCGTAGATCGGCGCGTGCGGCTTGCCGACGATCATCACGGTGCCGCCGAGATCTTCGTAGAGGCGGGCCAGCGCGCCAGCGCACCAGATCAGGTGCTCGCCGCGTTCCACGACGATGTCCGGATTGGCGCAGATCATCGGCAGGCCGCGGCCTGCGAGCGCCAGAAGCCGGTCGCGATAGTCGTCGGGTGTTTCGGTCTCGTCATCAAACAGCCCGGTACAGCAGATGATCTCCGCTTCACCTTCCGTGCCGAGCGCAACGCCGGTCCCTTCATAGACCGTCAGGTCACGGCCAGGGCCGATATGCAGCACTTTTGAGCCGGCATTCTGCGCCAGCAGTTCTCGGGTGACGTCGCCCGAAGTGACGATGTCGTCATAGGCCTCGTCCGGAACGCCAAGCTGGGCCAGCTGTTCGCGGACGGGCGGCGTGGGCCGTGGGGCATTGGTGATCAGGACGACGACACCGCCCGTTTCCTCGCGGAAGGCCCTCAGCGCCTTGTGCGCATGCTCGAAGGCGGCGACGCCGTTGTGCAGCACGCCCCAGACGTCGCACAGAACGGCGGAATAGTCGGCGGAAAGGGCTTCAAGGCCGGAAACAAGAAGCGGTGCAGAAGCGTTCATGATGGGTCACTCGGGGATGGTAGGATCTGGTAGACTGATTGGAATCGACAGCGATGCGCGGGCGGACCATATAGGAATGGTGCGTCGCGGGAAACCGCAGAAAGGGATTTGAATGCAGGTCAGACAGCTCGGCGAGGCGGTGATCAACCGGATCGCGGCCGGCGAGGTCATCGAGCGGCCGGCCAGCGTGATCAAGGAGCTTGTCGAAAATGCCGTCGATGCCGATGCGACATCCATCGATGTCGTGACGGCGGCCGGCGGCAAGACCCTTATGCGCGTGTCGGACAACGGTATCGGGATGCAGCGGGAAGACCTGCTGCTTGCGATCCGGCGCCATTGCACGTCCAAGATCTCCAATGACGATCTCTTCGATATCCGGAGCCTGGGATTTCGCGGCGAGGCCCTGCCGTCGATCGGCTCTGTGGCCCGCCTGGCGATCCAGACCCGGCACGCGGAAGACGACCATGCCTGGAGAATTGCCGTCGAAGGCGGCACCGAGACCCCGCCGGTTCCGGCCGCCAGAACCAAGGGCACACAGGTCGAGGTGCGGGATCTTTTCTTTGCCACACCTGCCCGGCTCAAGTTCCTGAAATCCGACCGGGCCGAAGCGGCCGCGATTACCGAGGTGGTCAAGCGCATCGCACTCGCCTATCCGGAGGTCGGTTTTTCCCTTTCAGGCGCCGATCGGCAGAGCCAGAGCTGGCCGGTCGCCCGCGGCGACGATCCGCGCCTGGCACGGATCGCCCAGGTCCTGGGGCAGGAATTCGTCGACAATGCCATGGAAATCGACGCGATGCGCGAAGGCGTGACGCTGACCGGGTTCGCCGGATTGCCGACCTTCCATCGGGGCAACGCTCAGCAGCAGTTCTTTTACGTCAATGGCCGTCCGGTGAAGGACAAGCTGCTTCTGTCGGGCCTGCGCGGCGCCTATGCGGATGTGCTTGCCCGCGATCGTCACCCGGTGGTGGTTCTGTTCATCGATCTCGATCCGGCGCTCGTCGACGTGAACGTACATCCGGCCAAGGCGGATGTCCGGTTTCGCGATCCCCAGCTGGTGCGCGGGCTTCTGGTCGGTGCAATCAAGCAGGCGCTGGTCCAGTCCGGGCACCGGTCGTCGACGTCGAACGCCGCCGTCGCCATGGAGGCGATCCGGTCCGGCGCGGTCGGCGCGGGTGCGCGGCCACACACCGGCTGGTCCGGCAGCTTCCAGCGCTCCGCCGGCTGGGACGCCTCCGCCTTTCGCCCTCATGCGACAGCCCCCGCTCCTCACGCCGGCGGCTTTGCCGAGCCTGCCCAGGCGTATTCAGCCGCGCTGGAAGAACAGGGCCTTGCCGAACTGGTTCGTCCCTCCGCGGATGCCAGGGCGCACGAGGAACTGGCGGAAGAAAACCGGACCCGGCTGCCGCTCGGCGCCGCCCGGGCGCAAGTGCACGAAACCTACATCATCGCCCAGACGGAAGACGGCGTGGTGATCGTCGATCAGCACGCCGCCCACGAACGTCTCGTCTATGAACGTCTGAAAGAGGCGCTTGCCAGCAAGCAGGTGGCCCGCCAGCTTCTGCTGATCCCGGAGATCATCGAGATGCCGGAAGAAGATGTCGGGCGTCTGGCCGAACGCGCCGCGGACCTGGAGGAGGTCGGCCTTGTTCTGGAGCCGTTCGGCCCGGGCGCCATCGCCGTGCGGGAAACGCCGGCCATGCTCGGCGACATGGATATCCGCGGCCTGGTCACGGATCTGGCCGACGAACTGGCCGAGTGGGATACGGCGACGGGCTTGAAAGAAAAACTCGACCATGTGGCGGCGACCATGGCCTGCCACGGATCGGTCCGGGCAGGCCGGCGCATGCGGCCGCAGGAAATGGACGCCCTGCTGCGCGACATGGAGGCGACTCCCCTGTCGGGCCAGTGCAATCACGGCCGTCCGACCTGGGTGGAGCTGAAGCTCTCCGATATCGAGCGGCTGTTCGGGCGGAAATAGCCCCTAGGCGGACTTTTTCGTGTGATCGGCCGAGGTGTCGTCTTCGTTGAGGGTGTCGAGGACTTCCTGCGGCACGGTCGTGCGCAGCCGGTTCAGAGGTTCGGGGTGGCCGATCAGGAAACCCTGGATCTCGTCGCAACCGTTCGATGCAAGCAGACGGAGCTTTTCCAGGTCTTCCACGCCTTCCGCCACGATGGTCATGTTTAGGACCTTGCCGAGACGAACGACGGTTTCGATGATGGCGAACGAACTGTAGTTCGATCCGGCTTCGCGAACGAACGACCGGTCGATCTTGATTGTGTCGAAGGGGAAGCGGCTCAGGTAGCCGAGCGACGAATAGCCCACGCCGAAATCGTCCAGCGCGACATTGACGCCGATGGTCTTCAACTGGGTCAGGATCGACAGCGCGCGCGCGTCGTCCTCGATGAGAAGGTTCTCGGTAATCTCCAGTTCCAGCCGGTGCGGCGGAACATTGGAGGCCTCGATTGCCGCGCGCACATCCTCGACGAAATCCGCATCACGGAACTGGACCGGGCTGACATTGATGCTGATGCGGGCATCGGGGATCCGGTCTGCGGCCGTCTTGAGCGCATCCCTCAGCACCCACTTTCCGATCGGAATGATCTGCCCGGAGCCTTCTGCAACGGCGATGAATTCCATCGGGCTGACCAACCCTTTTTCAGGATGGTTCCAGCGGATCAGGGCCTCGTAGGAATCGATGACGCCTGCGCGCAGGTTGAGCCGCGGCTGGAAGTAAAGCTCGAACTGTTCCTGGCTGATGGCCTCATGCATATCGCCTTCCAGTTCGCGGCGCTGGCGGACCTTGTCGCCCATGCCTTCCTGGAAGATGCAATAGGTGTGCCGGCCCAGGCTCTTGGCATTGTAAAGGGCGATATCGGCGTTCGAGATCAGTTGCTCGGCAATGGTCCCGTGCCGGCCGATCATGGCGACGCCGATGCTGGCGCTGGGCCGGATGATCAGGCCGTTGCCGCAATTGATCGGTTCGGACAGGCTGCGGACCAGCCTGTGCGCCATGTCCTCCGCCTGGTTGGCGAACTGGATCTTGTGCTGGATGATGGCGAATTCATCGCCGCCGAGGCGGGAAACGGTGTCGCAGGCGCGCGTTTGTTTGCGCAATCTTTCCGCGGTGATCCGGATCACCGTGTCGCCGATCGGATGTCCGTGCAGATCGTTGATGTCCTTGAACCGGTCCAGGTCGAGCAGCAAGAGGGCGGCCGTGTCGTTGCCGGTCAGAACCTGGTCGATCGCGTGATTGAGCTCCGCATTGAAAACCGCCCGGTTCGGAAGATCGGTCAGGGGGTCGTGCTGGGCCAGGTGCAGGATCTGGGCTTCCGCCTTCTTTCGGTCGCGCAGGTCGACCAGGGCCGAAACGCGGGTCGGAATACCGCGGTAGGAAATCACCCTGGTGCGGATTTCCACCGGAATCAGTTCACCGCTGCTGTGGGTGACCTGGAGTTCCCGGGGCTCCTTTTCGGCCTTGACCAGATGCTGTTCCAGATCTCCGGCGAGATCGGACTGCACGAATTCGTAAAGCCCGCGCATTTTCAGGCTTTCGACCGGGTGGCCGAGCAGATCTTCCAGGGCCGCGTTGCCGTCGAGGATCCGTCCGTCCACAGAAATGACAATCGCATCGAAGGTCGCGTTGGCAAGTGCCGACAGACGCTCCGCCTCTTCCCGGGTGCGTTTGGCGTCGGCCGCCTTCAGGTGAGCGGTTTCCTCGCTCTGGATCGTGTCCATCAGCGCATTGAACATGCGCGTCAGCCGTTCGGCATCATCGCCGGGCGTCACATCGAGGCGCATGGTGAGGTCGGCTTTGCCGGCGATCAGCCGGTCGAGGGCGTCCTCCACATGGCCTATCCCGAGCCGCGTGCCGTGCTCGGCCTCGTTCATACCGATTTCCTCAGCCTCCCGGTCGACGCGCAGGGGAACGAAGAGGCCGAGCAGTTTCAGCGACGCATAGCCGAGGCCGAAACACCAGACGAAATTGATTGCAACCCCTTCAAGCTGGACCAGGAACTGGGCGCCCCGGTCGTCGAGCGGGAGATTTTCCATGGGCGCGAGCAGGGCAAGACCCAGCGTTCCGCATACGCCGGCAATGCCGTGAACGGCGATCGCATTGACTGCGTCATCGATCCTGAGCCGTTCGATGAGGGTTGCCCCGAAGACACCGGCAGCGCCGCCGACAAGGCCGATGACGGCCGACGTGCCGGGGGTCAGGACATGGCAGCCGGCCGTAATCGCGACCAGCCCGCCGAGCATGCCGGAGATCGAGTTTTCCGGCAGGACGATCTTGTCGCGGTACCAGCCGAGCCCGTAGCCGATGGACGCGCCTGCCGCGGCGGCCACAACGGTGTTGACGATGATCAGCGGTACATCGCTGTTGGCGGCCAGTGTCGAGCCGCCGTTGAAGCCGATCCAGCCGACAAAAAGCAGGAAGGCGCCGGTCGTTGCCGTGGCGGCGCTGTGTCCCTGGATCCTGAGCGCCCGTCCGCTGGCGTCGAACCGGCCGACGCGCGGCCCGATCACGAGGCAGGCGGCCAGGGCAATCCAGCCGCCGGTTCCGTGAACGACGGTCGAGCCGGCGAAATCGACGAAGCCGCCTTCGGCGAGGAAGGCGCTGGTGTTGTGAACGACCGCGCTTCCCCAGGCCCAGTGGGCAAAGAAGGGATAGACCAGTCCGGCCGTGATCAGCGAGCAGCAGACATAGGCCGCCAGATGCATGCGCTCTGCGACGGCGCGGGAAATGATCGTTGCCGCGGTGCCGCAGAACATGACCTGAAAGGCGAAGACCGCAAACCACCAGGTATCCAGCCCCTGCAGCATGAAAAGCTTGCTGTCGATGCCGACCCAGTAGCCGTCCGACCGGCCGAACGCGAACATGAAGCCGACCGCGGCGAAGATCAGGACCGAAAACGTGAAGTCGAGCAGGTTTTTCTGCGCCACGTTGATGGAGTTCTTCGACCGGACCAGTCCGGTTTCCAAGAGCATGAAGCCGACCTGCATCAAGAGGACGAGCGCCGCGGCAATCATCACCCAGACGAGATCCAGCATGTGCTGAAGACCGGCGGCCGCGTCCTTTGAGACGGGTTCGGCATAGGCCTGTCCGCCCGGAACGAGCGAGAAGACGAGTAAAACGAAGAATAACCCGAACAGGTTACGGGTGAGCGTTTTCATGAACAGGCCCTGCGGTATTTGCGGGACCAGACTGGAGGCCAATTTCTTAAGTAGTGGTTTTCAAAGTGGAATTTGGTGAAATGAAAACGGCACTAATTTTAGGTCTATGATTAAAATTTGTGCGATTAGAGGCGTTGGAAATATTTTGTTTACCGGGATTAACGCCCGGGCCTCGAGTATTTACATCTGACGCAACGGAATAATTATCTCAGGATCTTGAAGAAGTTGCGCAGCGTTTCGGTTGCACGCCGTTCGCCGATGCCTGCATAGACTTCCGGAGCGTGGTGGCAGGTTTTTTGAGCAAAGAACCGGGTGCCGTGATCGACCGCGCCACCTTTTTCGTCGCCCGCGCCATAGTAGAGCCGGCGGATCCTGGCAAAGGAAATGGCTGCCGCGCACATCGGGCATGGCTCCAGCGTCACATACAGATCGCAGTCGGGGAGCCTCTGGGACTGTAGCGACCGGCAGGCCGTCCGGATGACCAGGACCTCGGCATGTGCCGTCGGATCGCTGAGTTCCAGGGTCCGGTTCCCGTCCCGGGCAAGGATTTCGCCATCCCTGACCAGGACGGCGCCGACGGGCACTTCGCCGCGTTCACCGGCGCGTTCGGCTTCTTCATGGGCTATATCCATGAAGGATTTCATGGAGCTTGCAGTGCTGTCGTTCGTCATTTGGGCGGCTGCGCGATGATGGATACTGCCCCTGTTCTATCGACGTGCGGGTTAAAAGTCAGCAGAGCGCCTGCCGGGCAGGCTTTGCCAAAATATTGCGGAAGATGAAAATGGGCGAACTTGCCGATTCCCGAAACGGCCAAGCTCTGCTATGACGCGCACATGACAACAGATCAGAATTCCCGCAAGCGCCGCCCCCCGCACCAGGGAGCCGGCGGAAAAAAGCGTGCCGCCGGTGCCCGCGATCATGCCGGACCGCGCAAGAACGACCGTCCGTCCGGACCGGGCGGGCCCAAGAACCGTTCGTTCGCTGCCAAAAAAGGCGCCCCGGCCCGCACGCAAAAGCGTGGCGACCGTCCGGAACCGGCTCCGTCTTTCCGGGACGAGGGCCAGGAGCGCGGTGAGCGCATCGCCAAGGTGATGGCGCGCGTCGGCCTGTGCTCCAGGCGCGAGGCGGAAAAGTGGATCGGGGCCGGCCGCGTGGAACTCAACGGCAAGGTGCTCGACACGCCCGCCGTTACGGTCACGGCGGGCGACAAGGTGTTGGTCGACGGCGAACCGCTGCCCCTTCGCGAGCGCACGCGGCTCTGGCTCTATCACAAGCCGCGCGGACTGGTGACGACCAACCGCGATCCGGAAGGCCGGCCGACCGTGTTCGACAGGCTGCCCGACGATCTGCCGCGTGTGCTGGCCGTGGGCCGGCTGGATATCAACACCGAAGGCCTGCTGCTGCTCACCAACGACGGCGGCCTGGCCCGCGTCCTGGAATTGCCTGCGACCGGATGGCTGCGCCGGTACCGGGTTCGTGCCTTCGGCAAGGTGACCCAGGCGGATCTCGACGGTCTGGCGGAGGGCATCGCCATCGACGGCGTTCTCTACGGGGCCATCGAGGCGACCCTGGACAAGGAACAGGGCGACAACGTCTGGCTGACGGTTGGCCTGCGTGAGGGCAAGAACCGGGAAGTCAAGCGGGTGCTGGAGCATCTCGGCCTTGCCGTGAACCGGCTGATCCGTCTCTCCTTCGGCCCGTTCCAGCTTCAGGATCTCGACGAAGGCGCTGTCCGCGAGATCCGCGGCCGGGTCCTGCGCGATCAGCTCGGTGACAAGCTGGCCGAGGAAGCCGGTGCCGATTTCGAAGCCCCGATCCTGCATGAGCCCAAGCCGGTTGCGGAGAAAAAGCCTGCCGGTGGCAGGGCGCGGTCTCAGGAAAAAGGCCGGCAGGACGGACCCAAAGGCAGCTGGATGACGGCCCGCGACGGGGCTGCGGCGACAACCCGGGGCAAGAAGGTACGCGGTACGTCCGGTCCCGGCGGGGGCGGCGACAAGCCCAAGCGGCGCAAGAATGCCGGTGAGCGCCAGGAAAAGATTTCGCCGCGCAGCCGGTTCCGGATGACATCGGAACCCAAGCCCCGGCGCGACTTCGAACGGGACGAGCCGCCGGCAGCGCCCAAACGCAAGATCTGGAGCGACGAGGGGCTGGTCGAGGACAAGCAGCAGGAAAGCCGGACATCACGTCCCAAACGCCCGCCCCGTGACGGAGGCCCGAGAGGAGGGCGCTCTTGAGGATTGTCGCCGGCCGCTTCAAGGGCGCTCAACTGGCCACGCCGCGCTCACAGGCGACGCGGCCGACGAGCGACCGCCTGCGCGAGACGGTTTTCAACATTCTCGCCCATGGCATCGGTCTGGACCTGGACGGCGTCCGGGTCCTGGATCTGTTTGCCGGAACCGGTGCGTTAGGTTTCGAAGCCGTCAGCCGGGGTGCGCGCCACTGCACCTTTATCGAGGATGCCGCCGAAGCACGCGGCGTCATCCGCAAGAACATGGAAGCGCTCGGTCTTAACGGCGCCGCGAAGATCCTGCGCCGGGACGCGACACGGCTCGGTGACTCGGGGACGATCGAACCCTTCGGTCTGGTTTTCGCCGATCCGCCCTACGGCAAGGGGCTCGGAGAGCGGGCGCTGGCGTCGGCGGCAGCCGGCGGCTGGATCAGGTCCGGCGCGATCTGCGTCCTGGAAGAACGGGCGAACGCGCTTTTCGAACTGCCCGATGGGTTTGAGGAACTGGACCGTAGAACCGCCGGAGACAGCCAGGTCATCTTCCTGCGTTTCTCCTAGGACCCGACTTTAGGGCCCGGCCTTACGATCCACCGGGCATCATCACATAGACGGTCTTCTGCGTTGGCAGCTTGTCCCGTCTTGCGATGAGCAACGGGTCCGTCGCCATCTGCACGTCATAGCCGTCCGCTGTCGCCCGCGCCATGAAGGTCTCCAGCGCTCCGGCGAAATGGAAATGCATCGGAATGACCAGTGCCGGCCGGATCGCGGCCAGGACATCCATCAGGCTGTCGATCCGCAAGGTCGAGGTGTTGTCGATGGCGGCGAAGACGATGTCGATCTGTCCCAGACGCGTCAGATCCTCCTGGGTCAGCCGCTGATGCAGATGGCCCAGATGCGCGATGCACAGGTCGGCGACTTCAAAAATGAAGATTGAATTTCCAAGCCGGCGGACCTCTCCGTCCCAGCCGCGGATATTGGTCTGGATATTGCGGATCCGGACATCGCCCACGGTGAGATCGTGGTCGATCGGCCCGCCTTGCCGGTTCCATCCGTAAAGCAGGTGCTCGATGGCGGGATCCGGGGCCAGGGAATAGTGAGTGGAATGGGCGCCGTTCATGGTTGCGACCGTCGGCACGCGGCGCGGCCTGACACTGTCGTTGTAATCCGTCGCAATCCGGATGCCTTTCGGCGTTTCGAGTTCGAAGGTGGAATGGCCGATATAGCGGATCTGGACCTCGTTCGGCGCGAGAGCGACCCGGACGGGACGCGGTCCGAAAGCAGGCGCATTGTCCGCAATCAGCTGGCAGACCGCGGATGCGGGGGTTGAAATCACAATGGAAAACAGGGTCGCAAGGAACGCGTAGATGTGCCGGCGCGGCAACGTATTTGAAAGAGGTCTCAAGACGGTTCCTCCGGCAGGTTGGCCGGTGCATCCAAAGCCCGAATGCCGATATACCGTAAGGTTAGGGCAGCCGCCGGCCGTTGCAAGCCTATTCTCGCGCCACCATGACAGTCGTGAGCGCCGCGTTCCTGCAACGGAAAGAATTGGCAACCGTTCCGGGAGGGAAACTTTTATAAGATCGGAACGGTTGCCAGGTGGGGGCGGGTGGGAGGAAGAACCAGCCCCGGAAAATCAGATCCGGATAGTCAAACCTTGTGCAGACTGATCTGCCGCTTCGGTATCCGGGAAGACATGTAGGTGTCGCTTGCAAGCGTCGCAGCCATGTTCGTCGCCTGGAAGTGAATGAGTTCGCCTGCGTGACCGGCTTCTTCGACCAGACTGCGCCGGCTGCACTGGCTTGCGATCGTCAGGCCCAGCCTGCGCAGGTGCGAGCGCCGATAGCAGTAGACCGCGAGCCGGCCGCGCTGGTCGTCCGGCAAGGCGTTCGTCTGTTGAGTGACATCGGTCGGCGTCAGGCGCAGAAGCGTGTTCAAAAATTCCTCAGCGACCGGACATCCCTCTATGTCTATTGACCCAGAAACCCGAGGCATCGATCAAAGTCCCCTTTAGCATGAGACTAGGGTCGCGTTTTGGAATTAATTTTTTATTAATTCGGACGTCCGGTAAAATAATTAGGTAGTACTGTCAGTTATTTATAGTTGCGATATCTCTGTGTTTTCATTGGTAAAACTATGGAGGATGAGCTCTTGGAGCTGAGCGCTCAAATGACCTCGCAGAGGCGCCGTCCGTTCCAAAATGTCCTTTGTTTTCAGGAAGTCCAGCACACGGACGTTGTCGTGTTCCGGCTGGACGAGGATATCCGGACGCTGTTGTTGCAGTTTTCCCGCGGTAATACTCTGCATCAGGATTTGCGATGTGCCGAAAATGGATTCCATGGAGGTCGGAACATCGCGGCCCGGCTGTCTGACCGGAGCGCCGACCACATCGACCGCGACGACGATGTCGCATTCCGCAGGCAGCCGGTCGAAGGGAAGAGGATTGATCACGCCGCCGTCGATCAGGATCCGGCCTTGGCGCTCGACTGGCTTGAAAACCGCCGGAATTGCGATGGAGGCCGCGATCGCCGGCAGGAGCGGGCCGGAGCCGATAACCACTTCCGAGCAGCCGTAAAAGTCCGTTGCCATGACATTGAGCGGTATGGCGAGGTCTTCAAACGTGCCGGGAAGATAGTCTCCGAGGAAGACATCGAGCACCTTCAGCGGATCGAAGGTGACCAGGTTGCCATTGAAGACTTCCACGAAGCGCTTCGGCCGCAGCTTCCACAGATGAGACAGAACCGTGTTGCGGTCCGCAAATGTCTGCAGCGCAATCCGGCGGATGTCCGCGCCGGCCAGTCCGCTTGCGTAGGCCGCGCCCATGATTGCGCCGATGGAGGATCCGGTGATCGCATAAGGCCGGATGCCCAGGTCGTCGAAGGCCTCCAGCACCGGTATGTGCGATATGCCCCGGGCACCACCGCCCCCCAGGGCAAGGCCTATGCGCGGTTGCGTCATGGATCGGTCTCTCCTTTGCTTTGCGGATTGAAGGTGGGGATTGTAACCGCAAACGGCAACGTCCTGCCGGTGCGGGGAAACATGCGGCCCGGGATGCGAAGGAAAGAGGGAAAGACGGTGCCGACGGGGCAGGCGCCGAAGATCAGATCATGGAAACGAGCTCTTCAGGGGCATCCTGAAGCCAGTCCGTGATTGCCTCATAGGGCATCGGCCGGGCGATATAGTAACCCTGGACCGAGAAGTCGCCCATCATCTGGAGCCGGTCGATTTGCGCTTCCGTTTCGACGCCTTCGCAGATCAGGCCGATATTGAGCGCCCGGGCCAGGTGGATCAGCTGATTGACCACGATTTCCTTGCGGTTGTCATCGAGGATCTGGGCCGTGAAGGAGCGATCGATCTTGAGGCCGTTGATCGGCAGGTCCGCCACATGGGACAGCGAGGCATAACCGGTGCCGAAATCGTCCAGCTCGATATGTACGCCGAGCCGGTGCAATTCGTCGAGAACCAGGACGTTGTCGGTGCGGCTGTTGTCGAGGAAGACCGATTCCAGCACTTCCGCGGTGATCTTTTCCGGCCCGACACCGTGCCGCTCCATGGCCTTGTTGAAGTCGTGAAGCAGGGTGCCCGACGTGAGATGCGAGGGCGATAGGTTGACGGCGATGCGCCCGAAGTCCACGCCGAGGTCCTGCCACGACCGGGCCGCGGCCAGGGCCTTGTTGATCACGATTTCGCCGAGCGTGGAGGCGAGGTTGGATTTCTCCACGACAGGCAGGAAGGCGCCGGGCCCGAGCGTGCCGCGGGTCGGGTGCTGCCAGCGCACCAGAGCCTCGATGCCGGTCACCCGCTGGGTGCGGATATTGACCTGGGGCTGGAACACGAGGAAGAACTCGTCGCGCCGGATCGCCTGGCGCAGTTCCTTGTCCATCCGGGCTTCTTCGTCGCTGTCGATCTTCATGTCGCTGGTGAAGTAGCTCCAGCGGTCCTTGCCGTTGTCCTTCGACCGGTAAAGGGCCAGGTCGGCGTGAACCAGAAGGGTGCCGAAGTCCTCTCCGTCTTCCGGGCAGCGGGCCACGCCCATGCTGACGGACGGCCAGATCTGGTTGCCTTCGAATTCCATGGGCGCGCGCATGACCACGTTCAGCCGTTCGCACAGTTCTTCCGGATCGGAGTCCGGACCTTCGGCGATCACGACGAATTCGTCGCCGCCCCAGCGATAGGCGGTGCCCAGTCCGACGCAGCACAGTTTGAGCCGTTCGCCGACCTCGTCGAGGCAGCTGTCGCCGGCCGTGTGTCCCAGCGTGTCGTTGATGCGCTTGAAGTTATCCAGGTCCATATGGATGATGAATGCCGGCCGGTCGGGATTTTCCGGATCGAACCGGCGCTCTGCTTCGCGCTGGCAGCCAGCCCGGTTCGGCAACTGGGTCAGGGCATCGAAATAGGCCATCCGTTCGGCCTTTTCCCGGGCCGCCTGGGTTTCCTGCTCGCGCGCCATCCGTTCGGAAATGTCATTGGCGATGGCAACGATGAGATCCTTGTTGCGCTCGCGGTGGACCTGCAGGCGGACCTCGACCGGATATTCCGAACCGTCTTTCCGCTTCAGCACGCCTTCGATGTTCAGGAGCGCTTTCTCGCCACTTATAAGAGGCCGGATGAGATTGCGGTAATACTCTTCCGAATAGTCCGGATTGATGTTCCACGCATGCATGATCTGCAGCTCTTCCATCGAGTAACCGAGATTCTCGCGGGCGCATTTGTTTGCATGTTCGAACAGGAACGAGTTTGCATCGAAGACGTAGACTTCATTCAGGGAAGCTTCGAGAATACCTGCCAGGCGCTGGTTCTGCTCCTGGGCGGTGTGCCAGTCCGTGATGTCATGGGTCGTCCCGATGACGCGGGACGCCACGCCGTGTTCATCGGCGATGACATAGCCGCGCACGCGCAGGTATCGGATCGAGCCGTCACGCCGGACGATCTGGTGCTCGAAGTCGAAATCGGCGCATTCCTTGATCGCCTTGTCGAGACAAGCCTCGACATAGGGGCGTTCCGGTGGCGGGATGATCCGGTAAAGATATTGTCTGGCGACGACCGGGTCCGTATCGCCCGGCAGACCGACGATCCGGAACATTTCCTGTGTCCAGTGCAGCTCACCGCCGATCAGGTCGCGCTCCCAGCTTCCGATGGCTGCGATCTTTTGTGCTTCGATGAGCCTGTGCCGGCTTTGTTCCAGTTCCTTGGTATTGGCTTCGACTTCGCTTTCCAGTTTTTGCCGCGTTTCGCGGATCGAGTTCTGAAGCGCAAAAATCAGGCGTTTGAAGACGAACCAGGACAAGGTCGCAAGGATGATGCCGATCAGGAGCGACACGCCGGTGCTCTCGGCGAAGGACCGGAAACTGTCGGTAATGTCGTGCAGCAGGACCAGCGTGCTCGGCTTGCTGCCGTCGGCCATGGTCAGCGGAAAACTCGACAGGACTTTCAGGCGGCCATGATCCAGGAACAGCCTCGACAGCAGCGAATTTGCGGCGAAATTCTTCTCCAGAGATGTCTCGATGCCATCGGGAAGGCGTCCGGGGGTCGCTTTCAGATAGGCAAAGCTTCCGGCGCTGACCCAATCGCCCGACCGCGAGGTAAGTCTTGGATTTTTCGCGACATACTGCCCGGAGTAGACCTCCAGCACTTCCGTGTTCAACGATGAACCGATCAATGCCATCGGCCGGCGCAGGTCCATGGACAGTTTGATGAAACCGATCAGCTTGCCGTCCACCTTCCACGGACGAACGGCAGCGATGGCGGTCTGCCCGATGTCGTCCGGCTCAAACCCCCGGGTGACGCGGTCGACCGTTTTCGCAAGGCGGACGAGATAGGTGGTCTCCGCCTTTTCGAACAGGCCCGGCTCGAAGACCTGGAACTCATGAGACAGATCCGCGTCGTAGATGGTGAACTGGGAGACGTCGTGAAACGTTTTCATTTCCACGAGCAGCCTGGAGGCGGCGGACCGGATCTTGTCCGTGCTGCCGCTTTCCACGGCCTCGATCATGGCGCTGTTGGTGGTAATGCCCAGAAGCGTTTGTTCGAGCCCGGACGTGCTGATTGCCTTTTGATGCTGAAGCAGTTTTTCCGCCGTTGCGGTCGCCTGATCCAGCGGTGCTTCCAGATTGTGATATTCATTTACGAAGTTCTGCGTCGACAGGGCTGCGACGGTCAGAAAGAGAAAAAGCAGAAAAACCGCCTTGAGGGGCTTGGCGATCTGACGGCCATCCGCGGTCCAGTCGCGCAATATCCGGTCGAGGCGCGCGGAAAACCGCGCTCCGTACGAACGATTGCCATTGGTGTTCGACGATTGAACTTCGACGCCCACAACTAACTCCCCGGCAGCATTCCGCTGCTTTTCCTGTGATGTTGATGCGTCAGCACTGGCTGCCCAATCGAGGATTTCTTGTCTCTGGTTTCCTCGAAATGGCTTAAGACGCACCATCAACGCCAAGCAATTTACACGGCACAAGTTAACCCGGATTGAATCCGCCAAGATTAACCAGCTAGTAACTTATGGGGCGGGCAGTAAAAATTCCGATCTACGCTAATAGGCCCTCTGAAAATGCAATTGATCAGGGCATCCGAAAAGTCCGGAGAACAAGGCGTAAAGGTTGAATATCCGGGGAAAACTTGGAGTTTTCAGCGTGTGAGGTAAAGCCTGCTGCTGTCGGGCTGATTCTGTTGTAATGTCTATGTTTCAGGTTGTTTCCGATGTTCCGAATATGGAAGGCCGGCGCGCAAAAGTAATGGCTGCAAGCGTATTGGCCTCAAGATCGGCTGTTATTAGAATAATTTTCTCCTGTGCTCATGCGTCCTTTTCTAGGAAAGGCAAAAGCTTTTGCAGGAGTTCTTCCGGATTTTCTTCCGCCATGAAATGACCGCCGCCGATCGCGGTGCCCTGTGCGTCGCTTGCCCATCGCCGCCAGACATCGAGGGGCGTTTCGCCCGATTGGGCGATCCCGGCGCCGCCCCACAGGGCAAGCAGTGGAACATCGATCTTGCGTCCTGCCTCCACATCCGCCTTGTCGTGGTCCAGATCGATGGTTGCGCCGGCGCGATAGTCTTCACAGGTGGCCGCGATCCGGTCCGCTTGGCTGAAGAACGCGTGATAATGGGCAAGCGCATCCGGATGAAAGGCGGAAAGGTCCTTTGCAGCGGTCCAGCTTGCCAGCGTGTGATCCAGATAGTAGTCGGCCGATGCGGCGATCATGTTTTCCGGAAAGGGAGCCGGCTGCGCCAGGAAGGCCCAGTGATAGATCTTGAGCGCGAAGGCCCGGTCCATCCGTCGCCAGTAATCGAAGGTCGGCAGAATATCGAGGACGGCGACCCTGGTAAGGCGGTCCGGGTGATCGAGCGCCATGCGGTAGCTGACCCGGGCGCCGCGGTCGTGTCCGACAAGGGCAAAGCGATCATGTCCCAGGGCCGACATCAGATCGATCATTGCATTTCCCGCGGCCCGTTTGGAGTAGGCCGCATGATCGTCGCTGAGGGCCGGGATGGATGACCGGCCGTAACCGGGCAGATCGGGGATCACCAGCGTGAAGCGTTTGGCAAGCTCCGGCGCCACCTTGTGCCACATGGCATGGGACTGCGGATATCCGTGGACCAGAAGCAGGGGAAGTCCCCGGCCGCCCACGCGGCAGAACAGGCTGCCGGACCGGGTTTCGACGTGCCGGGTTTCGAAGCCTGGAAACAGGTCCGGCAATGCGGCTTCCGACATGTGATCTCTCCCTGGACTGTTATTTTCGACGGGAGATTTGCACGGGCGAAATGGGCGTGCAAGTCGCGATCTTCCTGCCCCTGAGGCAGCTTTCGGCTATCCTAGGACGACTTCTCCCGCTCGATCGCGCGCCATCCGATATCGGAGCGGCAGAAACCTTCCGGCCAGTCGATTCTGGCGATGGCCGCATAGGCCTTGTCCCGGGCGTCGCGAACGGTTTTTCCCACCGCGGTGACGTTCAGAACACGGCCGCCGTTCGCGAGGATCCTGTCCCCGTCGGCCCTTGTTCCCGCGTGGAAGATCTCGATATCCGGATCCTGTGCCGCTGCCTCGAGATTCCGGATCTCCGTGCCCTTCCGGTAGGCGCCGGGATACCCCTTTGCCGCCATGACCACAGTCATGGCGACGTCGTCCTTCCAGCGGGCGGAGACCTTGTCCAGGGTTCCGTCCGCCGCGGCGAGCATCAGGGTCAGGATATCGTCTTTCAGCCTGACCATCAGGACCTGGCATTCCGGATCGCCGAAGCGGGTGTTGTATTCGATCAGCTTCGGCCCGTCGTCGGTAATCATCAGCCCGGCATAAAGCACACCCTTGAACGGGGTGCCGCGCCGGGCCATCGTTGCGACGGTCGGTTCGATGATGTCCGACAGGGTGCGGGCGACAAGGTCCTCGGTCATGACCGGGGCGGGTGAATAGGCGCCCATGCCACCGGTATTGGGGCCCTGATCGCCGTCAAAGGCGCGCTTGTGATCCTGTGCGGTGGCAAGCGGCAGAGCGGTGGTGCCATCGACAAGCACGAAGAAACTCGCCTCTTCGCCGGTCAGAAATTCCTCGATGACCACCTCGGCGCCGGCGTCGCCGAAACTGCCGTCAAAGCAGGCCTCGACGGCTTCAAGCGCTTCGTCCAGCGTCATTGCCACGACAACGCCCTTTCCCGCAGCCAGCCCGTCGGCCTTGACGACGATCGGAGCGCCTTTTTCCCGGATGTAGGCCAGAGCCGGATCCTTGGCGTCAAACCTGGCGTAAGCCGCTGTCGGAATGCCGGCTTCGTCGCAGACACCCTTGGTAAAGGCCTTGGAGCCTTCCAGTTGGGCGGCCGCTCTGGTCGGGCCGAAGGCCTTGATGCCGGCTGCGGACAAATCATCGACAAGGCCTGCAACGAGTGGCGCTTCCGGGCCCACGACGACGAAATCGATCGCCTTGTCCTTACAGAAACCGATCACGGCCCCGTGGTCTTCGACGTCCACGGACACGAGGTCTGCGACCTGCGCGATCCCGGCGTTGCCCGGCGATGCATAAAGCTTTGTCAGAAGCGGCGAATTGGAAATCGCCCAGGCCAGGGCGTGTTCGCGGCCACCGGATCCGATCAGGAGGATGTTCATGGCGGGCTGTCTCTCAAGGCATTGCGGATGCGCCGCCGGAACTCCGGTTCCCGCAGCGTGGTCAGATCCGCGGTCACCTAGCATGCCGGGTCAGGATCGGCAATGCGAACGCGGCGGTCTGCCAACAGCCGCATGGGTTGCCGGGACCGATTCCCTAAGGGAAGGTTGCATAATTTTTGCAACAAATTGAACATAAAGCAGTCAGCGCCCTCTTTAGGTGCAGACGAGGGCTTGTGAAAAAATACATTATTGCTACAGAAAGGTATGCTCCTCGCGAATACCGCTCTTCTTGTGGCGGAGGCCACCGTTTACTTCACCGTCATGATGGCACTGTTGCACGCCCGCCGTGTAATAGGCATCGGTGTTTTCATGTGCGCGCTCGGGGTCATGCACTTTCTGGAAACCTATCTGGCGAGTGTCTATTACGTTGAAACACCTGTCGGAATCATCTCACCGGGCTCAACGGTGCTTTTTTCCGGCAAGTTGTTGATGATCCTGTTGCTTTACATTCGCGAGGATGCGCTTGTCGCGCGCCAGCCGATCTACGGCCTGCTTATCGGCAATTTCCTGATCGTCGCTCTGGTGATGCTCCTGCGGAACCACGACACGGTCGGCGTTGTCGGCGGCCGTGTGCCCGACATCGGCTTCGTCGACGAGATGGGGTGGCTCATGGTCTGGGGGACGAGCCTCCTGTTCATCGATTCCATTGCGATCATTGTTCTCTACGAGCGTCTCGGCAAATGGCTCGGTAGGCATTTGTACCTGCGGTTCCTGATCTGCGGCGCTGTCGTTTTGACCTTCGACCAGGCCGGCTTCTACCTGGCGCTTCGTTATGTCTCCCATGTCCCGATCGAGGTGTTTTTCGGCGGCTGGGCCGCGAAGATGGCAGCAACGCTCGTCTACACCCTGTTCTTTACGATCTACTTGAAGTTTTTCGACGACGAGACGTCCTGGCTGACCAACCGGTCCTTCAAGGACGCCTTCCAGATCCTGACCTACCGGGAACGCTACGAAGACTTGCTGCAAGTCGTAAACAGGGATCATCTGACAGGGGCCTTTCACCGCAGGCACTACGACACCTATGCGCCGGACGTTTTGAAATCCGGACTGGAACAGAGCAATCCGGTCAGCTTCCTCGTCATCGACATCGATTACTTCAAGGCAGTCAATGACCGGCTCGGACATCAGACCGGTGACGAGGTCCTGAAGACGATTGCCCGCCTGCTGCAGGAGAACCTGCGCTCCGAAGACCATCTCTACAGATACGGCGGCGAGGAATTCGTCCTGATCTGCGATCGTATGGACGGCGAGGCCGCGTTTGCCCTGGCAGAACGGATCCGCAGGATCATCGAGCGCTTTTCGACCATCTATCTGCCGGAAAAGGCGACCGTCAGCATCGGGGTTGCGAGCGCGCCGGAAGACGGGCGGACCATCAGGGCGCTGTTCGAGAAGGCGGACAGCCGCCTCTATCAGGCAAAGAGTTCCGGCAGGAACAAGGTCATCGGTCCGGCCGCCTGACAGGCAGTTTGGTTGGCCAAGTGACCGACATGGCATTTTCCTGAAGACAGGGACTTCGCAACGCGGCCTTTGTCGGGTTAAACGATAGCCCATGTTTTTTTCGACGAAAGATACCGGTCCCGTCGCGGACGCTGTCAAGCGCCATTGGGTCGATACGCATCTGCCGGCCTGGGCGCGGCCTTATGCGCGCCTGGCGCGCTGGGAACGGCCGATCGGCTGGTGGCTGCTGCTGTGGCCGTGCTGGTGGTCCGCGGGGCTAGCCGCGATCGCACAGGAGGCACCCTGGCCGAACCCGTGGCATCTCGCACTCTTTCTGATCGGCGCGGTCGCCATGCGCGGTGCAGGCTGCACCTACAACGATCTCGTTGACGAGGATATTGACGCACAGGTGGAACGGACCCGCTCGCGGCCGATCCCGGCCGGCCAGGTCAGCCGCCTGCAGGCGAAGGTCTTTCTGGTGCTGCAGGCGCTGGTCGGGCTTGTGGTGCTCGTCCAGTTCAACACCTTTGCCATCGGGCTCGGCGTGGCCTCGCTCCTGCCGGTTGCCATCTACCCGTTCATGAAACGCATCACCAACTGGCCGCAGTTTTTCCTAGGGTTGGCCTTTTCCTGGGGCGCGCTCATGGGATGGGCGGCGGCTTTCGGGTCCCTGAGCTGGGCTCCGGTGGTTCTTTACATCGGCGGGATCAGCTGGACCATCGGCTACGACACCATCTACGCCCATCAGGACAAGGAGGACGACGCGCTGGTCGGCGTCAAGTCGACCGCGCGTCTGTTCGGCGCCTGGACGAAACCGGCCATCTTCCTGCTTTATGCCGCGGCGACGGTCCTGTTCGTTGTGGCTGCCAGCCTGGCCGATGCAGGTCCCGCCGCCTTTGCCGGCATCGTCATCGGTGCAGCGCACCTGGCCTGGCAGGCGATCATCCTGGATATCGACGATCCGGACCAGTGCCTGAAGCTGTTCCGATCCAACGCCACATACGGCTGGATCCTGTTCGCAGGCTTCGTCGTGGACGGTCTGATCCACTGGCTCTGAAGCTAGAGCGAAAGCAGCATGAAGGACCGGGCAGCAAGGACCCGGTCCGGATGTCACGCCACTTTTGATCGGCGGGAAATGTCCTGCCGTCCGCCGGGAGAGGCAGGCCTTTCGCTTGGCGCGCTGTCCGAATCCGCGGTTTCTTTTTCTGCAGTGATCATGGACATCGCCAGCCGGTTGCGGCCGCGGCGCTTGGCATTGGCGAGCGCAAGATCGGCGGCCCGCAGGGCATCCTGAATTTCGGTTTGGCGAATATCCCCGCCGCTCAGGCCCGCGCTGAGCGTGGCCGGAAGGCGGCCATCCGTCGCGCTTTCGCTGGATTTCGCGAACTGGCGGCGGATCTCTTCCGCCAGCAGGGCCGCCTTGCCGATCGGAATCCCGCCGTAAAAGACGGCAAAGCAGTCGCCGTTGAGGTGGCTGGCAAAGATTCTGTCTTCCCTGGCGCTGTCTTCGCAGATACGGGCCAACAGCTGAAGGATGGCGTCGCCGAGCACCTGGCCGTATTTGTCATTTGCGGCCTTGAATTCATCGATGTCGAAAATGGCAATCGCAAACGGCGCATGCGTGCTGTCCTGGCTCTCGATCCATGTCCGGATCATTTCTCCGAAGGCGCGCCGGTTGGACAGACCGGTCAGCGGATCCATCCGCGCCTGGGTCCGGAAGAAAAGCTGTTCCTTCTCGATGATCATCGCAAAAATAAGGATGATGGCCGCAACCGTGCAGAGCAGGGCGACCAGCAGGTAGATCTTGGCGAAATCGTGCTGAAAGATGAAAGGCAGCGACGGGTCGCTCGCAGCATATGCGTTTATGGCGTAATACGCGCTTCCGGCCGCCAGGACGAACGTGGTCATCCCGTTCAGGCGCGCGGTATAGAGATTGTCGCGGTTGCGGGTGAAGCACAGCAGCGAGATCCAGACGAGGCTGCTGCCCAGTGCAAACTGTACGGCGATAATCCGGGCAGTGGTGTTTTCCAGGAACGGGGGATAGGCACACAATGCCAGCCAGAGGAGTCCCGGCAGCGCCGCCAGCGTAAAATAGGGTTTGCGTCCGAAAAAGACGCTGATTGCCATCCGCGCGAGTCCGATCCCGAACAGCAGGAGCGCGTTGCCCATCACGATGCTTGCCCAGTCCGGAATAAATGTGCGCAGGCCGACCATCACATTTCCCAGGCCGAGAAACAGATGTGTCAGCGACCAGATACCGATGCTGGAGATCTGGGCTTCGAACCGGTTCGAAAACAGGCGCCAGACAAGGAAGAACAGGATCCCCCCTGCGAGATGCACAACCGTAATGGCGATCAGCAATGTGGATGCGTCGACGGGCATGAAAACTGTTTCCCCAGGCTGCGTGCGCACGCGGCCCATAAAACAAAATCAGCGGTTGTATTTATCGGGTAAACGTCAATTTTACCTTACGATATTGATAATTATTACGAGACCTTTCTTGGGCGTCAGGTCCGGGCGATGATCTCGCGTTCGCCGCGGTGGATCATCCGGGCCGTCGCATCCGCACCTGTCTTGCGGCGGACCAGAAAGCGGGGCCGGCGCCCGGTCAGGAGGGCCAGTTTGCGGCGCGGCGAGGGGCCGGCGGCCGGACGGGCCGAATAGGCTTCGATCGGTTTGACCTTGCCGCCCAGGTCGCAGACCAGCATCGGCAGGCCGAGCGACTTCGACCAGGCGGGCCAGATGGCTGCGAGCTCTTCCGGATTTCCCGTTTCGGCCAGAAGGACCGACAGGCCGTCGTTCGGATGCTTCAGGATCAGTTTCGCGCAGACGGTCCCGTTCTGGTCTGCCGGAGCAAGCTGAACCATGACGCCGTCGAACGCCTTCACGGGAACCACGGTGCCGGCCGGAGCCTCGGAGGCGACCGGGTTGATCATGGCACGCTCCCGGTCGAGATTGACCTCGACCGCCCGGACATCCGGATGGCTGCCCGAAAACGTGCCTGCCTTGCTTTGGAAGGTAAGGGGCAAACGGCCGGGGTCGAGCGGGAAACCCGTGCTCGCCCCGGCTGCGGTGGCCGCCTCATATGCTGTTTGACGTCCCAATGTGCCTCTCCGTCGGACCTGTTTTGTTTTTGGTCTCGCGAATGAGGTCAATCTAGCAGCATGAAGTACCGATCAGCTTAACAGGCACAGTTAAAAAAGTCTGATTTTTAAGAGGGTTACCGAATTTTCACCAATGGGTTCAGGTTTTGTGAACCATGACCTGTCCACCACGTCCTTGCCCTTGGCTGGACATCGTCCTAAACAATCCCTCCATCAGGAGAACCGATATCCATGTCAGACATCATTGACCAGAGCGAACTGGAAAGCCGGGCGGAGCGCCTGGTCGAGGCTGCTAGGAAGGCCGGCGCAGATGCCTGCGACGCCGTCGCGATCACTGGTGTGTCGCTATCCGTCGATGTGCGTGACGGCAGGGTCGAGGAAACCGACCGGGCGGAAGGGGACGATGTGACCTTGCGGGTCTTCGTCGGCAAGCGCGCCGCGTCCGTTTCGGCAAACACCATCGATGATCCGCAAGCGCTGGCCGAGCGGGCCGTTGCCATGGCCCGGGTCGCGCCTGAAGATCCCTTTGCCGGGCTAGCCGACAAGAACCGGCTGCTGACCAGCCTTCCGGAGCTGGAAATGCTCGATACGAAGGAACTGGATGCTGCCGCCGTGACCTCCCTTGCCCTTGAGGCGGAGGAAGCCGGACTTGCGGTCACGGGTGTGTCCAAGTCCGGCGGCGCCGGCGCGTCCTGGCGCCTGGCCGGCGTCGTGCTGGCGACGAGCCATGGATTTTCCGGCGCCTACCTGACGTCCCGTTACGGTCTGTCGATGACGGCGGTCGCCGGTGAAGGCACCGGGATGGAGCGCGACTACGACTACGATTACCGGACGTTTTTCGAAGATATGGAAAACCCGGCCGATATCGGCCGGCGCGCAGGCGAACGGGCCGTACGCCGGCTCAATCCGCGGAAGATTTCCACCCGGACGACCAACGTCCTTTATGAATCGCGGGCGGCGCGCAGCCTGCTCGGACATCTTGGCGGAGCGATCAACGGTGCGTCCGTTGCCCGCGGCTCCAGTTTCCTGCGCGACAAGATGGGCGAGCGGATCTTTGCGCCCGGCATCACCATCGTCGACGACCCGTTCAAGCCGAGGGGAGCCGCCACCCGGCCTTTCGACGGCGAAGGGACGGGGGCGAGCGTTCTGAACATGATCGACGACGGCTATCTGCGGCACTGGTTCCTGGACAGCGCTTCGGCCCGCGAGCTTGGACTGGAGCCGAACGGACGGGCCCATCGCGGCGGATCCGGAACGGCGCCGGGGCCGACCAACCTGACGCTCAATCCCGGCGCGAAGTCGCCGGAGGAATTGATGAAGGAGGTCGGTGAAGGCCTGCTCGTCACCGATCTGATCGGCCATGGCGTCAACGGGGTGACCGGCGATTATTCGCGCGGCGCGGCCGGTTTCTGGTTCGAGAACGGCGAACCGGTCCAGGCCGTCAGCGAGATCACCATCGCCGGCAATCTGAAGGACATGTTTGCCCGGCTGGTGCCGGCAAGCGATCTCGATGCGCGCTACTCTGTGGCAAGCCCGTCAATCCTCATCGAAGGACTGGCCCTTGCCGGAGACTGATCCGAATCTGGACGATCTCACCCTGCTGGAAGAGGCGGCAAGGCACGCCGGTGATATTGCGCTGTCCTTCTTCGGCGGCGATCCGAGAACCTGGTTCAAGGACAACAAGTCGCCGGTCTCGGAAGCCGACATGGAGGTCGACGGCTACCTGGCGGAAGTCCTTAGGGTGGCCCGGCCGGACTACGGCTGGCTGTCGGAAGAGGCCGTCGACAACAAGGAGCGCCTTGCCCGCCCGCGGACCTTCATTGTCGATCCGATAGACGGAACCCGCGCCTTTCTGGCCGGCGGCGACGAATGGACGGTGGCGCTCGCGGTTGTCGATCGCGGCCGGCCGGTGGCAGGCGTGGTCTATTGCCCGGTCCGCAAGGAACTGTTTTCTGCCGCCGCGAGCCATGGCACCCGGCTGAACGGTGAGAAGATAACCGTTTCGGAACACGACGCCATACAAGGTGCGCGCCTGTCCGGACCCCATTCGATCGTGGCGAACGAGGAGATTCTGCAGGCCGGTTTCGAGCGCATGCCGAACATCCGCTCGCTGGCCTACCGGATCGCTCTCGTTGCCGCGGGCCGGGTGGAAGTCGCCGCGGCGCGCGGTGGCCCGAGCGATTGGGATCTTGCGGCTGCGGATCTTTTGGTGCAGGAAGCGGGCGGCAGGTTGACCGACCTGGCAGGGAATGGTGTCACCTACAACAAGGCCAGCACCCGGCACCCGGGCCTGATTGCGGCGCCGCAGCGCCTTGTCCGGCCAGTGTGCGAAGTCATTTCAGCAGCCGTCGGCAAATAGCAGGCACGGCTTACTCAGCAGCGGGATTTGAACAATGAGCGAAACCGATACTTCCAAGCAGCTCCTGCATCTTGTGTTCGGCGGTGAGCTGGAAAGTCCGGAAGGCCTGACCTTCCGAGATCTGGATGATCTGGATATCGTCGGCATCTATCCCAACTACGCCAAGGCCTATGAGGCCTGGAAAGCGAAGGCGCAGGCCACGGTCGACAATGCGCATATGCGCTATTTCATCGTCCATATGCACCGGCTTCTGGATCCCGACGCAACTGCATGAGCCCAAGCCAAGATCTGGGGCCCGTTCGGACTTTTTGAAGAAATGATCAAACGTATCGGCCGTCACCCCGCCGTCGTAAGGGGTGTCGGTTCTTTCCTCGCCGGATATCTGAAATTCGTCTATCGAACCAACCGGTTCGTTTTCGATCCCTCCGACCTGTACGGAAAACTCGATCCGCATCTGCCGGTCATCTTCGCGATGTGGCACGGACAGCATTTCATCGTCCCTTTTTTTTCGCCCGAAGGCTGGCCGACCCGCGTGATGATTTCCCGGTCGGCGGACGGAGAGGTCAACGCGACGGTCATTCGCAAGCTCGGGATCGGCCTGATCCGGGCATCGGGAAGCCAGAAGAAACATCAGATCGCCAAGCGCGGCGGCATGCGCGGCTTCATCGAAGCGCTCAGGGCATTGAAGAACGGCGAAAATATTGCGATGACGGCGGACGTGCCGAAAGGGCCTGCGCGTGTGTCGGGCAGCGGGATCGTTCAACTGGCCAGACACTCCGGACGCCCGATCGTCCCGGTTGCGGTGGCAACGAGCCGGAGCCTCGATCTTTCGACCTGGGACAAGGCAAGCGTCAATCTGCCGTTTGGCAAGGGGGCCGTTGTGGTGGACGAGCCGATCTACGTTTCGGCGGAAGCCGATGACGAGGAACTGGAAAATGCCCGCAAGAGTGTGGAAGCCGGTCTGAACCGGGTGACGGCGCGGGCCTATGAACTCGTCGGGCGGAGCGATGGCTGAAGCTCGCCCCCTTCTGGTGACGCTTTATCTGGCGGTCGCAAGGCTCGCGGCTCCTCTCTACCGGCTTGTGCACCTGGTGCGATGCCGGACGGGCAAGGACGATCCGGCACGGGGAAACGAGAAATGGGGCCGGTCCGCCATTCCCCGGCCGAAAGGTCCCCTGGTCTGGATCCATGCGGCAAGCGTGGGCGAGACGAATTCGGTCCTGCCGCTTGTTGAAACCCTCTGCAATCGCGGGTTCTTTGTTCTTCTGACCACGGTTACCCGCACGTCTGCGGAACTGGCGGCGGCAAGACTGCCGGGCCGGGCGCTGCACCAGTTTGTGCCGTTCGACAGTCCGGGTTTTGTGGGGTCCTTTCTCGGTCACTGGAAACCGGACATGGCCATGACCGTGGAATCGGAGATCTGGCCGGGCATATTCGTCGCAATCCGTGAGCGGCGGATTCCGTTCATCCTCATCAACGGCCGCATGTCCGATCGCAGCTTCAGGGGCTGGTCGCGCTCGCCCGAGGCCGCTGCCTATCTCTTCGGCTGCCTGGATATCACGCTCGCCCAGACGCCTGCGGATGCCGGCCGCCTGGAAAAACTCGGCTGCCGGGATGTGTTGTGCCCGGGAAACCTGAAATTCGATGCCCGTCCGAAGGATGCGGATCCGGGGCAACTGGATCAGTTGACGAAGGCGGCCGCCGGCCGGCCCGTCTGGCTGGCGGCCCTGACCCATCCCGGCGAAGATGAAATTGTCCTGGGCGCGCATCGCGCAATCCTGGATAAACAACCCGATTGCCTGCTGATCCTGGTGCCGAGACATCCCGCACGTGGAGATGCGATCGAAGCGCTCGTTGAAACGCAAGGCTTCTTTCTTGCCCGGCGCAGCCGGGACGAGCTGCCGGAAGCCGGGACCCAGGTCTATCTGGGGGACACGCTCGGCGAGATGGCGCTGTTTTACCGGCTGGCGCCGATTGCGTTCGTCGGCGGATCCTATGTCGACGTCGGTGGACATAATCCGGTGGAGGCGGCAAGCTTCGGCGCAGCCATTCTCTCCGGTCCGAAGGTGGCCAATGCCCGCGCGATCTACAAATCGCTCTGGGAAGGCGGGGCGGCGAAAAGGATTGAACATCCGGAAAAACTGGCCGAAGCGGTTCTGGCCTTGCTGAACGGTGACGGAGAGCGGAAACGGCTGGTGGCGCGGGCCGCCGAAATTGTCGAAAGCGGGCGCGGTGCGCTGAAGCAGACACTCGAACAGCTGGAACCGCTCATTGCAGAAGCGGTCCAGACGGCCGGGGACGGAGCAGGGAAATGAAGCAGGCACCGGATTTCTGGTGGCGGCGGGGCTTCAGCTGGCAGGCGCTTGTTCTCGCCTTGCCATCCCTCGTTTACGGGCGCATTGCCGGGCGGCGGATGCTGCAAGAACCGCGCGGCCGGGCATCGGTGCCTGTCGTCTGTATCGGAAACTTTGTCGTCGGGGGCACGGGCAAGACGCCGTTCAGCCTCCGGCTGGCGGAACGCCTGAAATCGGAAGGCTACAAACCGGCCTTTTTGCTGCGCGGCTACGGCGGTTCGGCGGAGGGGCCGCTTGTCGTCGACGCTTTCGAGCATGACGCGGAAACCGTCGGCGATGAAGCGCTGCTGCTGGCCCGGCAGGCGCCGACCGTGATTGCCGCCGACCGGGTCGCGGGCGCCGACCTCATCCAGGACCTCGATGCCGATATCATCCTCATGGACGACGGCTTTCAGAACCCGGCGCTGCACAAGGACCTCAGCATCGTCCTGGTCGATGCCGAAACCGGCCTGGGAAACGGACGCTGTCTCCCGGCAGGCCCCTTGCGGGCGCCGTTGAGCATGCAGATCCTCAAGACCGATGTCTTGGTGGTCGTGGGCGAAGGCGACGCGGCGCGGCAAGCCGTTCATCTCGCCTCGCGCAAGGGGCTGCCGATCTGCACCGCGACGGTGGAAGCCGAAGACACGGAGCTGCTGCGGGAATGCTCCCTGCTGGCCTATGCCGGGATAGGGAGGCCGCAGAAATTCTTCGCCACCCTTGAAAAACTGGGGCTGGACGTCGCCGAAACCCGCGCCTTTGGCGACCATCACGGATTTACCGAGAAGGAAGCCGAGACCCTGCTGACCAGGGCGGAGGCCGGCGGGCTGCAGCTGGTCACCACATCGAAGGACATGGCGCGGCTGAAGACCGCGCGGCACGAGATCTTCCGCTGGCTGGCCGCGCGCTCCGCCGTTTTGAACGTGACCATGAAAATCATAGGGGAGGACCGGCTGATCGGCCTCATCCGCGAGATCAGGCGGTCGCGCACCTTCAGGCGCTGAGGGAATAAATCAGTCCGTCCGCTGAAGATTGGCGATCACCCGTCCCATCACGCCGACGAACGTGGTTTGTGCGTCTTCCGACGGAGGGACTGGGGGCTCGTTCCTGATACTGGCGGTGTCAGTCCCTGGCCGGATGCGTTTCCTTGTAGCGCTTGAGCGAGGCGGCCGCATCGACGTAGGCCTCCTGGAGGTCCACGGACCAGTATTTCAGCTCTTCCAGTGGAATGGCGGCGCCTGTGACCGCGCAGCGGACGAACGTGCCCGTGCTTTCGACCTGATAGTCGCCGTCGAGGTATCTGATCTTGGCTTCGCTCGGCATGCGCGGATTTTCGTAACGGTTCATCATTTTTATTATCCGGGGTGGCGAAAATGCCGGCACCTTTGATTGCTCAAGCGCCGGCTTCCATCTTTTGCGCGATCCTAGAGCATCGGGCGCTAACTTTGAAGCATTTGATGTCTGAAAACAGTTCATTCGGCTAAGCGCGTCGTGAAGCGTGATGCGGTGCATCGTGCAAGCGGCGCAACGCAGCCGATGGACTGCTTTCAGACACCCGAAGGGCCGGGCTCTTTTGCCCGCTGACCGCGTTGGCTCGCGCTTGTGGTGGGAAACACCACGGCGCGCAATCCGCCTTGCCAGCAGACAAAAGCGCGCCGGTCAAATGGTTCAAAGTTATCGTCCGATGCTCTAGGCAGTCCGGCGGGACAGGGCAGGTCTTGGGCAGAATACCTAGCCGGATTCAGTCGAAAGCCGGGGGGCGGACGTCTCCGGCTCCTTTCGGACCGGATGCGGCGCCCCGGATCGGGTCTTGCGAGTGGAGAATTGTTCCCGGCAGGTGAAATCATTTGAAAAATGTCTATGTTACCGGGAACGACACTTCTCATACCGGACCCGGGCAGGGACGCAGGCAAGGCCGCGACCTGCCGGCAGGCTTCTGAAACAGGGATTTCACCATGGCCGATATCACCTCCGATCTCATTGAAACGTCGGGCCTTGGCCTAGAGACCGCTCGTCGGATCACGGCCGATGCCCTGTCCGGCGCCGATGACGGCGAGCTTTTCGTCGAATACCGCCAGTCGGAAGGGCTGGTCTTCGATAACGGCCGGCTGAAAGGCGCCAACTATGACACCGCACAGGGTTTCGGTTTGCGCGCGGTTGCCGGTGAGGCGGCAGGCTATGCCCATTCGGGCGAAATCTCCGAAGCGGCCCTGAAGCGGGCCGCCGATGCGGTGAGCGCAGTCAAGACCGGGTATTCGGGTTCCTATGCGGCCGCGCCTGCCCGCACCAACCAGTCGCTCTATACCGATGCCAATCCGCTCGGCGGGCCGAGCTTCGAGGAAAAGGTCAAGCTCCTGCAGGAAATCGACGCCTACGCACGGGCGAAGGATCCGCGGGTGCGCCAGGTAACCGCATCGCTTGCCGGCGCCTGGCAGGTGGTCGATATTCTCAGGGCCGACGGTCATCGCGTCCGCGACGTGCGCCCGATGGTCCGCATGAGCATCAACGTGATCGCCGGGTCCGACGAGCGCCAGGAAACCGGTTCCTTCGGTTGCGGCGGACGGGAAGGCTTCGAGCGTTTCATCACGCCCGAAAACTGGCAGGCAGGGGTCGATGAGGCGCTGCGCCAGGCACTGGTCAATCTGGAGGCGGTTCCCGCTCCCGCCGGCACGCTCGATGTGGTGCTCGGTCCGGGCTGGCCCGGGATCCTGCTCCACGAAGCGGTCGGCCACGGCCTCGAAGGCGACTTCAACCGCAAGAAAACGTCCGCCTTCGCCGGACTGATGGGCCAGCGCGTGGCCTCTCCCGGTGTGACCATCGTCGATGACGGCACGATCCCGGACCGGCGCGGCTCCCTGAGCGTCGACGACGAGGGCACGCCCTCCAGCCGCACCACGCTGATCGAAGACGGCATTCTCGTCGGCTACATGCAGGACCGCCAGAACGCCCGGCTGATGGGAATGGATCCCACCGGCAACGGCCGCCGCCAGTCCTATGCCCACATCCCCATGCCGCGCATGACCAACACCATCATGCTGGGCGGCGACAAGGAGCCCGAAGAAATCCTGTCGTCGGTAAAGAACGGGATCTATGCGGTTGCCTTCGGCGGCGGCCAGGTCGACATCACCTCCGGCAAGTTCGTCTTTTCCTGCACCGAGGCCTACAGGATCGAGAACGGCAAGGTGGGCGCGCCGGTCAAGGGCGCCATGCTGATCGGCAACGGGCCCGACGCCCTGACCCGCGTTGCCATGATCGGCAACGACATGAAGCTCGATCCGGGCATGGGAACCTGCGGCAAGCAGGGGCAGGGCGTTCCCGTCGGTGTCGGCCAGCCCTCCATGCGCATCAATGCGCTGACGGTCGGCGGCACAGCGGTCTGACGGCGTAGTCTCCGGGCTTCGGGGTGCTGAAGCCCGGCAAATTGCCGCTCTTTATACCGGACTTCGGAAATGAGTTACCGATTCGGGTTACAGTCAGTCGCTGACGGGCTTTGCGGCTGATTTGAAACCGGGAGACAGAATGGCGGCTGACGGCGTACCTCCGTTTCTTCATGAAGCGATCGTTCTTCTGACGGCGACCGTCGTGGCGGTGCCGATCGCCAAGCGGCTCGGGTTGGGGTCGGTCGTCGGCTATCTGGCCGCCGGTGTCGTCCTCGGCCCCTTCGGCTTCAAACTGATCGAGGCCGGCAAGGATGTGCTGCATGTCGCCGAACTGGGCGTGGTTCTGCTGCTGTTCGTGATCGGTCTGGAGCTCGATCCGAAGAAATTGTGGCGGATGAAGCGGGACATTTTCGGCCTGGGAACCGCCCAGGTCGTCCTGACGGGGCTGACGTTTTTCGGCGTCGCTTCCCTTGCGGGCCTGTCGACCGGCGCAGCCCTGGTCGCCGGTTTCGGCATGGCCCTGTCCTCCACCGCCTTTGCCCTTCAGATCCTGCAGGAACGCGGACAATTGTCCTCCGCCTACGGTCAGCGCGCGTTCGGCATCCTGCTCCTGCAGGACATTGCCATCGTGCCGCTTCTGGCGATGGTTTCCATCCTGGCGCCGGGGGAGGCCGGTGAAGGCGGTCCCGGCATTCTGGCGGAAACGGCCAAGACGCTCGGCGCCGTCGCGGCGGTTATCCTGGCAGGACGATACCTGGCCTCTCCGCTGTTTCTGTTTCTGGCCGGAAGCCGGGCCCGGGAAGTCATGCTGACCGCAGCCCTTCTGGTTGCGCTGGGAAGCGCGGACCTGATGCATACGGTCGGCCTGTCCATGGCGATGGGCGCGTTCCTGGCAGGGGTCCTTCTTGCCGAATCCAGTTTCAAGCACACGCTGGAAGCCGATATCGAACCGTTCCGCTCTCTGTTGATGGGCCTTTTCTTCATCGCGGTCGGCATGTCTCTCGATTTCTCGGTTCTTCGGAACCATCTGGCGGAAGTGCTTGCCGGCGTGGTCGTCGTCATGCTGATCAAGGGCGCCTATCTCTGGGGGCTGACCCGGGTGAGCGGGTCGTCCAATTCCGATGCGCTAAGGGTTGCGGTGACCTTGCCCCAGGGCGGGGAATTCGCCTTCGTGCTCTTTACCGCGGCGATCGGCAGCCGGGTCCTGGACTATCAGCATGCCAATATCCTGAACGCGATCGTCATCATCTCGATGCTGATGACGCCCCTGGCCTGTCTCGGCCTCGATGCGGTCGCCGGCCGCATGAAGGCGAGAGGCAGCGACAGCCCGGCCATCGAGACCTTCGAGGAGGCGATGCCGACCGTCCTTGTCATCGGATTCGGTCGGTTCGGGATGATGGTCGCGCAGATCCTGACGTCGGAAGGTCTCGAAATCACGGCGATCGACAACCGGCCGGACCGGATCGCCTACGCGCGCAAGCTCGGTTACAAGGTCTATTACGGCGATGCCACGCGCGCCGACGTGCTTGCCGCCGCGGGCGCGGGCAAGGCCGCCCTGATTGCCATGTGTATCGAAAACGATCGTGTCATGGGCAAATCGATCGAACTGATCCGGGAAGGCTTCCCCAAGGCGCTGTTGTTCTGCCGGGCGACGGACCGGGCGCATGCCCTCGCGCTGACGAAACAGGGCGTCGACTACCAGATCCGGGAAACGTTCGAATCCAGCGTCGCCTTCGGAAAGGCCGCCCTGGAACGGCTCGGCATTCCCCAGGACCGCATTGCCCAGGTTGAAGAGGATGTCCGCCGCCGCGATCAGGAACGGCTGGACATGGAAATGACCGATGGTCCGTTCGCCGGGACCGACCGGCTCCACGGCATTACGCCGCGACGGTCGGCTGCCGCCGACGAGGACGACAAGCCTGGCCCGTCCGCCTGAGGCAGAAGTCCGGGATGTTGGCGGTCAGATCGACCGGTGGTCAGATGGCCAGCGATCAGGGCAGGGCGTCGAAGCCTGCGGAAAAGCCCTTCAGCGAGATCGGGATGCCGATGCCTTCTTCCGGGGTCTGGAAGATGATGAAGGTCGCCTGTCCGCCGGCTTTCAGCTTGGCCAGCAGCGCATCTTCCAGAATGACTTCGGCGATGCAGCCGTTGGGCAGGCAGCGGACGAAGCCGGCCCGGCCGATATCCGTATCATCCACTCTCAGTCCCAGACCGGAAGGCAGGAGAACGCCGAGAGGCGCAAGGACCCTGAGGATCCGTGCCTGTTTGTCAGCCGTTTTCAGCACAATGACCGACAGGCCCACGTTTTCGCGGTCTTCGGCCGTAACGTTCTGGATAAGGGCGCATTGCTCGCTTGTGGCGCCCGGGGGCGTATCGCAACGCATTTGCCAGTCGCCATGGGTCGACTTGACTTCTCCCTGGGCCGAAACCGGCGGGGTCGAAGTGGCAAGGCCTGCTGCAATCACGCTCAGGGTCAACAGCGCCTTGCAGAGTTTTTTGCCGTAATGTCCGGCCGACGTCCGGAGAAAAGCAGTACGGTATTGCAACGAACGGATCGACAAAGAATCCTCCAGTCAATTGCGCCAGTCGATTCCGGCCTGGATCACATGAGTTTTCAACCGTAATCCAGAAGACGAATCAGCGTCAGATTTCATCGGCGACATTGCCGCAACAGGGTGCCCATGACCAGCCCGTAGGCACTGTCGATAGCATATTCCTTGGTTTTTTAGCGGAATTCGGGCGGTCATTGACAAATATCAACTGGAAGGGTTCTTGCTACGGCAAAATAAAAACCGTTAACACCATTGCAGATAGGCGATTGTTGTGGTTTTTGTGCGGCATTAGGCCTCTAGCGTGATGCATGCGGCAGATCGCCGCTCCAGCTACGGGCCAGATCGCGCTACATTGGCGATTGTGTTTATGATGCGGCAAATCCGGATCGGAATGCCGTTTCTTGGGCAGGGTTCTGCCTAAATGTTGAGCGGGCTTCACGGCCCGGGAAATAGGCATGCGTGGTCCGCCTGGAATTGGGCGGATTAAGAGGGAAGGGAGCGTAGACGTGAAGGCTATCTTCAAGCGTCTCATGAAGCTGACGGGCGGTGCGGCTGCACTCGCCGCTTCAACAGGGGCGGTTCTGGCGGAATCCGGAATCAAGCCGTGGCAGATCGGGCTGCAGGAGTCCGATACCGAGATCATGGACGGCATCCATTCGTTTAACAATCTGACACTCGGAATTGTCACCGTCATCACGCTGTTTGTCCTGGCCCTGCTGGTGATCGTGATGGTGCGGTTCAACTCCAAGGCCAATCCGACACCGTCGCGGACGTCGCACAACACGGTGATCGAAGTGGTCTGGACGATCGTTCCGATCCTGGTCCTTGTCGTGATTGCGATCCCGTCGTTCCGCCTGCTCTTCAAGGAGCTCGACATCCCGGAATACGACATGACCGTCAAGGCGACCGGCTACCAGTGGTACTGGGGCTATGAATACGCCGACGAGGGCATGGAGGATGTGAGCTTCGATTCCATCATCATGAGCGACGACGAGCGCAAGGATGCCGCCGAAGCCCGTGGCATCGATATTTCGCAAGTGCCGCGCCTCCTGGCCGTCGACAACACCATGGTGGTGCCGGTGGGAAAGACCGTGCGTATTCAGGTGACTGCGGCCGACGTGCTTCATTCCTTCGCCATGCCTGCATTCGGCATCAAGGTGGATGCCGTTCCGGGCCGCCTGAACGAAACCTGGTTCCGTGCCCGCAGCACCGGCATCTACTACGGTCAGTGCTCCGAGCTTTGCGGCAAGGATCATGCCTTCATGCCGATCGCCATCCGCGTCGTCACCCAGGAGCAATACGATGCCTGGGCTGAGGCAGCCAAGGAAGACGTCGACGAGGCGAACCAGCAGCTGCTGGCCAAGATCGACGCCGAGCGCAAGTCTGCCGCTGCAGACACCGCCAAGGCCAACATGAAGGTCGCCGCACGGTAAGCTTCCGGACGGCAATGAAACTGGGGAAGCTGCGCGCTCAGGGCAAACAGGCGCGCAGCGCATGAAATCTACGAGGGAGCACAAGCATGGCTGCGACCGACGCCCACGCAGCGCACGATCATCCGACAGGATGGCGCCGCTACGTTTATTCGACGAACCACAAAGACATCGGCACGATGTACCTGATCTTCGCGATCATCGCAGGTATCATCGGCGGTTTCCTGTCCGTGATGATGCGGTGGGAACTGGCTGAGCCGGGTATTCAGATCTTCCACGGCCTGGCGTCCATCGTCTACGGCGCCGAGGGGGATGCCGCGATTGATGCCGGCAAGAGCATGTACAATGCCTTCACGACGGCGCACGGCCTCATCATGATCTTCTTCATGGTCATGCCGGCCCTGATCGGCGGTTTCGCCAACTGGTTCGTGCCGATCATGATCGGTGCTCCGGACATGGCATTCCCGCGCATGAACAACATCTCCTTCTGGCTCCTGCCGCCGGCATTCCTGCTGCTGCTGCTCTCGGCCTTCATGCCGAGCGCGCCAGGCGCCTACGGTGTGGGGGGTGGTTGGACCATCTACCCGCCGCTGTCGACCAGCGGCCAGCCCGGACCGGCCATGGATCTGGCGATCCTGTCGCTGCACATTGCCGGTGCCTCCTCGATCCTCGGGGCGATCAACTTCATCACCACGATCTTCAACATGCGCGCACCTGGCATGACCATGCACAAAATGCCGCTGTTCGCATGGTCCGTGCTGATCACCGCGTTCCTGCTGCTTCTGTCCCTGCCGGTTCTGGCCGGCGGCATCACCATGCTGCTGACGGACCGCAACTTCGGCACGACATTCTTCGATCCGGCCGGCGGCGGTGACCCGCTTCTGTTCCAGCACCTGTTCTGGTTCTTCGGCCACCCGGAAGTGTACATCCTGATCCTGCCGGGCTTCGGCATCATCAGCCACGTCATTTCCACCTTCTCCCGCAAGCCGGTCTTCGGTTACCTGGGCATGGCCTATGCCATGGTCGCCATCGGCGTCGTCGGCTTCATCGTGTGGGCGCACCACATGTACACGGTGGGCATGTCCGTCGACACGCAGGCCTATTTCGTGGCGGCCACCATGGTGATCGCAGTGCCGACGGGCGTGAAGATCTTCTCCTGGATCGCCACCATGTGGGGCGGCTCCATCGAGTTCCGCACCCCGATGGTCTGGGCGATCGGCTTCATCTTCCTGTTCACCGTCGGCGGTGTGACCGGGGTGCAGCTTGCCAACGCCGGTCTCGACCGCGCCCTGCACGACACCTATTACGTTGTGGCTCACTTCCACTACGTGCTCTCGCTCGGTGCCGTGTTCGCGATCTTTGCGGCCTGGTACTACTGGTTCCCGAAGATGTTCGGCTACATGTACAATGAAACGATCGGGAAGCTGCACTTCTGGATCACCTTCATCGGCGTGAACCTGATCTTCTTCCCGCAGCACTTCCTGGGTCTTGCCGGCATGCCGCGCCGGTACATCGACTACCCGGATGCGCTGGCCGGCTGGAACCACGTCTCCTCCATCGGCTCCTACATCTCCGCCTTCGCGGTCCTGGTGTTCCTCTTCGGTATCGTCGAGGCCTTCGCCAAGAAGCGCGCCGCCGGAAACAATCCGTGGGGCGAAGGTGCAACGACGCTCGAGTGGACCCTGTCGTCCCCGCCGCCGTTCCACCAGTTCGAGACGCTGCCGCGCATCAAGTAACGGCAAACGGCCGGCAGACCTTCCGGGGTCCGCCGGCCGCCACCGACAACCGGCATCGCGCCCTCAGGCGCGGTGCCGCAACACAAAAAGCACCGGCACGCAAACAATCGCCGGTTCGGGAAGAGAATAAGGATAGGCCGCATGTCGCTCGCAGAGCGCCACGAAATGATGACCGGGCAGGACGCCACCTGGGAAGGTGGAATGGGATCGGTCGGTGACTACATCGCGCTGTTGAAGCCGCGCGTCATGTCACTGGTGATCTTCACCGCCTTCGTCGGCATGATGCTGGCTCCGGGTCAGCTGCATCCGGTTCTCGCCGGCGTGGGCCTCCTTTGCATCGCCATCGGCGCAGGCGCTTCCGGAGCGCTGAACATGTGGTATGACGCCGACATCGACCGCATCATGTCGCGGACGAAAAAGCGCCCGATTCCGGCCGGCAAGATCACGCCCGACGAAGCCCTGGTCTTCGGCCTGACCCTTTCTCTCGGATCCGTCCTGACGCTCGGTCTCGTGGTGAACTGGTTCACCGGAGCCTTTCTCGCCTTCACGATCCTCTTCTACGTGGTGATCTACACCATGTGGCTGAAGCGCTCCACGCCGCAGAATATCGTCATCGGCGGTGCGGCCGGCGCATTCCCTCCGATCATCGGCTGGGCGGCGGTAACGGGCAATGTCAGTCTGGAAAGCCTGATCCTGTTCCTGATCATCTTCATGTGGACGCCGCCCCATTTCTGGGCGCTGGCTCTGTTCAAGAGCGGCGACTACCGGGCCGCAGGCATCCCGATGATGCCGGTCGTGGCCGGGGAATCCTCCACGCGGACCCAGATCCTCGCCTATGCGGTCATCCTGGCGCCGATCGTGGTCAGCCCGTATCTGCTCGGCTTCGCGGGCCCGGTTTACGGCGGCGTTTCGTCCGCCTTGAGCGCCGTGTTCGTTGCCCTTGCCTTCAACGTCTGGCGCAAGCGCGAAGGCGATGCGGCGCGCAAGGCCGCGATCCGGCTTTTCAGCTATTCCATTCTTTATCTCTTCCTGATTTTCGCTCTTCTCCTGGGCGAAAACCTTCTGACGCGGATGGTCTGAGGTGGTCATGGAAGACGATCGTGTGAAGCTGACCGAAAAGCAGAAGCAGGCCCGCCGCTCGCGCTCGATCGCGATCGCACTGGTGCTCGCTGCCCTGGTCATCCTGTTTTACGTGGTCACCATCGTGAAGATGGGGCCTGACGTTCTCACCAGGCCCTTGTGAGGATCGCAATGACCAACCGTCCCGCCACAGAATCTGACATGTCTGCGCGCCGGAACCGGATCGTCGGTCTGGTGTGCGCCGGCCTGTTCGTCTCTATGATCGGTGCGGCCTATGCCGCCGTTCCGCTTTACCAGCTCTTTTGCCAGGTGACCGGCTACGGCGGCACGACCCAAAGGGCGGAAGCCGGCTCCGATGTGATCATCGACCGTGAAATCACCGTCCGGCTCGACGGCAATGTCAATCCGGCATTGAACTGGTCCTTCAAGCCCGAGGTGAAGACCGTCAAACTGAAAATGGGCGAAACGGCCCAGATGGTTTATCTGGCCAAGAATACCGGTAACCGCAAAACCACCGGGACGTCCGTCTTCAATGTCACGCCGAATGAAGCCGGTGTCTATTTCAACAAGATCCAGTGCTTCTGCTTTACCGAGCAGGCGCTTGAGGCCGGTGAGACTGCGGAAATGTCCGTCGTGTTTTTCGTCGATCCCGAAATGGCGAAGGATCCGAACCTGACACACGTGAAGGAAATCACGTTGTCATATACCTTTTTTCCGGTCGAAGAGCCGGTTAAACCAGTTGCGGTACGGACCGATGACGGTTCGGTCGCAAAAGATAGGCTATAGAACCGTGGCGATGGACGCGACGGTATTTGGGAACTCCGGGGAGCACGCCTATGGCTGAGGCACACACCAAACATCACGACTACCATCTGGTCGATCCCAGTCCGTGGCCGTTTATCGGCTCGATCGGCGCATTTGTCATGGCCATCGGCGCCATCGGCCTGATGAAGGGCCTTCAGGACAAGGAATTCGCGATCTTCGGTATCGACCTCACCGGTTGGGGCATCTTTGCCGTTGGTCTGGCGATCGTCCTGTACACGATGTTCAGTTGGTGGCGTGACACGATCCGTGAATCGCATGAAGGTCATCACACCCGCGTCGTTTCGCTCCATCTGCGCTATGGCATGCTGCTGTTCATCGCTTCGGAAGTGATGTTCTTCGTTGCCTGGTTCTGGGCCTATTTCGACGCGTCGCTGTTCTCCGGCGAAACCATTCAGTATGCCCGCGCCGAATTCACCGGTGGCCATTGGCCTCCCGCAGGTATCGAAACCTTCGATCCCTGGCACCTGCCGCTGCTGAACACGATCATCCTGCTGACTTCCGGCACGACCGTGACCTGGGCGCACCACGCCCTGCTGCACAACGACCGCCAGGGCCTGAAGTGGGGCCTGACGCTGACCGTTCTGCTCGGTGTGCTGTTCACCATGACCCAGGCGTTCGAATACTCGCACGCTGCCTTTGACTTCAGCGGCAACATTTACGGCGCGACCTTCTTCATGGCGACCGGCTTCCACGGCTTCCATGTGATCGTCGGTACGATCTTCCTGCTGGTCTGCCTGATCCGTGCTCTGAACGGCGGCTTCACTCCGGAAAAGCACTTCGGCTTCGAAGCGGCTGCCTGGTACTGGCACTTCGTTGACGTGGTTTGGCTGTTCCTCTTTGCCTCCATCTACGTCTGGGGTGCGGGCGTGCCTGCCGCCCACTGATCCGGGCACAAGTGAAATTGCCAGGCGCCCGGTCCTCGCGTGGGATCGGGCGCTTGTCGTTTGAAAACAAAATTCGAAACGGCGGGGGGCAGTCGAAAGATCATGAAAGGTTCGAGCATGTCCGATAAAGCCCATTATCCGCCGGTCAACCCGATCTCGGCCGGCCTGTCCGGGCGCTGTCCCCGATGCGGTCAGGGCAAGTTGTTTTCCGGATTTCTCACCATCGCCAAGTCCTGCCGCAACTGCGGCCTGAGTTATGACTTCGCAGATAGCGGCGACGGGCCGGCCGTCTTTGTCATCATGATCGTCGGTTTCATCATCGTCGGTCTGGTTCTGGCGGTGGAACTCGCCTATCAGCCGCCGATCTGGGTCCACCTGGTCCTCTGGCTGCCGCTGACCGTCATTCTGGCAGGCGGTGTTCTGCGTCCGCTGAAGGGGATCCTGATCGCCCTGCAGTACAAGCACAATGCCGAGGAGGGTCGTCTTGACCAGTAAGACGGCCGCCGGAAACAGCAGTCCGTTCAGAAAATTATTGTGGCCCTTCATCGCGGCGGTATGTGCACTGGCGGTCCTTTTGAAGCTCGGCTTCTGGCAGGTCGATCGTCTTGCGTGGAAGGAAGCCCTGATCGCCAAGGTCGCCGAAGATCTGCAGATGGACCCGGTGCCGGCCCCGGGTCCGGACCAGTGGCCTGCGATGGACCTGGACGAGGCGGATTACCGCCATGTCATGACAGGCGGCCATTTTCTGGACGGCGCGGCGCAGTACTACATCGCGCTGTCCCAGGCGAAGGGCAAATATTCCGGGCCGGGGTATTTCATCTACAGCCCGTTTGAAACCGGTGAGGGCTGGCTGGTCATGGTCAACCGCGGTTTTATTCCGCAGGACCTTCCGCCGGACATCAAAAAGGAAGTCTTCACCCCGCCGCCGGGCACGGTGCGGATCGAGGGTGTGCTGCGCCGCTCGGAAAAACCGAACTGGGCGACGCCGGAGACGGATGTGAAGAACCGGATCTGGTTCGCGCGCGACACCGAAGACATGGCCTCGATCCTGGGCGTGCCGGACGAAAAGCTCGCCCCCTACAGCATCGATCTCGACGCCAGATACACGCCGGCTTCGGGCCTGCCCCAGGCCGGTGAGACGATCGTGAAATTCAAGAACGACCACCTGGGCTATGCCCTGACCTGGTTCGGGCTCGCCGCGACTCTGGTCGGCGTCTTCCTCACCTATGCGGTGAGCCTTCTGCGCCGCGCGCGGGCAGAAAAAAACGGGGGCGCATAGGCCCCCGTTTCCAGCTGGATTTGATTCGTCCGGACGTTCAGGAAAGCGCCTCGAGAATGGCCGCGGCTCCCGACTTGGACAATTCGCGGCCTTCCTCGATGCCCAGATGGGTCACGACGCCATCCTTTGCGATCAATGCGAACCGCTGGGCCCGGGTGTGCCCCAGGATCGGCGCTTCCATCGAAAGGCCGATTTCCTTGACGAAGTCGCCCGACGTATCGGACAGGAATTCGATCTTGCCGGCGGCGTTGGTCGCCTTCGCCCAGGCGTCCATGACAAACAGGTCGTTGGTCGCAAGCACGGCAATGGTATCGACGCCCTTGGCCTTGATGGTATCGCCATGTTCCACAAAACCGGGCAGGTGGTTCATGTGGCAGGTGGGCGTGAAGGCGCCGGGCACGGCGAAAAGCACCACGGTCTTGCCTGCAAAGATGTCGTCTGTGCTGATTTCTCCCGGCCCGTCGGCCGTCATGTGATGAAACTTGGCCTGCGGAATTTTATCGCCGACTTTGATGGTCATTCAGGTGTCTCCCCAAGGTTTTGTGCGCGCACGGGCACCAGAAAACGACTTAGGGCCTGTTGGCCCTTCCGTCGAGAGCCGGCGCGTATAATTCTGTTTTCGGAAGGCGGTTAATTCAGCAGGGCAGCCGATAGCACATGCCGGCTTTCCACCGCTTTGTCGCCTTGGACGAGGACAAGCGTCAGCGTGGAGCCGTCTCCGGTTCGCGCCAGGCCGTTGGTCGAAAGCGTCCAAAGCGCCGTCCCGCCATCATGCGACTGCAGCACCGGAACGCCGATATAGGAGCCGTCCGGCCCTTGCGCGAACAGCTCGGGCTCGGATGTATCAGGATCGACCTTGGCCCTGATCTTCAGAACCGGGCCCTTCTTGCCGGGTTCACTGGTAATCGAGACGATCCCGGAAGCCGGTCCTTCGGCGATCTGCGGCACCAGGGCCAGATCCCTTTCGATCAGCATCGCTGAGACCTTGTCCGCGCGATCGGAGGGGTTCAGGGTGAGGTCGAACACCCCGTCGCCGGGCACGCAGATGTCCTTGCAGATTCCGAAGAACAGGGACGCTTTTAATTGTACGGGGGCTTGCGGGTCGTCCGGGGTAACGAGGATCGGCAGCACGACGTTCTCGTCATAGACGATCGAAGTTGAAAATCCGTCGTTATAGCGGCCGGGCGCCGGATACCGGACGTCCGCCCCGGCAAGGTTCTGCGAGCCGGAAAAGTCGAAGGTCGGTGGAACGCCGGCCTCGCCCGGATAGCGCCAGTAGGTATGCCAGCCCGGATCAAGCGAAAACTCCAGGCCCACGCGATAGGTTCCGTTTTCCAGCGGCCCCGCCGAAATGATCCGGACCGCGCCGCCGGTCACGGTAATCCAGTCCGTCGAAGCGGCCTGGGCCGGCAGGCACGCCAGGCATAGCCAGGCAAAGAGGGAAGCAAGTCTGGTTTTCATGATCGATACCTACAACATGGAATAACCGCCGTCACGGGAAGGATCAGCACAATCCGGTCATTTCGATGTGACAGCCCCGTGAGCAGACTACGCCGTTCCACCGCATCGGCAGGCGTTAACAATCGGGATGGAACAGGTTAGGGTGACGTTGCGCGATGGGTGTTGGGGCAATCAACCTGTGAGGTGTAGATGACGGATCAGTCGAGTGCGGATTCTCTTGAGGGGCAGCTTTTAATCGCCATGCCGAACATGATGGACGGGCGGTTCGACCATTCGGTTGTCTATCTGTGTTCCCATTCCGAACAAGGCGCAATGGGACTTGTCCTGAACCAGATAGCCCGGCATTTGTCCCTGGAAGATCTTCTGATCCAGCTCAATATCCTCAACGACGAAACCGCGATCCGTCTGCCCACGAAGATCCGTGAAATGAACGTTCACAAGGGCGGGCCGGTCGAGGTCGAGCGCGGCTTCGTGCTCCATAGCGACGATTTCGTCATCGATCGCTCGACGCTGCCCATCGCCGACGGGATCTGCCTGACCGCGACCCTGGAGATCCTCAAGGCCATGGCCGAAGGGGACGGGCCGGAGCAGGCGATGCTAGCGCTCGGCTATTCCGGATGGGCGCCGGGGCAGCTGGAGAGCGAGATCCAGGCGAACGGCTGGCTCACCTGTCCGGCAAGCCGGCAGCTCGTTTTCGATCCGGTCTATGATGACAAGTGGCAGCGCGCCCTCTTGTCGATCGGCATCGATCCCGCCATGCTTTTCGGCGACGCCGGTCACGCCTGAACCGGGACGCCGAAGCCCCGGCCAGAAGAAAATCCGTTGTCGGGGAGAACTTACCCCTGACAGGTCCATGGTTTTGTTTTAAATCCGGCAAAGTTTGATTTAGGGTCTGTTGAGTATCAGGTTTGGAGCGTGGTAGGTGCCAAAATCGCCCGGTTCAAGAAGCGAAGTCGCAGGAAGGGTAGACCCTTTCAAGACTTTGCGACGCCGAAATGGGCGATTTGGGCTCTATCCGTTCCGGACGCGGCGGATTTCGTCTCCGAAGACGTTGAAGCGCCCTTGTGGTGGGCGACACCACGGCGGTCGCTTCGCCTTTTCGGAAACGAAATCCGCTACGCGCCACGCCCTAAACCTGATATTCAACAGACCCTAGGTGAGCGAAAACCGGAAGCTCGTAGTTTCCGGCATCAAATAGTATGTGGAGGCAATTGGCGCGGTGAGATACTTCAGTACGCGTGGCGAAGCACCTGTCCTTGGATTTTCCGATGTTCTTCTCCAAGGCCTGGCGCGGGACGGGGGGCTCTACCTGCCCGAATCCTGGCCAAGCTTTGACGCGGCCAAGATCGCCTCCTTTGCCGGCAAGCCCTACGCGGATGTTGCGTTTGAAGTGATCGCGCCCTTTGTCGGTGACGCCGTTCCTGCCGACAGGCTCCGCAAGATGATCGCGGACACTTATGCGGAATTTTGCCACGAGGCTGTGACGCCGCTGGTGCAGATCGCACCGAATGCCTTCGTCCTCGAATTGTTCCACGGCCCGACGCTCGCCTTCAAGGATGTGGCGATGCAGTTCCTCGGCCGCATGATGGATCATGTCCTGACCGAGCGGGGCCTGCGGGCGACGATCGTGGGCGCCACGTCCGGCGACACCGGCGGCGCCGCCATCGAAGCCTTCCGGGGACGGGAACGCACCGACGTCTTCATCCTCTTCCCCGACGGCCGGGTGTCCCCGGTGCAAAGGCGGCAAATGACGACCCCGTCGGAAGCCAACGTCCATGCACTCGCCCTGACCGGGAATTTCGACGACTGCCAGTCGATCGTCAAAGGCATGTTCAACAACTTTGCCTTCCGCGACCGGGTGGCCCTGTCCGGCGTGAATTCGATCAACTGGGCGCGGATCCTGGCGCAGATCGTCTACTACTTCGTCTCCGGCGTCGCTCTTGGAGCGCCCCACCGCCCGGTGTCCTTCACGGTTCCGACCGGCAATTTCGGCGATATCTTTGCCGGCTATGCGGCCATGAAGATGGGGCTTCCGGTGGAGAAGCTGGTGGTTGCGACCAACGTCAATGACATTCTTGCCCGAACCCTCGAAACGGGCACCTACGAAATGCGCGGCGTGACGGCCACCACGTCTCCGTCCATGGATATCCAGATTTCCTCGAATTTCGAGCGGCTGCTGTCGGAGGTCTATGGCCATGACGGGGAGGCGGTGCGCGGGCTGATGAACCGCCTGGGCCAGTCGGGCAGCTTTACCCTTGCCGACGCGCCGCTGGCGAAGATCCGCGAACGGTTTTCCGCCGGGCGCTGCGACGAGGCCGCGACGGCCGCGACCATCGCCGGGACATTGAAAAGCAGCGGCTACCTGCTCGACCCGCATACGGCAATCGGCGTCCATGTCGCCAGGGACCATGCCCATGCCGGTGTGCCCATGATCGTGCTCGGCACGGCCCATCCGGCAAAATTCCCCGATGCGGTGGAAGCCGCCTGCGGTGTCCGGCCGGAACTGCCGGCCGAACTTCAGCCGATGATGACGGCGGAGGAGCGCCAGCAGGTCCTGCCGGCCGAGCAGTCCGCGGTCGAAAGGCATATCGAAACCCATGCCCGCGCCGTACACAGCGGGGTATAATTGATGCAGGTCCGCACAAGCACACTTGCAAATGGCATGACGGTCGTCACCGACCGGATGCCGCATTTGAAGACGGCGGCCCTGGGGGTCTGGGTGAGAACCGGATCCAGGGCGGAAAACCTGGACCAGAACGGCATCACCCATCTGCTGGAGCACATGGCCTTCAAGGGGACCCTGTCCCGGTCGGCGCGCGAGATCGCGGAACAGATCGAGGCGGTTGGCGGCGAGCTGAATGCCGCCACCAGCATCGAGCACACCAATTACTACGCCCGGATCCTGTCCGAAGACCTGCCGCTCGCGGTCGAACTCCTGGCGGATATCCTGCAGAATTCGACCTTCGACGAGGAGGAGCTGACGCGGGAAAAGCACGTCATCCTGCAGGAGATCGGGGCTGCGCACGATTCTCCGGAAGACCAGGCCTTCGACCTGTTCCAGGAGACCGCATGGCCGGACCAGGCCATCGGGCGGCCGATCCTGGGCACACCCGACACGGTCAGAGGATTCAGCCGGGACGCGTTGAACCAGTATCTCAGGTCCCGTTATCGCGGGCCGGACATGATCCTGTCCGCCGCCGGGGCCGTCGATCATGATGTCCTGGTCGCGCTGGCCGAAGAGAGATTTTCCGGAATTGGCGCCGAGGCGGCGGAAAACGGAACCCTGGCGCAGTACCGCGGCGGCGAGCAGAAGCTCGTGAAGGACCTGATGGAAGCGCAGATCCTGATTGGGTTCGAGGGCAAGCAGTACAAATCGCCCGATTATTACGCGATCCAGATCCTGGCGTCCGTGCTTGGCGGCGGCATGTCTTCAAGGCTGTTCCAGGAAATCCGCGAAAAGCTGGGTCTTTGCTACGCGATCTACAGTTTCCACTGGGCCTTCTCCGACACCGGCCTCTTCGGGCTGCATGCTGCGACCAGCCAGGAAGACATCGCCAATCTGATGCCGGCGATTGTCGGTGAATTGAAATCGGCCTGCGAAACGGTCACCGATGAGGAAGTCGCCCGGTCCCGCGCCCAGATCAGGGCGGGCCTGATGATGGCGCTGGAAAGCCCGGCAGCCCGGGCAGGCCAGATCGCCCGCCAGATCCTTGTCCATGGCCGGACCCTGACCCTGGAGGAAATTTCCGCAAAGATCGAAGCCGTCACGGCGGCCGATATTCGCCGTGTGGCGCATGAGACATTCACCGGATCGACACCAACCCTGACGGCAGTCGGACCGGTTGGCAAAATAATGAGTGCCGAAGAGATTTCACAACGGCTGAACGCACCGCTGTTGAAAGCGGTATCGATGTAGGGCGCGATCTCATTCAGGAGTTCGAGGTCCAGGAAAGGGGACGTCAGGCATGTCACTCTTGCGCTCCACGATCACGCTGGAAGCCGAGCCCCGCATCGAATCGAGCACCCACTACCTGCGCCCGCCCGTCATCGGCGATTTCCGGGCCTGGGCCGAGCTCAGGGCCGCCAGCCGCGAATTCCTGAAACCCTGGGAACCTCTCTGGCCGAGGGACGACCTGACCAAGTCCGGCTTTCGCCGCCGTTTGCGGAAATACGCCAGGGACCGGCGGGATGGACGCAGCTATCCCTTCCTGCTTTTCAGCACCCGAACCGGTGAATTGCTCGGCGGACTGACCCTGTCCAACGTTCGCAGGGGCGTATGCCAGTCGGCCACGATGGGCTACTGGATGGGAGCGCCCTTCGCCGGAAACGGCCACATGAGCCACGCCGTTCGCCTGGTCCTGCCTTATTGCTTCGACGTCCTGGGGCTGCACCGGGTGGAGGCCGCCTGCCTGCCGAACAACGAACCGTCCATCCATCTCCTTCAAAAAGCCGGATTTCGACGCGAAGGCTACGCACGCAAATATTTGCTGATCAACGGGAAATGGCAGGATCACCTTCTGTTTGCCTGCCTTGCCGAAGATCATGCGCTTGCTTGCGATCCCCCCGCCATGTCTGGTGGGAGAACTCTGAAAGAAATCTTGTGACATGCGGCGCAACCCGATACTCATTCGGCCCATGTCAGAATTGATACCGGAACGGCTCGTGGGCATTCGTAAAATACTCGCCGCATTACTCCTAGGATTGATCGGGTTTTTTGTCACCGTTCCGGCGTGGGCAGTGGAACCCATCCCGGTTCCGATCGATGCCGATGCCCTGGACCTGACCAATATGGTCGAAATTCATGCCAATGCCGGTCCGCGCCTGCAGGTCTCCACCGCGCCGGGTGCCGACGGCATCGTGCGCCGGATCGAAGTCGCCTCCCGGGACGGCAAGAACAAGAGCTGGGCCGTCTTTGCGCTGGCAAATACCAGTGACGAACAGATCGACCGGCTTCTGGTCGCGCCCTATTTCCAGCTTGTCGGCTCCAAACTGTTCTGGCCGGATCTCGGCTCGTCGCGGATCACGGCGATCACGCCCAGCCAGGGCATCGCGCCGACACGGCAAAAGAGCCTGGAAGCGGACGTCTTTCTGGTAACACTCGATCCGGGGTCGGTCGTCACCTTCGTTGCCGAACTGACATCGCCCAACCTGCCCCAGTTCCGGCTCTGGGAGCCGGATACCTACACCGAGAAGGTCAACGCCTACACGCTCTATCGCGGCATCGTGCTCGGGATTTCCGGGCTTCTGGCGCTGTTCCTGACCATTCTGTTCGTGGTCAAGGGGACGGTGATGTTCCCGGCGACCGCGGCCCTTGCCTGGGCGGTTCTGGCCTATCTGTGTATCGACTTCGGTTTCTGGAACCTGGTGTTCAATCTGAAGGAGGGGGGCGACCAGCTCTACAGGGCCTATGCAGAGGTGATGCTGGCGGCCAGCCTTATTATCTTCCTCTATGCCTATTTGAACCTGAACCGCTGGAACATTCACTATTCGCACCTGGCGCTGACGACGCTGGTTTTGCTGCTCGGCCTCATCGGGGTCGCAGTCTGGGATCCGTCGATCGCAGCCGGCATCGCCCGCCTGTCGCTGGGGATCATCGGTGTTCTCGGGTTCATCACGATCATGGTGCTCGCCTTCCAGGGCTATGACCGGGCGATCATGCTCATCCCGACGTGGTGTCTGCTGATCGCCTGGCTGATCGGCGCGGCCATGACGATCACCGGAACGCTGGCGAACGACATCGTACAGCCCGCCCTTGGCGGCGGCCTTGTCCTGATCGTGCTTCTGATCGGGTTCACGGTGATGCAGCACGCCTTCGCCGGCGGGGCCATCGCGCAGGGGCTGATTTCCGATGTGGAGCGCAGGGCGCTCGCGCTGACGGGCGCCGGCGACATCATCTGGGACTGGGATGTGGACCGGGACCGGATCTTCACCGCCCATGAGGTCGAGGATCTCCTCAACCTGCGCCACGGCACGCTGGAAGGGCCCGCACGCGACTGGCTGGAAGTCCTGCACCCCCAGGACCGGGACCGGTTCCGCGCCACGCTGGACGCGGTGATAGACCAGCGTCGGGGCAAGATCGTCCAGACCTTCCGCCTGCGCTCAGAAGACGGCCACTTCCGCTGGTTCCGGCTGCGCGCCCGGCCGATCATCGGCTCCGACGGGGAAGTGATCCGCTGCGTCGGCACGCTGCTGGACGTGACCGAGGAAAGAACCGCGGAGGAGCGCCTGCTCCATGACGCGGTTCATGACAACCTGACCGGGTTGCCGAACCGCGAGCTGTTCATGGACCGCTTGCAGGCGGCCCTGGCCTTTGCCCGCGCGGACGGGAAAAGCAAGCCGGCGGTGATGATCCTGAACCTCGACCGGTTCAAGCAGGTCAACGACAGCATCGGCCTGTCCGCCGGCGACAGCATTCTGCTCACGGTCGCCCGCCGCCTCGTCCGCATGATCGGCGAACAGGATACCCTGTCGCGCATCAGCGGCGACCAGTACGGTTTGCTCGTTCTGTCGGAGACGGAACCGGACCGGATCGTCGCCCTGGCCGACGGCCTGAGAAAGGCAGTGCGTTCGCCGATCACCTTCGGCGACCGGGAAATCTTCCTGACCTGCTCCGTCGGCATCTCGCTTTACGAGGATGAAAAGCAGACGGCGGAAGACCTGATCACGAATACGGAAATCGCGCTCAATCACGCCAAGCGGCTGGGCGGCGACCGGCAGGAAGTCTTCCGTCCGATCCTGCGCCCGCTCGGCAAGAATATCATCGATATGGAAACCGACCTGCGCGAGGCGATCCGCAAGGAAACGCTCGGGGTTTTCTTTCAGCCGATCATTCGCCTGGAAGACCGGACGATCGCGGGCTTCGAAGTGCTCGCCCGCTGGAACCATCCGAAGCGCGGCAAGATCGCTCCCGCCGAGTTCATCCCGGTTGCCGAGCAGTCCGGCCTGATCAACGAGCTGGGCATGTACATGCTGGAAAAGGGTGCGCACCAGCTCGCCTTCTGGCAGCGGGAGACCGCCCTGCCGCGGCCCCTGTTCGCGTCGGTCAACCTCTCCTCCCGGCAGTTGCTGAAACACGACCTGATCAATGATGTCAAAGCGGTCCTGTCGCGTTCCTCGCTGGCGCCGGGAACCCTGAAGCTGGAACTGACGGAATCGCTCGTCATGTCCAACCCGGAATATTCTGCGAAGGTTCTGGAGCGGCTGCGCGCGCTTGGCGCCGGCCTGTCGCTGGACGATTTCGGCACGGGCCATTCGTCGCTGTCCTACCTGCAGCGGTTCCCCTTCGACACGATCAAGATCGACCAGTCGTTCGTCAAGGCGAACGGCAAGTCCGCGCGTCCCGTTCTGCTCAGGACGATCGTCGCCATGGGGCACGATCTCGGCATGTCGGTGGTGGCGGAAGGTGCGGAAAGCGAGGCGGACGCCCTGGAGCTCTACCAGCTCGGCTGCGAATTCGCGCAAGGCTTCCATTTCGGCCAGGCGGTTTCCGCGGATGAGGCGACCAAGCTGCTCAGGCGTCAGCCGGCGGAAGCCCACACCGCCTAAAAGCTGGCCGGACGCTGTGTCTCAGGGAACGATGATCGCCAGGTGCCCGGGCGCCGGTTCGATCTCGACCGGGGTCGTGCCGAAGGGGTCGCCGTCGATCTGCACGGGAACGGGCCGGCTGGCCAGGATGCGAGCGCGCTGGAAATTGCGCACCGTGACCCCCTTGGCCTTGTGAACCCGCCCCATCAGCAGCGCCAGCCCGAAGCGGAAGCTGGACAGCGGGTCGTCCTTTTCCAGCATGAGAAGCTGCAGACCGGCCTTTGTCACCGATGCGTCCGGGCTGATCACGAAGGGACCGCCGTAGAAGCGGCCGTTGGTCGCCACCGCGAGCTTGCCGTGCAAGGTTTCGCCATCGATCTCCGCCGTCAGGTCGCTGGTCTTGCGGGTCAGGCCGATCCGGATGGCGGTGATCACGTAAGCCAGCTTTCCGAACCGGCGTTTCAGCGACAGCGGAATGCCGTGGACGACTTCCGCATCGAACCCGGAAGAGGCCATCAGGACAAAGGGGTGGCCGTTGGCAAGGCCTGCATGCAGCGGCCTGGTCCGCCGGCGCAGGATGGTGTCCGCAATGGCGCCGGAGCGTTTCGGCAAACCCAGTTCGCAGGCGAGCACATTGGCCGTCCCGAAGGGAATGACCGCAAGGTCGGGCGGGGCGGGATTGGACTGGAAACCGGCGAGCGCCTCGTTGATCGAACCGTCTCCCCCGGCGATGACGAGCAGTCCCACGGCAAGCTTCGGATCGGCACAGACCTCGCCGATCTCGCCGGCATGGGAGGTCAGGTGCAGGGTGACCTTGCAGCCGGCGGCCTGAAGCTTTTGACGGACCTTGGCAAGCAGCTTCGGTCGATATCCGCCCGCGGTCGGGTTTGCCATGATCAGGACATCACAGGGCGCAGCCCGATAAGAAGGCGCTTGCGACGATGGGTCGGTGCGCCGGAACATCCTCAAGGAAGCTCCTCCGCAATGGCCGGGTCCGATCCCCGCTTGAAGGGCGCCATGCCCATTCTGGCAAGCTCGTCGGCCCGCTCGTTTTCCGGATGGCCGGCGTGTCCCTTGACCCAGTGCCAGGTCACGTCATGGCGCAGGCGCGCTTCGTCCAGCGCCTGCCAGAGGTCCGCGTTCTTGACCGGCTTCTTGGCCGCCGTCCGCCAGTTCTTTCGCTTCCAGCCGTCCAGCCATTCCATGATGCCGCTGCGCACATAGGTGGAATCCGTATAGAGATCGACGGCGCAGGGGCGTTTCAGGGCGTTGAGCGCCTCGATCGCTGCCGTCAGTTCCATGCGGTTGTTCGTCGTTTCCGCCGCGCCGCCGGAAAGTTCCTTCTCGTGCTCGCCGAACCGGAGGATCACTCCCCAGCCGCCCGGACCCGGGTTTCCCGAACAGGCTCCGTCCGTGTAGATGGTCACTCTGTTTGGTGCGCTCATATATCCAGCCCGTAGGCGCCGGCATTGCCGACGCTCTGGTGAAACCGCAGTTTTTTCAGGTATTCGAGCGGGTCTTTCGGCGTGACCAGGGCCCCTTCGGGAACGCTGAGCCAATCGTAAAGCCGCGTCAGCAGGAAGCGGAGCGCCGCGCCGCGCGCCAGCAGGGGAAGGGCGTCATATTCCTGCCCGGTGAGCGGGCGGACCCGGCAATAGCTGTTGAGGAGCGCGCGCGCCTTGGTCACGTTGAAGGAGAGATCCGGCTCGAAGCACCAGGCGTTCAGGCAGATCGCCACATCGTAGGCGAAGGCATCGGTGCAGGCGAAATAGAAGTCGATCAGGCCGGAGAGCTTGTCCGACAGGAAGAAGACGTTGTCGGGAAACAGATCCGCGTGAATGATCCCGGTGGGCAGGTCTGACGGCCAATTCGCCTCCAGGAAATCGAGTTCCTTTTCGATTTCGGCTTCAAGCCCGGGTACGACCGTATCGGCGCGGCCATCGCATTGTAGAAACAGCGGGCGCCAGCCATCGACGCTCAGGGCGTTCTTGCGCGTCATGCCAAAGTCTGCGCCGGCCAGATGTAACTGGGCCATGCCCTCGCCGAGGGCGCTGCAGTGTTCAGGCTTGGGCCGCCGGACCCACATGCCTTCCAGAAAGGTGACCAGGGCCGCGGGACGGCCCGCGAGCGTGCCGAGCAGCTTTCCGTCGACGGTCTGGACAGGCGTCGGGCAACTCAGTCCCTTCCAGGCCAGATGCTGGAGAAGGTTCAGGAAAAACGGCAGATCGTTCGGATCCACACGCTTTTCGTAGAGCGTGAGGATGTAATAGCCGCTTTCTGTGTGAACCAGGAAATTGCTGTTTTCGACGCCCTCTGCAATGCCCTTGCACGAGAGCAGCTTGCCGATGTCGTAGGTGTCGATGAACGCGGCGAGCTCTTCATCCGCGACTTCTGTGTAAACGGCCATTCTTCGGTCTACTCTGCTGCCGCGTCTTGAGCGCCGCCTTGGGCGCCCGTCATATCCCGCAATTCGCGGGGCAGATTGAATGCAATGGTTTCCTCCGCCGTCCGGACCGTGTCGACGGAGACGCTGAAACGGTCGGCAAAGGCGGCGATCACTTCCTCGACAAGGGTCTCGGGCGCGGAGGCGCCGGCTGTCAGGCCGAGCGAGGAGATGTCTTCGAACCGGCTCCAGTCGATGTCGGCGGCGCGCTGGATCAGCACGGACGTCTTGCATCCGGCCCGCTCGGCCACTTCGCGCAGGCGCTGGGAATTGGAAGAGTTGGGTGCGCCGACCACGATCATGGCATCCACCTTCGGCGCAATCGCCTTGACCGCTTCCTGGCGGTTGGTGGTGGCGTAGCAGATGTCTTCCTTGTGGGGTGCGACAATGTCCGGGAACCGCTCGCGCAGGATGTCGACGATACCCGCCGTGTCGTCGAGCGACAGGGTCGTCTGGGTGATATAGGCGAGCTGGCGTCCGGATTTCGGCTGGAAGGCCTTCGCATCCGCCTCGGTTTCGATCAACGTCACCGTTCCGGACGGCAACTGGCCCATGGTGCCGATGACTTCCGGGTGTCCCGCATGGCCGATCAGCAGGATCTCGCGATCCCGGCGGTGATGGATTTCCGCTTCCTTGTGGACCTTGGAGACCAGCGGGCAGGTGGCGTCGAGATAGAACATGTTCCGGCTGCCCGCATCGGCGGGAACGGACTTGGGCACGCCGTGCGCGGAAAAGATCACCGGACGGTCGGCATGGTCTGCCGGGATCTCGTCGAGTTCCTCGACAAAGACGGCGCCTTTCGCCTTGAGGCCGTCGACGACGAATTTGTTGTGCACGATCTCGTGGCGCACATAGACCGGGCGGCCGTATTTCTCCAGCGCCAGTTCGACGATCTGGATCGCCCGGTCGACGCCCGCGCAAAAGCCGCGGGGCGCGCACAGGAGCACGGTAAGCTCAGGCTTTACAGCTGTTGGTTCGCTCATGATTTCCTGGCCCGGTTTCTCACATAGTCTACGAACTGCATCCCATTTCGGCGCGCCGGATGCCGGTGAGAGACCCGTAGAGCATAGCCTGCGTCATGGTCAAGCGGCTTTCACCCTGTGCGGGCCGCCGGAACGCGCCCCTTTCCGCCTGTTTTGTGCGGGGGAGGACGAACGCGGAACCTGAACCGAACGCTTCATCTACGCCTCAGTCTCGCCAATGTTTCCCTCTCCTGCTATGAAGCAACGCCAAATGGCAGCTAATAAGACAGGTGACGAATGAAAATGGGCGTCAATGCCTCCTGGCTCAAGGCCGTATTGGCCGGAACGTTGTGTGCCGGTGTCCTGAGCGGGTGTATGAGTGGCGGTTCGGACGAACTCGCCGGCAGCGGCGATACCGGGCAGGGGGCGTCAGGCAAGTCCCGCGGAACCCTTGCGACCATCGTGGCTGGCGGTCAGCAGCCGATCCAGGTCGACCCGAACGCATTCGCGGCAAAGATCTACTGCCCGCCGATCCAGCTCAAGCCCGATACGTATCTCATCATGAAATACGCCCGCGGCAAGGAAGATCAGCCCGAGGGGCTGCTCTATCAGGCGGCGATCGAGGAATGGGCCAGAAGCTGTACCCGGGAAGGTACGGACCAGGCGCGAATCAAGGTCGGCTTCTCCGGTCACGTCACGCCCGGACCGGCCTGGAAAGGCGGAGAGGTGGCCCTGCCGATCCGCGTCGCGATTCTGCCCCCGGCCGAGGGCGAGGCCCCGATCGTCTCGGAATTGCTGGCCGTGCCGGTCACTGTCGGTGAGGGAGCGCCGAGCGAAGCCTGGACCCTGGTCGAGGACAAATTCGTCGTTCCGCAGAATAAGGAAATGAGGATTGTCTTCGGTTTCGATGAAGGCCGAAAGAAGCGTCGATAAATTCCCGCTGTGGTCCGAATGTATAAGGTCGGGTTATTGACAACGGCCGGACCGCAGTAAACAATCCCGGCACTGGCTCGGGTCGTTAGCGAGCCGCCGGAATGGTCTGCAGGAAGCCTTCGACAGGAAACCTGCCGGCCGTGCCAAACGCCCAAGCGGGAGAGACCGGGTGAAACAGACCGGAGCCGAAGGAGCAACCGCCCCGGAAACTCTCAGGCAAAAGGACCGCTTGGACTTCGACGCTCTGGAAAGCAGTTTTCCGCCCCGGGTTTAAAAGGGACGGAACGGCTCACCGAAGGAGTAACCGCCCCTTTGCCGGCAGTCTTGCCGGCGGGACGCGGGAAATCTCTCAGGTACTCGGACAGAGGGGGTGCAGATGGCGATGAAGACTCGTCACTTGCGCACTCTTTCAACCCGAGGAGCTCACATGGCTGGACCGGACGTCTCAGGCGACTTGAAAAGGACGCCGCTTTACGATCTTCACATCGAACTCGGTGCGCGCATGGTGCCCTTCGCCGGCTATGAAATGCCGGTGCAATACCCGAGCGGCATCATGAACGAGCATCTGCACACCCGTGCGGCGGCCGGCCTGTTCGATGTCTCCCACATGGGCCAGGCGATTCTGCACGGGCCGGATCACGAAACCACGGCGCGCGCGCTCGAGGCCCTGGTCCCCTCCAACATGATGGAACTCGGCCGCGGCAAGCAGCGTTACACGGTTCTTCTCAACGGCGAAGGCGGCATTGTCGACGACCTGATGGTCACGCGGCCTCTCAGCCAGGACCGGGACGGGCAACTGCTGCTCGTGGTCAATGCCGCCCGCAAGGATGTGGATTATCCGCTGCTGAAAGCCGGTCTGCCGGAAAACATCCGTCTCGAAATCCTGGAGGACCGGGCCCTGATTGCCGTACAGGGGCCTGAGGCCGTGGCTGTTGTCGCCGCCCACGCACCGGCTGCCGCTGACCTTGGCTTCATGTCCGGCGATTTCATGGAATTCGACGGTATCGCCTGCCATATCGCCCGCGCCGGCTACACCGGCGAGGACGGGGTGGAGATGTCCGTGCCGGCAGGGACAGCCGAAGCGATTGCCCGCGCGCTGCTCGCCGACGAACGGGTGAAGCCGGTCGGGCTTGGCGCCCGCGACAGCCTGCGCCTGGAAGCCGGTCTCTGCCTCTACGGCCACGATCTCGACGAGACCACCTCTCCGGTCGAAGGGGCGATCACCTTCGCCATGCAGAAACGCCGGCGCGAAGAAGGCGGCTTCCCGGGAGCAGACCGCATCCAGGCGGAACTGCGCGATGGACCGGGGCGCCTGCGCGTCGGCCTGAAGCTGGAGGGCAGGGCGCCGGCCCGCGAGGGCGCGGAAATCCGCTTGCCCGGCGGCCCGGTTGTCGGCACCGTTACCTCGGGCGGGTTTGCCCCGACCCTCGGCGCGCCGATTGCCATGGGCTATGTCGCCGCCGAACATTCTGCCGTTGGAACGAAGCTCGATCTGGTCGTGCGCGGCAAGGACCTGCCGGCGGAAGTCGTCGACATGCCCTTCGTGCCGAACCGTTATTACCGCAAACCGAAAACCGCATAATCAACTTCCAGAACTCCGGGATAAAACATGACCACCTATTACTCCAAAGACCACGAATGGATTTCCGTTGACGGCGACACCGCCACCATCGGCATCACCGGCTACGCCCAGGAACAGCTCGGCGATGTCGTCTACGTGGAGCTGCCCGAAGTGGGCAAGGCCCTGTCGAAGGGCGACGAAGCCGCCGTCGTGGAATCGGTCAAGGCCGCCAGCGAAGTCTATGCCGCGGTGGGCGGTGAGGTCGTTGAGGCGAATGACGCCCTGGTCGACGAACCGGCCAAGGTCAACGATGACCCGGAAGGGGCCGCCTGGTTCATCAAGGTGAAGCTGGCGGACGCCGGCGAACTTGAAGACCTGATGGATGCGGCCGCCTACAAGGCCTACGTGGACACGCTCTGATCATGGCCGGACACCTCTACACCGCTGAAGTCGTCTGGCACTGCGAGGGAAACTTCGCCAAGGGACAATATTCCCGCAGCCACCTGTGGCGCTTCGACGGCGGTGTGGAGGTGCCCGCCTCGGCCTCTCCTTCCGTGGTGCCGCTGCCCTATTCGAAGGAAGCCGCCGTTGATCCGGAGGAGGCCTTCGTGGCCGCCCTTTCGTCCTGCCACATGATGACCTTCATCGACCTGGCCCGCCACGCCAAGTTCGTCGTCGAGAGCTATACGGACAAGGCGGAAGGCGTGATGACCCGGATCGCACCCGGAAGGATGGCGGTCACCAAGGTGACGCTCCGGCCGGAGATCACGCTGCGGGCCGACGAACTGCCCGATCCGACCTGGTTCGAAGACCTCCACGAAAAGGCGCATGAAATCTGTTTCATCGCCAATTCCGTCAAGACGGAGATCGAGATCGTACCCGAACCCCTGCGTCTCGTTTCTCCCTAACTCAAAGAGCTGCACCATGCGCTATCTGCCCTTGAGCGATACGGACCGCGGCGACATGCTGGCACGTATCGGCGTCGACACAATCGACGACCTGTTTGCCGATGTCCCCGAAAAGGCCCGTTTGAACGAACTTCTCGACCTGCCGCGCCGCGCCGGCGAACTCCAGGTCGAACGCCAATTGTCTGCCCTGGCAGCGAAAAACGTCTCCGCCGGATCGGTTCCCTTCTTCGTCGGCGCCGGTGCCTACAAGCACCATGTGCCGGCAACCGTCGATCACCTGATCCAGCGGTCCGAGTTCCTGACCTCCTATACGCCGTACCAGCCGGAGATCACGCAAGGAACGCTGCAGTACCTGTTCGAGTTCCAGACCCAGGTCGCGCGGCTGACGGGCATGGATGTGGCCAATGCCTCCATGTACGACGGCTCGACAGGCACCGGCGAGGCGGTGCTGATGGCCCACCGGGTGACACGGCGCAACAAGGCAGTGCTATCCGGCGGACTTCATCCGCAATACCGGGACGTGGTCGAAGACATCTCCGGCATGGCCGACGACACGGTCGTCTCCCTGCCGGCGGATCCAACGGGAACGGAGGATATTCTGAACCAGATCGACGACGACACCTCCTGCGTCGTCGTCCAGTCGCCGTCTTTCTACGGCCAGCTGATCGACCTGAAGCCGATTGCCGAAAAGGCCCATGCCCATGGCGCCCTGCTGGTCGCCGTCTTCACCGAAGTCGTTTCCCTGGGCCTGATCGAACCGCCGGGCGGGCAAGGCGCGGATATCGTCGTCGGCGAAGGCCAGTCGATCGGCAACGGTCTCAACTTCGGCGGTCCTTATGTCGGTCTCTTCGCCACCAACCAGAAATTCATCCGCCAGATGCCCGGGCGCCTGTGTGGCGAGACGGTCGACGCGGAAGGCCGGCGCGGTTTCGTGCTCACCCTGTCGACTCGCGAGCAGCATATCCGCCGGGAAAAGGCGACCTCGAACATCTGCACCAACTCCGGGCTCTGTTCGCTCGCCTTTACGATCCACATGTCGCTCCTGGGTGGCGCGGGGCTGAAGAAGTTGGCGCGGATCAATCACGCCAATGCGGTGAAGCTGAAAAAGGACCTGTCGGCGGTGCCCGGTGTGGAGGTTCTGAACACCGCCTATTTCAACGAGTTCACCGTCCGGCTGCCCGAACCGGCCCATGGCGTGGTCGAGGCCCTGGCCGAAAAGGGCGTCCTCGGCGGCGTGCCGGTGTCGCGGCTCGAGCCGGGCAAACCGGAACTTGAAAACCTGCTGGTGGTCGCGTCCACGGAAGTGAACACCGATGAGGACCGCGCGGCCTTTGCAGGCGCGCTGAAGGAGGTGCTGGCATGAGCATGAACACGCAGGGACGTCCTACCGATGTGGGCGAAGCGGAAACCAGCTACCGCCCGAAGACCTTCACCGGCAACCGCGGTCTCGACATGGAAGAGCCGCTGATCTTCGAATTCGGCCATTTCGACACCATGGGCGTCGATCTGGACGAGCCGGAGGATTTCGCACCCGAGCTCGGAAGCCACGCCCGCGCGGCGGAGCTGGAGTTGCCAGGCCTCGCCGAACCGGAAGCCATGCGCCATTACGTGCGCCTGTCGCGCAACAATTATGCGATCGACAGCGGGCTTTACCCGCTCGGCTCCTGCACCATGAAGCACAATCCGCGCCTCAACGAAAAGATGGCGCGGCTGCCGGGCTTCGGCGACATCCATCCGCTGCAGCCGCTGTCCACGGTCCAGGGCGCGGTCGAGCTGATCGACGACCTGGCCCGCTGGCTGATGGTCTCCACCGGCACGTCCGCCGTCGCCATGAGCCCCAAGGCCGGCGCCCACGGCGAACTCTGCGGCATGATGGCGATCAAGGCGGCGCACAAGGCCGCCGACCGGAACCCGACGATGGTGCTGGTTCCCGAAAGCGCCCACGGCACCAACCCGGCAACGGCGGCACTTCTCGGCTACAAGGTCGTGTCCATCGATGCCAAGGACGACGGCACGGTCGATCTCGCCTCCGTCAAGGCGACCATCGCCGAGCACGCCGGCAACGTGGCGGCGATCATGCTCACCAACCCGAACACCTGCGGGCTGTTCGAGCGCGAGATCATCGAGATCGCCGACGCGGTTCACGCGGCGGACGCCTACTTCTATTGCGACGGCGCGAACTTCAACGCCATCGTCGGCAAGGCGCGCCCCGGGGATCTCGGCGTCGACGCCATGCACATCAACCTGCACAAGACCTTCTCCACGCCCCACGGCGGCGGCGGTCCGGGCTCCGGTCCGGTGGTCCTGTCGGAACGCCTCGCCCCCTTCGCGCCGCTGCCCTTCATCCGCAAGACGGATGACGGGCCGGTGCTGGTCGAAACCGAAGCGGACACTATCGAAGGCGAACAGCCCTTCGGCCGCATGACCGCCTTCCACGGCCAGATGGGCATGTTCGTGCGCGCCCTTGCCTACATGATGAGCCACGGCTCGGACGGGTTGAAGCAGGCCTCCGAGGATGCGGTGCTCAATGCCAACTACGTCCGCGTCGGCCTGCAGGACCTGATGAGCCTGCCCTTCGGCGAGCGGCCCTGCATGCATGAGGTTCTGTTCGACGACAGCTTCCTCAAGGACACGGGCGTCACCACCCTCGACTTCGCCAAGGCGATGATCGACGAGGGCTATCACCCGATGACCATGTATTTCCCGCTGGTCGTCCATGGCGCCATGCTGATCGAGCCGACGGAATCGGAAAGCCGTGCGGCGCTCGACCTCTTCATCGCCACCATGCGCGATCTGGTCATGAGCGCACAGCGCAAGGAAACCGACCGCTTCTCCGGCGCCCCCTACCTTGCCCCCCGCCGCCGTCTCGACGAAACGACGGCGGCCCGCAAGCCGGTCCTGAAATGGACCCCGCCCGCCCCGGCGGAGGTCACCCCGGCCGCGGCGGAGTAGGGACGTTCCGAGCAAGAATGAGAAAGCCCGGTCAGCCGACCGGGCTTTTTTGTTGCTAGGAAGCCATACACCACCCTCTCGAAGTCATCCCGGAAAAGCCGTCAGGCTTTATCCGGGACCGGCGAGTCCTTGAGCTATCGGTCTGGTTCCGGTCTCCAACGACAGACCTCAGCTCCCCGGTCCCGGCTCTCCGCTTCGCTACGGCCGGGATGACGGCGGATAGAAAACGGGTGTCGGCGTTTCGACTCGGTGTCATCACCCGGCGAAGTCCGGGTGATCTACTCGTTTCCAGAGCGAAGAGACCTCAACGCAGGTGATTTAGTTGGATCTCAGGTCCTTCCTGATAGCTCAACGCAAACTGTAAAGTGGATTGGATGACCCGGACTTCGCCGTGTGATGACGGCCGGAGAATGACGTGATGCCGTGCCCCGACAGAAAGTCCTTGCATTCGGACCGTCTCCCGGACAATAGTTTACAGGGAAAGTAAATTGAGGCGAGCCGGGGGGAGCCGGGGCGTCTGGGAGGAGAATGAAATGAGCACCTGGTCCGGAAGGCGGAGCGAACCTTTGTTCGCGCCGCCAAGCGTTGTGAAAACCGTCGAACCATCGGGCGCGATCCTGCTGGAAAGCAGCATCCCGCTGCCGGCCTACGAACGCTGCGTCGGAGAGTGGCTGGTGCGCTGGGCGGAGGAGCGCCCCGACACCACCTTCCTGGCCGAACGGGATGCCGACGGCGGTTGGCGCAAGGTCAGCTATTCGCAAGCGCTCACCCGCGTGCTCGGACTCGCCGGCTGGCTTTTGTCCACCAGCGCCTCGCCGGAGCACCCGGTTCTGGTCTTGTCGGAAAACACCGTCGAACATGCGCTCTTGGCACTGTCTGCCATGCATGTCGGCGTGCCGGTCGCTACCGTTTCGACCGCCTATTCCCTGTTGTCGCACGACCATGCCAAGCTGAAGGCCATGGTCGAGCTGCTTGACCCGTCCGTGATACATGTCTCCGACCCGGACGCCTATGCCGGCGCCCTGGATGCGATCGACGATCTGCATGACGCGGTCATTCTGGCCGGCCGGGCGCCTGAAAAGACAAGCCGCATGGTCCAGCTCCTGGACGAGGCCGATCTGCCGGAAGCTTCTTCCGCCGTCTCCTCCGCCTTCCACGCCATCGGACCGGACACGGTCGCCCGGCTTCTCTTCACCTCCGGCTCGACCGGCACGCCGAAGGCGGTGATCAACACCCACCGGATGCTGACGTCCAACCAGGCGGCAAACGCGGCCGTCTGGACCTTCCTGGAAAAAAACCCGCCCGTGATCGTGGACTGGCTGCCGTGGTCGCATACCTTCGGCGCCAATTTCACCTCCAACACGGTACTGCGCAACGGCGGCTCGCTCTATATCGATACGGGCAAGCCGGCGCCGGGCCTGATCGAGCGGACGATCGCCAATTTCAAGGACGTGAAGCCGACCATCAGCTTCAACGTTCCGCGCGGCTACGATCTCATGGCGCAGGCGCTGGAAACCGACGCGGAGTTGCGCGAGGTCTTCTTCAACATGGACCTCGTCATGAACGCGGCCGCCGCCCTGCCGACTACGGTCTGGGAGAACCTCAAGAGGCTCAGCCGTAACACGATCGGGCGCGAGATCCCGATTGTCGGCTCCTGGGGCTCGACAGAGACCGCGCCGCTCGCCACCCATTGCCATTTCCAGGTGGAGAACATCGCCAACATCGGCCTGCCCGTGCCCGGCGTGATCCTGAAGCTGATCCCGAACGGCGACAAGCTGGAGGTCCGCGTCAAGGGACCGGGTGTGACGCCCGGCTATTACCGGCATCCTGAACTCACCGCGTCGGCTTTCGACGAGGAGGGCTTCTACATTATCGGCGACGCGGTGCGCTTTGCCGATCCGGACGATCCGTCTAAGGGGCTCTTCTTCGACGGCCGGGTGAGCGAGGACTTCAAGCTCGCTTCGGGAACCTGGGTCAGCGTCGGTGAACTCCGCGTCGCCGGCATCGACGCCCTCGTGCCCCTGGTGCAGGACGTCGTCGTCTCCGGCCATGGCCGGGACGAAATCGGCTTCCTGCTCATTCCCAACGAAGCGGCCTGCCGGGCCTGTGCAGGCCTGTCTGCCGATGCGCCTCTGGCCGAAGTTCTGGCCTCCGATGCGGTCCGCGACAAGATCGCCGAAGGATTGCACGGTCTCAAGGCCCAAGGCGGCGGCTCGTCCCGCTATGCCACGCGCGCGCGGTTCCTGCTGGCCCCGCCGAACCCGGATGCCGGCGAGATCACCGACAAGGCCTATCTGAACCAGCGCCAGATGATCGCCAACCGTGCCGATGACATCGAAGCCCTGTTCGGCGACCGGCCGGAAGATTTCATCGATCTTAAACGGGCTGAGGTTCCGGCCGCATGAACGCCTACATTCCCTATGGCGCCTACTGGAGTACACCCTTCGCCCGCTGGCAGGGCGAGTTCGCCCACCTGCATTCCATGGAATTCGCCGCCCATGTGGCGCGCGAAGAACTGGAAAAGCGCAAGCTTCCCCTGAGCGCTTTCGACTTTGTCGCCTATGGCATCACCGTGATGCAGAACCGCAGCTTCTACGGCCTGCCGTGGTTTACCGGTCTGCTGGGGGCGGAACACCTGCCCGGACCGACCGTGAACCAGGCCTGCGCCACCGGCGCGCGACTGGTGGCGACGGCCGCCGGTGAATTCGCCATGGGAACGGCGGCAACCGCGCTGCTGGTGTCCGGCGACCGGACCTCCAACGGTCCCCATGTCTATTATCCCGCGCCCGAGGCGCCCGGCGGAACCGGCGTCAGCGAAAACGTGGTGCTCGACAGTTTCAACGTCGACCCCTTCGCCCGGTGCGCCATGGTGGATACGGCCGACAACGTCGCCCGGCGCGAAGGCATCGGCACCGCCGAACAGCACGAGCTGACGCTTTACCGCAATACGCAATATGCCGAGGCGCTGAAGGACGGCCGCGCCTTCCAGAAGCGCTACATGCCGGCGGAATTCGCGGTTCCCGACGCCCGCTTCCGCAAGACGGTGAAGACCGTGACAGGCGACTGCGGCGTCTATCCGGCGTCTGAGGAAAAAATGGCGGCGCTCAACCCGGTTCGCGACGGCGGCAGTGTCACCTTCGCCGCCCAGACCCATCCGGCGGACGGCAATGCGGGCCTCGTCATGACGGCCGATCCGGGACGTGCCCGCGAGCTGTCGCCGGTGTCCGGCGGACCGCTGGTGAAGGTGATCGCCGTTGGACAGGCGCGGGTGGAAAAGGCCCACATGCCGGCCGCCCCCATCGATGCGGCCCGCAAGGCGCTCGATTTCGCCGGACTGACCATCGCCGACATGGCGGCGGTAAAGTCGCACAACCCATTTGCGGTCAACGACATCGCCTTCGCCCGCGCCTTCGGCATCGACTGGAAGATCATGAACAACTACGGCTGTTCCCTGATCTGGGGCCATCCTCAAGGGCCGACAGGCCTGCGGGCGATCATCGAGATGATCGAGGAGCTGGAAATCAAGGGCGGCGGCTACGGCCTGTTCCAGGGCTGCGCCGCCGGCGATTCCGCCATGGCCGTGATCCTGCGCGTGGGGTGAGGCTGTTTAATCGCCGTCAAATGACGCAAAAGGGTTGAGACTACGCCGCTTGCTCCCGTCTCCCCCCTTGGGGGAGATGACACCGTAGGTGACAGAGGGGGGTAGTTGCGTCTGCGCCCCATTTCAGCGCTGCGATATGTCGAGAGGTCGGACACACCCCTCTGTCCGCTGACGCGGACATCTCCCCCTCAAGGGGGGAGACGAGAGCAAGGGCCGTAGTTGCGAATAAAAAAGGGCGGCCGCTGCAGCGGCCGCCCTTGTTGTTCAATCCGGTTGGTTAGAGCCCGTAGGTCGAATAGTCGACCTTGGACCAGACTTCTTCCTGGACCTTGGCTGCGATGGCTTCGGCATCGGGACCGGTTTCGGCTACAATCCCGTTCCACTTGTCGACGAGCGTCAGGAAGCGTTTCACCATGGCGTCGGCTTCGGTGATGCCGTCTCGTTCCGCATAGAGTTTTGCGACGGCTTCCGCATCCTTCGCGGCGTAGGCCTTGACCGCTTCGGCCATGTCCGCCGGCGGGTCGGTGAAGGTGATGCCGGCCTTTTCCGCAGCAGCCGTTGCGGCCGCTGTCAGTTCGTGTGCCCAGCGAAGCGTGGTGTCCGCATTCGCCCGGTTCGCCGCCCGCGCGAGCGCCGCCCGGTCTTCCGGTTTCAGGCCGGCCCAGGTTTGCCCGTTGACTGTGAAATAGGACGTGGCGTGATAGGTGCCCAGGTTGATCGTGTTGATGTCCTTGGTGACCTCGACCAGCCGGAAGGACAACAGGTCGCCGTAGGATGTGGCTGTGCCGTCGATGGCCCCCTGCGACATGGCTTCGAAGGTTTCGCCCACCGGCATGCTCACCGGCACCGCGCCGAAGGCTTCGGCAAACCGGGACCAGGGCGATCCGCCCGAGCGCAGCCGGAGCCCCTTCAGGTCTTCGAGGCTCTTGACCGGTTTGGTCGTCAGCAGGTGATAGATATCCGTCGAGCCGGAGCCCAGGAACACCACGCCGAAGGCTTTCAGTTCCTTCTGGCAGGGTTCGCAGGTGACGACGAACTCGGTCATCGCCGCGCCCATCGCATCGGGCGAGGTTCCCACCAGTGCGACTTCGGACGGAATGCTGAGATAGGGGAAGTCCGCCGGGAAATAGAGCGGCAGCAGCAGCCCGACCTGGGTGACGCCGGCCTGGAGCGCCTCTTTCATCTGGCCGAGGCTGACGACCTCCGGTCCGATCAGGGTCGCGGTCAGCGCGCCGTTCGATTCTTCCGGAAGATATTTGAGCAGATGTGCATAGCCGTGGCTGTAGGCGGGGTGCGCGGACGGAACGCCGGGCGATACCCGAAGATCTTCCGCGTGGGCCGATACCGCGATTGAAGCCGCGGCAACGGCGCCGATCAGTAGCCGTTTCATGAATTTCCTCCCTGTTTCGTCTTTGGCCGCATGGTTGGGGTTCTTCTGAATGCGGTCGCAAAGTCCGGCAGAGCCTAGCATAAAAACTTCACACGTAAACTTAATTCGATGCTAGAAAGCTATCCTCATGAACTAAAAGGCCGGCCGGAGTTGCTCGGGACAGGCAGGGGCTATAGACACTATCGGGTAGCGGCTTCAGGGTCGCGGATTGAGGAATGTTCCAGCATCAGCTTCGGATACGCAGTCAGCATCGCGTGTCTGCCAGCTGGACTTCGGCCGGGACGGTAATCGAGACGGTGAGCATGCAAGAGAATCTCAAATCCGACGCGACCTGCGAAGAACGGTCCTATGGCGGACTGGAGAACATGTCCGGCTTCCTGATTTCGCTTGCCCAGGCCTATGTCTTTGAGCATTTCAGCGAGGAACTGACGCCCAAGGGAATGCGTCCCGCGCAGATTTCCGCCCTGATCCTGATCCGCGAAAATCCGGGCATCCGCCATGGCGAACTGGCGGAAATGCTGAAGCTCAAGCTGGCCTATACCACCAAGCTCATCAAGTCTTTCGAGGCCGATGGCTGGGTCAGGAGGGAACAGTCGGAGGAAGACCGGCGCGCGATCCAGCTTTACCTGACCCCCGAAGGAGCCGCCTTCGTCGACGCGATGAAGCCGGTGCTGACGGAAAGCGATGCGGCGCGTCCGAGCGGCTTGACCGCACGCGAGACCCAACAGCTCATGCGCCTTCTCAGGAAATATCTCGGGATGGATGTCCCCGGTGCTACTGCGGACTGAACCGGACGGGTATTCGCGCTTCGGCAGGACCGGAGGAAACCGCCTGAATCGCGGCTGCCGCCTGCCGAAACGGTCGTTTTTGGTCCACTTTTGCTATAATCTGGGCATCCCGGTTTTCGGGGGAGTCATGTGGCCGATCTGCCCGCGCGCCCTAGATAGTCTTGCGGTAGCGATGACCCGGACACGATCCGCCCGGAGGCGGAGAGCACCATGAACGAAAAAGCAGTCAGCCCGGCGGAAGGCCCGTCCGATCTGTCCATGCGGACCGGTCTTCCGGACGAGTGGCTTTATCTCCTGAAATCCCACCCGCGCGAGGGCTGGCAGGCGCACCACAACCTCGGGCCGCTGACCGAATTCTGGCTGGCCCGCCACAACGGCTTTCGCGAAATGGGCGGCGTCCTGGACGTGGCGCTGACGAAGTTTCGGGAAGGCGAGGTGGAGGCAAAGCCCTTCGCCCACCATTTCGGCAGCAACCTGCAGCACTTCCTGACCGGGCTTCACCATCATCATATCATCGAGGACAACCACTATTTTCCGGTGTTCGCGGAGGCCGAAAAACGTCTCCTGCCGGGGTTCCAGCTTCTTGAAAACGACCACGAATGGCTGGATCACCGGATCGCAAATATCGTTGAAAGCGCAAACGCCTTTTTCAAGGCGCTGGGCGAAGGCGACAGGGATGCGATCCTGAGAGCGGCGGAGACCTTCGGCATGGCCAGCGACCGTCTGCTCGGCGGCCTCATGCGCCACCTAGACGACGAGGAAGACCTCGTCGTGCCGCTCATCCTGGACCGGGGCGAGGAAGAACTCGGCATTTCCTAGATTAATCCGGAGATCCAGGACTGCCGACGTTTGAGGAAGCGCGTCAGGTCCGCCGGATAGTCCGCTGCGACCGCCTCGACGACCGACCTCCGCTTCGCCAGGTTGTCTCGCCAGCGCCCGACCTTCTCCAGCCCATCCAGAATTCCGAACCGGCCCAGCCGGTCGAAGACGTCGAAATAGCGGAACACGGGCCCGAAGGTCGCGTCCACGAGGCTGAAATCGGGGCCGCTGAAGAAAGGCCCTTCTCCATCCAGTTCCTGCTCCAGGTGGAGAAACTTCTCCCGCAGGGCTGCCGCCTTTTCCTCGAAACCCTGCCGGTCGGCAGCGTCATAGAGGGCGCCGATGCCGTTCAGCACCTGCGAGCCGAATTCGATATAGGCCCGATGCCGGGCGCGCGCGACCGGATCGCGCGGATGAAGCGGCCGGGGTTGGCTGTCCTCCAGATATTCCAGGATCGGCGCGGATTCGAACAGATAGGTCTCGCCGGTCTTCAGAAGCGGCACCTTGCCGAGCGGCGAGACCTTCCGGAACCAGTCCGGCTTGTCCGACAGGTCGATCGTGACCCGTTCGAAGGGGACGCCCTTTTCTGCAAGAGCAATGGCTGCCCGCTGGACATAGGGGCAAAGCGAATGGCTGACGAGCGTGAGGTCGGATGTCATCGGAAACTCCATTTGAATGCATCTGCATAAAAATATATGCAACTGCATTTAAAAATCAAGATTGATGCAAGTGCATGAAAAGTGCTAGCTGGGGCGATGTCGAAGACCCCGAGTGAAATCGAGACTGCCGCCTGGGCTCGCTTGATTCGCGCCAGCACGTACGTGCTCGCGGCGGTGGAGGCGGACCTGAAGAAGCAGGGCTTCCCGCCCCTTGGCTGGTATGACGTCCTGCTGGAATTGAAGCGGGAACGGGACGGGGCACTGAGCCCGTCTGAGATCGAGAACCGCACCCTGCTTGCCCAGTACAATATCTCCCGTCTGCTGGCGCGGCTGGAGACCGCCGGTTATGTGTCGAAGGAGAAATCCGAAACCGACGGCCGCTCGGTGGTCGTGCGCCTGACCGGGGAGGGGGTGGAACTGTTGAAACGCATGTGGCCGGCCTATGCGGCTGCGATCCACCGTCACTTTTCCGCGCGACTGGAAGAAGGCGATGCGGAGCAACTGGGAGCGATCCTGGCGCGGCTCCTGCCGGACAGGTCCCCCGATTGATTGCCGGTTCGCAAGTGGACTTGACTTATCCGCCGCCGTCGCGCATCTAACATCCATGAGCAACGAGATCTTCGCCCTCACCGGATTTTATTACTACGTCACCGACATATCGGCGGCTGCGTAGGATCTTGTCTCACTGAACGAACCCGAAAAAGCCGCCGCGTCAGGCGGCTTTTTGGTTTGAAAAGGGCACCTGGCGGGCCGATCCCCAGGAAGCCGAACATGACCACCCACATGATTGAAGCCGGAAAGCCGGCAACGAAGCTCAAATCCGAAGCAGCCCAGGTGCTCTTCGAACGCGGCCTGATCAACCAGTGTACCGATATCGAAGCGCTGGACGAGGCGCTCGCTTCGGGGCCCGTGACCGCCTACGCCGGGTTCGACGCCACCGGCGCAAGCCTCCACGTCGGCCATCTGATGCCGCTGATGACCCTGCGCTGGCTGCAGAAGCTCGGCCACCGGCCGATCGTCGTTCTTGGCGGCGGCACCAGCCAGGTCGGCGATCCGAGCTTTCGCAACGACGCCCGGCCGCTTCTGGACGGAAGCCAGATTGCCGCCAACATCGCCGGCATCCGCCGCTCGGTGGAACGGCTCGTCGACATGCGCGGGCCCGACGGTGCGCTTCTGGTCGACAACGCCGAATGGCTCACCGAGTTCCGCTTCCTGGAGTTCCTGCGCGACTACGGCAGCCAGTTCACCGTCAACCGCATGCTCACCTTCGACAGCGTCAAGTCGCGGATCGAGGCCCAGCAGCCGCTGACCGTGCTGGAATTCTGCTACATGATGCTGCAGGCGGTGGACTTTCTGGAACTGGCGCGCCGCCACGACTGCACGCTCCAGATCGGCGGCTCCGACCAGTGGGGCAACATCGTCAACGGCATCGAGCTCGGCCGCCGCTGCGACGCCCGCCGCCTGTTCGGCCTGACCGTGCCGCTGCTGACGACGGCGTCCGGCACCAAGATGGGCAAGACCGCCGACGGCGCCGTCTGGCTTCATCCCGAGCACCTGTCGTCCTTCGGCTTCTGGCAGTTCTGGCGCAATACCGCCGATGCCGACGTGCCCCGCTTCCTGCGCCTCTTCACCGAAATGCCGATCAGCGAGGTGATCCGCCTGTCGGAGCTCCAAGGCGCCGAACTCAACGAGGCCAAGAAGATCCTGGCGACCCAGGTCACCGCCATCGTCCACGGACCCGATGCGGCCCGCGCGGCCCTGGAACAGGGCGATGCCCTGTTTTCAGGGAGCGACGAAATCGCCGAGCCGACCCACCGGATGGAGCGGCACAGGCTGGCAGAAGGCCTCGGCCTGCTGGAACTGATCGTCGGTGTCGGCTTCGCCGCCTCCAACGGCGAGGCCCGCCGCCTGGTCGAAGCCGGCGGCGTCCGCCTCAACGGCCAGGTCGTTGACGATCCCCGCCGCCGGATTTCAAGCGGCGATCTGGGGGCGGAGGACCGGCTGTCCCTGGCCGTCGGCAAGAGACGCAAGGCGCTGGTGGAATTCGGGTAAGGGCGGCAAGCTTCATCACACTCTCCGCCGTCATGCCCGGACCTGATCCGGGCATCCATGCCGTTTCGGCGCCATTTGTCGAAGCGATTACGGGATGAAACGTCACGGCATGGATGCCATGGTCGAGCCACGGTGTGGCGGAGAGAATTGGTCGGGTGGAAAGGGAAGGGGACACGCAGGCCGTCCCCGATAACAAAACGCCCCCGGCCGGAAGCCGGAGGCGCTTGTGCAGTTCAATATCGGGCGTTGCCGGTGAGCCTTGATGGTTCAGCCGGCCAGCAAGCAGTGTCGCTTCAGGACTTGCCCTTGCGGCCGGCAGCGTCCCGGTTCTTGATTGCTTCAACCTGAGAGCCGAAGGCGACGGGTGCCGCCTCGACCTTTTTCGGCTGCTTGGGTTTTCTCTTTTCGCGGTTACTGCGCAGTTGGCCCTTGGCCATCGGATGTTCCTTCCGGGGATATTACGCGGATTTCCAGAACGAGGCCGTGTCCGCGTTTTCAAGATTGTCTTCGGTCGTGACCCGTTCGTGGCGCTCGTTGTCGCTGCGAATGCGGTATTGAAGCAGGTCGTTGCGCTCCGGAAGCGTCGCCACGACGCGGAACGTTTCGGCCGGACCGGCCGATTGCCGGCGCCAGCCGGTCATGCGGACCTGTTGTCCGACCGAGAATCGATGAAGTGCCATTTCAGATTTTCCTTGTGCGGGGTGAAACCGCGGCCTCGGCAGGACCTCAACGCGCCCGGTGGGGATGTGCGTCAGGTCTGCGCCCGAAGGCCCGCAGCGACGCGGTCGCTGCGATTGGTGTACCGGGCGGCGGCGCAGTGTCGCTGCCTGCCGCCCGATAAGGTCGTCGTCTGGATCCTGTCACGCCCCTTGCGGGGCGTGCCGGAGATCGGCCGGTTGGGTCAGGCGGCCTGGACGCCGGTGGCGTTGAAGCGACCGCGTGCGTCCTGCTCGACACTGAAAGTCAGCTGCTGGCCTTCGACCACCGTCTCGATGCCGGCGCTCTGCAGGGCGCTGATGTGGACGAACACGTCCTTGGCGCCGTCGTCAGGCGTGATGAAACCAAAGCCGCGCTGGCTGTCGAAGAATTTTACTGTTCCGTTTTTCATGATTTTTTCCGAATTAACGCACCTGCGGAGAAAAGGTTTTCTCCACTTCCATTGCGATAAATTTTATGGATTTGTACAGATAATTCGATATTTTACGTCGAAGTAAACGTCAGTCCAAAATAATTTATAAAGAATACATAGGTGCGTTCGGGTAAATAATCCATCTTTATTTTTTGAAGAAGAAGTAATTTCTGGAAAAATATATAAAAAAGCTCTTTTAAATCAGTGCTGTACCGGTTGGAAAAATAAAATAAAGGTACGAAAATAAAGACGCCCCCGGCTTTCACCGGAGGCGTGAGGGTTCGCGGGGAAGTCGCGAAAGCCGTCGTGCTTATGCCTGCAGACGGGATCTGATTTCCTTGCGCAGCTCGTCGATCGGCGAGCGCGAACGGCCCTTCTTAACGTGCCAGAAGGTCCAGCCGTTGCAGGCCTCCTGACCCTGCACCAGCGCGCCCACCTTGTGGATCGAGCCGGTGTGATCGCCGGACTTCAAGGAACCGTCGGCGCGCACGATGGCCAGGTGTTTGCCCTTTGCACAGGAAAGCTCGGTGCCCGGTTCCAGAAGACCGGATTCCAGCAGGGTGCCGAAGGGAATGCGCTTTTCCGCGCGCTTGCCCTTCTGCATTTCCAGCGACACGCCGGAACCGGCCTCGATGGCCTCGATCCGCGCGGTGGCGGCGTCGATGTAATCCTGTTCCCGCTCGACACCGACGAAATGCCGGCCGAGCTTCTTGGCGACAGCACCGGTGGTGCCGGTGCCGAAGAACGGGTCGAGCACGATGTCGCCCGGCTGGGAGGAGGCGGTCAGCACCCGGTAGAGCAGGGATTCCGGCTTCTGGGTCGGGTGCACCTTCTGCCCCGCGTCGTCCTTCAGCCGTTCGGAACCGGTGCACAGCGGCAGGTGCCAGTCGGAGCGCATTTGCAGATCGTCGTTGAACACCTTCAGCGCGTCATAGTTGAAGGTCGGCTTGGACTCCTTCGACTTCGTCGCCCAGATGATCGTCTCATGGGCATTGGTGAAGCGCTTGCCGCGGAAGTTCGGCATCGGGTTCGACTTCAGCCAGACGATGTCGTTCATGATCCAGAAGCCGAGATCCTGCAGGATCGCGCCGACGCGGAAGATGTTGTGATAGGAGCCGATCACGTAGATCGAGCCGTCGTCCTTCATCACGCGGCGCACGGCCAGAAGCCAGGCGCGGGTGAAGGCGTCATAGGCCTCGAAGCTCTCGAACTGATCCCAGTGATCGTCGCAGGCGTCGACCTTGGACTGGTCGGGCCGGTGCAGATCGCCGCCGAGCTGAAGATTGTAGGGCGGATCGGCAAAGACCAGATCCACCGACTTCGCAGGCAGCTTCTCAAGGGCGGCAACGCAGTCGCCCTTCAGGATCGTGTCGAGCCAGGCAGCCTCGCCGGCCGGCCGATGGGACGGGTGGGGTGCCACGGTGGACACCCCGGTACGCAGTACTCTCATTGCGACGCAATACCTCACGCAATTTCGAGTGTCATGGTTACCGGGTTTGGTAAATCAGCGGTTAAACCGTGAAAAAGAAAAATACCGCAATTTCAATAGTTTGTTTACACTGGTAAAAGCTTTACGAGAAGTTAATCGACTGTCCCGACCGAAAAGGCCAGAATTCTGCTGATTTCGTTCAGGTTGTGCCCGGAGGCGGCTTTCCATTCGTTAAATGCGGCCTGGATTGCGGCCAGATTTTTTTTCGACAGGGCATCGTTTTCAACAACGCCTTCGCGGATCAGGGCATTAACCACGTCCTTCGACAGGATGAAACTCTCCTTGCCCATGAAGCGGAGCGCATACTGGCCGGTGTTGCCGCCGAGCCGGCTGCCGCGTTTCTTCAAAAGCTCCATCAGCCCGGTCTGGTCGGTCACCGGATAATCGGCGAAGAAGGCGGCGGCGCTGCCGTGCTCCTTGGCGAGGTCGCACAGGAACCGGGCGTTGTCCGGAACGGAGCGGATCTTGCCGCCGTTGCGCACGATGCGCGTGTCCGACATCAGGCCGTCGTAGAACTCGTCCGGCTGGAAGGCGAGGAAGGCCGGGTCGAAATTATGGAAAGCTTCCTCGAACCCGTCCCACTTGGCATCGATCACCTTCCAGTTGAAGCCCGCCTGGAAGATGCAGCGGGTGAACATGGCAAGCCACCGGTCGTCGCCGACATTGCGCAGCTCCGCCGGCGATTTCGGCTGATGACCGGAGAGCAGCTCCGCAAGCCCTTCCGCCCCGCCCTTGCGGGCGCTGGCGAGTTCTTCGATCCGGCTGAATGAACGCATGTGACTCCTCCCTGAAAGTCTGAGAATAGCAGCCTGCCGGGTTCGCCATCCAGTGCTACATGGCGGCGTGGATTGGATCACCCGGACTTCGCCGTGTGATGACGCAGTATGTGTGGGTAAGCCTTGCCTCTCGCCGGTGTCATTGCCCGGCGAAGTCCGGGCAATCCACTCACATCGCCAACGTGGCAAAAGCGGTGGTATCCCAATGCACTCCGCGCCAAATTCAAAAATTCTTCCATCCGTGAAAAATTTTTCAAAATTCCGGGGCAGGGTCATTGACGGGACAGGCGAACATGCGATCCTGACCTGATAAAGATAACAACAAGGAGACGGTCTTGTCCGACACATCCGGCTATTTCAGGGCCCCGGTGACGCGCCCGGTAGAACTGGCACCTGCGCACGCATTCGAGGCGTTCACGGACGCAGAAAAAGCCGTCGACCGCCTGATCGAAATCTTCGAGGCCAACACCGAGTTTCTGAGATCGGCCTTTTACAAGCATCTGGAAGGCGAACCGCTGGAGGGCCGTGTCCGGGCGTTTTATCCGCAGGTGCAGATCACCACCGAAAGCCATGCCCGGCTCGACAGCCGTCTCTCCTACGGCTTCGTCTCCCGCCCCGGCGTCCACGCGACGAGCGTGACCCGTCCGGACCTGTTCCGCTCCTACCTGGAGGCCCAGATCGCGCTTCTGGTGCGCAACCACGATCGGCCGGTGATGATCGGCGATTCCGAAATCCCGATCCCGTTGCACTTCGCCTTTTACGACGGCACCCATGTGGAGGGCGGGGCGGCCGCCGCCAACCTGGACCGGCCGCTGGCGGACGTCTTCGACCTGCCGGACCTGTCGCTGATGGACGATGCCATTGCCAACGGCACCTACGAGCCGGTCGACGGCGTTCTGCCGCTCGCCTCCTTTACAGCACCCAGGGTGGACTATTCCCTGCACCGGCTGCAGCACTACACGGCAACGGCGGCCGAGCATTTCCAGAACTACGTGCTCTTTACCAACTACCAGTTCTATATCGACGAATTCTGCCGCATGTCCCACCAGCTGCTGGCGGATCCGGACAGCGGCTACGAGGCCTTTGTCGAACCGGGTAACCTGATCACGCTGCCCGGGGAGGGCGGCGCGTCCGGGGCGGCCCTTTCCAAACTGCCGCAAATGCCGGCCTATCATCTGAAGCGCAAGGGCAATGCCGGCATCACCATGGTCAACATCGGCGTCGGCCCGTCCAACGCCAAGACCATCACCGACCATATCGCGGTCCTGAGGCCCCACGCCTGGCTGATGCTCGGCCACTGCGCGGGTCTCAGGAACAGTCAGACGCTCGGCGACTACGTGCTCGCCCACGGTTATGTGCGCGAGGACAACGTGCTCAACCAGGATCTGCCCGTCTGGGTGCCGATCCCGCCGCTGGCGGAGGTGCAGGTGGCGCTGGAGGACGCGGTGGCGGAGATCACCGGCTATGACGGCTACGAGCTGAAACGGGTGATGCGCACCGGCACCGTCGCCTCCATCGACAACCGCAACTGGGAACTGTGGAACCAGAGCGAGCTGGTCAGGCGCTTCTCCCAGTCGCGCGCGATCGCGCTGGACATGGAATCGGCCACCATCGCCGCCAACGGCTTCCGCTTCCGCGTGCCCTACGGCACGCTGCTGTGCGTCTCCGACAAGCCGCTCCACGGCGAATTGAAACTCCCCGGCATGGCGACGGATTTCTACAAGCGCCAGGTCGCCCAGCACCTGGAGATCGGCATCAGCGCCCTGGAAAAGCTGCGCGGCATGCCGAGCGACCGCCTGCACTCCCGCAAACTCAGAAGCTTCGCCGAGACGGCGTTTCAATAGGCGCCGCCTGGAAACCGTCAATATTGAGCGGGGAATTCAGGGCCTGAAATGCCCTGGAAAGACCGTTGCCAGGTACTTCAGGGTTTGGTCCGCCGCTGCTTCCCTTGAGAACTTCGCCGGATACATGAGCATGTTGAGCCAGAAGCCGTCGAACAGGCTTTCGAGCGTCAGCGTCACGCCTTCGGCATCCAGATCGGAATAGCCCCCGTCCCCGATGATCTGCCGGCACAGGTCCGCGCAGATCTCCTGCCGCTCCATGTCGATATGCGACGAGATGGTGCGATAGGACTTGCGGTGTGCGGTCTCGCCGAAGAAGGCGAACCAGACGGTCAGCTTCTTGCGGCTGCAGATGCGCGGATGAAACTGGGCCTCGACCATGGCGCGAAGCTTGGCGGCCGCACTAAGGTCCGGGCGGTCCAGCGCCTTCATCCACAGCGCGCGATGTTCCTCAGCAAGCGCATTCAACGTCTCGGCAAGCAGCGCGTCCTTGTTCTTGAAGTGGAAGTTGACGATGCCCAGCGACAGGCCGGCTTCCTTCGTCACCGCCGTCAGCGTCGTGCCCGGAATACCGGACCTGCTGATGCAGCTGATGGTCGCATCGATCAGCTGCTTGCGACGCACTTCCGGCGGCGCGGTTCTGGGCTTTTTGACAGTCTCCGTCATGGCTGTCCGGCTTCTTCCACTGAATGTTCATTCAATCAATGACTTGATTTGCAGGCCGGGTCAATCCTAAGCTCGGGTCAAATCGGAAATCCCGGCCGGAGTCGTCACAGGAGCCCTCCATGAGCAATAATTTCCCCACCCACGCCCAGGCCGTGATCATCGGCGGCGGATCGATCGGCTGTAACCTGGCCTATCACCTGACGCGGCTCGGCATGAGCGATGTGGTGGTGCTGGAGCGCGACAAGCTGACGTCGGGAACGACATGGCACGCGGCCGGCGAGATCGTGCCGGCCGTGCTCGGCAGCGAGTGGGAGTGCGAGCTTTACACCTATGGCCGGAACCTGATTGCCGGACTGGAAGCTGAAACCGGCCAGGCCACCGGCTTCCGTCAGGTCGGCTATATCCAGCCCGCCGACACGCCGGAACGGCTGGAAGAGATGCGGCGGGGTGCTGCCTTCATGAACCGCTTCGGCATCGAGGTCCACGAGATCACGCCGGCCGAGGCCGCCGAACGGTTTCCCATCGGCGATTTCTCCGACACCATCGCCGCCTTCTGGTATCCGCTCGAAGGGCGCACCAACCCGGTGGACACGACCATGGCACTGGCGCGCGGCGCACGCAGCAGGGGCGCCCGCATCATCGAGGACACGAGCGTCCTGGACATCCTGACCGAAAACGGCCGCGCGGTCGGCGTGCGCACCGACAAGGGCGATATCGCCGCCGAACACGTGGTGATCGCCGCCGGCATGTGGTCCCGCCAGATCGGCGCCCGGGCCGGACTGAACCTGCCGCTGCAGGCCGCCGAACACTATTACCTCATCACCGAGCCGATGGCGGGTTTCAGCCGCGACCTGCCGCTGGTGGAGGACCCGCATAGCTGGGCCTATTTCCGCGAGGAGGTGGGCGGGCTGCTGGTCGGTCTGTTCGAGCCCGACGCCGCGCCATGGCACATCGACACGATCCCGGAGAATTTCTCCTTCGGCGAGATCGACCCCGACTGGGACCGGATGGCGCCGCATCTGGAACTGGCCTTCAGGCGGGTGCCGTCCGCAGCCAACGCCGGCATCCGCAAGCTGTTCTGCGGACCGGAAAGCTTCACCCCCGATCTCGCACCGCTGGTCGGCGAGGCGCCGTCCTTGCGCAATTGCTGGGTCGCGGCGGGGCTCAATTCGCTCGGCATCCTCAACGGACCGGGCATCGGCATGGCGCTGGCGCACTGGATCGTCGAGGGCCATTGCCCGGTCGATCACACCCGGTTCAATGCCGACCGTTTCGCCGACGGCAGTCACAACACGCCTGCCTTCCGCCGCGCCCGCACGCCGGAATTGCTGGCGAAAAGCTTCGGCGCGCATTTTCCCAACGAAAGCTTCAAGACCGCGCGCGGCCTCAAGCAGTCCGCGCTCTACGACCGGCTCAAGGCCGCCGGCGCCTGTTTCAGCGAAAGCCACGGCTGGGAACTGCCCGACTGGTTCGCACCGACGCCCGCCGAGGCCAAGGTCGACAGATACAGCTGGGGCCGCCAGAACTGGTTCGACTGGCACGCCGCCGAACACCGGGCGGCCCGCGAGGACGTGATCCTGATGGACATGTCGTCCATGGCCAAGTTCCTGGTGCAGGGCCGCGATGCCTGTGCGCTTCTGAGCCGGATCAGCTGCAACGATGTCGACGTGGCGCCGGGCCGTGTCGTCTACACCGCCTGGACGAATGACCTGGGCGGCTTCGAGGCCGATTTGACCGTGACCCGACTGGCCCGCGACCGTTTCCTCGTGGTGGTGGGCGAAAACAGCCACGGCCACACGGAGACCTGGATGCGCCGCCACATCGGCGCGGACGAGTTCGTCACCATCACCGACATCACCCCCGGGATCACCCAGATCAACATTCATGGGCCAAAAGCCCGCGACCTGATGCGCAAGGTGAGCGAGGCGGACCTTTCCAGCGAGGCCTTCCCGTTCATGACCGCACGCCATATCGACGTCGGCTTCTTCGAGGTGCTCGCGCTGCGCGTGACCTATGTCGGCGAACTCGGCTGGGAACTGCACGTGCCGGGCCTGCATGCCGTTCAGGTCTATGATCTGCTGATGGCGGCAGGAGAAGAGTTCGGCCTTCGCAATGCCGGCATGCAGACCCTGTCCTCGCTCCGGCTCGAGAAGGCCTACCGCGACTTCGGCGTTGACGTGGACAACACCGACAACCCGATCGAGGCGGGGCTCGGCTTTGCGGTGAAACTGGACAAGCCGGGCGGTTTCATCGGCCGCGACGCGCTCGCCGAAATCAAGGCGGCGGGCGTGCCGAAGAACCGCATGCTGCAATTCCTGCTCGCCGATCCCGAGCCGCTGCTTTACGGCAACGAGCTGATCTGTCTGGACGGCAGGCAAGTCGGCCACATCCAGGTCGGCGCCTATGGCCACACCCTCGGCGGCGCGGTCGGCATCGGCTTTGCCGAACTCGACGAACCGCTCACCGCCGAAATCGTCAGGACCGGCGATTGGGAGATCGACGTTGCCGGTAAGCGCATCAAGGCAAGGGCCTCCCTGCAGCCGATGTTCGATCCGGCCATGGAGCGGGTGAAGAGCTGATCGCATAAAAAAGCGCGCCGCCCGGACCAACGTGCGATCCGGGCGGCGGGCGTTGCGAAATCGGCTCTGCCTTTAGTGCATGATGTAATAGAGGATCGCCGTTTCGCAGTGGCTGTCGGCATAGATGTCGACCACCGACAGGCGCTCCGACCAGCGGTCGATGATCTCGGCGGCACATTCGTTGCGCATGCCTTCGATCGCCATGCGGTAGGTCAGGTTGTCGTTGACGTAGTTGGTGGCGGCATGAAGCTCCCCGAACCTCTGGTACATGGTCTCCATCTTGGCGAGCACCGTGTCGCGCACGTCAAAGGCATAGTCGCGGTTGTCGATCACGTCCTGGCGGGTGCCGAGCACCGAGATATGGCCGGGCAGGAGCAGGTCGAAGTCGTATCCGAGCAGCGTGTCGAACACCGTCAGGTAGCGTCCGAAATCGGCCGTCGCGCCGAAGTTCATGAACGGCACCTCGCCCGGCGTGATCGTGTCGATCGCGATCAGGAACTTGAGGCCCGGCAGGTAGGCGATCACGTCCTCGTCTTCGGAATGATAGGCCGCGGTGTCGAGCTGGATGTCGACGCCGCCGGGCTTGAGTTCCAGATGGCCTTCAAAGGTGCGCGTCGGCGCCATCACCCCCGGATAGCCGTCGCTTTCCAGGCTGTCGGCGACGGAAGCCGACGTGATCACCTCAAGCCCCGGCACCTCGGCGAAGACGCCCGCGCCGCCGATGTGGTCGGCGTGGTCGTGGCTGTAGATCAGCGTGGTGATCTTTTTGCCTGACGAATTCTGCGCGATCGCCGCGGGCAGCCGGTCGGCGAAGCTCTTCGGCGCGTCGAAGACGACGATGCCGTCTTCCGTCACCAGGAACGCCGACTGGTAGATGCCGTCGGTGACGTAGAACAGCCCCGGCTTGACCTCCTGCACCGAAAGGCCGGTCTCGGCATCGAGCGCCGGCTTGCGCGCCACCGTCTTCGCCAGCTCGGGCGCGAAATTGCCGAAATAGCTCGGGTTCGCCGGGTCCATGCTGATCGTATCGGCCGTGTGGCGCTTGATTGCGTTGTCGGGTTTGGTGTCCGACTGGGCGGCGGCGCTCATGGCAAAGCCGGAAACGATCGCCGCGATCGTCCAGGCGGCAAGCCTTGTGGGGATGATTTGCATTGGTCCTGATCCTCTTCGAAAGTCCGGTGTCGCAGGCTCTCTGCGACCCGCTGGCCAAGATGATCGCAGACCGTCTTCCGGGCCATGTCCGGCAGTTCCAAATGCATTTGTGATCGTCTAATCTCGCCCCATGACGGCGATTTTGAACATGCTCGAAGGGACCAGGGCGCGTGAAGCGTTTGCCCTGCGCGCGGTCATGTCTGCGCCGTGGTCGATCCTCGTTGCGCCGGAATCGCCCCTGACCCTGCTTGCGGGCGTGAAGTCCTCGTTCTGGCTCCTCTCCGACGACAGCGCACCCGTCGAGATCCGCCCCGGCGACATCGCCATCGCCCGCGCCAACACCCGCTTCGCCATTGCCGACACGCCGGAACGCGCGCCCACGGTGACGATCTTCCGCAACCAGGACTGCCGCGACAACGACGGCAATTCGGTGAGCGAAAGCATGCTCCACGGCGTCAGAACCTGGGGCAACGACCCGGCTGGCGACACCGTCTTCACTGTGGCGGCCTACGAGAACCTCAGCCGCACCAGCGACCGGCTCAACGCCGTCCTGCCGCCGATCCTCGTGATCACCCGCGAGGAGTGGCGTTCGCCGCTGGTGGACCTCCTGTGCGAGGAAATGGGCCGCGACGAGGACGGCCAGGCCGCCGTGCTCGACCGGCTGGTGGATCTTCTTCTGACGTCGGCGCTGAAGGCCTGGGCCGCCCGGCCCGACACCGCCTCCGCGCCCGACTGGAAATCCGACGGCGATCCCGTCGTCACCCGCGCGCTCAAGCTGCTCTACGCCGAGCCGGCCCAACCCTGGACCATCGAGAGCCTGTCGGACCGCTGCCACGTGTCCCGCGCCACGCTCGCCCGCCGCTTCCGCGAGGTCGTCGGCGAACCGCCGATCACCTTCCTCACCAACCACCGCATGGCGCTCGCCGCCGACCTCCTCCAGCACCGCGGCCAGACCCTGGCCACCATCGCCGCCCAGGTCGGCTACACCGACCCGTTTGCGTTTAGTGTCGCGTTCAAGCGGAACCGGGGGGCGAGCCCGAGTGATTTCCGCGCTGCGGCGGTGGCGGGGGG
>NZ_JABFCZ010000079.1 GCF_014692675.1 Roseibium aggregatum | reverse complement strand
GGCAACAGCGGCCCGATCACTTCCCATTCTTCGTCTGTAACGCCAATCCGCTCGCCCAAGGCTGCCTCCAAAAGCCAGCCTTGAATCAAGGTCCGAGTCCCCAGTCAAGCTTTGTCCACGAAGCCTAACAAGCTACTCCACTTGAAAAGGCCGCCGAACGCCAATAGTAACGTTCACCGCAGTTTGTTATTTTTATCAATGATAATTTTCAGTTGCCCCCACGGCAACGCATGCATTAGTGAGCGCACTAGCAAAGAGCAAGCGGCCAGCAAGATACCCATTAGGATCTGTTGACAAAGTCTTGTAGCCAGATGCGTGCAGCTGCGAGATTGAGGAAAGCTGCAAAGGATGCTTTGGCTTTGTCGTACCGGGTGGCGATCCTGCGGAAGTGTTTGACCTTGTTGAACATTCGCTCGATCCGGTTCCTGTCCTTGCAGGCCCGGAAGTCGCAAGGAATTGGTTCCCTGCGGTTTGACTTCGGTGGAATGACGGGACTGATGCCAGCCAACAGCAGGCTTTGGCGCACGGCATCGCCATCGTATCCCTTGTCAGCCAGGAACAGCCGGGGCTTGCGGAAAGGCATATCCAGGAGGGCGGGAAGGCGCTGTAGTCTGATGCTTCGCCGCCTGTCAGGACAAAGCCGAGAGGGCGTCCTTGACCGTCTGTTCGGGCGTGGATTTTCGTCGTAAAGCCGCCGCGTGATCGACCGACAGCCTCCTTATGAGTCCCCCTTCAGCGCCTGCTGCCTGACTATGGCCGCGGACTGTGGTGCTGTCGATCATGTGTTGCCAGTCATCGGTAAGCCCGAGGTCCACCAGCGTTTCCAGCAGACCGTCCCAAACGCCTTGTTCCGCCCACTGGCGAAACCGGACATAGACCGAGTTCCATTTTCCGTAACGCTCATGCATGTCCCGCCAAGGGCAGCCAACGCGCAGGACATGTAACATGCCGTTCAAATAACGACGATTATCCTGCGCCGGGCAAGACTTTCGGCCTCGCTCCGAAGGAAGCAACGCTTCGATCAGTTCCCATTCGGCGTCTGTCAATTCGCCAGGTGCCAAGACCGCCTCCTAACAGACAGTCTTGAACGTATGGCCCGCCCCGTCTGCAAGGGGTAATTTGAAGATTGCTCTGTTCAGTCTGCGTCAACGTATCCGGTCTCGGGGTCGAGCCCCGGCCAAGATGGAGATCCGCGCAGTCTGGTCCTCATAAT
>NZ_JABFCZ010000078.1 GCF_014692675.1 Roseibium aggregatum | reverse complement strand
TGCCCGACCTGAGAGATAGGTGACAAAACGTTCCGGACACATAGGTAACACTTTTCGTTTTTGCGGGAGGTGTCGATGCCGTGGAAAGAGGTGTCCGTTATGGAGGAACGTCTTCGCTTCGTCGCCCGTCTTCTGGATGGGGAAGGCATGAGTTCGGTGTGCCGCGAGTTCGGCATCTCGCGCAAGACCGGCTACAAGATCTGGGATCGTTACCGGCAGGATGGACTGGAAGCCTTGTGCGACCGGTCCCGTCGCCCTGTGCGCTATGCGAACCAGCTGCCGGACCAGGTCGAGCGCCTGATCGTATCCGCGAAGAAGGACAAGCCGCACTGGGGTGCGCGCAAGATCCGGGAGATCCTGGTCAGGAAGCTCGCCGGCGATGTGCGGATCCCGGCCCAAAGCACGGTGCATGCGGTGCTCGACCGCCACGGCCTTGTCAAGCGCGCCCGCAAGCGGCAGCGCGCCTGCAAGGCCGAAGGCACAGCACTGTCGGCCGGCGTTCGTCCCAACGATCTGTGGTGTGCCGATTTCAAGGGCGAGTTCAAGCTGGGCAACCGGCAATACTGTTACCCCTTGACGGTGAGCGACCATGCCTCACGCTATCTGTTGATGTGCGAAGCCTTTGACAGCACGAAGGAAAGGCCGGTCATCGAGGCCTTCGTACGCCTGTTCAAGGAGCGCGGCCTGCCAGGGGCCATCCGCACCGACAACGGACTGCCATTTGCCTCACCCAACGGGCTCTACAATCTGTCGAAGCTGTCGGTGTGGTGGCTGCGGCTGGGCATCGGTATCGAACGCATCAGGCCCGGACATCCTCAGCAGAACGGCCGGCATGAACGCATGCATCTGACCTTGAAGAAGGAGGCAACCCGGCCACCGGGCATGAACAGCCTCCAGCAGCAGGCGAAGTTCGATGCTTTTCTCAAGGAGTTCAATGAGGAACGGCCACACGAAGCGCTGACCATGCAGATGCCCGATGAGGTCTACAAGCCCTCGCCAAGACCGTACCGGGGCCTGCCGGAGCTGGACTATCCCTTCCATGACCGGGACGCGCTGGTCACCGCCTGCGGCCGGATCTGTATGTATCGAAAGAAGATCAACGTCTCTACCGTGCTGGCCGGTCAGAAGCTCGGAATCAAGGAGGTGGACGATGGAATTTGGCTGATCAGCTTCATGAGCTATGATCTGGGATACATCGACCTGGAGCAGAGAACACTACAGACAATCGACAACCCGTTCGGCACGAGGTTGTAACCCATGTCTCCGGTACAAACTGTTACC
>NZ_JABFCZ010000077.1 GCF_014692675.1 Roseibium aggregatum | reverse complement strand
TCAGACTGCTGACAAACCCCTGGCGTTAGCCGGGGGTTTTTGATTCACTGTTTTGATGTTGAAGAAACCCGGTCCGGATCAGACAGCGCTTGAGATGGTCACACTCGACCAGCTTGTTCCCGCCGATCACCTGTTGCGCAAGATCGATACGGTGATCGACTTTTCATTTATTCATGATCGTGTTGCGGATCTTTATTGTGCGGACAACGGTCGTCCGCCGCTTGATCCGACACTGATGTTCAAGGCGTTGTTCATCGGCTACCTGTTCGGGGTCCGCTCGGAGCGCCAGTTGGTGCGCGAGATCGAGGTAAACGTGGCCTACCGGTGGTTTCTGCGTCTGAAGCTGACGGACAAGGTGTTCGATGCCTCGACGCTGAGCCAGAACCGGCGTCGGCGCTACAACGACGCGAGCGTGGCCCAGGACATCTTCGACCGCATTGTCGAGCAGGCGATCAGCCACGGTCTTGTGGATGGCACGGTGCTTTACACGGACAGCACACACCTGAAGGCGAATGCCAACAAGGGCAAATACGATCTGGCACAGATAGAGAAGTCGCGCTCGGACTACTGGGCGGATCTGGACAAGGCCATCGACGCGGAACGCAAGCTGCATGGCCAGAAGCCGCTGAAGAGACAGGCTCGGGAGCCGGAGGTCAAGGAGAGCAAGGTCAGCCGCACGGATCCCGACAGCGGCTACATGGTGCGCGAGGGCAAGCCGAAGGGCTTCTTCTACCTGGACCATCGCACGGTGGACGGCAGGCTGGGGATCGTCACGGACACCTTCGCCACGCCGGCCAATGTCCATGACAGCATCGTTTATCTGTCCCGACTGGATCGCCAGCGGCAGCGCTTCGACTTCGACGTGAAGGCCGTCGGTCTGGATGCGGGCTATGCCACCACGGGCATCGCCAGGGGGCTGGAGGACCGGGACATTCAGGGCGTCACCGGTTACCGCCGCCCCACGTCCCCCAGACCTGGCATGATGCGCAAGTCAGCCTTCGCCTACGCGGCCGACGCCGATGGCTACCGCTGTCCGGAAGGTCAGCTCTTGACCTATGCCACAACGGATCGCAATGGCTACAAGCACTACCGCTCCGATCCTGCGATCTGCGCAACCTGTCCGCTTCTGGCCTCCTGCACCTCAAATGCCGGCTCGGCCCGCACCATCACCCGCCATGTCTGGCAAGAAGCCCGCGAGCGCACGGATGGCCATCGCCTGACTGCCTGGGGCAAGGCTGTCTACAAACGCCGCAAGGAAACCGTCGAACGCTCGTTTGCAGATGCCAAACAGCTCCACGGCCACCGCTATGCCAGGTTCCGAAGTCGTCTACGCGTACAAGTGCAGTGCCTACTCGCCGCCACTGCCCAAAACATCAAAAAGATCGCAATGGCACTCACCAAAGCTCCGAAACAAGCTCCCGCGTGACAAAGACCAGCGCGTAAAGGACCAAACGCAAAAACG
>NZ_JABFCZ010000076.1 GCF_014692675.1 Roseibium aggregatum | reverse complement strand
GGCGATGACCAACCGTGTCCGGGGGCCCGGAACTGTCCGGGATTTAGCGAAATCCCTGTCCGGGAATTACCGAAACGCGTGTCCGGGAATTACTGAAATCTGTGTCCGGGGATTACCGAAACCCGCAACGCCGCCCCAATTCGGAAGAAGGCGCTCGATGAGATCGATACCAATGACATTCTCGGTATTCTAGAACCGCTTTGGCAGACGAAACCGGAAACGGCCCATCGGCTCAGGGGACGAATCGAGAGGGTGCTGAACGCAGCGAAGGTTAAAGGCCTGCGGTCGGGAGAGAACCCGGCAGCCTGGAGGGGACATCTGGAGCTCCTGCTGCCGAAACGGGCCAAGCTCACCCGGGGCCACTTTGCGGCCCTGCCGTACACGGATATCCCCGCGTTCATCAGAGACTTAAAGCGGCGAGAGGGGCTGGCCGCGCGTGCTCTGGAGTTTCTGATCCTCGGCGCCTGTCGATCAGGAGAAGTCCGGCACCTGCAATGGTCCGAGCTGGATATGAACGCAAAAATCTGGACAGTCCCTAAGGAACGCATGAAAGCCGGCCGGCCGCACCGAGTTCCCCTTACCGATCGGATGATCGCTATTCTTCGGGAAATCGAGCAAATGAAGCTCAACGAGCAATATGTGTTCGTCGGACCGAATAAACATCGTCCATTCTCAGATGCGGCGCTGGGCGTCGTCCTGAAGCGGATGAAAATCGAGAATTGTACGGTGCACGGCTTCCGCTCAAGTTTTCGGGATTGGGCGGGTGACAACACAAGCTTTCCCAGGGAAGTGGCCGAGGCAGCGCTGGCGCATATGGTTGGGGATGCGACCGAACGGGCGTATCGGCGCGGGGATGCTTTTTCCAAGCGAAGGAACTTGATGGAAGATTGGGGAGAGTTTTGTGGGGTAGGACAAGAGTCTTGAAGAACGCACCCGCGTAAGAAAGGCTGTGTCACCATGACGAATGTTGCTTATTCATAGTAGCAATAGCATGCAATACGGATCAGCATTGGGCTTTCACGTCAATTGGAAAATACAGTATCAGCAAAGCTTGCTTCCATGATGAAGTTGTTTCATAGCGCTTGATGGAGACTTATCGGCTGGTCGATGCAGAGCCGTCAGACCACGGATGTCGTGTTGCAGGCCCTGCTCATGGCGGTATGGCGGAGGAAGCCGAAGAACAGGGTTCTGATCCATTTGGATCAGGGATCGCAGTTCACGAGCATGGACTGGGCGTCATTCCTTCGTGCTCACAATCTGGAACACTCGATGAGCCGGCGTGGAAACTGCCATGACAACGCTGTTGCCGAGAGCTTCTTCAACCTGCTCAAACGGGAAAGGGTACCCCTCCGGTGAAGGCCGTCTTGCTGGCGTAGGCTGAAGACTGCCAGTCCTAGTGATAGCACTAGGAGTAGTCATATGACCAAGCAGCATATCGAGGTGATCACGTCGGTGGAGCGACGCCGGC
>NZ_JABFCZ010000075.1 GCF_014692675.1 Roseibium aggregatum | reverse complement strand
AACCGCTTCAAGAACATGGAAACTTCTATCATCAGTCATAGGCGCAGACATAGAAACTGACACCGTAAGCTCCTCCGCTCCTTCAGTGTCACAACCTCTCGCCCATAACCTCATGCCGCGCTAGATGGGGTCGGCTTCGCGCTTACGAACCACCCGTCCCCGCTGATCGGCAATCCCCATGCCGTCCTTCACCGCATTGATCGCATTGAGCAGCAGGTCGCGGCTGTCCTTGAGTTCGCGGGTCCGGTCATCGAGCCGTTCTTCCAGCTGTGCGCGAACCTCGCGCAGTTCCTGTTCCTGGGTCCGTTCCCGGGTGACATCGCTGTAGATCGTCACGAAACCGCCGTCTGCAGTCGGCGTGCCCTGGATGCGCAGGATGGTGCCGTCCGGCCGGACGCGCTCAAAGTCGTGCGGTTCGAACCGCCGCGCCCGCTCCAGCCTCTCCCGGACCTGCTCTTCCGGATCGCCCGGACCGTAGTCCCCCCGTCTGGCGTTGAACCGGATCAGGTCTTCCATGGTAGGGTTGTCGCCAATGGCGTCGTCGGGGAAATTCAGAAGACGCCGCGCAGCGGCGTTGAGGAGGACCACATTCAGATCCGCGTCGATGACCGTGATCCCCTGATGCATGGTTTCCATCAGGCAACCAAGAAGAGAGCTTTTGTCAGAGCCGTCGCGGATGAAGTGCCTGGTCATCTTCCCGTATCACAAGCCAAGTCTTGTCGACTATTTTCCACCCAATATATTTAAAATCTCCTACGTAAATTTATCGAGCGCACTCGAAACGCGGGAGTATCCGGGCAGTTATACCAACCGCAGGTGGAATTTCGACCTGATGTTATTTGATGGAGCTGGATTGAACCTGATCACCCGGCTTGATCCCGAGCCGGCGCGACGTGCCGGCAAGCAGTTCCAGCACATATTTCGCGGCCCCTTGGGAAGGGATGACCGTTTCGGAATAAGGGGTTGTCCCTTCCGCGATGCTGATGATCGAGCCCCTGTCATCGATAAAGATGATATCCAGCGACAAGGGTGTGTTCTTCATCCAGAAATAGCGTTCGCCTGCGGCCTGAAACAGGAACAGCATGCCCTGGTTGAGCGCCATTCTTTCGCGGAACATCAGGCCCTTCGCCTTTTGTTCGTCCGTGGCGGCAACCTCCACGGTGAACTGCTGCGGGCCTTTTTCCGTCGCAATCGTCAGGTCCTCGGTCGGCAGCGGAATTTCCCCGCCGGCCGCCATAACCTGGCCAGACACCGCGGCAAACAGGAGAAAGGCCGCAATCAGAAGTCCCGAACGACGGAATGGCAAACGCAGCATGACCATGGCTCCATGGAATGGGGCTGAACTCAGCCGGTATATGTTGGGCGGGCCCACCGGCGTTTCCAGTTCAAAATTAAATGCCAATAAAAAAGGCCGGACCATGTCGTCCGACCCGCTCATGCAGATAATTATGGGATGGCCCGCCCCTCTCCGGAGCGATCCGATAGGATTGCTCTGTATTTGAGGTAGAGAGGAACGGACCGATGTCGATTTTTGTACTTGGAATTGATCTTGGCAAGAACGTGTGCAGCCTG
>NZ_JABFCZ010000074.1 GCF_014692675.1 Roseibium aggregatum | reverse complement strand
CGATCTCGACGCGATCGCGCGCATAAATCGCTTCCTGGCGATAGAGCGGCAGGCCGTCGGCATATTTGGCCACCGCGATCTGCGCCAGCAGCGCTTCGGTCGGAATACCACTTTCGATTATGCGGGCGGGCGCAGCTGCCTGAACGATGCCGTCCCAGCCCTTGTAGGCATATTTGGGCCGACGCGTGACGATCACCCGGAATTTCGCCGGCGTGACGTCGAGCCGCTCGGAGACATCCTCGCCGATCAACACCCGCTCGAGGTCCTCGCAACCGGCCGGAACTTCCGGCTCGATGATCACCTCGACCCGTTCGAGATGAGCCGCAAAGCTCTTGCGTGGCCGCGGTGCGCGTTTGGGCTTCGACGGTCCGGGGGTCTTCTCAAGCTCTGCTTTGATGGCTGCAACGCCGGTTTCGATTTCGTCGAACACCAGGGCGTATTGCTCCTCGCTCAGCGGCTCAGCCCGCAGCCGTTCGGAGCGGCGGCCGAAGCGGGCCCGTTCCAGCACCTTGATCGTCGCCGTCAATCGGGCAATCCGCTCTTCGGCTTGCCTGTTCACCGCCTCGAGCTGTTTGTTGCGAGCCTCAAGATCCGCGTTGCGGGCTTCAACCTGCGCCTGTTGCTCGGCCATGGCGGTGACCATCGCCTTGAGCGCGTCAATATCGTCCGGAAGCTTTGGATCAGGGGCGGGCATGGATCGATCAGAGCATATTCCGCCCCAATTTTCCCACCCTTTCGACGGTCTGATTCACTCTGCCGCAGGCCGGCTCATCCGACCGATTGCGGCCGGCGGACCGTCGCTGCATGCACCCGTTTCCAGTCCATTCCATCGACCAGCGCCATCAACTGGGCGTGGTTGAGCTGAACCCGATGATGACCGATCCGCGGCCAGCAAAACTTCGACTTCTCCAGGCGTTTCGCATACAGGCAAACGCCGGACCCATCCCACCAGACGATCTTGATCCGGTCCGCTCTTTTGGCCCGGAACACATAAAGCGCGCCGTTGAACGGATCCGAGCCGGCATCGCGTACCAGCGCAAGAAGGCCGTCTGGGCCCTTTCTAAAATCGACAGGATGGCTGGCGACAAACACCTTCACACCCGCCGGAATCATGCCTTGCGTACCGCCCGAATGATCTTCAGCAGCTGCTCTTGGCGAATGTCGGCGCCCACGCGGATGATCATCCCGTCCAATTCGATCTCGACCTGCGCGGTCGCCGTCGGTGTGATCTCAACAAATCCGAGCTGATTGGCCTCCTCGCGCGGCCGCACCGCCCCGCTCCTGACCGCCTTGCGCCGCCAGCCAAACAACTGCGAGGGGGAAAGTCCCGCCTCACGGGCAATGGCCGACACGTTCGCCCCCGGCTCCAGAGACGCCTCGACCAGACGGGCCTTCGCTTCCTCCGACCAGCGCCGCCGCGGACGCTGCGGACTTGCGTCCAAACGGCTCGGAACCGCTTCAAGAACATGGAAACTTCTATCATCAGTCATAGGCGCAGACATAGAAACTGACACCGTAAGCTCCTCCGCTCCTTCAGTGTCACAACCTCTCGCCCATAACCTCATGCCGCGCTAGATG
>NZ_JABFCZ010000073.1 GCF_014692675.1 Roseibium aggregatum | reverse complement strand
ACCGAAACGATGCAAACTGAAACATGATCGCAGGCAGATGGTCAGCCGTGCCCGAACTGTCCGGGAATTACTGAAACGGTTGTCCGGGATTTAGCGTAATCGCTGTCCGGTATTTCTGAAATCCGCAATGTGATTAAAACAGCTTCTCATTCAAATCCTTCACCACGCCTTTGACATGGCTTTCGGACAGGTGGGCATAGCGGCGGACCATCTGGAGGGTGCGGTGGCCGAGGATGTCGGCAATCTCGACCAGGCTGGCGCCGTTCATAGCCAGATAGCTGGCTGTAGAGTGCCGCAGGTCATGGAAACGGAAATCTTCGATTCCCGCTGCTTCCCGTGCATTTTCCCATGCTTTACGGATGTCGATGGGCTCTTGCCCGTCCCGACGTGGGAACAGCCAGCGGCGCTGGGCAGGGGGCTCTAGTTCATCATAGAAGCACGCCGCCTTTTCGGCCTGTTCAGTCAGAACATCATGTAGATGATGGACGACCGGCACGGCGCGGGTGTCGCCGTTTTTGGTATCCCGCAAGATTGCCGTGTCGCGGTTCAGGTCGATGTCGCTCAGAGTGAGGCCGAGGATCTCGCTTTTGCGCGCGCCGGTGGATAGCGCAAACACTACCACGGGGTAGAGGTGCTCATTATCGCTTGCCTTGCATGCCTCCAGCAGCCTCTTGCGTTCGTCCTCGCTGAGGTAGCGGATGCGCTCGTTGCGGATTTTGGTGATCTTGTTCACGCCGTCGAGCGGGCTGGTGCCAATCCAACCCCACTGCGCCGCATATTTGAACAGCACAGCCAGGGTGTCCTGATAGTGCTTCAGCGTCTTCCGGCTTTTGGGTTTGCCGCTGGAGGCTTTTCGGCGACCGTCGCCCGCTGCCGCCAGTTCGGCGATTTTGTCGCTCACCATATCGGGCGTGATGTAGGCGAGCGCGTATTGGCCGAGGGCCTTTTCCCAATAGTTCAAGAAGGAGGTTTCGGCCCGTTTGGTGCTTTCGGCCCGGTGGATGAAGACCTCTTTGCGGAAGCGGTCGATCACGTCCTGGAGCGTTTTGCTGGCAGCCGTGCGGACAACGTTTTTGAACTCGCCGCGCCGGATGGCGCTTTCGGTATCCTGCGCCCACAACTTGGCATCCGTCAGGCGCTTGAAGGTGCGCTGCTGGGGCGGAAAGCCCTTCATGCGGATCATCACCCGGTAGGTGGTGCCGGTTTTGTGTTCGCGTTTTTGGATCGTCGCCATGAGCTGCTCGCTGACGCTGGAGAGCCGGAAAAAGGTGCCGAGGCACATTTAAGGCACACTAAATACCAAACTTCGCCCACAATTGCCAATAGACCACGGAATGAGAAATTGAATATCTAATTGAAAAATATGCTGAAAAATTTTTGTGGTTGTTGGGAGTTATAGGCCAACGCTTGGCTCATAACCTGAAGGTCGCAGGTTCAAATCCTGCTCCCGCAACCAAACAAAAAAGCCCCCACCAGGGGGCTTCAGACTGCTGACAAACCCGTCGTTTTCGGCGGGTTTGTTTTTTTGGCTTTGGTTTTGTGGCGCTTGTCCGCGTTTTTGCGTTTGGTCCTTTACGCGCTGGTCTTTGTCACGCGGGAGCTTGTTTCGGAGCTTTGGTGAGTGCCATTGCGATCTTTTTGATGTTTTGGGCAGTGGCGGCGAGTAGGCACTGCACTTGT
>NZ_JABFCZ010000072.1 GCF_014692675.1 Roseibium aggregatum | reverse complement strand
GGCGATGACCAACCGTGTCCGGGGGCCCGGAACTGTCCGGGATTTAGCGAAATCCCTGTCCGGGAATTACCGAAACGCGTGTCCGGGAATTACTGAAATCTGTGTCCGGGGATTACCGAAACCCGCACTGAGGGGCGCAGCGTCATGATCAGGCGTTCGAAAGCGATTTCGATCGTGCCGCCCTCCAGGTGCAGGGCGGTGCGGGCGTAGCCATAGTAGGGCCGGCCGGACAGGGCGGCCCGGTAGCCTTCGGCGGAGGCGTATTCGAGATCCGGATCCGGGGTTCTCAGTTCCTGGCCTTGCTGCATGGCCCATTCGTCCCCGAACAGGCTGCGCTGGCTGGACCTGCGCCCGACGTAGAAAATCGGAGGGGGGCCGACGCCTTCAAGCTTGTCTGAACACAGGCTGAGGTAAGGCATGTGTTCGCGCAGGTTCTCGGTCACGAGGCCCGAGGAGGACATCATGCTTTCATAAAAGGCAGAGAGCTGAGGATCGGCGAGGCCCTTGTCGATAGCCTCGGTGCCCAGCTCGGTAAAGACTGGCCGTTTCGTGGTCAGCAAAATCGCACCGTTCCCTGACTTCGATTAGTTGTTATTTCTACTCTTTCACGAATGCCTTAAGAAGGAGTTCAATAATACCGTAAAATTCTTCTTTCGTCTCATGAGGCAACTCATGCGCGCTGGCGACTTGATAGTCGAGCGCCAAAATCATGTCCCACATTTCCGTGAGATTGTGCCGGTCGACTTCGTCTTTCAGCCTTTTGAGCCTTTTGTCGCCGGGTTGGACATGTTCATGAATATAGGCAGATTGCGGAATGAAGGGTGGTGTTTGCATTTTATTCGAACACTCTCCGAAAGGTGCGTGTCCCGGATTCTTTGAGATCCGGTTAGAGCAGCTGCCGATCTAAAGCAGTGATACCAATGGCACAAAGTACTCTGGGTTGTATAGTGCCAAGCGCAACTAATCCCCATTTACGGTTAAACCGGCATTAAGTGAAGACTGGCTTTGGCTGAAGGACGTGTCATTTTCATCGGGTGTTGACACAAGGCAAAAAGAGGGGAAAAACCGTGGCTGTGGAAGCCGGTCCGGGGAAGCGGGCAGGCCCAGCTCGGGAACGATCAAATGCTCGCACGTATCTATCGGCCAGCCAAAACCGCCATGCAATCCGGCAAAGCCAAAACCCACCGCTGGGTTCTGGACTATGAACCGGAAACGGCCCGTTCGGTGGAGCCGCTGATGGGGTATACGTCGTCTTCGGACATGCGGCAGCAGATTCGGATGTATTTCGAAACGCAGGAAGAAGCCGTCGCCTATGCCCGGCGCAACGGCATCGCCTATCGTGTCGAAGAGCCGCATGAACGAAAGGTCAGAGGCGCTTCCTACTCCGACAACTTCAAGTTCAACCGCATCGCACCCTGGACCCACTAAGCCGCCCGCTCACGGGCGAGGGTCCCTCCTGTCAGGATAAATGCTAGGATTGGCACCGGCGCGAATCGCTCGTCGCACGATCCAATCAGGCCCCGTAGCTCAGCCGGATAGAGCACTCGCCTTCTAAGCGAATGGTCGCAGGTTCGAATCCTGCCGGGGTCGCCATTTTCCACCTGTCCGACCCGGAGACATGGGTAACAGTTTGTACCGGAGACATGGGTTACAACCTCGTGCCGAACGGGTTGTCGATTGTCTGTAGTGTTCTCTGCTCCAGGTCGATGTATCCCAGATCATAGCTCATGAAGCTGATCAGCCAAATT
>NZ_JABFCZ010000071.1 GCF_014692675.1 Roseibium aggregatum | reverse complement strand
GCCGGCGTCGCTCCACCGACGTGATCACCTCGATATGCTGCTTGGTCATATGACTACTCCTAGTGCTATCACTAGGACTGGCAGTCTTCAGCCTACGCCAGCAAGACGGCCTTCACCGGAGGGGTACGTCTTTCCGCACCCTGCCGGCGCCGAAATGCTTCCACGATCGATGCTCAAAAGATCGATTTCAGCCATGAGGCGCCTGCGCCCACATGAGTAGCGCATTGACCCGGTTCCGGAAGCCTTCGCTCGCATCTACGAAGTTTAAAGCTAAGACATTGCTGGCTAGGTGCTCCATCCGACTAATCGACTTGAACCACGGATTTTTCCTGCCGGTGCAGGCAGTTATGAGAAAAGCACGCTGTCCAGGTGTTATCGTATGTTGAGGCGAATGGATGACCGCCCGCAAGTTTTCGATGGTCTCCTGATTAGCTGAGGCCGATTGAATATGCGCGGCAATCATTTCCTCTCCATGTTCGACGACCGCATATTCCAACATCGCCAAGAGCGTCGCGTCTCCTACGTTGTTGATTATCGCTGCTTCCAGACATTGCCCTCCGTCCCAAGTGAATGTTCCGCCACCGGTTTGATGAAAAGCCGCTTCAATTTGCGGCGTCGGAAGGATGTCTGCATCGCGAAAAACAGCTGTGCGATATCCGAGCTTCGCAAATTCCATCGCACGCTCGTACAATTGATCTGGATGACTACCGCCTCCATCTACAAGAGCAACGCCTCGAGCGAAAATCGAGGATTGGCCTAAAGCGGTGCAATATAGATCGAACCCCCGTACAAACCCGACCTCAGATGCGCCTTCACAAATTAGAACAGATGGAGCAAGAAAAGCTTCTGGCGCCCTGCGTAGTGTCCCCTGCGCCGAAGCGGGCACAAACTGTGCTTCGTGTTTGTCGCCTAATCTACGCAATACTCGGAGTTGCGCCGCTGAAAGTTCTCGAAGAACTATTGGTGAGTGCGTGGTTGCGAAGACCTGCTGGGGTGGCGTTTCTTCCTTGGCTCCGAGAGAACCCAGGAGCCGAATTATGCGATGCGGTTCAAGTCCGTTTTCTACTTCATCAACCAAGAGAATAGAGGAAAGCGCCGCCACTTCACGCTGCAGCCCTGCAATAAGCAAACGCGTCGAACCAAGCCCTAGGCCGCGCAGAGGAACACCATGTTCATCGTGCAATGCGATGGAGCCACCGGTGATCGACACCGAATGCGTATCGAGAAGTGCCTGCACCTTTGCACCAATCGGGATGCCGAGTTCATCAGCAGTCTTTTTGACAGATGCTAATGCATCACCCAGTTGCGCCTCTGCATCATTGCCAAAGCTCTTGCGCGCCTCTCTCGCTGCCTGCGAGAGTACTAACGACGCATCCGGCTTCTCTTCGCTCAACCTGCTAAGGACGGAACCGCGCCGCCAAGCGAGATTATAATCCGACGTTGCACCTAGACGCGTTGGCGCAAGTTCGACCCTATCCTTCTAGTTTAGGTTCCGCTCAGAACCCTTTGCGTCCGCTCGATCGGACCTGAGCCTCCAGCGAGGTTCTAAATCAGCGGCGACCTCTAAACTCAGCGACAAGACCGTCTCTAGGCCGTGACCTGGCTCATCCTCAAGCATTCCGAGAAGACTGTTGTAGCCACGCAGATAGTGTAAGCGCGAAGCCGACCCCATCTAGCGCGGCATGAGGTTATGGGCGAGAGGTTGTGACACTGAAGGAGCGGAGGAGCTTACGGTGTCAGTTTCTATGTCTGCGCCTATGACTGATGATAGAAGTTTCCATGTTCTTGAAGCGGTT
>NZ_JABFCZ010000070.1 GCF_014692675.1 Roseibium aggregatum | reverse complement strand
AGCTTGATCCCCACGCCTGGCTCACACAGACCCTCGAGCGCATCGCCAACGGTTGGCCCAATAGCGACATCGGCGCTCTCATGCCCTGGAACTACAAGAGCTGAACGGCCGCAGCTTCGCGCTTACGTTGCTCCTGCTTGAATAGCAGAATCAATCGCTATTTGCTGCAGTAACCCGCCATCAAGTAGCCTACGTCCATCAACTTTTGCAGCGCTCCCGGCAATAAAAGGCAGCGTCATTGATGCTTTTAGTAAGGATCTATAGTGATCGTAAGTCTTAAAACCGGAAATAATGTAGGGGGAAGCAAGATCAATATCGGTACAGGAAATATATAATTTTGCCTTCGAAGCTTGAAGCTTTTTAAAATCGATTGGTTTCTTTTTTACCATTGCAAAATCGACGAGGAAGCTTGTGTCCAAAATAGGTTTTCCGAAAAGGACGTTTATCGGATTAATGAAGTTTCGGTTATTTATGTCCTCGTAAAATAAGCTTGTGCCAAAACTTGCCTGGTTTGAAAGGAAATACGCACCGGTAGCTGCACCCGCCGAAGAACCATGGATGCTGTCAAAGCAGGAGGTGAGACCAAAATCTTCTAGCGCAGATACCATCCCGCCTGCGGTTACACCGCGCATACCTCCGCCTTCTATAACCAGGGCAATGTGATTTCCGTCACTCGACGAAGACGTTTCATAAGAACGATCCCTGCGGTTGAACAGTAACGAAATGATTTCTTTGATTGCTAATTTCGTGTAGTTGCTAGGAACCATTAATTCGGCCCTTATCATACAAAGACAATTCCGCGGACCAGACATTCCTCGTATTCTGTTCCGGATAAATATGCCCCCAAAACCATATTAGAGCCAGCGCTTCGGCCCAAAGCACCGACAACACACTAGTCGCTGGTTGCAGATATAACAGGGTAGGGGCATTTTCATCGACGCTAAGAAGGCCTGTTGACGATACAACATAACTAAAAAATAGAACCGTGATTACATTAGCCATCGATCGCCACCCCCATAAATGGACAGCGGCTTTAGCTTGCCCTCCAAATTCGCGGCGTAGGCTAATGAAAACGAGTAACAAACCGAACATAAAACCAACAATAACGATAGGAAAAACAAACAATTCCGGCGAAAAGGCTGCGAGCACACCAAAGAATGTACCAATTGGAGCCAGCATTTTCCCAAGAATAGAAGGCCAGCCCTTTACAACATTTTGAATATATGCGCGGTTAACTCTATCGATGTAGGAAACCCAGGCAACGTCTGCAATAAAATGTGGGGCATAGTAGATGGGTTGATGGTAATAGTCATGGTTCATATCTTTTGCAAATGTCAAATATACACTTACCGTATCGATATAACTAAAAAGAGGCTTACCCAGATCATAAATAAGTTCTGGTGATGCAAGCCGCACTGTTCCGAACGCAATAAATAGCAAAACAAAAAAATATCCGACTGATCCAAGCGGATTATCCATCGAATGGGGGAAACTCTTCGGAACAGTAAGTCGCTCTGAATGGATTCTGTTTTCTGTAAGAAATCTTATGCCGTCGACTGATTTAGAATTCATTTTAAGCTTATCGCTTTTAAGGATACGATCAGCTAACTTTTCATGCTTTAGACGATAGACTTCTCTGCCGTCGTCTGGCTCACCCTCAAGCAATCCGGTGTCCGACATATAGTGGATTAGTTCACGTACATCTTTTAAAGGGTAATGGCACAATCCTGCTATTCGTCCTAGGTCGCAGGCAAGTCCAGCTACCCTATTCTCGTTGGCAATAGCAAACAGCACCGCATCGAATAGCGCGCGGTCTGAAGGTCCGACAGCCGCGACAAGTGTAAGCGCGAAGCTGCGGCCGTTCAGCTCTTGTAGTTCCAGGGCATGAGAGCGCCGATGTCGCTATTGGGCCAACCGTTGGCGATGCGCTCGAGGGTCTGTGTGAGCCAGGCGTGGGGATCAAGCTG
>NZ_JABFCZ010000006.1 GCF_014692675.1 Roseibium aggregatum | reverse complement strand
AACTGACCAGCATGGCCGTTCTCAAATGGTGTCAGGAGACTGGCGTCGACTGGCACTACATCCAACCGGGAAAGCCGATGCAGAACGGTTTCGTCGAGAGCTTCAACGGTAGTTTCAGGGATGAATGGTAAGCGCGAAGCCGACCCCATCTAGCGCGGCATGAGGTTATGGGCGAGAGGTTGTGACACTGAAGGAGCGGAGGAGCTTACGGTGTCAGTTTCTATGTCTGCGCCTATGACTGATGATAGAAGTTTCCATGTTCTTGAAGCGGTTCCGAGCCGTTTGGACGCAAGTCCGCAGCGTCCGCGGCGGCGCTGGTCGGAGGAAGCGAAGGCCCGTCTGGTCGAGGCGTCTCTGGAGCCGGGGGCGAACGTGTCGGCCATTGCCCGTGAGGCGGGACTTTCCCCCTCGCAGTTGTTTGGCTGGCGGCGCAAGGCGGTCAGGAGCGGGGCGGTGCGGCCGCGCGAGGAGGCCAATCAGCTCGGAACCGCTTCAAGAACATGGAAACTTCTATCATCAGTCATAGGCGCAGACATAGAAACTGACACCGTAAGCTCCTCCGCTCCTTCAGTGTCACAACCTCTCGCCCATAACCTCATGCCGCGCTAGATGGGGTCGGCTTCGCGCTTACGATGAATGCCTCAACGAAACACTGTTTTCGTCGCTCGCCGAAGCCAGGTCCAAAATCACATCATGGAAGGACGACTACAACCGAAACAGACCCCACTCATCCCTGGGCAATCTCACGCCCTACGAATTCGCATTGAAAATGACATTGCAAACACAGGCCGCATGAGGTCAAAAATCAACCGAAGGACTCCGCGCTAAACCGGACGAGGATCGGGTCTCAGGTCACCGTCAGCGTCGACAAGGAAGCAACCAAAGTAAGGGCCGCATTCTACTAAGGTGAGACGCCTTTGAGAGTTAAGAATGCAACCAACTTAGGAACGGATCGGTTCTCCTACTTGAAACCGTCGAAACAGCAATCCCTCTTTCTGTTCTAGCGAGCATTAATCCTGCGAACTTAGGGAGGTCAGATGGGTACCAGCAATCCTGGATGGGCTCGGCACTTCTGGTGAAGTATGTATGTTTGCCATCGATGAAGGTAATTGTCGCAATGCCGTGATGTGTTGCATAATCAATTGCTCCACTTTGGAATCCAGAGGTAGAAAATACCATAGCTTTGTGTGCAACCCGTCTCTTTGAGCTTCCCGTGAATAGTAATCAAAACCTCTCGCTCGACCGGTCGCTTTAATCGTTTGCATTCTACAAGAACTACGAGTTCGGCTCCTCCAAAAACATGGAAACGTGCAACAGCATCAATAGTGTATTCTCCAGATCCACCCGAAAGTTTTACCAAGTGCTGAACCTCAAAGTCCATCTGACCCTTGCTAGCAGTTTTTAACCAATCCACCACTTGAATTTCATATTCTTCAGGGGACACTTGGACCGGTTCGCTGGGCATCCATGGAAGTTCTCTATTCATTGTAAAGCTCTTATTCAAATCGCTTATATCATGCAGTGATAGTAATATATTATTTGTGGCGAACTAAGTAAAAACCATCTTTCTTGATGATGCGGCGCACAGATCCTCTGACTGCTAAACGGCAGTGAATGGCCATAAGCAGTCGTTTAGCAGGTCGAACTGCTCACACTCACGCCTCCCTTTAAAACCGCCCACCACGGCCGGGCCCTTCGACTGGTCCTTTTTGATCAAGCCAAGACCTGTCTCGGCGATAGCGCCGGCCTCAACCTCATACGCTCATCTGACCGGGCGCAGAGGCGGCAGGCGGGTTTCGAAGATCGAGGATTTCACGATCGAGGTATGGGTTTCGGCGCGCTCGTGGAACGGGAGCAGGATGTCGTCCAGTTCCGCCACATCCGATAACGCGAGGCGCGTGACATAGCAGTCGTCTCCGGTGACACGGTCGCAGGACAGGAACCGGGGCTGTTCCTCGATCATCTTTTCGACCACGTGAAGCTGCCCGCTGCGGGGCTTGATCCGCACCAGCGCCTGGATCGTGTAGCCGAGCGCGCGCAAGTTCACCTTCGCGTAAGGGTCAGGACCCATTAATTTTGCTCATTCTGTTTGTCAGGGAAGGTTGGAATGAGCGTAAGAGCGAGCGCAGGACAGGTATTCCCTGTTCAAGCTCGATTTTGCGATCAGGCCGGCTTTCCCTGGCAAACCCGAAGGGCGGGGCGTCTTTGCCTCCTGACGGCGTTAGAGCTCCTTGAAAACCGGATGGTTTCCTGCGGATCTCTGCCATGTCAGCAGACAAAGCCACTCCCGCAGAATGTGCAAAATTAATGGGTCCTGACCCTACAGCCCGCGACAACCCCCTGCTCGCGCAAGGAACGGAGACGCTCGCCAACGGCGGGGCCGGACAAGCCGACCGCCTTGCCGATGTCCGCGAGGCTCAACCGGCCATCGGTTTCGAGGATCTCGATGATCCGGCAGTCCGTCCGGTCCAGTGCTTTCGACATGAAGGAAATCCCCACCCGGCAGCTATGATATGAAGGCGAATATGCCGAAACGCCTTCGCCATCGCCGGGACGGAAGCGTAGTCAGACCCTAAAATCCTGTCAAACGAACACAGGAGATTGTCATGGATATTCAACGCATCGCGGCCTTCAGCCAGGGATCGACCGGGGGCAACCCGGCCGGGGTGGTTCTCTTGAAAGAGGCCGCAAACGAGACCGACATGGCCCGCGTCGCGGCCGAGGTCGGCTATTCGGAGACCGCCTTTGCGGTCGCCCAGGACGACACCGGCAAGAGCTGGCGCGTGCGCTATTTCTCGCCGGAGTCCGAGGTTCCGTTCTGCGGCCATGCAACCATCGCTCTGGGTGCAGCGCTTGGACAGCACAGCGGCCCGGGGACCTTTGCCCTGACGCTCAACGAGGCTGCGATCACCGTCGATGCGCAGGAGACCGAGGGCGGACTGCTTGCGACCCTCCAGTCCCCGCCGACACGCAGCCAGCCTATTTCAGAGGACGAACGCCGGGACGTGTTGTCCCTGTTCGGTTTGACCCAAGAGGATCTCGATCCGCGGCTTGCCCCGGCGCGCATCCACGGCGGCGCGGATCACATCGTGCTGGCCTTAAAGGACCGCTCCCGGCTCGCCGCCATGACCTATGATCTCGATCAGGGGCGGACCGTCATGCGCAAGCACGGGCTTGTCACGGTGATGCTGGTCTTCATCGAGGGGGATCAATCCTTTGTCGCCCGCAACGCGTTTGCCTCCGGCGGCGTGCTCGAAGACCCGGCGACCGGCGCGGCGGCCGCCGCCTTTGCCGGCTACCTGCGCGACAGCGGCTGGCCCCACGGCGGCGCCTTCACCATCCGCCAGGGCGAAGACATGGGCAGCCCCTCCCTGATCCGGGTGACCCTGGACGACACCAAAGGCGCGCCCGTGCGCGTTTCCGGGGGGACGCGGGCGATCGGTTAGCGACGGACAGGCAAGTCTCCAACGGTTCCGAGGGTGGAGAAGGCACGACCTCCCCTCCCCCTCAAGCCGTCATCACACGGCGAAGTCCGGGTGATCCATTCCACCTTGCCATACGGGAGATGGAGGAAAAGGACCTGAGCGCAAGCAAAACCCTCCAGCGATGGAACCGCGCCGCTCTGGAAGCCAGTGGATCACCCGGACTTCGCCGGGCGATGACGCCGGGAGGGAACGTCTAGCCCGCCTTACGCACAGAACGCGGCCTCGTCCCCCTTTGGAACCGCCCAACAAGATGACAAACCTTGCCATCAGTTTTGACAATCTTTGCTATTTTCTCGCATCCTGAGCAGAGAAGGAGCAAGGCACGATGGCGACGACGATTGTATCCCTTCCCGACCCGATGAAGGAATGGAGGAAGCCCGGTTGAAGGACGGGAAATTCGCCAACACGAGCGACTACGTGCGTCATCTGATCTGTTGCGATCAGGAGCGCGTCGAAGCCGTTGCTGATGTTCAACAGGCGATAAACGAAGGGCTGGAAAGCGGCCAGCCTCGCCCGTTCGATTTCCGCGCGTTCAAGGCACGGATGCGGGAACAGCATGGCAAGCCGTAGGCTCCCCCTAAAACTTCTCCACCCACGGCCGGACCGCCAGCTCCTCCGTCCAGGCCGAGCGGTCCTGTTTGATCAGGCTCAGATAGGTCTCGGCGATGGCGTCGGGGTCGAGCATGGAATCCGGCTTGTCGGCGGGTTCCACCCGGCCGGGGTTGCGGATGCCGCCGTCGATGTTGATCCAGGCGACGTGGATGCCCTGCGGGTGCAGTTCGCGCGCCATGGACTGGGCAAGGCCCCGCTGGGCGAACTTGCCCATGGCGAAGGGCGCCGACTGCGGAAAGCCCTTCACGCCCGCCGAGGCGCCGGTGAAGAGGATCGTACCCCGGACGCCGTTTTCCGGAGCTTCGGCCAGCATGGCCCGTGCCGCCGCCTGGCCGACGAGGAACGCGCCGAAAGCTGTCACATGCAGCGCGTGGCGCACCCCTTCCCGGTCCAGGTCAATGAGCGGGCCGCGCTGGCGGGCGGACGGATTGTAGATGGCGACCCTGAGCGGCCCGTCGAGACCGGCAAACAGGGTGTCGACCTCTTCCGGGTTGGAAGCATCGCAGGGGACGCAGAGAGCATCGGTCTCGGCGGCTAGATCGGCGATCTTGGCCGTATCCCGTGCCGCCAGGACGACACGGTAGCCTTCCCGGTGCAGCCTGCGGGCAAGCGAGGCGGACAGGCCGGAGCCGACTCCGACGATGAGGGCCAGGGAGGTCGTCACGGGAAAGTCTCCTTACGGATTTCAGAGGCAAGCCGACAGGGTCGGCCTTTCGGGCCAAGTCTGCGCCGGAAGCGCCGCGATCACAAGGCCCAGCCCGTCAGGTCGGCTCCGGGAAGAACGCCCGGGCCGCATGCTCGCGGCTCTGCTTCTCGATGGCGTCGAAGTGGTCCAGAAGGCTGGTAAAGAACACCGCTTCCTCCTGGGCGAGATCGATGATGATCTCGAACTCCCCGGGCAGGATGTCGAGCTTCGCGGCGATCTTTTTCAGAAACCGCAGCTCGTTCTCGTGGAAATACCGGTCGACCACCGCCATGTGATAGGAGGCCTCCAGCAGGATGGCCTTCGCCTTGCGGTCCAGATAGGGCAGATAGCGGTCGAGCAGCGCGAGGATGCCGTCTTCCTCCGGCGGGTTCTGCTGCCAGTCCTCCATGCGTTTCAAGAGAGGCGCATGCGGGATGTGCAGGGCGTCGAGGATGCGGAAGATCAGGTCCAGTTCCTCATCCAGCACCTCGCCGTCGCTGATCACCATCCCGGCCAGAAGGTCGGTCACCGAATGCCTGAGCGCGGCCGCCGCAATCGGGGTGCCGTTGCTCAAGGCCGCGGCCACCGGCGTCACCTCCTGGCAGCCCTCGCATTCGAACGCGGGCTCGCCCTTGCCGCCGAAAAACCGGCGCACGAAGATGGTGCGCTGGCTGCCGCCGTGGGAAATCAGCTGAAAGCCTTGCGCCTCGCCGCAGTTCGGGCAGTCGAACAGGCCATCTTCGAAATGGGCGTCCAGATCCGTCATGACTTGTCCAAAGCTCCCCGGATATAGGGTCGCAGCGTGGCCCCGCCCCTGCTCAGGCTGGCGATGATGACGACCACCAGCAGCGACACCACACCGGCAGCGGCAAAGGTGCCGGCATTGCCGAGCAGATCCACCGAGAGACCGTAGCCCCAGTAGCCGGCGGCGATCATCAGCGTCAGCACCAGCGACCCGGCCGACAGCGCAGAGGCCCTAATCGACGACGGCAGCTTGCGGTGCAGGTAATGCAGCGCGACGATATCAAACACCGGCGAGGTGAACACCACCAGGAAGAAGCCGACCAGCAGCCACGGCAGCGTGCCGAAGGAGGCGGCGAAGAAGGCGGCGGCAATCACCGCGCAAAAGACCGCGCCGATGGTCGGGAAGGTGTAGCGCCGCTCGATGGGGGCCGACGCCAGCACCGCCAGGCTGGCGATGAACTCGATGCCGCCGTAGAGAATGCCGATGATCTTGAAGTCGAGGCCGTAATCGGCCATCGCCGCCTGGGCGAAGAAATAAAATGGCGCCACGACCGCGCCGATCAGCGCCATGCCGAGTACCGCCAGGGAAAATGCGTGTCCCTTGCGGCTGCGCAGGGCGAAATCGAGAAGCTGTTTGGTCGGCTTGGGCGCATCCTTCTTGTCGTCGCGCACCAGGTCCTCGCCCGCCTTGCCGGCCGCCGACAGCGACACCGCCGCCCAGATCGCCATGCTGACGAAGGTGGTCGCCAGGTAGACCAGGAACAGGAGGTTCCAGCTCAGGTCCGCCAGGATGCCGCCGGCCGCCATGGCAAGGCTCAGCGAGATGCCGCCGACCGAGCGCGCCTTTGCCTCAACCTTCAGGAAGTCGGCGTTCTCCTTGCCCGCCTTCAGCGCATCGTAGAGCAGCGCGTGGTCGGAGCCGGAAACGAAGCTGCGGCCGATGCCCACCACCACGAACAGGGCGATGAAATGGACGAAGGACGTGGCGACCGTCATGCCGGCGCAATAGACCGCCCGGCACACAAGCCCGAGCGCGACGGAGACGCGCCGGCCGAAGCGGTCGCCGATGAGGCCGGTCGGAAATTCCGTTGCCATGGCGGTCAGGAACATGATCGTCTGCAGCATGCCCACCTGGCCGCTGGAAAGCCCCTGCGCCACCAGGAAGATCGCCAGCACCCCCCTGTCGAACGCCGCCCGGTGGGCGGCCACATAGCCGATATAGGAGGCTTTGAGGAAACGGGTCTGGGCGTCGTTGAGCATCTGCAAATTTCGAATCGGTGTCGCTGCGGTGACAGCTTTTTGGTGCCGGATTGCCGCATAATCCGGCATGGCCGTCAATCTTTGCCGAACGCAGTTGCCTCGGCAAGCCCGTTACGATCTATATGTCTGCCGAAAAACATTTTTTGCCTGGGATCACCGGATGAGCTGGGAATTCGAATACCACCACGTGCATGACCTTCTTCATTCGATCCACCGCGACAACAAGCTGTTTCACCTGCTGAAAGGCACCGAGGACGAAGCCAAGTCGATCATGGCCGACATCCTCGTCTCCCACACCTTGCGCGGCGGCAACGGCTTCATCCGCGGCGGCTACACCTGCGTCTGCGCCGGCGAACTGCCGATGTCCCAGATCTCCCAGTACCTGGCCGACCCGAACGCGCTCGATCAGGACTACCGGGCCATCGGCGTCATCTTCGACAAGCACTGGTTCTTCACCCAGGGCGGCCGGCCGGTCATCTATCAGCCGGAAAACGAATTCGACCTGCTGCACGACGACATGAAGCACCTGCACATGCTCTACGACCCGCATGCGGAATACGATTTCTCCTGGATCCGCGAATGGCGTGTGAAGGCCGACACCCTGAAACTCGACCTTACCAACGCGCTCGCCGTCTTTCCCAACCGGAGCTGGAAGCGGGAGGTGCTGGCCATGGCCCGGGACCGGGCGGGCGACCCGGAAACAATCAACGCCTGGGAAACCTTGGCCCTGACCGACATCGGCATTTCCGTGCTGGAAGGCGATTGAAGCGGGGGCCCCGCCAGTAAACGGTCTTCCAGGACCAGGATCCCGACGGCCTCCCGCCCGCAACCATTCTAACCACAACTCGAACACACAGGATCCCGGCTCTGCGCTATCGCTCCGGCCGGGACGACAATCTGATATGGAGCAAACACTCCGCCACCCACCGGTTGTCATAGGGATCAACGCACCTCAAATCCGCAGACCCAAAAAGCCTGAATCCTTTTCATCGCGCTGAAATAAATGTCTTTTTTGTCTTGAAATCCCATTACCGCAGGGTAATCTTTTCAGGTAGCCTTCACGGGCTCCCGTGTGTCGTGGCTCATCACAAACTGACAGCAATTTTTGAGGATATAAAATGAGCAAGAAGATTGAACTGAAGTCCATCAAGACCACCTCCGCTTCTTCCAAGAAGTCGACCAAGGCCCTCAACCTGCTCGGCGGCGTTCGCGGCTGATTGGATGAGATGACCCGGCCCCGTCTCCGGACGGACGTTTGCCGGGTCCGGACCTCCTATGGACCGGCTTCGTGAAATTGCGTCCCGACGGGTCCTCCGTTGGGACGTTTTCATTTCAGGCGCTGCATTTTTCCGGCAAACCGCGGACCGTCTTGCGCTGCGATTGCGCACGGCTGCGATTCGGCTAGGTTGTTTTTCATGAACGAACATGTGGATCCGTTGGGATCGGCCATCCTGCAACTGCGCGAGGGTTCGGCGGGGCTGACCCGGCCGATCGTGATCAAGAATTTCCCGTTCGCCGGGCTGCTGGGCGAAGGCGACATCTGCGACATGCTGCGCGCCCTTCCCGACCATCCGCAGCGCGAACTGCTGCTCAGGGTCTTCATCGGCTCCCGCCAGTGTTTCCAGTCGGAACGGCAGGTCTTCGACACCCCGCCCGAAGGCGACGGCGACCTTGAAGCCTGGGGCACGAGGATGTTCGGCCCGGAACGCTGGGGCTGCACCATTTACCGGGCGGAACAGCTCAATCCGCTGCTTGCCGAACGGGTCGCCGGCCCCTGGAAGACCCTGAAGGCCGGCACCACGGAAGAAAACTGCAGCCAGGAAATCTTCGTCTTCGCCGGCAATTACGGCAAGACTCCCTTCGGCGTCCACGAGGACAAGGAACAGGGCGCAGCGGTGCATTTCCACATCGGCCCGGGCGTCAAGCGCATGTACATGTGGACGCGCGAAGCCTTTGAGGCGGCCACCGGCGGCACCTCCACCTTCTATGACCTGCCCGCGATCGCGCACACCGCAGAAGTCTTCGAGATCCCGGCCGGCTCCGCCTTCCTGCTGCCGGCGGGCTATTTTCATATCGGCGAGACGGAGGACTTTTCCGCGGGCATCGTGGTCACCAACGTGCGCCTGCCTGAAAGACGCCTGCGGGACATGGCGGTTTCCCGATTTCTCGATTGCCTGGAACCGGAAGGCCCCGGTGGCGAACCCGGCGAAGACGATCTCTCCCGTACCCTGGGCGAAATGATCGGTACCGGCGAACGCATCCGCGAGGCCGAGCGCGTCAGCAATGCCGGTTTCACCCCCTGCCCGCTTGAGATCGGCGACACGCCGGCCCCGGCCGCCGAGACCCGTTTCCGGCGGCGGACGGCCTTCCCGCTCGTGGTCCATGAAGATGCCGTCTCCGGCGAGAGTGGAGAGCGCTCGCTCTATGCGCGCGGCCACCGGCTCACCCTGCCCGAAAGCCAGTCGCTCCAGGACCTGGCCGACGACCTCAACACCCTTGAAACCCTGACCTGGAGCGACATGCTCTCGCGGCTGGAAACCGAATTCGAGCCGGATGCCGCGGCCTTCATCTGCCGCTTCCTGCTCGATACCCGTGCGATCGAGGAAATCGCGCAGGAGGAGCGCGCCGATGATTAGTGCCGGCAGCATCCGCGAACTGGCCGCCATCAGCGACGGCTTCCGCAAGGCCTGCGTTCTCAAAGGCGCCTTTTCCGACGGCTTCCTGAGTGCCGCGGACATCACGAAAATCTTCCGTGCCGTCTCGGCGGACGAAACCCGGCTGAGCTGCCTGCGCGCCTATACCGAAACTGCCCAGCGCCCGGATCTGCAGCAGAAGCTGTTCCGCGAGCCGCCGGAAACGGAAGACCTGGAAACCTGGGGCCGTAGCCGCTTCGGCGGCACCCGTTTCGGCATCGTGCTCGACCGGCCGCCCCTTGAAAACGACGCCTTCGAAGCCCGCCTGAGCGAGGTCCTGACCGGGATCTACGACACGGCCGGCACCGCCTTCGGCGCCGCCGAACCGCATATCTTCATCGGCGACTACGGCTACAGCCCCTTCGGCGCCCACCACGACCAGGAGGTCGGCCGCATCCTGCACTTCCACGTAGGCCCCGGCATCAAGCAGATGTACATCTGGGACGAGGAGGACTATGTCGCCGCCACCGGCGGCACCATGGCCTGTTTCGATCCCGGTGCGATCCTGGACAAGGCGACCCGCTACGACATTGGCCCCGGCGACATCATGGTACTGCCGACGGAAGGCTTTCACGTCGGCTACACGCCCGACTTTTCCATCGGCTTCGCCCTGTGCCTGATGGACGCCGACGACGGCGACACGTTACGCCAGGCCGCCGACCAGGCCCTCGCCCATGCCTTGGAAGAGATGGAAACGGGCGCAGAGCCGCCGACATCGGGCCATAACGGCAACAGCCTTCAGGTGACGGTCGACATCTCCCGCGCCTTGTGGATCGAGGACGCGCGCGCGGCCTCCAACCTGTCCCTGGTGCCGCCCCCGCCCCCGCGCGAGGCGCTGCCGCCGGAAAACGCGAAGCTTGCCCGTCTCGGCCGCTTTCCCATCGTCTACCGGGAACGCGGAGACGAGGCGGTTCTTGCCGGGCGCGGCCATTCCCTCGAACTGCCACCGTCTGCAGCACTAGCCACGCTTACCGACCGGCTCAATACTGATGAGGAAATGACCCTGGCTGAAATGACCGAGCTCCTGGCCACGGATTTCTCAGAAGACGCGGCGGACTATATCGCCGGTCAGCTCTGGACCTGGCATGCGGTCGCGCCCGTCGCCTAATTGAATTCAGGCAGGCCGGAGAGGTCGCCGGTCAGGCTCTTCAGAATTTCGATATCCGAAATGTCCTGCTCCCTGAGCGGATCTTTCGAACCGTGCCGGGAAAAGCCCATCTTGATGTGCCAGTGCCCGTAGGCATCCCAGCCCGGCACGGTGATGCCGCGGAAGCTGAGCGGCGGGCCTTCGAACGAGCGCGTCGGCCAGGGCCAGTCCAGATAGCGCCCGGGCGTGGCGATGCTGCCGTCCGGCGTGCGTACCAGGCGGGCCAGTTCCACGTAATAACCGTCCTTGCGGACGAAGCCGGATTCATTGATGAACTCCGCCGAGGCTTCCGGACGGAACTCATAGCCGAGCGGCGAAAGCACGGTCAGCGCCTTGTCGAAATCCCCGTCCCAGATGAAGAAGTCGATGTCGTCGTGAGGCCGCGTGATCTTTCCGGCCAGGAAATCCAGCCCCCAGCCGCCGAACAGCCAGTGCTCGATTCCCTCCGCGCTGAAGGCGGCCGAGATTTCGCCGATCATGGCAAGCTGCGTCTCGGGATCAGGGACAGTGTTGGACATCTCGAAAAATCCAATTTTTGAAGGAAGAACGTTGGAAAGCGGCAATTACCAGATCCGCGCCAGCAGGTAATTGTCGATCTTCTCGCCGCCCACCTCGATCGCCCGGCGCATGGTGCCTTCCCGCTCAAATCCGGTCTTTTCCAGAAGTGAAAGCGCCGGCGTATTGATGGCGAAGACATCGCATTCGATGCGCGACAGCAGCGGATCCGCCTCCGCCCAGGCAATCAGCCCGTTCAAGAGACGAAGCCCGATACCCTGCCGGCGGCAGGGCTGCGCCACACCAAAGCCGATGATGCCGGCATGACGAAGCTGCGGCCGCCCGTGCCCCTTGAACCCGGCCATGCCGACGATCTCATCCCCCCTGGCGGCGACGAGCAAATGGGCGTTTTCCGCCTCGAAGCCTTCAATGAAGCGAAGCTGGTCTTCTTGCGTGGGCGGACTGTCGTGCAAAAACATCGTCGTCAGCCGCTCGGCGAACAGCGCCCCGGCATACTCTGCCAGCGCCTTCGCATCGCCCGTCACCGCCTCGCGTATGTCTATGGACCTGTCGCTCAACCGTCCGTCCTGTGTCGATTCCCGTTTTCGCGGAAGAGGTTACCCGGGACCAGACATCGCGATCAACCGGAGAAGAGCAGGCTCACTCCTCGAACCGGGTCGTGTGGTCGCGATCGCGTTCGTAGCGCCTCGTAAGCGGGAACGGCGGCAGCCAGGATTCCCGGCGTATGATCCAGCTTTCATAGGTCGGCGTCAGCTGGTCCGGGGCATCGAGCGAGCCCAGGTTCACTTCGATTTCGTCCTCGGAACGCCCGAAAACGGTTGAACCGCAGCGGGGACAAAAGCTCCGCCCGGCGTAACTCTTCGTTTCGCCCTCGATCGTCACCGCCTCCTCGGGAAAAATTGCGGAAGCGTGAAAAAGCGCGCCGTGGTGCTTGCGGCAGTCGAGGCAATGACACAGGCCGACCCGGTAGGGCCGTCCCCTCGCCACGATCCTGACATCGCCGCACAGGCATCCGCCCGTGAACCGGTCCATGCTGCGTCTCCCTGAACATTCAGACAGGCAGCATGTTAACCGCGAACGGCGCCGGGAATGCAATTGCCCAAGGCGATGAAGCCCGGCGCCTGAATTTGCCGGGCCCCATCCACGTCACGACCAGACCCAGAGCCCAAGGCCGATCATCGCCGCACCGCTCAGCTTCGAGAAGATCTCACTTTTCGGCAGGATTTTCTCAACCAGGACGTAAAGGGTGATCGCGACGATCCAGGCCGCGTTCATTACACCGCCCACGAACAGCAGCCCCATGAGCGCCCAGCAGCAACCGATGCACAGGAGCCCGTGCTGCCAGCCCATCCGCAGACCGCCCCAGGCACCATCGCGCCACCGGGTCATCAGGAAGCTCACCGGCGTGCGGCACTGGTGCAGGCAGGCCTGCTTCAGCGGGCTGAACTGGTAAAGCCCGGCCGCCACTAGGATGCCGCCGCCCAGCGGAGCCGTGACCTTCATCATCATGGGCGACATCACGGCCAGGGTCGTGAAACCCGCCTGCAGCACGGTGGCGGCCAGGCTGAACCCGGTCCAGGCCATCACATAACCACTGGAGAACGCCGCAACCGGAAGCCAGCCCGCCCCCCGGGCACGGTCGGCCGCCTGCATGCGCGCATAGGCAAGGATCATGGAAACCGCCGTCGGCAGCATCATCGCGGCCATCATGATCGCCCACATCAGGAACAGGCCGGTAAACTGGACCGGACTGAACATCTGCGGCGACATCATCATGGCCGCCATGCCCGGTATCGCCGACATGTCGTCGATCATGAGCGCGAGGTAGGCCCAGGACGCCAGGGCGACCAGGCCCGGCCCCGCCAGCAACAGCGCAAGACGTGCCGGGTCGGAGCGCGGCCTTGCGCTGCCTGTCAGGACATCGCCCGGCATCACTGGTCACCCTGATAGGCGAAGGGAGAAAACACGCCGGTCTTTTCCGACAGGTTCCACGCCATGCCGTGATCGTTGTAAACCAGCTTGCTGGATTTTGCGGCGGTGGCGGGAAAGCCCGGCGCGATACACAGCGGGTGGCCGGAAATCGTGATCGGTCCGTCACCCTGGCCGGTCATGGTCTCGATTTCGACATCGGCGATTTCAGGGATCTTCAGCGCATGTTTGCCGTCTGCCACCGTGAACTCGATCGGAACGGACCGCACACCGGCAATTGCGCCGATATGGGTGGCCAGCCGTGCCGGATGGCCGCCGCCCTGACCGCTGAAGATCTTCATCAGGCTGGCGTTCTGTTCCGCGTCCGCACGGCTGTCCACATAAACGGCCACCGTCCACTGGGTCTTTGCCATATGTCCCGGCGAATGGACTGCCAAAGCGATGTTCAATCCCGACAAGGAGACACCGTCGTCGTCACCGTCCTCGATATGCCAACCGACCAGGGCGGTGCATTCCCCCTCGGTCGGGGGGCTGAGAAACAGGCACGGACAGGCCACCTCGCAGTTGCAGCTTTCGAAATAGGTTCCCTTGAGCGTCCAGGTCATGGCGCATCTCCTTATCAACATCTTCGACTGACCTGACGCTACGCAACTTCCGGTATCGTTGCTTGAAGCTGCCATTGAGATTACGCTGAGATTTCATCGTTTTTCGGTCAAGGGAGGATTGCGCTGAATGATCTACCGGTTCGGCGCTTATGAGCTTGATACCACGATGTTCGAACTGCGCTGCGGCGGCGCGCCTGTCGCCATCGAGCCCCAGGTCTTCAATGTGCTGGCGCATCTGGTGGAAAACCGCGACAGGATCGTATCGCGCGACGATCTGATCGCGGCCGTCTGGGGAGGCCGCGCGGTTTCCGACACCACCCTCAGCAGCCGGATTTTCGCATTACGCCGCGCCGTCGGAGACACCGGCGATACGCAGGAGGTCATTCGCACGATCCCCCGGCGCGGCTTCCGGTTTGTAGCCGACCTGGCCCCCGATCCTGCACCTGATGGCGGAAACGCGATCAACGGCGAAGTCAGTAGCGATCATACATCGGCGGTTCCCGCCGCGCCGTCCGATCCGCATCAGGCGACCGCAATGCCTATCCTCGCCGTGTTGCCGTTCAAGGTCGCCAGCGAAGGCCTGGACCGGTATTTCTGCGACGGACTGACCGAGGACATCATCTCCAACCTTACCCAGTTCCGCGAGCTGCGGGTGATCGCCAGCGGCTCGTCGTTTCATTTCAGGGAACGCGACCGGCCCCTGCCGGAGATCGCGGAGGTTCTGGGTGCGGACTACATCGTCGACGGCAGCGTACGCCGCGAGGGCGACCACCTGCGTGTGGCCGTGCATCTGGTCGAGGCTGCAACGGGTCTGACGCTGTGGGCGGATCGCTATGACCGGGAGCTCGAGGACATTTTCGCGCTCCAGGACGCGATGACCCACATGATCGCAGCCTCCCTCGGCGTCCGGATGCAGACCACGGCCCTGTCACGCGCGCTGCGAAAGAGCCCGTCGGAACTGGACGCCTATGACTGCCTCCTGCAGGCCCGGCGTTATACGGTGACCTTGAACGAAGACATGCACGCCGAGGCCCGCGACCTGCTGGAAAAGGCGATCGCGCTCGATCCGAACTATGCGGAGGCCTTCGCCCTTCTGGCCAACGTCTATCTGGCCGAACACCGCTTCAACGCGAACCCGCGCCCCGACCCCATCGACCGGGCCATGGCCATGGCGCTCAAAGCCGTCCAGCTCGACCCGCAAAGCGCCTATGCCCACTGCTGGCTGGCGATCGTGCATTTCTTCAGCAAGGACAACGCCAAGTTCGAGGCGGAGATGCAGCGCGCACTCGACCTGAACCCGAACGATCCGGAAATCCTTGCCGAGGCCGGCCACTATCTGTCCTTCATGGGAAAATTCGACCATGGAACCGAATTGTCCAACCGCGCCCGCCAGCTCAATCCGCTGCATCCCGGCTGGTATCATTTCAGCTTCGCACTGCTGCACTACCAGCAGCGCCGCTTCGAAGACGTGCTTATCGATGTCGAACGCATCAGCATGCCGAGCTTCTACTGGACCCATCTCCTGAACGCCGCCGCCCTCGGGCAACTGGGCCGCAAGGAAGCCGCCGCCTCGCTTGAACAGATGAAAGCGGTGAAAACCGGCATCTCGGCCGCGAGCGAAATCCGGAAATGGAACATTCCGGACGCCGATTTCGAACACCTCATGCTGGGCCTGCGCAAGGCCGGCCACGACGAATAGAACTTCGGCCCCCGACATTCTGACAATCCCCCAAGCCATCCGCACCTGGGCGAGTATCCGGCCGGAACCTATGCAGGCCTCCCCACAATTCGAAACCGTCCGCCTTGCCCGATCCGGCCCGGGACAGGCAAGATCATGCGAGGGCGGAAAAAGTCGAAGGACAAACAGCATGAGTCGGCAATGGGCGGGTCTCCTTCTGGTCAGTCTGTTTATCGGCCTCGCCGTGGCGCCGGTCGGCCGGGCCGTTGCACAGACCGCCGCGACAGAGGAGACGGGCGCCCCGCAGGCCGCCCCCTCCGAAACCGCCACTCCGGCAACATCAACACCGGAATCGGCAGCTCCCGAAATCCCTTCCTCCGACACCGTTCCCCCGGCCGAAGACCAGAATCCGGCGGTCGCCTGGAACCGGACAGCGGATCGGGCGGAGCAGATCCTGGCCAAGGCGGCCGCCTCCAACGGCATTCTGGAACAGCTGCGCTCCGAACTTGCCGACCAGCGGGCACAGGCCTTCGCCGTCGCCGAAGCGGGCAGCATCACGGCCCAGTCTCTCAAGGCGCAGCTTGATGCGCTCGGCCCCGCACCCAAGGAGGGCGAGACGGAGCCCGCCTTCCTTGCCGAGAAGCGCGCGACACTTGAAAAAGCGCTGTCAGCCGCGCGTGAACCTGTGGTCGCCGCCCGGCAGGCCTATTCCCGGGCCGACGTGCTGATCGCCGCCATCGACAGTCTGATCCGCCAGCGCTTTGCCGACCGGCTGTTCCAGCGCGACCCTTCGCCGCTCAATCCGGCCCACTGGCTCAAGGCGGCCTCGGAACTTGGCGCCTTTGCCGAAAAGGTCCGTGAAGAGATAAAGATCGACACCTCTCCCTTCGCACTCGGGCTCGCCGCGGCCCTGACGCTTGCCGGCCTTGCCATTCTCGCGCTTCAGCGACGGATCTTCCGCCGGTTCGAGACCCTGTCGCGCACCCACGGCCTGACGCTGCATGCCCAGGCCTACGGCGCGCTGGCGGTGACCCTGCGCTTCTTCGTTCCGGCGGTCGCCGCGTTCCTGATCGTTTTCGCTTTCCGCACCCTCCAGCCCGCGTCCTTTTCCGCCCGTTTCATCATTGCGATCACTGTCCTCTGGCCGATCCTGATCGTCACCTTCTACTGGCTGGGCCATGTAATCTTCGCTCCCTCGGCACCTCAAAGGCGGGTGCTGGAGATTGACGACAGGCAGGCTGCGCGCGCCGTGCGCCTGTGCGTGGCGCTGGGCTTCGTCCTCGTTGCGGAGGGGTTCGTCGAGGCGGCCGGAAAGGGGTATGTCTTCTCGCCCGAAACCCAGGCGGTCGCCACCGCCGTTGTCGTGCTTGCCGGCAGCATCTTCCTGTGGCGGCTGGCGACAATCCTGATCGGCTCCGGCCAGAACGGCAGCGCGGAGAACGGCGAAGAGGAGGAAGACACGGGCCTCGACTTTCCGCGCTATATCGGCCGCTTTATCGAGGTGGCTGCCGTCGCCGCCGTCCTGGCCGTCGCCGTCGGCTATGTGGAGTTCGCCCGCCAGGCGCTGGTGCCCTCCATCCTTTCCCTGGGCGTATTCGGTTTCGCGATCACCGCCCACAGGGTAGTCATGATCGTTTTGGCCCCCGTACTCAGTCGCAGCCCCCAGCTGGGCGCTGTCCTGCAGTCCTTCCTGCCGCTCACCACCGGTCTGACGCTGATGCTGGCCATGGCGCCGTTGCTGGCGCTCATCTGGGGCGCGCGGCCCTCCGATATTTCCGAAGTCTGGACGCTGCTCTCGCAAGGGGTGGAGATCGGAAACACGCGGATTTCCGTCGGCGTGCTCTTCGTGCTGCTCATCGTCTTCGCCGTCGGCCTGTTCATCACCCAGTGGCTGCAGCGGGTGATCAGAAGCTCCGTCCTGCCCAAGACTCGGCTGGACACCGGCGGCAAGAACGCGATTGTCACCGGCACGGGGTATATCGGCGTCGTGCTGTCGGCGCTGATTGCCTTCTCCGTCGCAGGGCTCGACCTGTCCTCTCTCGCCTTCGTGGCCGGCGCCCTGTCGGTCGGCATCGGTTTCGGGCTGCAGGCGATCGTGTCCAATTTCGTCTCCGGCATCATCCTTCTGGTGGAACGGCCGATCAAGGTAGGCGACTGGATCGAGGTCGGCGGCCATTCCGGCATCGTGCGCAAGATCGCCGTGCGCGCCACGCGGGTGGAAACCTTCGACCGGCACGAGGTGATCGTCCCCAATTCCGATATCGTCACCGGCGCGGTCACAAACATGACCCTGAGCTCCAAGACCGGGCGTGTTATCGTGCCCGTCGGCGTCGCCTACGGCAGTGACCTGGAAAAGACCCGCCAGATCCTGATGAAGGCGGCGGAGGACAATCCGATGGTCATGGCGTATCCCGCCCCGTACGTCCTGTTCATGGGCCTCGGCGACAGCTCGCTCGACTTCGAGTTGCGCGGCTACCTCTACGACGTCAACAACATCCTCATCGCCCGCTCCGACCTCCTGTTCACCATTTACGCCGCCCTCAACGAGGCCGAAATCGAAATCCCCTTCCCGCAAAGGGATTTGCACCTGCGCGGCGCAGAGGACGTCGTGAAGGCGATCGCGGCACTGGCGAAGGAGGACGGGAAGGAGAAGAGCTGATCCTCGCTTCAAGGCACGGCAACACCGCCTCCAGCTGCAGCTTCCGATTAATACGCAATTTGCGTATTTTTCTTGACTATACGCATATTGCGTACTAAGGTTGCGATCAACCTACGGAGGATCGTTCCCATGTCGCGCAACCTCAGTCATTCTCTTTCATATACCGGACGAAACACACACGGTAAAACCGGCAGGAACGCCGGCGGGCGGGGTCGTGAACTCAACCCGGACCGGACGTTCTACAGCGTGGTCTGCCACCTGAAGGGCGAGGCCTATGCCCGTGAAACGGACCTTGTCGACATGGACTTTAGTCAAATTGTCAAGGATATAGCCGACGGTCAGATCGAAGAGATCCTTGCCGTCTTCGCGTTCAACCCGGCCGAGGGCTGGGCCAATGACGTGACCGAAGACGTACTGGCCGCCGCCTTTCCCGAGGATGACGATACGGGCTCCGGCGGTCCCTCGGGCGGGGGAAGCCTCCTGTCCGAATACACCGGTGAACGCATCGGCGCCTTTGAGGCCGGTTGCGGCCGGTGGGCGGCATGATAGGCCACAACATACGCAAAGCGCGTAGATACGCCATGACATGCGCCGCACGGACCGGGTGAACCGGTCGCAACACTCCTGACCTCCCGAGCCTTCCCTCCGCGGCATTCGTGCCGCGGCTCCCGCCCGACGGGCTTTTTGTCAATTCACCAAGATCAAGAAGGAACAAAACATGAACAATAGGGCGGAAAACCGGATATCCAGCAAGGCTGGCGCCGCATGAGCGATATCATCCTGTGTCCCGGATACCTGCATCTGAAGCCGATCGTCATCCGCACCGAGGTGGTCGAGCAAACCAACCACCATTACCTGCGCCAGAAGGGCACCGTGCGCGGCCGGCCGACCGAGGAGCCCGAAACGGTGAAGATTACCCTGCCCCAGATCAACGCCTTGAGAAAGCCTCCCGAGTGAACCGGTTCGGCAATTCTCAGGACAGCCTCCGGTGGACCGCGCTCTGCACATCGATTAAAAATTGTGGCTGTCAATGTGGGCACGGGAATACTCCATGAAACACTTCCACACGTTTGTGCTTTCGATCCTGATCTTCCTTGGATCCACGCCGGCCTGGCCAAAGCCGGAGATAAAGGACAGACAGGAACCGGCCCGGCCATACCTCATTATCTAGGACGAAAAACTGGCCAACTATGCAAAGTCAGTTTTCACCCTGCTTGCCCCTTTCGTGGAGCATGAGGAGGAGCCAACCCGATATTCGAACCTCATCATCATCGAAAAAGGTGGGCTGGTCGCCGATGGCAAGTTGAACGTGGAAAAAATGTCCCAATTCCATTTTCCGAAAGATGCCGTCGAACAGATGGCCCGCGCCGATATCTGGAGACAGGGTTGCGGCACTTACGGTTTCACCAATTCCGAGAACAAGCTCGACCGCTCCATATCCGCCATCGACGCTGCCCTGCCACCCGAAAAGAAGCGGCTTTGTGTCGAACTGGCCATCGGGTTCGGCCTGGGCGTTCCTCTGCCTGACAACTTCCCCGAACACCTGATAGTACCGACCATTCTCCTTTATGGACCCGCGAGCGATACCTGTAGAGGCAAGGAAGATTACAAGAACTGCGTAGCCGCTGAAATTCGGCAGAACCTGGCGGATATGGGCAAGATGACCGACACGGACGGCGCCAGATAGCCCTCCGTATGACTTGGGGTCCTGACCTTAACTTCCCACCCCTCTCTGAAAAGGCAACGGCACCTCCCCATGGATGTTTCCAAGCTTTTCCCGCCGCTCGAAAAGTTGCAATGCGTCTATAACTTTGCGACATTTAGGGAAGGTGCCGGAATTGGGGGAAGTCGAGCATGTCAGAACGGCGGCGAAAGGCGCAGTACGTTACGGAATTCCGGATCGTTTTTACGGCCGTGATGCTTGTCGCTCTTACGCTGCTGCCTCTTCCGGCGCACGCGCAGGACAGTTTCTTCAAAGGCGGATGGACGCTGCAGCCGGACGGCTCGTCGCTCCGCTTCCAGTCGGTCAAGAACCTCACCAAGGTGGAGTCCAGCCGCTTCGTCGAACTGGAGGGCTCGATTGACGAGACCGGCGCTGCTGCCATCCATGTCTTTCTGGACTCTGTCGATACCAAGGTCGATCTCCGCAATGTGCGTATGCGGTTCCTGTTCTTCGAGACCTTCCAGTTTCCCGAAGCCGTCATCACGGCCAGGATCGATCCGGCGCAGCTGACCGATCTCAAGACCCTCAAGCGTAAGATTATCCCGCTCACCTACGAACTCCAGCTTCACGGCGTGAAGAAGAGTTTCGACACCGAGGTCGCCGTCACCTATCTGAGCGATGACCTGGTCGCCGTCTCCACCACGGCGCCGATCTCGGTCGCCGCCGCCGACTTCAGCCTGGAAGAAGGCATCAAGAAGCTGGAAGAAGCCGCCAATGTGGTAATCGTGCCGTCGGCAACCGTCTCCTTCGATTTCGTGTTCGCCCGCAAGACCGGCGGTGAAAAGACGGTGACCGCTGCAGCGCAGCCGACCGCGGCGAAGGGGCCGGCATCGAAAGCCCTGGAACCCGAGGGCAATCTCGACCCCAAGGCCTGCAAGGGCCGGTTCGAGATCCTGTCGCGGACGGGCCACATCTATTTCCCGAGCGGCAGCGCGCGGCTTGATGCGCGCAGCGGGCCCCTGCTCGACAGTCTGGTCGATATCATTTCGCGCTGTCCGGGCCTCGTCATCGAGGTCGGCGGCCACACCGACAGCGACGGCAGTGCGGCGGCGAACCTGCGCCTGTCCGAGCATCGCGCTTCGGCCGTGACCCAATATCTGATTTCCAAAGGAATTCCGGAAAACCGGATCGTCAGCGTTGGCTATGGAGAAACGCGCCCCGTCGCTCCCAATGACACCGCTGACGGCAAGCATCGCAACCGTCGTATCGAGTTTGTCGTTGTCGAATAGACCCTGCCCACGCCGGTATCGGCTCATCCTTGTCTCGGCCCTGCTGCTGCTGAGCGCGCTCATGCCGGTCAGGGCAATGGCCGAGGCGCGCCTGGCGCTGGTCATAGGCAACGGCGCCTATGTCAATGTCGCCGCGTTGCGCAATCCGGTCAATGACGCGATCCTGATGGCAGACTCCTTGCGAAAGGTGGGCTTCGACGTCAAGCTTATCACCGAGGCCAGGCAGGACGAACTGATCCGCGCCATTTCTGATTTCGGCCGCAAGCTGCGCGGGGCCGGAGACGATGCCACGGGGCTGTTCTACTATGCCGGCCACGGGGTTCAGTCCTTCGGCTCCAATTTCCTGCTGCCCGTCGACATCGCGCTTCAGGACGCGGCCGACCTGAGCCTCGTTGGCGTTCCGGCGCAGGCCGTGCTCCGGCAGATGTTTTCCGCGCGCAACAAGACGAATATCGTCATCCTCGACGCCTGCCGGAACAATCCCTTTGTCACGATCCCGGACCTGAGCGACAACGGCCTTGCCGAAATCAAGGCGCCGCGCGGCACGTTCCTGGCCTATTCGACCGCGCCGGGCGATGTCGCCGTCGACGGGACCGGCAAGAACAGCCCCTTCACCGAAGCGCTCGCGACCCATCTGTCGGCCCCCGGCGTGCCGATCGAGGCGCTGTTCAAGGATGTCCGCGTCGAGGTCGTCAAGCTGACCGGCGGAAAACAGACCCCGTGGGACACGTCCTCGCTCACCGTCGATTTCCAGTTCGTACCGGCCAAGACGCCGACACCGGAAGAAATCCAGATGCGCCAGCTCTGGGAATCCGTGCACATGAGCCACGATCCCGTCCAGGTGCTCCTGTTTCTGCGCGCCAATCCCGGCAACATCTACGCCGACGATGCCCGCGCCCTGCTCAGGAACCTGATGGCGCAGGCGCTGCAACCGGAAAAGTCTTCGCCCGATGCAGAGACCGGGACGCGGGAGCCGGAAGGGGCTCAGGCCCAGGCACCACCCGAACCTGAGGCAGAGCCGGGGAAACCGGCGCCGGTCAATCCCGTCCAATCCGAGCGCGACCTGATCGAACAGGCGCGCCAGGCCGGAACGGCAGACGCCTATCAGGCCTATCTCGACGCCTATCCTGAAGGCGCCTTTGCCGAACTCGCGCGCCTGGAGCTCAAGACGATCCGGGAAAAGGGACCGCGGACCGATCCGATCTCAAAACCGCCCGAACCGATCCCGCACGAACAGAAAGCTCCAGCCGCGACCGCCTCGACCGACATGCCCGACACCGTCGCTTTCAACGCACCGCTCGGGATCGGCGATCCGGAGCTCGCCACCCGCAGCATCGCCGAAGTCATCAAGGGATCGCCGAGGTTTCCGCCGGTCGAAAACCTTCCGGACATCTACTGGAAGGACAAGCACTGCACGAACTGTCATCACTGGAACCAGGAAAACCTGTGCACCCAGGCGAAGACATACCTGGCCGACAGAAAGGACGCCCTCGGCAAGAAACACCCCCTCGGCGGCGCCTTCAAGCAGGCCCTCGCCATCTGGGCAAGGGACGGCTGCAAGTAAGGTTCGAAACGGCTGTTCGATACGGAGGGCTAGCCGTGTAGCCGAAGCGGAAATCCCCTCTCCCACGGGGAGAGGTACTTGATGCAAGAGGCACAGCCGTTCGCCATTTTCCCCGGCTGTCATCTCGGGCGAACGTCAGTGAGACCCGGGATCTAGTATTCCTTGAGGCCCATTGTCTAAACCCTGAGGACACCGCCTATTGGATCCCGGATCTCCGCCTTCGCTCCGTCCGGATGACAACCGAGAGAATAACGCGCGTCCAACTCGCAGACCGTCACCCCACATTCCCGATATCCTCCACCACCATGTCGACGAACAGCTTGCAGGCCGGCGACAGGGAGCGGCCCTTCTTGGTCACCAGCGCAATGCTGCGGCTGACTTCGGGCGCGACCAGCGGGCGGGTCGCAAGTCCCTGGTGGCGGTGCGTGGCGGCAAGGGCGGCCGGCAGGATCGCGACCCCCAAACCGCTGGCGGCCATCCAGGCGGCGGTCTCCAGGAAGCCGACCTCGTGGGCGACATCCGGCTGGGCGCCCACATGCATCAGGGTGCGGTCGACCAGATCGCGCACGCCGTATGGACCGCCGCGAAAGGTGATGAGCTGCACATCCGCCAGATCCCTCCAGGGAACCTCGTCGCGCACGGCGAACGGATGATCCTCGGCGCAAACCACCTGCAGCGCATCCGACAGGATCAGGCGGTTGTCGCAGCCTGCCCCTGCCGGGGCCGGCGTGCCGATGCCCATCTCCACCCGTTCCGACACGATATGAGGCAGGAACTGGCTCGGCGCGCAGTCGTCCAGCACCAGCTGGATATTGCCGTAGCGTCGGGCGAACCGGCGGGCGGTGCCGGGCAGCAGCGTCGCGGCGGTCGCCGGCGTGGCGGCCAGATGCACCCGGCCCCGGCTGCCTTCCGACAGGTCGCGGAAATTGCTGCCCAGCGTCACCACGTCCTGAAGAATGCGCTCCGCGATGCCGAAAGCCTCGTCCGCGGCGCGTGTCGGGGCCAGTGTACGTGTGCTGCGGTCGAACAGGCGCGTGTTCAGCGTCTCCTCGATCTGGCGGATCAGGGCACTGACGGCCGACAGCGATACCCCCAGTTCGTCCGCCGCATCGGCGAGCTTGCCGAGGCGGTAGACGGCAACGAAGGCACGAAGCTGTTTAAGAGTGAGACGGGTCTCAATATGCATTGCATATTTTCTTCATAATCGTTCTGAATTTTTCGATTTTATTGAGAATAATTCTGGCGTTCAATCATTCTTGTGACAGCGCCAATGCGGGCTCTTCGGACACGGTTTCCGGGAGGGAACCCGGCCCCGCACAGGCGCACGCATTGGGAGGAAGAACAATGAATCTGCGCCGCACCGCAGCGCTGGCTCTTGCCGGCGCATTGAGTTTTTATACGGCCTCGGCCATGACCGCGTCCGCCGCAGGCCGGCTGACACTGGGAACCAACCCGCAGGGCTCGATCTATTACACCATCGGCGGCGGCATAGCCGCTGCGCTCCAGGACAAGCTCAGCCGTCAGGTCACCGTCCAGCCCTTTACCGGCTCTTCCGTCTATCTGCCGCTGATCAGCGCGGGCGAAGTCAACATGGGGCTCAATTCCAGCCTCGACCTCGGCGGCGCGCGCCGGGGCGAGAACGGCAAACCGCTTGAAAACCTGCGCGTGCTCGCCCGCATCTGGCCGCTGAAGGTCGCTTTTGTCACCCGCGCGAACGAAGGTCTTACCAAGGTGTCGGACCTCAAGGGAAAACGGGTGGTCACCGACTTCAGTGCCCTTGCCGCCATGAGCAAGTTCAACAAGATCATGCTGAAGCTTTCCGGTCTGAAGGTCGATGACGTCACCCCGGTTACCACCGCCGGCCTCGGCCCGGGCATGGCCCAGCTCACCGAAGACAGTCTGGACGCCACATCGGTCGCCGTCGGCATTCCGCTCACCCAGCAGGCCCAGGCCTCCATTCCCGGCGGCATCCGCTATCTGTCGATCGACGGCAAGGACGCCACCAGCGCGAAGGCCGACGAACTCTATCCGGGCATGTATCTGGTGGAAGTGAAGCCGACCAAGCGTCTGCCGGAAGTCACCGAGCCGGTCACGGTCGGCGGCTTCGACGTGTTCCTGACGGTCAGCGCCGACATGCCGGACGCGGATGCCACGGCCATCATCGAGGCTTTCTATGACGCGCTGCCCCAGCTGAAGAAGGACTATCCGCCGCTCGGCGCCGCGTCCCAGGAAAAGCTGTCGGCGCCGTCCAACACCGTGCCCTATCACCCGGCCGCGATCGCCTTCTACAAGTCGAAAGGCCTGTGGAGCGACGAAAATGCGGCCCTGATGAAAAAATGACGAAGACCTGATCCGAACACCCGGGCCAAGACCATGACCGTGCGATTTCCGGCGGTGGCCACCCTCGTGGCCTCTCTGACCGCCCTTGGCATCCTGTGGCTGCTCGACGTGCCCCGGCACCTGGGGTTCGTCGTCCTGACCGAGCAGTACCTCGCGCTGATGATCGGCCTGGCGACGCTCGCCGGGCTGGTGACGGCCCCGCTGAAGGACAACGCCCTGGTGCGGCTCGCCGACTGGGTGCTCGGCCTCGCATGCCTCGCCTCCTGGCTGTGGCTTGCCTGGAACTACGAGGCCTGGCTGCTCGATCCGGTCAACCGCGGTCCGGAAAAATGGATCCCCGCCGTCATTGCCCTCTTCGGCATTCTGGAGGCCACACGGCGGCACTGTGGAGCGGTGCTGGCGCTGCTTGGCGTCGCCTTCATCGCCTATGGCCTGTTCGGCCATCTGGCGCCGGGCATCTTTGCAGCCGCCGAAATGGCGCCGGCCCGCTTCACCCTTTATCTCTATAACGACACCAACGGTGTCCTCGGCCTGGTGCTGCGCGTTGGCGCCACCCAGATCCTCGGCTTCATCGTCTTCGGCGCGGTCCTGAACGCCGTCGGCGGCAGCCAATTGCTCACCGACCTCGCCATGGCCTCCATGGGCCACCGGCGCGGCGGCCCTGCCAAGGTGGCGATCCTGGCTTCGAGCCTGTTCGGCACGCTGTCGGGCTCCACCGTCGCCAATGTCATGAGCACCGGCATCGTCACCATTCCGATGATGAAGCGCTCCGGCTTTCCCGCCCGCTATGCCGCGGCGATCGAAGCGGTCGCATCCAACGGCGGCCAGATCGCTCCGCCGGTCATGGGCGCCACCGCCTTCGTCATCGCAGAGTTCCTGCAGGTGTCCTACGCCGACGTGGTGCTCGCCGCCCTGCTGCCGGCCGTCGCCTATTACGTCATGCTCTATCTCCAGGTGGACCGCTATGCCGCCGTTCACGGCCTGGAGGGCACGCCGCGGGCCGAACTGCCGCCGCTCGGCAAGAGCCTGATCCGTTCGTGGCCCCTCCTGCTGCCGCTTGGCGTGCTCATGTATTTCCTGTTCGGCCTCGGCTACGCGCCGGGCAAGGCCGCCCTCTACGCCGCCTTCGTCGCCTACGGCTTCCATCTGGTCATGGCCCCGCGCGGCGCGCCGCGCTTCTCCATCCTGTTCGACATCGCCCGCACCGCCGGTAAGACCATGGTGCCCGTGCTGCTGGTGTGTGCCGTTGCGGGCATCATCATCGGCACTATCAACGTCACCGGTCTCGGCTTTGCGCTGACCCTGGCGCTGGGCAAGATCGCCCAGGTCGGCGGGGTCTTGCCGCTGCTCGCAGTCACCGCCCTGATCGCCGTCATCCTCGGCGTCGGCATGCCGACCACCGGGGTCTATGTGGTGGTCTCCGTACTTCTTGCCCCGGCGCTGGTGAAGGCCGGCATCGGGCTCATGTCCGCCCATCTCTTCATCTTCTATTTCGGCCTGCTGTCCATGCTGACCCCGCCGGTCGCCATCGCGTCTTACGCGGCCGCGTCCCTGGCCCAGAGTGACATGTGGCGCACCGGCGTTACCGGCGTTCAGCTTGCCATCGTCGCCTATCTCATCCCCTTCGTCTTCGCCTTCAATCCGGCGCTGCTTTTCGACGGCACCTGGGAGGAGATCGCCGTCTCCTGCCTCAGCGTCGGCGCCGGCGGCATCATCCTCGCCGAGGTATTGGCCTGGAAGGGCGCCTATGGCGGCGGCTGGAAGCGGCTCGCCATGGCGGTCGTCGCCCTCTTCATTGGCGGCAGCAGCGCCCTCTTCGGTGCCGCCGCTTTCGCGACGCTCGCCGTCGCGCTGGCCGCCCTGCCCCTGATCTGGATCCTGCGCCGCTTTTCCGCCGGCCACGTGAAGACAGCACCGGCAACGGCAAGCCCCCAGCCCTCATCCCAAGTCTGACCAAACCGGCCGAACCACCTGACCGGACTCATCAAACGGAGCGACCATGACCGAGAGGAATCCCAACCCGCCCTACAAGCGCATCGCCACCGAAGAGGCCTGGGCACCCGCCGAGATGATCAAGCTCTACCGCAAGGAGATTGAGGAAAAGGCGATCAACGATCCCGGATTCCAGTCGCTCTGGGGCTTCTTTTCCGGCGACAGCCCCAAGGCCAAGGCCCATCACGCGCGCATCCAGGATCTCGGCGATCTCCGCCTGAAGGACATGGACGACAGCGGCATCGACATTCAGGTGCTCTCACTCACCTCGCCGGGCGTGCAGATCTTCGATCCGGCGACCGCCTCGTCGCTTGCCACCCGGTTCAACGACGAACTCGCTGAAGGCATCGCCCGCCATCCGGACCGTTTCGTCGGCCTGGCCGCCTTCAGCCCGCTCGATCCGGCCAATGCGGCCAAGGAGCTTGAGCGCGGCGTGAAGAAGCTCGACATGCGCGGCGGGATCCTCAATTCCCACACGCTCGGCACCTATATGGACGACGAGAAATACTGGGAGGTCTTCGAGGCGGCCGAGGCCCTGGACGTGCCGATCTACCTGCACCCGAACACGCCACCGGCGCAAATGATCGAGCCGTTCCTGAAGCGCGGACTGGATGCCGCCGTCTACGGCTTTGCCTGCGAGACCGGCCTGCACGCCTTGCGCCTGATGGTCGCCGGCCTGTTCGACCGTTTCCCGAAGCTGCAGATCATCCTCGGCCACTGTGGCGAGGCCCTGCCCTTCTGGCTCTACCGCATCAACTACATGCACAGCCACATCTCCGTCACCGGCCGCTATCCCAATGTCGGTCCGCTGAAACGGAAGGCCGAAGAGTATCTGCGCGAGAATTTCATCTACACCAACAGCGGCGTCGGCTGGGCCCCGCCGGTGATGTTCGTCCGCGACGTTATCGGCCCGGATCGAAAGATGTACGCCATGGACTACCCCTGGCAGTTCGTTCCGGAAGAAGTCGCCTGGATGGACGACCTTCCCCTGGACGATGCGGGCAAAAAGCAGTTCTACGAGGACAATGCCCGGCGGGTGTTTAAGATCACGGAATAACGACAAGACCGGTGGCGCGACCTACCGCGCCACCCGTTCTACCCCTTCTGCCATCCTTCTCGGGCTTGACCCGAAGATCCATGCCGTTGCTTCGCCCGACGCAATGCGGTCGCGAATTATGCGGACGTACGTCATTCACTTCCCTAACGTCATCTATATTTTTTGACATATTTGATCCGTATCAAGATCAGGCACCTCGTTTCTTTTCAGAATGGGTTCAATCATCCCCGGATGGAAACATGCCGGGCGGAGTTTGGAGGTCCCGATAATGAATACGACCTGGAAATCCAAGTTTCTCAAGTTTGCAGGTTCCGCGATTTTGGGAATATCAGTGCTTGTCCTGGCACCTCAGACCAATGCGGAAGCGTCTTCTGCGACCGGGCCTTCTGTTGCAGCTCCCGCACCGCAGGCAGCAACCGGAACCAATATCCAGCTCGCCCAGTGGGGTCCGCCGCCTCCCGGATGGCAATACCCGCCGCGCTACTATGACCGCCGCTATTACGACCGGCGATATTACGACCGGCGCTATCACGATCCGCGTTACGTCCCGCCGCCCCGCTACAGGCGGTCCAATTCGCACGTGCGCTGGTGTTTGAACCGGTACCGGTCCTACAATCCCAGGACCGACCAGTATCTGGGCTACGACGGCTACTACCACTATTGCCGCAGCCCCTACCGGTAAGAGGCTTTCCGGTACACGAAAACGGATAAAGGCCGCTCAAGGAATTGGGCGGCCATATTTTTTACGCGCCATGAAGAAGAGCGAGGTTTCTTTCGCGCCAACACCTCCCCACAGTTGTCATGCAGAAAGCGCGGCAAAATTCAAAAAACAAACATCAAAAACAAAAAAAGGCGACGGCGCGGGAGGAGGAGCGCCATCGCCTTATCCGGAGGAGCCGGGTGTCCGGCTAGCCTCGCTCAATGCATCGCCAGCCATTCGCGCGCCGAGCGCTGGGCTTCCGCGATTTCCTCGCGGGTCATTTCAAAGGAAATTTCCTTGCGGTAGCGGGCTGCTTCCGTGCTGCCCTTCAGGGCCGCAATGTTGAACCACTTGTGGGCGCTGACCAGATCGGCCACGCCGTGATGACGGCCGCAGGCGCTGTCCAGACCCATCTGGAACAGGATGTCGGCACTGGCGGGCTGTTCGCCCATCACCGCCATATCGGCGGAGTACACTTCAAATCGAGCCATTACGCTCTCCCCTTGTTAAAGACCGCCTTCCCCCGAAGGCTTCCCCGAAACTGCGGGCGCAAAAATCTCCCGCGTTTCATGGGCTTATCTTGGGAAAAGTCGCTGAAGGGGCCGTTAAATTTCTAAATTAACGCAATGCGAACAAAGGCTTAAAAGAAGCTGAAGTTTACTTTGCGCTAAGGTTGTCTGCGCAAAAACCACCGTCTTTTCAATCGCCTTTATCTAAAAGCCGTAAGTCGCTGGAAAGACTCTGATTACCATAGATCACGTTTGCAGGTTTCCATGGCATCCGGCCTTGCCGCAAAGGACCTGCAGACAAGGCAGGCCCGAACCTCAATTCTCCGGGCGTCATCCCGGGGATACAGGAGTAAGATCGGGCAGCCGGTCATCGCCCCGCTCGCGCGGACAAGGGCGGAATTGGCACGCACCTTTCTTCCTGCCAAAAGAAAACAGACACCCTGCCGCTACGGTACGGCTAGGCAGCGCGGAACCGCCCCGATACATTCCCTTTCCGTAAACGGAAACCTTGGGGAGGAATGCATGACAACAAGAACCGCAAGATCGCACCTGATCCGGCTGCTGCTTGGCGGCGCCCTGCTGACAGCCACGGTTGCCGCATCCCATGCCGCAGATGCGACAGGAGAATGGATCCGCCCCAGCGGCTCGTCGAAAATCCGCATCAGTCCCTGCGGCGATGCGCTGTGCGGCAAGCTCATCTGGCTGCGTGAGCCCCGCAACGACACGCAGAACCCGGACCCGGCCAGACGCAGCCGGCCCCTCCTCGGGGTGCAGATCGTCAATGCCATGAAGCCCACCGGCACGGCGGGCCAGTGGAAGGGCGAGGTCTATAATGCGGAGGACGGCAAGACCTACACCGGCTACCTCAAGCTCACCGCTCCGGACAGTCTGAAACTCCAGGGCTGCGTGCTCGGCGGACTGATCTGCAAGGGCGAGACCTGGCACCGGGCGAAATAGCGCCGACCTCGCGGTTCCGTAACGGGATTGCGTTTCATGGCCAGTGCGTCATCCGCTATAGTAGATCCGCGATAGGGTCTGACGGGAGATGCGGCATGAAGACCTGTTGGAAGCCCGCAAGGGCGGTTTATCCGGTGTGCGCGGCAGTTTTTATATCAATGCTCGCGATGTCCGCCCCGGCCCGCGCGGAGACCGGCGGCATCGCCGGCGACTGGGTCACGCCGGCAGGCGCGACCGTGCGTATCGGCCCTTGTGGCGAAACAGCCTGCGGCCGGATCGTCGATTTCGTCCCCCCGCCCGGCCACTCGGTGGAATCCACCCGCGATCTCAACAACCAGGACAGTTCCAAACGCAATCGAAAGATCCTTGGGCTTGCCGTTCTCTACGAGCTGCGCGAATCCGGGCGAGACCTCAAGGGCCGCGTCTACGACCCCCGCCGTGGCTTCAGCGCCGATGCCACGGTGACACCGGCCGGCGGCGACCGCCTGACCATCAAGGGCTGCGTCCGGGTCATCTTCCAGATGTGCGAAAAGGAAACCTGGCGCCGGGCACGGTAAGGCGCAAGGCCGTTCATACTCGATCGAACAGCTGAGCCGGCAGCTCCCATGTCATCCCCGCGAAAGCGAGGACCCGGTAATCCGTGAGGCCAGGTGCCTGTGCACAAGCTCCACGGAGAACCGGGTCCCGGATCTTCGCGAATGCGTCGTCCGGGATAACAACTATGTTAGGCGAGCGCTTACCGCTGCCCGAACAGAACGCTTTGCGCCTGCTTGTCGTCGGCAAGCTGCAGCTTTTCGCGTTCCTCCTTGCCGACGGCGAGACCGGTCTGCACCGCCGGGCGGGCTTCCAGAAGCGCCTTCCAGGCCTTCACGTTGGGGAATTCCTCAAGGTCCATCCCCTGCCGTTCCCAGCCCTGCGCCCAGCCGATGATGGCCATGTCGGCGATGGTGTATTCGCCCGCCGCCACATAGTCCCGGCCTTCCAGGCGCGTGTTCAACACCCGGTAGAGCCGGTGAGTTTCGTTCAGGTACCGGTCCATGGCATAGGGCAGCTTTTCCGGCGCATAGACGCGGAAATGGTGGTTCTGGCCGAGCATCGGACCGAAGCCGCCCATCTGCCACATCAGCCATTCTTCCGTTTCCACCCGCTTGCGCTCGTCGGCCGGATAGAACTTGCCGAACTTGCGGCCGAGGTACTGCAGGATCGCGCCGGATTCGAACACCGAGATCGGCTCGCCGCCCGGACCTTCCGGATCGATGATCGCCGGCATGCGGTTGTTCGGGGCAATCTTCAGGAAATCGGGTTCGAACTGGTCGCCCTTGCCGATGTTGATCAGCTTCAGATCATAAGGGACACCCAGTTCCTCCAGCATGATGGAGATCTTCCAGCCGTTCGGCGTCGGCCAGTAGTAGAGTTCAATCGGCTTCGTCTGCGTCGTTGCCATGGTCGTCCCCTTGTCTTCGCCGGCCCGTCGGGCCGCGATTGATCGTAGAATACCGATGGATTTAGGACGCTGCGGCGGACAGCACAAGCGGTGAAGCGAAAAAACTTCCGTAAAATTCCGGATCGCTCATAACATCTTCTTGAAACCGAGATGGCTCTGGTCGAAGCCAAGCCGCACATAGAACCGGTGCGCATCGGTACGCACCCGGTTGGATGTCAGCTGCATCAGCCCCGCATTCGCCGCCCGGGCAAGCTCTTCCGCATGGGCCATCATCCGGGCCCCGATCCCCTGCCCGCGCCGGTCCTCGCGGGTATGGACGCTTTCAAGCTCCACCCGCGAACGGCCCCGGAAGGCCAGCCCCTTCATGAAATGGATCTGGTAGGTGCCGACCACCTCGTCCCCGTCGAGCGCCACATAGATGTCCATCTCAGGCGCGGCCAGCATGGCGTCGAAGGCCTCCCGGTAATCTTCCACCTTGCCCGTCTCCTGCCCCACACGGGCGCCGGCGGCACCGGCGATCAGAAGCGCCAGGATATCGGCCAAATGCTCGGGCCGGGCCTTTTCGATGCGGATGTCGGCGGTCATGGAAGGTCCTGAATACTCATGAAGGCGGGAGCCCCATAGAGCACAGGCGCGAATGGGAAGACAAGATGGATTGCTTCGTGGGAGACGCCCGCGCCTCCAGCTTCAGGTTTCCCTTCGGAAACGGAAGCCGGAGGCAGGACCGTGCGCGCCGTTTCCTTCCCCAAGGGGCACGCACGGCGCGGACGCCTGTCCCTATTCGGCCGCGTCCCGCGAAGCGCCGAAGTGGCGGGCGAGATCGTCAGCCAGGTCGGTCCGTTCCCAGCCGAAACCGCCGTCGGCATCCGGGGCCCGGCCGAAATGGCCATAAGCCGCGGTGCGGGCATAGATCGGCTTCAGCAGGCCGAGTTGCTCGCGGATACCGCGCGGGGTCAGGCGCACCATCTCGCGCAGCACCCGGCCGAGTTCCGCTTCGTCGACCTTGCCTGTCCCTTGCGTGTCCACATAGACGGCGACCGGGTCGGGCACGCCGATGGCATAGGCAAGCTGGATCAGGCAGCGGCTTGCCAGTCCCGAAGCCACCACGTTCTTGGCAAGATAGCGCGCGGCATAGGCAGCGGAGCGGTCGACCTTGGTCGGGTCCTTGCCCGAAAAGGCCCCGCCGCCATGCGGTGCGGCCCCGCCGTAGGTGTCGACGATGATCTTGCGGCCGGTGAGACCCGCATCCCCGTCCGGGCCGCCGATCACGAACCGGCCGGTCGGGTTGATGTAAAGCCGGTCCTCCGCCGCACGCCAGCCTTCGGGAAACGCGTTCTGGACATAGGGCAACACGATCTCGCGCACCGTCTCCTGGTCCACGTCCTCACCGTGCTGGGTGGAGACCACCACCGCATCGACGCCGACCGGGCGGCCGTTTTCGTATTTCAGGGTCACCTGGCTCTTGGAATCCGGCCCCAGGCGCGGTTCCGCGCCGGATTTCCGCGCCTCGGCCATCAGCCGCAGGATCTTGTGCGAAATCTGGATCGGCGCCGGCATCAGTTCCTCGGTTTCGTCGCAGGCGTATCCGAACATGATGCCCTGGTCGCCGGCGCCCTCCTCGCCCTTTTCGCCCTCGTCCACGCCCATGGCGATGTCGGAGGACTGCTTGTGGAGCCGGTTGATCACTTCCAGCGTCTTCCAGTGAAACCCGTCCTGTTCGTAGCCGATGTCACGCACCGCATCGCGCACCAGCCCCTCCACGTCCTTGAGGACACTGTCGGGACCGCGCACCTCGCCGGCGATGGAAACATGGTTGGTGGTGGTCAGGGTCTCGCAGGCGACCCGCGCCTCCGGGTCCTGCGCCAGAAAGGCGTCGAGGATGGTATCGGATATACGGTCACACACCTTGTCGGGGTGGCCTTCGGAAACGGATTCACTGGTAAAAAGCCAGGACTTCTGCGCCATGAAGCGTTCTCCCTATCGTTTGTTGATTGGCTGGAGGACGGCGGCCCCGGCCGCCGTCCTTTCGATTGGCCGGAAAATCGGAAACCCGGTTACACGGGCTTGCGGAACAGCTGGATGCCCCAGGAGAGCTGCCCCGCATCCGCGGCATTCACCCAGTTCTGGAGACCCTCGGCCATCTTGTCGAGATACTCGGCCGATGCCCCGTCTTCACGCAGCCGCTTGTAGTTGTCGAGCAGCTCTTCGCGGACGCGGGAGTAATGGGTACGCAATTGCCGGGTCATGTCCCGCTGTTCGAGCACTTCGAAGCCGAGCGCTTCCGCCGCTTCCCGATAGAAGCGCATGGAGCCGAGACTGTTGAGCTGAAGACGGTCGTAGACCGGCTGCAGCGCGGCAGGATCGGCGTCGTCCGCCTGCATCGGGTCGGTGAAGATGAAATAGCCCCCGGGCTTCAGCACACGATAGACTTCGGACAGCACCTGCTGACGCTGGTCGGAATGAAGAATCGCATCCTGGCTCCAGACCACGTCGAAGCTGGCGGGCTTTTCCGGGATATCCTCGAACACCCCGTGCACGACCCGGATTCGGTCGGCGAAGCCCTTCTGGCGGTTGCGGTGCCGGTTGGTGTCGTTCTGAACTTCGGAGATGTTCAGGCAGACCGCGGTATCGCCCTTGTCTTCGCCCCGCCGGCTCAAGACCTTGCGCATTGCGCCGCCATAACCCGAACCGATGTCCAGGAAGGCTGCGCCGTCCTCAAGTTTCGGCAGGGTTTTCAGCATCTCCTCGATGGTGAGGTCCGATGCGGCACGAATGTCCTTCGTCGTATCGTAGAGCCCGATATGCAGGTCCTGTCCGCCCCAGACCGTGCTGTAGAACGTGTCCGCGTCGTCGCTGTCGTAGTAGCTTTCGGCAACTTCGCGGATGTCGGTCTGGCCTTCTTCCAGGGTCGCGCCGCCCCAGCGCACCAGGTGCAGGCTCGATTTCTCGGCAATGTGGATGAAGAAGTCCGGGTCCTCCTCGGCGTAGGTTTCCTGGAAGTCGCCGTAGGTGCGCACCCGTTCGAACCCGGCTTCGGACAAGAGCCGGCGCATGTAGTTCTTGCGGATCGGGCACAGGTTCAATGTGTATTCCGCCCCGTCCGGAAAGCTGTATTTGAACCGCGCCAGCCCCTCGTCGATATGTTCCGGCTCCGCCTTCACCTTGTCGCCGGCATAGTAGTACTTGTGCTTGGATGAGAAGCCATGATCGAGCATGGCGTCGTAGTTGCGCTGGTCGATGATCAGGATGCCGTCATGCTTGAGTGCGGCATAGAATTCGGCAAGCGCCCGGCGGCGGTCCTTCTCCTCGTGCAGGTGGGTGAAGGAGTTTCCGAGGCAGATGATGGCGTCGTACTTGCCCTGGATATCCCGGTTGAGCCAGCGCCAGTCAGCCTGGACGGTCTTGAGAATCATACCCCGCTTCTGGCCGTTCTCGAACGCCTTGGCGAGCATGGCCGCGGAGCCGTCCGCCGAGGTGACGTTGAAACCGGATTGGGTCAGGCGCACGGAATGGAAGCCGGTACCGGTCGCCACGTCGAGCACGGTTTCCTTGCCGCGGGCACGCAACACGTCCATGAAGAACTGCCCCTCGCTGTCGGCCCGGGCGTCCCAGTCGATCAGTTCATCCCATTTTTCCACGAAGGTCATGATGTATTCGCCCCGGTAGAGATCGGTTTCCCGATCCGCGGTGGGATCCTGCCCGTAGGCCTGTTCGTCGAGTTCGAACTCTGTGTTTTGCGGTACACGGGCTGCGCGCATGAAATCTCTCCTCTTGAACTGTCGGGGCGCCCGCGTGGACAGCGGCGCGCGCCTTCGTGCTGCCAGGCGGTGCGGCAGCGCGAAGTGAACTGTCTTCTGTCATCGGTCCGGCAAAATCGCGCGATGCGCTGCAGGGTGTAAGGCTGGACCGGCAGGACACCGGCCCGGACTGCCGGACCTGTTGGCGGCGGGCGCAATCTCCGGGACTTCGCGGCCCGAACCATGCGTCGGACGACATCGCAGGAAGCCCCCGAAAGAGACGAACGCGTCTGATGCGCCCTCATGCCAGGAACGGCGGGAGCCTAGCAGCCTGAGTCTCGATTTCAACAGCCGGAGGAGCGCGAACCGTGAAAACACCCGCATGAATTGCGATAAAACACTGAAATAAATGGATAAATATTTTTCTTGAAATTTTCCTGACAGAACGAATTAAAGACATAAGATCCGAAAAATCAAAAGTACGCCTGTAGAAAATTAGAAGACGATTTTGCAGAATTGGAGACGATAATAGATTCCAAATATCATTTTATACGAAAAACCGGATTTTATTCCTTAAGTGAAGCTTATCTCTTCTTTTGAAAACAGAATTTCTAGCCCATACGCGCATCGCGCATCATCGGCGCCGGAAGCGCGAAAACGACCGCGATTACCAGATCCGGCGGGCACAAGGGGGGCCGTGCAAAGGCAGATTGCACCAAGCTTACAGGTCGTCACCCCGGACCTGATCCGGGGCCTGCTCGTTTCCAGAGATGTTCTGCCGGCATGCGAAGGCGCACGACATAAACGCAGCTACCTGCTGTCCAGAAAGGGCAGGCGAGCGGCTCCCGGATCTTCGCTTACGCTCGGTCCAGGATGATCGCAGCAGCCGGTATGATCACAGCAGACGGTGTCGGCGCCTGGAGGCGGCCGCTATTCCAGTCCGATCTTCGATTTCAGCAGATCGTTGACCGCCTGCGGATTGGCCTTGCCCTTGGAGGCTTTCATGACCTGGCCGACGAACCAGCCGAGCAGGCCCGGCTTTTCTTTCGCCTGTTCCACCTTGTCCGGATTGGCGGCGATGATTTCGTCGACGATGGCTTCGATCGCGCCGAGATCCGTGACCTGCTTCATGCCGCGTGCCTCGACGATCTCCGCCGGGTTTCCGCCCTCGCTCCAGACGATCTCGAACAGGTCCTTGGCGATCTTGCCGGAAATCGTACCGGCCTTGATCAGGTCGATGATCGCGCCGAGCTGGGCAGCCGAAACCGGGCTGTCATCGAGATCGTGGCCTTCCTTGTTGAGGCGGCCGAACAGCTCGTTGATCACCCAGTTGGCAGCAAGCTTGGCATCGCGGCCCTTTGCGACTTCCTCGAAGAAATCGGCCGACGCCTTTTCGACGACGAGGATGTCGGCGTCATAGGCGGACAGGCCGTAGTCGTTGACGAACCGGTCCTTCTTCTCGTCCGGCAGCTCCGGCAGGTCCTTGGCGAGATCGTCCACGTAGGCTTGCGTGAACTCAAGCGGCAGCAGGTCCGGATCCGGGAAATAACGGTAGTCGTGCGCTTCTTCCTTGGAGCGCATGGAGCGGGTCTCGCCCTTGACCGCGTCGAACAGACGGGTCTCCTGATCGATGGAACCGCCGTCCTCCAGGATCGCCATCTGCCGGCGGGCCTCATATTCGATGGCCTGGCCGACGAAGCGGATGGAGTTGACGTTCTTGATCTCGCAACGCGTGCCGAAGCCTTCGCCCGGACGGCGCACGGAGACGTTGACGTCGGCGCGCATGGAGCCCTGGTCCATGTTGCCGTCGCAGGTGCCGAGATAGCGCAGGATGGTGCGCAGCTTGGTCAGATAGGCCTTGGCCTCGTCCGACGACCGCAGGTCCGGCTTGGACACGATTTCCATCAGCGCCACGCCGGAGCGGTTCAGGTCCACGAACGACATGGTCGGATGCTGGTCGTGCAGCGACTTGCCCGCGTCCTGTTCCAGGTGCAGACGCTCCACCCCGATTTCCACCTGCTCGTCGGGCATGTCGAGCAGGATCTTGCCCTCGCCCACGATCGGCTGCTTGAACTGGGAAATCTGGTAGCCCTGCGGCAGGTCCGGGTAGAAATAGTTCTTGCGGTCGAACACGGACTTGAGATTGATCGCCGCCTTGAGGCCGAGCCCGGTGCGGATCGCCTGGCGCACGCATTCCTCGTTGATCACCGGCAGCATGCCCGGCATGGCCGCATCCACGAGGCTCACATTGTCGTTCGGGTCCTTGCCGAATTCGGTGGAAGCGCCGGAAAACAGCTTCGCCTCGGAGGTCACCTGGGCATGGACTTCCATCCCGATCACGATCTCCCAGTCGCCGGTGGCGCCCTTGAGGAATTTCTTGGGATCGGGTGTGCGTGCCTCGACAATCGTCATTGCGTGTCAATTCCTGTGTTTATCCTGCGCGGAACTCGGCCGGGCGATGCGCCGGCGGTCGCGCTGCAATCGTCGGAACCGATGCCTAATCGCGAATTGCCCTGCCCGCAAGACCTTCCTGCCCACATGCGGCAATTCCCGGCAGGAAAATGAAGGCGTGCGACGTTTGAAAACGGGAACAGTATTGCCATCCCTAACCGCGAAATACGAAAGCCGCACCGAGCGCAATCAGCAAAAACCCGATCGCGTGGTTCAACGTCAGGCTTTCCTTCAGCCAGAAGACGGAAAAGCCCGCAAACACCAGGAGCGTGATCACTTCCTGAATGGTCTTCAACTGCGCGGTGGAGTAGACCGCGCTGCCCAGCCGGTTGGCGGGCACCGCAAGACAATATTCGAAGAAGGCGATGCCCCAGCTCAGCGTGACGGCCAAGGCGATTGCCGTGCCCTTGTGCTTGAGATGCCCATACCAGGCGAAAGTCATGAAAATGTTGGAAGCGACCAGCATTATTGGCGGCAGGAGAAAGCTTATCGTCGTCGGCATGGAATTCCCCGGGAAGGAAAAAGCGGAAACGGCAAGTGCCTTCCGCCGCCGGCAGGCGTGCATCGCGCTGCTCAGGTCCAATCGCCATACACCGGCTCCGTGCTGCCGCCAAGCGGTTCGGCGCCCCATTCAACACGGGATGGCAACTGCAAGTGCCGCGTGTTCCCTATTCCGGCGGATGCTCCGCCTTGCCCGTGCGGATGATGTAGCCGATGAGAACGGCGACCGCCTGGTAGAGTTCGGTGGGGATTTCCTTGTCGAGTTCGATCTGGGACAGGGCCTCGGCCATCATCGGATTGTGCTCGATGGGCACACCGCTTTCCCGGGCGATTTCCTCGATCCGTTCGGCAACGTTGCCGGTGCCCTTGGCGGCGACGACCGGTGCGGAACCGTCCTCGTAGGTGAGCGCGACGGCAACCTTCTCGCCCGGCCGGACCGGCCTTTGCGGCTTGGGTTTCTTCATATCGGCCTTCTCATGCCCGCCCGTTCCTCATGCCCGTTCCTCATGCCCATTCTTCATGATTGCCGATCCACCACGGCTCCGAACCGTGCTTCCGTCCGTTGTGGCAGGCCGCGCAGGAAGCGCAGTTCCTTCAGGTCGATCCCTGCGTGAGCGAAGCTCGCCTCCAGCGCATCCTGGTCCGCTCTCAGCCTCTCCAGCGTCTCGCCCCGGTCGACCCACAGACTGACATAGGTGCTGCCGCCACGCAGACTGACGGCCGCTTCCATGGGCCCCGTCTCGGTGAGATCGAGGGCGAAGCGCAGGCGCCAGCCCGGCCCCTCGCCGTCTTCCCCCTGCGCCTCTTCCGGATCCCGGCCCACCTGCATCTGCACGATGGCCGTCTGACCATTGACCGCAATGGGCAGATCCACGGTCATGTCCATCGCCCGTCCGTGATGGGCATGTTCGTCGCCCCCGAGCCCCCGGCTGACCATCTGGGACATCCGGATCCGCGACAGCGCGGAATCCGTATCCCGCATCAGCCGGTTGAGCACGGATTTCTCGTCCCCGTCGGAAACGGATGAGGAAATGCCCGACGGCTTGTCACCCTGGGGCGAGCGGCGCAGCGACGGCGCTGCCGGCTGGGTAAAGGGCCTTGCCGGTACCGCCTGCGCGCCCAGCCCCTGCAGCAGCGAGCGCAGGTTGATCAAAAGCGATTTCAGATCGCCGCCCAATTGCGCACCCTGAACTGCTCCCTGGCCGGCACCTTGCGCACCAGCCTGGCCTGCCCCTCCGCCAAGCGCCGCCTCCCGGAACAGTCCGGAATTCTTCACCGCCGCCTCGACAGACTTGCCGGAAAAGCCAGCCGCCTCCGGCTGCAGCCGGAGACCCAGGATCTGTTCCATCACCTGCTTCACCGGCTGAGGCACATTCGCCGCCGTCTGGCCTTCCGCGACCGCGCTGATCTGGGCGTAGAGGCCCGATAGGCTCGCCTGCTGCTCGGCAAGTTTCGGCAGGACGGCTTCAGACGCCTGTTTCAGTTCCGGCGTGACCGGCCGGCCCTGGTGCTGACCCGGCTGGGCGCCCTGGGCCGCTGCCGGCCGTCCGGACCCGGCATAGGCATTGCCGGGCAACGTCGCATGGGCGCTGCCCGTGTTTTCAGACAGGGTGGTGACGAAATGCGCGCTCGCGCCGGGGGCGGAAACAGGCGTGGGGGGCGCGGAGGCCACTGCGGGTGCCGGACCACCGGCAGGCGGCCCGGAAGTCTGCGGTGTTCCTGCCGGTGCCGGATTGGCCGGCGTTGCACTTGCAGCCGCTGTGTTGGCGGCCGCAGGGTTTGCCGTCCCCGGCTGGACGCTCCCCTGTGCAAGCGGACCCTGCCCGCCTGCCGGGGCCTGCGGCGGCACCGCCTGCGCCGCGCCCGAAGACACGTTGGCCGTTGCCCCTTGCACGCCGGACGGCGCCGTTGCGGGCGCCTGTCCCGACGGACTTGCCGGTTGCAGGGCCGGTTGCGATGCCTGTTGCTGGGACACCTGCCCGGCAGCCTGACTTGTCGCCGCCTGCCCTAAACCGGTGGCCGGAACCTGAGGCTGAGCCGCCGGTCGCGCCTGCGGCTCTGAAAGGGTCTGAAGCTGCAGGTTGCCCGGAAGAGTTGGCGTCTGTGCGCTGAGTGGGGGGCCGGGCGGACTGCCCCCCGGCACTGAAACCTGAACTGCGGTCTGCGCCCCGGAGCCGGCCGATGGCAGCGCCGCCGCGTTCGCCGCCTGCCCCGCCGGAGCGCCCGCTGTCTGCGCCGAAGCCGGGCTTAAGATCTGTGCCGGTGCCTGGCTCGCCGCCTGGGCCTGCTGGGGAGACTGGGCCGTCTGGGTTCCGGCCTGGGTCCCGGTCTGGCTAACCGTCTGGCTAATCGTCTGGCTGACGGTTTGTCTCACCGTCTGCGCCGCCGTCCCGCTTGCCGTCTGCGCCGTGGAAACGGAGGAGGCCGGCGCACCGCCTGCCTGCCCTGTGCCCGCCTGAGGTGCAGTCGTTTGCGTCGATCCCTGCGCCTGTGTCTGCCCCGCCTGTGTCTGGGGTGCCTGTGTCTGGGATGCCTGTGTCTGGGGTGCCTGCGTCTGGGGTGCCTGCGCCTGCGGCTGGCTCGTCTGGGCCTGGACCGTTTGGGCCTTGCCTGTGGCGGCTGCGGTCACCGCATCGGCCAGGGCGGAGGTCGCGGACGGGGCGGACGATGTCGGCGGCGTGGTCGATGTCGGCGGCGTAGACGGAAGGCTCGGTTTCGCCGCGACCTGCACAAGCTTCTGCGCCGTTGCAGGATCGGTAGAAGGACCTTGCCCCGCAGCCGCTTGGGAGCCCCCCTTTCCATCGGGGACCAGCTGGATCTGCGGCTTGCCCGGATCGCCGCTGACCTTGAGCGTCAGCTCCGTACCCGCAGGCAGCGCCGCGTTGGCGCGCACCTCGATGGTGGATTTACCGACGGAAAGCCGCAGCACGTTGCCCGGCAGGCTCGCCTCCACCTTCGCACGCGCCTCCGTCCCCGGTTCGAGGCGAACCGAGTTCGAAGAAGTCCCCGAAGAGAGCGACGCCTGTAGCGCCGTGATCGCGCTCACCATTCAAAACGTCTCCGCATGAGCTCAGGCCGGCCTTTTGAAACTTAACCAGAAAAGCACTTGATGGCATCTGCCTGTGCTATTGACACTGATCAAGGTGAAAACTTCGTGTCTTGCCCATAGTACGTTCCAGAGGGGCACGGTTACGTGCAAGGAGAGATCGAATGCGTTGGGTGGAAGAAATGAACGGGCGTGCGGGCCTGATGCGCCGCATGCTGGAAACGATCGGGGCCATGGACCAGATGCCGGAAGGCATGTGCGTCGGTCAGGATATCCGTGTTGCGGTCGACCGCTGCATCTGCTGCGAGAAGGCGGAAAGCTGCGAACAATGGCTGGAGGAGCAATCCGGCAAGGGCATCGTCCGCCCGCCGGAAATGTGCCCGAACGCCGAACTGTTCACCAAATGGCTCGACAACACGCCTCAGGAGGCCGAATCCTAGGCCGGAAATAACAAAGGCGCTAACACCTGGAGAGGCCCTGCATTCGTGCGGGGCCTTTCTTTTTCGGGAGCGTCTTTTGGAAAGGCCAGTCTTTTACACCTGAACGAACGACGTTCAGGCCTTCTTTGCCCGCTTGGCAATCAGATAAACGACCGCCGATGCGATCCCTCCGCCAACGAAGCGAAAGGGGAACAGGGCAAGCGGTCCCGCGCTGTGCTGGGACCAGACCGGCATGCCGGTCAGGCCGAGCGTCGCCTCTACCATCAGGGAAAGGGCGGCTGCGGCAAAGGCGGCAATCCAGAGTTTCTTTGCCCCGTCCGCATACCAGCCCAGCGCCCCGCCGATGATGAGGGCCGTCGGGTTAAGAAGTCCGGAAAGCCCGAACAGATCCATCCATGTGTCGGAAAGCGTCAACATGGGCATGTCTTTAGCCGCAAGCGACGCGAAATGCGAGCCCCGTTTGAAAAATGCCGCACCCGCCATGCAACCGCAGCCTGCTTTCTCCCCGGCTGAATTCCCCCTAGGATGCCGACGCCTGTTTTTTATGAATTTGAGAGAAGCGGCTGCGCGGGTGATTTCTTCCAGTGGCGACGAAACGCTGACCATCGAGAAACTGAGAGCCGAAGGCATGCGCCTCGGCCTCGTCTGCGGCCACTGCCACCGCTTCCGCTACCTCAACGACAGCCGCTTCGCCGACACGGAAACCTTGGGCGACATAGCCAAAAAACTCACCTGCAACCGCTGCCGCTCCACCGACGTCGAGGCCGTTGCCGTTTCACGGGACCCAAAGACCGGCTACTGGCCGGCGGAGCGCAGCTAGGACCACAAACAGACTTTCCACACGCCGACCGGAGCACCACGGTGCCGTTATTCGTTAAGTCCGTGACCGAGGGAACTCCATGCAGCAAAACAAACGCGATGCTTCGAAATTGCTGCGTACCTTGTTTGTATTCCTGCCCTTGTACCTTTGTGGCATCGGCTACTGCATAATATTGCTCGCAGCTGCGAACGGATGCGAGATAAACGCAGCAGATTCGCACCCGTGTTATTTTGGAGGTGCGGACTTCGGTGAACTTCTCTATCCGCTATCGATGATCGGATTTTGGTTTGCGTTCGCCCTCATGTGGATACCGATCGCATTGCTGATCCTGGAATGGATAAGAAGACATTTGTGACGTCCCGTTCGATAGCCCTCCTCCGGGAAACAGGGACTGGCAAAGGCTCCTTCTGACTTTCGGCATTTATTGTGGCCGTACATTCCCCTGGCTGTCATCCCGGACGCAGCGAAGCGAAGATCCGGGACCTACTCTCTTCTCCTCGCGGCAATGCATATTTGAAAAAATTCCGTCGCTGTCACGGGCCCGACATTGCTGCGGAATGGCTCTGGAAACGAGTAGGCCCCGGCTCAAGGCCGGGGTGACGGCTGTGCAGGGGGTAAGGCCCTGCACCTCCTCCCCCGACCTACCCCTTCTGCTCCGCCACCGCCGCGTGATACCGCTTTCGGATGGTTTCGATGTCGACGGTGGGCGGCGGGGCCTTGATGTGCATGTCGCGCAGGGTGTCGCGGATGATGGAGGCCGCCGCCAGGTTGCGGAACCATTTGCGGTTGGACGGGATCACGTACCAGGGCGCGTGGCTGGTGGAGCATTTGGAGAGCATGTCCTCGTAGGCCTCGGTATAGGCGTCCCAGTGCTCGCGCTCCGCATAGTCCGACATGCTGATCTTCCACTGCCGGTCCTTGTCCTCCAGCCGCTTGGCGAAGCGTTCCAGCTGTTCCTCCTTGGAGATATAGAGGAAGAACTTGATGATATGGACGCCGTTGTTGGCCAAAAGCTCCTCGAACATGTTGATCGCCTCGTAGCGGCGCGACCATACCTTCTTCGGCACCAGGTCGTGAACCCGGACGATCAGCACGTCTTCATAGTGGGAGCGGTTGAAAACGGCCACATGCCCCCGCCCCGGCGCTTTGGCGTGCACCCGCCACAGGAAATCGTGGGCAAGCTCCTCCGCAGACGGCTGCTTGAAGCTGGAGACCGTGCACCCTTGCGGGTTCATGCCGGTGATCACGTGCCAGCAGATGCCGTCCTTGCCGGCGGAATCGATCCCCTGCAGCACGATAAGAAGCGCGTGCTTTTTTTCCGCGTAGAGCTCCTCCTGCATCCGCGAGAGATCGTCGAGGATCAGCTGCAGTTCCGGATTGGATCGCGCCTTGTTCAGGTCCTTGTCGTGATAGTCCGGGTCGATATCGGCGAGCTTTACCTTGCTTCCCGGCTTGATGATCAGTTGGTCGCGATAGGACATGGGCGTTTTCCCCGAAGGTCATGAGTTAGCGGGATTGGAGGCGGGCATTGACGAGCCGCAGCGCGCGCGCCCACTTGCCGGTTTACCAGGTCCCTCATACCCGCGTCCGGGACCCGGTTGCATCCTTCCAAACGTCATCCGCCTGATTTTTATAGAGAACAACGCCCCCCAAAACCAGCACTGCGGCGGCGCAGGGGTTGCACCGCCCTCACCGGCTTCCTAGATCAGCGGCGAACGTTTTGATGGAGACTTCATGTACGGACGCCGAGAGGCCCGTTAAGGCCCGGTCTCCCCGACCGGGCATCAGTGAACAACACCGCCGCACGCGACTGGCTGCGGCGCGTGATCGCTGAGGTGCGCCGACTGGCGCATGACACGAAGACCCAAAATCAATGGATTATTTCAAAGCCCGAGCAGCGGGTCCTGCACCTGCTCGCTCAAGGCGGCCGCATCGTCGTGGAAAAGGACGACCATGGCCGCATCACCGACACCCGGACCATCACCCGCGACGGCTGGTCCTGGCCCGGCTGCCCGCTGGTGCTGTTCAAGAAACTTAAACGCCGCCGCTACATCGCCTCCAGGGCCGGAGGCCCCTACCTGATCACCCGCTTAGGGCTCCAACGCGTCCGCGCGCAGCCCGACAACCGGTGATCGGGAAAACGACCGCCGCTGGGGAGACCCGGCGGCGGGATGGGCCCGAAGAGGGCCGCAGCCATTTCCAACGTCATTCCGGACCGTGTGGCGCGCCAGCGCCATCTCGAGATCCGGAATCCAGCTGACAGAGCGAGCGTGAGCGAGCACCGCTTTCAATCGGGAGCAGGACGCGCCTGCGGCGCGGCTGATATCTGGTTTCCAGATCAGCACGCAGCTTTGCTGCGCTTGTCTGGAATGACGCTCTGTGGGGAAGGCGAAGGCGATATTCACCTCGGAAACCAGAACGGTGTGTCGACACCTTTGGCGTACAGCGCCTCGAATTCTTCCCGGCTAATTGCCTGAAGATGCTCGCCGTAGAAATCATCGTCGAGCGAGCTGTCTAAAAGCGAGTCAAAATGACGGCCATCTTGGGGCTGATCGATCTCGACACTGTTGCGCGTAATCTTCCCGCCTGGAAACACTTCTACCATTCTGGTCACCGCGTCTCCGGCTTTATCGACCTCGTAAAAGAACCATTCCGGTTGTCCCTCCGGAACTTCTTCTTCAGGCCATCGAGCCCGGTAGTAAGTCAGACTGACCGCTTCACTCATTAAGCTAATATAAGCGAGAACTCCGAACAGGAGAAAGCGCTCGTCCGCTTCCGCTCTAGGCCCCGCTCTCCATCGCCAGCCGCATGTCCCGGATCAGCCGCACCCGCTCCACCTCGTAAGGTGTCAGCAGCAGTCCGGCCTTGCGGCTCAGCCGGCCGATCGCCGGCAGCGCGGTGACGTAAAGCAGACCCGGTGCCAGAACGAGGGGCACGGAGACCGGGGCGAGCCACCAGAACAGGTCCGGCGTCATTTCCCAGGCGAAGATGAGGGCGGCGGCGCCGGCGAGCGCCATCCACCACGTGGCCCTGAGGCAGGCGATGAAGGGCAGCGAGCCGTCGTCGCGGTCGGCTGCGGGCCAGCCGGAGTCGCCGCCGGTCAGGACCTGGAACACGGACCGGCTCTGGAACATCATGTGCACCGGCGCCAGCACCGAGGTCATCAAAAGCTCCAGCACGACGCTGGCAACGAGGCGGAATGCGCCGCCGTAGCGGCGGGCCTCGCCTTTGAGAAGCGCGCGGACAAGCAGCATCGCCTTGGGCAGGATCAGCAGTGCGCCGACACCGAAGAGAAGCGCCAGCGCCACCGTGGTTTCGGGATGGGGAAAGACGGGAAACAGCGACCGGCCGTCGAAATAGACCGGCTTGGGCGCAAACAGGGGAGCCGCAAGACTTGCCACCAGGAACAGGAGCCACACCGGCGAGGACAGATAGGCAAAAACCCCCTGGACGATGGCGATCCGGCTCCAGGCCTTGAGCCGCGGCGCGCCGAGCACCCGCGTGTGCTGCAGGTTGCCCTGGCACCAGCGCCGGTCGCGCTTGGCATAGTCGATCAGGTTCGCCGGTCCCTCCTCGAACGAACCCTGCAGGTCCGGATCGACCCGCACCTGCCAGCCGTCGCGGGCGAGAAGCGCCGCCTCGATGGTGTCGTGGCTGAGGATATGCCCGCCGAAAGGCGGTTTGCCCTCAAGCGCGGCCATACCGCAGGACTGGGCAAAGGCGCGCATGCGGATCAGCGCATTGTGGCCCCAGAACGGGCCTTCGGCCCCCTGGAGCGCGGCCACGCCGCGGGTAAAGACGGGCGAAAAGAAGCCGGCGGAGAACTGCAGCATGCGGCCGAACAGGCTCGTCAGACCGATCATCTGCGGCAGGGTCTGCAGCAGCCCCAGACCCGGGGCGGCCTCCATCCGGCGGACCATTTCCACGATCGTTTCGCCATCCATCAGGCTGTCGGCGTCGAGCACCAGCATGAAGTCGTAGGCGCCGCCCGAGGTGCGGATGAAATCGGCGATATTGCCCGCCTTGCGGCCCGTGTTCTTTTCCCGGTGGCGATAGTAGAGCCGCCCGCCCGCCTGCAGGCGGAGGAGACTGCGCTGCCAGGCTAGCCGTTCGGCCTCGGCGATTGCCGCATTGGTCGTGTCCGACAGCACGTGAAAATCGAACAAGGACAGGTATCCGGTGCGCTCCAGCGAGCGGAACATGGCCTCGATACGCGCGAAAACGGCTGATGTGTTTTCGTTATAGACGGGGATCAGAACCGCCGTCTTCGACCATGGCCCGTCATCGTTTCGGGGCATGGGCGGCGGGTCGAACAACACGCCCAGGAGGGCGGTACAGGCACCCCAGGCGAGCCAGAAGCCGGAAACGGCGATCAGGAAAATCCGGACCACGTCGACCCAGTCGAACCCGTCCGCCTGGGCGACGGTGCCGAACATGGAGGCCGCTCCGACAGTAAGACCGGCCGCCAGCAGAAACGCCCCGATCCGCCTGACCGAAACTCCGAACCGATTCCGATTGTTTTCCGGCAAATTCAGGACCGATGTCCGGGCCATGTCAGCGTTTTCTCAAGGGAAGCGGAAGCAGGGCCGGACGCTTCTTCCAGAAGGCAAACGCGGCGCGGCCGGCTTTTTCCGGGACGAGCTCGTGTTCAGGCATGGCTATCGGGTGGCGCGGCTGGGGCAGCGCCAGACAGGAAACGGCAAGACGCAGATCCGCGTCGTCGCCCGGCCGGGCAAGCAGGCCTTCGACACTGGTGTCGAGGCCAAGTTGCGCCGCCGCTGCCTCCAGGCAGGCGATCAGGTCTGCGTCGTCCAGGTCCGGCCGGTCCAGCCGGTTTCGAATGTCATTAAGATGCAGTCTGGCGTCGGTCATATCCATTGCTCCCCTGCTTGAACGCCTGCCGGATCGGAAAGTTCCGGGGCGGCGCGCATCCGCGGCGGCGTTCAGGCCGGCCTCAAGCCGTCTTGGTCCACTGGTACAGCCAGGTTTCCGTTACAGCCTTGCCGTCGTGCTTCAACGTCAGCGCCAGTTCCACCGGATTGCCGCTGTCGTCCTGCTTGACGTCGAAGATCTGCCGCCACACGCCGTTATCCAGAGTTGCAAGCTGATGTGCCATCAATGTGGCATTGTTCACCCTGAGATCCGCCTCCAGCTTCGCCTCGCTGCCCAGCTTGACGAGCGGCCCGCCGGCAAACTCCACGGCGAACTTGCGCTTGCGCGGATCGGGTTCCGAGGCCGCCGTCCCGCCCTGGCCGGTGCGCGTGGTGCGCACCTGGGCGAGCCCGGTGCCCGGTTCCGGCTGGCTGCCCCAGTGCATCCGGTAGCGGAATCGGTGTTCGGAACCGGCTTCGGCCTTTTTCTCAGGCACCCAGAAGGCCACGATGTTGTCGTGGATTTCCTTGTCGGACGGGATCTCCGCCAGCATGATCGCGCCCTTGCCCCAGTCTCCGATGGGTTCGATCCACAACGACGGCCGCTTCTCGTAATGGGCTTCCGTGTCCTGGTAGCTGTCGAAATGCCTGTCCCGCTGGATCAGGCCGAAGCCCTTGGGGCTGTCCTCGCTGAAGAAGGAGAGCGCCAGGTTCTCCGGATTGCGCAAAGGCCGCCACAGGCGCTCGCCGTCCTTGCGCAGGGTGAGCAAGCCGTCGCTGTCGTGCACTTCGGGCCGGTAGTCGTCGAAGCCCGTGCGGTCGTTTTCGCCGTAAAGATACATGGAGGTCAGCGGCGCGACGCCGAGGCGTTCCACGTCGCCGCGCAGGTAGATGTTGGCGTCCACATCCACTTCCGTATTGATGCCGGGCGTGATGGTGAAGGCATAGGCGCCGGTCACCCGCGGGCTTTCCAGCTCCGCCCAGATCCGCATCCGGTTCTGCCCCGGTATCGGGCGCTCCAGATAGAAGCGGGTGAAATTCGGAAACTCCTCCTCGCGCCCCGCCGCGGTATCGACCGCAAGCCCCCGGGCGGACAGGCCGTAGAGATTGTCCTTGCCCAGCGCGCGGAAGTAGCTGGCGCCCAGGAAGGTGATCAGTTCATCCCGGTAGTCCGGCCGGTTCAGCGGATAATGCAGGCGGAAGCCGGCGATGCCCGGCAGCTCCAGCCCGGTGAATTCTTCGGCCTTCAGCGGCGGGCGGTATTCGAAATCGGCGCCGGTAAAATGCAGCGGCCAGGAGCGGTCGCCGATCACCTCGTGCAGGTCCACCGGATGCTTGAACAGCCAGCCGGGGTGAAAGGCCTGCAACTCGAAATTCGACCCGCCATCCTTCCAAAGGGCATGGTCAGGCCGGAAGCGAATCGCCCGGTGCTGATCGTAGGTCAGGTTGGCGAGTTTTTCCGGCAGGTCGCCTGCGGGCTCCTCATAAGGCGTCTTCGCCTTCTCCCGCATCTTCGCCTTCAGGCTGTCGAAAGAAAAATCCTCTGCCTCACCGGCGGCATTCGCGCCGGAAACGAGGGCTACAGGAAGGCCGCATGCGCAGCCCAATCCGAGAGACGCATTGAGAAGAAACGTCCGCCTGTCAATCACTTAGAGACCCCACGCTTGCAGAGACGGTGCAGTGCAATACTACTTCCGCAATAAAAAGCAAGCTATGCGGCAACATTAAGAAAACACTTGGCCAATCCCGCGACAGAGGAGGCCGCGGAAACCGCCGGTTTTTATTGTCTGCCCCCTCAGTGAGCCTCGCTCATCGCGGCGGAATTGTGGCGGGGAGCGGGAAAGGACTGGGTCGCCATAGTTCCCTCTCCCATTGGGAGAGGGTTAGGGTGAGGGGTTACAAAGCCGGTGGGATACGGAGAGATTAACCCCCTCACCCGGAGCTTCGCTCCGACCTCTCCCAATGGGAGAGGTAATTGTTGGCCTCAGCCCAACCGCTTCGCCACAAGCTCGCCGATGGCCAGAGACGAGGTCAGCCCCGGCGACTCGATGCCGTAGAGCGCCACGAGACCGGCCATGCCATGCGCCTCCGGACCGTCGATGCGGAAATCCGGCGCGGGTTCGCCGGGCCCGTGGATCTTCGGCCGGATCCCGGAATAGTCGGCCTCCAGCGCGCCGTCCTCAAGGCCCGGCCAATACTGGCGGATGGCGTCGTAGAAGACATCCGCGCGCGCCGGATCGACCCGGTAATCGATCTCTTCGACCCATTCCATGTCCGGACCGAAGCGCACCCGGCCCTGCAGATCGAGGGTCACATGCACCCCGAGTGCGCCGGTTTTCGTCATCGGCACCGGATAGATCAGACGCGAGAACGGTGCCTTGCCGTTGAGCTTGAAATAGCTGCCCTTGGCCAGATACCCCTTCGGAGGATCGGCTTGCGGAAAGGCGGTCATCAGCTCTGGTGAGCCACGGCCCGCGGAGACGATCAGCTCCTTGGAGGTGATGGTGTAGCCGTCCTCGCCTTCGCCATCCCCTTTACCCACTATGGTCACGGAGAATGCGCCGTCAGCCGTTCGGCCGATAGACCCGACCGCCGTGTTCAGAACCACCTGGCCGCCGTGGGCTTCCAGCTCGCCCTGCAGCGCCAGCATGTAACCGTGACTGTCGATGATGCCGGTCGACGGCGACAGCAGCGCGCCCTCGCAGGCAAGTTCAGGCTCCAGCTCCCGCGCCTCGTCCGCCGTCAGCCGCACGAGATCATCGACCCCGTTCGCCTCCGCCCGCTGGCGGATCTCTTCCAGCTTGTCCGCCTGCTCCACATCCGTGGCGACGATCAGCTTGCCTGTGCGCTTGTGCGCCACGCCGTGGCTGGAACAAAAGGCATAAAGCAGGTGCTTGCCGTGCACACAGCAGCGCGCCTTCAGGCTGTCCTTGGCGTAATATATGCCTGCATGGATGACCTCGGAATTGCGCGAACTGGTCTCCGACCCGATCAGCCCGTGCCGCTCCAGCACCATGACCTCACGCCCCGAAACCGCCAGCGCCCGCGCAATCGCCAGCCCGACGGCGCCGGCCCCGATGACGATGGTTTCAACGTCGGTCATTACCATGCCTTTCTGACAGTCTGTACGACCTACTCCAAGGTTCCCTCTCCCATTGGGAGAGGGCTAGGGTGAGGGGTTACAAAGCTTGAAGGGTAAGGAGAGTTTGCAACCCCTCACCCGGACCTTCGGTCCGACCTCTCCCGATGGGAGAGGTTGTTGAGATCGTGCCATATTCCTGGCGCATGCATTCCGTCTGAAACGGAAATGACACTGCGCGGATACAGCCCCCTACTTCCACCAGGTCTCCGCTTCGAACGACCCGGCAGCCTCCTCGATGACCGAGCCCACCTGGAACAGGGTCGCCTCGTCGAAGGGCTTGCCGATGAGCTGGAGGCCGAGCGGCAGGCCGGACTTGTTGAGGCCGGCGGGGATTGAGATGCCCGGCAGACCGGCCATGTTGACCGTCACGGTGAAGATGTCGTTCAGGTACATGGTCACCGGATCGGTGATCTCGCCCGGCGCGAAAGCCGCGTCCGGCGTGGTCGGCGTCAGGATGGCGTCGACGCCGTTTTCCCAGGCGAGGTCGAAGTCGCGCTTGATCAGGGTGCGCACCTTCTGCGCCTTCAGGTAATAGGCGTCGTAATAGCCGGCCGACAGCACGTAGGTGCCGATCAGGATGCGCCGCTGCACCTCTGCGCCGAAGCCTTCCGCGCGGGTGTTTTCATACATCTCCACAATGTCCTTGCCCGGCACGCGCAGGCCGTAGCGCACGCCGTCGTAGCGGGCGAGGTTGGAGGACGCTTCGGCAGGCGCGACGATATAATAGGCCGGCAGGGCGTATTTGGTGTGCGGCAGGGAGATGTCGACGATCTCCGCGCCCGCATCCTTCAGCCACTGGATGCCTTTCTGCCACAGCTCCTCGATCTCCGCCGGCATGCCGTCGACCCGGTATTCCTTCGGAATGCCGATCTTCAGGGCCTTTACCGACTTGCCGATGGAAGCTTCATAGTCCGGCACGTCGATTTCGACCGACGTGGTGTCCTTGGCATCCACCGAGGCCATGGACTTCAGGAGGATGGCGCTGTCGCGCACGGTGTGGGCAATCGGTCCGGCCTGGTCGAGGGACGATGCAAAGGCGACGATGCCCCAGCGCGAGCAGCGGCCGTAGGTCGGCTTGATGCCGACGGTACCGGTCAAGGCGGCCGGCTGGCGGATCGAGCCGCCGGTGTCGGTGGCCGTTGCGCCCATGCACAGGCGTGCGGCAACGGCCGCCGCCGAACCGCCGGAAGAGCCGCCCGGCACCAGGGCCGCGTTGGAGCCTTCCTTGCGCCAGGGGTTGACCACGTTGCCGTAATAGGAGGTCTCGTTGGACGAGCCCATGGCGAACTCGTCCATGTTGAGCTTGCCCAGCATCACCGCGCCGTCGGCCCAAAGGTTCGAGGTCACGGTGGATTCGTAGACCGGCTTGAAGCCGTCAAGAATGTGGCTGCAGGCCTGGGTGTGCACGCCCTTGGTGGCGAACAGGTCCTTGATGCCGAGCGGAATGCCTTCCAGCGCCCCACCCTCGCCCTTGGCGAGTTTCTCGTCAGAGGCTTTCGCCATCTCGCGCGCCTTGTCGGCAGTCACCGCCACATAGGCGTTGAGCGACGGGTTCGCCGCCTCGATGTTGGTGAGGAACGCCTCGGTCAGTTCGCTCGAGGTGTAGTCCTTGTTCTTCAGCCCCTCACGGGCCTCGGCGATGGTCAGTTTGGTCAGGTCGGTCATGCGAATATCTTTGATTGGGCCTGAAGCGGCCTTGAACAGAAAACGGAAGTGAGCGCGCGGTCGTCCTTACTCGACGACTTTTGGCACCATGAAGAAATTGTCTTCCGAGGCCGGCGCGTTGGCGGTGATGTCGGCTGCATAACCGCCGTCGGTCACCCCGTCCTGGCGCTTCTTCATGGTCTGCTCGACCACGGAGGTCATCGGCTCCACGCCGTCGATGTTCACCTCGTCGAGCTGCTCCACGAAGCCGAGGATGGCGTTCAGTTCACCGGTCATGCGCTCCGCATCCGCATCGCTCACCTTGATCCGGGCGAGCCGCGCGACCTTTTTCACCGTTTGGGTATCGACGGACATGTCGTCTCCGTTCCTGTTGGGATATCTGAAATCCAGTTCCGGCGGCGCGCCGGAGTTGAGCCCTGTTTTCCCGAAAAATCCTCGACCGGCAAGGGCTGGACTTGCTTTCAGCGCAAAATATCCGATATTACGGTACCAATAGTAACCGTAATTGAGGTTTCCGATGTCAAACCCGCTTCCCATGATGGCCATCGTCTATCTCGCCATCGAACCTGCCTGGCTCGCCCTCACCCGCCCGGAACGGCGCGAATACGCCGCGGAAATCGGCGCCATTGTCGACAGGCACGCTGACGTTTCCTTCGAGTGGTTCGACGCCGATGCGCTGTCCGGAAAACACTCCGACTTCGCCGTCTGCCGCTTCACCGACATGCGCACCTATCACCATCTTTGGGAGGAACTGAGGGACACTGTCATCTTCAGCAAGCCCTTCGCCCGGATCACCGACGTCTCGCTCGGCATCGAAAACGGCTTCGTCGACTATGAAGAATCCATCGCCTGAAACCGCAACCGAAGCGGGCCGGCCGCAGGAGGTTCGGGTCACCCGCGCCCTGCTTGAATCAGCCTTGCAGGAACTGAGCGTAAGCGGTTACGAGGCCACGACGATTGCCCGTTTGGCGGCCAGGGCGAAGACCAGCAAGCAGGCGGTCTACCGGCGCTGGGCCGACAAGCCGGCGCTGATCGCAGATGCCATCCGCCACGCGCTCGCCGAGGCCAATCCCGCCCCGCCCCAGCGCGGTAGCGTCGCACAGGACCTGCGCGTCTGCCTGGGCAACACCGTCTCCGCCCTGCAGGACACGCCGCTCGGCGACGCCATCCGCGCGCTCGTGCCTCTGCGCAAGCATCCGGAACTGGACGCGGTGTTGACAGAAGCGGAAGACGCACGGCGGCTGATCCTGCGCCAGATCTTCATCGCCACCCCCTTCGAGGCCCATATGGAAACCCGGATCGATCTCCTCCTCGGGCTGATCTATTTCAAGCTCCACATCCGCGGGCAAAGGGTAACGGACACCGACATCGAAACCGCCATCCAGCTCGTTCTCGGCCTCACCCCGCCTCGCGCGCCTGTGCCGGTTCCGTGAACACTCTTGATTGGCAATTTGCCTCCACGGATTGCATCTCTGGACAAGCAATCGCGGTTGATTACGGGCCGTTTGGTTGGGAGCGATGACGATGGAAGGACGGGGCCAGCCCCATCCACCGTTGTCATCCCTGCGAAGGCAGGGATCCAGTAATCTGTGTCCTCCCGGCTCAAGCACCCGGCCTCTCGGAGTACTGGATCCCGGGTCTCACTGACGTTCGCCCGGGATGACATCTGAGGATGTGGCCTAGCCCTGCCAGTCAGGCCCAAATCAACCACTTGGGGTGTAACCGACGGCGGCACCGTTTCCGCCGGCAGTTCAGGGAGAGACAGCAACATGTTCCATTCATTGAAGGCAGGCCTGGGCGCCTTGGCCCTGTCGCTTACGGTGCTCGCCACCGCAGTCAGCGCAGACGAAATCACCACCTATGTCGATCATGGCGCTGCCATCGGCGGCACCGATCCGGTCGCCTATTTCACCGAAGGCAAGCCGGTCAAGGGCTCCGACGAATTCACCGCCACCTATGACGGCGTCACCTGGAAATTCGCCTCCGCGCACAACCGGGATCTCTTCGCCGCAGATCCGGCGAAATACGCCCCCCAATACGGCGGTTTCTGTGCCTTCGGCGCCAGCAAGGGTTTCAAGATACCGGTCATTCCCGAAGCCTGGAAGATCGTCGACGGCAAGCTTTACCTGAACAACAGCAAGGCCGTGCAGAAGCGCTTCGAGGCGGAAACGGACGAAATCATCCACGATGCCACCCTCAACTGGGAAATCATCAAGGACAAGAAGCCGGAAGACCTGAAGGAACCGATCATCCGCTAGGACATCCGGAAACCGCGTTCGTGCCCCCGTCTCCCGCCGCACCATCTGCGATGGAGACGGGGGCACTTTGCATAGCAAACTGGGAAAGATCCCGATCACGCGGAAATAAACAGCCAGAGCGGCAACAGGGACGTCAGGGAGACCGCGAACCAGAGCAGCGCGCTCACGGCCATGGCCCGCAGCCGGCACCCGGACACCCTGCCCGCGAACCAGCCGTAGACGGCACCGCTGAGCCCGCCGAAAAGCGGCAGCAGGCCCGGCCCACCCAGATTGATCACCAGCCCGATACCGCACCCCCAGACGAGCGTGGACAGAAGACTGCCCGCCCACCCGGCGACCGGCCGCCGCTGCAGGACGACAAGGTGGACCAGCGCAACAAGCACACCGCCCGCCAGCCCGCATTCGCCCCAGAACAGCACCCCCGACGGGTCGACACCGTAGATGAAGGCAGCAGGCGAAGAACCTGCCGACGGGCTGAACGCGATCCCCGGAAGATGGAGCCCGCGCATCAGCGCACCGCGGTGGAGGATTTCGGCGAATAGGACACTTCCGGCCAGACCGCCGCCCAGCCAGCCGGCAACCCAGATACCGATAACTTCCAGAACAGACCGGCGCACGCTGCCGTTACGCCCTCTGGCATTGGCGGTTTTCATGACGAAGCCCCTCGATCATGGCCGTCTCCCGATCTCCGTCTTGCCGGACACCGTCAACTTCGCCATGTTTCCCCATCCCCTGCGATATCCGCCAGCCTGCCCTAACGCATTGCTTCAAATCAAGGTTTGAGGCACCTTTCCGGTGAATCCGGGACGTGGCGAAAGACCGGACTGAACATGACAAATGCTGCAGAGATAACGGCTGCGCCAGGAGGCGATGGATGGCGAAGACGTATCAGGTAGTCGGGAAAAGGTTCGAAGCGTTGATCGGTGAGCCCTGGGACTTTGAAGCCGAGGCCGGCGGGAATGTTCTGACCGGAACCATCACGGGCGCCGGCGACGTTGATGGACGCCCGACCCTCTTCGCCGATTGCAACGGCTTCCTGTCGGGTGCCGAAACAATAAACACGGTCGCGATGCGCCCCAGATACAAAGAGGATTTTGGCGATAAGGACCGCATCACGGTGTGTTTCTACTTCCTGAAAGACGGGTCCCGGATATCTCCGGACAATTTTCCGGAATGGGAAACGGGACGGCTTGACGGGCTGATCGGCTCCATCACGCTTCGGGAAAACGGCTGAAGGCGAAACGGACAAAACCGGAGGTATCGCCGGGCAAAACATTTTCTTTTGTCCGCCCCGCTTTACGATGGACCGAAACCCGTCCACCCTGCCGAAACGCTCGCATTTTTCTTTCCCGCCCAGCCAAGCTATAACGTTTCAGGGCTGGCATCGATTGGAACCCGGCCCGCCGCAACGCCATGAGGTCGCCATGACGTTTTCATTCATCGGGGTTCTGCTGCTTGTCCTTTCGGTCCCGCTCTGGACCTGCCGCCTTGTCCTGTACCTGGGGCTGACCCCGCGAAGCAGGGGCGTCCTGAGGCGGGTGCGCCGTCACGGCGAAAGCGCAATCCGCTTTGCGGTCCGAACCTTCGCGGTTACGATCGTGGCCTTCGGCATCATCTTCACCCTGCTCATTCTCTTTCGCTTCCTGAAATACGGCGATACGCACATCAGCAGCCTGAGCGATATCTTCCGCAACCGGCTTTATGTCGGCCACGGAGCGATCGACAGCCATGTGGACACGCTGGTCTACGACCAGGCCCTGCCGGTCGGATTGATCGTTTTCTGCCTTGTATTCAGCTCCGGTCTCGCACTCGTCGTGTCCGCGCTGCGCGACCTTTTCCTGATCCGGAAACTGAAGCGGCGGATTGCCAGGCTGGAGCGGGCGAAAAAGCGGCAGGATGCGCGGAAGGCCGGTTAGGTCGTAACCTCATGCGATTTCGGTCTCGTTCATGACTTTACGACCTGGAGACCCGAGGCGAGTTGCCGGCAATTAACCCGCACTTCATGGTTGTTCCTGTAATATTTTACAGGGATGTCGTGGAGGGTAAGGCGTTGCAGGAATTGATGGATGCGGGGTCGCGGACGGACGCCGCCCCGGCGCTGGTCGTCGATCTGGACAGGCTGTCGTGCATCGAGGCAAAGGTCTACGGGCTGACCGAAAAAGGCTGCACGGTCGTTTGCGATGAGACCCACCTGCTCAAGGAGGAAATCGGTCTTCGTCTGAAGGACGTCAAGACGATGCTGCGTGGAAGGGTCGTATCCCATTCGGGAAACCGGGCGCAGGTGTTGTTCTCCTCCGAAACGGGCGAAAAGGGCGAACCGGTCGAAAGCGCAGGGAAGCCCGGCGCCGGGTCCTCATCACCGCCGTGGTATGCAGCCGCCTCGGACGGGAAACCTTGCGGTGCCACATCGTCGATGCCAGCAAATCCGGCTGCCGGCTGGAGAGCGACCAGTTCGACAAGCTGCCCGACGAAATCGAAATCTCGATCCCGAAACTGGACATGCCGCTTGTCGGGACCATCGTCTGGCGCTCCGGCGAGCATGCCGGCGTCAGCCTGAACTGGCCCTTTTCCGAAAATCCTGAGTCTAAATCCCCGAACAAGCGCATGAAGCCGGAGGAAGAAGACGCCGCAAGGGCGCGCAGACGTGCAAGAGGCGGCGCATTCGGCGTCCGCTGAGGCGGGGATCAACACTTTCGCTGCATTTCAGGCAAGGCGGCTTCGCCCGGATGCCCCCACCCGTGGACCGATACCGGAAGTTGCGCAAGACTCGCTCCGAACAAGATCGAGGGAGTAAAGAATGAGCGACGTGAATGCGAAGGCGGAGGCCTTCTTTGCCGAAGCGAATAGGTGGCAGGCCGAACTGAAGGCGCTCAGGGACATCCTGCGGGACTGCCCGGTGACCGAAGACTTCAAGTGGCGCTCGCCCTGCTACACGTTTGAGGGCAGGAACGTCGCCACCATCTGGGGTCTTAAGGACGCCTGCGCCCTCTCCTTCTTCAAAGGCGTCTTGCTGAAGGATCCGCAAGGTATCCTCACTGCCCCGGGAGAGAACTCCCGCTCGGTACGGATGATCAGGTTCACCAGTCTCGCCGAGATCACGTTAAAGGAAGCTATCCTGAAGGACTATATCCAAGAGGCTGTCGAGGCGGAGAAGGCCGGCCTGAAGGTGGACCTGCCGAAAGACGATCTTTCCTATCCTGAAGAACTTCTGGAACGACTGGAAAGCGATCCGGCCTTGCAGACCGCCTTCGAGGCCCTCACCCCAGGCCGCAGGCGCGGCTACGCGCTTCACATCTCCGGCGCCAAACAATCCGCCACCCGGCACGCCCGGATCGACAAGCACGCGCCGCGCATCCTTGCCGGCAAGGGCCTGCACGACCGGTAAAACCGGACCGCGCTGACATAAACCGTGAAGGCCGCGGGATCGGCGGATCCCGCAGCCTGTCTGTGCCGGCAATTACCCGTCAATCGCGGTCAGGCGATCAGGCGAACCACCAGCGTTCGATCGCCCGGAACCCGTCCAGGGTCCAGTTCGCACCGACGGTTTCCGGGTGCGCGATCTTGTTGGTGTGCGCCATCACGTAGCTTGCGAACATCGGGATGACCGTGCCGCCATCGGTGCGCACCAGGTCCTGCATCTCGCGATACATGGCCCGGCGCTTGTCATCGTCCAGTTCCGAACGCGCTTCGACGAGAAGTTCGTTGAAACGGTCGTTGTCCCAGAAGGTGTCGTTCCAGGCCGCGCCCTTGGCATAGGCGACGGTGAACATCCAGTCCTCCGTCGGCCGGCCGCCCCAGTAGACCGCGCAGAACGGCTTCTTCATCCACACGTCCGACCAGTAGCCGTCATTCGGCTCGCGCACGGGCTTGATGTTGATGCCGGCGTCCTTGGCGCTGTTGGAATAAAGGACGGCCGCATCGACCGCACCGGCGAAGGCCGCATCAGCGGCAGACAGGGACACGTCGAGCGAGTCCAGTCCGGCCTGCTTCAGATAGTATTTCGCCTTGTCCGGATCGTAGCTGGTCTGCTCCAGATCGGCCGCATAGTAGCGGTTCGACCGGCCGATCGGATGATCGTTGCCGACCTCGCCGTAACCGAACAGGATCTTGTCGACCAGTTCCTGCCGGTTGACCCCGTATTTCAGGGCCCGTCGGACATTGTTGTCGTTGAAGGGTGCCGCGCGGGTATCCATCGCGAAGGTGTAGTGCTGGGTGCCCGTCGTCTGCAGAATGGTGACGTTCGGCGCGCGGGCCATCAGGCCGGCGGTCTTCAGATCCACCTGGTCGATGACGTCCACATTGCCCGTCATCAGGGCCGACTGGCGCGCCGCCGGATCGAGAATGGTCAGCATCTGGACGGCGTCGAAATGCGCCCGGTCGCTCTTCCAGTAGTTGGGGTGCCGGACCATTTCCGCGATGACGCCCGGCTTGTAGTTGGTGACCTTGTAAGGCCCGCAGCCGATCGCACTGGTGGGATCGATCTTGCCGTCCTTGGACGGCAGGATCGCGAGATGGTAGTCGCTCGCAACGAACGGGAAGTCCGCATTGCCGGCTTCCAGCGTGATGACGACGTTCTTGCCGTCGGCCTTCATGTCCGTGATCTGCTTGACGAAGGGCTTGGCGGCCGATGTGCTCTTTTCGCCGCGATGGAAATCGATCGAGGCAATCACGTCTTCCGGCGTAACCGTACCGCCGTCGTGATACTCGACCCCGTCGCGGATCTTGAATGTCCAGACCTTGGCATCGGGCGTCGCATCCCAGCTTTCCGCCACTTCGCCGACCAGCGAACCGTCGGCGGCAACCTCGACCAGATAGCCGTTGCGCGCCGTCGCGAACACCTGGGCATAGCCGTTGTCCCAGGTTCCGGGATTATAGGTGTCGTTGGTATTGCCGTGCGCCATGCCGATTTTAAGGGTCCCGCCCTTCTTCGGCGCGGCCAGGGCGTTTCCGGCCCCCAGGGGCCCGACCAGCGCAGCCGCGCCAAGAGCCGTCGCGCCCTGCAGAACGCGGCGCCGGGAAATCCCGAGTTGAGTGATTGGTTGACGAAAATCGCGCATTTTTATCCTCCGTTTCTGGTTCCGCCGCCCTCTGGAACAGACGCCGGGGGGGTGATCCGAATCCGGGAAGAAATTGCGGAGCGCCAATGGGGTTCCAAACGCTTCAGATCAACCGTTTCTTGTATTTGTGACGGATCTGTCTCGACCTGATTGAACGGAGGACGCTCAACTTCCCTGCTTGACGGTATCAATAACATGCTCTCGGTTAATTGATCAATCAATCAATGAAAAGGCACCAAATGAGCATTTCCGTCCCCGGTCTGATCGGCGGATGGACGTCACCCGATACGGCGTGAACCGTCCGCCGACCGGCAGCCGGATGGTTTTGCCCGATTGCCGGACCTTCTTTTTTCCTCTATTCAGGTCTGACGACATCCTGTCCGGCGGCGCAAGGGGCGCTGCCCGCAGTCCGATATTCAATCATGACATTCGACCGCCTGCGCTTCGTTCTGTTCCTGAACGGCATCTTCCTCTGCCCCCTGGCCGCCCTGATGCTCATTCCGGCCATGGTCGACCTCGCCGATGGCAACACCGCCGATACGATCAATTTCCTGATCTCCGCCGCCGTCACCGGAACCACAGGGCTGCTGCTTTATATCGCCTTCCGGCGGGACAATTTCGACGCCTCGGACCGGCGTGCGGGCTTCATGATCACGGTCAGCGCCTGGGTCTTCATCGGCTTGTTCGGCGCGCTCCCGCTATTAGGCGGCAGCAAGCATATCGGCATCACCGATTCCCTGTTCGAATCCGTCTCAGCGCTCACCACCACGGGCGCGACGGTGCTGTCCGGCCTCGACGTCATGCCGCGCGGCCTGCTCCTGTGGCGCTCACTGCTGCAGTGGTTCGGCGGCATCGGCATCATCGTCATGGCGATGATCTTCCTGCCGGCCCTGCGCGTCGGCGGCATGCAGCTGTTCCAGATGGAATCCTCCGATATCTACGGCAAGCCCTTCCCCAAGATGCGGCATCTGCTGCTGGCGATCCTGGTGGTCTACGTCAACCTGACGCTTGCCTGCGCCATTGGCCTGGTCTTCGCCGGCATGCCCACTTTCGACGCCCTGAACCACGCGATGACCACCATCGCCACCGGCGGCCTGTCGACGAAGGACGCCTCCATCGCCTATTACCAGTCCCTGCCGATCGAGATCGTGACCGAGGTCTTCATGATCGCTGGCGCGCTGCCGCTTGCCTCCTACGCGGTCTTCCTGGTCAACCGGGGTCGCAAGGTGCTGATCGACCAGCAGGTGAAGGGCTTCCTGGTCGTTCTGGCCGCGGCGATCGCCATGTGCACCGCCTGGAATATTTCCCAGGGCATGCTGCCGCGCGAAGCCCTGCGCCTGTCCGCCTTCAACGTGACCTCGATCCTCACCGACACCGGCTTCGCCACGGCGGACTTTTCCGCCTGGGGCGGCTTTGCCGTCGGCCTGTTCTTCATGCTTTACCTGATCGGCGGCTGTGCCGGCTCGACGGCGGGCGCGATCAAGATCTTCCGCTGGCAGGTGCTGTTCCTCTCCATCCGCCGCAGCCTTGCGCAGATGCTCTATCCGAACGCGGTGATCGCGGTCCATTACGAAGGCAAAAGCCTGGACGAGGAAGTCACGACCAACGTGCGCAACTTCTTCTTCCTTTATATGATCACCCTGTTCGCGCTCTCCATGGTGCTGATGGCGACCGGCCTCGACTTCCTCTCCGCCACCTCCTCCATCGCCCAGGCCATGGCCAACGCCGGCCCGGGTCTCGGCCCCCTCGTCGGTCCCGGCACCAATTTCGAGGCGGTTCCCGCGGCCACCAAATGGATCGTCATGGCCGCCATGATCCTCGGCCGCCTGGAATTGCTCACCTTCTACGTCATGCTGCTGCCGGCCTTCTGGAAGCGGTAGATGGAAGGGGACTGGCGCCCTTGCCGGTGTCTCCGGAGCGGCCGGGCGCAATGACAATTAGCGCGGACCATGAGGTAATCAATTTCAGGGATTGCCTGCGCGATCTTTATAACCAGGCGGCTTCGATATCGGCGAGATCCTGCTGCAGGTCCTTTGGCGCGTGGTCCTTGAGCGCGGACAGGATAAGCCTGCGATCCCTGGCCAGGCCCGGTTGATAAACGGATACCGTCCTGCCGTCGCCTGCGATTACCTGGAGATTGGTTCGAAGATGCCGGGGGACCGCCATACCCGCTCGCGAGACGGGAACGTATTGGCTATCGGCCCGAAACCCCTCGATCTCGTTCCAGCCGAACGTCTCCACACCGAAAGGCCCGGTCACAACCACGCCGTCGCTGTCGACAGCCACACTCTGACTGCCGCTCTGCGCGACAAACCATGCCAGGATCAGGGCCGACGGCACGAACATGAAGGCAATCACGTCGGAGGCCAGCGGATCGGCAACCATTGCCCGGGGACCGCCCAGCCGTTCGGAAAACCCGTCGACAATGAAGAACATCGCGGTTGCGGCTGCGATGATGCAAACCATGTCTGTCGCCATGATCGACCAGGCAGGATTGGTCCTGATGCCATGTACCGGTGCACCGCCGGCCGTTCGAAGCAGGTAGGCTGCCGCCAGCAGCCCGGTTGCGGCGATCAGGAAGACAACGCCGGTCTCCCACCCCCCGGCGGGCACCTGAAAGAAAAGCCATACGGCGGCTCCGCCGGCAAAACCGGCGATCAGATAGGCCAGAAACCTGTAGAGTAGATTTCGCACGTCGCCTCTTCCGCTTTATTCAAAGGCCTTCATTGCGGCGGGAAACCGGCTCAGCCGGCAAAAAACAGCCTTTCCGGAAGCTCGTACCGGTCGACCCAGCCGTACCAGTACACATCGGTCGGTCCGATCACATGATCGACGACGGTCCATCTGCCGTTTTGTTTTCTCAGAAGAACCATGACGACGTCGCTCATGATATCGGCCCGCCAGGATTCCGCGAAAGGCGTGCGGTTCCAGTCCAGCGGGCCTCCGTCCGGCTGATGGGGAACTGCCTGAAGATAGGCCCACTGACCATCGGTCCTGAGCACGTCGACCACGAAAATCACCGGTTGCCCGAGGTCGTGCGTAACGGGAATGCGGGCCGCATCCATGATGTCGCTGCGCTCTTGGGAGCCGCGGGGCGGCGTAAAATACGCCCCGGCACCTTGCGGCGGTTCCACCCAGGACGACTGCGGCGGCATGGGTACTTGTGGTGGTTGGGACACCTCCGGCATCGGAGGTGCGACCGGTTGCGAACCGCCCCAGGCCGTACCGGCCGGCGGTTGCCCGAACCGGATGTCGGCGAGCAGTCCGGAACCCTGGCCCAGGTCTTCGGCGACAACCGCGATGGTATTCGCCCCGGCATGTAAATAGGGCGCGATATCGATCACCTCGGCGGTATTCCAGACCGAGAGCTGGGCCCCGCCATCGGCCCCGACAAACGTGCCGTTGACGTAGGCGGCATAATTGTTGTCGGCGGTGATGCGTAATTGCGCGAAGACCGGCCGGTCGGCCAAAACAAAGGTCTTGCGGAAAGCGACCCGGTCGGGATCGCCGGCCTGCCAGACCCACTGGGCACCGGTGTCCTGCATGTTTGCGATGCTGCCCGGCGCCGCCGGGCTGTTCGGCCAGCCCGCCTGCGCGGCCTGCCAGCCGCTGTCATCGAAGGAAGGCAGCATCCATTCGCTGCCGGGAGGAGGCGTGTCCGTTACCTTCCAGCTCGCGTCGCTGTTGATCCGGTCTCCGTCCGCGACCGGCACAGGCGCCTGTGCACCCGGCGCCGGAGCGGCGATCTGCGCACCGCCCGCCGCCTGTCCGCCGTTTTTACTCAAACGGGTGAGCTTGTTTTTCGCAAGCGGTGCAAACACGCCATTCGGCCATTGATCGAGATAGGCTTGGAAGTCCGCCGGATCGGTCGAGTTCGCGATCGATTGCCAGAAGGTCAGCTCGATGGCCTGAGCACCGGGCGCGCCGCTCCCTGCCGAGCCTCCCGGTCCGGCACTTCCCTGTGCGGTTTGTTGCGGCTGCGTTCCGGCAGTTGGGGGTGGCGGAGCAGTGGTGGCGGCGCCTTGCGGCGCTGTCGGCTGCGCTGCGGAGAACCGGAAATCATCCGCATTGATGTGTCCCCAGCCGCCCGACGCATTGTCGACCAGACGGATCTGTCCGGTCTGCCCCACCCATGGCGCCAGATCCCATTTGACCCGGTGCATGGTTTCATTGTTGCTGCCGGAGACCGACTGGACCGCCTGTCCGTTGACGAGCAATTCGACCCGTGTTTGCGGCGATGCGCCGCCGCCGACGAGAAACGACAGGTCCCCTGGCGGGATCGTGAACATGCCGGACGTCAACGTTCCCACGGGGCGGTCGCCCTGAATCGTACCGGGCTTTTCGCCCGGACGGCCCTGATATTTTTCGTAGCCGCCGATCCAGTAGTCGCCCTGATGGTTCGACGGCTGCCCGCGCCGGCGCGCCGTCGGGTTGTCGCCCCGCGTCGGCTGGAAATCGAAGGCTGTGCCCGTCCTGCTCCAACCGGACAGATCGCCGGTCTCGAAATTCCAGGTGATTGCGCCGCCGCCGGGCACGTTTCCTGCCTGGGTGCCGGCCAAGACCTGCTGGCCGCCGCCTCCCGGCGCCATGTCCAAAACCAGTTGGGGGCGTTTGTCCGCCTCGCGGTTCTCGCGCGAATAAAAGCCGAACATGGCCTCCGGGCTGCGCGCATCCGGTCTGCCGAGCGGCCGCAGCATCAAGCCGTGATTGGGCAGACCCGAGGCCCAGGCCTTGACCAGGTCGGTGACATCCACGGTGATCCATTGCCCCGGAACCGCGACCGAACTGAAACTGATGATCGCCCGCGGGTCAAACCCGGGCTGGTGCAGCCATGTGGTTTCGCCAGGCTGCGCCGGTGTGGCGGGCTTGTAGGTTCCCCGGCCTTCGGTCCAGGGTTCGGTGACCCTGTAAATGCCGAGCGGTTTCGCCCCGTTTCCCGCGGTATGATAATGGTAAAGTCTGAGCTTTGCCGAGCGAACCTTGTTCAGATCCACCTTCGAAAGGTCGAACCTGAGAAAGGCGCGCTTCTCGCCTCCGGTCGGATTCCAGCCCGCGCCCAGTACCTCGTATTTGCCCCAGTTGGCGGCATTCCAGCCCTGCCAGGCGTAGGCATAGACATGGGTGTCCGCGCTTGCCGGCAGGGTAATCACCTGTCCTGCCCCCTGCCCCGGAACTTGGCCCTGACCTTGGCCGCCAGATTGGCCGGGTCCAGATTGGCCGGCACCAGCCTGCGCGTTTCCCGACTGTCCGGCCTGCCCACCCGCTGCGGCACCGCCGCCTGCCGGCTTTGGCCCCGGTTTTGTCGATGGCGCCAGTCCCTCGAATTCCCATGAGGCAAGATAGGCCTGCGTCTCGATCCGGTCGTTGAGGTAGGCCGTGATCTTGGCTGTCGGCACCTTGACGTAAACCAGCGGCGCAGCCGCCGAATAAACGCTCAACTCCACCCTTTGCGTCCATGGCGCGGCGGCTCCGGCAGCGGAGATCAGCATTCCCATCTTGCCGATAATCATCGCGTCGTCATCTTTGCCGACATTGACCGCAACACGCGCCCGCGTGGCATCGAGCAGGACCTCGACCTTGTCGATTTTGAGCTCATCTGTGATGTAGCCGAAGAGAAGCTCTTGCGTTTCGGCAATATCGGGCGCCCCGGAGGACTGCGCGCGTGCAAGCATGGGAAACGCCGCCAGAACGCTCGTCGCGACCACAAAGGCCGCCAGAATCCGCTTTATGCGGGAAGCCCCGGTTTGTCTGTTGATCCTCATTTGGACAACTCCCCCTGGGCACTTTCTCTCAGCCGCTTGGCATAGGAAAAGAAGCCGTTTCCGCTTTTCAGCGCATTCTTGACGACCTTCGCCTTGGGCTGGACGAACGGCAGCGGTTTCCCGGTCAGCCGCTTCCATGTGGTATTCGCATTTTCAAACGCCTGGGCCGTTGCCGTAGCGGGTGATGTCGACAGGTCGATGAGCAGGGACAGCGCATTGATATTGTCCCGGCCCGCCTTGTGGTTCTTTCGCCACTGGTCGAGATTGGGCGTGCCCTGCTCGCCGACCTTGTTGAATTCGATATCCTTCTTGATGGCATTGAGCTTGCTCGCCGCATTCCAGAACGACACCTTCCAGTCGGTTTCCGTCGGCAACTGCTTCTTGACATCCGGCGGCACGGTACCGCCGGTCGCAGTTTGTCCGGGAACCTTGTAATATTCCGGCGGCGCAAGGCCTTTGGTAAGCCGGCGCCGCACCTCGATGTTGAAAATGCGGACCGGCTGGGATCCCTTCGCATTGACCTTGAGATCGAAGCTGAAATAGCCGTTGCCATCGGTCGTAGCCGTCATGCGCCGGACCGATTTTCCGTTGTGCACCAGGTGAATTCGAATGGTCTGGTTGCGCGCAAAAGAAGAGTAAAACAGGCTTTCCCAGAAAGCGGACCCACGCACGCGCGCGACCTTGAAAGAGGGAAACCCCGGTCCGAACACCAGCACGCGGCGCGCCTTGTAGACCCCGGTTGCCGGCATGTAGAGGACAATGGCGACCGAATTGGTCTCCGGCGTGGTCGGAGATGACTTTCCCTTGCTGCCCATGGCCTTGTCGATATCGTATTTCGGCGGGTAGCTCGGACCACCTTGAGCGGGCGGCTTTTCCTTGGGCGCCGGCTGGCTTTGGGCGATCACAAAAGGAGGCACAACGGGGACCGACCTCTCCGGGGTTTGCGCTCCGGCACCCTGGGCTCCGGCGATGCTGGCCCACCCCATCAGAACAAGGACGACCGCGGCCAGCTTCCACAACGCTCGATGCTTTCCCATGCTCCCGGCCTCCCGCTCGCCGTATTCACGTCTCCGGATCGATGCCACCGTCCAACTTCCGTAGCGGTACGGCATTGAGGGATATCAAAAGTAAGAAAGGGCCATTGCCGGGGTTAGGCCATTTCCGGGGTTAGGCCGTTGCCGTGACTTCAGGGGCTTTCTGCGTTAATCTTTCCACCACTGGCCTGCGATCCAAGGGGGTGCGTTGGAACGTCAACTGGCAGCACTGTTTGTGGCTGATGCAGTTAGCTTCAGCCGGCGGATGGAAGAAAACGAGGCGGCCGCGTTGCAGGCCATCGGCCGGTCGCGTCAGATTATCGACGCCCATATTGATCTCAATGGCGGCCATATTATCCAGACCGCCGGTGACAGCGTCATCGCGCGATTTCCAGGCGCTGTCGCCGCCGTAAAGGCCGCTCTGTCCATTCAGCAGGACCTCGCCGAAAGCGAAGCGGATGTTTTTGCGTTCCGCATCGGACTTCATTTCGGAGATGTGACCGTTACCGGGAACGATGTCCTCGGCGACGGCTTGAATATAGCGGCACGCCTCGAGCCATTGGCTCCCCCGGGCGGAATATGTATTTCCGGCGTCGTCGCCGACCAGGTTGTCGGGAAGGTCGACGGCCGGTTTACGCAGGTCGGTCGACGCAAGTTGAAAAACATCAACAGAACGGTCGACATCTATTGCTGGCCGGAAAAGGCGGCCGGCAACATGCGCAGACGAACCCTGTTGCGTCGCGCGGCCTATTTTGGCGGTGCCGGTGCACTGGCCGCCGCGATTGCAAGCTTCGTTTTTCTCAGCCGCGATGCTCCACCCGCAATGCCGACCGGGCAACGCATTGCCGTCGTTCCGTTCGAGGAAGTCGGCACACCGGACGAAGAAGCTTATTTCGCGAAAGGCCTGAGCCGCGACATCAACGCATTTCTTTCCGAGTTTTCGAACCTCTTCGTCTTCGCGCCGAGCACCACGGCCGCCCTGCAAAACCGGGACTGCCCGAGCGTGCGTTCGGAACTCGATGTCGATTTCATCCTCTCCGGCACCGTCCAGCGGGCAGGCAACCAGCTTCGGGTCACGACCACCTTCACGAATGCCCGCGACTGCCGCCAGCTCAATGCGCCGGGACCCTTTGACCGCGATCTGTCGGCACACAGTGTTCTGGATGTGCAGCTGGAAATCGCGCGAAAGGTGGTGGCGGAAATCGGGTCTGCCGACGCGCCTATCTTCGATGCGGCCATTATCAGCCAGGTGGAGGCAAAGGGCCCCGACAAATTATCGGCCTACGAATGTGTTTTGCTTTCCTATTGGTTTTACGAAAATTTCGCTCCCGACCGGCACCGCAAGGCCCGCGATTGTCTCAAGAATGCCGTCAAATCCGATCCGGATTATTCGCTGGCCTGGTCACGCCTGGCATTCGCCTATATCGAGTCGAAAAAATACGCGATCGACCCGACCGATGACTGGGCCGAAAAATCCCTGGCAGCCGCGCGAAGGGCGATCGACCTGGATCCGAAGAATCCCGACGCCTATTACGCGCTGGCAATCCGAAGTCAGATCGTCGGCGAAGACCGGACTGTCTTCAGGAATTATGCGCGCAAGGCCATCGAACTGAATCCGAACGACTCATTTGTATTGGCCGATCTGGGAACCTGGATGGCCTACTCGGGCGAATGGGAAACGGGCAAGGAATGGGTAACCCGCGCCAAGAAGCTCAATCCCAAACACCAGAGCTGGTGGGACTTCATCTGGCAGCTTCATGCGTTCCTCCAGGGAGACTACGCAGCCTCCATAGACTATGCGCAGATCGTGAATCTGCCCGGCAATTACATGGTGCAGGCGACACTTGCGGCCGCCTATGCCATGAACGGTGATCAGAAAAAGGCCGCGGAAACACTCGCCAGGGTCCTGGAACTCAAGCCCGGATTTGCCGACGATCCTCAGCAGCCTTATCGGGCACGCGGAATGCCCGATGAACTGATCGACGGCCTCATGGAAGGTCTGCGCAAGGCCGGTCTGAAAATCGAGGCCTGACCCGTTCCGCCCCCCCAATCAGTCATGTCGCCGTTCTTCCGATCAGAGCCTCGCGAGCCTCGCGTGTGTCTGCAAGGCGGGCCGCTCGACGCCCAGTCCCAGCTATGTTCCGCCTGCCCCACCTCTCCCACCCGGTTGCGGCGAACGTTCGGGAAGCGTTAGAACGGGGGATGACCGCCACGGCAGACACAGCTTCGTTGACACCGCCGGACCAGCCCGAGGCGCCGGAGCTTCGCCACCGGATCATGGCCGGGTTCATCGGCAATGTGGTGGAATGGTATGACTTCGCCCTCTACGGCTATCTCGCCGGCGTCATCGCCCCGGTCTTCTTTCCCTCAAACGACCCGACCGCCGGGCTGATCGCCACCTACGGCATCTTCGCCGCCGGGTTCCTGATGCGCCCGCTCGGGGCCGCCATGTTCGGCTGGTTCGGCGATCGCTACGGACGGGCGCGCACCATGCAGATATCGGTGGCGATGATGGCCCTGCCGACACTGCTTCTGGGCGTGCTGCCGACCTATGACACGGCCGGCATACTGGCCCCGATCCTTCTGGTTCTGGTGCGGCTCCTGCAGGGCCTGTCGGTGGGCGGCGAGTTTTCGTCCTCGGCAACCTATCTGGTGGAAACAGCTCCGCAGAACAAACGCGGCCTGACCGGAAGCTGGGCGAATATCGGATCGATGACAGGCTCGCTTCTGGGGGTCGGCGCGGCGGCGCTGGTCACCAATATCTTCGATGCCGACACCCTTGCGGCATGGGCGTGGCGCCTGCCTTTCCTGGGTGGTGCACTGCTCGGAACCACGGCCATCCTGATGCGCCGCAACCTGCACATGTCCGAGCGATTCCGGCTGCATCACGAAGGCCGCGAGGACACCTCGCCCCTGCTTGAAGCCTTTACCACCAACCGGCATGAAACCCTGCTGGCCCTCGTCTTCGCCGCCAGCTACGGCACCTGTTTCTACATCGCCTTCGTCTACCTGCCGGAGTGGCTCTCCAGCCAGGGCCTGATGGATCGCGGCCCGGCGCTTGCGATCAACACGGCGATGACCGTTCTGGTGATCCCGGCCATGCCGCTGTTCGCCATTGTCGGCGACCGCTGGCTGCCGCGCCGGATCTGGATCGGCCTCGCCCTTTTCGTGCTCGGCCTATCCGCGTGGCCGCTCTACGAATGGATGGAGCTCTCGAACGGATCGCTGACCTCGGTGATCGCCGTCCACGCCTTCACCTTCGCGCTGCTGTCGGTTCCGCTCGGCTCCGGACCGGCGCTCTTTGCCGAAATATTTCCCGAACGCGACCGCCTTTCGGGCTATTCGGTAGCGTTCAACATCGGGGTCGGCGTGTTCGGAGGCCTGACGCCGATGATCGCCACCAGCCTGATCGCGGCAACCGGCGCGGCCCTGGCGCCCGCCTTCTACATGGCGGCCGCAGGCGGGCTCGCGACCATTGCACTCGCCCTGACGCCCGACCGCAGCCGATCCCCCTTGCGCTGAGCGAGGCCGTACCGGCACCGCAGGCGATCACTTGGTCACGCTCTTGCGGCCGAGCGTCTGGGGGTCGACACAGACGGCGTAGGTCCAGTCGGTATCAGTCACGCCGAGCCGGTTGCACAGCGACGCCGAAGAAGCATTGTCCTGGCGCACGCCGGTCATGAAACCCCGCGCGCCTTCCCGCTCCCACATATGGACGATGGCCTGTGCCCCGAGAATGAGGGCGATCTTCTGCCCGCGCCGGTCCGGCCGTGTGGCCAGCATGCCCCAGAAGACCGTCTTCGCGTGCGGACCACCGGCCGGGTGCATGAAGATCGACGTGGCAACGGCGACCGGTTTGCCGTCGGCGTCCGTGGCGACAAGGCAGAGCCCCCGCCCCTGTTTCCCCCTGAGGTAGGCCGCGGGTACCGGCATCACCCCGCAGGATTCCATCAGGGTGACCGCATCTTTTACAAAACTTCCGGGCGTTGCCTCGTCCAGCCTCTGCACGGTGAGGTCCGATGGCAGGCTGGTGTCCGAAAGGACAGCCTTTGCCGCGACATAGGCCGTTTCGTCACCGAAGAAATGCTCGTGCCGGTCGGTCGACAACCCGGCGCTTTCAAGCTCGGAGAACAAGGCCGGCACGTCACGCTTTGGGAAGAAATAGCACGGACTGCCGCCCTGAAGACGGGCCAGCGCACCCAACACCTCGGCCGTATTCTCGACCGGCTGGCTCAGCCCGACCAGCCGTCCATAAAAGGCGAAGCGCGGATCGTCCCTGAGCAACGACCAAAGCGCGGCGCTCCGTTTCATCGCCGCCACACTTTCAGGACTTCCGTAATATTCCGCGTCGTTGCTCATCGACAAAGTCTCCACGCGTTTACCTAGGGGAAAGCGTACTGCAGGACGGGAAACAGGAAAAGCGGCGCGCGCTGTCAGGCCACCTTGCGCCAGCGTTCCTCGCGCACGAATTCGATCAGTTCCGCCGACGGCATCGGTGCGGCGAAGGCATAGCCCTGCAGCTTGTCGCAGCCGAGATCGCGCAGGATCGAGACATGCTCCATCGTCTCCACACCTTCGGCCACGACCTCGATGCCCAGCGACTGGCCGATATCGATGATCGAGGCGACCAGGCGGCGCTGGCTTTCGGAATGAACAATCGGTGTCACCAGCTGGCGGTCGATTTTCAGCCTGGCCGGGCGAAGATGGATCAGGCTGACGATCGAGGCGTAGCCGGTACCGAAATCATCGATCTCGATATCGATCCCCATGGTCCGCAGCCGTTCGAAATTGGTTGCGGTCATGTCATTGCCCTCATCGAGGAAGATCGATTCCAGCAATTCGAAGGACACCGTGCCGGGCTCGATGGCAAGACCGTCGAGGCTGGCCATCAGGTCGGCGTCGTGCAACCGGCCCGCGGAGACATTGACCGAAAGCCGCGGGATCGTGACCCCGGCCGCATCCCAGCGCATCTTCTGCCACAACGCCTGTTCCAGGATAGTGCGGTCGATGAGCGGCACCACATTGAGTTCGTCCGCGATCCTGAGGAACGTGTCCGGCGTCAGCACGCCCTTGTCCGGATGCGCCCATCTGGCCAGCGCCTCGACACCGACGATTTCCAGCGTGCGGGCGTCGAACTGGGGCTGGAAATAAGGCAGGAATTCCTGCCGTTCCAGTCCGGTCAGAATGTCGTCGGCAACCTGCTTGTTGCGAACGATCTCCGCCTTCAGGGTATCGGAGAAGAACTCGAAGCGGTTGCGTCCATTGCTCTTGGCCCGGTAGAGCGCGATATCGGCATCAATCAGCAGGCGCTGGCCGTAATCGTCAAGGCTCCTGTCGGCCATCGCAATCCCGATACTCACGCCGAACCGGCACTGATGGTTCTCGAAGGGAACCGGCTGGCGCATTTCGTCGATGATCCGTCCGGCAAGCGCGGACAGCTGGCATTCGTTCGTCGCCTCCGTGACGGCGATGACGAACTCGTCGCCGCCGATGCGGGCAACGAAGTCATTGGGGCCGATGTTGGCCTTCAGCACCGAGGCCGCGTGGACGAGCATGGCGTCGCCGGCGGCATGGCCCAGCGTGTCGTTGATGTGCTTGAAGCGGTCGAGATCGATATGCAGCAGCGCCGTGGGCAGGATCTCCGCATCGCCGTCCAGAAGCTGCTGATCGAGAAACCGCCGGTTCGGCAGGCCGGTCAGGCTGTCGTGCAGCGAATTGTGCTCCATCTGGGAGCGGGCGTCCTCCAGTTCGCTGTTCCGCAATTCGGCATTCTGCTTGGCGGTGAGCAGACGGGTCTTGAGCTCGATGTCGGACGACACGTCCCAGTTGACGCCGACGATGTACCGCTGACCGCGGATATTGTTGTGCACGGCCCCGATGGCCCGGATCCAGCGGGTCGACCCGTCGGACAGGATGATACGGAATTCGGAATGGTACTCCTCTCCGGTCTCGATCGCGTCCCAGTATTCCTGCTCAGCGCGTTCGAGATCGTCGGGATGAAGACGCTCCGACCAGGTCGCGTAGTGTGACGTCTCCCGGTCGGCGGGAATATCGTACAGCTCCCGCATCCGGCTGTCCCAGGTCAGGACGCTGGTATCCAGATTGAGTTCCCAGATCCCGATTTTCGACGTGTCGAGGGCGAGTTTCAGGCGCTGCGACAGGCGTTCCATCTCATGCTGGCGCTGCCGCATCTCCTGGATATGGGCGCGGCGCTGGTCATAGAGCTGGCCGGCGATCAGGATCGGCAGGATGACGAGCAGCCCGCCGGCCAGAATGATGAGCCTGACCTCCCAGGCGTTTTCCGGCATGTCCGACCAGCCGCCGCGCGGTACCGCTGCGATGCGCCACCGTCCGGTCGGCAGGGACACTTCCGAAACGACCGGATCGTCGGCGAAAAGTTCCTGGCGTCCGAAGAAAACGGTCTTGTCCGCGGCCGCGGCATCCCGCCCGGCAATGGCGATGTCGATCGGCAGATCGGGATCGTAAAGGCCGCTGTCGGCATAAAGGCGCTCGACATCGACGACCGCGGCAACAAGCCCCCACAGGTGGTCGGTGCCGTCCGGGTTCTCCACGAAAACCGGGAAACGCCCGACAAACCCCTGGCCGCCCTGCAACAGGTTGACCGGCCCGGCAAGCACCATTTGCCCGGACTCGACTGCCCGCAGCGCCGCCTCGCGCTGTTGCTCGTTCTTCCTGTAATCGAGCCCGATGGCCTTCTCGTTGCCTTCGATCGGATACATCAGGCTGACGACGAGGCCCGGAGCCGCGGCCACATTGCGGATCTGCGATTGATTGCCCAGGAGATTGCCGGCGATCCGGCCGAACTGCTCCTGATCGATGTCCGGATGGTTGGAGATGACGGCTACGAGACCGCGGATCAGCTGAAGATTGCTGTTGATATTGCCCTCAAGCCGGGCGCGAACCAGACCCAGCTGTTCGCTGACTGTTGCCCGCTCGCTCTGCCGGTGAACCGCCCGGTTCTGCACCTCGGCGAAAATACCGGTGACGACGGTTACGGCGAGCGCGATCCCGACAGCGATGACACTGGGTCTCGACAAGAGAAAACCTGCTTCCGATCGGGAAAAGAAAGTTAGTCGCATCGCATCCTATGAACTCGAGAGATCTCCAATTCCCCCCGACCCTGGAGACCGGACTTCAGTTTGCAGTCACGATAACGGAGAAATTGAAACAAATACCTAAGGGGAACTTCGCAGCGCACAATCGGCCGTTCAAGCGTCCCTGGACGGGTCCGGTCTTGCCGTTACGTTCAGTTGAACGACATTTTCCGGAATTGACAGCCTTGCCAGCCCGGTCTTCTTCGCCTTAGATCGATTCTGGAAACGGATTTCTTGAAAAGGACTATTGCGATGGCTGGAAAGTTTGAACTCTACAAGGACAAGGCAGGCGAGTACCGCTTCCGGCTCAAGGCCGGCAATGGGGAAATCATCCTCGTCAGCGAGGGCTACAAGCAAAAGGCCAGCGCCGAAAACGGGATCGAGTCGGTCCGCAAGAACGCTCCGACGGACGAGCGCTATGAGCGCAAGGACACATCGTCGGGCAAGCCGATGTTCAATCTCAAGGCCACCAACGGCCAGGTGATCGGCACCAGCGAAACCTATTCCAGCGCATCCGCCCGCGACAACGGCATCGAGTCGGTGAAGAAGAACGCCCCGGACGCGAAACTGGACGACCAGACCGCCTGATTGGTGGGCATTACCACCTTTCCAAAGTGAACGTCGTCATGTACCGGCGGCCGGCCCAGATAACCCGGCCGCCGGTCGTCTTTTCTCACATCACCGTCACCAGATCCTCCAGACGGACCGGGAACTTGCGCACGCGTACGCCGGTGGCGTGGTGGATGGCATTGGCGATGGCGCCGGCTGTGCCGGTGATGCCGATTTCGCCGACGCCCTTGATGCCCAGCGGATTGATGTGATCATCCTCTTCCGGGATCAGCAGTGCCTCGATGGAGGGCACGTCGGCGTTGACCGGCACGTGGTATTCGCCGAGATCCGCATTGCCGATCCGGCCCGAGCGCGGGTCGAGCTCCGCCGCCTCGTGGAGCGCGAAGGACAGACCCCAGATCATGCCGCCCAGATACTGGCTGCGCGCCAGATGCGGGTTGATGATGCGCCCTGCCGCGAACGCGCCGATGAGCCGGCTGACCCGGGTCTGACCGAGATCCGGATCGACTTTCACTTCGGCGAAAACCGCACCATGGGCCTGGAACGCATGGTCTTCCGCCGCGGACGGATCGCGCGCGCCCTTGCCGTTGCCTTCCACACCGGACCGACCGGCCCGGGCGAGGATGTCGGTGTAAGCCTCGCTGCGGCTGTCGTCGTCGGCGCGGTGAAGCCGTCCGTTCCGGGCGACCACGCCCGCATTTCCGGCGCCGAACAGCGGCGAAGCCGGATCGGCAGTGGCGATTTCGGCGAGTTTGGCGACGGCATCGCTGCCCGCCCCCTCGATCGCCATGCCCGCCGTTGCCGTGTGGCCGGAGCCGCCCGCGATGCCGCCGTCGGGCAGGTCGGAGGACCCGCCGCGCAGTTCCACATCGGCGATGTCGAGGCCAAGCGCATCCGCCGCGATCTGGGCAAGGGACGTCCAGGCGCCCTGCCCCATGTCGATCAGGCTGGTTTCCACCAGACCGGTGCCGTCGGCGCGCAGGGTGGCGCGGGCTTCGGCGGCGAACATCGGACAGGGGAACACCGCCGTGCCCATGCCCCAGCCGACCAGCATGCCGTCTTTATCCCGCATCTGGCGCGGCGCCTGAGGCCGGACCGACCAGCCGAAGGCTTTCGCCCCTTCCGCGTAGCATTCGCGCAGCGCCTTGGACGACCAGGCCTTGCCCGTCATCGGATCGGTCTCGGCATAGTTGGCGAGACGGAAGTCGAGCGGGTCCATGCCGCAAGCCTCCGCCGCCTCGTCGATGGCGACCTCAAGGGCGGCCGTGCCCGACGCCTTGCCCGGCGCGCGCATGGGTCCCGGCGTGCCGATGTTGTTGCGCACCGCCGCGTGGGTCGCCGACATCGCCGGGCTGGCATAGACGGTCATGGAGCTTGCCGCGGCAGGCTCGATGAACTCGTCGAAAGCGCTGGTCGCGGCGATGGCATGGTGGGCCAGCGCCGTCAGCCTGCCTTCCCGTCCATGCCGAGCCGGACCGTCTGCCGGGTTGCGCCCCGGTGGCCCACCGTGCCGAACATCTGCCTGCGGCTGTGAACCAGCTTCACCGGCCGGTCCAGCAATTTCGCCGCCAGGATGGTCAGGATCTGCGACCCGGTCATGATCGCCTTGGAGCCGAAGCCGCCGCCGATGAAGGGGGTGCGGATCAGCACGTTTTCCGGAGGAATGGCGAACCAGCCGGCAAATCCGGCCGCCGACATCACCGGGGCCTGGTTGGGCAGGTCCAGGGTCAGCTTGTCGCCGTCCCATTCCGCCACGATGGCATGAGGTTCCATGGCGTTGTGATACTGCGCCGGGGTCTCGTAGGTTTCCTCGACCCGGTGGACGGCGGCAGCCAAGCCCGCCTCCACATCGCCCTTGGCCACGTTCGTGGGCATGCCGATGCCCACACTCTCCGGCACGTACGGTTCGAGATCAAGCCCGGCCATAACCGGCTCCGCCTCGTAGGTCGGGGCCAGCAGGGCCGCGCCTTCGGTCGCCGCCTCAAGCGTCTCGGCGACCACCAGCGCGATCGGCTGGCCGGCATAGCGGACGGTGTCGTCCTGAAGCACCTCGACGCGGAAGGCGAAGACGCCGGGCTTGTCGTCGGGATCGAGCGCAAGCGGCGGCCGGTTGGCAGGCGTCAGCACCTCCACCACGCCCGGATGGGCCCGGGCCGCCTCCACGTTGAGGCTGGTGACCCGGCCCCGGCCGATGGTCGCGGCGGCAAAGACCGCGTGTAAAAGCCCCTCGGGCCGGGCATCGGCCGCATAGGGCGCGCGGCCGGTGACTTTGAGAATACCGTCGCGGCGGTTCACCGGCTGGCCGGAATTGGAGCCCATGCGCGCGGGCATGGCGGTCGGAAGCGGTGTGATCTCAGGCATGGGCAGGATCTCCATTGGCAACATGGACGGAACCGGGCAGCGCCGGAATACGCGCCGGGGTTCCGGCGGCGGCGGCTTTCAGGGCGCGGGTGACGATCCGCCCGGCAAGCGCGATCTTGAAGGCGTTGTCGCCGTCAGGCCCACCGACGGGTGTGGCGTCCGCGAGCGCGGCCTCGGCCGCACGCCAGAAGGGTTCCGGACCGGGGGCCGCCCCGATCAGCAGCCGTTCCGCCGCCTTCGCCCGCCAGGGCTTGGCCGCGACCCCGCCAAGCGCAATCCGCGCAGCGGTGATTTCGCCCGCCTCGATGGTCAGGCAGGCAGCGGCGGAGACCAGCGCGAAGGCATAGGACGTGCGGTCGCGCAGCTTCAGGTAACGGGAATGGGCGCTGAAGGCGGCCGCATCTCCGGCCAAGCGCAGACCGGTGATCAGGTCGCCCGGTTCCAGCATGGTTTCCAGCATCGGCCGGTCGCCCGGCAGCAGATGGAAGTCTTCCAGCGGCACCTCCCGTGTTCCGGTCGGCCCGGCGATCTCCACCACCGCGTCGAGGGCAGCAAGCGGCACGCAGAAGTCGGAGGGATGGGTGGCGACGCAGGCCTCCGAATGGCCGAGGATGGCGCAAGTGCGCGTTTCCCCGCCGATGGCATCGCAGCCGGAGCCCGGAACCCGCCGGTTGCAGGCGCTCGCCGGATCGGCGAAGTGGCGGCAGCGGGTGCGCTGCATCAGGTTGCCGCCCACGGTCGCGGCGTTTCTGAGCTGCGCGGAGGCCCCGGAAAGCAGCGCCTCGGCCACCGCCGGAAAGCGGGACGCGAACTCGGGATCGTGGGCGAGATCGGCATTGCGCACCAGCGCGCCGATGCGCACGCCGCCGTCGGCCAGCCACTCCACGTCAGAGAGGCCCGGCAGATGGGTCAGGTCCACCAGCCGGTACGGACGCAAGGCCCCGGTCTTCATCATGTCAATGAGATTGGTGCCGGCGGCAAGGAATGCAGAGCCGGGCTCGGCGGCGGCGGCAATCGCCTCGGCCACGGTGGCGGGACGGATATAGTCGAAGGAATTCATGCGCGTTTCCTCCCCTGTTCGGTTTCGCTCATTTGTTGCTGTACATCGAGCACCGCCTCTGTGATGCCCGCATAGGCGCCGCAGCGGCAGAGATTGCCGCTCATGCATTCGCGCACCCGCTCCGGATCGCCGTCCGTCTGGCCTTCGGCAATCAGGCCGACGGCGCTCATGATCTGGCCCGGCGTGCAGAAGCCGCACTGCAGGCCGTCATGGGCGATGAACGCTTCCTGCACCGGATGCAGGCTGTCCCCTTCGGCGAGCCCTTCAATGGTGGTCACGTCCGCGCCGTCGAGGCTGACGGCCAGCGCCAGGCAGGAATTGATCCGCCTTCCGTCGACGAGCACGGTGCAGGCGCCGCACTGGCCCCGGTCGCAGCCCTTCTTGGCGCCGGTCAGGCCGACGCGTTCGCGCAAAAGATCGAGCAGGGTGACCCTGGGATCGTCGAGCGAAATCTCGCGCGGCGTTCCGTTCAGGGTCAGATGGATGGTATAGGTCATGGATGGCTCCGTTCGTGGCGAGAGCTAAAGACAAGAGCTTGTGAGCCATGTGGCTCAGGAAATTTGGATACGTGTCGACGCCGTCGGTGACGCTGTGCGGTCAGTCGGAGAAACGGTTTGAGGATGTCGTTTAAAAAGGGCCGTCGTCGGGCGGTTTTGGGGTAACACAGCTTCGGCGTGCAGTGTTACTATACGGAGGCACCCTCCGCTTTGCAAGACCCGATCGAAAATTCATGTGAGAATTACGGAGTACACCAGGGGAAATGGAGCAAAAACCGGCAAAGGCAAGCCGCAAACCCCGCGCGGATTCAGCGCGCAACCGCGAACTGTTGCTGCAGGCCGCCCGTGAGGTGTTCAGCGCCGGCGGCCCGGGCGCGAGCCTGGAAGGCGTCGCCCGCAAGGCCGGGGTCGGCATCGGCACGCTCTACCGCCATTTCCCCACCCGCGACGCCCTGTTCGAGGCGGTCTACCGCGGCGACATCGACCGGCTCGCCGACCTGGCCGAGCAATTGTCGAAAGAGGCCGGCCCGGTCGAGGCCCTGCGCCTGTGGCTGCGCGAGGGTGTCGAGGTGGTCGCCACCAAGAAGGGCATGATGGCAACGCTTGCGCTCGCCACCGACGGCAAGCAGGACCTCTTCGCCTATTCCCACCAACGCCTGACCGCCGCCGCCACCGCCCTGCTCTCCCGCGCGGTCGAGGCGGGCGAAATCCGCGACGACATCACCCCGGAAGACCTGCTCCGCGCCCTCGTCGGCCTCTGCCACGCCCCCGACCGCCCCGGCTGGCGCACGTCGGTGGCAAGATTGGTGGATGTGCTGGTGGACGGGTTGAAGCGGGGGAATGGGTGAGCAGTACTGTTCGCTCGCCCCTCATTTTATGAGACAGCAATGATCACCAGAGATGAGATGTTTTTGCCGATCCTGCGCGTAACGCCATCGTTCTCGCGAGAGTGGAACGCATTTCTGGAGGAGTGGAAGGAGAAAGACGACGGCTATCCGTACTATCTCGCACTAGGCGACCTTGCGGTTCACATGATTGGCCTGCTGTCCTCAGGCAAAACGGATGAACTTCGTTCCATTTTCGGTGTGGTCGAACAATGGCACCTGGAAGGGGACGATTACGTCCGCGAGGCAGCCACCGTTGGCCTGCTCGAAGATCTCCAGAACGGCAATCTGCACCAGAGCACCGAGCCAAAGGACTTTCTTCCCTTCCTGCATCCCGAAAGCAGGTTCTGGTGGGAAAAGGTCGATGCCTTCTGGCGAACGGGCGCACCGATCATTGACGACCGGATAAGAAGATAGGTCCACAAGCCTGCCAACGGGGTGACACGCGCCGCCGGATTGCCGCCGCCACCACCGCCCTGCTCTCCCGCGCACCGCAGGCGGGCGAACGTCGGTTACCCGGCTGGTGGACGGGTTGCGACGGGGGAACGGGTGAAGGACGTATATCGAAGCAATTGGCAGAACCCTTGACCGGATCAGCCAAGAACAGCTATTCGTAACCTGTTTCTAAACAACCAGCGCCCTTTTGAGGGCGAATCTCCGTGAACAACACAGAACTGCTTGCCTGTTTTGAGGCAGAGGAGCGCGCCGTGCAAGCGGCGCTGCAACAGCATGGCGTAACCCGCCCCCCTCGCAACCGCGTACACATTGAAGACTTCCCGCCAATTGTCCGGGACGCGCTTGCTCTGGCAGACGATGCGCTATGCGATGCAATTCGGATGCATCTGGAAGCCGGCGAAGACCCGGACGCAGCCCTTCACAAATCGGATCGGACGGCCGTATCAATATGCTTCAGCCAAGGAAAATTCGAGGCGATGCGCCTCCTGATAAGGGCGGGCGCCAAGATAGATTGGTCCGAGGATCAAATCACAATTGCCCTCGGTGAGACACCGGCTTCGCTCAAGATATGTCCATCAGCCGCGTTTCGTTTTGCCTGCCGAGTCGGCAATTTGAATGCGGCAATAGCATTTGTCTCGGTTTCGGAAGCCGGTCGGGAAAAAGCACAAGAGGCAGTCATTGCTGCCGTGCATGCACGCGCTTCGAACGTTGTTGCCTGGCTTTTGGAACAAGGCTTCGATCCGAATGCAATAACCCATTACGGTTGCAGCGCGCTTGAAATTGCCGCATGGGACGACGACACAGCGACCGCTGAAGTTCTGCTCGCAGCCGGCGCCGATCCATTGGGGCCGCACGACAAGGAGTCCACGGCGGCAGAACGTGCCAGTTCCCATGAGATGCGCTCGCTTTTCGTACGCTACGGGGTTCACCCTGCTCGCTTCAAATACGAAACAAACCCTGAGGGGGTACCGCTTTCTTTCCTTCCGGCCGTCGCGTTGGACCAGGAGGATTTTGACTCGCATCGCAGTGCGCGGGCCGGGCGCGCCAATCCCGAGAGATTTCTCCCGCCTTTCTGGTATGAACAGCTGCGGACCGGTCATTATACCGCGCCAAAAGAAATAGCTCGCGACGAAGACCGTTCCAAACCGATCTGGACCTTCAGCCGCATGGGGCGCAGCGTTACTCCACTCCCCGACGGCCGACTGGTTCTGATCGGCGGGGAATATGAGGATGATTACGACCCGGATTTCTGCATCTATGCCGATGTCACCGTGCTGGACGGCAAAGGCGGCGTCGACCATTTCATTTATCCAGAAGACGTTTTTCCGCCGACAGATTTTCACACCGCAACACTGGTGGGGGACCATATTCTTCTGATCGGTGCATTTGGTTATCCGGAAAGAAGACAGAAAGATCTGACACCGGTTCTACGGCTCGATCTGGCGAATTTTTCCATCCAATCAGTCGAGACGACCGGCGACGGTCCGGGCTGGGTCTATAAACACCGAGCCACTTTGGACGGTCACGTCATCATTGTGACAGGCGGAAAAACGGAACTTGGCTTTCACGATAATGAAGAGACATATTTGTTGGACCTTGAGACAATGATTTGGCGACGAGCGGATTAGGTCGGCCCGTTGCTAGAATAGGTCTCTGGACGTCGCCCCCCCCTCCGGACAACGTAGCGCATGGGCTGTGCCGCTTAGCAGGGCCTGTTCCCTCTCCCATGGGGAGAGGGCTGGGGTGGGTTACAAAACCTGCAGGATACGGAGGCGTTTACCCCCTCACCCGGGGCTTCGCCCCGACCTCTCCCCATGGGAGAGGTGATATTTGGCCGTGCCCTTTTCCGCCAACCGGAGGCATCGCGAGGTGGATTGGATCACCCGGACTTCGCCGCGTGATGACGCGGCAAATGTGGACAGGCCGTGCCATTTCCCCACATCGCCCCCCCAAGCGTCATTGCCCGGCGAAGCCCGGGCAATCCACTCGCCTGTCATCAGGACGAAGCGGTAGAGGCCCCCTCACCACATCATCACCACCGTATCGCCTTCCGCCCAGCTGTAATAAAGCCGGATGCGGAGCTTGTATTTGCGGCCCTTGATCAGGCGGACGGCGAAGCGGGCGTTGCGGTCGAAGCCGCTGTCGTCGTCGCCCTTCACGTAGACGCTGTCGCCGTCGATGTCCTCAAACAGCACCATCACCGTGTCCGACCGGCCGAAGGTGGAGAAGGTGTAGTCGCGCGAGTGGTCGGGGATCACGGAGAAATTCTTCTGCTCGCCGGGCTGTAGTGCGAGCCGTTCGGATTCGTAGGGTTTCAGCTGCGGCAGCACCTCCGACACGCTGATCGGCGGATAGAAGCGCCGGACCACGTCCTTGTCTTTGTCCGCGAGCCCCGGCGCCGGCCGGAGCCCGTTACGGAACCGCTGAGGCTGGTCGATCAACCCGGCCGCAAAGGCGTAGTGCATGATGGAATCCGGATCCCAGTTGGTGCCGTCCACCGTGGTCGGATCGAGCGTGTTCAGGATGTTGGCGTCGGTCTTCGCCTCGTCCCAGGGCGGGTTCTGGGTGCGGGCGAAGTAGTCGTAGACCGCCTGCCGGTTCCAGACGATGCCGGCGTTCGGGTTCTGGTGCTCATGCTTCAGGCCCAGCGCATGGCCGATTTCGTGGATCGCGGTGTCGAGCCCGTTCGGCCCGGACTGGGTGATGTCCCAGCCGAAATTCATGGTGCGTTCCGACTGGCCGATCTGCAGCGCCACCGTGCCGATATAGGACCAGGACCCGTTGTTGCGCAGGAAGCCGACGCGCAGTTCCGCATCCGCAATGTCGGTGACCTCGGTGAAGATCAGGCCGATGCCGATATCCTTCCACACCTGGAAGGCCTGGCGGACCACGTCCTGCTCGGCCCGTCGCCCGCCGAAGCGGCCGTCGGGATAAAGGTAATAGTGGATGTTCGTGCCGTTGACCCATTTGTCGCCGGTCGACAATATCGCCTCTTCCCGGTCGGGCGAGATACCCTCTTCGAACTGCCGCTTCGGCAGGACCGGCAGCGCACAGACCTGAAGCCGGTCTTCGCTGTCGTCTTGTATATCAGGGGCCTGGCCATAGTCTCCGGCCAAACCGAAGCGTTCCTCAAGCTCCTCGATCCGGTCCTCGAGTTCCGAGAGACGGTCGGATTTCGTTCTGCGCGTCGCCATTCCGGTTCTCCTTTCAACAGATAAGCCAATCTGTTCCGCCGGCACCGTGCTGCGGCCATCCCCTCCCCGGGCGGATGGAAAACGTGAAAGATACCATAACCTGAGGCTGAAGTCAGCGAAGGACACTCGCGTGACGCGACTGGCGAGGCCCGGGTCCCAAGGGTACGGCCAGTGCGCCTTTCCTCCGCCCAAGGATGTTGCAAGCGCGGATTGGATCACCCGGGCTTCGCCGTTTGATGACGCAGTGTGTGTGGGCAAGCTGTGCCATTTCGCCCGTGTCATTGCACGGCGAAGTCCGGGCCCTGTCATCAGGATGACGGGATGAAGAATTCACCCGGTCTCTCGCCCGCAACCCAGACCGATGCCCCCTTGTAACCGCCTCCCTTTCGCGCGCAGACTGGAGCAAGCCAAATCCACGCAGGAGACATCCCCGTGACATCGCCATCAGCCCTCCCCCAGGCCCTTGTTGTCGGAGCCGGTTCCGGCCTGTCGGCGTCCCTTGCCCGCAGGCTGCACCGGGAAGGCTATCGCGTGGTTCTGGCGGCGCGGGATACGGCCAAGATCGCCGACCTCGCCGCCGAGACCGATGCCCTCTGCATTCCCTGCGACGCGTCGAACCCGGAGGAGGTCGATGTCCTGTTTGCCGGCCTTGAAGGCCCGTTGCGGGTGGCCGTCTACAATCCGTCGGCGCGCGAACGCGGGCCCCTCACCGGGCTGGACCGGGAGGGCGTGCGCCATGCGCTGGAGGTGACCGCCTTCGGCGCGTTTCTGGTGGGCCAGGCGGCGGCCCGCGCCATGCTGGCGCAGGAGCCGGAAAACGGCGTCAGGGGCACGATCCTGTTCACCGGCGCCTCGGCCGGCGTGAAGGGCTTTCCGCAATCGGCGCCGTTTGCCATGGGCAAGTTCGCCCAGCGCGGCCTTGCCCAGTCCATGGCGCGCGAGCTGCACCCGCAGGGCATCCACGTCGCCTGGATCAACATCGACGGCGGCATCCGCAACCCCGGCCGCGTGGAACCCGCCGACCGGCCGGACTCCATGCTCGACCCGGACGCCATCGCCGAGACGTATCTGGCCCTGATCAACCAGGACCGCTCGGCCTGGACGGAGGAATTGGCGGTCCGCCCCTGGGTGGAAAAGTTCTGAGGTCTTTGGCGCAAGCCCCCCTCACCGACCCGCAAACCGCGCCTTCGCCGCATTCGTGACCGGCGTATAGAGCGCCACGATGGTGCCTTCCGGGTCGCGGAACTGGGCGGAGCGGTTGCCCCAGGGCAGGTTCTTGGGCGCATGCACCACCTCGGCGCTGTCCTTGATCCGCTCGAATTCCGCATCCACGTCATCGACCATGAATTCCAGGATCGCGCTGCGGTTGGCGGCCGGTTCCGCGCTGCCTTCCTGGAACAGCGCCACGGTGTCGGCGCTGCCGACGGCAAGAGCGGCTGAGGGGGTGACGATTTCGGCGAACTGTGGCGCGAGCCAGTCGGCCGCCTGCCCTGTCACCAGTTCGTAGAAGCCGACCACGGCCTTGATGTCGCCTGCGATCAGGCGGGTGGAAGCGAATTTCATCGGGGGTGTCCTTCTGCCTTGACCGCAGGAGATGCGATCGTAGAAGGACACATTCCCACACCCCTCCTGACAGCCTTCTGTCAGGAGCCTTCGCTTCCCGGTGACGGTCTTTTTCGGGCGTCGGCCTCTATTCGGCTTTTGCGATCGCCGGCGGCTTCCAGCTGCCGTCGAGCCCGGACGCTTTCGGCCAGTAAAGGCGCATGACCAGGTAGATCTCGCCTTCCGGGGCCGGCAGCCAGTTCGCCTTTGCCTTCGGGTCGGTCGGTTCCGCGTGCTGGATATAAAGCGACAGCGAGCCGTCCGCGTTCTTCTGCAGATCCGGCAGCATCGGCGAATTGATCAGGTAACGGTTGATCGGGTTCTCCACCAGGAGCTGGTCCTTGCCGTCATACATGGTGACGGACCAGAAGGCGTTGACCGGCGGCAGGCCGTCGGCGGGAAAGGTCAGCACGTAGCTGTTGCTGCCCTCCAGGAGCTGGCCGGAGCCGTCCCAACGGGTCATGGGGTAAAGCGCCTCGTCGGAATCGTTGCCCAGGATACCGGCGACGGCGGCCGCCGCACGCAGGGCGTAGTCGCCCTTCAGCATGTCGCGGGTGCCGAACAGGCCCTTGCTGATGCGCCAGCTGTTTACGGATTCGCCAATGCCCTTCACTTTGTCCTCGACGGCGGCCTTTCCGGCCTTCATGCCCTCCACAAGGGCGGCCTTCTGATCGTCGCTCCAGCCTTCGGTCGAAAACAGCTGGCCCGGAACGATGCCGATGGAGGCGAACCGCGCGCGCAGCGGTTTTTCGACCGCGGCCGGGCCGCTGTCCGGGCAGAATTGCAGGATGAAGGCCAGGTAGCCGAAGGGGTTCGCCCGTCCCGCCGCCTTGTCGATCTTCGGCCAGTCAACGGCGGGCGCTGCCGCCGGCGCGGGCGTGCCGAGGAATTCCGAGAGCGGCTTCGCCTGGTATTTCGCCTGGATCGCCTTGACGTTGTCGATGTCGCCCGGACCGATCAGCTGGGTGCGATAGACGGCAAGCGCGAACTCGGTTTCGGAAACGAAGACCTTCTCGATCCCCCTGGGCGTGTCGCCCGACCAGCCGGGCCCCGCCACCGCGTAGCACCCGGCGCCGTTGCCCGTGGCGCGGCTGCCGATGTAGCCGAAGTTGAAGGTGTATTGCGAGTTCAGCATGATCGAGTAGTAGCGGTCCTTCTCGATCTCCGGCACGCACAGCACCATCGGTTCGGCCCTGAGGTCCATCCAGATCATCGAATAGGGCGTGTCGCTGTTCGGCGTCGGAACGCTGGTGTCCTCGGGGGTGAAGACCTGCGCGTCATTGTAGAGCTGGTTGAATGGCGCCTTGTACTGGCTCCCGCCCCTGGCGACGGCGTATTCGTACATGATCCCGTAATCCATCACCATCGGCAGGCCGTAAACCACGGCCTCTTCCGCGATGGACTTGATCTCGTCATTCGAGGGCAGATCGGCGGCTTTGGCGCCAGCGCTGAACGCGACAAGGCCCGCGATGGCGAGCCAGACGGAACGTTTCATGTGATTGCCTCCCTTGCAGGGGATCCTCTAGGGCGGCGGCCGCGCCCGAAACGATCACCGTGAAGCGAGGCACGGACGTTTGTCCGACCCTCCGCAATCACAACATCACGTAACGGAAACCCGTGCAACGACAGATAGGTACGAAAGATTGCGTACAAGGACGCGGGAGGTCGGTTCAGCCTTTGTCGGCGACCGGCTCGGCCCGCGCGCCGGGCGCGCGCATGGCGGCACGCTCCATCATGTATTTTTCCGCTTCCATCATGTGGCCGCGCATGATCATGCGGCAGAGTTCCGCATCGCCCGCCTTCATCGCCCGAAGCAGGCGCACCTGGTAGTGCAGACCGGTCTCGCGCAAGGCGGGATTGGGCTCCTTGTAGATCTGCCGGCAGACGGTCATGTCGCGCAGCAGGCTCAGCAGAAAGGAACAGGTGAAGGCCAGGATCGGGTTCGGGCACTGGCGCGCCAGTTCCTCGTGGAAATCAAGTTCCGCCAGACGCTGGGCATATTCCTCCTCCGCCGTCTTCGGCTCGTCCTCGTAGAGCCGGATACAGCCCTGCAGCGCCTGGAACGATGCGTCCGAGAGATGACCGGCCACGGAGGCCGCCAGTTCCGGCTCCAGCTGCTTGCGCAGGGTGTAGATGTCGGCAATCGACGGCGGGTCGAACAGGAACAGGTTGTCGAGCAGGCGGATCGCCTCGCCGGGTTCGACGGAAGCGACGAACACCCCGCCGCCGGGGCCGCTCTTTGTGGAAATCAGCCCCTGGTATTCCAGCACCTTAAGCGCCTCGCGCAGGGTGCCGCGCGACACTTTCACGGTTTCCGGCGACAGCCAGTCGTTGGGCACCCGGTCCCCGGGCTTCAGGCCCGCATCGACGATCTGCTCCCGGATCTGCTGGGCAACCAAGTCGGTCCGGCGCAGACGCCGGGGCGTCTTCGGATCCGTATCGCCCTTTTGAAGTTTCATTCGCCGGCTCATCCGCAAGTCCATTCCCTCACTCGCCTATGCCCGCGTGAGTGGATGATGGCAAGCCGCAATATGGTCCGGTCCCGCGCCTTTCGCCTCATCCGGGGCCGGCTGAACCTCCCGGCAGAGCGGGGTCCGGTTCGGGCAGCGGGCGGCAAAGGCACATCCGGGCGGCGGATTGTAGGGGTCGGGCAGTTCGGCGGAGGCATCCTCGGCCAGAAGCTGGTGACGACCCGGCGCGGGCGCGGAGCGCATCAGAAGCTCCGTATAGGGGTGGAGCGGCGCGCGGAACACCTGCCGCGCGGGCCCCAGTTCCGCCATGCGCCCGAAATACATCACCGCCACCCGGTCGCTGACGCTCTCCACAACGGAAAGATCATGGCTGATGAAGATATAGGTCAGGCCGAACCGGTCCTTCAGGTCGTCTAGCAGGTTCAGAACCTGCGCCTGCACCGACACGTCCAGCGCGGACACCGGCTCATCGAGCACGATCAGCTCGGGACCGGCGGCGAGCGCCCGGGCAATGCCGATCCGCTGCGCCTGCCCGCCGGAAAACTCGTGCGGGTAGCGCTCCAGAAACTCCGGCGCCAGGTTCACCGCGTCCAGCAGTTCCTTCAGCCGCCGTTCCCGGCCCGCCGCATTCAGGTTGGTCAGGTGCCGCAAGGGGGCTTCCAGGATGGTGCGGATGGTCTTGCGCGGATTGAGCGAGGCGACCGGGTCCTGGAACACGTACTGGACCTTGCGCGCAAGCGCCCGCCGGTCCCTCCGTGCAAGCTCCGCCAGATCCTCGCCGCCGAAGGTGATCTTGCCCGACGTCGGCAGGTCGAGCCCGACCACCAGCCGGGCGAGCGTGGACTTGCCGCAGCCGGATTCCCCGACGACGCCAAGGGTTTCGCCCTGCTTCACGTCCAGGCTCAGCCCCTGTACCGCATGAACGGCGGGCGTGCGGCCGCCGACGAGCTTGCGCGCGCCGCCGAAGATCCGTTCCACGTCGGAAATCGCGAGCAGGGTCTCGCTGCCTGTCTGTCTCACACTCGCCTCGTTCATGCCGTGCCTCCCTCGCCCAGCGGATAGAGGCAACGCACGCCGCGCTCCGGTGAGGACAGTTTGAGCTCCAGCTCGCCGGACCGGCAATCGGGCCGGACACGGGGGCAGCGGTCGGCAAAGGCACACCCGTCGGGCAGGTTGTTGACCACCGGCGGGCGGCCCTCGATGGCGTCGAGCCGCCGCTCCGGTTCGCCCAGAACCGGCACGCATTCGATCAGCTTGGCCGTATAGGGATGCTGCGGGTTTTCCAGGATCTCCCTGGTCGTGCCGGTCTCGACGATCCGCCCGGCATACATCACCGCTACCCGGTCGCAGAGCGCGGAGACGACGCCGAAATCATGGGTGATGAACAGGATCGCCGCGTTGCGCTCCCGGCGCAGGCCGTTCATCAGGGTCAGGACCTGCGCCTGCACGGTGACATCCAGCGCCGTGGTCGGCTCGTCGGCAATCAGGAGCTTCGCGTCATTGGCAAGTGCCATGGCGATACAGACCCGCTGGCGCATGCCGCCGGAGAGTTCGTGCGGATAGGCCGACAGCCGCTCCTTCGGGTTCGGAATACGCACCAGCGACAAGAGCTCCAGCGCCTTTTCCTTCAGCTGCGCATTGGAAAGCGGCTGATGCGCCCGGATCGCCTCCTTCAGCTGATCGCCGACGGTAAAAAGCGGATGCAGGGTCGACAGCGGATCCTGGAACACATAGGCCACCGACCCGCCGCGCAGATGGCGGATACGGCCGTCGCTGGCCGCGAACAGATCCTCGCCCTCCAGATAGGCCGCGCCACCCGCGATCCTCCCCGGCGGGGTCGGCACCAGCCCCATGACCGACATGGCCGTGACCGACTTGCCGGAGCCGGATTCGCCGACGACGCCGAGACACTCGCCTTGCCTCACATGGAGATCCACCCCGCCAACGGCCTTGTAGACCGAGCCGCCGATCCTGAATTCCGTGCGCAGTCCCCTCAGGTCCAGGACGCCGGGCGTTGCCGAGGGCGGCGGAATGTCGGAACCGCCGCGCGCGACCGCGGTGCGCGCCACCGGCCGGCTCAGCGATCCTGCGCGCAGGCGCGGGTCGAGCACATCGCGCACGCCGTCGCCGAACAGGTTGATGCTCATCACCAGCGCAAAGATCATCAGCCCCGGAATGATCGACACGTGGGGTGCTGTGAACAGGATCTTGCGACCCTCGCCCAGCATGGAGCCCAGGTCCGCCTGGGGCGGCTGCGCGCCTAGCCCCAGGAACGACAGGCCCGCCGTTTCGAGGATCATCCAGCCGACCGTGGTCGACATGGTGATCACGATCACCGGCAACACGTTGGGAAGGATTTCGATGAACAGGATCTGCACCGGCGACTTGCCGGAGAGCCGCGCCGCGTCGACGAACTCGCGCCGGGCGAGACCGTAGGTGATGCCGCGGATGTTGCGGGCGAAGAAGGGAATGTTGACCAGCGCGATGGCGTAGAGCGCATTCAAAAGCCCCGGCCCCAGCACCGCGACGATGGCGAGCGCCAGCAGGATGTAGGGAAAGGCCATCACCATGTCGATGCCGCGCATGATGACCGTGTCCGTGCGCCCGCCCGCATAGCCGGCGACAAGCCCGAACAGCGAGCCGAAAAAGGCAGCGATCAGCGTCGCCGACACCCCGACGGCGAGCGATACCCGCGTGCCCCATAGGAGCCGGGATAAGAGGTCCCGGCCGAGATGATCGGTGCCGAGCAGATGGCCCTCACTGAAGACCGGCAGCAGCCGGTCGGCCGGCGCGGTCGCATCCGGATCTGGAAGCGGCAGCAGGGGCGTTGCAAGAGCGATGAGGCAGATCACGGCCAGCACGATCAGCCCGCCGGTCGCGAGCGAATTGTTGAGAAGCAGCGCCACCGTGCCCGGACGGGCGGATTTCGGCGCCGGCTTTGCCTTGGTGTTTACAGCCGTATCCGTCATCAGCGCAGCCTCGGGTCGAGCATGGTCTGGACCACGTCGGCCACCAGGTTGAACAGCACATAGGCCGCCGCCACGACCAGAACGCCCCCCTGCACCAGCAACAGGTCGCGGGTGGAAATGGCGGTCACCAGCATGGAACCGATCCCCGGCCACTGGAACACGGTCTCGATATAGACCGCCCCGCCGATGACGAAACCGGCCTGGATGCCGATTACCGGCACGACGCTGACAAGGGCTGCCTTGAACGCGTGCTTGTAGATCACCTTGCGCTCCGAAAGTCCCTTGGCCCGCGCGGTGCGGATATAGTCCTGGCGCAGCACCTCCAGCATGGCGGTCCGGGTCAGGCGGGCGATCACACCGGTGGCCACCACCGAAAGCGTCAGCGCCGGCAGGGCCAGGTGATGCAGAAGATCGGGAAGATCCCCGCCGCCGTAGATGGCGAACATGCCCGACGCCGGGAACAGGCGCAGCTTGACCGCGAAGGCCAGGATCAGAAGCAGGCCCAGCCAGAAGGACGGGGTCGAGATGCCGATCAGGACGAGAAAGGTGATGATCTTGTCCGCCCAGCCGTATTGGCGCACGGCGGAGACGATGCCGGCCAGCAGGCCGAAGATGGAGCACAGGACAAGAGACGTGCCCGCCAGGATCAGCGTGGCGGAAAACCGTTCCAGCACCTCGTCCAGCACCGGCCGGTTCAGGGTGTAGGAGCGGCCGAGATCGCCGTGAAAGAGATTGCCGATCCAGATGAGGTATTGCTGGAACAGGCTCTTGTCGAGGCCGAGCTGCTGATTGAGCTTGGCGACGTTTTCCGGCGTAGCGTAAGAGCCCAGAATGGCGGTCGCCGGATCGCCGGGGATCATCGCCATGATCAGGAAGACGATTACGGTCAGCCCGAACAGCACCGGTATCGCGGCCAAGAGCCTCCTGGCGATGTAAAAAGCCAATGCTTGTTCCCCCTCACTTGCGCAAGACAGTTGAATTCGGCGAGACAGTCCGAAAATTCAGAAATCCTCGCCCCTTGCTCCCCTCTCCCCCCTTGAGGGGGAGATGGACATCTCCCCCTCAAGGGGGGAGACGGGAGTATGCCGCTTGGTCTCACTGCATATTCCAGCCAGCAGCCCTGAAAGTTCACACCCCTCTTTACAAATCAACCCGGCAGGCCTGAACCCGCCGGGTCGAACTCGCAGTTCACATCGGCTTTTTCACGTGCTGCAGCATCAGGAAGAAGGACGGCTGCAGCTTGAAGTTCTCCACGGAGGCCTTGGTGACCGCGTTCTGCTTCCAGTTGGCGACGAACACCCAGGGCGCGTCGTCGTGGACGATCTGCTGCATCTGTTTGTAGAGCTTCGCCCGTTCGCCCTGATCGGTGACCTGGCGGGCCTTTTCCAAAAGCTCGTCCACCTTGGGGTTGGAGTAGTAGCCGGAGTTGAAGCCGCCCTTGTCCGGGAAGGCTCCGGTGCGCAGCGCCAAGAAAGGCAGAGTGTCCGGATCGTTGGTCATCCAGGCCATTTCCGCCATGGCGGCCTTGCCTTCCAGGCCCGGGTTCACCTTGCCCAGGAACGTGTTCCACTCGTAGGTCTCGATCTTCACCTTCATGCCGACGGCTTCCAGGTCCGCCTGGATGGCCGTGCCCATGGCGACCGGATCGAGCATGCCCGAGCCGCCCTGTGTCACATAGAAGGTGATTTCCTCGCCGTTGTAGCCGGCCTCCTTCAAAAGCGCCTTGGCCTTTGCCGGGTCGTAAGGATAGGGCTGCAGGCTCTCGTCATAAGCCCAGGCGAAGGCCGGCGGGGTCGGACCGGCGGCCACATCGGCCGTGCCCTGCAGAACGTTCTCGACCAGCGCTTTCTTGTGGATCGCGTAATTGGCGGCCTGACGGGCCAGCTTGTTGTCGAACGGGGCTTCCTTGGCATTCAGGATCAGGAACCAGACATGGGGCCCGGCCTGTTCCTGCACGTTGAAGACCGGATCGGACTTGAACTGTTGCAGGCTGTCCGGCGGCACCTCGACCATGATGTCCAGTCCGCCGGAGAGCATTTCGGCGATCCGGGTGTTGGCGTCGGTGATCGGGCGGAAGATCACCGCCTCCAGATCCGGCGCGCCGTCCCAGTAGTCCTCGTTGCGGGTCACGACCACCTTTTCGTTGGCAGTCCACCCGCCGAACTTGTAGGCCCCGGTTCCCGACGGATTACGGCCGAAGTCCTTGCCGTATTTCTTGACCGCTTCGGGCGAGACAATCAGGCCGGTCGGATAGGCGAGATTGGACAGGAACGGCGCATAAGGCGCCTTCAACTGGAAGGTGACCGTGTAGTCATCGTCAGCCGTAACCGAATCCACCTGGGAGAAGAAGAAGGCCAGCGGGAACGGGCCGGTATCGTGATAGGGGTGTTCCTCGTCGAGCATGCGCTCGAAATCGAACTTGACCGCTTCCGCGTTGAACGGCGTGCCGTCGTGGAAGGTCACCCTTTCCCTGAGCTTGAACGTATAGGTCTTGCCGTCATCGGAAATCGTCCAGCTCTTGGCAAGCGCCGGCTCCACTTCCAGCGTGCCGTCCTTGTAGCGCACAAGCCCGTCATAAATGTTCATCAGGATGCGGAAATCATTGACCGCCGTGACCGCCTGCGGGTCCAGCGATTTCGGCTCCGCGATCTGGCCGACGACCAGGACATTCGGTGGTGTCTGCGCCTGCACCGTCGGCGAAAACGCGATAAAGGCCGAGGCGAATGCCGCGGCTAGGAACTTTTTCATGACCATTCCCCTCGTTGTGTTCTGCAGGAATATTAATCATGATTAATTGTCAGATCACAATAATTATTTCATATTAATTTTCACCAAGGGGTTGCGACTCTAGCGGCAAATAAGGCCTTAATGGCTGAAAATTAGAGCATCCTGCGTTCGAACAAACGCAGACAGGATGCTCTAACATATTAAAACCGATCAACTATTCCGCTTTCATGCGAGCGCATGTAAGCGGGTTGATCTAGGGAGAAATCCGGATGCAGCGGCTGAATGCCAGCATCAACCTTGACCGCCTCAAATCTCTTCTGGACGGCGTGAACCGCTTCGGTTTCGATCCGGAAACGGGCGGCTATAACCGGCTCGGCTTTTCCAGAGCGGACATCGACTGCCGGTCCTGGTTCGCCGGGCAGATGCGTGACGACGGCCTGGCCGTGTGGAGCGACGGCGCGCTCAACGTTTTCGGCCGTTACGGTCCTGACGACGGCCCCAGCATCATGGCCGGCTCCCATCTCGACACGGTCGCCGACGGCGGCGCCTTCGACGGGGCTCTCGGCGCCTGCGTGGCGCTGGAATGCGTGCGCACCATGAAGGACGCCGGCCTGGAACCGGCAACCGCGATTGAAGTCGCTGCGACGTCCGAAGAAGAAGGCCGCTTCGGCGGCATGCTCGGCTCCCAGGCCATTACCGGCGCACTGACCCGAAACTGGATCGACACCGCCGCCGACGCCTCCGGCCACCGGCTCGCCAACGTCATGACCGCCCAGGGCTTTGACCCCTATGGAATCCTCGGCGCGGCAAGGAGGGGTGAAAGCGTCACGGCCTTCCTCGAACTGCATATCGAACAGGGCCCTGTCCTGGAAAGCGAAGGGCTCCCCATCGGCATCGCCGACCGGGTCTCCGGGGTCTGCTATCTGGAAATGACCTTGAGGGGCGTCGCCAATCATTCGGGCACGACCCCGATGCACCTGCGCGCCGACGCCTTCGCCGGGCTGAGCGAACTGGCGCAGACGATCCCTGCCCTCATCGGCGAAGACGGTACCGACCAGAGCCGGGTCACCATCGGCCATGTCACCCTGTCCCCCAACCAGCCGCATACGATCCCGGGCACCGCCCTGTTCTCGGTGATCCTGCGCGACACGTCAGAGACCGTCATGCGCGCCCTGCGCAAGCGGTTCGAGGAAAATGCCCTCAGGATCGCTACCAGGCACGGACTGGCGCTGCAGACGATCGAACGAAGCTGGCTGCCGCCCGTGCCGCTCGACCCGGATCTGGCCGACCGGCTCGAGACGCTCGCTGCAAACGCAGGCCTCCCCGCCCGCCGCATGCCGTCGGGCGCCGGCCACGATGCCCAGACCATGCAGGCGCTGTGCCCCTCGGGCCTGATCTTCGTTCCCAGCCGCGGCGGCATCAGCCACGCGCCCGGAGAATTCAGCGCCTGGCCCGACATCGAAAAAGGCGCGAACCTCATGCTCCACGCCCTGATCGACCTGAGCGGCGCGGGGGCGTGAGAAGAGCATATATGACGCCGCGCCGCATAAGCGCGGGGTGAATTTCCGGGCGGTTGATCTGGCTCAATTTCTTACGTCTGATCGGGTCCTAATTTTCATCTCGCGATAATGAGGCGAGAGGTCAAGTCAGATTTCCATGTGGCGATTTTTCCTGTTCGGCGCTACCGGAGCGGTCATGCTGGCATGCGCGCCAGTTGACTTGTCGCCATTCACGCCGATCCCTACAGCACTGGCCCAAACAGCGGAAAACAAGGCCGCCGTCGAAGCGCTGTTCATTCCGGTCACGGAAGGGCGTGGGCCCGCAGAACATATCGTCCGTTTCGAGATCTTGCCGGATGCTACCAACTATCGTCTATCCGATGATGCGATCAACGCATTGGGCGAGGCACTTCTGAAAAAGAACCTCGATGCGGAACGCAGGGCTGCAGCAGAGCTTGGCGCCCAGACCTTCGGCGACCATCTGGGAATCAGGTCCGCAATCGGTACGGTTGCCGAACACGCGCTCTGGCTTGACGAGATCTCGTCCGTCAACGAAGTCCTTGCCATTGTCGGATTGGGGGTCGGGTTCGCCCAGGTCGCGCATGATGCGGCGTTGGGCCGGGACGATGCCGCCCTGACCGGCGGGATTAAAACATGGATGAGCTTCGCCATCTCCAAATGGGGCTGGGGGTCGGTTCAGATCGGCGGCGTAGCCATCTTTGTCGTAGACGTCCTTTTGCGAAAATGGCAATCGGGACTGACCGAAATCGCGACTGACGTGTGGACTTGTCACTATCAGGCCTGGTACCGCGAACATCCCCGAAGCGTCGGGCAATGGGACGCAGAAATCTGGAAACTTTATCTCGCCGCAGAAAAAAAGGAGACGGCACGTTCCGCCGCGGGACAGGAGACCAGTCCGTTCACGGGCTATGTCGACAACGTGCTCAACGAATATGTGGCGCGCGCTTTCGCCGACGAACTCCTGCCCAGTTACGGAAACTGCAGCGGTTCATCGATGGGCCTGGACCATGACTTCGTCAAGCAGATCGTCATGGCGGAACACAAGAAGCTTCTGGAGCGTATGCTGGCCACAAAGGTCATGCCCCGGGTCGCGGACCGCCTGTTCCTGCGCAATCTTAAAGCTCAACTCTGGGAGGTCGAGGCCCACCTCAAACCGCGGCTTAACGCGAAAATGCTGCTGGAGGTCACCGCATATGGTTATCCTGCCGGCGCGCGCGTGGTGATGCCGCTGCCGGCCGGCGGCGAATGGTCGGGCAAACTCCGCGCCGATGGGACGTTCCGGGCAGAAGTGACCAAATTCGCCATCCGCAAGGCCGGCTATCCGGAAATGGTCAGGATCGAGACCTCCGAAGGATCGGAAAGTCGCAGGCTTGCCGTATCCGGCAACCACCTGATCGCCCTTTTCGGCACGCCTCAAACCCCGGTGGTTGCCCGCTATACTCTGACCGAACAGTCCGGTTCCTGTCTGCTGACAAGGAAATCCCCCGAAGGAACACGCAAACAGCAGGTCGCCGATGCGCCTGCCCATGCGCCTCAGCCGGTGGATTTCGCCCTTCTTCCCAACGGAAGCTGGGTCTTCGGCCGTTTCGGCATCTCCGCGGGTTGGTCGACAGCGTCACCGGGGCTGACAAGCGGATCGGCCATGACCTTCGGCGCACCTTATTACGACGATATCAGCGGCTTTGACGATTGCGCCATGGGCTTTCTCATGGAGGAGACCGTCGCACAGGGGAAATGCACCGTCCGACGCACCGACTCCAAACAGCTTGCGGATGGGGCATCCCTGGAGCGGACATGTCACGCGCCCGCTCGCCTGAAACTGGCAGGGATATTTGCCTCCGTCGTCACGGGCGACATGCAGTATTACCAGATCGACGGAGCCGAGGGCCGCACGATCGCCAATCTTCTGAAACAGAGCATCCGCAAAGGTGTTGTCGGCGCTCCGGCCGGCCTCCTGCCCGGAACGCCCAGCCCTGCCGGAACCAAGCCATGAAACGCATCCTAATCCCTTTCCTGCTCTTGCCGCTGCTGGACGCAGGTTCCAACGTCCTGGGGCAAACCAGGTCCGACTATGATGCGTTTGGGATCACGGACGATAGCGAGGCGGCGCCACCTCCAGCAGCAGCCGATGCGCCTCGGGAAAAAACGGCCCCTGCCGAGCTTTCAGCCTCCCACGTTGATTCCGGAGCAGCCGAAACGGCCACCAACATCCCGGTGCCATCTGACTGGATCGCCTTCAGCCTGGCAAATGCGACGGCCCATGTACCGCCCGACTGGGCTCTGGTGGAGGACAGGGACAGGTCCAAACTCTATTTCAATGGTGACATGAAAACCCATGCCGGGATGATGTTCGGCCTGTCACTGGACCAGGAAAAACGCCTGGTTCCCAAAGACGCGAAGATCGCCTCCGACCGGCAGGTGCTCATCGGCGGCCTCCCGTTCCGACGGCTGGAGATGTCCTTCAAACTGGATCGCAACACGACCGCCGAGGCAATCGTTCTGATTTCGGCAGACCCGGTCGAAGGCAACGAGCATCTTGTCGCGCATGGCATGGCAATCAATGTTCCTCTTGCTCCCCGCCGGGCCGAAATCGAGCGACTGTTGTCCGGTGTACAGATCGCCGCTACCACGGCTCCAGCGTCCACTCAGGGCACCGCACTCGGCGGGCTCGTCAACTACGACATGCCCGACGATTGGGTCGTAAATGAAGGCGGTTCCGACGATGCCATCAGCTTCTGGCCCAGGATCTACTCCGGCCGCATCTCGTTCTATCGGGGGCATGCGGTGACGGGACCCCAGGGAGCCGAAAGCGAAATTCCGCCGGGCACGGCGGCGAAGAAGGCCGTAATCTTCAATCAATTTTCCGATTTCTACAGCTGGCCGGTCAATTCGCGGGACTTTCAGGTCGGGGCAGCCCTCCTCGGTGGACGCACTGATTATTACCGGTTGCTCGACTGCGTGGACGGCGACCGGGTCGGGATCGCGATTTCCGGCGCTCAAGAGTTTTTTGATGGACCGGACTACGAGGCCGCAATTGCGGCAATCACATTCGATCCGTCCGGAATGCTCGGGTCGTGTGGATCCGGCGATGCATCTGCGGGGCAAAAACCGCCGGTGCAGGCGCAGGCCGCACCCGCCACGGTGCCTGCAGGGTCAACGCCCCAGTTGCAAGCGTTCCGGCCTGCCCCTGAACCGGAGACGCAATCCGGCCCACCCGCGCAGGCGGTTCGGGTATCGGCTATCGATGTCGAAGGCGTCACCTTTTTGCTGCCGGAAGACTGGAAGGCAAGCTACGACAAGCCTGACAACAAGATATTCGAAAGCCCGGACGGCAAATGGTCCCTCCTGGCCTTCTGGTGGTTCCCGGACGAGCCTTTGCTTGGCTATGACGACATCACGGGCGTGGACAACGTGATCATTGACCACGAGCCGGTGACACGGATTTCCCACGTCTTTCCCGGCAACCGCCTTTCCATTCAGAACGTGACGGAACGGGCGCGCGGAGACAAGAAGCGCTTCATCTTCACGCTGGAAGGCACAGATGCGTCCGAAGACGATCTTGCGGCCCTGCACAACTGGTTCATCGCCAGCCTCCACTTGCAGGGAGGCTTTGATCCGGCCAAACGCGTCGAACCGGTTCCAGGTAAACCGGTACCGGGAACCGCTGCAGACGCATCGCCTTCCGTTCCTGCCGTCTCTCCAGACGGAAATGCGGTGGTTGGCGCCGCGCCGCACCGCTTCAGCTTCGCCGATGGATTACAGGGATGGACCGGAGACCATGCGGTCCTTTCGGTGCAGCCCTCCGGCGGTCCCGATGATACGGGTGTACTCGAAGCTTTCTGCGCTGGCGATGGGGTCAATGGTTACATGGTTGCGCCCGACACCCTGCTGGGGGACTGGTCCGCGATCGGCGGCCTTCGGCTTTCGGTCCGCACGGGAACGGGCACCTATGTCGACCCTTATTCCTTCGGCGGACGCGGCGATATCCACATCGAGAGCAACGGCAAATCGGCCTCAATCGCCTTCCCCTCCGTCCCCGGCAGGAACTGGCAAACGGAGGAGGTATCGTTCTTAATGCCGGGTTGGCGCCTTAAGGGGACCACATCGATCGCCGAAATACTGGCCGATGTCACCGCATTGCATATCCGGGTGGAATATCTTTCGGGCGACGCCACAGCCTGGGTGTCCTCCATCGAGTTGCTCCCCGCCAACTCAACTGCGGGCGTTTCGGAAACCTTGCCCGAAGCCCCGGCGGGGTCCCAATCAACAACCGCACCGATCGAGGCCTGGCAACAATATGTCAACGATCGATTCGGCACCCATATCGAGTACCCCTCGGGTCTTTTCCGCGCCCTGCCGCCGCCGCAGAATGGCGACGGTCGAACCTTTGCTGCTCCGGATAAAAATGCGCAATTCTTCGTCTTCGGCCAGTTCAACTACGACAATCTCGACGCCAGGGGCCTGATGGCGCGCGACAGGAGGCTTGGCAACTACGATCAGGTGACCTACTCCAAGGTCGGCCACAGCTACTATGTGCTCTCCGGATACCGCGACGGCGGCATTTTCTATCGAAAAGCCATCATGGACAGAATTGCCGAAACCGTGCACGTGTTCGAGATCACCTATCCGACGGCTGCCCGCGAGGAATTCGACCCGATCGTCCGCCGAATGGCCGAAAGCTTTGGACATCCATAAGTCGCTGGCCGTGCACATTCCGGGGGAGCCCCAGTACCATTCATTCCGACCTTCCGAACTGGAAACCGGTCTTTTCCGGCTGTCCGATGATCTTCGCCCCCAGCCACGCGCCCGGCGAATTCAGCGACTGGCCCGACATCGAAAAAGGCGCGAACCTCATGCTCCATGCCCTGATCGACCTGAGCGGCGCGGGGGCGTAAGTTGAATCGCAGACACGTCTGCGACAGGCTCCTTGATCTCTGGTGCCGGGGAATGCAGACAGGTGGCGTCGTGCTTTCGACTCATCCCCCGGAACTCGAAATGAGGTATGTCCCATGAACAGCCCGCACCCCCCACTTATAGGCACCTGTCGGTGCGGTGACGTCCGTTTCGAGGTTTCCGCACCGCCGGTCATCACCGCGGCATGCCATTGCCGGGGCTGCCAGCGCATGACGTCCAGCGCCTATTCCCTTTCAGCGATTTTTCCTGAGTCTGCGTTCACCATCACCGCAGGAGACCCGGTGAAGCGCGGACTGCAGGGCCCGGATCTGGACCATTTCTTCTGCCCAAGCTGCAAGACATGGATGTTCACGAGGATCCCCGCTCTCGAAGGCCTGATAAACGTGCGCCCCACCCTGCTCGAAGATCCGGCGTGGACCAGACCCTTCATGGAAACCATGACCTCCGAGAAACTTTCCTGGGTCGAAACGCCGGCAAGACACAGTTTTGACGGTTTCCCTCCCCCGGAGGATTTCCCGTCCTTGCTGGAAGACTTCGCCCGGCATCGGGACGAGTACCAATAAGCGCTCGAATGCAAAAAGAGTAGAGCCTGGTGCACTAACTGACCACACCCGCGGAAATGGCGTAGCGGATCAGTTCCGTCGTGCTCTTGGCGCCGAGTTTTCTCTTGATCGCGGAGGACGCGTTGGCCGCCGTCTTGTAGCTGACCCGCAGCGCGTCAGCGATCGACTGGAGATCCTGGCCCTCGCCGAGCAGGCGCAAGACCTGGTGCTCGCGTTCCGTCAGCGTGGACAGGGGGTCGGCGTGGCCGCCGATCTTCGCCGTTGCCACTGCCATGGCCATGTCATGGGGAAGATAGGCCTTGCCCGCTTCCAGGGTCCGGACCGCGTCGAGAAAATCGTCCGGCCCCGAATTCTTGCTCAGATATCCGGAGGCACCGGCGGCAAGCGCCTTGGAAACGAAGGCGGCCTGTTCGTTCATCGAGAAGATCAGGATGCGGGCCGTCGGCGTCCGGCGCAGCAAGGGCTCGATAAGGTTCAGGCCTCCGAGGCCGGGCATGCCGAGATCGAGAACGATCAGGCCGGGCAGATACACCTCTGCGAGGGAGAGCGCGTCCCGATCGGTGAGCGCCTCCAGCACCGGATCGTAGTCCAGCTCGCGCAGCAACTGGCCGCAGCCCAGATGGGTGACCGGATGGTCGTCTATGACGAGTGCAGATTTCATGAGACAGCCCGCAGCTCCAAGGCGTTATCCGGCAGAGACAGGAGAGGCACGCTGGAAATCAGCCGTGTGCCTCCGCCTTCGGCCGAACCGATGGTCAATTGACCGCCGACGGCGTCGATCCGGTCGCGCATGGCAGCCAGGCCGCGTCCCTCGCCCCGGTTGCCGGTCATGCTGTCCGTCAGGACCTCTTTCATACCCACGCCATCGTCTTCGACGGCGAGACGCAGGACCGGACCGGCATCCGCATCCTGTTGTTGCGACAGGGAGGCGGCGATGCGGCCCGGCTGGCCGTGGCGAAGGGCGTTCGTCACCCCCTCCTGGAAAAACCGGTAGACCGTAAGGTCGACGATCTCCGGCGTGTCGGGCAAGGCTTGCGGCAGATCGACCTGCCAGTCGATATCCGGATGGGTCTTGCGGAACGCCTGAAAAAGATCCTGGAGCGCATCGACGAGCGGCAACTGGCCGATGGCCATCGGCCTGAGCGTTGTCAGCAGGCGACTGTTGGAGGCCTGGATCTGCGCGACGATCGACTGGATGGCCGCGGCATTCTCTCCAAGGTCCGGGTCTCCAGCCGTTTCAGCGGCGCGGGCGATTGCGGATGCCTTGACCTTCAGACCGAATAGACAGGGTCCGAACTCGTCATGCAGTTCCATGGCGATGGTGCGCCGCTCGGCGTCGCCGACTTCGACAATACGGCGGTTCAGCCGGGCCCGGTCCGCCTCGGCGCTCTCCAGAGCCTCCGACATCTCGTCAAAGCCCTCGAATATGGGAACAAGATCTGCGCCGGCGCTGCGGCCGAGCCTTGTCGAAAGCTTTCCCTCCCGAAGCCGGGCGAGTGCCCTGCGCAAGGTGTCGAGGGGCCGAAGCGACCGGTTGACCAGCCAGACCAGGACGACCGCCGAGACCGCCGCCGTTGCGGCGACGATCCAGAAAATGCCGGCGACATTGTGCCAGACCTCGGCAATCCCGTCGCCGGGCGCCGGGGTGATCGAGACGTAGCCGTAGCGGGTGCCGTTTAACGCGACCGGGATCCGTATTTCCCTGAAGCCGGGCTTCACCAACCGCACGAACCAGCCCGGAACGGCATCCTCAGGCCCCGCCGCATCGACTTCGCGCAGCGGCAGAAGACCGCGGCGCGCGTCGACGAGGGAAAGAGTGACGTGCCGCGGTTCCACCAGGGTGTCGGCAAGGCGCGGCAGAACTTCGGAAGGTGCGACCTGCTGAAGGGCATAGCCGAGGCTTGCCAGCACGAGCGCCCGTGCGCTTTTCGCGCCCGACTCGACCTCCACCCTGACCGCATCCCGCGCGTTGATCACGAGAAATGTCGTCGTCAGGGACAACGCGATCAGGTGAACCAGGCATATGCAAAGCACGACCTGGTGCTGCAGATGCATCCGTCCGAACACGACTTCCTCCTCAACCTTGGCCAGAGATCGTAGCTCCGGGAACGGGATCCGTCGATGAAAGAACGGACATCCGGGAACATTTGGCAACCAATTTGCCAAATGTTCCCAACGCCTTTTGGGAAGCACGGCGCATGGGGCAAATGCTAGGCTGCGTTTCGAAAGGTGGGAAGGAGCCGGGAAACAGACCGATCGACACGAAGCGGACCGTTCCGGAATGCGGGCACGCTGCCTCGAATAGGGACCTGATTATCCAACCTCCTGATGTTTGCGGCCAAGCTCCCGGCCCCGGCATCAGATAGTCGGGTCACTGTCCTTCGGGCTGGCATTGCCCCGCTCCTTCCCCTTTCCCGGCCGGGCCTCGATCCGGCCGAGGCCGATGAATTCCTGGCCCGACACTGAAGAAGGCGCGAAGCTGCATCCGTAACCGGAGGCAGGGCAAGACCGGGAAGACCTGGTGTACCGGTATCGGCGGCCAAGTCTTCCTGGCACCCTGCATCTGGAAACCTGTTTTTCTTTCCGGGAGAAGTTTCTCCAAACTATAAATCGAACTTTTTCAAAAATGCCTTGTTTCCAACATGATCCTGACCTAGATAACCGCCCATCGATATTGTTTGACGAACTTTGTGACAAAGCGGCTCACGCCGCCCGAAACGATCTTCCCTATCAACGTCGACCTAACCGCACGCGCGCGCGAAACGCGGGAGTGCAAACTATCATGACCGATTGAAAGGAAATCGTTATGACCATCGGAACCGTGAAGTTCTTCAATTCCACCAAAGGCTTCGGCTTCATTCAGCCGGACGACGGCGGCGCGGACGTTTTCGTCCATGTGACTGCTGTCGAACGCGCCGGCATTCCGCCGATCACGGAAGGCCAGAAGCTGAGCTTCGAAGTTGTCCAGGACAAGCGCTCGGGCAAGTCGGCTGCCGACAACCTGCAGCTCGTCTGACGCCTGTTCCCGGTTCCAGACCGGGACTATCCAGGCACATTTCACCTAGGTGAACAGAAAGGCCGGGTCCCAACCCGGCCTTTTTTGCTTATATCGGTTTGGAAGGACAGAATGCCATGACCAAGGAGATCCGCTTCCAGTCAATCCGGCAGACTGCGGAAGCCAGGGCCGAAACCACCAAACGCGTCGCCAAGGAAATTGTGCAGACAGAGGCTGACGCCCGGAACGCCAAGACCCAAAGGCTCAAGGCAGCCCGCCTGGACATGCTTGCGCGGGAAACCGAAGCCGCAAAAACCGGACCCAAAGCCGACAACCACGGAAAATCGGCCGCATCCGAGGACTGAGGCCAGGCTCTGCGGAGTCTATTGCCTCCATTACAGATGGAATGGATTTGAAAACATCGACTGCCACACACACCGCGGTGACGGAAAGCGAACGCTCCTGGGTGCAGGTCCTCGCACGGTACCGGAAACCGAGCCCTCTCAGAAGCACGGTCGAGATAGCCGTAACGGTTCTCTCATTCGCCGCCCTGTGGGCTCTGGCCGCCGTTGCCATCGTCCACGACCACTGGTGGGGGCTCCTATTCACCATTCCCGCCGCCGGCTTTCTGGTCCGCCTGTTCATCCTGCAGCACGACTTCGGCCACGGCACCCTTTTCGAACGGCGGAGCCTCAATGACTGGATCGGCCGGATCATCGGCGTCTTCACCCTCACGCCCTATGACTACTGGCGCCGCACCCATGCGGTTCACCATGCCTCGGCCGGTAATCTGGACCGGCGCGGGGTCGGCGACGTCGATACGCTGACGGTACGCGAATATCGCGCCCTGCCCTGGTGGGGTCGCATACGTTACTGGCTCTACCGCCATCCGCTGATCCTGTTCGGCTTCGGTCCCGCCTGGCTGTTTGTCTGCCAGTACCGGCTGCCTTTCGGCCTGATGCGCGCCGGCACCCAGCCCTGGATCTCGACCCTCGCCACCAATCTCGGCATCGCCCTTCCGGTCGTGCTCATGATGTGGCTTGTCGGCATCGGTCCGTTTCTGCTGGTGCAGCTTCCGATCACCTGGATGGCGGCCAGCGCGGGGGTCTGGCTGTTCTACATCCAGCATCAGTTCGAGGAAACGCACTGGTCCGGGGATGGTGACTGGGACTTCCAGCACGCCGCACTCCACGGCAGCTCGCATTACGACCTTCCCTTTCCGCTACGCTGAATCACCGGTAACATCGGCATCCATCACATTCATCACCTGGCGGCCAAAATTCCATTTTATCGCCTCCCGGAAGTGCTGCGCGATCATCCCGAACTGCGCGATGTCGGCCGCATCACCCTTTTGCAGAGCCTGAGATGCGTGAAGCTCGTCCTGTGGGACGAAAACGCCGGACGGCTTGTATCCTTCCGGCAGGCGCGCGCAGCCGAAATTTGAAGACGGGCGCCTGACGTCAACTCCGGGATCCCCGAAAGCAACCGCCTTCGGCCCGCAAAATCACGCGGGCGAGAGCCGCCAGCTTCTCCCCGGCCGCAGAACCTGCCGTCCCGGGCGCCCGTCCTGGGGCTGGTCCGCAAGGGTCGCCTGCACATCGCGGATGGCCTCGTCGCGCAGGCGGTAATACTGGTGCCGGCCCTGGGTGAATTCGGTCTCGCTGATCTTGTGGCAATCGATGGCGAACACGCGCTCGCCCACCCGGTCCAGGTTCTTCGGCCCGTCGGAGCCGAGCCGGTCCGGCAGGCCTTTCGTGGTGTCCGAGATCGTCAGGGCGACATCGTTGGAGGCGTGATAGACGAAGATGCGGTTGGCCAGTTCGTCCAGCCGCTCCAGTTTCATGCGCTCCTGCATCGCGTCATTGTCCTCGTCCGCCGCCATCAGGAAGGTGCAATCGATCACACGGTCGATCTTGCCCGCGTTGAGTTCGGCGTATTTGCGCAGGGCATGACGCAGCGCCCAGTTGCCCATGGAATGAGCCAGGATATGAAGCCGCCGGGTACACTGGACCAGCGCCTCGCGATCGGGAACCCCGCCCGCCCGGCGCGCTTCAAGTATGGTCTTTTGGTCCTGCCGGCGCATTTCCTTCAGGAATTCCACCAGCCGCATCAGGGCTCGGCCCATGGCGAGGCCGGAAGCTTCCGCGTCTTCCCGGTCGGAAAAATAGTTCCAGGCCGGCTGCACCTTGCCGTTCGAAGGCCAGGAGAACAGGAACACCACCACCGGCTGCTCGGGCGTGCTGTATAGTTCCTGCAGGGCCGCCGCCCGGCGCACGGAGTTCTGGAACGAATTGGCGAAGCCATGGATGTAGGCGATGACGTCGGTTTCCTGCTGCTTCAGGAGCTGGCGCATCTCGTCGAACAGCCTCTGGGAGCCGAGCTTGGCACCATCCCGCGGACGACTGTCCAGCTTCTCGGGAAACAGCCGCGTCTCGCCGACACTCCAGCTGTCGTCGTCCTTCGGATCGTCGCCGCTTCGACTGACGTCCGCCGCACCGACGCGGAAGCACTGCGGCCCGTCCGCGTTGAACCGGTCGCCGAATATGTTGCCTGTGGCCGAGGTTTCGTGTTTGACGTCGCGGTTGCTGGCGAAAAATATTTTGGTCATATCAGTTCCTCACCTTAACTTTTAAATTGTATTTGTATTTTTTACCATAAAAGGTAGAAATACCGAAGGCGGGAATCCGATCGAATGACCTTTGGCCGCGCAGCGCGGCAAGGAACAGGGAAAGATCAGCGTGTAAGCGGCTTCAGGCGGAAGATCGGGATCAGACCCGCCGACTTGGCGAGTTCCACCATGCCCATGTATTCGCTCTGCACCGTCCGCTCGCCGGAAAGGGCAAGCGCGCCCGCGCAGGCCTCGGTCGCATAGATGCTGTTTGCCGGCACGATCGGCTCGATCCGGGAGGCCTTTGAGATTTCCGCGCCCACATAGGTGGTCCTGCCTGTAAGCGGATCCTCGATCCGGGCCATGGGCGCCACGTGAAGGCCGATCCGGATCGGCAGACGCCCGGTTTCCGCCTTACCCGGAACGGACAGCGCCTCCAGGATCTCCTGGGCCAGTCGCGCCGCCGCCTCCACCGTATCGATCACGAGAAATATCCCGTCGCCCCAGGTATTGCGGCAACGGATACTGGCTTCGTGCCGGACCGCCACATCGGCGACCACCGCCAGGCTGTGGGACAGAAACGGCCCGATTTCTGCCTCGGTCAGCTTGCTGAAACCGGCAAAATCCGCGAACAGGACGGCCCGGATCTCGCGGTCGTCGTCCCCGGAGACGGGTTGCACGTCCGGCAAGCCGTCAGGCGGAACAAGGTCCCCTCGGGTGGAAAGGATCGTCTGCGGCCGGGACAGACCGTGCCAGACCAGAATGTCGTCCAGCGTGCCGCCCGGCTTTCTGGCAGACGTCCCGTTCCAGACCGCGAGCTGATGCAGGTCCGCGTCGGTCGCCTTCGCCTGCAGGGCCGCCACGCCTCTTGTATAGGCGCTGCAATAGCGGAAACTGGCGCCGTCGGCCGGCTGCCCGCCGGATGCGGCGAACGAGACGCTTTTGGCGGCCGCCAGGCAGGCATCGAAGCGTTCCCGCCAGGTTCCGCCGAACGGCAGAACCGATGCGGCAAGGAATTCCTCGACCTCGAACGGCAGAATGACGTGCAGCTCGACACCGGCGGCGATCATCGCTTCCGCCGCAAGAATATCGACACCGGCTGCAAGCGCACCGTAGGCCGTCTCCACCTGCTTTTCGGCTAGGAATTCCCCGATCCGCTGCTTCAGGACGGCCTCGGCGCCCCTGTCGAGATCCCGCCAGGGCATGTGCCCGAGATAGCGGACGATCGGACCGCGCGCCAGTGGCGCCAGGATATCTTCATCAATCCCGAGAACCTCACAGGTCTTCTTCAACTGCCGCCGCGTGGTTGCCATTTCGGCCCGGCCTGCCCCCAGGTCCGCGGCCCTCGCCAGCGCTTCTGTCGTCTTCTCCGTCTGCCTCAGGAGGAGAAAGGCCTCCGCCAGGGTTGCGAGCGAATAGTAGTCGGTCTTGTCCGCGCATGCGGTGATGCAATCGCGGGCCAGACCTTCCGCCTTCTCCATCTCGCCGATCCAGCAGTAAAGTGCCGCCGCATTGATGGCCGGATAGGCATCTCCGGTCTGTTGAAAGACCGCCAGATAAGCGTCCGCCGATGCCTGGAAATGGGCCCGCGCGTCGCGGTCCTGCGCCTGCAGGCCCAGATCCTTGTGCAGGCGGGCCCAAAGCGCACCGATATCGATCTTCAGCCTGGGATCGTCGACGGAAAGCCCCTTCAGGCCGAGATCCTCGTAAAGCTCGATCGCCCGCTCCGTCGCCCCGGCCCGCGCGATTGCCAGGACGGCATTGTAGCTCAGCTCCGGATCGGCCGGAAATTGCCGGAGGCCGGAAACCGCCTCGTCATGGGCTGCCAGAAGGCGGCCCGTCGCCATGGCCGATTTCACCCGCGCGAGAATTTCCGCCAACCGCTCAGTCACGTTTAAACTGCTTCCATGAATTCGTTTTTGAAAAAGGATGGCCGCCGCCCTGAAAGACTCAAGGCGGCGGCAAGCCGTGTTGATGCACGATCCGGTTTGGCCTCAGGCCTCGACGGTCCCGCCCGGCTGCGGCAGCTTGACCTTTGAGGCAGATGCGCCCAGCGCGCCGATGAAGGTGTCGGCGTTCTGGTCCAGGATCGGGAAGGTGCCGTAGTGGCACGGTATGATGGTGTCGAAATCGAAAAAGCGGTTGCAGGCGAGCGCCGCGCTCTTGCCGCCCATGGTGAACCGGTCGCCCACCGGCACGATGCCGACCTTGGGTCCGTAGATCTCGTTGACCAGGGCCATGTCGGAAAAGATATCCGTGTCGCCCATGTGATAGAGCACCGGCTCGTTCGGGGCGGCCACGATCAGCCCGTGCGGATTGCCCATGTATTTGAACCCCTCCCCGTCGGCGGCGGAGGCCGACGAATGATGCGCCACGGTCAGACCCACCTTGAACGGCCCCACATCGAGGAACCCGCCGGAATTCATCGGATTGATGTTGTCCACACCCTTGCCGTTGGCCCACATGCAGATCTCGTAATTGGCGGTCAGCTGCGCGCCCGTCTTCTTGCAGATATCGAGGCTGTCGCCGATATGGTCGTCGTGCCCGTGGGTCAGAAGCACGTGGGTCACGCCTTCCGCCACCCGATCGACGCTGAGGTTTTCGGGGAATTTCGGATTGCCGGTGAAAAACGGATCGATCAGGATCGACGCGCCCGCAATCTCCACCTTGAACGCGGAATGACCGTACCAGGTTAGTTTCATCTCCAGGTGCCTCCTCGTTGGTTTGGTCCGTTCCGGCACCATGGCCGATCCGGGACCTGAAAATCCAATGAAAATTAGTCAATTATTCCCGTCTGAGTAATGACGGCGGAAGATTTGGCGAAGCCCCCGGTCTTCGGATCGCTCAAATTGCTCGGACCTCCTTTAACCTTTGTTCAACACAATAGGAATTTCCCGTCTGAGTTAAGGAAAATCCGCAACACACGCGGCATAATGGCTTTTCAATCCGTAAGTTACGGAAGAGGGGTCCGCTGGATGAAAATCAGAAGTTTTCTGATTTTATCGTTCCTGATTGCAACGCTTGTACCGTCGCTCATCTTCAGCGCGTGGTCCTACCGTGACGGCGTGAACCGCGAATTCGCCGAGGTCAAGGACCGGCACCTCCTGATCGCCCGCAATCTCGGCTTCGCGCTGGAGCGTTATCATCAGGACGTTGTCGCCGCGTTCGAATCCGTCAGCGCCTCCCTGTCGTCCGGAATGGAAATGCCCGGCATGACCCGTCTGCTGCGGCGGCTCGACATGCTGTGCGTCCTGAACGTCGACAGCACAAATGGGGAGATCCTGGAAAAACTCGAGGTCGACCCGAGCGGCAAGCAGTCGAGGCTACCGGCCGAACTCTTTTCCGACCTGAAGTCGATCGCCGGACGCGACCGGACCACCTTCACCGGCGTGCGTGCCGATGCGAAAGGCCGGAACGTGATCTTCATGGTCAGGGATCGCGGTACCTATCTGGCTGTCGGCCAGATCAGCACCGATTATTTCGTCTCGCTCGGCCGCAACATCGCCTTCGGCATCAAGGGTCACGCGGCGATCGTCGACCAGTTCGGTAACGTCCTTGCTCATCCGCTGCATGACTGGGTCGCCAGCCGCAAGAACATCGCCAAGGTGTCCGCGGTCCGGCGGATGATGAACGGCGATACCGGCATCGAGCAGTTTTACTCCCCGGCCATGAAGGGCGACATGATCGCCGGCCTGACCTCGGTGCCGGGCCCGGGTTGGGGTGTCATGGTTCCGCAACCGGTCTCTGAAATCTACGACAAGGTCTACGCCAACCAGGCTTCCGTCTTCCTGGCAATCGCGGCCGGTCTCGGCATTACCCTGCTGCTCGGATTCGTGCTGGCCCGCTCCATCTCCGCGCCGCTGGAAAACCTTGTGGAGAAGATGAAACAGAACGCCCGCCACCGGCAGCTCAATACCGTCGGCGGCGACATCGGCATGATTCCCTTCACCGAGATCATCGACTTCCGCAACAGCTACAACGTCATGGTCCGCCGGGTGACCAAGGCCGGCAAGCGGATCGAGGCCCTTGCCTATACCGACACCGTCACCGGACTGCCCAACCGGCTGCGTCTGCAGGCGCTCGCAGCCCCGATCCTTGAAGGCGCCGGCACATCCGGTCCCGGCGGGATCCTGATCCTGATCGACCTCGACAACTTCAAGGAAATCAACGACATTCATGGCCGTGAGGTCGGCGACGAATTCCTGAAAGCCTGCGCCCGCAAGCTCTCCATCGTCACCGGCGTTCTGAAGGCTGAACGGGCGCTCGCCGGCATGGACACCGATCCGGTCGTTGCCCGCATCGGCGGCGACGAATTCGTCATCATCGTGCCCGGCCTCAACGAGGAAGGCGCGATTGAGGCTTTCCTCGACACCCTCAGAACCGAACTGACGACACCTGTACCGGAGCTTCCCTTCATCTCCAATTCCAGCGCCAGTATCGGCTGCGTCCGCTTCCCCCGCCACGGAACGGACATGGAGGAGCTGATCAAGCGCGCCGACATCGCCATGTATCACGCCAAGGTCAGCGGCAAGAACAAGTCGGAGATTTATACGCCCGGCATCGGCACCCAGTCGGTCGCGGAAATGCGCCGCAACCTGATCGCCGCCATCGAAAACGACGAGCTGGTTCTGGAATACCAGCCCAAGATCTGCGCCCGCCGCCAGAAGGTCTGCGGCGTGGAGGCCCTGGTGCGCTGGGATCATCCCCAGCACGGCCGCCTGCTGCCCGGCATCTGGATCCCCGCCGTCAGCGATTCCCCGGCAATGTCCCATCTGGGCGAATGGGCGGTGGAGCGTGCCATGACCGATTACAGGCGCCTTGCCGGCACCGGCTGCGACCTCTTCATGTCGGTCAATATCGGCTCCAAGCATTTCGTTGCTCCCGACTTCGTCGCGTCCATCGACGCGATCCGCGAACGGCTCGACTTCGACCCGTCGCGCCTGGAAATCGAGGTGACCGAGGACGCCCTTTTCGTCTCCGAGGACCGGGCAGTGAAGACCTTCCGCGAACTCCACGAACGCGGCTATACCGTTTCCATCGACGATTTCGGCAAGGGCTATTCCAACATTGCCCGGCTGGCGCAATTGCCGGTCGACTTCCTCAAGATCGACCGGTCGATCATCGTCGGCGCCTTCGAGGACATCCGCACCCGTTCCATCCTGGAAGCCATCATGACCATGGCGGAGGAACTCGGCTGCAAGACCGTCGCCGAAGGCGTGGAAACCCTGCAGCAGGCGGAATTCGCCACCCGCATCGGCGCCAACTGCCTGCAGGGCTACTACTTCTCCGACAGCATGCCGATCGACACGCTGGTCGACTGGCTGGAATTCCAGTCCGACAAGGCCGTGCAGGATTATCACGAGCGGCTTAAGGAAGCCGTTTGACGCTTTCCGGGCTGGCACAGGTTCGCGACTGCTGATAAAGCCGGACCATGGCATCCGACCCGACCCTTTCCCTCGATGATTTCCTGGCCGCCCTGCCGGCCTCCGGCCGCCTGATCGGTCTCGATCTCGGCACCAAGACCATCGGCCTCGCGCTTTCCGACCTCGGCCGCGGCATTGCCACGCCCATGGAGACCATCCGGCGCAAGAAATTCACGCTGGATGCCGAGCGACTGCTTCAGATATGCGCCGAACAGCAGATCGGCGGCATCGTGCTCGGCCTGCCACTCAACATGGACGGCACCGAAGGCCCGCGCGCCCAGGCCACCCGCGCCTTCGCCCGCAATCTGGCGCAGAAGACCGACCTGCCCATGACCATGTGGGACGAGCGCCTGTCGACTGCCGCCGTCACCCGCACCCTGCTGGAAGCCGATTCCAGCCGGGCGCGGCGCGCCGAAGTCGTCGACAAGATGGCCGCCGCCTACATCCTGCAAGGCTTCCTCGACCGGCTGGGGCACATGGGAACCGAATAGATGCTGATGACGATCAACGCCCTGCTGCCGGTCATCCTGGTGATCGCGGCCGGTTATCTGGTGGCGCGGACCGGCATCATTACCGGCGACCAGTGGCACGGCGTCGAGCGGCTGACCTATTTCGTGCTGTTCCCGGCAATCCTGTTCAAGACCATTGCGCTGGTGGATTTTTCCACGATGCCGACCCTCTCCATGGGCGCGACCCTGCTTGCGGCAATCTTCACCATGGCCGCCCTCATGCTGGCGCTCCGGCCGGTGTTTCTGAATGTGTGGGGCATCACCGGACCGCGGTTCACCTCCATCTTTCAGGGCGTGCTGCGCTGGAACGGCTTCATCGCGCTGGCGGTTGCCGCCGAGTTCATCGGCTCCGACGGGGTCGCGCTGGTCGCCGTCGCCATGGTGTTCATGATCCCGATCCTGAATGTCATCTGCGTGCTGGTGCTGTCGCGCTATGCCGGTGGCGAGGCGCCGACGACGGCAAAGATCCTGCGCGATCTCTACACCAACCCGTTCATCCTCTCCATTCTGGCCGGCCTTGCGGTCAATCTCTCAGGCCTGCCGATCCCCTCCATCCTGCAATCGACGCTGACCATCCTCGGTAGTGCCGCCCTGCCGGTCGGTATCGTCTGCGTCGGTGCAGGGCTTGACCTCGGCGCCCTGCGCCGCCCCGGTCCGGCCCTGATGTCAGGCACCCTGATCCGGCTCCTCGGCATGCCGCTTCTGGCCACCGGTTTTGCCATGATCTTCGGCGTCACCGGCCCGGCGCTCGCCGCCACCGTCATCGCCGCCAGCGTACCGTCCGCCGGCAGCGCCTACGTGCTCGCCAGACAGATGGGCGGCGACGCCAAGCTGATGGCGGAAATCCTCACCCTGCAGACCGTCGCGGCAATGGCGACCATTCCGCTGATGCTTTATCTGCTGGTGTAAAATTACGGGTGCGTATCGCCCCTACCCCTCCGGATAGAGCCAGTCCACCAGCGCCCGGGCGTTGTGGCGCGGCGAGAGCATGCCGTAGGTGGCGCGCCACTGGCCGGCGAGCCGGCTTTCGATGAAGGCGTCGCAGATGCCCTGGGGGACGATCTGTTTCAGCGCCGCAGCTGCCCCGGTCAGAGCGAGCTGCTCGGTCAGGATCCGCCCGTTGGCCGGGTCCTCCACGGCGGCCCGGGCAGCCGCCGCGATCACATCGCAGGAGGACTTGCCGCCGCTGCCCAGCGCCTCGGTGAATTCCGACAGCACCACCTCCAGCGCTTCCGGCGACTTCTGCAGCGCGCGCAGGACGTCAAGCGCCATCACGTTGCCGGAACCTTCCCAGATCGCGTTGACCGGCGCGTCCCGGTAGATCCGCGCCATGTCGAAGTCTTCGACGTAGCCGTTGCCGCCCAGGCACTCCATCGCCTCGTAGGTCAGCGGCGGCGTCGACTTGCAGATCCAGTATTTGATCGTAGGCGTCATCAGCCGCACATAGGCCGCATCGCGCTCGTTCGTCGCCATCCGGTCGGCGGCCCTGACCAGCCGGAACGCCAGTGCGGTGGCCGCCGCCACGTCCAGCGCCATGTCGGCGAGCACCCGCGTCATCAGCGGCTGGCCGATCAGCTTGGCCCCGAAAACCTCGCGGTGGCGGCAATGATGGACCGCGCGGGACAGGCTTGCGCGCATCTGCGCCGCCGAGCCCAGCGCGCAGTCGATCCGCGTCGGCACCACCATCTCCAGAATCGTCGCGATCCCCCGCCCCTCCTCACCGACAAGCAAGCCGGTGGCGCGATGGAATTCCACCTCCGAGGAGGCGTTGGAGTGGTTGCCGAGCTTGTTCTTCAACCGCTGGAAATGCAGCCCGTTGAGCCGCCCGTCAGGAAGCACCCGCGGCACCAGGAAACAGGTCGGCCCGGCGGATGTCTTCGCCAGCACCAGGAAGGCGTCGCACATGGGTGCGGAGAAGAACCACTTGTGACCCGTGATCCGGTGGGTGCCATCGTTGCCGGCTTCGGCCGACGAAGTGATCGCCCTCAGGTCCGTGCCGCCCTGCTTTTCGGTCATGCCCATACCGATGGTCACGCCCGGTTTCTGGTCCAGCGGCAAAAGACGGGCGTCGTAGTCCCGCGTCTTCAGCTTCGACAGCCAGTCGCCGAACCGGTCCGGCTGCCGTTTAAGCACCGCGCCCGCAGCATTGGTCATGGTGATCGGGCAGCAATGGCCGGTTTCCACCTGGGAGGTCAGGAAATATTTCCCCGCCCTCAGCGTCTGCGCCCAGGGCTTTTCGTCCTCCAGCACGGCGCAATGCAGCCCCGCCTCGACCGAGCGGCGCATCAGCGCGTGATAGGCGGGATGGAAATCGACCCGGTCGGCGCGCCGGCCGTGCTTGTCATGGGTGATAAGCGCCGGCTTGTGCTCGTTGGCGAGCCGGCCCAGATCGAGGATTTCCCGCGTGCCGCAAACGGCGCCGTGGGTCAGGAAGTCCCCCTTCGCCGTCTCGTCCAGCGCCTCGCCCTGGGCGGCGATCAGAACCGGGTCGGTTGCCGCAAGATTGAACCCGCCGTAGTCGGGCGCCTGATTGAACACGTCATGGGTGGCAAATTCCGGCAGGCTTCCGCCCCCTTCCCCCGACGGGTTTCCAGGTTCCTGGATGGCCATGGACGTCTCTCCCACCCCGCGATTCGCGAACACGTGTGGACAGGGTAACATGTTGAATAGCGAATGCTTGTAAGCGAATTCGATTCCGCCTATAGCCATGATCTCGATGAGCGCACCAGATCCCCATCGAGCCAGCCTGAAATTCCCACGCATGACGTGGTTTGCCTCCCGGTGGTGTCCGCGGTCTGAAACGCGCGACGAAACAGGGAACAAAAGACATGCAGGCTGACCTTTTCCCCCATCGTCATCTGCTTGGCATCGAAGGGCTTCAGCCCCAGGACATCCTGGGCCTCCTGGACCGGGCGGAAGCCGCCGTCGAGGTCAGCCGCCAGGTGGAAAAGAAAAAGTCCGTGCTGAGCGGCCGGACCCAGATCAACCTGTTCTTCGAGGCCTCCACCCGGACCCAGTCCTCCTTCGAGCTGGCGGGCAAGCGGCTCGGCGCGGATGTGATGAACATGGCGGTGTCCTCGTCTTCTGTGAAAAAGGGCGAGACGCTGATCGACACGGCGGCCACCCTCAACGCCATGCATCCGGACCTGCTGGTGGTCCGCCATCATGCCGCCGGAGCGGTGCATCTGCTGGCCCGCAAGGTCGACTGTTCGGTGGTCAATGCCGGCGACGGCCCCCACGAGCACCCGACCCAGGCCCTGCTCGACGCCCTCACCATCCGCCGCCACAAGGGCAAGATCGCCCGGCTGACGGTGGCAATCTGCGGCGATATTGTCCATTCCCGGGTCGCCCGCTCCAACATCATCCTGCTCAACGCGCTGGGCGCGCGCGTGCGCGTGATCGCTCCGTCGACCCTTTTGCCGAGCGGCATCGAGAAGATGGGCGTTGAGGTCTTCCGCGACATGCGCGAGGGGTTGAAGGGCGTGGATATCGTCATGATGCTGCGCCTGCAGCGCGAGCGCATGAGCGGCTCATTCATCCCTTCGGTGCGCGAATACTACCGCTACTACGGGCTGGATGCGGAAAAGCTGAGCTTCGCCCGAGAGGACGCGCTGGTGATGCATCCCGGCCCGATGAACCGGGGCGTGGAAATCGATCCGGCCGTGGCCGACGGGCCCCAGAGCCTCATTCGTGAGCAGGTGGAAATGGGGGTTGCCGTGCGCATGGCCGTGCTGGAAGCCCTCGCCGCCCATCTGCCGAACCAGTAGGACAAAAGATCGTGGCCTCAGACTCTCCCAAACCGCTGGTTCTCTCCAACGCCAGGGTGATCGATCCGGCAAGGGATCTCGACGCACCGGGCTCCGTGATCATCGCCGACGGCACCATCCTCGCCGCCGGCCCGGAAGCCGCCAATCAGGGGGCGCCCTACGGCGCGGAAATCATCGACTGCGCCGGCGCCATCGCCGCCCCGGGCCTGATCGACATGTGCGTCTCCGTGGGCGAACCGGGCGCAGAACACCGCGAGACACTGGCCAGCGCCAGCGATGCGGCCGCCGCCGGCGGCGTCACCACCATCTGCACCATGCCGGAAACCGACCCTGTGATCGACGACCCGGCCCTGGTCGACTTCATCCTGCGCCGCGCCCGCGACACCGCCAGCGTCAACGTTCACCCGATCGCCGCCCTGACCAAGGGCCTTGAAGGCCAGGAAATGACCGAGATCGGGCTGTTGCAGGAAGCCGGCGCGATCGCCTTTTCCAACGGCCACAAATCGGTGCGCAACGCCCAGACCATGCGCCGGATCCTCACCTACGCCCGCGACTTCGACGCCCTGATCGTGCACCACACGGAAGATCCTGACCTTGCCGGCGGCTCCATGAACGCCGGCCTCAACGCGAGCTGGAAGGGCCTGTCCGGCATCCCGCGCGAGGCCGAGGTGATCATGATCGAGCGCGATCTCAGGCTGGTCGGCATGGCGAAGGGGAAATACCACGCCAACCTGATCTCCACCTCCGACAGCGCCGAGGCGATCCGCATCGGCAAGGACCGCGGCCTCAACGTCACCGCAGGTGTGTCGATCAACCACCTGACCCAGAACGAGAACGACATCGGCCCCTACCGGACCTTCTTCAAGATGTCCCCGCCCCTGCGCAACGAGGACGACCGCAAGGCGATGATCGCTGCCCTTGCCGACGGCACCATCGATATCCTCGTCTCCAACCACGATCCCCAGGACGTGGAAACCAAGCGCCACCCCTGGGCGGAGGCGGAAGACGGCGCCATCGGTCTGGAGACCCTGCTCGCCGCGGCGCTGCGGCTCTACCATTCCGGCGACATCGAGCTTCTGCCCTTGCTTGCCTGCATGACCTGCCGTCCCGCCGACCGGCTCGGCCTGGAGACCGGCCGGCTGACCACGGGGGCGCCCGCCGACGTGGTCGTCTTCGATCCGGACCGCCCCTGGGTGCTGGAAAAGAGCGCCATCCGCTCCCGGTCCAAGAACTCGCCCTTCGAGGACGCGCGTTTTTCCGGCCGGGTGCTGCACACCATCGTTGCAGGCCGGCCCGTCTACACTTACGCTTAGGATCAGGACGCTAAGCCACAGACAAAGCGGAGGAAACGCGTGCCCGATCCGATCAGTTGGGGCCTTGCCTGGCCCTATTATCTCGCAGCCCTCATTTTCGGCTATCTGCTCGGATCGATCCCCTTCGGGCTGGTGATCACGCGCATGGCGGGTCTCGGCGACATCCGCAAGATCGGCTCCGGCAACATCGGTACCACCAATGTGCTCAGAACCGGGCGCAAGTCGCTCGCCGCCGCCACCTTGCTCGGCGATGCGCTGAAAGGAACGGTCGCGGTCCTGATCACCCGGTATTTCTACGGCGTCGAAATGGCGCTGATCGCAGGCCTCGGCGCCTTTCTCGGCCACCTGTTTCCCGTCTGGCTGAAGTTCAAGGGCGGCAAGGGTGTCGCCACCTATCTCGGCATCCTGCTCGGGATCTACTGGCCGGCCTTCTTCGTCTTCGCCGGCATCTGGATCGCCATGGCGTTCCTGTTCCGCTACTCCTCCCTGTCTGCGTTGACCGCCAGCCTGGCGACCCCGTTCTTTCTCTACAGTGTCGGCCAGTACCAGATGGCGGAAATGTTCCTGGCCATGACCCTGCTTCTGTGGCTGAAGCACAACGAAAACATCCACCGGCTGATGATGGGCGAGGAATCCAGGATCGGCTCGAAATCGAAGGCTGAGACCGGCGGCGACGCGGGCGCATGACCGCCGAACCGCAGCCTGATGCCAACCCGCGCCTTGACGAGCGGCAGCGGCTGGCATGGCTCCGGCTGATCCGCTCCGAAAACGTCGGCCCGCGCACCTTCCGCGACCTGATCGATCATTTCGGCACCGCCGAGGCAGCCCTCGAAGGCCTGCCCGGCCTGTCGCGCCGCGGCGGTAAGGGTAACCTGCGGATCTGTCCGGAACGGGAAGCCGAGGACGAACTCAGTGCCCATGAGGCCGCCGGTGCCCGCCTCGTTGCCATGGGCGAACCCGGCTATCCGCCGCACCTGCGCCATATCGACGGCCCGCCGCCGCTTCTCTCCGTCAGGGGCAGCGGCGAAACCCTGAGCCGGCCGCAGACGCTTGCGATCGTCGGCGCCCGCAACGCCTCCCTGTCGGGCCGCAAATTTGCCGCAACCATCGCCGGAGACCTGTCCGCCAACGGCTATGTCATCGCCTCCGGCCTTGCCCGCGGCATCGACGCCGCCGCCCACGAAGCGGCATTGGCCGGTGGCACCGTCGCCGTCTTTGCCGGCGGCATCGATCATCTCTATCCGCCCGAACACGGTCCGCTGCTTACCGCCATTCTGGATGCGGGCGGCACGGCCATCAGTGAAATGCCCTTCGGCTGGAAGCCGCGCGGCCGCGACTTTCCCCGCCGCAACCGGCTGATTTCCGGCCTGTCACTCGGCGTTGTGGTGATCGAGGCCGCCAAGGCATCGGGCTCCCTGCACACCGCCCGCTTTGCCCTGGAACAGAACCGCGAGATTTTCGCCGTTCCGGGCTCGCCCCTCGACACCCGCTCCGAGGGCGCCAACCGGCTGATCCAGCAGGGCGCGGCCCTGATCACCTGCGCGAAAGACATCCTCGACGCCCTTGCCGGACGCAGCGAACCAACGCTCCCTTTCGGCACCGGCTTTTCAGAGCCCGGCGGCTCGGCCCCCGAAGACCCCTCCGATCAAGTCCGCCAGCGCATCCTCACCGCCCTCGGCCCGACCCCGGTCGAGGTCGACGACCTGATCCGCGATCTGGGCGAGCCGCCCCGAACGGTCCATGTCATCCTGCTTGAACTCGAACTCGCCGGCCGCCTGGAGCGGCATCGCGGGCAAAAAGTGTCACTGGTTTATTGACGGGACGAATATTGAAAGAGCAGTGAGCTTTAGGATGAGGATCAGCAATCAGCGCGGATCATCCTTAGGCCTCCAGCCGGCCTGAACCCGGTCGACTATCCATTCAAATGGCCAAACCCCGAGTATCGGCAATTGTCGCGCTTCCGGTGTAAGGCGTCCAATGCGGCTCCATCCCTTCTCCGCATCCCCAAAATGCCCATCCGCCGGCTTTTTCAGAACGGGAGCAATCACGGAGCGACCGCGGAACATTGGGATATTCTTATTCCCATCAGGAATTGGGCAATTCCCGACGGTCCTAGCGACCTTTCGTTTCAAACCAAAGCTAATCACCGTAAAGCAATAAAAGGCTTTCGGCCCATCAAGAATACCGCAAATATTATCCGGACAACTAGGATAAGGAGTATCGTACACTCTAACCAGGCCATGATAATCTGGATGCTTGTGCGTGTACTGAAGATAGTAATTTCCGTTATCGGTTTCGATTTCGAGAACATCACCGATTTTTGGTCTGGCCACTATAAATCACCATCCATAAATGCCTTCCGAACTATGCTTGCTCCGCTCTGGGCGCATCCAGCCTAATCCGCCACCTCCCAGAACGCCACCGCCCCTTCCGGCAGCGTTCCGAGCATCGCATCGAACACCGTCTCATCCACATGGGTCCGCAATGCACGGGCAACACCCTCGATGGCGTTCGCGGGTGAAAAGTTATGATGACGGCGCAAAGAGCAGACCTCTTCCGTCATGTCTTCGCGGCTTGAAAACGGAACGGGCGGCGCCTCGATGTCCCAGTCCTTGACGAATAACGCCCGCAGGACTACGGGCAGCTCATTGGCAAAGCGCAACCCCTCCGCCACCGTGAGCCGGCGCCGGAACGCAATGAGCACGCCCTGCACGGTCGTGTAGGTCTGGTTGCGCGTGGTCAGGTCCAAAGCGATGCGTGCATCTTCCAGGAAGCCTTCGAAAATCTGTCCGGCGCGCTGATACTCATCCGGCATCGGCATGGTCCGTATTCCATGTAATAGATAAAGTGTCCGGGCTCGTTATAATGCCACGAGGTTGTCCGGTTCGGCATGCACACGTCAAACGTCGTTTCGGGGACCGCCGGACCCGGCCCGCGGTCCGGTGGATAACTCGCCTTTTTGCAGGGTCTCTTGACCCGATCCGCGCAAAGGTCCATTTGACAGGCGGTCGGCGATCCGTGATCGTCGCCATCTTGAAACAGTCAATTTCTTCGGGAGGCGGCTCGGGGCTCCGCATCCGTTCCCGTCAGTCAGCATTTGGGAAACGATGAACATCGTCATTGTGGAATCGCCGGCCAAGGCCAAGACGATCAATAAATATCTCGGCTCGGATTACCAGGTGCTGGCCTCCTACGGCCACGTGCGCGATCTGCCGCCGAAGGACGGATCGGTCAAGCCGGACGAAGACTTCGCCATGAGCTGGCAGGTAGATTCCAAGTCCCAGAAGCGGCTTTCGGAAATCGCCAACGCCGTCAAGGATGCCGACCGCCTGATTCTCGCAACCGACCCCGACCGCGAGGGCGAGGCGATTTCCTGGCACGTGCTGGAAGTGCTACAGAAGAAACGCGTCCTGAAAGACAAGCAGGTCCAGCGCGTCGTCTTCAACGCCATCACCAAGTCGGCGATCCTGGAGGCGATGGCCAATCCGCGCGAACTCGACACGCCGCTGGTCGACGCCTACCTGGCACGCCGCGCGCTCGACTATCTGGTGGGCTTCACCCTGTCGCCGGTCCTGTGGCGCAAGCTGCCCGGCGCCCGCTCCGCCGGCCGCGTGCAGTCCGTCGCCCTGCGCCTGATCTGCGACCGGGAAATGGAAATCGAGGTCTTCAAGCCCCAGGAATACTGGTCGATCCTCGCCAACCTGAAGACGCCGAAGGGCGACCCGTTCCAGGCGTCTGTCACCGGCTTCGACGGCAAGAAGATCGGGCGCCTCGACATCGGTTCGGAAGCGGAAGCCACCGCCATCAAGACCATGCTGACGTCCGCCAGCTACACCGTGGACAGCGTGGCCTCCAAGCCGACCAAGCGCAATCCGGCGCCTCCCTTCACCACCTCCACCCTGCAGCAGGAAGCCTCGCGCAAGCTCGGCTTTGCCGCCTCGCGCACCATGCAGGTGGCGCAAAGGCTCTATGAAGGCATTGCCATCGGCGGCGAGACCTCCGGTCTCATCACCTATATGCGTACCGACGGCGTGCAGATCGCCGGCGAGGCGATTTCCGCCGCCCGCAAGGTGATCGGCAAGGATTTCGGCGACAATTACGTGCCCGAAAAGCCGCGCTTCTATTCCACCAAGGCCAAGAACGCCCAGGAGGCCCACGAGGCCATCCGCCCGACCGACCTGTTCCGACGGCCGAAGGATGTCGCCCGTTTCCTCGACCCCGATCAGGCCAAGCTCTACGAGCTGATCTGGAAGCGCACCATGGCGAGCCAGATGGAATCCGCCATCCTTGAGCGCACCACCATCGACATCACCGCCTCCGGAGCGGCCAAGAAAGCCGCCCTGCGTGCGACCGGTTCCGTCGTCCGCTTCGACGGCTTCTTCGCCCTTTATCAGGAAGGCCGCGACGACGACGAGGACGAGGATTCAAAGCGCCTGCCGGCCGTCGACGACGGTGCCTCGCTGACGCTCGGGTCGGTCGATGGCAAGGCAGAACCCATCGAGGCCGCCCAGCACTTCACCACGCCGCCGCCGCGCTACACGGAAGCCAGCCTGGTCAAGAAGATGGAAGAGCTGGGCATCGGCCGGCCCTCCACCTACGCCTCTACCCTGCAGACCCTGCGCGACCGCGACTATGTGGAACTGGAAAAGAAGCAGCTCGTTCCCCAGGACAAGGGCCGGATCGTCACCGCCTTCCTGGAAAGCTTCTTCGACCGCTACATCGAATATGATTTCACCGCGAGCCTGGAAGAGCAGCTCGACAAGATTTCCGCAGGAGAACTCTCCTGGCTGGACGTCCTGCGCGCCTTCTGGAAGGACTTTTCCGGCGCCGTCGACGACATCAAGGACCTGCGGGTCGCCCAGGTCATCGATGCCCTGAACGATCTGCTGGCCCCGCACATCTTCCCGGACAAGGGCGACGGCACCGATCCGCGCGCCTGCCCGTCCTGTTCCGATGGACGGCTGTCCCTGAAGGTCAGCCGCTTCGGCGCCTTCATCGGCTGTTCCAACTATCCGGAATGCAGCTACACCCGGCAGCTCGCCAAGTCCGGTGACGGCGAGGACGAGGCCGCGGAAGGGCCGAAGATCCTGGGCCAGGATCCCGAAACCGGCCTCGACGTGTCCCTGCGCAACGGCCGCTTCGGGCCTTATGTCCAGCTCGGCGAGGAAGCCAAGCCCAAGCGCGCCTCCCTGCCCAAGGGCTGGTCGGCCCCGGACATGGACCTTGAAAAGGCGCTTCAACTCCTGTCCCTGCCGCGCGAGGTCGGACCGCATCCCGAAGACGGCAAGATGATTTCCGCCGGCATCGGCCGCTACGGCCCGTTCGTGCTCCATGACGGCACCTACGCCAACCTGTCCTCTCCGGACGAGGTCTTTTCCGTCGGCATCAACCGCGCCGTCGATGCCCTGGCCGAAAAGCGCGCCAAGGGCGGACGCGGACGCGGCACGCCGGCAGCGCTGAAGGAACTCGGCGACCATCCGGAGGAAGGCGGGGCGATCACCGTGCGCGACGGTCGCTACGGGCCCTACGTCAACCATGGCAAGATCAATGCGACCCTGCCGAAAGGCACCGATCCCATGACAGTGACCATGGAACAGGCGCTGGAACTGATTGCCGCCAAAGCTTCCAAGGGCGGGGTCAAGAAGAAGGCCGCGCCGAAAAAGGCGGCTGCGAAGAAACCCGCTGCCAAGAAGGCCACGACCAAAAAGACCGCCGCCAAGGCAAAGGTCGACTCCTCTTCCGAAGAGGTTCCGTGGGACGACGCATCTTGAGCGCAAAGCGGATAGGACCCCGCAAACCCTCTCGCCGGAAGACTGCGAAAGCACCGGCCGAAATGCCTTCGCGCGAGGATATCCTCGCCTTCATCGCCGATAATCCGGGCAAGGCGGGCAAGCGCGAGATCGCCCGCCATTTCGGCATCATCGGCGCGGCCCGCATTCCACTGAAGCGCATGCTGCGGGAACTGAGCGACGAAGGCCTCCTGGAAAGACGTCAGAAGCGCTTGTTGCGCCCCGGCGACCTGCCGCCCGTGCTCGTGGTCAGCCTGGTCGCGCGCGACCGCGATGGAGAACTCCTGGGCGAACCCGTCGACTGGGACGACGACACCGGCCCTGCCCCGAAGATCCTGGTGCTGACCGCGCGCGGCAAGGCTCCGCAGCCCGGCATTGGCGACCGCGCCCTCATCCGCCTGACCGACGCCGATGAGGGAGAGGCCGATTATACAGGCCGGGTCATCAAGGTGCTGGAAAAGCGCCAGGACGCGATCCTCGGCATCATGCGCGCCCGCTCCGGGACCCATCCGCCCTATCTGGAGCCGGTGGACCGCAAGCAGCGTGAGCTGGACATCGACCCGAGCGACCTGAAGGGCGCCGAAGACGGCGACCTGGTCAGCGTCCAGGTGACCCGCACCGGCCGCTACGGCGCGCCGCGCGCCAGCATCGTGGAACGCTTCGGCTCCATGAAGTCGGAAAAGGCGGTCTCGGAGATCGCCCTGCACAGCCACGGCATCCGCCATGTCTTTCCAGCTACCGTGGAACAGGAAGCCGAAGAGGCTGCCCCGGTCGCGACGCTCGGCAAGCGCGAGGACTGGCGCCAGATCCCGCTCGTCACCATCGACCCCCCCGACGCCAAGGACCATGACGACGCCGTCTTCGCCGAACCCGACGACAGCGGCGAGAACGACGGCGGCCATGTGCTTTACGTGGCCATCGCCGACGTCGCCCATTACGTCCGCCCCGGCTCCGCGCTGGACCGGGAAGCCCATATGCGCGGCAATTCGGTGTATTTCCCCGACCGGGTGATCCCGATGCTGCCGGAGCGCATCTCCAACGTGCTCTGCTCCTTGCGCGAAAAGGAAGACCGCCCGGCGCTTGCCGTGCGTATGGTCATCGATCAAAACGGCCGCAAGATCGCGCACACGTTCCACCGGGTAATGATGCGCTCCGCCGCCCGCCTGTCCTATATCCAGGCCCAAAAGGCGATTGACGGGGTGACGGACGAGAAGACCGAGACCCTGCTCGACGGCGTGCTGAAGCCCTTGTGGGACGGCTACCACGCCCTGAAGAAGGCGCGCGATGCCCGCGAGCCGCTGGAACTCGACCTGCCGGAACGCAAGATCAAGCTCAAGGACGACGGCACCGTCGATCACGTTTTCGTTCCCGAGCGGCTGGAAGCGCACAAGCTGATCGAGGAATTCATGATCCTCGCCAACGTCTCGGCCGCCGAGACGCTGGAAAAGAAAAAGACGCCCCTGCTCTACCGGATCCACGATGCGTCGACGCCGGAAAAGCTGGAAAACCTGAAAGAGTTCCTGTCCACCATCAACATGAAGCTGCCGTCCAGCGGCGGCCTCAGACCGTCCGTCTTCAACGGCATTCTGGCAAAGGTGAAGGACACGCCCGAGGCGCATCTGGTCAACGAGGTGGTGCTGCGCAGCCAGGCCCAGGCCGAATACGCGCCGCAGAACATCGGCCATTTCGGCCTGAACCTGCGCCGTTACGCCCATTTCACCTCGCCGATCCGCCGTTATGCGGACCTGATCGTCCACCGTGGCCTGATCCGGGCGCTCGGCCTCGGCAACGACGGTCTGCCGGAAGGCATCGAAACGAAACTGGAAGCCATCGGCGCGGAAATCTCCGGCGCCGAACGGCGCGCCATGCTGGCCGAGCGCGACACCATCGATCGGCTGATCGCGCTGTGGATGGCGGACAAGGTCGGCGCGGAATTTTCCGGCCGCATCGCCGGCGTGGTGAAATCCGGCCTGTTCGTCCGTCTGGAGGACAGCGGCGCCGACGGCTTCGTGCCCGCCTCCACCATCGGCCTCGACTACTACAGGTATGACGAAGGGTCGCACGCCTTGATCGGTGACAAGACCGGCGAAACCTATCAGCTTGGGGACCAGGTTACAGTCAGGCTGGCCGAAGCCGCGCCCTTTGCAGGCGCCCTGCGTTTCGAGGTCTTGAGCAGCGGACGCGTCGCGAAAAATTCCCGGCGCAAGACGGGGGCAAAGCCCCGAAGCCCGCGCAAGCGCGCCGCCGCGAAGACATCGAAGGCTTCCGCCAGACGCACAAGCGGAAAGAAAAAACGATGAACGTTCAGTACACGACCGATCTGCCGCATCCGGAAAGCGGGACGCCGGCCAAGGCCCCGCGCAAGGCCCTGCCGGCCATCATCCGCGGTCTTATGAACAGCTGCCCCTGCTGCGGCAAGGGAAAGCTGTTTTCCGGGTTTCTGACCACGGTCCATACCTGCAGCAGCTGCGGCGAGGAAATCCACCATCACCGGGCCGACGACGCGCCGCCCTATTTCACCATCACGATTGTCGGCCATATCATCATTCCGGCCATGCTGACGGTGGAAGTGCTCTATCATCCGGAGATCTGGATCCACATGTCGCTGTGGATCCCGCTGACCCTCATTCTCTCCCTCGGGCTGTTACGCCCGATCAAGGGTGCGCTTGTCGGTCTGCAATGGGCCCTTTATATGCATGGGTTCGACCCCGAGGCAGGCGATGACCTGCCGGAGCCAGACCCAGCAGCAGGAATGCGATGACCGCGAAGCCCAAGATCAATCTGTCCAAGGATGAACAGGCCGGTAAATTCCCCTATATCCGCCCCCGCGACGCATCCACGCTCCTGATCCTCGACAAGACCGCTGCAGGCCCGTTCCGCGTGTTGATGGGCCGGCGCCACATGGGTCACGCCTTCATGCCCGGAAAGTTCGTCTTTCCCGGCGGCCGGCTCGATCCGGGAGATTCGCGCGTAAACGTGGCAACGTCTTACGACCCTGTCGTCGAGGAAAAGCTGTCGGCCCAGATGAAAGGCCCAAAGAGCGCGGCCCGCGTTCGCGCGCTTGCCCTTGCCGCCGTCCGTGAAACCTACGAGGAAGCCGGCATCTTCATCGGCGTGAAACGGGACGGCGCCGAAAACGGTCCCAGGCCCAGAATCGGCAAAGGCTTCGAGGCCTTCGAGGAACGGGGCATCGAGCTCGACCTGACCCCTTTCCGCATGGTCGCTCGCGCCATTACCCCACCCCAGCGCCCCCGGCGCTTCGACGCCCGTTTCCTGGCCGTCTGGGGTGACGCCATTGCCGGACAACTGGAAAGCGGCATGGGTCCCTCCGGCGAACTGGAAGACGTGGAGTGGCTGACCCTGGACGAGGCCCGGGAAAAGGAAATCCCTGCGATCACCAAGCAGATCCTCGCCGATCTGGAAGACCGCCTCGTCGGCGATCCGAAGCTCGCACCCGAGACCCCGGTCCCCTTCTACTTCTACCGCGGCGGCGGTTTCAGGCGGGAGCAAATCTAGGGCCTTTGCTGTTTCAAGCATCCGCTGCCCCTGCTTCACCGAATTTCCGCAACAGAGCGCTTGCCAAAGCTTGACTTTGCCGCCGTCTTGAGTACTTTGCGCGCTGATTTCAGACACAGGGGCAGGATGCACGCCAGACGCTCTGGCCACGAGTACCGTTTGCCCGACCCAACAAAACAGGATCCAAGGCCATGGCCAAGGCGACCACCATCAAGATCAAGCTCCTCTCCACGGCTGACACCGGCTTCTTCTATGTCACGAAGAAGAACTCCCGTACCATGACCGAAAAGATGGTCATGAAGAAGTACGACCCGATTGCCAAGAAGCACGTGGAATTCAAGGAAGCCAAGATCAAGTAAGCTTCCCCGCCAACAGCGGTTTCATGCTTCAATGAAAAGACCCGCCGGTATCGCCGGCGGGTCTTTTCGTTTTCCGGATCTTTGTCAGGCTTTCAGGCGGCAACCGCCCAATGATCCGCATCCTCCCGGGCGCCGATCAGGGCAAGACCGGTGGCGACCGAGGTGAGCTCATTGCCGCCGGAAAGCCGCTCCTTGCCGAAGCGCTGCTCGAACTGCCTGCGGACGGCGGGAACGAACGAGGTGCCGCCGGTCATGAACACCCGGTCGATGTCGCGGTCGGTGATCCCGGCATTGTCGATGGCCGCATCGAGCGCCCGGTCGATCTTTTCCAGTTCCGGCGCGATCCAGCTATCGAATTCGGCCCTGGTGACGGTTGCGCTGAAATCGGCGCCCAGCGGCGCGAAGGTCAGGTCGGCTTCCGTGGCTGCCGATAGCCGCGCCTTGGTCTCGGAGACCGCCTTGTAAAGCGGATAGCCCTGATCCTCGTCGACCAGGTCGATGAACATCTCGATCTTTTCAGGTTCGAGGCACCAGCGCAGCAGCTTCTTCATTTCCCGGTAGTCGTCGGACGTCTTGAATACCGACAGCATGTGCCAGCGTGCGAAATTGGAGAACAGGTTCGGCGGGATTTCCAAAACCTTGCCCATGCTCTTGTAGCTGCTGCCCTTGCCGATTCTCGGCAGGATGACATTGTCGATGATCCGATAGTCGAAGGAATCGCCCGCGATCCCGACCCCGCCCCGGCCGAGCGGTTCTGCAGTCATACCGTTCCCGCCGAGCCGGAACCGCATCAGCGAATAGTCGGTGGTGCCGCCGCCGAGATCGGCCACCAGAATGGTCGCGTCGTCGCTTAAGCCCTGCGCAAACGAGAAGGCCGCAGCGACCGGTTCCAGGACGAAGCGGATGTCCTGGAAGCCGACGCGCGCAAGCGCGTCCCGGTAGCGGCTCATTGCCAGGGCCTCGTCCGGCGCATGGCCGGCAAAGGCCACCGGCCGGCCGATGATAAGACGGGTTTCCTCCGGCACGACGGGCTCGGCGGACCGCTCCAGCGCGCAGGTCAGGAACGTCACCATCAGATCCTCGAAGTCGTAGGGGTTGCCGTAGATACCGGTTCCCTTGAAGGTCGGGCTGGCGACGAAGGACTTCAGCGACTGGATGAAGCGCACGTCCCCCATACTTTCCAGGAACTGACGAATCGCCCAAGGACCGACTTCCGGATGCGGCGGCCGCGCCGCGCCACGATCGAGGAAACTGAGAACCGTCGCGAGCGAGGCAACCGTTTCAGTGCCGGCGCCGAACTCAACAGTCCGGGTGACGTTTCCGCCATCCGCTTCGACGAAGACCGTGTTGGAGGTACCGAAATCAAGGCCGATGGTCTTCGTCATGCAAGGCACTCCGGGTCAAAAGCATCGCCCCCGCCACGGCACGCGAAAACGCGCGGCCTGGGTCAAAAGAGGCGGGGCTTGAGTGTTCAAAAGGATTGGATCGGGCGTGCGGACATACGTCCTATCGGCGGAAGATGCAAGGCGTTAGGGGGCTACGGAGCCCTGTCGCGGCCTGAAAGTATCTGAAAGAAGCACTCCTTACCCAACACCAAGGCTGTCATCCCGGGCGAACGCAGTGCGACGCGGGCCCCGGTACTCCGTGTCCTCCCGGGCAAACCACTGTATTATGGCGCAAACGCCACCGGCTTGACCGGCCAACGCGAAGTAGTTCTATCTTGGCTCCATCGCTGGCAAGGAGGCTGGAATGGAAACCGAATTCACCCTCATGTTCTCCGTATTCATCCCATCGGCAATTGCCTTGGGGGCGGCGGCAATGACTTCTGAGGGGTGGCGTCGTATCGTATTCGTTTTAGCGGCACTGGTCTGTGGCGTGCTGGGTGTAGCTTGGACCAGCATCAAAAGCGGAATCGAAAGGATCTCTCCATCCGTTGGAGAATGGGCATCTAATTTTCTAGGCGGCGAACACACCAATACCGTGTTGCTAGTTTGGTTTGTCCTTGTGATCCCAGTCATGACCGGGTTGTTTATTACGGGCAAAATAAAACAGGCCGGATCAGAACGATTTACCGTAAAAAAGGAAGCCGCCTTAGCCGACACACTTCGTAATATCGATCGGACATGCTTTTTGTTAGCAGAAAATGCCAAAGCAATATGGCAGATCGAAATGCTTGAAGACGAGTTGGGAAAGTTGCCACAACTAGTCACGGACGCAAAAGACGACGAGACAATGCACGCGGCCACTCAGGAAATATCTGAGTACCTAAGGAAACTTGAAATACGCCTGTCCGGAACACGATGGCATGGAGACTTTCGACGCATCAATATGTCGATAGAGCAAGGGCATGAGGTCAAAGCTAGCGACACTCCGAAAGGAGCAGATCCGTACAAATATAAAGCGTATCAAATCACCATTGTCCAACGCCAGCATATTGAGGATTTCTTAGTTCGCTCGATTGGGGATGCGCGCGATCACTATCATCAGATAATGCGGATGGTGTGTGAACGCCCCGACATCCACAAAGGCTAGTCGCTCGGTATTTTGGCGCAAATGCCACAATACCGGAGAAATGAATTTAAAGAGATCTTGGGAGGTATCGCCGACGATTATAGCGCCGGCGTAAGATAAAAGGTTTTTCGGCTAGCGGAGACAGGCTCATGAGTAAAGCGGGAGAGAAGTGAATCAAGGCGGCTCGTCAAGCGCGACAAATTGCGCGCAACGAGATCGCGCCTGCAGAATTATACGTACCCACTGAAATCGACGTGAAGGCGATAAGGATAAAGCTCCGTCTCACTCAAGAGGAATTCACATCCGAATTTGGTTTCAGCGTGACCCAAATTCGCGATTGGGAACAAAACCGCTCTCGACCACTCGACGGTTCACGAGCATATTTGATGCTCATTGATAATAACCCTGATGCAGTCGGGATTTTGTTGCGTAAAGCGCGGACAGAAATGGAAAAACTCGCCGATTGCGAACCGGCACAAGCTGTCTGAAAAATCTGGCGGCGGGTCATCGTTCCAGCCGCCACAACTGCAATCCCTTCCCATTCCCTTCTGACACAACGCGCCCTTGCTTGCGCAGGTTCCCGAACGTTCGCCATACGCTGTTCGTGAGCTTGTTCATGTATGTGCGGTCATTTGGGTTCTCGCACCGTGCCTGAACGATCTTGAGAGCTATCTGGCGACTGGTGAGCGGTTCCGTCGCTTCCCTCAACATCTCCGAGATCGACCGTGAAAGCTGCCGGTGAGGCAATAGCGACGGGCCGGACCACTCCGGCATCAAGTCGTCAAGGTTGTCCTTAAATCCGAGTATGCGGAGCGTCTTGTCCACGGTCGCCATGTCGTTGCCGATTTCGGCAATTCGGGCTCTCAGGTGGATCAGCTCGTTGTAGAGATCGGCACGCTCTCCCAGAAGTCCGGTGATAGCGTGCTCATAGGTCTTGGTTTTGGAAGGCTTCATGTATGGACATCGCATTAGATACATTGTCCATACCATGCCTTGCCGACGTCAAATTTTCAGCTTTGCCTTTGGTGCGTTTGATACATAAGGCCGGCAAACCAATTAGCCTCACGGATTACTGGATCCCGGCACTGCGCTATCGCTTCGGCCGGGATGACAACAAGTGGTGGAGTTCCCGCCAGTCTTTAGGATTTGTCTCTCAACGAAAAAACCCACCCGGATGCAGGACTGTACGTCCGGCGCCCGGATGGGCTTGGTTTCGAAGCCGATTGTCCCGGCGGTCAGGCCGCGGCGACACCTTCCAGGAAGCGGTTGACCTCTTCCTTGAGCTGTTCGGTCCTGGCGGAAAGGTCTCCCGACGCGGCAAGAACATCCTTGGCGGAAGACGAGGTCTGGTCGACCGTTTCCGACAGCTTGGACATGTTGGACGACACCGACATTGTGCCTTCCGAAGCGCGCGCGACGTTCTGGGAGATCTCGTTGGTGGCTGCCCCCTGTTCCTCGACGGCCGCGGCAATGGTGGAAGTGTAGGAATTGACCTCTTCCATGATCTCGGTGATCTCGCCGATCGCCTGGACCGATTCCTTGGTCGCTCCCTGGATGGCGGCGATCTGCGCGCCGATCTCTTCCGTGGCCTTGGACGTCTGGGTGGCCAGTTCCTTGACTTCCGCCGCAACCACCGCAAAGCCCTTGCCGGCTTCTCCAGCCCTGGCCGCCTCGATGGTGGCATTCAGCGCCAGAAGGTTGGTCTGTTCGGCAATCGCCTGGATCAGGGTCACAACCTCGCCGATCCGGCCGGCGGATTCCGCCAGGCCCTCGACCTTTTCATTGGTCATCCGCGTGCCTTCAGTGGCCCGCGCGACAACCTCGGTTGTTTGCGCGACCTGGCGGGAAATCTCCCCGATGGAAGCGGACAGCTCCTCCGCCGCGCTGGCGACCGTCTGCACGTTGCTTGTCGCCTCGTCCGAGGCGTTGAGCGTATCGCTGGCGTGGTTTGCGCTTTCCTGGGCGATGTCGGTCATTCTGCCCGCGGTCTGGTCCATGCTGGTCGCCGTTTCGGCAACCGACGCCAGAAGGTCGGAGGCGCTGGTCCGGAACGAGGCGATCAATTCCTGGACCCGGGTCTGCCTGTCGGCGGTTTCCCGCTCGTTCACATGCTGGTTTTCCGCCAGCTCCAACCGTTCCATGGAGCGGCGCTTGAGGGTTTCCACCGCCTGGGCCATCTGGCCGATCTGGTCCGACCGGTCGGTGAAGGGAATATCGACAGCCAGGTCGTCCTCCGCGATCCGTCCGGTAATCTGGGCCAGCTCGGAAAACGGCCGCAGCAGACGGGCGACCATGAACATGGTCAGCAGGACGGCCACGATCACCACAGGCGCCGCCAGCAGACTGAAGCTGGTCATCATTTCAGAGACGTTCGCCTGCACTTCCGCCTTTTCGACCCCGGCATAAAGAATGCCGATGATGTCGTTCGCGGGCGTGAAGATCGGCTGATAGATCGTGTAGTAATCCTTGCCCAGGATCGTTGCCTGGCCGTGGAAGGTCTTGCCGGCGGTCACCACCGGATAGACGGCGCCCTTCTGGCCGAGCGGTGTGCCGACCGCCCGTTTCCCGTCCGGCTTGATGATATTGGTGGTCTTGCGCCAGAAATCCTTTGTCTCCGGATCCCAGGCGAAAACGGTTGCCGTTTCTCCGGTCATCCGCCCGATCGTGTCGATCAGGTCATGGGATGTGAATTCCGGGATCGAAGCCAGCTCAATGCGCTTCACGTTGCCGTCGGCTCCCCAGGTCACCTTTGCACCGTCGACGCGCTCCTGGAAAAGGGTCGCCGCCACGCGGAGGTTGGTGTCCTGCTTGGCGACCGCACGACTTTTCGCCTGATCGCTCGATACGTCATAAACGATGAAGCCGATCACGAACATCGCCACGGTCAGGAACCCGGCACTGGCAAGAGCCATGGATGTGGTGATCTTCATCTTCTTGATATTCAATTTCATAGCTCTTCCCCTCGAGAAGTCCCGTAGGGATAAGAAGGCTCAATTTGTTTTAAAATAATATGAACTTTACGTTCTCACCCCACCAATCGAGGTAATAGACACCAAGCACATAGTATTGATATCTATTGTATTATTGACAAAAATACATACTATTTTCAGGAATTATGAAATAAGGGTACAGTCAGATAGCTCTGCGATTTCCGCTCTCCGCCGCACGCAAGTGAGGCAAGGCTGAACGTTCCGATTCGGGTTGCAGAAGAAAGGTGGCCGGCGGAAAGCAGGTGTTCGAGGAGGCCACTCTTCGCCCCACTCTCTCGCCGGCCTGCCCCACGGACCCAGGAGATGCGGCGGACCTGAGCACTCCGTAGGGAACCCTGGTTTGTGGTAAAACCACACGGCAGAAAAACGCCGTACAAACCAGTAAAAGATCTTTCAAGAAGACCGTTCTTTCGTGGCGTCACACTACTAGAGTGGTGCCGGAAATCAACACTCGGGCAAGATTTTGCACAATCGACGTGCGAAGTTAGTAAATTCGTAACCTTAACGGACGTGCAGGACGCCGGTAATGTTTCCTGGTCAAGCCACGCTGCGGCAAAGCAACTTTGAAAAGCCGCTTAAGCTTCGCCCAGGTACGAGCGGACGGTGTCCAGAAATTTCGCAACGGAAATCGGCTTGGAAATATAGGCCTCGCACCCGCCCTGGCGGATGCGTTCCTCGTCGCCCTTCATGGCGAAGGCGGTCACGGCGATCACGGGAATCGCGCTCAGGTCCTCGTCTTCCTTGATCCATTTGGTCACTTCCAGGCCGGATACTTCCGGCAACTGAATGTCCATCAGGATCAAGTCCGGATGGTGGGTCCGGGCGAGCTCAAGCGCCTCTATACCCGTCCGGGTCTGCAAGGTGTCGTAACCGTGCGCCTCGAGCAGGTCATGAAAGAGCTTCATGTTCAGCTCGTTGTCTTCCACAATCAGCACGGTCTTCGCCATGTCTCGGCCCTTTTCCCGGCTTCTGCCGGTCCCTGTGTGACGGACGGTGCCCGCCGTTGTCCCCGCTGCCCATGGCTGCTGGAACGCGTCTACGGTTCGCATTAGGGTCTGTATTAGCGTGGAATCGTTTCGGAAAGGCAAAAAAACACAATGCTTGGCGAACGCGGCAAACAGATGACCTTTGAATCTGCTCAGGAAATTGCTGTCGAGGCCCTCCTGCAGCTGACGCGGGATCCCGAACAGATCGGCAGATTCCTGGCCGTTTCCGGACTCGGACCGGAATCGATTCGCGAAGCGGCCGAGGAACCGGGCTTCCTTGCCGGTGTCCTGGAGTTCTACATGGCCGATGAAGCCATGCTGCTGACCTATTGCGAAAATGCCGGTCTGCGCCCGACCATGATCGCCGCAGCCCGCTTCGCGCTCGTTGGAGATCCGTCCGATTATGGCTGAGCCGACCGTCCCCTCCGCCCAGGTCCTCTGCCAGATCAGCGCTCTGCCCAAGTCGGACCGTCCTTTGATCGTGTGCGACGTGGACGAGGTCATCCTGCACATGGCCGGTCATTTCACGGAGTTTCTGGCGGCAAAGAACCTGACATTCCTCTCCGGCGGGTACAGGTTCACCGGCAATATCGCACCGATCGGTTCGAACACGCCGATCAGCCAGGAGGCTGTGCGACAACTCGTCGACAGCTTTTTCGACGAGGAAAGCCATCGCCAGAAGCTGGTCGAAGGGGCAGACACGGCCTTGAAGGACCTTCACTCGGACTGGGACATCGTCCTCCTGACCAATATGCCCGGGCCCCATAACAAGCCGGTACGGGAAAAGCTTCTTCAGGACTTCGGCGTTCCCTACCCGCTCCTGACCAATTCCGGAGCCAAGGGAGGCGCCGTCGCCGCTCTCGCCGCGGGCAGACCCGTTCCTCTGGTCTTCATCGACGACAGTCCGATGAACCACGTCTCCGTCAACGCCAGCCTGCCGTCCGCGGTCCAGATCCAGTTCGTTGCCGACAAGGACTTTCGCGCCGCCGTGAAGCCTTCGGTTCACATTGATCTCCTGACCGGCGATTGGACCCGGACAAGAGACTTCATCGGCGGTATTCTGAGCAAAGTTTAGAAACCAGTTGCGGGCCAGGCATCCATGGTTGAAGGGCCGACCTCATCGGAGACTGCCGCCCGGTCGGAGCCGCTGCGCGCGCTCTGCCGGGACTGTGGCGCTCGCATGCCCGTCGGCCGCAACCGCTGCCCCCGCTGCGGCAGCCCGCGCCTGGTTGCCCATCCGGAACTCGACACACTGACGATTGCCCACATCGACTGCGATGCCTTCTATGCGTCCGTCGAAAAACGCGACAATCCGGAACTGCGCGACCTGCCGGTCATTGTCGGGGGCGGCCAGCGGGGCGTGGTCTCCACCTGCTGCTACATCGCCCGCATCTACGGCGTGCGCTCCGCCATGCCCATGTTCAAGGCCCTTGAAGCCTGCCCGGATGCGGTGGTGATCAAGCCCAATATGCGCAAATACGAGGCCGTCGGCCGCGAAATCCGCGAGCGCATGCGCGCGCTGACGCCGCTGGTCGAGCCGATTTCCATCGACGAGGCTTTCCTGGATCTGACCGGCACCGAACGCCTGCACCACGCAAGCGCTGCTGAAACGCTTGCCGCCTTCGTCCGCGCCCTGGAGGAGGACATCGGCATCACCGCTTCCGTCGGTCTGGCACCGAACAAGTTTCTGGCAAAGCTATCCTCCGACCTGGAAAAGCCCCGGGGATTTTCCGTCGTCGGCCGGGCGGAGGCGAAATCCTTCCTGGCGGAGAAGCCGGTCAGCATGATCTGGGGCGTCGGCAAGGTGTTTCAGCAGAAACTGGCTTCCGAGGGGATCAGGACCATCGGCCAGCTTCAACTGATGGAGCCGGCGGATCTCGCCCGCCGCTACGGCGCCATGGGCCTGCGGCTTGCCCAGCTCTGCCAGGGCGAGGACGATCGCAGGGTCACGCCCCACCGGGGCGCAAAAAGCGTCAGCGCGGAAACCACATTCAACACGGACATCGCTAACCTCGACACCCTGCGCCCGATCCTGCGGGACCTCGCTGAAAAGGTGTCACGCCGGTTGAAGAAGGCGGAGCTCGCCGGACGCACCGTGTCGCTGAAACTGAAGACGGCGGATTTCAAGATCATTACCCGGGCGCGCCAGCTCTCCGACCCGACCCAGCTTGCCGACCGCATCTACCGCGCCGGCGAGGATCTTTTGAAGAAGGAAACCGACGGCCGCAGGTTCCGCCTGATCGGCATCGGTATCAGCGACTTCTCCGACCCGCGCCAGGCGGACCCGCAGGATCTGCTCGACGAGGGCGCCGGCCGCCGGAAGAAGGCGGAACTCGCCATGGACACGATCCGGGAAAAATTCGGCCGCAGCACCGTGGAACTCGGCCTGGTGCACGCGGCCAAGCGGGAAAAGCGTTCGCCGGAAAAAGGAAACAAGAGCGGCGGGCAGAGCTAGGAGTCTGCCCCTGGGAGCCTGCGCTAATTGGTGCAGCCGGTTTCCTCGTGCAGTTCGAGCTGCCGCAGCTTACCGCGAAGGCTGAATTTGCCGTAATCCATCTTGAGCTGCCGGCTGATGCCGTTGTCATAAAGCAGGAACGTCATCTGATAGACCGGCGTCTCCTCACCCTCCTGTTCCTGGGTCGGATCGAAATAGGCAATGGTCACCGGCCAGGCCTGGGCCTGCTTGAGGCGGGAGGCTGCGGCCGACGGTTCGTCGCTGAGCGGGACGTCCTCCGTCGTCGGCGCGCCGATCACGGCGGTCGTGGCATAGACCTTGTCGCCCGTTTCCGAACCATCATAGACATCGGCGCTGACGAAGCTCTGACCTGCGCGCGCCGCCTCAATGATCTTGTTCAGATGCTCGGTCGGAAAAAGGGTTCTCCCGGAAATCGTCAGCGTGCGCTGCCCCGGCTCCTGCAGCTCGATGGTTTTCTCGCCATCGTCCTGACGCGCGATTCCCCGGGTCTTTTCCACCAGCTTCTGATCGACATAGGTCTTGCTGAAGAACTGGAACGATGTTTCCTTCGGATTCTCATAGGTCGAGGAGCGCAGGTCCGTCACCTGGGAGGCGCCGGAGACATCCTGAAACTCGGTCACGAAGCGGAAGGACACGCTGTAGCCTTCACAGGCACTGCCGCTGAATTCATAGACCATACGACCGCTGAGCGCGGAGATCCCCGTTCCGTCTTCCGCCTTGTCCAGCTCCATGTCATAGACCGCCCGGTGGGGCACAAGACCGGCTGCCAGAACCTGCCCGACCGAAACAAGAGAGACGAGGCCTGCTGCGAACAAGACGGCGCTTTTCGCCAGGATGGTTCCTGTCACGCGCTGCATCTCTATTTCCCCTTGCAAATCCGCCAGGCCACACTGCCTGCCCTGACTACCAGCCCGAACATTATGCGCTTCCAGACAGCTCCGCTAGACTGTTCCCGCCACAAATTCCTTTTCCTGGTAAATTCACGCAAGCCACACTCAACCGATGGTTCCGGCCTCGCCGCGCCAGGCAATTGCGCCTTTCGGCCATTAGCCCTTGCAGGCGGCGGGGATTTGTTTCAGAAAAACGCCACCTGTCCGATCCCGGCTATTCGAACATGGAGTTTCGTCCGCATGTCTGAAACCGTTGAAGCCCGCCTCGCCAAACTCGGTGTCGAACTGCCCTCGCCTGCCGCACCGGCCGCCAACTACGTGCCTTATGTCCTTTCAGGGAACCAGCTCTTTATCTCCGGCCAGCTGCCCATGGGCGCCGACGGCCTGCAGCATGTGGGCAAACTCGGTGACGAGATTTCCGTGGGCGAAGGCAAGGCGGCGGCGAAGCTCTGCGCCATCAACCTGCTGGCCCAGGCGAAGGCCGCCACCGGAGACCTGGAAAAGATCGCGCGCCTCGTGAAGCTCGTCGGCTTCGTCAACTCCACCGCAGACTTCACCCAGCAGCCGCAGGTCATCAACGGCGCATCGGACTTCATGGTCGAAGCCATGGGCGACAAGGGCCGCCACGCCCGCTCCGCGGTCAGCGCCGCGTCCCTGCCCTTTGGCGCTGCGGTGGAAATCGAAGCCGTCTTCGAGATCGCCTGAATCCGTTGGAAAGACCCCGACCATGACCGACGTCGGCCAGATCATGACGCGCCCGATCGCCCATCGCGGCTATCACAACATTGACGCCGGCGTCATCGAGAACACGCCTACGGCGATTGCGGCCGCCGTCGAAAAGACCTTCGCCATCGAGGTCGACGTTCAGGAGACTGCGGACGGCGACGCGCTGGTCTTTCACGATTACACCCTCGACCGGCTGACGGAAGCGGACGGCCGGGTCATCGAACGGCCGACCGCCTCGCTGACCGGCATCGCCATGAAGGAAGGCGGCGACAGGCTCTGGTTGCTTCAGGATCTGTTCGACCTCGTGGACGGCAGGGTGCCGCTCGTCATCGAGATCAAATCGCTGATGCGTCCGGGCGCCCAGGCGGATTTCGTCCGCAACGTCGTCGACCGGGTCGCGGCCTACAAGGGGCCTGCCGCGATCAAGTCCTTCGATCCGGATATGCTTTCCATTGCGAAGGCGCATCGACCCCACGTCCTGCGCGGCATCGTGTCCGAGGCCATGCGGCCCGAAGGCGAATACATGCGCATGACACGGATGGAGCGCTTCATCCTGAGCAAAATGCTGCACCTGCCCAGAACCCGGCCCCATTTCATTTCCTACGGCATCCGCAGCCTTCCCGCAGCGGCTCCCTCCTTCTGCCGCAAGGTGCTGGGCCTGCCGGTGATGACCTGGACCGTGCGCACCAGGGACCAACGCGACCGCGCCGCCCGCTACGCCGACCAGATCGTCTTCGAAGGCTTCGACCCGGACGCTGGCTGAGCCGGCTTTGGCGCGCAACGAATATGTGGCCGTCTAGAGACCCCACCGTGCAAAACCCCTTGCAGTGCAGCATCGAGATCCTACACTTAAGGCCATGAGCATTCTCTTCAGGCAGGGTTGAGGTCATGTCCGAACAGGAAAACACGGACGAACAGGCCGCGACGCTGCGCATTCTCTCCGGCATGGAAGACGTATCGGCGGACGACTGGAACAGCGTCGCCAATCCGGGCTGGCAGCTGGGGCCGGGAGGTCGCCTCACGCGCGACCCTCAATTTGAATCAGACTGTCAACTGCTTGAATCACTCTCTGAGCCGCAAGAATCAGTTTCTGAAGAGACCTCTTTCAACCCCTTCATTTCACACGAGTTTCTCTCAAGCCTCGAAGAGACCGGCTGCGCCACAGGAGAGACCGGATGGCTGCCCCGCCACCTGCTTCTCCAATCCCCAACAGGAGACATCTGGGGCGCAGCACCTGCCTATCTGAAAAACCATTCCCAAGGCGAATATGTCTTCGACCACGGCTGGGCGGACGCGTTTTACCGGGCGGGCGGAGAGTATTATCCCAAGCTCCAGGTATCCGTCCCCTTTACGCCTGCGACCGGCAGACGGCTTTTCGTTTCGTCCCGGATCGACTGGCAGACCGGCATGCAGGCGCTCGCCTCCGGGCTCGTCCAGATATGCCAGCGCAGCGGCGCCTCCTCCGCCCACATCACCTTCCTGACGAAGCGGGAATGGGACGCCCTGGGCGACATGGGCTACCTGCAGCGCACCGACCAGCAGTTCCACTGGGAGAACCGGGATTACGGAAGCTTCGACGATTTCCTGGCAGACCTCGCCTCCCGCAAGCGCAAGGCAATCAAGAAGGAACGGCGCGAGGCGGTCAGCGCCGGGATCGAGATCGAATGGGTCACCGGCGCCGGCCTGACGGAAGCCCACTGGGACGCCTTCTACCGGTTCTACCAGGATACCGGTTCGCGCAAATGGGGCCGCCCCTATCTTAACCGGGCGTTCTTCTCCCTGGTCAGCGAGCGGCTGGCGGAACGCATCCTGCTGGTCATGGCCAGGCGCGAAGGGCGATACATCGCCGGCGCACTCAACTTCATCGGCTCCGACACCCTGTTCGGCCGCAACTGGGGCTGTACGGAACACCACCCGTTCCTGCATTTCGAGCTCTGCTACTACCAGGCCATCGACTTCGCCATCGTGAACGGCCTGAAACGAGTCGAGGCCGGTGCGCAGGGCGCGCACAAGCTCGCCCGCGGCTACCTGCCCGTCACCACCCGCTCCGCCCACTGGATCGTCCACCCGGGCCTGCGCGACGCAGTAGAAGACTATCTGGAACACGAGCGCGAAGCCGTGGAACGGGAAAACGAGGCCCTCACCGAGCACGGACCGTTTCGCAAGGGGGATTAGGGGACGGAGCCGCCGCCGCACGTTTACCTTCCCAGAGGAAAAGTTGCATTTCCCCAGAACAAAACCGGCGCACGAAACTTGGCAAAAGCAGCGATATAACAATAGAGTAGACCCAGCTAGATTTACCTCCCGGTCCTGCCATGCGTCTGCTCTTGCTTCTTCCCGTTCTCATGCTGTGCCTCTTCCGTCCGGCATTGGCCTATGACGAGAACGAAATGAGAGCAGCCGGGGTGTATGACGAATTCGACCCCGATAGACTCACGATACTTGAAAAGAAGTTCTTGCAAGTCGGCCTTGCCTTTGAAGGGTTATACGAGGCTCAGATTGACGGCGTTTGGGGGCGCAGCAGCCAGAAAGCCCTCGAACGCTATTCGGAAAAACTGAATTTTAAAAAGACACCAAGAAACAAAATCCTTGCCCTGGCCGCCATCTGGCTTGCAGGGATAACGGAAACCACCCTTTCAAAGAAACTCTGGACCTATGAGTATCTGGATACGTATGAAATTGCCGTCCTGATACCTGAAAAAGATATTAAAATTGATGGATACAAGAAGAATTTCTATGAGCTCAACGATAAGAAATCAACTTTAAGATATAGACTAACTAGAGGAAACGAAAGATCAAAAGATTTACTTCACGAATTACTATTAGAAGCACGAAAAAAGGGGACAGAACCCTACAGAATACGAAAGAGAAATTTGTGGATTACATCAGCAAGAAATCAAAAGGGTGTAACGTTTTACGTTCGGTCTGATTTTATCGGCGGCTCCTGGACGACTACAATTGTTTCGGCGCTGGATTCAGATGCAGGCTTCCTTGCAGCCGTCGCAGGAAGCATCATACCAGGGCAGACGCGCCAGTTACGTCTCGACAGCGGTGTTCTGCGCCGAGGAGTAGACGCCGTCAAACAGGTCGCCAAGGAAGAGGAACGCAGAAAAGCAGCTGCAGAAGGTTCCGCTGCGCTGAGCTCCCGCCCGCCCGCCGAGGGAAGCGATTCAACGCCTGAAGCAAAAGCCCCGGCTTCGGCTGAATATTCAGACACGGAAACAGTCTCTTCCGGAAGCGGCTTCACCGTATCAGCAGGCGGTGACGTTTTGACCAACAATCATGTGGCCGGCGATTGCAGCCGGCTGACGGTCGACGGTCATGAAGCGGCCCTGAAGGCGACGGATAAGACCTTCGACCTCGCGCTGGTCCATGTCCCTGCCCTCCGCAATACGGAATTCGCCACGTTTTCCGAAAACCCCGCGCCCCTCAATTCCGACATCACCGTGGCCGGCTTCCCGCTGACGGGCCTTCTAAGCGGGCTGAACGTCACCCGTGGTTCGGTCACCGCCATGAAGGGTATCGGCGGCGACAGCACCCGGATGCAGATTTCCGCGCCGGTGCAACCAGGCAATTCCGGAGGGCCGGCCATGAACGCCCAGGGCCAGGTCGTCGGCGTTGTGGTCGCCAAACTGGATGCGAAGCTGGTCGCCGACGCGATCGGCGACATCCCCCAGAACGTGAACTTCGCCGTTCGCGGATCCATGGCCAAGCTGTTCCTTTACCAAAACGGTATCAGCCCCAGAACCGCGCCGCCGGGCGGTACGCTCTCCCCCGAAGCCATCGCAAACCGCCTGAGTGCCATCACCCATTTCATTGAGTGCCATTAAGCCTGAAACCCACACCGCACTGAAGAGATTGAGAAACGGGATCAGTCGGACGACGAATGAATCTCCCCTTCAACGAATACGCCCAAACGATTCTTTTGACTCGAGTTTTCACCAACGCCTGAATCGATACTTGAACCGGCAGGCCCGAAGTTGAATCAGTTTCTGAAGCCGGCGTTGAATCGATTTCGTAGTTCCCCTTGAATCAATATGTGAGCGTCCTGACTCCGCGGCACTTGGCTCTTGCAGGAGAGCCGCCCCAGTCGATAGTCTCCGCTCCAAAGCTTTCTATTTTGGGGACGGAAATGTCTGCACCGGCTTACGACGACCAGAACGTATTTGCGAAAATCCTGCGCGGCGAGCTGCCGAGCCACAAGATCTACGAGGACGACAAGACCGTCGTGATCATGGACATCATGCCCCGCGGCGACGGCCATGTCCTGGTGATCCCGAAGGCGCCCTCGCGCAACATCTTCGATATCGCCGAAGAGGACCTGTTCGCCGTCATGACGACGGTGAAGAAGATGGCCGCTGCCGTGATGAAAGCCTTCAATGCGGACGGCACCACCATCCAGCAGTTTTCCGAACCGGCAGGCGGCCAGGTGGTGTTCCACACCCACGTCCACGTGATCCCCCGCTTCGACGGCGTCAAGCTGCGCCCGCATACCGGCGAGATGGCCGACAACGAGGTGCTCGCCGCCAACGCGGAAAAGATCCGGGCGGTCCTGGGCTAGGGGCGCCGCGTCATATTTCAGTTGTCATCCCGGCCGAAGCGATAGCGGAGAGCCGGGATCCAGTAATCCGTGAGGTTGGTTGTTTGGACCGCAACGACACGGCGTATTGGATCCCCGCCTTCGCGGGGATGACAACAGAGTTTGCGGCGACTTGGCTTTGCCAATCGCCTCACCCTACCCCGGCCACGGCGGCCTCATGCTCCGCCGCAATTGCCACATCCCGCTCCATGGCGCGCTGGAAGGCCGGCCGTTCGCTCATACGGGCGGCGTAGTCCTTGAACTCCGGGTACTCCGGGACGATGCCGAACTGCAGCGTCCAGTAGAGCGCCGTTCCCCATAAAACGTCCGCCACCGTAAACCTGTCGCCGAGCATGTAGGGCCCCTTGGCGAGTTGATCCCGGAGCAGGTCCATCACCTGGTCATAGGTGCCATAGGGCGACTGGCTCTCCGGCGCGGGCTCGCGCTTCAGGAACCTATCCACCACTGCCGGCTCGAAACAGGCCGCGTAATAGACCAACCAGCGCAGATAGGGCCCGCGCCGCGGATCCCCGATCGCCGGGGTCATCCCGGCTTCCGGAAAGAGGTCGCCGAGGTAGATGTGAATGGCGACCTGCTCGGTGATGACCGCCTCACCGTGCCGGATCGTCGGCACCTTGCCGAGCGGATTGACCCCTAAAAACTCCGGCTGCCTCTGCTCGCCGGCCTTCATGTTCAGGATGTGCAGGTCGTGCGGCGCGTTCAGTTCATCCAGCAGAACCATGACGCTGCGGGCACGGGTCTGCGGTGCATAATAGAAGGTGATCCTGTCGGGCATGGTGTCCTTTTCTCCAAATCCGGGGCCGCCGAAACCGGCACTGGCGGCAAGCTACAACGGCATACCTGTCAACTTTTGTCAGGTTGGATTAGAATAATTTCATGCGAGCCAGCCGCCTTCTTTCCATCCTCCTCACCTTGCAGGCCAGGGGCCGGGTGACTGCCCGGACGCTTGCCGACGAGTTCGAGGTCTCTGAACGCACCATCTACCGGGACATCGATTCCCTGAGCGAAGCCGGTATTCCAGTCTACAGCGAACGGGGATCGGAGGGTGGCTACCGGCTTCTCGACGGCTACCGCACCCGCCTTAACGGTCTGTCGGCGCAGGAAGCCGACGCGCTGTTCCTGACCGGCCTGCCGGGCCCCGCCGCCGATCTGGGTCTGGGGGCCGTCATGGCGGGCGCGAAAACCAAGCTGCTGACCGCCCTGCCCGAAGGCCTGCGCAGAGGCGCGGAGCAGATGCAGAACCGGTTTCTTCTCGATGCTCCTGCCTGGTTTGCCCAGGCCGAACAGCCGGACTACCTGCCGGAGGTCGCCAGGGCCGTCTGGGACCAACGCTTCATCGACATCCGCTACCGGGCCTGGAAAGCGGAGAAGCGGCGCCGCGTCGCCCCGCTCGGCATCGTGCTGAAAAGCGGGTCCTGGTACCTGGCGGGCGCCGTCGACGGCAGCCCGCGCACCTACCGCATTTCCCGGATCCTGGAGTTCTCCTTAAGCGACACGCATTTCGAGCGCCCGGCGGATTTCGATCTTGCCGCCTACTGGCGCGAGAGCACCCGCCGCCTTGAGGAAGAACTCCACCCGAACCGCGCCACGCTGCGCCTGTCGCCGTGGGGACGAAAGATGTTCGAGGCCTTCCTGCCACCCTACGTCTGCGCCCATGCGGCCTTCGACGACCAACCCGATGACACCGGCTGGACCACAGTCACCCTGCCGGTTGGCTCCATCCGCCATTCCTGTACCGACCTGTTGCGCTTCGGCGCGGAGGCGGAAGTCCTAGCCCCGTCCGACCTGCGTGCGGCCATGGCGGAAATAGCAGAGGGACTGGGGGAAATTTATAGGCAAGAAAGGGTAGGAAACGATGCCCCCTCCCGTCAGTCCAGACCGCGTGACGCGAAGCCGTCATCGCGAGATCTGGAATCCTGCTGATAGCGCGAGCGACAGCGAGCACCGCTTTTAATCTGATTTGGACGCGCTTACGGCGCAACTGATATCTGGATTCCAATCAGCACGCAGCATTGCTGCGTTTGTCTGGAATGACGAAGTGCACCAACCAATCGCCCTACCCCGGCACACCGCCCAGAAGCAGCCAGCCGCCGATGAGGACGGCCTCGCCGGCGAGAACGCCGACGATCACCATCTGGCGGACGGCCAGAAACGCGGCAAAGCCGGCACCTGCCGCCACGAGGCGCAGCCACATGGGCGAGTCCGCCAGGATGCCGTTGGGAAACAGAATCAGCTTGGAGATCACGCCTGCGACCAGTGCCGTTGCCACGCAGCGCACCCAGACGAACAGCTCGCTGTCCTCGCGCAGGCGCCCGCCGGCGAGCACGCCGAGCCAGCGCCACATGTCCGTGGCGAGCCAGCCGGCCACCACGATCATCACATAGGGCCACCACCAGGCGACATCGCTCATGACAGCCCCCTGCGCACAACCCGGTGGATCAGATAGGCCGCCGTGCCGCCGCCAAGACCGGTCCAAAGCAGATCGAGCCCGGGGACGTAGAGAAAGAACACCGGCCCAAGCGCCAGCCCGATGGCCATGGCGAGCTTGTCGGCCATGAGCCGGGATGCACCCCAGAGCGAACAGAGGAAATAGACCGGCGTCAGCAGGAACAGGCTGCCGGCCAGGATAGGCGGCAGACGCTCAACCAGCAGATAGGCGACCCCGGTCGCGCAGAAGACGAAACTGGTAATCGCAAAGCCGAAGCCGAGAAAGAACGGCAGCCGGGCTTCCCGGGGCATGTCCGGCAGGTTGCGCATGGCATAGACCCAGGCGGTCACGGCCACGAAATGGGAGGCGATCAGAAGCTGCCAGCGCTTGGTCTTCCCCTCCACCTTGACCATCGGCATCAGCGCCATGGTCATGGGCATCAGCCGAACGGAGGCAAGCGCGACGGCGATCGCTGCCGGAACGAGCCCCATCCCGGAGCTGAGCGCCCCGGTCAGAACCACGATTGACGGCAGCGCCCAGATCAGGCCTGTCATGGCCAGGGTCTCTGTCAGCGACAGACCGGTCTCGCGCGCCAGTCCCGCATAGCCGACAAAGGCAGCCGTCAGGATCAGCGCCGGAATGGACATGGCCGCCCGCGCGCCTCTGAGCGCCCAGACACGGGAAGGAAGGGTGTTACCGGGTCCGCCGGGCGGATCGATTTCGTTGCTGGAAGCCATCACTGCCGGATCTGGAAAACAGGATCTGGAAACGGAGAATAGGAAGGTTCCCTTATAAAAACGGATTGCGACAATTTGTCAATTCGGGGTTCTGTCCGGAACGACCCGTGTTGAGAAACATGCACACCCAAAACGAAGGCCGGGACGCATCCGCATCCCGGCCTTTGTCTTGTTCCGGATTTGGGCCTCAGTCGGCCAGAGGCACCTTCGGCACCAGGCTCTTCTTTGCCCCGCCCTTGCCGTTTTCCGGCTTCGACGGCTTGGCCGTGGCCTTGGCGGCCGGCTTCTTCCGGCGCTTCGGCTTCGGCTTGGAACCGGCCGCTGCCTTGGGCTTTGACGGCGGCGTCGCCCGTTCCTCAATCGATTCCAGAAGCAGCCCGGCGCGGTCCTCGGAGACGGAGACCTTGACCATGCCGCCCTTCTTCAGCTTGCCGAACAGCACCTCGTCGGCCAGCGGCCGCTTGATGTGCTCCTGGATGATCCGGCCGAGCGGGCGGGCGCCCATCTGGCTGTCGTAGCCCTTGTCGGCGAGCCACTTGACCGCATCCTCGGTGAGCTCGAAGGTCACGCCGCGATCGGCGAGCTGGACTTCAAGCTGCATGACGAACTTCTCGACCACCTTGTAGACCACTTCCATCGGCAGGTTGCCGAAGGGAATGACGGCGTCCAGGCGGTTGCGGAATTCCGGCGTGAACAGCTTGTTGATCGCTTCCGCGTCGTCGCCTTCCCGCTTCGACCGGTTGAAGCCCACCGGCTCCTTGGCCATGTCGGAGGCCCCGGCGTTGGTGGTCATGATCAGGATGACATTGCGGAAATCGACCTGCTTGCCGTTGTGATCGGTCAGCTTGCCGTGGTCCATCACCTGCAACAGGATGTTGAACAGGTCCGGATGGGCCTTCTCGATCTCGTCGAGCAGCAGCACGCAGTGCGGATGCTGGTCGACGCCGTCGGTCAGAAGACCGCCCTGGTCGAAGCCCACGTAGCCCGGAGGCGCGCCGATCAGGCGCGAGACCGTGTGCCGCTCCATGTATTCCGACATGTCGAAGCGGATCAGCTCCACGCCGAGCGAGGATGCCAGCTGGCGCGCCACTTCCGTCTTGCCGACGCCGGTCGGGCCGGAGAACAGGTAGCTGCCGATCGGCTTGTCCGGTTCGCGCAGGCCGGCGCGGGCCAGCTTGATGGCCGAGGCAAGCGTCTCGATCGCCGCGTCCTGGCCGTAGACGACCCGCTTCAGGTCCGTGCCCAGATTGGACAGGATTTCCGCGTCGTCCTTGGACACCGACTTCGGCGGAATCCGCGCCATGGTGGCAATGGTGTTCTCGATATCCTTGACGCTGATGGTCTTGCGCCGGCGGGATTCGGGCACCAGCATCTGCGACGCCCCGGTCTCGTCGAGCACGTCGATGGCCTTGTCCGGCAGCTTGCGATCGGAGATGTATTTCGCCGACAGTTCCACCGCCGCCTTGATGGCGTCATTGGTGTAGCGGACCTTGTGGAAATCCTCGAAATAGGGCTTCAGGCCTTTCAGGATGTCGATGGCGTCCGGAATGGTCGGCTCGTTCACGTCGATCTTCTGGAACCGGCGCACGAGCGCCCGGTCCTTTTCGAAGAACTGCCGGTATTCCTTGTAGGTGGTCGAGCCGATGCAGCGGATCGCACCGGAGGCGAGCGCCGGCTTCAACAGGTTGGAGGCATCCATCGCCCCGCCCGAGGTCGCGCCTGCGCCGATCACCGTGTGGATCTCGTCGATGAACATCACCGCGCCCGGATAGTCCTCGATTTCCTTGACCACCTGCTTCAGGCGTTCCTCGAAATCGCCGCGGTAGCGGGTGCCGGCCAGAAGCGCGCCCATGTCGAGCGCGAAAATGGTGGCGTCCTTCAGGACGTCCGGCACATCGCCGTTGACGATCCGGCGCGCCAGGCCCTCGGCAATCGCCGTCTTGCCCACGCCCGGGTCGCCGACGAACAGCGGATTGTTCTTCGAGCGCCGGCACAGGATCTGGATGGTCCGGGAAATCTCGTCGTCACGGCCGATCAGCGGATCGATCTTGCCCTTCTCCGCCTTCTCGTTGAGGTTGACGCAATAGGCTTCAAGCGCATCGGTCTTGGCCTTCGGCGCCTTCTCGTTGGTGCTGCCGGACAGGGCTTCGTCCTCTTCCGCCCCTTCGACGGGGCGGGCTTCGGCCATGCCCGGCCGCTTGGCGATGCCGTGGGAAATGTAATTGACCGCGTCGTAGCGGGTCATGTCCTGGTCCTGCAGGAAATAGGCTGCATGGCTTTCCCGCTCGGCGAAAATGGCCACCAGGACATTGGCCCCGGTCACCTCTTCCCTTCCCGACGACTGGACATGGATCACCGCGCGCTGGATCACCCTCTGGAACCCGGCGGTCGGCTTGGAATCCTCGTCGCTGTCGGTCACCAGATTGTCCAGCTCCGTCTCGATATAGTCGAGCAGGTTTCGCCGGATCAGTTCCAGGTCGACGTTGCAGGCACGCATGACCGCGGCCGCGTCCTGGTCGTCCAGGAGCGCAAGCAGCAGATGCTCCAGCGTCGCGTACTCCTGCTGGCGCTCGTTGGCAAAAGCCAAAGCCTGGTGGAGCGCCTTTTCGAGACTACGAGAGAATGACGGCACGTGTGATATCCTTCACTTTTTCTCCATGACGCACTGCAATGGGTGCTGGTGTTTCCGGGCAAAATCCATGACCTGCGTCACTTTTGTCTCGGCGACTTCATAGGAAAAGATCCCGCATTCCCCGACGCCGTGATGATGAACATGGAGCATGATGCGGGTGGCCTCTTCCCGGTTCTTCTGGAAGAAATTCTCCACCACGTGAATCACGAACTCCATTGGGGTGTAATCGTCGTTCAGCAGCAGCACCCGATAAAGATTCGGGCGCTTGGTATGTGTTCTGGTCCTGGTGACAACAACAGTTCCGGCGTCGCCGTCACCATCTTCAAAGTCAGCCCCGCCTGCCATGCTTAAGCCTACTGCCCTTCAAACGATGACCCCTCGAGTCTATCAGCAGCAAACCCGGAGTAAAGGCCCTCAATCTTGTGTGACCCTTAAGCGGCCCGGTCTCCCGTGCCGCCGTGTCCGTTCCCGGTTCGCCCACCTTGCCTGACCAATCCTGCCGCGCAAGTCGCGCCTGCGCAATGGTCGATTTGATCGAGGCGCTGCGGTTTATTGCCGACCTGAACCGGCACCGCCTTTCACAGTGTATGTAGGATAGGAAAAAACTTTTAAAAGATCAGTTGCAAAGCCGGAACCAGACGGCGGGAACCGGCGAAAAGCGACGGAAAGCCGAAGGTTGGGGATAGCCGCCATTTGCCGCACCCGATAAACCGGCCAAGGATTTCGACGGGAGCAGAACCAGGGAATTGCAAGACCCGCGACCGGTTTCAGGGAGGGCGGAAACGCAAAAACCCGGCTCTTGCGAACCGGGTTCAAATTCCCTTGAACCGGCAGGTGTTCCGGGGAATGCCCGGGACCCGGTTCGGGTGCGATAAGCCGATAGGCGAATGGCCCGGGCTTACTTGCCCATCTTGCCGAGCATGCCTTCGTAAGGCTTGTAGGCTTCCTTGGACAGGTCGGAGTACATTTCACCGAGCTTGGTCATTTCGCCGACGAAGCCTTCATAGGCCGTCTTGAAATAATCGGACTGTGCTTCAAAAGCCTTGTCGAGCGACTTGCAGGATACGACCTTCTCGACCGCTGCGGAGCCTTCCTCGAAAGACTTCTTCTGGTAGTCAGCCATCTCGGCGGCGATCGCCTGCATGGCCTTGGTCATGGTGTTGAGCGACTCCATGGCCATGTCCATGTTGTCCTTGCCCAGCTTCTGCACTTCCTCGAAATTATTCAGCATTCTTTCAACCCTTGTTCCTGGAGCTATAGCGCAATCGGGCGTCACACGCCTTCGCGCCACCTCGACAGGCGATTGTTTACCCTACGACACTATATTATGCATCGCACAAATTCTGTCAAGGATTATTTTGCGCTGCAACATCAACCGGGAATACGCACTGTCCCGGCACATTCCCGCTCCGCTTTGCGGCGTCGGCAAGGCCGCGAGGGAAAGACTCGCGGCAAGGTCCACACAAGCAGAACACACCATATTCAGAAATCCAGAGGCCCTGCTCTAACAAACCTCACCCAAAATCCCGAAAATATTCAAAATAGAGAGAAATTTACTTATAATAATAATAAAATTTCGGAATATACCCAAAAAAGAACTTGCCTTACTCATTAAAGGCGAATTAGGAAAAATTAAGGAGCTATTAATACTAATTTTGATCTAAAATTTTTTCCGCATTCTCGCTTTTATATTTACTCATTCGTAACCGCGATTCCATCAAATGAATCGCGAAGAATACGGGAAACGGCTTGATTGCAGCCGGCATCCGGACTGGTTAGGTTTGGGGCAGCAATCGGAGTACGTGACCCAGAATGGGAACTGTCATTGTGTTTGGTATGCGTTTGTATCGCAGTGCACGAAATCTGGGTTGGGTCGTACGTATCGGCGTTGCTGCGGCAGTTGTCCTGTCCGCGCCCCTGCCGGCGTCGGCAAACTCCAAATACGCGGGTATCGTCGTCGACGCCAAGACCGGCAAGACGCTTTATGCCTCGTCCGCCGACGCTCGCCGCTACCCCGCCTCCCTCACCAAGATGATGACCCTTTATATCGTCTTCGAGGAACTCGAAGCCGGGCGGCTGTCGCTCAACTCCGAGCTGAAGGTCTCCAAATATGCCTCAGGCCGGCCGCCCTCGAAGCTCGGGCTGAAACCGGGTTCCACGATCAAGGTCAAGGATGCCATCCTGGCGCTGGTGACCAAGTCGGCCAACGACGTCGCCTCCACTGTTGCCGAAAACATCGGCGGTTCCGAGGCCAAGTTCGCCGCGCGCATGACCCGAACCGCCCATCAGTTGGGCATGAAGCGGACGGTTTTCCGCAATCCGCACGGCCTGCCGGACTCCAGCCAGTACACCACCGCCCGGGACATGGCGACGCTCGGGCGCGCCCTCCAGGAGCGGTTTCCGAAGTATTACGGCTACTTCAAGACCCGCGTCTATACCTATCATGGCCGCCGCTACGGCAACCACAACCGCCTGCTCGGCCGGGTGAAGGGCATTGACGGCATCAAGACCGGCTATACCCGGGCTTCCGGCTTCAACCTGGTCACCTCCGTCAGGCGCGACGGCCGTCACATCGTCGCCGTTGTCATGGGCGGCAAGACCGGCCGCTCCCGCAATGCCCAGATGGTGAAGCTGATCAACGAATATCTGCCGCGCGCCAGCAAGGGTCCCGTGACCGACCAGGTCATCGCGTCCGTCGGACGCACACCGACCTTCGTCGCCGCCAAGCTGGGCGAGGTTCCCAAGCCGGCCCGGAAACCGGGACAGGAGACGCAGGCCCCGTCGAACCTGCTTGCCCTGGCCGCCCCGCCGACCAAGGCGGAACGCGAAACCCCCTTGATCGTCACCGGAGCAATCCCGGTCCCGCCTAAGGTCGTCAGAGAGCGCATGACGAATGCTTTCGAGGCCGCCGGTTTGCCGCCGGTGCCGCCGGCAGCGCCCGAGCGTCCCGAACAGACCACCGTGACAGTGGCCACCAGCGACACCAAGGACCAGGAGCCGGGCTGGCAGGTCCAGATCGCCGCAACCGAGACCGAGAGCGACGCGGTCGAGATGCTGAAACGGGCGACGGCGGCCGCCGGCCTGCACCGCCGCGTGCCCTATACCGAACCGGTCGAAGCCAACGGCCAGACCCTCTACCGCGCGCGCTTTGTCGGCTTTGAAACGAAAACTGCCGCCTTAAGCGCCTGCAAGACCCTGAAACGGGCGAAATTCGCCTGCTATGCCATCTATCAGTAATTGCGTAACGGATGCCGTCAATGTCTTCTGAGAAGAGTGTCTTTAGCCTCGTTGAGTTTCGCCGCCAGGAAGGTGGTTCCGCCATGGTCGGGATGCAGTCTCTGCATCAGCCGTCGGTGCGCCGCTCGGATTTCCGCGTCCCCGGCGCCGGGCGAAAGCCCCAGGATCTGGTAGGCCTCCTCATCTGTCATGGCGCCCGCGCTCGCAGGGCCGCCCTGCCGCTCTGCTCCATCCGCCTTGAAGTGTTCACGCCAGCCGGAAAGCCTGCGGTCGAGATAAGCTTCGACTAGGGCCCGGCTCTGCGCATCCGTCGCAGTCTCTTCCCAAAGGGCCTTCAGATCGGCGTCGCTGAGGTCTCCCAGCGACTGGCCCGTGAACCGTCCGGCAAGAACGGTTCCGCTCATGTCTCCGCTATCGTGGTCCAGTTCCATTTCGACCATGGCCGTCCGCACCCGGGAGGTCTGTCCCGGGGTCGCCTGACCGCTTCCACTGCCGAATACCCCGCCGAGCCTCTTCCAGCCGAGCAGGGACAGGCCGACGCCCGCCAGGGGGACGGCAAAGGCGAACCGGCCTCCCACCGCAAAGATCCCCGCGATGGCCAGAAGGGCAATCCCGGCCCCTTGCCTGAGTGTTTTCGCCAGATCGGCAGGATTGGCCTGGACGAAGTGCTGCGCTGCGTAAAGCAGCATGATCAGCAGCAGGATACCGAGAAGAAGATAGAACATTCCGCCTATTTCATTTGTTCAAGCAGAAGCCGGGCACCCCGTCCCCCGGTCGCCTCAAGCTCTTTCAGCGCGCCATGACCGCCCGCCGCATAGACGGCAACGGCCTTCAGCAGCTCCGAAAGCTGGCGCGCGGAGCCCGCATCGAAGGAACAATAGGCCCCGCGGGTGAGCCGCGCAATCTCGCGGAAGGCCTGTTCGGCCACCGGATCCCTGCCTTCCTGGAACAGGAACACCGGTACCCCCAGAAGGCTGAGTTCCCCGGCGCGGGCGCACAGGTCGTCGACATTTTCCTCCATGCAGTCGCCCACATAGACGAGGCCGGCAATCTTGTCTTCCCGGGCCGCCGTCAGGGCCGCGGACAGGACCTTGCGGATCTGCGTCCGCCCGCCCCTGCAGTCAATGCGCGACATGGCGGTCGCCAGGTCGCCGCTGCCGGAAAACCAGCGTGAGGCCCGGCATTCGTCGAAGCCGCGAAAATAGACCAGCTTGATCTCCAGACCGGAGATCTTTCCCGCTTCCTTGAACATTTCCGCCTGGATCTGGCAGGCCTGATCCCAGGTCGGCTGGCGGCTCATGGTCGCGTCGAGGCCGAACACCAGCCGCCCGCGCGCCTCCGGCGGCACGGAAAGTTCCGACGCCCTGTCCAGAAAGGCCTGAATGTCTGCGGATGACGATCGGCTTTGGACATCCTGCGACTGCGCCCGCGGGTCGCTTGTCGAAGGTGTCTTTTTTTCAACCGGTTTTCGAGGATCCATAGTCAGCCTTCAGGTCGATATCAGCAGCCAGCCTTAATAATTGGGCCAGATACAGGTCAAAACAAGCCGGTGGTCCAAATCCGCAGCTGCAATCAGGTCGCCTGCTCCGCAGCAGGCATGACCAGCCGCGGCAGATAGAAAATGACATGGAACATCGCAATCACGTTAATACAAAGGATGATCGCAATCGGATAAGCCTCGTGCTTGTAATGCGCCAGGAAGCCCAACACGGCGGCAACGATCAGGCCGATGGTTCCGGCAAACATCTTGCTGGCGGAAAAGAAATATTCACCACCGTCTCTGGGAGCCATTTCGCCGAGATATACCCTGATGTTGATGCTCACGGCCTGCATCGAAAAACTGAGAAGGACGAAAATCGGCGTGTAGTAGAGGTAATGCTGATAGCCCGGGTTTCCGTCGATCAGAAGAGCCAGGACTGCAGACAGGGCAGCAGCGCAGATACCCACAATCAGTTTGGTATGGATCGACCGCCTTGCCATCAGCACCAGCGCCGGACCGCTCAGTATCGCGCCTACCGACATTGCGACTATGATGGAACTCAGGGAGCCGGGTACATTTCCATGCAGCGATGCCGCATGAATGGCGTAGAACGGCACGACCTGTGTAATCGACAACAGCAGGATCTGCGCGATGATGTAATGCCGGAACCAGACATGTTCCAGGCTGAAGGCCCAGCCGCTCTTGATCTGCTCCCAATGCCCTAGCACGCCGCGACTGCCCGTCTCCTCTGTTCTTTGCTCAGTACCGGCGGATTTCGTCTGTTCCCGCACGAACAGGACCATGACGATCCCGATTATCCCGCACGAAACGGACAGCCAGACGAGGGTAATGTGACTTATCAGCGGCTCCCCGCCCTGAAAGTACCAGTGGGTCGCCAGCGCGAGCCCAATCGCAGCACAAGCGCTTATCCCGCCAGCGAGACTGAACAGCAGACTTCGGCGATCCTTGTCGAGCAATTCCGGCACGAGCGTACTGTAGGCCAGACTGCCGACGCCCTGGCCGGCGCCGACCACCGCCGCCGCCAGCAGGAAAATCACGGTCACGGCCAAGATCCAGTCAAACTGGATGGAGACCGCCGCAAGGACCATCCCGGCCAGCATGATGATTTTGCCCATCACCAGATAGGTTTTGCGCAATTTCGCTGAAGCGATCAGGGGCGCGGAGAGCGTCTGGGAAAGCTGGGAAATCCCGTAAAGGATGGGAACGAGGATGGCTGCGAAAAAGGTCGGCGCGCCGGCCGCGATATAGATGTAGGGGATGATTACCCTTGGCGGCGCCAGCCGGTGCCCGACCGAAGTGAACAGCCCGTGCGCCAACAGGACCCGCAAATTCCAGCGACTGTCTGTCAACAAGCCTGCCATCCGTTCGAGTATCCAGAAGGGCCTGCGATCTTCTGCTTCGCAGACGTTCCATGGAACCTCACAATCCCGGAATTGAATAGGCGCTATAGAGGTTAAATTTCCAGAACCGCGGCATTTCCCCGCCTAAATCAGGCAAAGTTCGGAAAGATCCCGGCGCATTTCCTCCGGCATGGCGGCCGCCTCGGCGGCGGAGCGGATATCGGCAGGCGCGTCTTCCGGTTTCAGGTAGCGCCACCCCTGGAACGGCCGCTTCGGCTGATACTGGGTCAGGATCAGCCGCGGTTCGAGCACCAGGTCGCAGCGCTTGACCCCGGACTTGTCGGTGAACGGACGGATGTCGACCAGATGCTGGCGCACCTGGATCCGGCCCTTTATCACCCAGTAGAGCGAGCCGCCGTCCAGAAGCTCATCCCTGCGGGTCGGCACCATGCGCGTGGTATGGGTCTGCTCCAGAGGCTCCCCCGCCAGGCGCTTCTGCTCCATTCGGAAGTCGAGCCACGCCTGCAGGCTTTCCACGCTGTCCGCGCCAACACACAATTTTACCAGATGCAGGGTCATATCCCGATGAGGTACCAGCAAACCGCCCAAGGTCAAGCGCCCGCACGGCTGGGCCGGTCTTTTGCACAGGTCCGCGGGCCTGTCCCGGGGACTGTTCTGAGGCCTGGCCGGGCTTTCCCCGCCTTCCGTTTTCCCCAAACAAAAAGGGCGCGGAAATCCGCGCCCTTTTCATATGCTGGTTGCTTGTCAGTTTACGACGGCGACCGCCTGCTGGGCGGCGTCCGGGTCGTGAAAAAGCATGAACAACGCCAGCGCGCCTCCCAGAGCGAGTACTGTCCAGACAGTGACGCCCCAGCAGGACTTTTGCACGTTTTCGTCCATGAAAACCCTTTAGACCTTTTCTGCCCACTGCCCCGGTGGCGGGAGGTGCCGCCGTGGCGAAATGTGGCCTTATTTGGGCGAGGAGTTAAGGGATCGCTAACGACTTCGCAAGTGCAAAAAACAAGCATCAGGAATGCATTTGCTGCTGGTCTCATATTTTATCTTTTGATTCAAAATCTTAAGTGAAAGTAGCCAGCGAAAAAAAGCTGCGCTAAACCTTGGAAAAGCGCCTTTGGGAGGCCCGTCCCTCAACCGGACCCTGATCGGAATCGTCGAGACCCGCCATGATGAATGTTCTTTCGCTTACCGATCTGATCGCCGCCGGATGGTTCCTCATCGCCTGGTTCGGCTTCAACCTGCTGATCGACATCAGCCCCTTGCGCCACAAGACCCTGTCCCACGCCATGGACAACTACCGCCGTGCCTGGATGATCTCCATGACCCGGCGCCCGGTACGCATCATGGACACGGCGATCACGTCGGGCCTGCAGCAAGGCACGGCCTTTTTCGCCTCCACCTCGCTGCTCGCCATCGGCGGCGGCTTTGCGCTCCTGAACTCCACCGACATCATTCTTCAGGTGGCGCAGGACCTGTCGCTGCCTGTTGAAAGCAGCCGGGCGCTTTGGGAAATCAAGGTTCTCGGGCTGATGCTGATCTTTGCCTACGGCTTCTTCAAGTTCGGCTGGGCCTACCGGCTGTTCAACTATTCCAGCATCGTTCTAGGCTCTGTGCCGGAGGCCGATTCACCGGAAACGGAGACCATTCGGGGACTGGCAGGCACCGCCGCCGAACTCAACGTTCTCGCCGGCCGCCATTTCAACAGCGGCCAGCGGGCGTTTTTCTTCTCCATCGGCTTTATGGGATGGTTCGGCGGACCCATCGCCTTCGCCGTCATGACGCTGGCGGTTCTGGTGGTCCTGTTGCGCCGTCAGTTTGCCTCCAAGGCGCGCATGGCGGTGCTGTCCGGGCACAAGTTGGCATTGTCACGCAGCGCCGATGCCGGCGAATACACACGCACCGGATCATCGAACCCCTTCACCTGATATTCGCCGAACAGGCCCGACCGGCAGCCCATGATGTCGGCAATCCCGTCGGAAACGAGGACTTCCACGTCCATGTCCTTGGCGAGTTCGGCGATCCGGGCGGCCATGTTGACCACCGGTCCGATCACGGTGAAGTCGAGTCGGGTTTCGCTGCCCACATTCCCGAAGAAGACGTCCCCGGCGTGAAGCGCGATGCCGACGCTCAGGTCCGGCGTCTCAAGGCAGATGTTGGCCTGGTTGATCTCCTCGATGCTGTGGATCGTCTGCCGGGCCGCAAGCAGCGCGCGCTTGGCCGCATCCTTCGCCTCGTCCTCGTTGGAATAGGGAAAGATCGCCATGATCTCGTCGCCGATGTATTTGAGCACCTCGCCGCCATGGGCCTCCACGGCCGCCGTCATGGCGCCGAAATACTGATTAAGGAACTTGATCAGCTTGTCCGCCGGCAGCTTGTTTGAAATGCGGGTGAAACCCCTCAGGTCCGCGAAGCTGACCACGGCGGAAATCCATTCGCCGTCGCCGCGCTTGACCGTACCGTTGAGCACCTTGCTGCCGGCACGCACGCCCACATAGGTATCGAGCAGCGTTTCCGCCGTCCGCCTCAGGGTCGCAAGTTCGCAGACGATCGCAAGCGGCCGGATGATCGATTCCAGCACGCCGATCTGCGCGCCCGTAAAGCCGGCCGGGGCCTTGGTCGCGAAGGTCACCGCCTTGGTCGACCCGTCCGAAAACGGCATCGGCAGGGCAATATAATCGGTATAGCCTTCGGCCCTCAGGTCCGGAATGACGGTGAACTCTCCCGGCTCCGCCTCCGCGCCGATCCTGCAGCGTACCGGTCGTTGCTCGGTGTAAACGACCTTCAAGGGGCTGTTTTGGTAAGCCTCGTTGACCTCTTCGGTGGCGAGATAACGGCGCAGCTCGCGCGTCCCGCTGCTTTCCCACACAGCTCCCTCGGCTCGCACATTCGGGTGCAGCAGCAAGATGGCGGTGGTGATGCGGTCGACGGGAAGTCCGCCCTCGCGCAGATGCGAAGCCAGGTCCTCCACCAGTTCCAGACTGTCCTGCCGCCCGACGGCTTCCGAATAGAGCCATTGAACGACGTTCGCGGCAAGCAGCGGCGCTTCAAGGACCATGGGCCCACTTCCTTCAAGATTGACGACGGTCCCGCCCGTTCAGGGGGTAATCGGCTCCTATATGGGGCCCCGTCCCTTTTTCGCAAAGGGCGGTCTGGCTGAACGGATTGTTTCAATCCGTCAAAATACCCCAAAGTGCCCTTGGGTTACGATCTGGAATCACCATAGCAGAGATATGGCTTCAACGGCCATGCACGTTTCGCGGAGCAGGTATTTGGGCTAGGTTTCCGCCTCATTCGAACGAATCCAGATGACATCAAAGATGCTGCCTCCCTTCTACTTGATCGTGGACGATCCGTCCTGGCTCGCCCGCCTGTGTCCTGTCGGCCTGAAGTTCGCCCAGCTCCGGATCAAGGACAAAAGCCTGCCGGACATTAGCGAAGCGATCCGGCGCGGACTGGAGATCGCGCGCAGATACGACTGCATTCTGGTGGTCAACGACTATTGGCAACAGGCCATCGATGCGGGCGCGGACTGGGTCCATCTCGGTCAGGAAGACCTCGACACCGCGGACGTCCCTGCGTTGAAACGCGCCGGAATCCGGATCGGTATTTCGACCCATACCCCGGCCGAACTGGAGCGTGCGCTTGCGCTGGAGCCCGATTACGTCGCGCTCGGACCGATCTTCGAACCGCGCGGCAAGACCGTCGATCACGCCCCCCAGGGCCTTGACCGGATCAGGGAATGGAAAGCCCGCATCCCCTGCCCGCTGGTCGCCATTGGCGGCATTCGCGTTGAACAGGCCGCCGAAGTCTATGCCGCCGGCGCCGACAGCATCTGCGTCATCACGGATGTGTTGAAGGCTGCAGATCCCGAACAAAGATGCCGGAACTGGCTGACCGAAGCCGGCAAAAAGCCTTGAGATCGTGTCCGCTCATCCGGGCGGGCGATTGTTTTTCTGCCAAGACCCCTTGAATTTCCCTGCAGTTTTTCTCCTCGCGACAATTCACGAGGCCAAAGGCGCAAACCGTGACAGATGTCACAGGCACAAACGCAGCCCTGGTGCATTTTGTTGTCATCGGATCAACGGTGCAATCAAGGGCAAAGAAGATGACTTTGTATCTGAAACTCGGTGGACGTCCGGCTTTCCAGGAAGCCATCGAAACGCTGGCAAGCAAGCTGTATCAGGACAGCGCGTTCAGGCTGCCGCAAGACGGTCCCGTGCTGCGGCACGCCGACGAGCTTTGTGAATTCCTGATCTTTCTGTTCGGGGGCGCGCCCTTTTACGACGGCATGCCGATCGGACAGGTCTTGAGACCGCTTCGTCTCGACGACGACCGCTACGACCGCTTTGTCGACCATGTCGTCAGGTCATTGGGGGGCCGTCGTTCTTCGGTCCGTGACGAAACCCAGATGCGCGTCGTCATGGAACACATCCGTCCCCACGTCGTGAGCGTCCCGGCAAGCCGTCCGGGTCCCGCGCCTCAGGACCCGGTCGGCATCGTCGCCTGATCGGGAGCGTCCACGACGAAAAAGCGCCGGCAGGTTTCCCTGCCGGCGCTTTTTTTGTGACCTGTTACCGGAACCGGATCAGCTGAGTTCGCTGACCGAGGTTACGACCTTTCCGACCAGACCGTACTCGATCCCCTCTTCCGGGCCCATCCAGTAGTCGCGGTCCGTGTCCTTTTCGATGCGCTCCAGCGGCTGTCCCGTGGCATCGGCGAAGATCTTGTTGAGACGGTCGCGCATCTTGATGATTTCGCGTGCCTGGATCTCGATGTCGGTGGCCATGCCGCCGGCGCCGCCGGACGGTTGGTGCAAGAGGAAGCGGGTGTTCGGCGTGCAGAAACGCTTGTCCTTCGGCACCGACACATAGATCAGCGCCCCGGCGCTCGCCACCCAGCCCATGCCGAGAATTCGCACTTCCGGCGAGATGAACTTGATCGTGTCGTGGATCATGTCGCCGGATTCCACATGGCCGCCGGGAGACGACACGATCACGGTGATCGGATCGTTGGACACCTGCGCGAGCGCCAGAAGGCGTGCGCAGACATCCCGGGCCATCTCCTGGTTGACCGGTCCCGTGATCAGAACGGTACGGGCTTCGAACAGATGCTTGTCGACCTGGATGGACGGTTGGCTTTTGGCCTTTTCCTCTTCCTCGTCATCGAGACGGGCGGGCACCGTTGTCGAATAGTTTTTCATGCGCGGGATGGGCTCCGTTGGCGTTTTGCCGGCTCAGGCGCCGGACGTTCGGTGTCTCAATGTGTATGCGAACCGGGAGCAGCTCGCAAATCCTCAGGCGAGGCATATCCTGAAAGAGTTATCAGAACCGAAACATAAGGGGTTTTCAGCGAGGATCAATCGGGTTGATGCGATCCGCCACGGAATTTTCGGTCGCCCTTTCCGCTAAAGAGATGCCACATCACGGCAACGAAAAACGGCAGAGACGGCCAGACGAACCAGAGCGGAGACAGCCCGGTCGTCAGGAGATTGAGCAGGAAGAAGAAGCCGATCATGAAAACGCAGCGGCGGACCACCCGCGGCTGGCGCATCAGCCAGGCGCGCGCCTGCTCGAACCCGTTGGCGAAGGCGGCCACATCCCGGTCGCCGGCCCGATGACCGGCTCCATCGCCGTTATGCGTCGATCCGGATTCGGAATGACGCTCCTCCTGGTCCGCCCGTGTCCCATCCTCTTCCGGCGCGTTGCGCCCGCCGAGACGGACGGCGTAGGTTTCCACCGGTTCGCTGACGTTTTTGACCTGTTGCAGCCCCAGAGGTTCGAACCCCAGGGCCATCTTGCTGCGCACCTGATCGTAGACGGACTGGGACAAGAGAATGCCACCGCGCGGCGCCAGTTCCTGCAGCCGGGCGGCCACGTTGACGCCGTCGCCGTAGATATCGTCACCCTCGACCATGAGGTCGCCGAGGTTCAGGCCGATCCGGAATTCCATCTTGCGCGCATCCGGCAGATCCGCGTTGCGCAAGGATAATTCGGTCTGGATCTCGACCGCGCACTGCACGGCTTCCACCACACTGGAGAATTCGATGATGACCGCATCGCCCCAGGTATTGACGATCCGCCCGTTGTGCCGTTCCGCCAGTTGCGACATGATTTCGCGGTAGGATTTCAGCCGGTCCAGCGTCCCGTCCTCATCCACTTCCATCAACCGCGCGTAATGGGCGACATCGGCACACATTACGGCGGCCAGTCGGCGTTTGGCCCGCATGGCACTTCCCCTGCTCAAGTCCTCTTAGGAATGGGAGTGCGGGAGCAAAATTGCAACCGTCAAACCGAATTGAACGGTCGCCATGTCGCCAAATTGCAGCAATTCGGCGATCGTCTACCTGTCGGGCGAGGAGACCATTTCGACGGCCGGAACCGGCCCGGTATTTCCCGGCACCGGGTGGCCCTGCCCCTCGCTGTAGTCACAGACCCTGTCGCGACCGCCCAGCTTTGCGGCGTAAAGGGCCGCATCCGCCCGCCGCATCATCTCGTCGAATCCGTACAAATCGTCCATCTGTTCCGCCACGCCGATACTCACCGTGACGGAAAGATCGCCCTCGTCCGTGGCAATCGCCATCGAACGGACGGCCTTGCGGATCTTCTCCGCCACCAACATCGCGTCGTCCGGCGCGACGACCTTGAGCAGAGCGGCAAACTCCTCGCCGCCCATGCGTCCGAACAGATCGGTCCGGCGGATCATGCCGGTCACCCGGGCGCACACCTGCTTGAGAACCTGGTCGCCTGCCAGATGGCCGTGGGAATCGTTGACTTTCTTGAAATGATCGAGGTCGAGCATCAGCAGCGCCACGGTCACGCCGTCCTGAAGGCCTTCCCGCAACACGTTTTCGGCACGGGCTAAGAAGGCCCTGCGGTTGAGGACATTGGTCAGGGGATCGTGCGCCGCATCGTGTTTCAGCGTATCCAGATGCTCTTCCCGGTACATGGCCATGGCGATCATGGTGCCGATCACGACCAGCACCAGCGGCACGAAGACGGACATGGACAGATATCCGTGTCGCTGAAGAAGCCCCGCGGAATCGTAAGTCACGAGGCCGTAGACGGCCCGCAGCAAATGGACCGAGCCGTTGACGACGAAAAGGGCTGCCAGCCATTTCTTCAGCCGATGGCCCGACAGGACTGCATCGCGCCAAAACTCGAAAGCAATTGCGAAACTATATGCGGCGGTCAGCGCGGAGTAGACGAAAAGCCGATAGCCGATCTCATCGTAGATGGACGGCACCTGACAGGCAGCGAACCAGATCGCCATTGGCGCGACGGCGACGACTATATTCACTCTGCGCCGAGCGAACATCCGGGTTCCGACCCAGCCCAGACCGAGGCCGGCGAGCAGGAACCCGTTGGCCAGATCGATAGACAGCCGATCGGCGATCTGTCCGCGCGCCATCAAAAGCGGGATCGCCGGAAGGCGGACGAAGAAGCTGACGGCCCAGTAGAGCAGACCCGGCTCGGAACGGCTCGGCCACCATACGGCAAGGAGCGCGATCCCGACGAGGAACATCACGGTGCCGAGCAAAAAGAAAAGCGTATAAACGTCCAAGTACATGAAACGGGGCCCAATTCCGATTCAAGGACTGGTTACCACAACCTGCCTGCAACTTCCGACCATGCCATGAAGTTATGCGGACTTCGTTAAATCAAAAACGTTGTTCATCACATTTCGCTGATTTCGACGCCGCCTTCTTCGGCGAGACACGTCAAAAGCCTCAGGGCTTCTTCCGCCTGCGGGGCCGGCACGAATACATGGTCATGGAAATAGGCAGCTACCACATTGGCCGGGATCCCGGCACGGGCAAGGGTGGCTGAAACGGCAGCGGTCAGGCCGACCGCCGCCAGGCTGGAATGGACCATCAGCGTGATCCGGCGGAACCATTCGGCTTCCGCAAGTCCGAGCGCCCGCGCCTTTTCCGCCGGCAGGATCGCGCTCATGCCCTCGGTTTCGGCAAACAGCCCCACCGGTTCGTAGGCCGCCAGATCCGCCGCGGTCTTCTCCGCGAAGGTGCAGAACACGTAAGGCTCCGGATCGAGCATCGGACGCATGTGGGAAATGAGGTGATCGAGATCGGTTTCGCCGGTCATGGGCAATCCTCCTGTCGCCGACATCAGGAGATTGCCAAAGCAGCCGGAGTGTCAAGCGATGCGGTTGAAACTGTCTCCTTCCCGGGTCGCACGGCTTTCCCGGTCAGGCTTCAGGTACGACGGCCAAACTGCTTACGGCGAAGCCCTGTTCGACTTTCAGCCGGCGGAGCGCCCACCGAAACACTCAGCGGCTGAACGTTCACCTTCGAACCGCCGTCGGGCGGCCTCAGCTCTCTTGCTATTCCACGAACGCCGATGGTCACGAACACGATGCGCCACATGAAAAACCAGAGGTATCCAAGCGGACTGCGCACCCAGCGCGCAATGGTCATGTTCTGCGGGTCGTTGGGAACATAGGCAATCCGAATATCCGGATCCCGCTTCAATCCTGCAGCGACGATCGAATCGACCTGCATTTCCTTGCGGTAGGACTGGCCATCCGCCGTGGTGTAGCGAAACACAGCATAATAAGACGGCCTGGCGCCTTCGCGTTCGGAAGGGACCGACCAGTGTTTCTCTGCCGTTGCTTCTCCATGCACGCTGGTAAAGGTCAGGGGAACATCGGTTGGAACATAAAGAATACCGAACACCAGTCCCTTTCCGGCGAGCAGGATGCCGAAAAGATAGATGGCAATGTGCCCCCAGCGGCCGACGGCCGTCTCGGCCCTTCCCTCGTTTTCCTCCGGCAGGCCGGCCATCAATCGACGAAAGAGGCTCCTGCCGCCAATGATCAGCAGAAAAACCCCTGCGCTTAGAGCAAGAACCGCCAGAAGCGCTGGCTGGATCAACTTATCAAGGTCGAACTTGACCCCTTTCAGCTTTTCCTCGGCCACTCTCAATTCATGGGCAAGTCCGGACTCCGCCGTAGCGTATTTGTAGACGCCCCAGAGCAAAACGGAATTGGCAATCGCCATCCAGATGAGAAGGCCTCCGGCAATGAGTCCGATCAGGCCAACGAAAAGAGATAAAACATAGCGTAATACGCGTTCCACAGATTGCCCTCCTGTAACCGGAAAGCAACCTATGCACGAATAATTACACAGCCGTTAATCAGGGTAGAAACCTCCTGATCAACGGCCTCGAGCCAGGACGAACGCCGTGAAGCCTCACGCCGTCTTGTTGAAGATCTCCCGACCGATCAGCATGCGGCGGATTTCGCTGGTGCCGGCGCCGATCTCGTAGAGCTTGGCGTCGCGCAACAGGCGGCCGGTCGGATATTCGTTGATATAGCCGTTGCCGCCGAGAAGCTGGATCGCGTCCAGTGCGATTTTCGTCGCATTTTCCGCCGCATAGAGGATCGCGCCGGCGGCGTCCTCGCGGGTGGTCTCGCCCCGGTCGCAGGCCTGGGCGACTGCGTAGACGTAGGCCTTGGTGGCGTTCATCGTGACATACATGTCGGCGACCTTGCCCTGGACGAGCTGGAAAGTGCCAATCGGTTGGCCGAACTGCTGGCGCTCGTGCACGTAAGGAATGACCACGTCCATGGCCGCCTGCATGATGCCGATGGAACCGGCCGCCAGCACCGTGCGCTCGTAGTCGAGCCCGGACATGAGCACGTTGACGCCCCGGCTGACCTCGCCGAGCACGTTTTCCTCCGGCACCTCGCAGTCCTGGAACACCAGTTCCCCGGTTTCCGAACCGCGCATGCCGAGCTTGTCGAGCTTCTGGGCCACGGAGAAGCCCTTGAACCCCTTTTCGACCAGGAACGCGGTGATGCCCTTCGGGCCCGCGTCCGGATCGGTCTTGGCATAAATGATCAGCGTGTCGGCCTGCGGGCCGTTGGTGATCCACATTTTCGAGCCGTTGAGGACATACCGGTCGCCCTTCTTTTCCGCCTTGAGCTTCATGGAGACCACGTCGGAGCCCGCGCCCGGTTCGGACATGGCGAGCGCGCCCAGGTGCTCGCCGGAAATCAGCTTGCCCAGATAGCGGGTCTTCTGGTCGTCATTGCCCCAGCGGCGCATCTGGTTGACGCACAGGTTGGAATGGGCGCCGTAGGAAAGGCCGATGGATGCGGATGCCCGGCTGACCTCCTCCATGGCGATACAGTGTTCCAAGTAGCCAAGGCCCGAGCCGCCCCACTCCTCTTCCACGGTGATGCCGTGCAGGCCGAGTTCCCCCATTTCCGGCCACAGTTCCTTCGGGAACCAGTCCTCCCGGTCGATTCGGTCTGCGAGCGGCGCGATCCGGTCCTGGGAATAGGAGCGCACACTGTCGCGCAGCATGTCTGCGGTTTCGCCGAGGTTGAAGTTGAAGGACGGAAAGTCGTTGCGGATCATGGCTGGTTCCTCCCTGGAGCCGATTTCTCAAGTCCGGTCAGCGGACATATTTGACGAAAGGGGTGAGATGACCGATGCGGTCGTAAAGCTGGCGCGCGGTGGCGTTATGGTCGTGGGTGTGCCAGTAGACCTTAGAGCAGCCGAGCCTGTCGGCTTCGGCGTAGACCGCCTCGATCAGCTTGCGGCCGATCCCACTCCCACGGCATGCGCCATCGACGAAAAGGTCTTCCAGATAACAGGTGGGCTCGACCGCCCAGGTGCTGTCATGGGGCAAAGCGTGGACCAGCCCGACAAGCCGGCCGTCCTGTTCCGCGACCAGACCGAAATGCCGGCCTTCTCCCAGGAGGCGCCGGAACAGCGTCTCGGTCACCTCCGGCGCAAGCTCCTGTTCGTAGAACGTCAGGTAAGCCTGCCACAGCCGGTCCCATTCTGGTCTGTCTCCCGCCTTCAGCGGCCGGATCAGGATCTCGCTCATTTTGCCTCTAGCCGTCCCTAATCATCCATGCCCTGCAGGCAGATCATGGAAAAGAGCCCGGTCGCCACGTGCACCTGCTCGCTATCGTCGAGCCCGTAGACATCCGCCCGGCAGATGGTCAGCGTCTTTCCCGGTTTCAGCACCCGCCCCCGGGCCACCAGCTTTTCCTGGCGCGCCGGATTGAGCAGGTTGACCTTGAACTCAGTCGTGAGCACGCCGGTGCCCGCCGGATAGAGCGACAACGCGGCATAGCCGGCGGCGCTGTCGGCAATGGTCGAGGTGCTGCCGGCGTGGAAAAACCCATGCTGCTGGGTCAGTTCCGGTTTGAAGGCCAGTTCGATATCCACCGCACCGGGCGACACATGGGCAAGCTCGGCGCCGAGATAGGACATGAACGGCTGCCTGGCAAAGCTTGAACGGACTCGCGCTTCCCACTCCGGATCTCTCGGTTCCAGGATCATTGGACCGCCCCTTCCCCGCCGATTGCGAACGCCGCTTCCGCGCAGGCGGCGATTTCGGGCGTAAAGGCAACGGCCTTGCGCAACTGCGTATCCAGATGCACCGCCGTCAGTTCGGTCGAGGCGGTGAGCGTCCCGGTTTCGGCATTGAACATGTCATGGGCAAAACGCACGGCCTTGCTCTTCAGTTCAATGAGCCGGCTGCGCACCTCGATCAGGTCGCCGGGCATCATCTCGCTCTTGTAGGAAATCTGCTGTTCGACCGCGGCCATACCGCGGCCGGACTGCCTCAGGAAGGAAGGCGTCAGCCCGAGCATGGCAAAGAAGTTCCAGGTGGCCTCGTCGAATTTTGAAACGTACCAGGCCACGTTCATGTGGCCCATGTGATCGCAATGCTGGGGATAGACCACGCCCTTGTAGGTTACGGTTGAACTGCTCATGCCTTCACCCCGGTTTTTTCCCTTGCCGTCTCCCCGGCCAGGACATCGGCCTCGCTCATGCCGAGTTCGCTCATCCGCTGTCGGCAGCCGGCCTCCACATCATCCAGTTCCTTCAGGGTGAGCTCGATATCCTGACGCTTTTCCTGAAGTTCCGTGCGGCGGGCCTCGATCTTCTGCATCATCACCCGAAGCTGGCCGGCCTCGCCCGGCGCCTTGCCGTACATCTGGATGATTTCGCTGATTTCGGCGAGAGAGAAGCCCAGCCGCTTGCCGCGCAGGATCAGCTTGAGCCGGGTCCGGTCGGCGGGCGTATATAGTCTCTGGCGTCCGCGTCTTTGCGGCGAGAGCAGACCCTGCGCCTCATAGAACCGCAAGGTGCGGGTCGTCACCTCGAATTCCTGGGTAAGCTGCGTAATCGTATAGAGCCGTTGCATGAGTCCTCACTGCTTCGCCAAGGACACTCAGCTCTTTTTACGTTAAAGTCAACACGTAGTAATTATGTTAAGAATATAAATAGCTTACGGGCTATTTTTTCAAACCGCCCAACGGCAGGTCACTTGCCAGGACATTCAGGTCCACATCGCCCGAAATGCCGGCGACCTTGCCGCGCTTGTGGTACTGCCACAGGCTCCATTTCTTCACATAGCCGGGAGAATGCCAGATCGAGCGCGCCCAGAGGCGCCGGTTGACGCCCTCGCCCTTCATATAGGTTTCGTAGAAAGGCTTGGGGACATAGAGGATGACCGACTGCCCGGTCGCCTGTTCGACCAGCGTCACGAAATGCGATATCTCGCGCACCACATCCTTCTGCGGCGGACGATCGGCGCAGTTTCCCTCGAACTCCAGATCGAGCACCGGCGCCAGCATCGGCAGGTCGCCCGGCAGGGTGTTGAGGAAATTGGCCGCCTGGGCCGCGCCGGTCTTGCACAGGCTGAAGAAATGATAGGCGCCCCAGGGCAGTCCGGCGCCGGTCGCGCCCCTGTAGTTCGCCTCGAAGGCCTTGTCCTGGAAATCCCCGCCTTCGCTTGCCTTGATATAGGCGAAGGCCACATCGTCGCCGGCCACCTGCTGCCAGTCGATCTCGCCCTGGTGATGGGACACGTCGATGCCGCGCAGCGGATGTTTTTCCCGGTTCGGTTCCCAATGCATGAAGAAGAACGCCGCTCCCGCGATTGAAATGACACCGCCCACGGCGATGTAGAACAGCACCCGCAATACCGCCTGCAAGAATTTCATACTGCCCCCGCAAGGCAATGCCTTGCCCTAATCACGTTCTGAAAATCACGCCTCGAAATTCGGCCAAAGCGGCGGCGCCGCGATTTCCAGAACATTGCCGTCCGGATCGCGAAAGTAAAGGCTTTGTCCGCCGGCGGGCCAATTGACCTCGCTGATGATCTCAACGTCGGAGGTTCCAAGATACGCCCGCCAGTCGTCCAGGGCCTCGCGGCTCGTGCGGAACGCGAAGTGGGACGGACCGGTGGTATCGTGTCCGGGAACGACACCGCCCGGCGTCTGAACATCCTCGCCCGTGTGCCCCCGGTGGAAGACGAGCAGCGTCTGCGCCGGACCGGCGTCATAGGCATAAAGGCGATCTCCGGAGACCATCCGCTTCAGGCCGAGCACGCCGGAATAAAACGCGTGGGCGGTCTCCATGTCATCCACATAAACGGACGTCTCCAGGATGCCGTCCAGTCGGGGTGGTGTGCCGGTCATTGGGTCCGGGCCTTGTAATGGTGTTGGAGCCTGAACCCTAAAAGCGAAAGGGGCATGCAATCAAGCACGCCCCTTGCGGAAGGCCGCCTGCAGCTGCGTCTTCAGATCACGCTCAGCTTGACGTCGATGTTGTTGCGGGTCGCGTTGGAATAGGGGCAGACCTGATGCGCCTTGGCGACCAGGGCCTCCGCCTGCGCCCTGTCCAGACCCGGAAGGGAGATCCCGAGCGAAACCGTCAGGCCGAACCCGCCTTCCGACCGCGGACCGATACCGACCTCGGAAACAATGTAGGTCTCCGCCGGAATGGCGAGCTTTTCCTGACCGGCGACGAATTTGAGCGCACCGATGAAACAGGCAGAATAGCCTGCGGCAAAGAGCTGCTCCGGATTGTTGCCCGGACCGCCTGCGCCGCCCAGTTCCTTGGGCGTTGCCAGCTTGACGGCGAAGCTGCCGTCAAGGGTTTCCGCCGCACCGTCGCGTCCGCCCGTTGCCTTGGCCTTGGCGGTGTATTTAACGTCCACTGTCATTTTCCCGTCTCCTTCTGACCTGCACTGCTGGCCGGCAGGCTCGTTTAATATCGCACACGATTATATCGTATACGATTTATATAGACAACCGAATTCAGAAATCAAGCGGTTGCGATTATATCGCGTGCGAATTATTTTAAAGGCAGTCGACAAGGAACCCTTTTCAATGACTGACACACATTCCAAGGATCCGGCGCAGCGGCTCGAAACCAGCGACATCCCCTTGAGCCAGTTCCTGTGCTTTTCGCTGTATTCGGCCAATCACGCCATGCACCGGGTCTACAAGCCGCTCTTGCAGAAGCTGGGCCTGACCTATCCGCAATATCTCGCCATGGTCGCCCTGTGGGAACAGGACGGCCGGCTCGTCGGCGAGATCGGCGCCCGGCTGCATCTGGAATCCAACACGCTAACGCCGCTCCTGAAACGCCTGGAAAGCCTTGGTTTCGTCACCCGTGTGCGCGACGACAAGGACGAGCGCCAGGTGCGCATCCGGCTGACCGGCTCGGGCAAGGAGCTGAAACGGGAAACAACGGATTTCGCCAGCTGCATCCTTGCCGCCTCCGGCATCTCGCTGGACGAGCTGAGGGATCTTCAGGCCCGGATCGCGGCCCTGCGCGACAACCTGCTGCAAGCGGCAGCCTGAATTCGAACGTCCCCTACAGCGGCAGATTGAACCACAGGGCGGCAATCCCGAGGAAGGCGAAGAAGCCGACCACGTCGGTCACGGTGGTCACGAACACGCTGGAGGCAATCGCCGGGTCCACGTTCATCTTGTCGAGCGCAATCGGGATCAGCAGCCCGGACAGGCCGGCAAACAGCATGTTGATGACGATCGCGCCGCCGATGACGATGCCGAGCCCGGGACTGGAAAACCAGAGATAGGCGGTGAAGCCGATCAGCACCGCCAGCGCAATCCCGTTCACGAAACTCACCAGCACTTCACGGTTGAGCACGCGCAACAGGTTGCGCGCACTCAGTTCCTGGGTGGCGATACCGCGAACGGCGACCGTCATGGTCTGGGTGCCGGCATTGCCGCCCATGGACGCGACGATCGGCATCAGCACGGCGAGTGCGACCATGGCGTGGATCGTATCCTCGAACAGCGCAATCACGACGGAGGCAAGCACTGCGGTGGCCAGATTGACCACCAGCCAGGTCAGTCGCGACCGGGCGATGGTGACCACGCTGTCGGAGATCTCTTCGTCCCCCACACCGGCAAGGGCGCGCAGGTCCTCTTCCGCCTCTTCCTGGATGACGTCGACGATATCGTCGACCATCATCACGCCCACCAGCCGGTCGGCGTCGTCGACGACGGCGCAGGAGACCAGGTTATAGCGCTCGAACATGCGGGCGACCTCTTCCTGGTCGTCCGTCGCAAGTACCCAGTGCCGGGTTTCGGTCATGATCGAGGTGACTTTCTCGTCCCGCCCGGTGCGCAGCACCTTGTCGAGCGCCACGGCGCCCAGCAGACGGAACGCCGGATCGACCACATAGATCTCGTAGAAGCTGTCGGGCAGGTCGCGCGCCTCGCGCATGTAGTCGATGGTCTGGCCGACGGTCCAGAAGGGCGCGACCGCGATGAACTCGGTCTGCATCCGCCGCCCGGCGGATTCTTCCGGATAGTCCAGCGACTTCTGCAGCTGCGCCCGGTCCGCATAGGGAAGCTCGCCCAGGATCGCTGCCTGGTCTTCCTCGTCCAGATCCTCAAGGATGTAGACCGCGTCATCGGAATCAAGATCGCCCAGGCCTTCGGCGATTTGCTGGTGCGGCAGCACTTCCAGCAGCTGGCGCCGGATTGCCTCGTCCGTTTCCGTCAGCGCCGTATAATCGAAGGCGTCGCCCAGGAGCCGGACATAGGCGAAACGCTCTTCCTCGTTCAGCGCTTCCAGCAGGTCGCCTGTATCCGCCTCGTGCAGATTGCCGGCAAGTTCGATCAGGGACGGCCCGTCACCTGCCTCGATCGCCGCTTCCACGGCGGCGATGAAGTCCGGATGAAGACGGCCTTCCTCGTCGCGGACAGTGAGGTCTTCCGCCTCGGGGGGAGTCGGGTCGTCAAGCATATCGGCCTGTGTCATCGCTCCCTCCTCGCTCCAATCCGCGCCATCGGCGCACCCGTCCCGTCAAAGGCCCGCCCTCGCCACAGGAGTAGCCTTGCCGGCGCAGCTTTGCCACCGGAAAACCGGTGGAACTCCACAAGCTTCGGAAAATTCTTCTTAAAAAGGCTGAAGACGGGTCGGAGAGACCAATTCACTATGGCAGGAGGACACCCTGTCCACGTCCACGGAGGCCAGCACCTCCCGACCAAGGAGCCGGAGCAGGTTCAGCCTCGCGTCATCCAGCGGAATGTCCCACATTTCCTCGATTTCGATCCCGGTCACATAACCCCCGTCGGCGAGTTCCCCAACCTTGTGCCTGTTTTCTTCTTCCGATAGGCGGCCGCAATCAAAATTGAGCAGGACAAGTCCGGCGGTCATATCGTTGAGGTCGTCAGGAAAATTCGCTTCAAACCAGTCCACTTGATCGAATTTCACCACATCGCTGTCAGGCACATCGGAGGAAGCACGCAGACTCAAATCGACGAGCCAGTATCGAGGCGTTTCAATCGCTGCAATGATCCTGTCGGCCCAGGACGCGATATCGGACTTGCTCCAATACCCGCTGTCGGCCAGCGCGCAAAGCGCACCGATCAGATCCCCGATGCCACTTATTTTCCAAGAAGGGGGCGGGTCATGTGGCAATCTTCCGAAGCTTTTCAAATCGAGGTTTGCCCTCCCAAATGCGGCTATCTCCACCTCCCCTCACCGGAAACACCCCTTCTTCGCCGCCGCCTTGCGCAGTTCCGCCAGATAGTCGCGCACCCGCCGAGGCAGAATGTTTTCGTCGCCGGAAATACAAGGCTTTGCGTTCTTGAACGCCCGCCGCGCCCGGTCCGACTTCAGGCACACCCGGCCCTCCGCGAGGATCTTGTTTTCCAGATACCAGAACTGGCGGCACAGCATGGTGCCGAAGGTCGACGGGTTGCGCTGCATGTTCCGCGCCTGCTCGGGGGAAATGAACGCGGTCAGGGTAAGGAAGGCGAGAGCAGCGGCGGCGAGTTGCGGTTTCCTGGTCGGACGCCTGGATGGCATTGCCGGCTCCCTGCTCTCGGCTTGTGAATCAATTGCCCTTGCGCGTTACGCGGGCACGATCCTGCAAAGCCTTTCCGTCAGGAGCAAGTCCCGGTGGCTATTTTCCGGAAAAAGGGCCAACCGCCGCTCAGGACACCGCTCACGCCGGCACGGGCGCCGGGCGTTCCTGAACCAGGAGATGGATGACGGCGGAGGCAATGCCCAGAACGATGGCCACGTACCAGACCATGTCGTAGCTCCCGGTGCGGTCGAACCAGACGCCGCCCAGCCAGGCGCCTGCGAAACTGCCGAGCTGGTGGCTTAGAAAGACGAAGCCGAACAGCGTACCCATGGCGCGCGGACCGAACATCACGAGCACAAGCGCGCTGGTCAACGGAACGGTCGAAAGCCAGAGCCCGCCCATCACGAACCCGAACACCAGAACCGACGCCGGCGTAACGGGAAAGGAGATGAAGCCGAGGATGACCAGCGCCCGAAGCGCATAGATCGCCGCAAGGACATAGGGCTTGGGAAACCGTCCTCCGAGCCGCGAAGCAAAGAGCGTCCCGAAAATATTGGCGAAGCCCGCCAGCGCAAGGGCACGAAGTCCCAGCCCGCGCAGTTCCTCCGGCGACAGGTTGGTGCCCGTGCAGAAGTTCTGCACGAAATTCGGCAGATGCGCGGTGATGAAAGCCAGATGGAAGCCGCAGACGAAGAACCCGGCGCTGAGCAAGGTGAAGCTGGTATGGCCGAAGGCCCGGCGTACGGTCTGCCCAAGGTCGACCGGATCGTCTTCGCTTACGCCGTGACCGCCCGTCCGCAGAAAGGGAATGCACAGCGCCATCGGCGCGAGCAGCCCGGTCACGATGACGAGCGTCATCCGCCAGTCGAACCATGCAATCAGCCAGGACACCAGCAATGGCAGCAGCGCCTGGCCGGCCGATCCCATGGCCGATGCGACGCCGAGATAAAAACTGCGCTTGTCCGGCGGGGCAACACGCCCGACCACCGCCAGCACGGTTCCAAAGGCCGTGCCTGAAATGCCCATGCCGACCAACACCCCCGCCCCAAGATGCTGTGCGAGCGGCGTGGTTCCCAGAACACAGACGCCCATGCCCGCGGCGTAACAGACGAAGCCCAGCCACAAGGCCGGCCGGTCGCCGTATCTGTCCGCGATCATCCCGAAGCCCGGTTGCGCGAGCCCCCAGACCAGATTCTGGATCGCGATCGACAGGGAAAAGATCTCGATCCGGCCGCCGAACAGATCGTCCGACAATGGCTGCACCACGCCGCCGAAGACCGCCCTTACTCCGAAGGCCAGGGCAAGCACAATCCCCCCGGCCGTAACGATGATGACCGTATCGCGGCTCACTTTCTCCGCTGCTGTTGTTCCTGCTGTCATTTTCCGCCTGTCCGGTGGTTTCATTCAGGGCCCGGGTTCCCCGTGAAGACGGCCGCCCCGGCTTGATCCGAACGGTAGCAGCGCGTAATACTTAAAAATATCGAATAATTTTGAAGTTTGATTTCCGGATTCTTGAAGTGAACCCAACCTTCGATATCGATGCCTTGCGCGCGGTCGTAGCCGGCACCGACCTAGGCAGCTTCGCCCGCGCGGCAATCCAGCTGGGCCGCTCGCAATCGGCCATCAGCATGCAGCTCAAGAAGCTGGAGCAGCAGGCGGGAACCCCACTCTTCGTCCGCAAGGGCCGCGGACTGGTGCCGACAGAAGCCGGCGAAGCCTTCGTCGCCTATGCCCGACGGATCGTCGCCCTCAACGACGAGGCGGCGCTTGCCCTGGGCTCGACCACCACGACGGCAGCCGTGCGCCTAGGCTTGCCGCAGGATTTCTTCGACGACGTGATGCCGGCGACACTGAAGGCGTTTGCCGGTGCGCATGAGAATGTCCACGTGGAAGTCCGTGCCGGCGAGAACCACAATCTTGCAGAAGAAGTGCGCGCCGGCCGTCTCGATGTCGCCATCGCCTTCTTCAAGTCCGGAGCCCCTGACGAGGGCGAGCTTCTCTGCGACATGCCCATGCAGTGGCTCGCCTGCGAAGCCTTCCTGGAGACGTTGACCGGAAGCCCTGTCCCCCTGGTGCTGTTCAACCACCCCTGCCTGTTCCGCCAGGCAGCCCTTTCTGCGCTCGAACAGGGAGAAATGCGCTGGCGGGCTGCCCTGACAACCCCCAGCCTGCCGGGCATCTGGGCCGCCCTGCGCTCCGGCCTGGGCGTCGGCGTGCGCACGGACCACGGCAGACCGCAGGACATCGCTTGTGTCGGCAGATCGCTGAAGCTTCCTGTTCTGCCTGCGATCGAGGTGCGGCTCTTGCTGGCGCCGAATGCCTCGCCCCTCGCCCATGACCTGAGCAAGGTCCTGCGGCAGGAAACGCTCGCCCGGGTCGGCGGCGTGTCTGGCGCCACCGCCCCTTAGCCGATCACGATTGGCGCTGCCATGCCATGTGGTGCAGAGCGCATGGCGGCGCGCGCTGCTTCTTGTTGCCGGGTTACGCTGCCCTGACCTCGGTCAGGAATTTTTCCACCTGGGCCTTGAGCAGTTCGGACTTGGTGCTGAGTTCACCGGCCGTTGCGGTCACCTGGGTTGCCGCGGCTCCGGTCTCGCTTGCAGCCCGCGTAACTTCCAGGATGTTGGCTGTCACCTGATCCGTACCGGAGGCAGCCTGCTCCACGTTTCGGGCGATCTCCTGTGTAGCGGCCGTCTGCTCTTCCACCGCGGAAGCGATACTGGAGGCAATCTCGTTGATTTCCGAGATTGTCGTACCGATCGACTGGATCGCCGTTACCGCGCCCTCGGTCTCGTTCTGGATGTTGCCGATCTGCTGACTGATATCTTCCGTGGCCTTGGCGGTCTGGCTGGCCAATTCCTTGACCTCGGCCGCGACCACGGCAAATCCCTTTCCGGCATCCCCCGCCCGCGCGGCCTCGATGGTCGCATTCAGGGCGAGCAGATTGGTCTGTTCGGCAATATCGGAAATCAGGCTGATGACTTCGCCGATCCGCTGCGACGCTATCGAAAGCCCCTGGATCTGTTGATCGGTGTTCGTAGCCTGGTCGACGGCACGACCGGCAATATCCGAGGACTGGGCGACCTGCCGGGAGATTTCCTGAATGGAACTGGACAATTCCTCCGTCGCCGTCGCCACGGTCTGGACATTGGCGGAAGCCTCTTCGGCCGCGCCAGCCACCGTCGTTGCCCGATGGTTGGTGTCGTCTGCGATATTCGACATCGATTGCGCGGTGCTTTCCATTTCCGTCGAGGCGCCCGCCACGGCATTGAGCAATTCGGAAATGTCGGCGTCGAAGTCCCTGGTCAGTTGCTCGATATACCGTGCGCGCTCTTCGCGCTTTTTGGTTTCCTCGGCCTCCCGGACGGCCAACTCGTCTGCCTTGATCTTGTTATCCTTGAACACCATGACCGCGCGGACCATATCGCCGATTTCACTTCTGTTTTCAGCGCCGCTGAGGTCGATGTCGGTCCGCCCCTCCGCAAGCCGGCTCATGGTGGAGACAATCCGTGCGATCGGACCGGTGATGGACCCGATGATCATGATGGCAAGCGCCACGACCACGGCAAAGACGGCAAGGGCAACGGACAGGGAAAAGTAGAAGCTGCCATTGGCCGAGGCGGCAATCGAATCGGCAAGATCGGTCAGCTTGGCCGCAACCTGGTCTTCGACCTGTTTGAGAGCGTTGATCCTGGCGGTCGCCTGTGAGAACCAGTCGGCTCCGGACACGGTTTCCAGAGATCCGCCGAAAGCGCTCCCATAGGCAACCTTTCGGGAATTGCCGACCGCCTTTGCCGCATCGCCGGCAAGCGTATTGTCGAGCAGTTGCTTCTCTTCCTCGGCGGCGTAGCGGTCAAAAACGGCAAAATAGACATTCTGCATGGCGCCGAGGCGCACGAACTTCTGGTAGCTCTCGGCGTTGAAGGCACCGGACGAGAAGCCGCCGGCGCCGACAGCGCGTTCGATGCCGGCCCGTTCCTTACCTTGAAGCAAACTGGAATAGGCGACGATCTGGCGAACGATCCGGCATCGTCAGCAATTCCGTTCATGGATTCGATCATGCTCAGGAGATCGGTTATGAGGTCGGTATAAAAGGCGGCCATCTGCGAAGAATTAAGCTTCAGCCCTTGGACGTCCGACCGGATAGCATCCAGCCTGGCCAGCCGGTCGCGGGCCGCGGATGCGTGCTCGCCGAAAAGCCCCCCTTCCCCGATCAACTCCTTGATGAGCGCCACCGACTCATAGCGTTGCCGCACCTGATCGGTCAGCTTCTTCTGCTCATTCAGGACAGACACGAAGTTTGTTCCGCCATGGGATCCGATGAAGCCTGCCGAAGCGCCGCGCTCCTTCTGGAGTTCATGGACGAGCCCGCTGATCACCGGCGCCGTCCGGGACAGCTCCGCAATGGCTTCGGCTTCGGAGGCGGTCGTATACCGGTCAACAAGATTGGCCGCCGCGAAATAGGCAAGCCCGAGCATTGGCAGGAGAGAAACGAGTGCAATCCTGGTTCGAATTTTAAGGTTAAGCAAGAAAGTCCGCATGTCGGCCTCGGGAAGGTTCTGAAGATCGGCTCGGATCGAGCGATATACGTAAATACCCTTACTATTGCCTAATAATTGGTAACTTTGCCTAATTAGTAAGCGTATTTTATACTTAAAAATTATTTAATATAATCAATATATATGTTTACGCCCGTTATTTAGGCAGAATTGATATTGAAATATGGGAAAAACAATTGCTGCAGGCGCGAAGAGCCTTGGCTTGGCGCAAAGATATATTTGATTTTCAAAGTAACATTGCCGCGAAAAATTACTTAGCGGAAGATTTAGGACCCAACTCGCGAATTCGCGCGCGTATCAAACGCGGCAGGCTTCGGGGCATAAGCCCGTGCCGGCAAGGCATGATTCCGGTCAATTGCGTGGCGATCGCGAATCCGGCTGCCTGGAATCAAAAAGCCCTTGCGGGAGCTTCACCGGAAGATCCTGCAAGGGCTTTCTTTGTAAGGTGCACGAACCCGAAGGGTTCGCAAGCGCGACTGCGCGCCGGCCACTTTGGCCGCCCCCTCTGGAGCGAAGCGATCGAAGATCGCGACAGTGTGAAGAGAGATAAATGGTGCGGTCGAGAAGACTCGAACTTCCACGGGTTTTACCCCACAGCGACCTCAACGCTGCGCGTCTACCAATTCCGCCACGACCGCAAATTTTTCCCGGCGCCGGTCGGCGTCGAGGCGCCTCATGTAGCAAATCGGATTCTGCTTAGCAAGTGCGCTTTTCAGAATAATTCACAACGGCTAAGAAGCCGCTTAAAGCGGCCCGTCCGTGCGCATCGGACGGATCTCGGGACTGCGCATCAGGACCTCTGTAATCGAGATCCCGACCCGTTCGCCGAGCAGGACCACCTGCCCTTTCGCCACAAGCGTGTTGTTGGCGTAGATCGACACGTCCTCGTCCTCGCGCACATCGAGATCGATCACCGCGCCGCGGCCCATGCGCAGCAACTGGTGCACCGGCATTTCCGAGGAGCCGAGAACGACCGAGATATCGACATTGATTTCATCGAAGGTGGCCATGACAGCCTTCCGTCTGTATGAGAATGATGCTGCGCGCGAACAGGCATCTTAACGAAACCTTAAGACCCTATTCACGGCGCAAATCGTTAACAAAAGCTTAAAGCACCCCATGTCCCATCCGGAACGCGAAAACCTCGCCCACGACTTTCTTCCCCAGGTTTCCAGCCCGCCGGTGGAATGGCCTCCCGTTGACTGGGTCGTCTCCGACGATCTCGTCGGTTACGAGGAGGCGGTGGCGGAAATGGAGGCCCATGTGGCCCGGATCAGCGCCGGAACCGGCAACGAACGGGTCTGGCTGCTGGAGCACCCCCCGCTTTATACCGCCGGCACCAGCGCGGACGCAGGCGACCTGGTCGCGCCCGACCGCTTTCCGGTCTTCAAGACCGGCCGCGGCGGCCAGTTCACCTATCACGGCCCCGGCCAGCGGGTCGCCTACGTCATGCTGGACCTGAAGCGCCGCCGCCAGGACATCCGCGCCTTCGTGGCAGCGCTCGAAGCCTGGCTGATCAACACGCTGTGGCAGTATCACATCCGCGGCGAGCGCCGCGAGGACCGGGTCGGCGTCTGGGTGCGCCGGCCGGACCGGGGCGCCGACGTGGAAGACAAGATCGCCGCCATCGGCATCCGCGTGCGCAAATGGGTGACCTTCCACGGCATCAGCTTCAACGTGGATCCGGATCTGGAGCATTTTACCGGCATCGTCCCTTGCGGCGTCCAGGACCACGGCGTCACCAGCCTCGTCGACCTCGGCATCCCTGTCTCCATGGCGGAAAGCGACACCGTCCTGCGCGCGGAGTTCGAGAAGATTTTCGGGCCGACGCGGACGGTGGCGTGAGGGCGGAAGTAAGGGGAAGCGCCTCACCACTTGTACAGCCCCCATCCTCGACTTGATCGCTCTCGTTAGTTGACCTCAGTCGCCACCGCTTCCACGAATTCCCGCAGCTTCCCCATGCCGCCCGGAGCCCAGCCGAGCACCTTCAGCTTGCCCGGCTCCATGACGCCGACCGGCCCGGGCGCACGGGGCGGCAGCGCCGTCTCACAGCCGGTCGCCTCGGCGTAGAGCTTCAAAAGGTCCTGCCGGTCGAGCAGCAGGTCGGAGACGTTGTAGACCTCGAAGGGCGATGCCCGCTCGCCCACCTTTTCCAGAACGAGCAGCACGGCGGCGGCGAGATCTTCGCCATGCACCTCCGTGCCCACGCGCGGCAGCACCGTTGCACCGTTCCTGAAATTCGAAAAAAGCTCCGACCATTTATGGGTGGCAACCCCCGGCGGCAGGCCGTAGATGCCGGTCGCCCGCAGGGAGGTTCCGGAAAAATGCTCAGTGCACAGCGCCTGCAGCGCCTCTTCGCCCGCGAGCTTCACCTGCCCGTAGAGCGTATCGGGACGGATCGCGGCTGCCTCCGTCAGCACGTCCCACTGGCCGTTGTCCGCATAGACCGCCCGGCTCGAGAGAAACACGCAGTGCCGCACTCCGGCCGTCTTCGCCGCCTGGAACAGCTTGCGCGTCCCGTCGACATTGGCGAGCAGGAAGCCCGCCGGATCGTCCCCCTCCCCGCCACGGTATCGGCCCGGTACATGCTCCAGCGCGCAATGAACCAGCGCATCCGCGGCAGGCAGGTCGATATCGGCGGCCGACAACTCCCAGGGAATAAAGCCGACACGGCTATCCTCCGGCTCCGTGCGGCCGAGAAAGGTCACCTCGTGCCCGGCCTCAAGCAGGCCGGCTGCGATGAACCGCCCGAGGACACCGGTCCCGCCGGTCAGAAGCACATGCATCAGGGGTTTTCTTTCGTCGGTACCACGGGTCCGGGGAGCGCGCCGATGTCGTCCGGAATGCCTTCACCGGTATAAAACGCCCGCCACAGGTCGATCAACGGCTTAAGGCTTTCCGCCTTGGGATTATCCACCTGCCAGGGCTTTTCATACTGGAAATGCAACACGCGGATTTGCCCCCAGTCCCACAGCTCTGGAAGGTTGAACCAGACATATTGCAGCATGTTGCAAAAGACCGGCAGGCCGTGCCAGTCGGGAAAGAAGGTCTGCAGGAAGGTCTGGTCGGTTCGGCGCCAGAACACGTCCGGCCGGTCCAGAACGGTCATCATCCGCGCGAAGGTCGCCTTGGACGGTCTGGCGGTAAAGACGCCGCTGTTCATGCGGTGAAAGTCGGCAAGCGCCTCATAGACATTGGGGGCGGCACAGAACTCCGGATAGCCGAACAGCTTGTCGCAACTCTTCAGCACGATGGCGTCCGCATCGATGAAGACCACGCTTTCGTAATCCTCAAGCTGCCACAGCCTCAGCTTGACGAAATTGTCGAGCGGCGTGTGGAACTTCGGCTTGTCGCCCTTGGTGAAGGGGGCCGCGGTGTGCAGCCGTCCGCGTTCATGGCGTTCGTTGAAGGCCTCGGATGTGGCTAGGCGCTCGCAGGCGCCGAGCCGTGGCGAGAACTGGCGCAGGGGGTCCAGGTCCTCATCGTCCACGCCGGGGGTGTGCAGTACCACCAGATCCGCCTCCGTTCCCGTCCGGCGCAGCGATCGCAGCAGGGCGACCGCTCCGGTCACATAGTCCGGATTGGTGACCAGGGTCACATAGGCATGGGAGCTTCGGGCCGGTTCTTCAAACACCGGCCCGATATCATCATGAGGCATGACTTCAAGATACCGAACGCAGACGCGGATGCTCCGGGTCTTTTTCCACCTCTTTGGCGATTTCCTTGGTCCAGGCGGAGATGGCCGGAACCCGGCTGCGGTCGACGCGGTAGGCGTATTTCTTCGCCACGTCGACAACTTCCGAAAGCAACCCTTCGGCCAGCGTGATCGGCTCCAGGCCGAGCTCCAGGAACTGGTCGTTCCTGACCACCAGATCGTTTTCCGGCGCTTCCTTGCGCGGGTTGGGCAGCCAGGCGATCTTCGCCCCGGTCATCTTGGAGATGAGTTCGGCGAGATCCCGCACCCGGTGGGTCTCCGTCATCTGGTTGAACACCTTGACCCGGTCGCCCTTCGCCGGCGGGTTCTTCAGCGCCAGCTCGATGCAGCGCACCGAATCCTGGATATGGATGAAGGCCCGTGTCTGGCCGCCGGTACCGTGAACCGTCAGCGGATAGTCGATCGCCGCCTGGATCAGGAACCGGTTCAGGACCGTGCCGTAATCGCCGTCATAGTCGAACCGGTTGATCAGCTGCTCGTGGCGCCGGGTCTGCTCGGTGTGGGTGCCCCAGACGATGCCCTGGTGCAGGTCGGTGATCCTCAGGCCGTCGTTCTTGGCGTAGAACTGGAATAGGAGCTGATCCAGGCACTTGGTCATGTGGTAGATCGAGCCCGGATTGGCCGGATAGAGGATTTCCTGGGAAACCGTTTCCCCGTCCATGGTCTCGATCCCGACCGGCAGATAGCCTTCGGGGATAGCGGCGCCCACGGTCGAATAACCATAGACGCCCATGGTGCCCAGGTGAACGAGATGGGCGTCCAGATCGAGCTCCACCATGGCGTTCAGCAGGTGGTGGGTCGCATTGACGTTGTTGCTGACCGTGTAGTTCTTGTGCCGGTCCGACTTCATCGAATAAGGCGCGGCCCGCTGTTCGGCGAAATGGATGATCGCGTCCGGCCTGGCTTCCGCCAGCCACTTCTTGAAGACCTCGTAGTCGGACGCGATGTCGATCAGGTGGAAATGGATCTTGTTGCCCGTCTCCTGTTTCCAGATCCGGGTGCGCTCCTGGATGGAATCCATCGGCGTCAGCGACTGCACGCCGAGCTCGGTATCGATCCAGCGCCGGCTCAGATTGTCGATGATGTGAACTTCGTGGCCCAGATCGGACAGATGCAGCGACGTCGGCCATCCGACAAACCCGTCTCCACCAAGAACTGCAATCTTCACGACCATCTCCTTTGATCAAATATCTGCACACCGGCAAGCCGGCTTACAATCCGAGTCACACGGTAAACGACATTTGCATGTGAAAAACATGACAACGGCAACTGACTCGAAGGAAAGCTTAGGAAAAATAACGTGCCGCCGCCAGAGGTTAACAGGAAGGTTCTGGAAAAGGCTCCAGGAATATTGGCCTAACACGGGTGGAGAATGGCTCGGCACCCGATCCGGTCCCGGTTGTCATCCCGCGCGAACGTCAGGGAGATCCGGGACCTAGTAGCCCGTTCGCTCACGGTTCAAGCAACAAGCCTCACGGAGTACGGTTCCCCTCTTTCGCGGAGATGACAACAAAGGAAATCCGCAGACCTTGCATTACGCGCCGCGCATTTTGCCGTTGCCGCCGCCTTGGCTTCAACACGTATCGCGCACCTCGAAAGCCCCGCAATGCGTTTCGGTCTCACCGATCACCTCCACCTCAAGCACCCTGGAGAATTGAGGCCCGTCCCAGACAGCCGCAAGCATTGCGTCCACGGTTGCCGCGTCTCCGCAAAACAGCGCTTCCACCGCTCCCGAACGGCGATTGCGCACCCAGCCGGACAGGCCGCGTGCACTTGCGGCACGCGCGCACCAGGCGCGGTAGCCGACACCCTGGACCCGGCCGCTGATGATCGCCCGGACGCATTTGTTTGAGGAAGTCATGAGGTCCCCTTCCGCCGGCAACCGGCGGGAGCATTCAGAATTTCACCGACTGGATTTCAGACTAGCACGAAACGTCGCCGCTGCGGCGACGTTCAAGCGACGAAAACCCTGTTCCGGCCGACCTTCTTGGCCTTGTAGAGGGCCTTGTCGGCACGCATCAGCGCCGAGGAAACCGTTTCGTCCGCCGCAAGAGCCGCGACACCGATACTGACCCGGTAGCTGAGCACCACGCCGCTCTCGCTGAAGATGCTGTTTTCGATCCTCCGGCGGATCGATTCCGCGATGGCGGCGGCGCCGTCGAGATCGCAGTCCCTGAGCAGGACAAAGAATTCCTCGCCGCCGGCCCGGGCAAAAAAGTGCCCCTCGCTCAGATGTTCGTCCAGCTGCTCGACGAGATGGCACAGCGCACTGTCGCCGACCGCGTGGCCGTGCCGGTCGTTGATCCCCTTGAAATTGTCCACATCGATCACGAGAACCGCCAGGCCGGCGCCGGTTTCCCGGGCCTCTGTTTCGACCTCTCCCGCCGTCTTGAAAAACTTGCGCCGGTTGAAGGCTCCGGTCAGGTGATCGAAATCGGCCGCGCGCCGGAGCTGCTCCTCAAGCTGCTTGCGATCGGTAATGTCCAGCATCGCACCGGCCAGGCCGTTCACCTCCCCGGTGGAATGGTCGCGCGTCACGGCCTTGCTGAACATCACATGACGTTCTTCGCCGTCCGCATAGCGGACCTTGGCCTCGTAGAACTGGGTGCCGCCCTTGCGCATCAGCTCTTCGTCGGCTTCCTCATACACCTTCGCGAGGTGTTCGGGCGCCACGTCATAGACGCTCGCCCCCTTTACCTGGTCCGCCGGCAGGCCGATGTAGCGCGTGAAGGCCACATTGCAGCCGCTGTAGATCCCCTGCCTGTCCTTGAAGAAGATCGGCGACGGCAGATTGTCGATTGCCGCCTGCAGATTATCGCGCTCGGTCCCGAGACGGCTCACGGTCTCCCGCATCTGCCGGCGGTAGCGGGCCGCTTTCTCCGCCCTCTTGAGCGCGATGGCGGCCTGGTCTCCGGCGGCTTCGCTCAAGACGTCGTCCGCCCCCAGGTCCAACAGGCGCGGCATCCAGTCCTCACCCAAGCCTTCACGAACAAAGGCGATCACGAAACACGTATCTCCGACCGCCAGGCGAACCCGGCGCAGCATGCTGCCGGCATCGTCCGGCGAGACGGAAACGATGCAGGCTGCAAGGTCGTCGGCAGAAGAATTCGAGGCTATGTCGAGAGGCTGGAGGCGATAGCCCGCAGGAAGGGTTGGGCGGGGTTCTTCCGGTTTTCCGAAATAGCCGACCGTTGCGGGCGCATTCCCCTCACAGATATGTTCCGTCGCAACGCTCGTCATCACTGTTCCGGCTCCCGCAGCCCCTAGTGTTTTCTACGTAGGAACAACTCCATAACATTTCCTTACGGAATGGCATGGATCCGGCCGAAAGCAGCCGAAAACGGAAATTCAGGTAAGCAGCTCCTGACCGGAAACAACCTGCAGAACGCAGGTCGGAATCACCTCAACCGGTGATGACCCAGGTTCCCAGTTCCTGCGGACGGTCAAAGATCGCGGCCGGGTGCTCCGCCTCCAGTTCCTCGCGGCTGCCATAGCCCCAGGTCACACCCAGGGCGGCGACCTTGTTGGCCTTCGCCCCGATCAGGTCGTGCTTGCGGTCTCCGACCATGACGCACTCGGTAGCGGCGATCTTTTCCTGCTCCAGGATAAAGGCGATCAGATCCGACTTCGCCGAGCGCGTGCCGTCCAGTTCCGAGCCGTAGACCTTGCCGAAATGCGGCAGCAGGCCGAAATGCTCGATGATCCTGGCCGCATAGGCGTGCGGTTTGGAGGTGGCCACGAACATCTTGCGGCCGCTGGCCTCAAGGTCTCCGACGAGGCGCTCGATACCGTCGATGACGGTGTTCTCGAACAGGCCTTCGGTGGTGTAGCGCTCACGGTAGAAGGTAACCGCCCGGTCCTGCACGGCCCGGTCGCCGGTCTCCAGCAGAATGCCGAAGCTTTCCCACAGCGGCGGTCCGATGCACCAGCGCAGGTCTTCCGCCTCGGGGATACGGGACGCGCCCATCTTGTCCAGCGCATACTGGATGGAACGGGTGATGCCGACGAAGGGATCCGTCAGCGTCCCGTCCAGATCGAACAGAAGTGTGGAATAGATCATGAAGGCCCGATAGACGACAGAGCTGAAGAAGACGTTTATGCCGCTCTGTATACCGCCGCACCGGTGAGGAAAAGCCTAAACGATGTCACAGGTCCGTCGACGCAAAGCTTGAGGCAGAAACGGCAAGGCGGCCCGAACGTTGCCGCGCGCGCCGCCTCGAATTCCGTCCGCTACGGAGAATCAGCTGAATTCCATGATCACCGCGTCGACGGCGAGGCTGTCGCCCGCCTTCGCCTTGATCGCGGAGACCGTGCAGTCCCGTTCGGCCCTGAGCACGTTTTCCATCTTCATGGCTTCGACGATGGCAAGCTGCTCCCCGGCCTTGACCTCCTGGCCTTCTTCCACAGCGATGGAAACGACGAGGCCCGGCATCGGGCAGAGCAGCATCTTGGACGTATCCGGCGGAAGCTTTTCCGGCATCAGCGCATCGAGTTCGGCCATGCGCGGCGTCATCACCTTGGCGATCACCGAAAACCCCTGCCAGTCGAGGCGATAGCCGCCCAGAACCGGGCGCACCTGGACGACCACCGGCCGTCCTCCGACCGATCCGTTCCAGAGCGCCTGCCCCGGAGCCCAGTCCGATTCCACTGTCGTGACCGGACCGTCGCCGATGGCCACATCGATCTCGACCGGCGTGCCCGGATAGCCGGCGGCCAGTCGGACCGGCACGTAAGTCTTGTCGACCTTGACCACCCAGTTCTCGCGGATCGCGCCCGAATGGGGCCGCAGGCGGCCCGGCAGATGGTCGAGCCGCTCCCGGTTGAGCGCGCCCATGGACAGGGCCACGGCCGCCAGCACGCCGGTGGCGGCCTCATCCGGATGCGAGGGAAAGAAACCGTCCGGATATTCCTCGGCGATGAAGCCGGTCGCCAACTGACCGGAGCGCCAGCGCGGATGGTTCATGAGCGCGGTCAGGAACGGCACATTGTGCTGGATGCCGTCCACATAGAAGGCGTCGAGCGCCTCGCTCATGGCGTCGATGACCTCGTCGCGCGTCGGGGCATGGGTGATCAGCTTGGCGATCATCGGGTCGTAGAACATGGAGATTTCCGAGCCCTCGACCACGCCGGTGTCGTTGCGGACCGTCACGCCGTCGCTGGTGCTTTCCTCAGGCGGCGCATAGCGCACCAGCCGGCCGATGGACGGCAGGAAATTGCGGTACGGGTCTTCCGCATAGATGCGGCTTTCCACCGCCCAGCCGTTCAGCTTGACGTCCTTTTGTTCGATTTCCAGCTTCTCACCGGCGGCGACCCGGATCATCTGTTCCACAAGGTCGATGCCCGTGATCAGTTCAGTGACCGGATGCTCCACCTGCAGGCGGGTGTTCATTTCCAGGAAATAGAAGCTCTTGTCCTGGCCGGCGACGAATTCCACGGTGCCTGCGCTGTCATAGTCCACGGCCTTGGCGAGCGCCACGGCCTGCTCGCCCATCTTGGCGCGCGTCGCCTCGTCGAGCAGCGGCGACGGCGCTTCCTCGATGACCTTCTGGTTCCGGCGCTGGATGGAACATTCGCGCTCGCCCAGATAGATGGCGTTGCCGTGCTTGTCGCCGAGCACCTGGATTTCGATGTGACGCGGGTTCTCGATGAATTTCTCGATGAACACCCGGTCATCGCCGAAGGAAGACGCGGCTTCCGACTTGGAGCGGGTGTAGCCGTCGCGGGCTTCCTCCGCATTCCAGGCAATACGCATGCCCTTGCCGCCGCCGCCGGCCGACGCCTTGATCATCACCGGATACCCGATGTCCTCGGCGATCTCCACCGCCTGATCCGGCGATTCAATGACCCCGAGGTAGCCCGGCACCGTGCTGACCTTGGCCTCATTGGCGAATTTCTTGGATTCGATCTTGTCGCCCATGGCTGTAATGGCGCGCGGGTTCGGACCGATGAAGACGATGCCTTCCCTGGCGAGCATTTCCGGGAAACTTGCCCGTTCCGACAGGAAGCCGTACCCCGGGTGAACCGCTTCCGCGCCGGTTTCCTTGCAGGCCGCGATGATCTTTTCCGGGATGAGATAGGATTCGGCCGCCGCGGCCGGCCCGATATGGACGGCCTCGTCGGCCATTTCCACATGCAGCGCATCCCGGTCGGCATCCGAGTAGACCGCCACGGTCTTGATGCCCATGCGCCGCGCGGTCTTGATGACCCGGCACGCGATTTCACCACGGTTGGCAATCAGGATCTTGGAAAACATGCACACTCAGCCCGTTTTTTATCGTCGAACGTTTGTATGTGCAGGCCGCGCCAGGTGCAACATATCCAAAAGATGGGCAGTGGTTTCGCGCATCCCCCGCCCACAGCCGGTCCTTATCCGGCCTGAAAAATATCCGGAAGAAAAGCCATATAGTCAATTTTAACATATTCCATGTCTAATATTCCGACCCTGGGAGGAAAACCTATGATCGGCCTGCGAAAACTCGCTGTCTTTTTAATAATCGCCTTGGTACCGGGCACCGCTTCCGCGGCCCAGGTTGGCAGATGGCAGAGCGGAATCGTTCAGGGCTATACGAAATACTGGACGGTCAACAACGACGGCGCTCATTTTACGATCTGGTGCAAGTCGCAGCGGAACAAACCCGTCAGCCTGATCAGCATCGACATCGAAGGCCAGCCCGCTCCTCCCAGCAAAAGGGTCGAAATCGCGATCGGCCGCAGCTTCGTCAAGCTGGACGCCGACAGGAACGGTTACCTGCCGACGAACTGCCCGACCTGCGCCGACAATTTCGTCTATCTGTGGAACCAGATCCGGTCAGCAACCCGCCTTGCGGTCACCTTCGCCGACGACCGCCATGCAGGCTTCTCCCTCGACGGTGCCAGGGACGTGCTGCCCGGGACGGCCTGTTCGCCGGCGAGCGGCGGTTAACAAGACCGTTCCTCCATACCGGCAGATATTTTTGATCATGGGACTCGCTTTTCGGAAGTGGAGCCTCTAAGCCCGTCGCAGCGCCTCCCCGAAAGGCCCTGTCACGGAAGATCAAGCGCCATGGATGCGATCCACCTCGAAGACCTCGCCTTTTTTGCCTATCACGGTCTTTATGACGAAGAGGCAAAGCTCGGCCAAAGGTTTCATGTCGACCTGACCTGCTGGATCGACCTGCAGAAGGTCTGTGAAACCGACGAGTACGCCGACACGGTCTGCTACGCCTCCCTGCTCAAGACAGTGGAGACAGCCGTCACCGAAACCCGTTTCAAGATGATCGAACGGCTCGCCGCGCAGGTTATCGAGGCGGTTTTCAAGTCCGACGACCGCATCCAGCGGATCCGTATCCGCGTCCACAAGCCCAGCGCACCTCTTCCCGTCCCGACCGGCAAGGTCAGTGTCGAACTGCTCAGGGACCGACCGCCGCAGGGTTGATTCTCACTTATCCGTCATCGCCATCTTGTCGCCTTGCTGCCGTATTGCTCTATTTCGGCTATGATCTGTTATCGTAGGCCCTATCTGTGGAGGCACATATGCGGTCCCTTGCAAAAATCATTTCGATCACTGTTTTCATTGTTCTGTCATTGAGCCAGTTTGCCCAGGCTCGACCTGATCTCAGACGCATGACCTGCCTGCAAGCGCAACAGATGGTCCAGCGCAACGGCGCGGTGGTGTTCACGACCGGGCAATATACATTCTCCCGGTTTGTCGCCGACGCCCGCTTCTGCGACTGGGGGCAGGCCGCCTACCCCCAACTCGGCCCGACCCGCGACAACCCGAGATGCCTCGTCGGCTATGAATGCCGCGAGCCGCTGTTTTCGCCCTGGGAACGTTGAACCTATAAATGAGGACGCCTGACGGACGGTTGCAGCCAACGGCACTGTGACCGCTCGAGAAGCCTTGCCGGCGCAATTCCTCGCTCTACATCCGTTCGGGCTATCATCTGCACTCGTTTAGTGGAGGTTCCAGTGAAGTCCATAACGAAAATCATATCGATTGCTGTGTTTCTCGTCCTGTCCATGAGCCAGTTCGCCCTCGCTCGCCCCGACCTGCGCCGCATGACCTGCCTTGAGGCCCAGCAGATGGTTCTGCGAAACGGCTCGGTGGTCTTTACGACCGGCCCTTACACCTTCTCCCGGTATGTGTCGGATCGACGCTACTGTACCAGGGAAGAGGCCGCCTTCCCGCAACTCGGGCCAACGCGCGACAATCCGAAATGCCTTGTCGGCCTGGAATGCCGGCAACCGCTATTCAGCAACTGAGTGAAAATGAAAACCGCCAGGGCCCTGATAACGGGCCTTGGCGGCACAGAATAAACAGCCGGACAACTCCTGAATTCCCACCGCAGCGAAGCAATTTCTTCCGATGCCCGAACCCGGAATCTGTCGGGTGGGTGCGGCGGCTCTTTGCATCAGAATTCGCAGACCTGATCGCCAGTTCTCCAAACGCGAATTTTGTGCTGCTAAGGTTTTCTTCATTATATAAGTGACGACATATTTCTTAAATATATCCCAAAATAGCCATATTTACTCTTCCTATACGTCAATAACTTATAGGTGAGCCCGATATTGATCAACTGAGCTCGGGCGAATGAAAGACTTCTTCGGTTTATTTAGTGGACGTTCTGTCAGGACGTTCACATTCGCCATCGCTGCAACAGCCGTCATTGCCCTTGCTCCCCAGGCGGGCGCAGCCGGTTCGCCGGCCCGGCTCGTCATCGGCGGCACAGGAACCGCCCTCGGCGGCATGCAATTGCTGGCCAAGGCATTTTCCGAAGATCACCCCGAAATCAAGACGGTCGTCCTGCCCAGTCTTGGCTCCGGCGGCGGCATCAAGGCACTCGATGCGGGAAAGATAGACCTGGCACTCAGCGCCCGGCCGCTGAAGGACAAGGAAAGCGCAAAAGGCCTGTCCGCCACCCTCTACGCCCGGACCCCGATCGTCTTTGCCACACACAAGAAAACCCCGTCCGGCAATGTCACCCTTTCCGAACTGCCCGGCATTTATTCAGGCGCGACCTCCAAGTGGCAGGACGGTACGCCGCTTCGCCTGATCCTGCGCCCCGAACAGGAAAGCGATACCCAGCTGTTACGCGGCCTTTCGAGGGAATTGGACGCGGCCATTGCGACAGCTTTCACCCGGAATGAGCTTCTGGTTGCCGTCACGGACCAGGACAACGCATCGGCCCTGGAAACGATCCCCGGATCGCTGGGCTTGACGACGCTGGCTCAGATCCTGAGCGAGAGCCGGAACCTCAAGCCGCTGACATTCGACGGCCAGGTTGCCTCCGTGGACGGGCTTCACTCGGGCGATTACCCCTATTGCAAGACCCTCTATCTGGTGGTCGGGAAAGACCCCTCAGAAGCGCTCGAAGCCTTTGTGACCTATGTTTTTTCCAAGACCGGCCGCGACATTCTGACTGCGACCGGCCATGACGTCGCCGAACCGGGCCGGTAATCGCAGATGGGAACTTACAGAATGACTCAGGGCGACGGCCCCTTCATCCGACTGATCAGGTGGATCGCGATCTTCACCACGGTTGTGATCGCCGTCGGTCCTCCTGCTCTGTATCTGTATTTCGGCTATCTGAGTATCCACGGCGAAATAATCGGAGAGGCTAAGTTCAAAGCCCGTCAGATCACACGGCTGATCAACACGAATCCCGAATACTGGCAGTTCGAATCCGGCCGCATCGGCGAAATGCTCGAGGACGGTGAAGGACTGAAAAACGAGAACTTTCACCGAGTGGTCCGCAACGATGGAAAACTCATCGTCCAGCGTCCTGCGATCGAACCCGAATACACATGGCCGAACGCACGCGTTTGGCATGAATTGACCGACTACGGCACCCCGGTCGGCCATCTGGAAATCGTTCATTCGCTTGAACCGCTCTACAAGCAAGGCGCGGTCGTCGCCGCCTTCTCGCTGCTGTCGAGCATTTTCGTCTATTGGGCATTCCGCATGGTCCCCATGCGCATGTTGACCAGGGCCTGGGAGCGCATCACCTATCTGGCGACCCATGACTCATTGACGGATCTGCCGAACCGGGCCTTGTTCATCGACCGGCTTGGCAAGGTTCTGCGCGCGGGACGCAGGTTACCCGACGCGGTGACCATTTACGCCTTCGACCTGGATTTCTTCAAGGATATCAATGACACCCTCGGCCATGCCGCCGGCGACCAGCTCCTCTACCAGGCCGCCTCCCGGATGAAGGAGTGCCTGCGCGAGGGAGATGTTCTGGCGCGTCTCGGCGGTGACGAATTCGCCGCCTGTCAGATCGGAATTGCCGACCCGCAAATGGCGGCGGCAACGGCCGAACGTCTGATCGCTGCCTTCAAAAAGCCCTTCAATCTGAATGGAACCGAAGCTTTTGTCGGGGTCAGCATCGGCATTGCCATTTGCACGAAAGACTGCAAGGTCCGCCCGTCTCTCCTGCTCAACAGCGCGGACCTCGCCCTTTACAAATCCAAACAGAACGGCCGGAACACCTATCATTTCTTCGAAGAGGAAATGAACTCGGACTTGCGCCGCCGCAAATCGCTGGAAGCCGGCCTGCGCAAGGCGTTGACGAATGAGGACCTGAGGCTGGAATATCAGCCGCAGGTGGAACTCTCGACGCAGAAGATCACCGGTTTCGAGGCCCTCGCGCGCTGGCAGCACCCGGAGATGGGTGAAATTCCGCCGTCCCAATTCATTCCGATCGCCGAAACCAGCGGCATGATGCGGCCGCTGACGGAATGGATCGTGCACAAGGCCTGCCACGACGCGGTTCGGTGGGGTGACCTGAAGATCGCCGTCAATCTCGCTCCCAGCCTGTTCCAGCAGACCGGACTGACGCGGATCATCTATTCCGCCCTTGAGGAATCCGGTCTGCCGCCCGAACGGCTTGAACTGGAAATTACGGAAGACAATCTGATCGGCGATACCGAACGGACACTCACGATCCTGAGGGAACTCAAGGAGATGGGCGTCCAGATTGCGCTGGACGACTTCGGCACGGGCTTTTCCAGCCTGGGCTATCTGCGGCAGTTTCCCTTCGACAAGATCAAGATCGACCGCTCGTTCATCAACGATATCGGCAACGAGGACGATGCGGACGCCATCGTGCGCGCCATCATCAGCATGGGCCATGCCCTGAAGATGGACGTCATCGCGGAGGGCGTCGAAACGCTTGAACAGGCCAATATCCTGATGGCCGAAGGCTGCGAGCAGGTTCAGGGCTTCCTCTATGGCCGGCCAATGCCCCGGCGCGACATCGAAACCCTGCTCACCGCACTGCACACCCTCCGGGACGACAAGGACCAGCCTGCCCGCAACGCGGGTTAGTCCTGCGCCCGCGCCATCAACATTCCGCCGTCAAAGCGGAATGTTGTCGTGCTTCTTCCACGGGTTCTGCAGGTTCTTCGAACGCAGCAGGGCAAGCGCCCGCGCCACCCGGCGGCGCGTGGAGTGGGGCAGGATCACCTCGTCGATATAGCCGCGCTCGGCGGCCACGAACGGATTGGCGAACCTCTCCTCGTAATCCTTGGTACGCTTCGCGATCTTGTCCGCATCGCCCAGTTCGGAGCGGTACAGGATCTCGACCGCCCCCTTGGCGCCCATGACCGCGATTTCCGCGGTCGGCCAGGCGTAGTTGACATCGCCCCGGATGTGCTTGGAGCTCATCACGTCATAGGCGCCGCCATAGGCCTTGCGGGTGATCACGGTCACCTTCGGCACAGTGGCTTCCGCATAGGCGAACAAGAGCTTGGCGCCGTGCTTGATCAGTCCGCCGTATTCCTGGGCCGTGCCCGGCAGGAAGCCCGGCACGTCGACGAAGGTCACAAGCGGAATGTTGAAACAGTCGCAGAAGCGCACGAACCGGGCCGCCTTCCGGCTGGCGTCGGAATCGAGAACGCCGGCCAGCACCATCGGCTGGTTGGCGACGATGCCGACCGTCCGGCCCTCCATCCGGCCGAAGCCGGTGATGATGTTGCCGGCGAATTTTTCCTGGATTTCGTAAAAGTCGCCCTCGTCCACCGTCTTCAGCACAAGCTCCTTCATGTCGTAGGGCTTGTTCGGATTGTTCGGAATCAGGGTATCGAGGCTGTCGTCGATCCGGTCCGGATCGTCGTGGCAGGTCAGTTCCGGAAGATCCGCCTGGTTGTTCATCGGCAGGAAGTCGATCAGCCGGCGCATTTCCGAAAGCGCCTCGACATCGTTGTCGAAGCCCCCGTCGGCGATGGAGGATTTCACCGTGTGGACAGAGGCCCCGCCCAGTTCTTCCGCCGTCACCGTTTCGTTGGTCACGGTCTTCACGACGTCCGGACCGGTGACGAACATGTAAGAGGTATCGCGCACCATGAAGATGAAATCGGTCATCGCCGGCGAATAGACGTCGCCGCCCGCGCACGGTCCCATGATCAGCGAGATCTGCGGGATCACGCCGGAAGCCAGTACGTTGCGCTGGAACACCTCGCCGTAGCCGCCAAGAGCTGCGACCCCTTCCTGGATACGCGCGCCGCCCGCATCGAACAGGCCGATGATCGGTGCGCGGTTCTGCAGGGCCATGTCCTGGATCTTGATGATCTTTTGGGCATGGGTCTCCGACAGTGATCCGCCGAAGACAGTGAAATCCTTGGAAAACACATAGACGGTCCGGCCGTTGACGGTGCCCCATCCGGTCACCACGCCATCGCCCGGTATATGCTGCTCATCCATGCCGAAATCGGTGCAGCGGTGGGTCTTGAACATGTCGAATTCCTCGAAGGACCCTTCGTCCAGCAGGATTTCGATCCGTTCGCGGGCCGTCAGCTTGCCTTTCTTGTGCTGGGCCTCGATCCGCCGTTCACCACCCCCCAGGCGCGCGGTTCCGCGGCGCGCTTCCAGTTCGGCAAGGATTTCCTTCATGGCTGTCTCCGAAACAGGTAATTTTATGTGGTCCTAGCATGTGCACCGACGCACGCATAGTCAGCACATGGGCGGAGTTGCGACCTCCGCAAAAAGCACGAGTCGGCGCCCTGTTGCCTAATCGGTAATCACGGACGCCTTAAGAATACACTTTGACACCGTGCTCCAATTTGCCATGATTGCCTAACAACGCAGCAGCGATGAACGGGGAGGTAATGGCCGAAGAGCGTTCATACTTTAACGAGATGCTGGACAATGCGGGCAATCCGCGGGCCGCCTATGCAAGGCTGTCCGCATGGCTGGACGCCAAGCCGCCCAACTACCTGTCCCGCAAGACCCGCGAAGCGGAAACGATCTTTCGCAGGCTCGGCATCACCTTTGCCGTTTATGGCGCCGACGAGGCCACGGAACGGCTGATCCCCTTCGACCCGATCCCCAGGATCATCTCCGCATCCGAATGGCGCCGGCTGTCTGCCGGCATCGACCAGCGGGTGCGGGCGCTGAACGCCTTTCTTCACGACATCTACCACCGCCAGGAGATCCTGCGCGCCGGACGCATTCCCGAAAGCCTGATCATCCAGAACGACGCCTTCCTGCCGGAAATGGTCGGCTTTACCCCGGCGCAGAAGGTCTACGCCCACATCATCGGCACCGACCTGGTGCGGGTGTCGGAAAACGAATTCTACGTGCTGGAGGACAACACCCGCACGCCGTCGGGCGTCTCCTACATGATGGAAAACCGGGAAACCATGATGCGCATGTTCCCGGACCTGTTCGAGATGCACCGCATCGCGCCGGTGGAACACTACCCGGAAAACCTGCGCCAGACGCTGGAAAGCGTCGCCCCGGACCTGTCGAAGTCGGAACAGACCGTCTGTGTGCTGACACCGGGCATCTACAACTCGGCCTATTTCGAGCATGCCTTCCTGGCCGACTCCATGGGCGTGGAACTGGTCGAGGGCCGCGATCTCTTCGTGGACGAAGGCAAGGTGTTCATGCGCACCACCCGTGAGCCGCAGCAGGTGGATGTGATCTACCGCCGGATCGACGATGCCTTCCTCGACCCCCTCACCTTCAATCCGGACAGCATGCTGGGCGTACCGGGCCTGTTCGATGCCTATCGTGCCGGCAATGTCACCATCTGCAACGCACCGGGAACCGGCATTGCCGACGACAAGGCGATTTATGCCTATGTGCCCGACATCATCGAGTTCTATACCGGCCAGAAGCCGATACTGAACAACGTGCCGACCTGGAACTGTTCGCGCGAGGACGATCTGGCCTATGTGCTCGACCATCTGGAAGAGATCGTCGTCAAGGAGGTCCATGGCTCCGGCGGCTACGGCATGCTGATCGGCCCGACCGCCTCCAAACGCCAGATCGCCGAGTTCCGCAAGATCCTGATGTCGAATCCATCCAACTACATTGCCCAGCCGACCCTGGCGCTGTCGGCCTGCCCGACCCATGTCGCCTCCGGCGTCGCCCCCCGCCACGTGGATCTGCGTCCCTTCGTTCTGATCGGCGACCAGGTGCGCATCACCCCCGGCGGACTGACCCGTGTCGCCCTGAAAAAGGGCTCCCTGGTGGTCAATTCGAGCCAGGGCGGTGGCACCAAGGACACCTGGGTACTGGAGGACTGACCGGATCATGCTTGGACGTACCGCCTCCTCGCTCTTCTGGATGTCGCGCTATCAAGAGCGCGCCCAGAACACCGCAAAATTACTGCAGGCTGCCTACCGCACCGCCATGGTGACCCATGCCGGACAGGCCGACGGCGAAAACTGGCGCTTTGCCCTGGCAAGTTCGGGCAGCGAATTCGGATTTACGGAAAAGGTCGGAGAGCTGACGCCCAGGGGCGTGATCTCCTACATGGTCTTCGACAAGACCAATCCCTCCAGCGTCCGGGTCTGCCTGGAAACGGCGCGCAACAATGCCCGCGCGGTCAGGACCGGCATCACGGCCGAACTCTGGGAAGCGATCAACACCACCTGGATCGAGTTCGCGGACGTCAATCCCCAGTCGATCACCCAGGAAAAGCTGCCGGACTTCCTGGCCTGGATCAGCCAACGGTCGCACCTCTTCCGCGGGGCGCTCCTGAACACGATCCTGCGCGACGACGGCTACTACTTCAGCCAGCTCGGCAATTTCGTCGAGCGGGCGGAAAACACGGCACGCATTCTCGACACCCAATACTGGGTGCTCCTGCCCGACAATGACGTCGCCGGCGGTGCATCGGGCGAGCGTTACCAGTGGATCGTGATCCTCAGGGCCCTTTCAGGTCTCAGGAGCTACCGCTTCGCCTATCAGGATGCGAAGTTGAAGGCGGGCAATATCGCGACCTTCCTGATCCTCAGGGACGAAATGCCCCGCTCGCTCGCCCATTGCTACAACTGGATCGACGATACGGTCGAGGACCTCGGTGAGTTTTACGGATCGGTTCAGCCGAGCCTGGAAATGGGCTCGCAGATCTGGAAGGACCTGAAGTCGACGAACATGGACGCAATCTACAACAACGGGCTGCATGAATTCCTGACCGACTTCATCGGGCGCAACAACGCCTTCGCCCATCAGTTGTCGATTGACTACAACTTTGCCTGAAGAAACGGGAGCCGGTATCCGATATGCGACTGACCGTTCGGCACAAGACCCATTACCGCTACGACGCCCCGCTTGCCAATGCGATGCAGCAGATCCGCCTGACGCCGAAGACGGGTCCGGCCCAGACGGTCATCGACTGGAAGATCGACGCGCCGGGTATGGACCGGGCCACCGCCTACGAAGACGCGTTCGGCAATCTGGTGCATATGGTCTCCGCTCATGGCATGTCGGAAGAAGTCGAAATCACCGCATCCGGAACGGTTGATACCTTTGACGTCAACGGCGTAATCGGCTTTGAGAACGGCACCTCCTCGCCGCCGCGGATCTTTACCCGGTTCACGCCCCAGACCAAGGCCAACCAGGCGATCCGCCGCCTCGCCGCGGCGGCGGAAAAAGACGACCTGATCTCCGGCCTGCACGAGCTGATGCATTCCATCCGCGACAAGGTCGATTACAAGGTGGGCGTGACCGAGACCCATGCCACGGCCGTCTCCGCACTCGCCAACGGCGAAGGGGTGTGCCAGGACCACGCCCATATCTTCATCGCCGCCTGCCGCTCGATCGATGTGCCGGCCCGCTACATTTCCGGCTATCTGCTCCTGGAAGACGAGCAGTCCTCGGAGGCCCACCATGCCTGGGCCGAAGCCTTCGTTCCCGATCTCGGCTGGGTCGGCTTCGATATATCCAACGCTATCTGTCCGACGGATCGATATATCCGCTTGACCACAGGCCTGGATTCGCGTTCCGCTGCTCCCATACGCGGCATCCGGTTCGGCGGTCAGGAAGAAAACATGGATGTCGAGGTGGACGTGGAACAGGCCACGCGCCAGCAACAACAGCAGCAATAGGGCAACCGGGGTTGCCCGCGGGCGACCTGCCAAGGTCTGTGAGAAACGAAGATGACCTATTGCGTTGGACTGAAACTCGACCGTGGCCTTGTGTTTGCCGCCGATACGCGCACCAATGCCGGTCTCGACAATGTCTCCACCTTCAAAAAGCTCCACGTCTGGGAAAAACCGGGCGAACGGGTGATTACCCTGCTGTCGGCCGGCAACCTCGCCGTGACCCAGGCGGTGGTGTCCATCCTGACCGAGCATATCGCCGGCGGCCTCGACGGCAACCGCGCCACGCTGATGAATGTGGAAACCATGTTCCAGGCGGCCCGGCTCGTCGGCAGCGCCGTGCGCGAGGTGCGCCAGATCGACGGCGAGGCCCTGGAGGCGAGCGCCGAAAACTTCTTCGTCACCTTCATCCTGGGCGGTCAGATCAAGGGCGAGGAGCCGCGCCTGTTCCAGGTCTATTCCGCGGGCAACTTCATCGAGGTGAGCGACGACACGCCCTACCTGCAGATCGGCGAGCACAAATACGGCAAGCCGATCCTGGACCGGGTCACCCATGCCGACATGCGCCTGGGCGAAGGCGCGAAGATGATCCTGCTGTCTTTCGATTCCACCCTGCGCTCGAACCTCTCCGTCGGCCTGCCGATCGACCTGCTGCTCTACAACAAGGACAGCTTTTCGTCGGAACGCCAGCTGCGGATCGAGAAGGACGATCCCTATTTCCGCAAGCTGTCCAAGGCCTGGTCCGACGCGCTCCGCGACGCCTTTACCGAAATCGAGGAACTGGAAGTCTGATCTGAAGAAACGTCGCCTTGCATTCGGCGCGGCGTTAAGCGAACAGTCAGTTCGTGGCGCCGAAGCGCCGAAACGGACGGACCTGGAGCGTGCGATGACAGTCATCGATGAGCCTGAAACCCTCGTCTGGCATCGCGAGCCGGCACAGGAACCGCTGGAAGCCAATGACGCGACGCTGGCCAGGATCCGGCAGATGATCAAGGCGGGCGAGCGCATCGCCCTCGTCGATCTGATGAAGCGCTGGGACCCGATCGACGTCATGCAGCTTCTGGTCCGCCTGCGGCTGAAGCAGGCGCGCAAGCTGTTCAAATGGCTGCCGTCCAATCCATCCATCAAGGTGATCGCCGAACTCAGGCCGGAGTTCCGCTCCATCCTCATGGAGGAATCCACCCTGGAGCAGTTCCGCGACATCCTCGCCGGCCTCGATCCGGACGACGCGGCGGAAATGCTCAACGACTTCCCTGACGAAGTCGCCGAGACCCTGGCCGAACGCCTGCCCGATGTGGAAGCCGTCGCCGGGTTCGAAGCCTACGCCGACGACAGCGCCGGCCGCATCATGGCCCGCAAGTTCGTCGCCCTGCCCGAAACCTGCACCGTGGAGGATGCCTCCGCCCTGATCCGGGCCGAGGCCGAGCGGATCCGCAAGATTTACACCGTCTATGTGCTGGACGACGAAGGCCGCCTGACCGGCACCATTGCAGTCGGCAAGCTGCTGCTGTCGCCACCGGAAGCGACGCTCGCGGAAATCATGAACCGGGACTTCCTGGCCGTCTCCGCCGAAACCGACCAGGAGGAAGTGCTCCGCCTCGCCCGCAAGCGCGACATGCACACGGTCCCGGTGCTCAATGCCGACGGCCAGCTGATCGGCCGGATCACGCCGAAGCAGATGGCCCGTGTCGCTTCCGAGGAAGCCACCGAGGACATGCTCCTGATGAGTGGTGTGTCGTCGGAGGCCAAGGCCGACGACACGGTCCTGAAGATCATGCGCGGCCGCCTGCCCTGGCTGCTCGCCGGCCTGATCGGTTCCAGCGTCGCCGCCAGCGTGGTCGGCTCCTTCGAGCACCAGCTTTCCACCGCCGCCATTCTCGCCGCCTTCATTCCGGTCACCATGTCCATGGCGGGCAACGCCGGCCTGCAGGCGTCTGCCGTCGCCGTTCAGGGGATTGCGACCGGTGCGCTGTGGTCCGGCGATATCGCCTTCCGGCTGATGAAGGAATTCATCGCGGCCCTTGCGAACGGCGCCGTCGCCGGCTGCATTCTCGCTACGCTGGTGATGATCGCCTCGACGGTGGTCCCCATAACCGATCCGGTCCATCTGGCGCTCGCCACGTCGTTTTCCCTGCTCTGCGTCACGACGCTCGCCGCCATGGTCGGCGCCATCATCCCCATCGTGCTCGACAAGTTCGGCATCGACCCGGCCATGGCCACCGGCGTCTTCATCACCTCCACCAACGACGTGCTCGGCGTGCTGGTGTTCTTCCTGATGGCAACGACGTTTTACTTGGGGTGAGGCGCGTCCGGCGGAGCCGGCAAAAAGCAAACGATTTTGCTTTTTGAGCGCCGAACGCCCGAAGCCATAGCGAAGGGCCGGGCGGGGCCGGTCTCAGTTCTTCGACTTGCTCCCCTCTCCCCCCTTGAGGGGGAGATGCCGGCGGTGACAGAGGGGGGTGACAGCGGAAGCGTCACACGCCACCGCCTCGATTTGTTGCAAGTCCGATACCCCCCTCTGTCCGTTGACACGGACATCTCCCCCTCAAGGGGGGAGACGGGTGCAAGGGGCATGACCCTGCCGCTAACATCATCCGATCACGCCGCCTCACCCCTTCAGGATCAGACCCGCCGCTTCGAATTCCTTGCGCTTGTAGGCGCGGATGGCGGCGGCTTCGGCGTCCTCGCCCCAGCGTTCGATGTTGAAGTCCTCTTCCACGTGGGCGGCCTGCCAGGCGTCATCGGCCGTCAGCCGTCCCTCGAGTACGGCGAGCGCCAGGACGGCGGACCCGGACAGGGTCGTTGCCGTGTGAAGGGCCGCGAGCTGAAGTGGTTTGAGACCATCGAGCCGGGCCCGGAACGCCTTCAGGAGCGGCTCTGGCTGGTCCTGATGGATGATGCCCCCAATCAGGACGAAACGATTGCCGAGCAGATCTTCTGCCCAAGCAAGCACCGGATCCCACAGCTCCGTCTGGCGCTGGACGAGTGTTTCTGGATCGTCCGCCCGATAACAGAGCGCATCGGTGCCGCAGAAGCGGGCGATCTCGTCGGCGACCTCGGCGAACCGGACAGAAACCGCATCGATCGCGGAATTGCTGATCCGTGTCAGCGGCATGTTGGCCGGATTGATTTCCTTTTCCTGCGCGGCCCATTCTGCGGCTACCGCCTTTGCAAGCGCCTCACTCGGCAGGACGAGGACCGCCTTGCCCGGCGTTTTCACTGGCCGGCCGTCGAGATGAATCGCAAAACCGCCTTCGGTTTCAGCATGTTCCGCGCGTTCGTAGAATCGTTTCGGCAACTGGCGCCGGGACAGTTCCCGCGCCCGCTGTTCCGGATCCTTGGCCGCGTCGTCGGCCAGCGTTTCAAGAAGGTCGCGCATTACGCCGTTTCCCTGTCAAACCCGAAAAGTTGCTCCAGCACACCGTCGAGCTGGTCGAAATGATCGATTACGTGAGCCGCCCCGGCAAGTTCCAGGCGCGGCCGGTCATGGTAACCCCAGGTGACCCCGATGCTGCGCACGTTTGCGGCCGCAGCCATTTCCATGTCGAAGGACGTGTCGCCGATCATGACCGTGTTGGCTGCCTCCGCCCCGGTCTCGGCAAGCGCCTGCAGGATCATATCCGGATGGGGTTTGGAGGGCGAGGTATCCGCCGTCTGGATGGTGATAAACCGGCCGTGGAGCCCATGTACCTCGACCATGTGATCAACGCCCCGTCGCGCCTTGCCGGTCGCGATACCCAAAAGCACATCGTCGCGCGCCGCCAGCCGGTCGAACATGTCCATGGTGCCGGGGTAAAGCGGATCGAGGTCCAGCCCCTGTCCCCGCCGTTCCACTTTCGAGGCCCGATAGGCATCGGCCATTGTGGTCACGTGGTGGGCGTTCTCCGGACCCACCAGCGTCAGGAAGGCCCGTTCGAGCGACAGGCCGACGATGGAAAGCGCCGTGCGCCGCTCCGGCATCGGCAAACCGGCAGCCGCAAAGCCGACCTCCAGCCCGTGCAGGATGGTCTCCTGGCTGTCCACCAGAGTGCCGTCGCAATCGAAGATAACGAGATACATGGAATTTGGATGCTCTTCAGGGCTTGTGTCTCAGGCCCCGCATGTGGCGGGTTTTCCCGGCCGGGTCAAGAGCCGAGGCAAGGCAGCCGGAAGGAGAACTCCGCACGGCAGTGCAGGCCGTTGCCGGAAAGACGTTGTTTCCCTCCGGTCACGCCCCTGCCGCGGCACTCCTGCGGACCTCGCCGAGATCCGTTCGAAACGCGCCCCATCCTCGTAGCCAATCAACTGCGTGTCGAAAAGCTGGGCCAATTGACGAAAGAGAATCGGACAATTTGCGCGCTCAGGTACAAGTAGCAGTATTTTCATCTCTGCTCCCTCAGGCGGAACTCATTCTGCCGCCATTTGGGGTAATACGGATCGTCATCAATGATGATTGGTATAAGATCCGGCGAAACCGGACCGCCGCCCCGACAGGCGATTCCGCGAGCCGAATTCAGTCCGAGAAACCAGCAAGATGCCCCAAGATCCTAAACTGTCACCCTGCAAGCCCTGCCCTGCGCAAGCCGAATGCCGCCAGACCGATCTGCCCTGGAAATCTCCCAAGCCGAGCCACGAGGACCCGAAGGCGCCGGAACTCGTCGCCGCCATCATGCGCAGCCCGAACTACCGCCAGGCCGATGAGGACGTCGATTTCCTGAACCGGGACGAGACCCGCGGCATCCGGCTGCAGCTCGACTACACCAAGGCCGAAACCCTTTTCCAGGAACACGGCATCGCCCATTCGATCGTCGTTTTCGGCAGCACCCGCGTCTCCGAACCGTCGGCAGCGCGCCGAAAGGTTGCCGATCTTGAGGCCGCATTGGAGCGAGACCCGGAAAACAAGGACCTGGCCCAGCGCCATGCGATCGCCCTCAGGGTGCTCGACAAGAGCCGCTACTATGACATCGCACGGGAATTCGGCCGGCTGGTCGGCGAAGCCGAACACAAGGTCGGCGACCATCTGGCGGTCGTCACCGGCGGCGGTCCGGGCATGATGGAGGCGGCCAACCGGGGAGCTGCGGATGTGGGCGCGCGCACGGTCGGGCTCAACATCACCCTGCCCCACGAGCAATATCCCAACCCCTACGTCACGCCGGACCTGTGCTTCCGCTTCCACTATTTCGGACTGCGCAAGCTGCATTTCGTGATGCGCGCCCGCGCGCTCGTGGTCTTCCCCGGCGGCTATGGCACCCTTGACGAGTTGTTCGAGACCCTGACGCTGATCCAGACCCGCAAGATCGCCCCCGTGCCTGTGATTCTCGTCGGCGAAGCCTACTGGCGCAAGGTGTTCGACCCCGATTTCCTTGTGGCCGAAGGCGTGATCGACCCGGAGGACCGGGACCTGTTCTGGTACGCCGAAACGGCCGAAGAGATCTGGGAGGATATTCTGCGCTGGTACGAGCTTGCCGGAAAACCCCTCACGGCATAGCGTCAGCACATAAGAACAATCGGCAAATTGAGGAGACGCCGGACAATGGAGATTTCGTTTCACGGAGCTGCGACCGGTGTGACCGGCTCGTGCCACATGATCACCTGTGCCGGCAAGAAGATCCTGGTCGATTGCGGCATGTTCCAGGGCGGACACGAACTCAACGAGGAAAACACCGAGCCCTTCGGCTTCGATCCCCGCCAAATCGATATCCTGCTTCTGACCCACGCCCATCTCGATCACTGCGGACGGATCCCGCTGCTGGTCAAACAGGGGTTCCGGGGCGAAATCATCTGCACCGCCGCCACCCGCGACCTCGCCCGCCTGGTCATGCTCGATTCGGCCCACCTGCACGAGGAAGAGGCCCGCCGGCGCCGGCGCCACGGCAACCACAGCAAGGGCAGCGAGCCGCTTTACGACACCATGGACGCCTTCGATGCCATGGACCGCTTCGGACGCAACGCCGATTACGACAAGCCGATCCACCTCGCCCACGGCATCACCGCCACCTTCGTCGATGCCGGCCATATCCTCGGCTCGGCCAGCGTCCTGCTGGAGCTGGAGGAGGAAGGTCACAAGAGACGGGTCCTTTTCTCCGGCGACCTCGGCCCGGACCACAGGCCGCTGCTCAGCGACAACCAGGCGCCGTCGGACGTCGATATCGTGGTCATGGAAACCACCTACGGCGACCGCGACCACCGCCCGCTGCAAGCCTCCATCGACGAATTCTACGAAGCCATCCGCGACGCCCAGGAGCGCGGCGGCAACGTGATCATCCCCACCTTCGCCCTGGAGCGCGCGCAGGAACTCCTGTTCTTCCTGCGCGAAGGTATGGAACGCAAGGAAATCCCGGACACGCTGCATGTATTCCTGGATTCGCCCATGGCGATCTCCGCAACCCAGATCTTCCGCCGCCATCCGGAGGCCATGCGCACCGACATCGAAAGGATGCTCAACAGCGGTCAGGACCCGTTCAAGCTGCCCGACCTGCATTTCACCCGCGAAACCTCTGAATCGATGGCGCTGAACCAGATCCGCTCCGGCGCGATCCTCATGGCGGGTTCCGGCATGTGCACCGGCGGTCGCGTGCGCCACCATCTGCAGCACAACCTGGCCCATTCCGACTGCAGCGTCATCTTCGTCGGCTATGCTGCGGAAGGCACGCTCGCGCGCATTATCGTCGACGGCGCCCGCTCGGTCCGCCTGTGGGGCAAGGAGATCCCGGTCAGGGCCAAGATCCACACCATCAACGGCTTTTCCGCCCATGCCGGCCGGTCCGAACTGCTCGCCTGGCACCGCCAGACCGGCAAGCCGGAAATCACCTTCCTGATTCACGGCGAAAAGGAAAAGAAGGAAAACTTCGCCAAGGCCCTCAAGCACACCCGCGTGGAAATGCCGGACTTTCACCAGAGTTACAAGATCTAGGGTGCCAGGATCTGGCGGCAGACAGCCCTCTGCAAGATCACACCTTGAGCTGATAAGGGCTTGGGCGTCCCTCGACTCCCAGGCCTATCCCCTCTATTGATCCTTCTCACACCAATCGCCTCGTCCCGGAGCTTCCGTTGACCAAGATCATCGTCCTGTTCATGCTTGCCCTGGCCCTGGTCCAGATCATCAAGCCGCTCGGCTGGCCGGGGCTGAAGAAGCGGTCGGATGCCTGGAAGCTGGCGCTCGGCGGGCTGATGGTGACCATAATCGCCATCGGGCTCATTGCGCTGGGTCAGTAGAGGCGGGGCGGCTGAAAACGATTGACGTGTGGCGGACAAGGCCGGCCCACCCCACGATTGTCGTCCCGGGCGAACGAAGAGAGACCCGGGATCCACTCGTTTCCAGAGCCGTTGTGCTCACGACCAGAGCTGCGGTAGACGGCTCGGCGAGTAGGCCCCGGATCAAGTCCGGGGTGACGGTTTGGGGGCGTGGTACGCTCTTTCCCCAATCCCGATGCTGAACCGGATACGCGGGACATGCCAGCCCTTCGCCAGGGCTCCGGGCATTCGGCATTCCAATCAACAAATCGTTGTCGATTGGCCGGCTAAGAGCTAACCGCCCCAGCCCTCCGCTAGGGCTTCGGGCGTTCGTCGCTTGAAACGCCAAATCGTTGGCGTTTCATGGGCAAGCCCAACACTCCTCACTCCTCCGGGTCGTTCATGTCCGGGTCGTAGTCGGAGGCGTCGAAACCGAGCAGGTTCCAGGTCTGCTGCATGTGCGGCGGCAGGGGGGCGGAGACGTCGATGACGCCGTGGCCCGACGGATGCGGGATGACGATCCGGCGGGCGAGCAGGTGCAGCCGGTTCTGGATGCCGCCGGGCAGCTCCCAGTTCTCGATGTTGAAATACTTGTCGTCGCCGATGATCGGATGGCCGATATGGGCCGCATGGGCGCGGAGCTGGTGCGTCCGGCCGGTCACGGGGCGCATGGAGACCCAGGCAAGCTTCTGCGCCGACTGTTCCACCACCGAATAGAGCGAGACCGCGTGCTGGGCGTCGTCCTCGCCCTGGCGCGCCACGCGCATGCGCTCCTTTTCCTCGGAGCGTGCGAGGAAGGTGGAGATACGGCCCTGCTTGGGCTTGGGAACGCCGGCCAGCATCGCCCAGTAGATCTTGCGGGTGTTGCGGTGACGGAACGCTTTTGTGAGCTCCTGGGCGGCTTTCCGTGTCTTGGCGACCAGAATGATGCCCGACGTTTCCCGGTCGAGCCGGTGCACCAGCTTCGGCTTATTGCCCTTGCGGTCGGTAAAGGCGTCGAGCATGCCGTCCAGATGACGCTTCAGCCCGGAGCCGCCCTGCACGGCGAGCCCCGCCGGCTTGTTGAGGACCATCACGTGATCGTCCTCGAACAGCATCATGTCCTCGATCGCCTTGCGGTCGTCGGCAATCAGCTTGGTCGATTTCGGCTTCTTGTTCTTCGTATCGTCCGCGCTCAGTTCCACGCCGAGCGGCGGCACGCGAACGATCTGCCCCTTGGCGATCCGGGTCGAGCTTTCCGCCCGCTTGCCGTCCAGGCGCACCTGTCCGGTGCGCAGCAGTTTCTGCAGCCGGCCGAAGCCCAGTCCCGGATAGTGCACCTTGAACCAGCGGTCGAGGCGCATGCCCGCCTCGTCTGCGGTCACTTTTTTCTGGTCGATTGCGGACATTTCGTTCTCTTTGGCGCAAGCGGCCGTCCGGCCGGCGCATAGGGTCGGCCCCGCATATAGGCGGTTTCAGGGAATTTTGAAAGCCCTGCGACGGTCAGAGGCAAGAGAGACGCCCCTCAGGCCGCCAGTTGGCGCATCACGAACAGGCCGGCGAAGACGGCTGCAATGGAAAGCGCCACGGACAGGAGCACATAGGCGACCGCCGCCTGGGTGTCGCCGCGCTCCCACATCAGCGCCACATCGAGCGAAAACGCGGAAAAGGTGGTGAAGCCGCCGAGCATGCCCGTTGCCACGAAATAGCGCAGGGATTGCGACCCGCCCACACCATGGCGGACGAGCCAGCCGATGAAGAGCCCCATGATCAGCGAGCCGACGATATTCACGGTGATGGTGCCGTAGGGAAAGCCGGGGCCGAAGGCCCTCAGCGTCCACAGACCGACCAGATGGCGCAGGCCCGCGCCGATGCCGCCGCCCAGCGCGACAAGGAGGAAATGGTTCATGAGCCCCTCAAAAATACCTTAGAACGCGCCCGTCTGCCGCATCCGTATCAGTTTCAGAATAACGAGCACGATCGGCCATGTGTGCCAGAAAAGGTCGAAGATATCGATGGGCTTCTTCAGCTGCCCCTGCGCAAGCATGCGCAGCTTTTCCACCAGATGCGGCTCGGGGAGGAACGGGGCGAGGCCGAGCACGATTGCGAACAGCAATAGGCCGGTCAGAGGGATCTTGTCGAGGAATTCAAGCATGGGCAGCAACGGAGTGAAGTGAGTGATAAGGGGCGTCGCGGCCGGTCTATTCCGCCGCAACCTGTTTGTCGGCATCCTTGCCCATCGCCTCGAATTTCTTCACCTGCTCATCGTATTTCGGATCAATGGTGCCGCACAGCCGGTCCCAGAAGGAAAAGAAATTGGCGAAATTGTACTTGAAGCGGGAATGGTGCTGGTCGTGGAAGGTCACGCAGACCATGGGCGACGGCATCCGCGACAGCGGCGAGGCGTAGAACTCGAAGCCCGAATGGCCGATGGTGCCGTTGAAATGGTCCCACAGCCGGTGGGCGACGAGCACCACGGCCGGGATCGGCAGGAACAGCACCGCCCACAGGTAATAGCTTTGCATGACGAAGGCATCGACCAGATCGTCGGAATAGGTGCTCCAGACGGTCGGCGCCACGGAGCGGTGATGCTCCGCATGGAAGCGGTAGAGCCACTTGGTGTGCATCATCCGGTGCCCCCAGTAGAACCAGGCATCGAAGGCGACGACGGAGATGACGAACATCAGCGGCACGGACCACCAGGTCAGCGGCAGCGGGTCCACGAACGTGTAGCCGCGCACCGAGAGGAAAACCCCGCCCGCAAGGCAGCCGGCGGTCGCCGTCAGCGACCAGACACTCTGGCGGATTTCCTTGCCTCTGCGCTTTTCACCGCGCCGGTGGGCCTGGATCCGACGCTCCGGATGCCGGTTCTGGATCGTCACCAGCACCCAACCGGTGGCGAAATACAGGAACACGTTGACCCCGTAGGCCACCGCCCAGAACGGCAGGAAGTCCAGAAAGATGTCGAGGGCCTGATTCAGCATGTTCCGTTCCGCTTTGTGCCAACGTACCTCGAAAGGCCTGGGCAGGATCTGCGCATATCAGCGCACCTTTTCAAGAGCCGTATCGGGGATTTCGCCCGTCGTCTCCATTTCCTTGACCATCGCATCATAGCCCGGGTGAACCGTTCCCATCAGCCGGTCCCAGATGGAGAAGAAGTTGCCATAGTTATAGTGGAACTGGGAATGATGCAGGTCATGAAAGGTGGTGCAGATCATCGGCGACGGCCAGCGCGACGACTTCGAGGCAAAATATTCAAAGCCCGAATGGCCGACCATGCCCGTGATCTGGTCGAACAGGCGCAGCGCGAATACCGAAAGCGCCGGAACCGGCAGCACGAACCAGACGACCAGGTAGAAGCCGTGCTCGATCAGCGTGTCGACGATCGCCGAGCTGTCATTGCTCCACACCGTCGGCGCGACGGAGCGGTGATGCGGCAGATGCCACTTGTAAAGCGACGGCCAATGCAGGATCCGGTGGCCCCAGTAGAACCAGCCGTCGAACAGGACCATGCAGATCACGAACATCAACGGGAACGACCACCAGGAAAGCGGCAGCGGCGCGACCAGTGTCCAGCCCTGCGTTTGCGCGAAATAGCCCGCCGACAGGAGCACCGACGAGGTCGCAAGCGCGGACAGGGACGCGCGGATTTCCTTCTTCACCCGCTTCATGCCGTCCCGGTGTTTCTGGATACGCCGGTCCGGATGGCGGGCGTTGATCACCGTCATGGTCAGGCCGGTCGCGAAATAGACGGCCAGCATGGCCGCGTAGATCGCGGCGAAAACGGTCAGGTAGTCCAAAACGAGTTGCATCGTCTAGTTCCGCTGTTCCGCGTAGATCCCTTCGAACTCCGCGACCCTCTGATCGTAGGTCGGGTGAACCGTGCCGCACAACCGGTCCCAGAAGGAGAAGTAGTTGGCGTAATTATAGACGAAATACTGGTGATGCTGGTCGTGATAGAGCGTGCACAGCAGCGGCCAGGGCCGGCGCGCGGTTGGGCTGGCGAAATGCTCATAGCCGCAATGGCCGATGGCCGCCGACACCTGGTCGAAGACCCGGTGGGCGAGAAAGACCGCCGCCGGCATGGGAACGACGAACAGCACCAGCGCGTAATAGGTATGGGCAAACAGCGTGTCCACCGACGAGCCGGCATCGTTCGACCAGACCGTCGGCGTAATGGTCATGTGGTGCGGCTTGTGAAACCGGTAGAACGCCTTGGTGTGCAGGATCCGGTGCCCCCAGTAGAACCAGGTGTCGTGCAGGATGAGCGACAGGACGAAAAACAGCGGCGCCGACCACCAGGACAGCGCCATTGGCTGCACCAGGGTCCAGCCGTTGAACTGGGCGTAGAGCCCGATCGCCAGGCAGGTGCTGGTGATGGAAAGCTGCCGCATCGACGACTTGATGTCCCGCAGCGGCTGGTGCGACGGATCCCGCTTCTGAATGCGCCGCTCCGGATGGCGGGCGTTGAGCGCGGTCATGACAAGGCCGACGGAAAACAGGATGACCAGGCTTGCGAGATAAAGCGCGGCAAAAAGCAGGACAAATTCCAGAATGCCGTTCAGGATGGGATTTTCCACCAATGCCATGAACATGTCCCACTTGGGCCCACTTGGGAATGAGTAACCCGGACGGGACCAAGGCTCCCTCCGGCTTCGAAAAACGGATCGTTCCTCTTTATAAAAACACCCGACGTTGCAATGCAAACAGTGGCTGGCGCTTAGATACAGAAATCGACCGTTTCGCCGGCCAATGCGGCAATTTGCTCGCGGATCGGCGGAATCAGCTCCGGATCCGCGGTCAGGACCTGCTCTTCCTCGTCCAGGATCGCGCTGAAGATCGCATGGCGGCAGGCCCGCTCGTCCTCCGGCGACAGGATCTTCGTTCCAGCCGCCGACAGCACGATGCTGATCAGCCGATCCGCCGCGTTCAGCCGGCCCCACAGATAATCGTGCTCGCGCCAGCGCCGGTTGAAAAACGCGCCGAAGGCATTGAGATTTTCGCCCTTGAGCTCGAAACCGTCGGCCCCGAAGCTGCCGGCATCGCGCGGACTGATGCGATCGACCAGGATCTCGCTGACCTCGGAAAAGTCGTTGCTCTGCAGCAGCGGAAAGGTCACCAGGTCATAAAACGCGAAGCCGACGTAGCGCTCGGTCAGCTCCCGGCCGACCGCGTCCGCCAGCAGCGGGTCCTGGGTGAGTTCCGCGAACACCTCATCCTGCATCCGGTCGAGATCCTGCAACCCCATGAGGTGCGCCAGATGCTCCAGGAGTTCCCTTAGAAGCGTGGTCCTGTCGGGCCCTTCTTCAGGCGGCTGCGACAGGACCTGGCACAGGTCTTCCGCAAGACTGCGGCTGTCCTCGCCGTAGAAATCCTCCCGCCAGCGCCAGCGCAGATTGTCGATCTGCTGGTAGAGCCGGCTCTTGAGATGGTCGAGACCGGCAATGGCCTGACCATCGTCATCCATCTCCCGAACGCGGTGATAGAGGCCGTTGAGTTTGCGAATGGCAAAGCGCAGGCGCCGGACACGGTAGTCGACATCGAGGCCACGTAGGAGACCGACCACCTCCGTATCCGGATCGGGCGGCCCCTCCCCGCTATCCTTGGCAAGACCCGCGAAATGGCTGCCGATCAGCCACAGGAGCGCATCCTTGCGCTCCGCCCGCCCTGTCGGTCCGGCCATCGCTGCGATCAGGTCCGACAACCGCTCGCAGATCGCATGCAGCTTGAGCGACTGGTAGTTCAGGAAGGCATATCCGGCCTGGGTATGGGCATCCGCATTGGCGAGCGCCCGGTATTTCGTCAACGCTTCGGCCTTAATCCGGGTCCGGCCGCGCAGGATCTTGCGCACAGCCTTGTCCACGACCGGGTCCGCGGCGGCGATCGTCTCCGCCAGCCAATGTCCCCTGCGATTGCGGGCTTCGATATCCCTCAAGTCGTCGCCGATGGGTTCATTGCGCGGAATATGGGCGAGCGAGGCCAGGATGGTGCGGAAGAAGCTCGGCATGGGCTGCCCGTTCTCCTCCACCGCCTCCACGCCTCCGGGCGCCGGATCCACATAGACCAGCCGGCGCGCGACCTCTCTCGATGCAGGCCTTTGCTTGATGACGTCGATCACCGGCCCGAACGGCTTGTTCATGACGACGCTGCCGTCGACAAAACAGCGATAGCCGGGCTGCTCGGGTTCTATTTCCAGCCCCTTGGCCAGGAAGGCGGTCCGGTTCGGCCAGGGAAGACGGAACTTCTTCAGGGCATGGTCCATCTCCGATACCGTCGCCGGGGCAAAGGCGCCGGGGAAAGAGGAGGTTGCCCGCGCGGCAAACACCAGTTCGGGAATGCACTCCGAGCCGAACTGGCTCAGAAGATCGCCCGGCATCCGGTGCATGGCGTGAAAATTCAGGATCCGGCGATGGTCCAGTTCCTCGATGAAATTGGGATCATCGATGCGAATGCGCCGGCGCTGGCCGTAATAGTCCGTCAGGGTCACGAACAGGTCCAGGGTCTGGCCGCGTGGTATCAGGGTCCGGCCCTCCTCCATGTGCTCGTCCATGGCGGCGCAGGCGTCCAGCATCCAGCCGATGTAGCGTGAGCCGGAAAACGGCGGCTTGAACCAGCGCGACTGCATGAAGGTGCGCAGCTTGTCCCGGGTTTCGGGATCCTTGATCCGGGCCTTGAGCTGGCGCGAGATCAACGTGTCGAGCACGGGGCTGACGCCCGATTTGAGGTAGCGGGAAAATCCGTTCTGCGGCCGCGCCAATTCCGTCACATCGGCGTTTTTCAGCCACAGGTCCCGGTGGCTGTCGAGCGGCAGGTCGTGGGCCAGCGCACGCGCCAGCATGATACCGTTGACACCGCCCGCGGACGCGCCCGCGATCGCATCGGCAACAACGCGGATATCGATGGTACCGGCAATCCGGTCGAGAATATCCCGGTAGACCTTTTCGCTGGGAGAGGCCGGCCGGTCGAGGGACGGGGCCACATAGATGCGCCCGTTGCCAGCGGCGCGCGAAGCGGAGGCACGGACCAGATTGAGCACTTCACGGCTCACGCCATGCATGTAGATGGCCAGCGAAACGCCGCCATAAAATACAAATGCCAGCCGGAGCTCGAGTTCCTTCATCCCGTTTGCGCCTTAGACCCACAGAGAACGCGGTGAGTGTACTCCCGGCCTTCTTAAGAGCGGCTTGACGCCAGAACCGGAGGATAGCGCCCTTTAGTCGGAACGTAACGCAAGTGCGGATCACGTTATGTTGCATCCCGGCGGCTCGCGTGATCCCCAGGGTACGGACCCTAGGCTCCACCGCGTTCCCGGCGCAGTTTGCTCCAGTATTCCAGACGCTTGCGCAATTCGCGCTCAAAGCCGCGCTCCGGGGGATCGTAATAGGTCTGACGCCCGAGATCCTCGGGAAAATAGTCCTGGCCGGAGAAGCCGTCCGGCGCGTCGTGATCGTACTGATAGCCGGCCCCGTAGCCTTCCTCTTTCATCAGCTTCGTCGGCGCATTGAGGATGTGCTTGGGCGGCAGCAGGGAACCGCTGGTCTTGGCGCTGCGGGTTGCCGCCTTGTAGGCCATATAGACCCCGTTCGATTTCGGCGCGGTCGCCAGATAGACCACCGTCTGGGCGAGCGCCAGTTCGCCTTCCGGCGAGCCCAGCATCTGATAGGCATCGCGCGCCGCATTCGCCTGCACCAGCGCATGCGGGTCGGCAAGACCGATATCCTCCACCGCCATGCGGATCAGCCGGCGGGCGAGATAAAGCGGATCTTCGCCGCCGTCCAGCATGCGGCAGAACCAGTAGAGCGCCGCATCCGGATCGGACCCGCGCACCGACTTGTGCAGCGCGGAGATCAGATTGTAGTGGCCGTCCGCGCTCTTGTCGTAGATCGGTGCCCGGCGCTGGACGATCTCCTGCAGGCGCTCCGCGTCAAACACCTCGCCCTCATCCGCGGCCCGCCACACGTCCTCGGCGAGCGTGAGCGCCGAGCGGCCGTCGCCGTCGGCCATGCGCACCAGCACCGCGCGGGCCTCCTGATCGAGCGGCAGCGGTTTGTCTTCCACTTCCTCCGCGCGGTCCAGCAGCCTGTTGAGCGCCTCGATATTGAGGGAATGAAAGGTCATCACGTGGGAGCGCGACAGAAGCGCGGCATTGAGCTCGAAGGACGGGTTTTCCGTCGTCGCGCCGACGAGCGTGATCGTGCCGTCTTCCATGACCGGCAGGAAGCTGTCCTGCTGGGCCCGGTTGAACCGGTGGATCTCGTCGACGAAAAGCAGCGTGGACCGCCCGCTCATCCGCCGCGCACGGGCGGTTTCGAACACCTTCTTCAGATCGGCAACACCGGAGAAGATCGCCGAGATCTGCTCGAAGGCAAGATCGGTTTCCGCCGCCAGCAGGCGTGCGACGGTGGTCTTGCCCGTCCCCGGCGGCCCCCAGAAGATCAGCGACCCGAGCGTCCGGCTCTTGAGCATGCGCGACAGCGTGCCTTCGGGCCCGAGCAGGTGATCCTGCCCGACCACATCACCAAGCTTCTGCGGCCGCAGCCGGTCCGCCAGCGGACGGGCCACGTCCGCTGCCAATCCCGAAGCTTCGAAAAGATCGCTCACTGCCGCATTATCTCCTGAAACGTTTCCCTTCTGAGGGAAACAATCGGTCTCATTCCTCTGCCCCTTGCGCCCCTCTCCCCCCTTGAGGGGGAGATGTCCGCTTTAGCGGACAGAGGGGGGTGTCAGCCTCTCGACATACCGAAGCACCGGAATCTAACGCCACTGTCGTTACCCCCCTCTGTCACCTGCGGTGACATCTCCCCCTCAAGGGGGGAGACGAACCCGGTTCGAAAGCGAGTGCTTTTGAACCCCCTATCCGCGCAAGACGATGCGGTTGACCTTGCCGTTGCGCTCGATGGCCAGTTGCCACAGGCGCGGCGATGCGCGGGTGATCGCTTCCAGCATACGGGTGCTCTGCACGTCCTGATCGTTGACCGCACGCACGATATCGCCGACCTGAAGGCCGATCCGGGCCGCCGTGCTGTCCGGCTCGACCTTGGACACGACCACCCCTTCCGGGTCGCCGTCGAGGCGCAATTCATCGGCAACTGCCGGCGACAGGTTCATCACCGTCGCGCCTTCGAACGGCGAATATTCCGTCAGCTTGCGCGTATCCCGCGGCACGGTTTCCGGGGCAGGCTTCAGCGCCACGGCGACGTCCATCTGCTGCTGATCGCGCTGGATGGTGAAGGTCGCCGTTCCGCCCAGCTTCTTGGTTGCGAAGCGGTAGCCGAAGGAATCGGGATCGGACACTTCCTTGCCGTCGATGGCCAGGACCAGGTCGCCGACCTCCAGGTGCGCATCCGCCGCCGGAGAACCGTCATAGACATTGGTCACCAGCACCCCGCGCGGCCGGTCGAGCGACATGGCGTCCGCGATTTCCGCGTTCACCAGCTGCACCGTCGCACCGAGCCAGGGCCGTTTTATCTTGTCTCCCTGCCCGGCCTGGGAGGCGACGAACTGGACCATGTGAGCGGGAATGGCGAAGCCGATACCGTTGGAGCCGCCCGAGCGGGTGAAGATCGCCGAGTTGATCCCGACCAGCCTGCCGTTCATATCCACCAGCGCGCCGCCGGAATTGCCCGGGTTGATCGCAGCGTCCGTCTGGATGAAGAACTGGTAGTCGGTGACACCGACCTGTGTCCGCGCCAGGGCCGAAACGATCCCCTGGGTCACGGTCTGGCCGACGCCGAAGGGGTTGCCGATGGCAAGCACGATATCGCCGACCTCGAGATTGTCTGAATCGGCAAAGGGAACGAATTCGAACGGTCCCCTGCCCTTGATCTTCAACACGGCCAGATCGGTGCGTTCGTCCTTGAGGATGATATCGGCGTCGAATTCGCGCCGGTCGTTCAGGGCCACCCGGACCTCATCGGCATCCTTGATCACATGGTAATTGGTGACCACGGTCCCCTCGGCGGAAATGATCACGCCCGATCCGAGCGCCTGCTGCACCCGTTCCCGCGGCTGGCCGAACCCGGAGCCGTTGTCGCCGAAGAACCGGCGGAAAAAAGGATCGTTGAAAAACGGCGAGACGGAACGCCGCTCGACCACCTTGCGGGTGGCGTAGACATTGACGACGGCGGGCGCCACCTGCTTGACGATCGGCGCAAAGGACAGTTTGACCTGGGCAGCCGACACCGGCACCTGCCGGTTATCCTGCGCCTGTGCGCCCCCCGCAAAACCGATGATCAGCCCGAACAGAACGGCGATTGAAACACGAAAGGCACCTCTGGACTTTGCCCTTGCCATGAAACTTTCTCCAAATACTAGCGAATCCGCACCCCGTCGCCGGTTCTGATACATGCCAGATGGGGACAAAAAGAGGCAATGGCAAAGCGCAGGAAAAAAGCGGTTTCGGGAGAAGTGATGACGGCCTGAGTGTGATGCAAGGCCGTGCCACATATTCAGATTGTCATCCGGGCCGGAGCGTAAGCGGAGAGCCGAGACCCAGTACGCCGTGTCCTCCCGGTATAGGCCCAGACCTCCCCGATCAAACAACCAAACACGCGGGAATGACAGCAGCGGGTGTGGTGCGGCCCTGCTTGTCCTAAAAACAAAACGGCCGCCGGGAGAACCGGCGGCCGTTGGTGTTTTCTGGTTCCGCGTTGCGGATCAGGCGGAGCGGACCTGAGACAGGAATCCGCGGACCTCCCGGTCCAGATGGCTGGCCTGTTCGGAGAGCTCTGCCACCTTTTCGGTGAAGACGTTGGCGGATTCGTTGGTCTTCTGAGACATCTCGCTGACGTTGGAAATGTCTTCCGAGACCCGCGACGTGCCTTCCGCGGCCCGCTGGGTGTTTTCGGCAATGCCCCGGGTGGCGAAGCTCTGCTCCGTCACGGCGGCGGAAACGTCGGTCACCGACTGGGTGATCTCGCCGATCGTCTCCTGGATTTCGCCGATTGCGGAGACCGCTTCTTCGGTTGCCTGTCGGATCGCGTCGATCTGCTGCTGGATCTCGCCGGTGGCCTTGCCGGTCTGAGAGGCGAGTTCCTTCACCTCCGAGGCAACGACCGCAAAGCCTTTGCCCGCCTCGCCGGCGCGTGCCGCCTCGATCGTGGCGTTGAGCGCAAGCAGGTTGGTCTGGTCGGCGATATCGCTGATCAGGGTCACCACCTCGCCGATGCGGTTGGCGGCTTCCGCCAGCGACCGCACCGTGCTGTTGGTGGACTCCGCACGCACCGTCGCCGTCTGGGCAACTGCCGAAGACCGCTCGATCAGCGACGAGATTTCCTGAATGGAGCTCGACAGCTGGTCCGAGGCGGTCGCGATCGACTGCACTTCGTTCATGGCATCGGCGGAGACCTGGGCGGCACGGGTCGAGGTGTCGCCGGATTCCTCCGTCATCTTGCGCATCTCGTCGGCCGCATCCCGCAAGGTCATTGCGGAATGGGTCACATGCTCGACCACCTTGCCCACGCTTGCCTCGAATTCCGCGGCAAGTCCGCCCAGCATTTCCTTGCGCTGCTCGGCCTGGGTTCGCGCGTTCTGCGCTTCCAGTTCCGCCCGGCGCTCCTGCTCCTCGGCCGCATTTTCGCGGATCTTGACGACGGCCCGGCCGATGTCGCCGATTTCGTCGCCGCGCCGCGCCGCGGAGATATCGGCGCTGTGATTGCCCCGTGCGATGTCTTCCAGCGCGGTCACCAGCGTGCCGAGCGGGTTGGTGATCGAGCGGGAGAAGAACAGGGCGATGACCGCTGCGATACCGACGGTGATCAGCGTCGACAGGATCATGGAGTTGCGCATTTCATCGACGCTGGCCATGGATTCCGCTTCGGAGAGCTCCGCGACCATCGCCCAGCTCTCGTCACCGAAGGTCACCGGTTCCGCGACCATCAGGCGGTCGACCCCGTCCTGACCGGTCATCATACCCTTGGTTTCCATACCGCCGGCCGCCTTGGTGACCAGTTCGGACGCCATGGTCTTGGTCAGCGCGGTCGGTTCCGCAGACAGCGGCTGGTTGGTGATCAGGGTTCCGTCCTGATTGACCATATAGACCTGGCCGGTTTCACCCAGGCCCTTGCGGTCGTTGGTCACGGCTTCGAGATATCCGGAGTTGATCCGGATAACGACGACACCGCCCAGCTCTTCACCGGTAAAGGACGTCAGGAAGGCCGGCGAGCCGATGAACATGGAGGCTTCACCGCCCGCGGGGCCGTATTTCTCGAACTTGGAGAAGAACTGCTGCCCCTTTTCGCCGGCCATGGCCTCTTTGTAGACCGTCGCGAGCGCGGTATCCTTCAGCATGTCGCCATCGACCTTTTCAAGGAAGTCAGCCGACTTGGTGACCGTATAGATCACCCGGCCTTCCTTGTTGAGGACGTAGATATCCGCGTAGTTGCCGTTCTTCCATTCGGAAAAGAAGCTGCCGTGGACGTCCGTGTGACGCCAGGCGTACATGGTCTTGTTGTCCTTGCCGGTCTTTTCCGCGCGTTCTGCCGGAGTGGACCCATCCGGCTGGAAATATTCCTTCAGAGATGCCCGGTCGTTTTCCAGGTTCACCAGGGCCGAGTTCATGTCGTTGAGCGCAAGTGCCGCGCCGGCGCCGGAGGAAACGTTCGACAAGGAGCCGGCCAGCCCTTCCAGACGCATGCCGACCAAGGCCTGACGCGCCCTGGCCACCATGGTCAGCTCGCCCTGGGCCGCCTGCTTCAGCCCCGAACGCGCGTTAAGGTAGCCACCGATACCGACTGCTACGCAGGAAGCGAAAGTGACACCGACCATAAGAACCGGCACGATAACCTTGAGCCGCAAGAACCGGTTCTTCTTGTAATTCTCTGCGGATGATTGCTGTTCCGCGTCCATTCCATCCTCCCCACCAGCGGTAATACTAGGATTGGATGAGACTTTCGTTTAGGGCGGTTAAAATAACGATAATCAGGAAAATTACAGACGGTTGCAAACTCATCCTATTGAAAACAAAGGCAATCTTTCCTGTTGACAATTCAAAACAAAATAAAAGGCGGGTTAAGACCCGCCTTTTACAGACTGTTAATTTAAAGTCTTGTTTACGCTGCGTTTTCTGCCGCTGCTTCGGCTTCAACGCGAGCCCGGTCTTCGGAACCGCGGGCATCCATGTCACGATCGACCAGTTCGATCACGGCCATCGGAGCACTGTCGCCGTGGCGGAAACCGGCCTTCAGAACCCGGCTGTAGCCGCCCTGGCGGTCCTTGTAGCGTTCGCCGAGCGTATCGAACAGCTTGCGCACCATGGCGACATCGCGAACCTGCGAAATCGCCTGGCGGCGTGCGTGAAGATCACCGCGCTTGCCGAGCGTAATCAGCTTGTCGATGATCGGCTTCATTTCCTTGGCCTTCGGCAGGGTCGTGACGATCTGTTCATGCTTGATCAGCGACGCCGCCATATTTGCGAACATAGCCTTGCGGTGGCTAGAGGTCCGGTTGAGCTTGCGGCCGGCTTTACCGTGGCGCATGGCCCTCTCCTTTTTCTGTCGGGCGGCTCGTCTCGTGCCCTACCCGGTTGATCCTTCAGGGACGCTTGCGTCCCTTAATACTGATGGTCTTCGTAACGCTTGGCGAGATCTTCGATGTTCTCAGGCGGCCAGTTGGCCACTTCCATGCCCAGATGCAGGCCCATCTGTGCGAGAACTTCCTTGATCTCGTTGAGCGACTTGCGGCCGAAGTTCGGCGTGCGCAGCATTTCCGCTTCGGTCTTCTGAATGAGATCGCCAATATACACGATATTGTCGTTCTTCAGGCAGTTGGCCGAACGGACCGACAGTTCCAGCTCGTCGACCTTCTTCAGAAGGGCCGGGTTGAAGGCGAGTTCCGGGACGGTTTCCTCGGCTGCTTCGCGCTTCGGCTCTTCGAAATTGACGAAGATGGACAGTTGGTCCTGGAGGATGCGCGCTGCGAAAGCCACAGCGTCATCCGGCTTCACCGAACCATCGGTTTCGACGGTCAGGGTAAGCTTGTCATAGTCGAGGACCTGGCCCTCACGGGTGTTCTCGACCTTATAGGAAACCTTCTTCACCGGGGAATAGAGGCTGTCGACCGGGATCAGACCGATCGGAGCGTCTTCCGGGCGGTTACGGTCGGAAGACACGTAGCCCTTGCCGGTGTTGACGGTGAATTCCATGCGGATTTCCGCACCTTCGTCCAGCGTGCACAGGACGAGGTCCGGGTTGAGCACTTCCACATCGCCCACGGTCTGGATGTCACCGGCGGTCACAACACCCGGGCCCTGCTTGCGCACGACCATGCGCTTGGGACCTTCGCCTTCCATGCGGATGGCGATTTCCTTGATGTTGAGAACGATGTCGGTCACGTCTTCGCGGACGCCGGGGATCGACGAGAACTCGTGCAGCACGCCGTCGATCTGCACCGCCGTCACGGCCGCCCCCTGCAACGAGGACAGAAGGATGCGGCGTAGGGCATTGCCCAGCGTCAGGCCGTATCCGCGCTCGAGCGGCTCGGCGACAACCGTCGCCAGAAACCGGGGGTCTTCACCCGGCTTGACTTCGAGCTTGGTCGGCTTGATCAGTTCTTGCCAGTTCTTTTGAATGGTCACGTTCTTGCCCCTTCGGCTATCCCGTCCGGCCTGTTTGCGCCCGGACTATTCTTTGCCATTGGAGAAACATTTGCGTCAGGCGGTGAGGCCTTAGACGCGGCGACGCTTGCGCGGACGGCAGCCGTTGTGCGGAATCGGCGTCACATCGCGGATCGACGTGATCAGGAAACCGGCAGCCTGGAGGGCGCGAAGAGCCGATTCACGGCCCGAGCCCGGACCACGAACTTCCACTTCCAGCGTACGCATGCCGTGTTCGGCGGCCTTCTTGGCAGCGTCTTCAGCGGCAACCTGGGCAGCATAAGGGGTAGACTTACGCGAACCCTTGAAGCCGAGTGCACCGGCAGACGACCAGGAAATTGCATTGCCCTGGGCATCCGTGATCGTGATCATGGTATTGTTGAATGTCGAATTCACATGCGCAACGCCGGACGAGATGTTCTTGCGTTCGCGGCGACGCACGCGTGTCGTGTCTTTAGCCATTCTTGTTCCTTACTTCGATCTCTACACTGCCGTAATCCCGGCAGCTCCACCGCCAATCGCTGGTGGTTTACTTCTTCTTGCCTGCGATCGGCTTAGCCGGACCCTTGCGGGTGCGGGCGTTCGTATGAGTCCGTTGACCGCGAACCGGAAGACCGCGGCGGTGCCGCAGGCCGCGGTAGCAGCCGAGGTCCATCAGACGCTTGATGTTCATTGCGGTGTCACGGCGCAGATCGCCTTCGACCATGTAATCGCGGTCGATGGTTTCACGGATCTGCAGCACTTCTGCGTCGGAAAGCTCGTTCACGCGGCGTTCCGGGGCAATGTTCACCTTTTCGGTGATTTCCTGCGCCAGCTTCGCGCCGATGCCGTGAATATACTGAAGCGCGATGACAACGCGCTTGTTCGTCGGGATGTTAACGCCAGCAATACGTGCCACGTTCGTCTCCATTTCTGGCAGCTGCAAAAAACAGCCGCGTCCACTGTTATTCCCCGCGTCCGGTGGAGGCCGGCCCTTGCGGAGCACTTGTTTTTGCCGGGGTTCCCAACCAAATCAGGTTCACCAAGCACAGAATGTGCCGGTCCCGCGCAAGACGGGAGCGACACCACTCATTTCAGATTGAGCGCGTCCTTTAACGGCTCTAAACGTTTTCGTCAAGACGGGAAAGCACGGCATCGATCGCCGCGGTCACCTCGTCGATTGACTGCATTCCGTCAACAACGGTCAAAAGGCCGCTCTTGGCGTAGTAGGGCACGACCACCGCGGTATCGCGGTTATAGGCCTCAAGCCGCTGCTTGAAGACTTCCGGATCGTCGTCCTTGCGGACCGCTTCGCCCTTTGCCTTGGCTTCCTCGGCCCGGTTGATGATCCGGCCGACGAGCTTTTCCTGGTCGACCCGCAGTTCCAGGACGCTGTCGAGCTTGATGCCCTTTTCGCTCAGCATCTGGTCCAGGGCCTCGGCCTGGGCCAGCGTGCGCGGGAAGCCGTCGAGGATAAACCCCTTCTGAGCATCCTCCTCGCCGATCCGGTCCCGGATGATGCCGACGACGATTTCATCGGAGACCAGGCCGCCGGCGTCCATGACTTCCTTGGCCTTCAGGCCGATCGGTGTCTGTGCCGCAACGGCTGCCCGCAGCATGTCGCCCGTCGACAGTTGGGGAATGCCATATTTGGCGACCAGACGCGTTGCCTGTGTTCCCTTCCCCGCCCCCGGCGGTCCGACCAGAATGAGCCTCATCGGCGTCTCCCCCTTAGTTTCGCTTTCTTTACAAGGCCCTCGTACTGATGAGCGAGCAGATGGCCCTGGATCTGGGATACAGTATCCATGGTCACGCTGACCACAATCAACAGCGAGGTTCCCCCGAAATAGAACGGAACGCCTGTCGCCGAAATGAGGAATTCGGGTAATAGACAAACGAGGGTGATGTAGATCGCCCCCACGACGGTGACACGGGTCAGCACATAATCGATGTACTGCGCCGTCCTTTCACCCGGGCGAATGCCCGGAATGAAGCCGCCGTGTTTCTTCAGGTTATCCGCGGTGTCGGTCGGATTGAACACGATCGCCGTATAGAAGAAGCTGAAGAAGATGATCATCGACGCATAGAAGACCATGTAGAGCGGCTGGCCGTGGCCCAGCAGCGCCGTGATGGTGGTCACCCATTCGTTCGATCCGCCCTGGCCGGCGAACCCGGCAACGGTGGCCGGAACCAGCAGCAGCGAAGACGCGAAGATCGGAGGGATAACACCGGCGGTGTTCAGCTTCAGCGGCAGGAACGACGTGTTGCCCTCGAACATCCGGTTGCCCATCTGGCGCTTCGGATACTGGATCAGCAGGCGCCGCTGGGCGCGTTCCATGAACACAATGACCCCGATCACGACGACGGCGACCACGACCACCATCAGGATGATCCAGGTGGCAAGCGCGCCCTGGCGGCCGAGTTCGAGCGTCGAGACGACCGCCTTCGGCAGGCCGGCAACGATACCGGCGAAGATGATCAGCGAAATGCCGTTACCGATGCCGCGCGAGGTGATCTGTTCACCCAGCCACATGAGGAACATGGTGCCGCCGACCAGCGTGATGACCGTGGACGCACGGAAGAACCAGCCCGGATCGGAAACGACATTGGTTGCGCCCTCAAGGCCGACGGCGATGCCGTAGGCCTGGAAGGCGGCCAGGATCACCGTACCGTAGCGGGTATACTGGTTGATGACCTTACGTCCCTGCTCGCCTTCCTTCTTCATCTGCTCCAGCGACGGCACGACGGTCGTCATCAGCTGCATGATGATGGAGGCGGAGATGTACGGCATGATGCCGAGCGCGAAGATCGCCATGCGCTGAACCGCACCACCGGAGAACATGTTGAACATGCCGATGATACCGGACTGCGCCTGGTTGAAGGCGTTCGCGAAGGCTTCCGGATTAATGCCCGGAAGCGGGATGTAAGTCCCCAGTCGATAAACCAAAAGCGCCCCCAGCGTGAACCAGATGCGCTTCTTGAGTTCTTCAGCCTTGGCGAAAGCTGAGAAATTGAGATTTGACGCCAGTTGTTCGGCGGCGGATGCCATGCCCTACTCCGGTCAGTTTTGTGCCGACAAACGGGAAAAACCCAGGCCTGTTAGGCCTGAGCTCCCAGAACGACAACCTTGCCGCCAGCCTTTTCAACCGCTTCAGCGGCAGCCTTGGAGGCGCCGGCGATTTCAAAGGTGACAGCTGCCTTCAGTTCGCCATCGCTTACCAGACGGACACCGTCCTTGACGCGCTTGACAATACCTGCGGCCTTGAGAGCCTCGACCGTAACGGCCGCACCGGCGTCGAGTTTGCCGGCGTCGATGGCCTGCTGAACACGGCCAAGGGAAACAACGTTGTATTCCTTGGCGAAGATGTTCGTAAAGCCACGCTTCGGCAGACGGCGGTGAAGCGGCATCTGACCGCCTTCAAAGCCCTTGATCGCAACGCCGGAACGGGACTTCTGCCCCTTCACGCCGCGGCCGCCGGTCTTGCCCTTGCCCGAACCGATGCCGCGTGCGACGCGGGTGCGGCTCGGAGTGGAACCGGGATTGTCCCTGAGTTCGTTGAGCTTCATCTTTTTATCTCCCGATCCCGGTTACGCGTCTTCGACGACGCGAACGAGATGCTGGACCTTATTGATCATGCCGCGCACTTCAGGAGTATCCTTCAGTGTGGAACGGCGGTGCATCTTGTTCAGGCCGAGACCGATGAGCGTCGCGCGCTGGTCCTTGGGACGGCGCAGCGGGCTGCCGATCTGTTCGACCGTGACAGTGTTTTCGGTGTTCGCCATGGAACTAACCCTTATTCAGCTGGGTACCGGAGCGGCCGAGGTCAAGCCTCGGCAGCCGCCGGAGCCGCATCATCTTTATCACGACGGCGCGATTGCAGCACCGAGACCTTCAGGCCGCGGCGTGCCGCGACCGAACGCGGGCTGTCTTCCTTGGTCAGCGCTGCAAAGGTAGCGCGAACCATGTTGTAGGGGTTGGAGGTCCCCAGGGACTTCGCCACCACGTCCTGCACGCCGAGCGTTTCGAAAACCGCACGCATCGGACCACCGGCAATGATACCGGTACCGGCCGGAGCCGCGCGCAACAGAACCTTGCCCGCACCGTGACGGCCTTCCACATCGTGGTGAAGGGTCCGGCCTTCCCGCAGGGGAACGCGGATCATGGTGCGCTTGGCAGCTTCCGTTGCCTTGCGGATGGCTTCCGGCACTTCACGTGCCTTGCCATGACCGAAGCCGACACGGCCCTTCTGGTCGCCGACGACGACCAGCGCTGCGAAGCCGAAACGGCGGCCACCCTTGACCACCTTGGCGACGCGGTTGATGTGGACCAGCTTGTCGACGAATTCGCTGTCTCGCTCTTCGCGATCGCGATTATCCTGTCTCGCCATTTTATACGTCTTCCGTTCTTAGGAGCGCCAACGGGCGCTGGTCAGAATTCCAGTCCGCCTTCGCGGGCTGCATCGGCAAGCGCCTTGATGCGCCCGTGATACATGTATCCGCCCCGGTCGAACACGACCTGCTTGACACCGGCAGCCAGAGCGCGCTCGGCGACAAGCTTGCCGACGGCTGCCGCAGCAGCGGTATCGGCGCCCGTCTTCAGGTTGCCCTTCAGATCCTTTTCGATCGTCGAGGCAGAGGCAATCGTCTGTCCTTTGCCGTCGTCGATGATCTGAGCGTAGATCTGCTTCGACGAGCGGAAGATAGAAAGCCGCGGACGTCCGTTCGCCACCTTCTTGATAGAACGGCGCACGCGATCGCGGCGGCGTTCGAAAGCAATTTTGCTGTTCGCCATGATCCTGGTCCGTTACTTCTTCTTGCCTTCTTTGCGGACGATGAATTCGCCCGCATAACGAACGCCTTTGCCCTTGTAGGGCTCCGGCGGGCGGAACTTGCGGATTTCGGCCGCAACCTGGCCTACTGTCTGCTTGTCGATACCGGAGATCACGATCTCCGTCGGCTTCGGGCACTTGATGTCGATCCCTTCCGGAATCGGATAGAGGACATCGTGCGAGAAACCCAGCGCCAGCTGAAGGTTCGAACCCTGGACCTGTGCACGGTAACCGACACCGGTGATTTCCAGCTTCCGTTCGAAGCCGTCGCTCACGCCCGTGACGATGTTCTGCACCATGGTCCGGCTCATGCCCCACATGGAGCGAGCCGTCTTGGAGTTACCGCGCGGATCAACCTTGATCCCGCCGTCCGTCATTTCGGCCAGCACGTTGTCGTTGAGCATGAAGGAGAGTTCCCCCTTCGGCCCTTTGACTTCAACCGTCTGGCCGTTGATCGTTGCCGTTACCCCGCTCGGCACGGGGACTGGCTTTTTGCCAATTCGAGACATCTGACCAACCTTGTCGTTTCAGTTAAGGCGAGTGCACCGCATCAGAAGACGCGGCACAGAACCTCGCCGCCTACGTTTTCGTCCCGCGCCTGATGGTCGCTCATGACGCCGCGCGGAGTCGAAATGATCGACACGCCCAGGCCATTGGAGACATGCGGGATGTTCTTTACCGAAGAATAAACCCGGCGGCCCGGCTTGGAGACCCGCTCAATCGTGCGGATGACCGGTTCGCCATCGAAATACTTCAGTTCGATCTCCAACTCGGACTTGCCGCCCTCGTATTCGACCGTCGTGTAGCCACGGATGTAGCCTTCCTTTGCAAGCACATCAAGCACATGTGCACGCAATTTGGAATTCGGTGAGCTGACCTTGCCCTTGCGACGCATCTGCGCGTTGCGGATCCGGGTCAGCATATCCCCCAACGGATCGGAAATTGCCATCGGAGTTTCTCCTTACCAGCTCGACTTGACCAGGCCCGGGATCTTGCCCAGGGAGCCCAGTTCACGAAGCGCGATACGCGACATCTTCAGCTTGCGGTAGTAGCCGCGCGGCCGGCCCGAGACTTCGCAACGGTTGCGAACCCGGTTCGGCGCGGAGTTCCGCGGCAGTTTCGCCAGCTTGAGACGTGCATTGAACCGCTCTTCAAGGGACAGGCTCTCGTCCTTGGCCATCGCCTTGAGGGCAGCGCGCTTCTCAGCGTATTTCTCGACAAGCTTCTCGCGACGCTTGTTCTTTTCGACCGCGCTCTTCTTCGCCATCGTCGTTCCTCGTTCCTTTCCCGCGCCGCTTACTTGCTGAACGGGAAGTTGAACGCGCGCAGAAGCTCGCGCGCTTCGTCATCATTCGGAGCCGTGGTGCAGACGATCACGTCCATACCCCAGATCTGGTCGACCTTGTCGTACTCAATTTCCGGGAACACGATATGTTCCTTGATGCCCATGGCGTAGTTGCCGCGGCCGTCAAAGGACTTCGGGTTCAAACCGCGGAAGTCACGAACGCGCGGCAGCGCGATGGTGATCAGACGGTCCAGGAATTCGTACATCTGCTGGCGGCGCAGGGTCACCTTCGCACCCAGCGGCATGCCTTCGCGCACCTTGAAGGTCGCGATCGACTTTTTCGCCTTGGTGATCACCGGCTTCTGACCGGCGATCAGCGCCAGGTCTTCAGCAGCGATACGTGCCTTCTTGGAATCGGCAACGGCTTCGCCGACACCGATGTTCAAGACGATTTTTTCCAGAGCCGGCACCTGCATGGGGTTCTTGTAATTGAACTTTTCCTGCAGCTGCTGCCGGATGACGCTGTCATACTGCTGGCGCAGACGCGGCATGGTGTTGGTCTCAGCCATCGATCAGATCTCCCGAGCGCTTGGCCACACGGACCTTGGTGCCGTCTTCACGCACCTTGAAACCGACGCGCGTTGCCTTGCCGTCCTGAGGATCGACAATCGCGATGTTCGACAGGTGGATCGGCGCTTCCTTAGCGATGATCCCGCCTTCCTGCGTCTGGGTCTGGCGCTGGTGACGACGCACCATGTTCACGCCGCGAACCAGGGCCTTGTTGTCGTCCGGCATCATCTTGATGACTTCGCCGGTCTTGCCCTTGTCGCGACCCGTCAGCACGATGACCGTGTCGCCTGATTTAATTTTCGCAGCCATCAGAGCACCTCCGGCGCGAGCGAGATGATTTTCATATGGTTCTTTGCACGGAGTTCGCGCGGCACCGGACCGAAGATACGGGTGCCGACCGGCTCCTTGTTGTTGTTCACCAGGACGGCCGCATTGCGGTCGAACCGGATCACGCTGCCGTCGGGGCGGCGAATGTCCTTCGCCGTGCGCACGACGACAGCCTTCATCACGTCGCCCTTCTTAACGCGGCCCCGCGGAATAGCCTCTTTGACGCTAACGACGATGATGTCGCCAACCTGGGCGTATTTGCGCTTTGAGCCGCCGAGCACTTTGATGCACATGACACGACGGGCGCCGGAATTGTCGGCCACGTCGAGGTTTGTTTGCATCTGAATCATGACTGGCTGCCTTGTTCTCTGTCCGGCGCACCTGCCACGGGCGCCTGATGCTCAACCTTTAGGACGTGGTCAGTTGACCACGGTCCAACGCTTGTTTTTGGAGATCGGCGCGCATTCTTCGATCTGAACAATGTCGCCAACCTGGTACTTGTTTGCTTCGTCGTGCGCGCGGTACTTCTTGGACCGGCGCACGGTCTTCTTGAGCAGCGGGTGTGTGAAGCGACGCTCCACCTTCACCGTCACCGTCTTGTCATTCGCGTTGCTGACAACGGTGCCCTGCAAAATGCGCTTCGGCATTACCGTCTCCTTACGCGCTTGCCGCCACGCGCTTTTCGCGCATGATCGTCTGAATTTGGGCGATCTGGCGGCGGACCTGCCGCACACGCCCAGTGTTCTCGAGCTGACCGGTGGCCTTCTGGAAGCGCAGGTTGAACTGCTCTTTCTTCAGGCCTTCGAGTTCCGTGCGGAGCTCGTCCAGGGTCTTTGCCCTTACGTCTGTCGCCTTCATGGCACTAACTCCTCGACTGCCTTATTCGCCGATACGCTGAACGAAACGGCACTTGATCGGCAGCTTGGCTGCGGCAAGACGCATTGCTTCACGCGCAATATCTTCCGGCACACCATCGATCTCGAACATGATCCGGCCGGGCTTGACGCGGCAGGCCCAGTAATCCGGAGAACCCTTACCCTTACCCATGCGGACTTCCGCCGGCTTGGTGGAGACCGGCACATCCGGGAAGATGCGGATCCAGACACGGCCCGCACGCTTCATGTGACGGGTCATGGCACGACGGGCTGCCTCGATCTGACGAGCGGTAACCCGCTCCGGCTCCAACGCCTTCAGACCGTAGTTGCCGAAGTTGAGGTCGGTGCCTCCCTTCGACAGACCGTGGATGCGGCCCTTGTGCTGCTTGCGGAACTTCGTTCGCTTCGGTTGCAGCATCGTTCTTCTCTCGTTCCTAGTGTTTGACGAACGTCGTGCAGCTTAAATTAAGCTGCGCGCTCGCGACCACGATCCCGGCGTCCGCCGCGATCACCCTGGTTTGAATCCGAGCCGGACGTCGCACGGCGCTCAGACGCCATCGGGTCGTGCTCGAGGATCTCACCCTTGAAGATCCACACCTTCACGCCGCAGACACCGTAAGCGGTGTGAGCGGATGCGACACCGTAGTCGATGTCGGCACGCAGGGTGTGCAGCGGCACGCGGCCTTCGCGGTACCATTCGATACGCGCAATTTCCGCACCGCCGAGACGGCCACCGCAGTTGATCCGGATGCCCTGTGCGCCCAGACGCATGGCCGACTGAACGGCCCGCTTCATGGCGCGGCGGAAGGCAACACGGCGTTCCAGCTGCTGTGCGATCGAAGCGGCGACCAGCGTCGCGTCGATTTCCGGCTTGCGCACTTCAACGATGTTGATGTGCACTTCCGAATTGGTGATCTCGGCGATCTTCTTGCGAAGACGCTCGATGTCCGCACCCTTCTTGCCGATGACCACACCCGGACGACCGGAGTGGATGGTGACGCGGCACTTGCGGTGCGGGCGCTCGATAACGACCTTGGAAACAGCTGCCTGCTTCAGTTCGTTGAGCAGAAATTCACGGATGCGGAAATCTTCATGGAGAAGATCGCCGTACTCACCCTTGTTGGCATACCAACGCGAATCCCAGGTGCGGTTGATCCCGAGGCGCATGCCGATCGGATTGACTTTGTGACCCATCAGGCACTCTCCTCGACTTCACGGACAACGATGGTCAGGTTCGAGAACGGCTTCTCGATCCGGCCAACACGACCGCGTGCACGGGGCTGGAAACGCTTGATGACAAATGCCTTGCCAACATGAGCTTCGGCAACCACCAGGTTGTCGATATCCAGGTCGTGATTGTTTTCCGCATTCGCAATCGCGGACATCAGGGTCTTCTTGACGTCCTGCGCGATACGCTTGCGGGAGAATGTCAGATCCGCAATCGCGGTACCGACCTTCTTGCCGCGGATAGCAGCCGCAACGAGGTTCAGCTTGCGCGGAGAAATGCGCAGCATGCGGGTCATTGCCCGGGCCTCGTTGTCAGCGAGCGTCCGCTCACGCTTCGGCTTGCCCATCGTTACTTCCTCTTCGCCTTCTTGTCGGCGCCGTGTCCGTAATAGGTCCGGGTCGGCGAGAACTCGCCGAACTTGTGACCAATCATCTCTTCAGACACCAGCACCGGAACGTGCTTCTGACCGTTGTAGACACCGAAGGTGAGACCGACGAACTGCGGCAGGATCGTCGAGCGGCGGCTCCAGGTCTTGATGACCTCGTTGCGGCCGGATTCACGAACCTTGTCCGCTTTCTTCAGCAGATACCCGTCAACAAACGGACCTTTCCAGATCGAACGTGCCACGATCCTTGTCCTTTACTTCTTGCGCGCGTGGCGGCTACGGACAATGTACTTGTCCGTCGACTTGTTACGCCGCGTGCGCTTACCTTTGGTCGGCTTACCCCAAGGGGTAACCGGATGACGGCCACCGGAAGTCCGGCCTTCACCACCGCCATGCGGGTGGTCGACCGGGTTCATGACAACACCGCGGGTGTGCGGGCGAACGCCCAGCCAGCGGGAACGGCCGGCCTTGCCGTAATTGATGTTGCTGTGATCCGGGTTGGACACTGCGCCGATGGAAGCCATGCAGGTACCGAGAACACGGCGCTGCTCGCCCGACATCAGACGCAGGGTGGTGTAACCCTGGTCACGGCCAACGACCTGAACGAAAGCACCGGCGGAGCGAGCGATCTGCGCACCCTTGCCCGGCTTCAGCTCGATGTTGTGTACGATCGTGCCGACCGGAATGGAGGCCAGCGGCATCGCGTTGCCCGGCTTCACGTCGACCGACTGACCGGAGACGACGGTGTCGCCGACGGCCAGGCGCTGCGGCGCCAGGATGTAGCTCAACTCGCCGTCTTCATAACGGATCAGCGCGATGAATGCGGTCCGGTTCGGATCGTATTCCAGGCGCTCGACCTTGGCCGGAACGTCGAACTTGCGACGCTTGAAGTCGACCAGACGGTAGGAGCGCTTGTGACCACCACCGACGTTGCGTGCCGTCAGGCGGCCCATGTTGTTGCGGCCACCGGTCTTGGACAGGCCTTCGGTCAGGGTCTTGACCGGCTTGCCTTTCCACAGATCGGACCGGTCAACCTGGACCAGCTGGCGGCGGCCCGGCGAGGTCGGATTGAATGTCTTAAGTGCCATTTTCTATCGTCCCCGCCTTAGAGCCCGGTGGTCACGTCGATCGCGTGACCTTCCTGAAGCGTTACGACGGCCTTCTTGAAGTCGGACTGACGGCCCAGCCGGCCTTTGAACCGCTTCACCTTGCCCTTGCGGACGAGGGTGTTGACGGCTGCGACCTTGACGCCGAACAGTGCTTCCACCGCTGCCTTGATTTCCGGCTTCGTCGCGTCGTTTGCGACCTTGAAGACAACCTTGTTCTCTTCGGAAGCCATGGTCGCCTTCTCGGTGATCACCGGGCCGACGATCTTGTCGTAGTGAGGAAGTTTGCTCATTTGAAGCGCTCCTCAAGTGCGGACACCGCAGCCTTCGTCAGCACCAGGGTGCCGGCGCGCATGATGTCGTAAACGTTGATGCCCTGGACCGGCAGCACATCCACGTTCGGGATGTTGCGCGAGGCAAGAGCGAAGTTCCGGTCGAGCTCGGAGCCGTAGATGATCAGGGCGTTCGACAGACCCAGCTTGGAAAACTGGGCCTTGAGCGCCTTGGTCTTGGCTTCGGCTGCCTTGGCATCCTCGACAACGATCAGGCTGTCGGCCTTTGCCTTGGCGGACAGAACGTGCTTCAGCCCGAGAGCGCGCACCTTCTTTGGCAGGTCGTGGCCGTGGTCGCGAACGACCGGACCGAATGCCTTGCCGCCGCCGCGGAACTGCGGGGCCTTCTTGTTGCCGTGACGGGCGCCGCCGGAGCCTTTCTGGCGGACGAACTTCTTCGTCGAGCCGGAAACTTCCGAACGGGCCAGCGCCTTGTGTGTACCGGCCTGGCGCTTGGCAAGCTGCCAGCGCACCACGCGGTGGATCAGATCGGTGCGCGGCTCGAGACCGAAGATCTCGTCAGACACCGTGATCGAACCGGCCGCCCCGCCTTCGAGGGTCTTGACCTGGAGTTCCATCACTCACTCTCCTTCCCGGCGGCGGCAGCGCCCTCAGGAGCCCGGAATGCACCCGGCATCGGAACCCCATCCGGCAGCGCCTTCTTGATCGCGTCGCGAACCAGGATCCAGCCGCCCTTGGCGCCCGGAACCGATCCCTCGACCATGATCAGGCCGCGTTCAACATCAGTACGCACAACCTTCAGGTTCTGCGTGGTCACGCGGACGTCGCCCATGTGACCGGCCATCTTCTTGCCCTTGAACACGCGGCCCGGGTCCTGACACTGACCGGTCGAACCGTGGGAACGGTGCGAGATCGAGTTACCGTGGGATGCGCGGCCACCACCGAAGTTGTGGCGCTTCATCACACCGGCAAAACCCTTACCGATCGAGGTGCCGGTCACGTCCACGAACTGACCTTCGACATAGTGGTCGGCGGTTATTTCCGCGCCAACGTCGATGAGGTTGTCAGAAGACACCCGGAACTCGGCCAGCGTGCGCTTCGGCTCGACCTTTGCAACAGCAAAGTGACCGCGCATCGCCTTCGGCGTGTTCTTTACCTTGGCTGCACCTGCGCCGACCTGCAGCGCGGTATAGCCGTTCTTTTCTTCAGTCCGGTGGGCAACCACCTGGCAGCCGTCCAGTTTCAGAACTGTGACCGGCACATGTTCTCCCGCATCGTTGTAGATACGGGTCATGCCCACTTTCTGAGCGATCACTCCAGAACGCATTGACGTGTCCCCTTCGATCCGCCTCAGAGCTTGATCTCGACGTCGACACCAGCAGCCAGGTCGAGCTTCATAAGAGCGTCAACCGTCTGGGGCGTCGGATCAACGATGTCGAGCAGGCGCTTGTGCGTGCGCATCTCGAACTGATCGCGGCTTTTCTTATCGATGTGCGGGCCGCGAAGCACCGTGTACTTCTCGATCCGCGTCGGCAGCGGCACGGGTCCCCGCACCTGCGCACCGGTCCGCTTTGCCGTATTGACGATCTCCTTGGTGGAGGCGTCGAGAATACGGTGGTCGAATGCCTTAAGGCGGATCCGGATATTCTGACCGTTCATTTTTGGTTTCCCGATAAGACAGGCGGGCCTGCCCGCGTTTCAAACGAAGCGACAGGCCCTGCCGTCAATTACTCGATGATGGAAGCGACGACGCCTGCACCGACGGTGCGGCCACCTTCGCGGATAGCGAAGCGCAGGCCTTCTTCCATGGCGATCGGCACGATCAGCTCGACGTCAACCGACACGTTGTCGCCC
>NZ_JABFCZ010000069.1 GCF_014692675.1 Roseibium aggregatum | reverse complement strand
AGCTTGATCCCCACGCCTGGCTCACACAGACCCTCGAGCGCATCGCCAACGGTTGGCCCAATAGCGACATCGGCGCTCTCATGCCCTGGAACTACAAGAGCTGAACGGCCGCAGCTTCGCGCTTACGAAAGAACACGCCGCTGACGATGTCTTCGACGGTGGCGAGGCGTTTGGCCGGGCTGTGGGCGCGGAAGAGGTCGACCGCCTGGCCGGCGCCGTCGGCGATCCGCTTCTGCCAGCGCGGGGAATCCTCCACCAGGCAAGGCGAGATGCCGTTTACCCGGATCGGGGCGAGTTCGACCGCCAGCGTCGCCGTCATGCCGGTGATCGCTCCGTTCAGCGTGCTGACCAGTGTCGAGCCGGGATAGGGATTGGCCTTGGCGAGCCCGCCGAACAGGGTGACGGTGGAGGCCGGCTGCAGCCGCGGCAGGGCGTGATGCACCGCCTCCAGGTAGCCGACGATCTTGATCCGCACCGCGCGGATCGCGACCTCCGCGTCGAAGGTGCGGATGGTCTGGTTGTCCGGGTGGATCGGCGTCAGCACCAGGTGGTCGATCGGGTCTTCGCCTGATAGCGCCGCCTCGATCGAGGCGCTGTCCTCCAGATCGAGATGGACGCCGCGCAAGTCCGGCCCGATCCGGCGGGCGGCCTCGGTGGCGCGATCAGCGCCGCGTCCGGCGATGGTAACCTTGCAGCCAAGGGCATGGGCGGCTTCGGCGACGGCAAGGCCGAGGCCGGACGTGCCGCCGACGATGAAGACGTGGTCATTGGGTTTGGGCATTTTCTTTCTTTCGTATGGAATTATGGGGGTGTGTGGCGGCGCCGGTCGCAATTACCGGCTTGGCCGCCAATGGCTCTTGAATCCGCAAGAACCGGACTTAAAATGAATTCAATTCATGATTAGTCCAGTGAATAGGTTTCATTCATGATGAACGGCATTCAGCTTCAAAACATCGACCTGAATCTTCTGGTGATTTTCGAGGTTCTGATGGAGGAGCAAAGCGTGGTCCGGGCCGCCGACCGGCTGGGGCGCACGCCGTCCGCCATCAGCCATGCGCTCGCCCGGCTGCGCCAGACCTTCGGCGATCCGCTGCTCGTCAAGGCGGCCGGGCGGATGAAGCCGAGCCCACTGGCGCTGACGCTGATCGAGGAAGTGCGCCCGATCCTGCGCGGCATCCAGCGCCTCGTGCAGCCGCCGGAGCCGTTCGACGCGGCAACGAGCAGCCGCGTCTTCCGGATCGCCGGGCCGCAGCTCGACCCGCTGATCGTCGAGCTGGCCGAGCGGGTGAACTCAGCTGCGCCCAATATCAGGCTGGAATGGGTGCCGCAGAGCCAGAGCACCTATGCCCAGATCGCGGACGAGCAGATAGACCTAGCCTACGGCAATGCCACCACGCCCCTGCCGGACGGGATCAGGGACAAGTTGATGCCCGCCATCAAGCGGTTCGTCTTTGCCCGGAAGGGCCATCCGGCGGCAAGCGACTGGAACGTGCACAGCTGGCTGCGCTGGCCGCATATCGTCGTCGCCCTGCCGACGACCGCCAGCAGCGACGCGGTCGAGAGGCGGATCGCCAGCCAGGGCCTTGAGCGCAGGATCGGCCTGCGCGTGCCGAACTGGTCGGCCGTCGGGCCGGCCCTGCTGCGCACCAACATGTTTGCCAATCAGAACGCGACGCTGTACCACCTCTCTCCCGATCTCGACGCTTTCGAGATCCTCGAACCTCCGATCGAGCTTCCCGCCCTCAGGCTGCGGGCGCTGTGGAACGCACGGCTCGACGCCGATCCGGCCCAGGTCTGGCTGAGGACGATGATGATCGATTGCATGGAGCACATCCTCGAGACCGCCCACGGGCGCCTGGAGAAGCTGGGCCTGAACAGTCGGGAATGAACAGGCGGGAGTGAACAGCCGGGCCGACTGAAGCCCTGGGCAATGATGTCAATGTATTGGCTTGGAGCCGAAGGTATCCGCTGTGCGCGCCCTTTCAGATCCGGAGCAAGACTGCTCTCCCCTCCCC
>NZ_JABFCZ010000068.1 GCF_014692675.1 Roseibium aggregatum | reverse complement strand
GGCAACAGCGGCCCGATCACTTCCCATTCTTCGTCTGTAACGCCAATCCGCTCGCCCAAGGCTGCCTCCAAAAGCCAGCCTTGAATCAAGGTCCGAGTCCCCAGTCAAGCTTTGTCCACGAAGCCTAGCGTGCCAATACCAGAAGAAATCGAGTTTAACCGACCTGCTAAATTCACCTACGTGAATACATTGGGTAGTGGCGCTTGCGGCGAAACTATTCACGTTCGTGACGAAGGAATGGCCTGTGATTTTGTGGTGAAAAAATACAAACCCATAGTCCAAGATACCGAAGATCCAGAACTTTTTGACGAGCTTTTAAAACGTTTTCGAGATGAGGCGCGGATACTGTTTAGATTAAGTCATAGAAACATAGTTAGGGTGTATAATTTTTTTGATTATTCTGAACATAAAACATCATACATCGTTATGGAATACATTTCTGCGGAAAATATTGTCGATTTTCTAAGAAGGAATCCGGCAAGCGCAGATAAAGTATTCGAAGGTGTCGTCGATGGATTTACTCACCTTCAAGAGAAAGGTGTTCTTCATAGGGATATTAGGCCCGAAAATATTCTCGTCGGAAGCTCCGGCGTGCCAAAGATAATAGATTTTGGATTTGGAAAAACGGTCGGCAATGAAGCAAAATATCAAGGGCAAAAAAGTATATCTCTGAATTGGTGGTGCGAGACGCCACCTGAGTTCAGCAGCGGAATCTATGATTTTCAAACCGAAGTGTATTTCGTTGGGAAATTATTCCAGTTGGTAGTAACGGAATGTGGTTTGAGCGAATTTAAGTACCTCAGACTACTCTCTGCGATGTGCGAAAAAGAACGAAAAAAACGATCTAAATCGTTTTCCGAAATCCAAAGTCAAGTAATGAAGGGCAAGTTTGGAGAGCTCTCATTTTCAAATCCGGAGATCGCGGCATATCGTAACTTTGCGGATGAATTAGCTGGAGCAATCGTATCAATTCAATCCGATGCCAAGTTTGAGAGGGACACCCGAAAAATATTAGAGCGATTAGAGCAGTTATATCGGCAGACGATGTTAGAGAATACAATCGCATTGCCAAATAAGCTGATTTCCGTGTTTTGCTCCGGACAGTTTGTATATTATAGGAATTATGAAGTATATGTTGATGGCTTGCTAAAATTTATCGAGCTTCTACGCGGGGGGTCTGAAGAAAAGAGAAGCGTTGTTATAGAGAACTTATTAACACGGCTGGAGGCAAGTGACCGAACTGAGCCGGACTTTGACGGCGAAATCCCATTTTAAGATGGTTCTTAGAAAAATTGCTTTAGATTCTTGTGAATCCATCCAAAGAATATTGATGGTCATATTCTATAATTCAGGAATAGTGAGCAGTTACGCTTAGTGCGATCGTCACTCCTGATTGGCTGTACCGCAATATCCTGATTAGTTGAAGCAAGGTAACTGTAGCGATTTCCTGTCACTGCTGGAGCGTCTTTTAGCACCCTCTCAGCCCTATAGCCTTCGCTAATCGATTGGAAACAAACGTATCGCTCGTCGGCCACAGAAGAATCCGAACAAGGCACAAATGTCCACGGAGAGGGAGGTAGGCAAATGGGTTCAGTTGAGCATGAATAGAATATTTAGGGTGCTGGGTCGTATTTGTCTGGCTTGCCCTCGCGGACCCAAGCCTCCATCTCATCTAGTCTTTCCCGTGTCGGAAGATTCAACGCTTCTCGTTCGGAATGACCTTCAAAAATTTTCTTTTCGGTCATCCACCCTTGAAAAGTGGCATAATCAGCTTCTAGTCGCGCCGGCCCAGGTGCATTGACATTTGCTTCCACGCGGAAAAAATCTCTCACGTGCTTAATCACTAGTTCGAAATTCTCATTATGGTTCGCGACATCTTGCCCGGCAATGTCCGATAGCGCTCGCTTAAGCGTAAGCGCGAAGCCGACCCCATCTAGCGCGGCATGAGGTTATGGGCGAGAGGTTGTGACACTGAAGGAGCGGAGGAGCTTACGGTGTCAGTTTCTATGTCTGCGCCTATGACTGATGATAGAAGTTTCCATGTTCTTGAAGCGGTT
>NZ_JABFCZ010000067.1 GCF_014692675.1 Roseibium aggregatum | reverse complement strand
GAGATGAAGCCCGGCAGGAGGCCGGGAGGGGATTGGCTGTCGGACATGGGTCACTCGCTATGATGCGATGACGCTACCGCTCCGGCGACCGGGTGCTACTTGATCTAAGTCAAGGATGTTTGGAAATTATTTCCCAAGAACTGGCGAAGGCCGCCTCGTCATCGCGGCCGGAACAGGACCGGCATCCTCATGTCCCCGCGCGAACTGCCCCGTTTTCCTGATCTGAGAAGCTTCCTGAGCCATCTCGAAGGGAAGGGAGACCTTATTTCCTCGCAGGTTTCCGCCAATCTCCACCTGGAGGCGACCGCCCTGCACCGGCGGCTGATTGCGGCCGGCGGACCGGCGCTGCTCTTGCGCAATCCGGTGCGGGCCGACGGCAGCCGCGTCGAAATGCCCCTGCTGGTCAATCTGTTCGGAACCAGGCAGCGGGTGGCCGAGGGACTGGGTGTGGCGCCGGACCGTCTGGAGCGGCTTGGCGCGTTCCTTGCCGCGCTTCGGTCCCCGAAGCCTCCCCGGAACATGGCGGACATAAAAGAGCTTTATCCGATGGCCAGGGCCGGCCTTGCGGCCCGGCCGAAGATCGTCAGGCCGGGCCGGACGCTGGAAGAGGCCGCACCGGACCTCTCCATTCTGCCGGTGCAGACCTGCTGGCCCGGAGATGCCGGTCCGCTGATCACCTGGCCGGTCGTGATCACCCGCCCGCCGGGAAAGGACGATCCGCGCGACTATAATCTCGGCATTTACCGGATGCAGGTGCTGGGGCCACGAAAGGCGATCCTGCGCTGGCTGCCGTTTCGCGGCGGGGCGCGCCACTACCGTTCCTGGCAGCACGAGGGCAGGCCCATGCCGGTTGCCGTGGTGATCGGCTGCGATCCGGCGACCCTCTTGTCCGCCGTCATGCCGGCCCCCGGCGACGTCAGCGAGCTGACCCTTGCCGGCGTCCTGAACGGCACGCCCGCCCGGCTGATGCCTTGCGGGAAAATCCCTTTGCACGTGCCGGCAAGCGCTGAGATCGTGCTGGAGGGGACGGTGCGGCCCGGCGAGACGGCCCTGGAAGGCCCGTTCGGCGATCACACCGGCTATTACAACGACGCGGCCCCCTATCCGGTCTTTCATCTGGAAGCGCTGAAGCTCCGGCCCGGCGCGCCTTATCTGTCCACCTTCACCGGCCGCGCGCCGGACGAGCCGTCCGTGATCGGCGAGGCCATGATCGACGTCTTCCGTCCGTTGCTCAGACAGGCCGTTCCGGAAGTCCTCGATGTCCACCTGCCGCCGGCGACCTGTTCCTACCGGGTCGCCGTCCTGAAGATCGACAAGTCCTACGCCGGCCAGGCGCGCCGGGTGATGATGGGCTTCTGGTCGCTTCTGCCGCAGTTTTCCATGACCAAATACCTGATCGTGGTCGACGGCGATGTCGATATCCGCAGCTGGGACGATGTCATGTGGGCGGTCGCCACCCGGTCCGACCCGGAGCGGGACCTGATGGTGCTGGAGAAGACCCCGGTGGACCAGCTCGATTTCGCAAGCCCTGTTGAAGGGCTCGGCGGCAAGCTCGGCATCGACGCCACCGTCAAGATCGGCGCTGAGACCAAGCGGCCCTTTGCCGCCGCCCTGGCAATGCCCGAAGAGGTGGAGCGGCGCGCGGAGGCGCTGTTCGACCGCCTCATGGCGGGTCGAGAGGCGCTGAACGCGCCGCAGGAGGCTGTCCCATGTCCCGCCGGGTGATCGTCGGCATCTCCGGAGCCTCGGGCGCGGTGCTGGCGCTTGAGGTCCTGAGGCTGCTCGCCGATCTCGACGTGGAGCGGTTGACCGTCGTCTCCCGCGGGGCGGAAAAAAGCATCGCCCACGAACTGGGGGCGGAGGGCCGGGACGGGATCCGCCGCCTCGCCACCCGCGAATTTGCGCCGGACGACCTTTGCGCCCCGATCGCCAGCGGCTCCCATCCGGTCGATGCCATGCTGGTCGCGCCCTGTTCCATGCGCTCGCTCGCGGCCATCGCCTACGGGACGGGCGAGGGGCTGCTCGCCCGGGCCGCCGACGTCTGCCTGAAGGAACGCCGCCCGCTGGTGCTGCTCGCCCGCGAGGCGCCGCTGCATGCGGGCCATCTGGAAGCCATGCTCAAGGTAACCGGTATGGGAGGCATCGTGTTTCC
>NZ_JABFCZ010000066.1 GCF_014692675.1 Roseibium aggregatum | reverse complement strand
GGCAACAGCGGCCCGATCACTTCCCATTCTTCGTCTGTAACGCCAATCCGCTCGCCCAAGGCTGCCTCCAAAAGCCAGCCTTGAATCAAGGTCCGAGTCCCCAGTCAAGCTTTGTCCACGAAGCCTAGCGCGCTCTCGTCAGCACCGGCGGCAACTAAATTTTCATGATTTTGATGAAGTTGCTGAGCCAAATCCTTGACTTTTGCAAGATTCAAATCGCCTCCAACAATATCGCGCACTTTGTTACTGTTACCGACTACGCCCACAAAGCTGCCAACCGAACCGATTGTAATAGTCGGATTATTTTGGGCCGCGATCTTTTCTTCAGATTTGAAAGACATACCCTCTCCCTTCACTCCAGTTCTCTCAAGTTCAATTGCCCAATCCAAGATCATGTTCCGAACCTGATCGATGATACCGACAAGGGCGCCACGACCGATAAAATTGGCCATCTCACCGAATTGGACTTCGCTATTCTTATTCAACATATGAATTACTTGAGGTGACAGTCGATTCTGAAAAACTTCATTTTCCGAATCTTTAAGTAAGTCTTCAATAGAGGCGATAGATTGCCCGGTATGCGCTCTTGATATTGCCTCAATCATCTTCGGCGTGCCCATGATCGGTATCCATCCATTAAATGGATTAAATGCCTTGGGAACTCCTGTGATTTGGCGGTAATGTGGAACAGGGTTCTTATTATACCCGTTTAATTCATTATCCACCCACTCCTCAACCACAGGAAGTTGAAGCTTGGCAGCGGCTAATTTCACCTTTCTTAGCAGTGTTGAAACAGATGTCTGCGAATCAAGAGCATCACGTTGTATTTCTTCGACCAGACCCGACATTGCCCCCCCGATCATTCCAACTTCAACAAATGACATGTCTCAGAACTTGTCTAAACTGCAACCCAAATAGGAATGCTATGCACTAATTACAATCAATTTTCATCACATCACTTGTATTCTAATGCTTACCCAAATCTGGTGACCCGATACCTGCGCCCTAAAGTGATTAGTGAACATTAAATAGCTATCTTATGAAGCCTAAACGGCTGAATAGCAGGGCCGTTTTTCGGAAGCTTACTTGGCCAAACTCGACTTTAAGTTATAATTTGCGGCATGACCGCAGAAACCATGCCCGCCAAATATCGTGTCGAAGAATTCTTCAGTCACATCGACATGGGTTTCCTAAACCGACGGCTAGCGATCAGCTCCCTCGGTCCATTGCGAGATGCATTCATCGCGCGGCAAAAGCCGGGCGACGATCACATGACACGGCTCGCCAATGATCATTTGCTGGTCACAATGCTGATCGATATCTGCTCAGAATTCAAAGCACCATCGCTCGCCGAAGCTCTCACTCTTGGCCAGCCACGGGCGATGTTTATGAGCACGGAGCGGCTTGAGCCCTGTCCAGAGATAAGGACAAGCGATCGTGTAACGCAACGCGTGCATCTGGAGTTCGACTACGGCAAGCCTGTGGTCATTAGTTACCACACGGCACACATTGTCAGCGACACGGGCCGAATGGTGTTGATCCGAGGCTACGCAGACGGATATCGCGAAGCTATTATCGGATTGCTTCATGACAAGGGCGATCGGTTCGAAATTGAACCTATCGTTATGGGAGCTCCCTTCATTGATCATCCACGCAACGCCGCCAGGGGCGGCTCGCAAGCAGTGTGGTGCGGCTATGACTATGGCGAAATTCTCGCCGAGGATATTGCTGAGTTTAGCAAAATCCGTGACGTCACTACCGCCAGCGCTGACGAATGGATGAAGGTCATGAAACGAACGCCCGAGGCGCACGTAAAGGCTGCAATTGCCCAACTGCTTTCAGAACCCACCAAGAAAGATTGGGGCGGAGAAGAGAACGACCATTTTTCATCTAACGTCACTGTGGCCGAACGTCGTCGGACGGCGGCATTTCTGCTGAAGGGGCCTACGCGCTTCGAAGAGATGACACCTGCAATGTGCGGTAAGAACGGTGATCAAATTTATCGACTGACAAGAGCCGGGGCTGATGTCTCCGTTGTTCAACACTCGCACCTAATCGGAGCAGCAGTACGTGAGACACTGCGCGCCATGGTCGTAACCCCCGGTCATCCGAGGTTCTTTTGCGTCATGGATGGGCAAGTGACTTACCGCCTTCTCAAGGCGTACACCTTCTTATTTAAAATGGGCACAGGATGACGCCTTACTTTTCATAGGGAGTGCGATAGTAAGTTAGCGACATGATTTCCTCGGCTACCGCCTCGTGCATAAAGCGGTCATCTGAACATAGTTCAACCTCTGTCCGTTTAGGATCGAAAACGCTCTGCAAAATGAATTGCAAAGTCTAGAGCTAAACCGCCCTCGCTCCTTTACATTCCGGCCAACCGATCAACCAAGAAACCCACCTCCACCGGCAGCTTCTCTTGGGACAGACCTATAAATTGCGGAGCCGGATGACACCTATGCGCCACCCGCCCCGCGCC
>NZ_JABFCZ010000065.1 GCF_014692675.1 Roseibium aggregatum | reverse complement strand
GTACCCCTCCGGTGAAGGCCGTCTTGCTGGCGTAGGCTGAAGACTGCCAGTCCTAGTGATAGCACTAGGAGTAGTCATATGACCAAGCAGCATATCGAGGTGATCACGTCGGTGGAGCGACGCCGGCGATGGTCGCAGGAAGACAAGGAGCGACTTGTAGCGGCATGCCTCGAACCGGGCGCAAGCGTGTCTGAGATTGCCCGGGCGGCGGGTTGCCACGTGAGCCAGTTATTTCGGTGGCGCAAGCAACTCTGCACGATCTCTGACGGCCGAACGGCTGCAGATCACGGGACACCCGCACCGACATCTTCACCTGAGTTTGTCCCGGTAACGATCTCCGATGCCGGGTCTTTGCCGGCCCCTAGTCAATCGCCGGAACCAACTCCGCCACCACGTTCGCGGCGTAAGCCGAGCGTTGTGACGATCGAGTTGGGCCGGGGTAAACGGGTTCGGGTCGACAGTGATATCGACACGGAAGCCCTGGGGCGTATTCTCGATCTTCTGGAGCGGCGATGATCCCGGTTCCGAGCGGCGTGAAGGTCTGGCTTGCGACGGGCCACACGGATATGCGCAGAGGATTTCCCGGGCTGTCGCTGATGGTTCAGGAGACACTGAGGCAGGATCCTATGAGCGGCCACCTGTTTGTCTTCCGCGGCCGGAGCGGAGGTTTGATCAAGGTGATTTGGCACGATGGACAAGGGGCCTGCCTGTTCACGAAGAAGCTGGAACGCGGCCGGTTCATCTGGCCATCGGCAGCGGACGGCACGGTGTCCATCACGCCGACCCAACTCGGCTACCTGCTGGAAGGCATCGATTGGCGGATGCCGCAAAAAACCTGGAAGCCGAGCTCGGCCGGATAGCGGAAAGCGCTGGCATGGCGGGAACGAATATGATTCCATCCCGCCATGCTCGATGTGGCCGATCACCTTCCCGACGACCTTGCCAGTGCGCATGCGATGATCCTCGCGGAGCGGGCAGCCCGCCGTGAAGCTGAGGCACTCGCTGCCCGTGCGCAGGCGGTGAACTCGCACTCGGAAGCCCTGATCGCCCGGCTGAAGCTGGAGATCGAGAAGCTCAAGCGGGAGATCCACGGACACCGCTCGGAGCGCAAGGCCCGCCTTCTGGAACAGTTGGAATTGCAGCTCGAAGAGCTGGAAGCCGATGCTGCCCAGGACGAGCAGGCGGCACAGGTCTCGGCACGATCATCGACCGTCAAAGCGTTTGAACGCAGGCGCCCGTCAAAGAAACCGTTTCCGGAGCATCTGCCGCGCGAACGTGTGGTTGTTGCCGCACCGGAGAACTGTCCATGCTGCGGATCCGCGAAGCTGGCAAAGCTCGGTGAGGATGTCACCGAGACGCTGGAAGTGATCCCGCGCCAGTGGAAGGTGATCCAGACCGTGCGGGAGAAGTTCACCTGCCGGGAGTGCGAGAAGATCACTCAGCCGCCGGCTCCGTTCCATGTGACGCCGCGCGGTTTTGCGGGTCCGAACCTCCTGGCAATGATCCTGTTCGAGAAGTTCGCGCAGCATCAACCGCTGAACCGGCAGAGCGAGCGTTATTCGCGCGAGGGCATCGATCTCAGCCTGTCGACGCTGGCCGACCAGGTCGGCGCCTGCGCGGCGGCACTCAAGCCGATCCATTTGCTGATCGAAGCGCATGTGCTGAGTGCCGAACGCCTGCACGGTGACGACACCACCGTACCGATCCTCGCCAAGGGCAAGACCGATACCGGCCGAATTTGGACCTATGTTCGTGACGATCGCCCGTTCGGCGGGCAATCTCCGCCGGCAGCCCTTTACTATGCTTCTCGCAACCGGCGCCAGGAACACCCCGAGTGCCATCTGAAGAGCTTTACCGGCATTCTGCAAGCTGACGCCTACAGCGGCTACAATCCACTGTTCAAGGTGGACCGTGATCCCGGTCCGCTGACCCAGGCGCTGTGCTGGTCACATGCGCGCCGCAAGTTCTTCGTGCTTGCCGACATCGCTGCCAACGCCAGGCGCAGGAAGAACGCCGCACCGATCTCACCGATTGCGCTGGAGGCGGTCACGCGCATTGATGCCCTGTTTGACATCGAGCGCGAGATCAACGGGCTCTCTGCCGGCGAACGCCTGGAGCGGCGGCGCAGGGACAGCGTTCCGCTTGCCGAAGGTCTTGAGGAATGGTTGCGGACCGAACGGGGCAAGCTGTCGCGCAGCTCCTCGGTTGCCGAGGCGATTGATTACATGCTCAAGCGTTGGGACGGCTTCACCACCTTCCTTCACGACGGCCGGATCTGCCTGACGAACAATGCCGCCGAACGGGCCTTGCGCGGCTTTGCCCTCGGCAGGAAGTCATGGCTGTTCGCCGGATCGGATCGCGGTGCCGACCGCGCCGCCTTTATGGTGACACTGCTCAACACGGCGAAGCTCAATGACGTCGACCCGCAAGCCTGGCTTGCCGATGTCCTGGCACGCATCGCCGAAACGCCCGTATCCCAGGTCGA
>NZ_JABFCZ010000064.1 GCF_014692675.1 Roseibium aggregatum | reverse complement strand
ATTATGAGGACCAGACTGCGCGGATCTCCATCTTGGCCGGGGCTCGACCCCGAGACCGGATACGTTGACGCAGACTGAACAGAGCAATCTTCAAATTACCCCTTGCAGACGGGGCGGGCCATACGTTCAATAGTCCGGGAAGCTAGTGCGAGGCTGGAATATGGGTTCCCGATCCCACCGGCCGGATTTCGGCGGCCATGCGGCCCTTCGGTCCGTTGCCGAAGCGCACCATCACATCCTGTCCGGGGCGCAACTCGGCGATCCCGAAGCGGCGCAGGGTTTCCATATGGATGAAGATATCCTCCGTTCCCTCGCCCTGGGTCAGGAAGCCGAAGCCCTTGACCCGGTTGAACCATTTCACGGTCGCTTTTTCGAAACCGCTTTCCGGGACAACCTGCACATGGGTGCGGGAAGGCGGAAGCTGAGACGGGTGCAAGGCGGTGGATTCGTCCATGGACAGGATCCGGAAGGCCTGCAGTCCGCGCGGCCGGTCCATGACCTCGCAGACCACCCGGGCGCCCTCATAGGCCGTCTGGTAGCCGTCGCGCCTGAGACAGGTCACATGCAAGAGAATATCGGCCTCTCCCGAATCCGGGACGATAAATCCGTACCCCTTGGCAACATCAAACCATTTGATCGTGCCTGCAATCTCGACGACATCGACGGCAACATCATCCGCCAGCGTCTCGATTGCGCGGGCATCCCGAGCGGTTTTGCCCCCCATAGCATACTGTCCCGTCTTTGGTCCGCATCACCCAACCGGAACGGAATTGCGACTCACGCACCGGCTGATTCCTAACAAAAGGATAACATCCGACTTCGATCCGGAAAGGGGGATTGTCAAACTAACCACAAGGCATTTGCATTTATTGGCCGGCTATGGCGCAAAATCCACAAAACTCTCGGCAATCGGAGTGCGGATGCAGACCTCCGCGAGAGGATCGATCGGGGTCGGCTCCCTGTTGATGATGACGAGTTCGGCCCCGGCCTGGGCCGCGATCACCGGCAGCTGGGCAGCCGGATGAACCACGAGCGACGATCCGATGACCACAAACACATCCGCCTTGCGGGCGGCCTCGGCGGCCCGGATCAGGGCGTCCTCCGGCATCATCTGGCCGAAACTGACCACGGCCGCCTTCAGCAGCCCGCCGCAGGCCTCGCAGACCGGACTGCGGCCCGCCTCGACCGTTGCCCTCTGGTCTTCCAGCTCCGCACGCCTGCCGCAGTCGAGGCAGGAGGCATAGGTGCTGTTGCCGTGCAATTCGACCAGGAGATCCTCCGGCACGCCGGAGCGCTGATGCAAACCGTCCACGTTCTGGGTAATCAGGAGCGAAAGCCGGCCGTCTCTAGCCAGCCCCGCCAGCACCCTGTGCGCCGCGTTCGGTTCCGCCTTGTGGAAGATGTCGGCCATCTGGAAGCGCCTGCTCCAGTCCTCCAGGCGGCTCTCCTCGTCATCCACGAAATCCTGATACTCGATCGGCTGCATTTTCGACCAGAGCCCGCCGGGGGAGCGGAAATCGGGAATACCGGACTCCGTCGAGATGCCCGCTCCGGTCAGAACCACGATCCGCCCCGCGTCTGCCCCTAAAAAACTCTTTATCCGGTCTCGTGCGGTGGCAAGATCATTGATTTCTGTCATAGTGGCCATACGTTCTGATCATCACTCCAATACCTTATTATCTACAAGGACACGCAATGCGCTACCTGCACACAATGGTCCGCGTCCGCGATATCGATGAATCGCTGGACTTCTACTGCAACAAGATGGGCATGACCGAAGTGCGCCGCATGGATCACGAGGCCGGCCGCTTCACCCTGATCTTCCTGGCCGCCTCCGAAGACGCGGAAAGCGGCAGGGAGGTGAAGGCCCCGCTTCTGGAGCTCACCTACAACTGGGATCCCGAGGAATATTCCGGCGGACGCAATTTCGGCCACCTCGCCTATGAAGTGGACAACATCTACGAATACTGCGCCAGCCTCCAGGAAAAGGGCGTGACCATCAACCGTCCGCCGCGCGACGGCCGCATGGCTTTCATCCGCTCGCCGGACAACATTTCCTTCGAGCTGCTGCAGAAGGGCGATTCCCTTGAAGTCGCCGAACCCTGGGCCTCCATGCCCAATGTCGGCGAGTGGTAGGAACCGCTTTTTGCGCCCTCACAGGCCCGCGGACGCGGGCCTGTGAATTTCATGACAATTTGCTCTTGCGGCTTGAGACAATACTGCCTATAAGCCTCCCCACGACGCAGCGACGTCGTCCGCGCGCCCATCGTCTAGCGGTCTAGGACGCCGCCCTTTCACGGCGGAAACACGGGTTCGAGTCCCGTTGGGCGTGCCAACTTCTCCCGGCACTGATCGAATATGAAACGAACAAGCGCTGGCGCTTGGCAACAAGCTCGCCAGAGCGCTTTCAGCCGATCACTTCCCTTGAACGTATGGCCCGCCCCGTCTGCAAGGGGTAATTTGAAGATTGCTCTGTTCAGTCTGCGTCAACGTATCCGGTCTCGGGGTCGAGCCCCGGCCAAGATGGAGATCCGCGCAGTCTGGTCCTCATAAT
>NZ_JABFCZ010000063.1 GCF_014692675.1 Roseibium aggregatum | reverse complement strand
TGCGGATTTCAGAAATACCGGACAGCGATTACGCTAAATCCCGGACAACCGTTTCAGTAATTCCCGGACAGTTCGGGCACGGCTGACCATCTGCCTGCGATCATGTTTCAGTTTGCATCGTTTCGGTGTTTTCGGCGGAGGTCAAGTTTGCGTTTCGATCCTTTCTTCGCATGCTGTCCCCTTTGAGGTCGATGCGGTGAGCATTGTGAACGATCCGGTCGAGGATGGCGTCGGCGATTGTGGGTTCACCGATCATGTCATGCCAGCCCGAGACGGGGAGCTGGGCGGTGATGATAGTGGAGCGCCGCTGATATCGCTCCTCGAAGAGCTCGAGCAGATCGAGCCTCTGTTGGTCGGTCAGCCCATGCGTGCCCCAGTCGTCGAGCACCAGCAGCTGGACGCGTGCCAGTTTGTCGACGAGACGGGGGAAGCGCCCATCGAGGCGTGCCATGGCCATGTCCTCGAAGAGCCGCGGCATGCGGACATAGAGGACGGAATAGTCGAGCCGAGCGGCTTGGTGGCCGAAGGCGCAGGCCAGCCATGTCTTGCCTGTGCCGGTCTGGCCGGTGAGGATGATCTGTTCCTTGGCCTTGATCCAATCGCCCTGGGCGAACGCGAGGATCTGACGCCGGTCGAGGCCCCGGCTGGCGGCGAAATCGACATCTTCGATGCAGGCGTTGGGAAAGCGCATCTTCGCGTTGCGGAGCCTGTTGGCGAAGCGCTTGTCGGCCCGGGCAGTGGCTTCGCGGTCCAGCATGAGGCCGAGCCATTCATTGCGGTCGAGCGCCTGATCGGGGTCCTGTTCGGCCAAGGTTTTCCAGGCATCGACCATGCCTGAGAGGCCAAGCGCGGCCATCTGATCGAGTGTGGGGTGTGTCAGCATTTAATGGTCCTTTTGTGCTGAGGGTTACTGGTAGTAGCCGGGACCACGGATATTGTCGTGGACCGGGGTGGCGGTAATCTGGTCCGGCGGGCTGGGCGCCCGGTCCAGACCGGTGATCAGGATGGAGCGAACCGAGGCATAGTTGACCGTGCCGACCGTCAGGGCGCGTTCGCAGGCGGCTTCCAACCTGTCCGCGCCGAACTGCCGCTGCAGGCCGAGCACGCCGAGGGCAGAGCGATATCCCTGTTCGGGGTGTGGCCTGTCGCGCATCAGGCGCTCGACGAGCGCGGCGGCATGATATCCGGTGCGGGCGGCCCGCCCGATCAGGCTCTCGGGCGTCATGCCACCATGGCGCTGGTGGGCCTTGGGCATGTGTTCCTTGATGGTGGTATGCCCGCCGCGCTGACCGCGGCGATGATGCACCGCAACCCGTTCATGGTTATGGAAGATCTCGATCATACGGTGCGTCAGGCGCACATCGACGTGCCGGCCGATCAGGCGGTGGGGCACGGAATAGAAGCCATGAAGCACCTCGATGTGATAGTCGGGATGCACCTTGGCGCGCTTCCATTCGGCGTACTCAAAGGGCGTGTCGGGCAACGGGCTGAGGGCGGGGCATTCGATCTCTTCGAACAGTTCACGCCGCGAGCGCCCGACCCGACGCATGGTTCGTGCATTCAGATCATCGAGCAGGTCCTCGATGGCGACGTTCAGCGCCTCGATGGAAAAGAACTGCCGGTTGCGCAGGCGGGCCAGAATCCAGCGCTCCACGATCAGCACGGCGCCTTCCACCTTGCCCTTGTCGCGCGGCTTACGCGGCCGTGCGGGCAGCACCGTCGTGTCGTAATGCGTGGCCATGTCGGAGAAGGTCTTGGTCAGCGACGGCTCGAACCAGAGCGGCTTGGCCACGGCGGCCTTGAGATTGTCGCATACGATCGCTTTGGGCACCCCGCCGAAGAACTTCAGCGCCCGGACCTGCGCTTCGATCCAGTCGGGCAGCTTCTGGCTGAGGCTCGCCCAGGCGAAGGTGTAGTTCGAGGCGCCCAGCACGGCGACGAAGATTTGGGCGCGATGCTCAGCACCTGTGCCCGGGTCGATTACCGGGATGGTATGACCGGCATAGTCCGTTTGCATCACCGCGCCGGCCTCATGCCGGTTGCGATACCGGGGGCTGATGCGGTTCTCGAACTCGCGGTAGCGCTCGCAGAACCAGGTGTAGCCATAGCCATCGGGATGCGCCGCCCGGTATTCCTCCCAGAGCAGCACCAGCGTTACGCCCTTGCGCTTCATCTCCGCCGCCATCTTCGGCCAGTCGGGTTCGGTCAGATCCTGGGGCGGGCGGCCGACACGTTGAAACAGCGCCTCCTTCAGGGTGGCATCGTCATCTCGACCGGCGGGCAACGGCCAGCAGTTCAGACCTGCCTCCCGCGCTCGAAACAGATAGGTCGCCACGGTCGTCTTGCTGAGCTTCAGGCGCAGGCCAACCTCGCGCACCGAAAGGCCCTGTTCATGCGTCAGCCGCAATATCGTTCGTATATCTTGCACAGTCATGCGCCTCGGTTGCTTCCGTCGTGGCATATCCCCTCCCGATCTCGTTCAAGACCGGCAGAATGCCGTGACGGCGCAGGCGATGACCAACCGTGTCCGGGGGCCCGGAACTGTCCGGGATTTAGCGAAATCCCTGTCCGGGAATTACCGAAACGCGTGTCCGGGAATTACTGAAATCTGTGTCCGGGGATTACCGAAACCCGCA
>NZ_JABFCZ010000062.1 GCF_014692675.1 Roseibium aggregatum | reverse complement strand
ACCGAAACGATGCAAACTGAAACATGATCGCAGGCAGATGGTCAGCCGTGCCCGAACTGTCCGGGAATTACTGAAACGGTTGTCCGGGATTTAGCGTAATCGCTGTCCGGTATTTCTGAAATCCGCACCCCTCAGCGCATTCAGACCGGCGCTTCTGCGCCTATTTCGGCGTCATTCAAGACCTTCAGCAACAATAGTCCTGGCCAGGCCGATGAGGTCGCTTCGGGTCGAATAGACCAGCCAGTCGTCCGGGCGAATATGCGCCGGCGGGGCGATCCAGTGGGTTCCGCGCGGTACGTAGCGCCGGTACCCGACCCGGATGCCGAAGCCTTTCATGGCGTTTTTCGCAGCCATCAGGCCGTAGAGATAATCCGGCGACCATTTCAGAAGCGAGACCAGAAACCCAAGCTGCGTCAGCGCCTCGGCCAGCCCCTTGCCGCGGGCGTCCCGCCGCAGCCAGAGATTGCCGTGGTAGACAATTCTGCCGCGCATGTAGAACGCGTCATGCGCATGTTCCTCGCCAAGTTCCGCATTGGGCGCCGGATCGACGAACATGCGCCTCTGCTGCTGCTGCCAGAATTCACCGAGACTCCGGTCCTTCAGGTCCTCAACCTTGGCCGCCTGCACGGAAACCGGCTCGCCCTTCTCATCCCAGGCCCCGATCCAGAACGCCATGGCGCCGTGCAGATCGAAAAATCTGCTGGAAAAGTCCTCCATCAGATAGCGATCCTCGGTCGCCCGAATCGTGTCCTCGAACAAGGTGAAATCCGAACTTTCCTTCAGACGAAGCCCCGCACCCTTTATCTTCGCCTGCAGGATCGAGATTGCGCTGGAGATTTCCAGTGTTCCCTCACCCGTTTGCTCCACAAACATCTTGATTTACCCGCCCCGGCCGAAGCCGTCCCATTCCCGTGTCATCCGGTGTCCTGAGACCTGCCCGTCCCCAAAGACCCGATCACCCTGTTTCCTAAGGCGCAGCAGTCACCGAACCGGCCGTCGAACACCGGCCAATTCCACGCTTTCCCAACCACATTTGCTTTTATTTTGTGTCAGGCGGATATCGGACTGCCGTCCGGCTACTGTTTCCCCCGTCTAAATTCTCCTTCGCCAGGAATTCGCTCCAGCACCCCGGATTATGACTATATTCGCCATTATCGGACCCCATCATAGTTAACAACTCATTTCCGCAACGTATGAGAGTATATAACCAAATACAGATGAATGACCCGAGGGACGATAATTAATCGAAAAATAAGGTTAAAATCAAAAAATACAATCTAACTATGCATGTATCGCAATATTTCTACTTAAGCGAATACAACTTTCACTTGTTCTCTGAATTGCATTTGAGGCGGGTCACTGGGCACGACCTGACACACTATCAATCGGAAAGAGACGATCGCACATGCCGGAAGCGCAAACGCGGTTTCGTTCAGCAGCAGATCCCGTACGCTCGGGACATCGTGCGTATTGCTTAAGGTACGGGCACTGCAGATGACCAAGGCACCTTTCGGGTATCCGGTCTTCTGTCTGAAAATGTGAGACCCACCAGCCTTGGGAACTCGGGAGAATTCGGATTTTCTTGAGAAAAATGGTCGGGGCAGCAAGATTCGAACTTGCGACCCTCTGGTCCCAAACCAGATGCGCTACCAGGCTGCGCTATACCCCGATCGTGTCGCGTGTCGCGAACAGGTGCTGACTTATACGCAATCGCAGCATGGACGCAAGAGGCGAGACGGCCCTCCGGTGGATATCGCCGGGCGGCCGGAACGGCGGCGGCTTTACCGGGAGCGGACCTTACCCGGCTGCCCTTGCTCCCGGCAGCCTGACCTCCTGCAGCCGGTCCATGACGACCTTGAAAATATCGACCGGCTTGTAGGGATAGTCGATGAAGTCATCCAGGCCGGTTTCCATCAGCTTTGTCTTGCGGGCCTCGCTCATGCTCGGCGGCGCCAGCAGCACCCGCCGCGAGGTCCCTGTACCGGCCGTCCCTTTGTGCTCCGTCAGATACCGGTTCACCGCTTCGCTGTAGGCCAGGATGGTGATGCAGTCGTCGTCGAAAAGGGACCCGCCGTTTTCCAGATTGGCCTCCGGCACGGTCCTGACCTTGCACCCCAGTTCCAGAAGCGCCACCCGGATCGGTGCGATCACCTTCGGGTTTCCGGTGACGATGGAAATCTTCAGAGGCTCCTTCGATCCGCGCAGGCGCTTGACCTCTTCATAGATCTGCTGCAGCCGGATCCTGTTGAGACCCTCGATACGCGCGACCTGCCTGAGATGGGCATCGACCGTCGCCAGAAGCAGGTCATAGTCGACCGGCTTGGTCAGATAGTCGTCGGCCCCCATCTGCTTGCCGGAGATGATGTCTTCGCGCATGCCCCTCGCCGTCAGGAAAATAAGCGGCACGTCGTTCAACGCCGGCATTGCGGAACGGACATAGGCCAGGAACGCCGGGCCATCCATGTCCGGCATCATCACGTCGCACAGGATCAGATCCGGCTTTGTCTCGCCGATCCTTTCGATGGCAATCTTGCCGTCGGGCGCCGTCAGGACGTTGTAACCCGCATCCTCCAGCTCTTCGCGAAGATCTTCGCGGAGGAAATCCTCGTCCTCGACACACAGAATTGTTCCCTTGGCTGCCATGGTCCTCTCTCCCTCAGGCAGAAGCCGCCCGCCGCCGGGGGAATGCCCTTTCGGGCCCTTCCCCGGCGCCTTCCTGCGCGATCGGCAGGCGGAGCGTGACGCGGGTTCCCTCCCCGACCCGGCTTTCCAGATCGACCTTCCCGCGGTGTTTGTCCAAAATCATGGAAATCATGTTGAGCCCGATCCCGGTCCCGGCAATGCCACTGGACGTGGAGGCCCGGAAGTATCGGTCGAACACCTTCGGGATTTCCGCTTCCGGAATTCCCACCCCCCGATCTTCAACGCTGATCATTGCCCAGGTCCCGTCCGCGTGACCGGTCACCCGGATCTCGTTCGCGTCGGGTGAGTATTTCACCGCGTTGGACAGAAGGTTGTCGATGCAAAGCTCAAGCAGTTTCCGGTCGAAATTCAGGGCCTCCGGCAGGTTGCCCGTATCAAGGACGATCCGGTGGCTTGAACAGGTCTCCTGAAACCGGCGGCAGCAGTCGCCGACGGTGTCCTTGAGCGGCTGAGCGCGGCAATCGACCTCCATGCCACCCGCCTGGGAGCGGGAGAAATTCAGAAACCGGCTGATCAGATACTGCATGCGGTCGACCGCCTCGCGGATCCGCGTCCCGCGCTCCACGATCGCGGCTTTCTCCAGCGTGTCGGCGCGGCGGATCAGCCTTTGGGCATTGCTGTCGATAATGGCAAGCGGCGTGCGGAACTCGTACGAGGCCATGGAGACGAAATCCCGCTGCAGCTCGTTGAGCTGCTTTTCCTGGTTGAGCAGTTTGACCAGTTCGTGGGCCTGCCCCATCAGCGTGGCCTGCTGCTGCTTGTATTCGGTGATGTCGGCATAGACGGAAATAATCCCGCCATCCGGGGTCAGGGTCCGGTCGATCCGGTACCATTTTCCGTCCGGAAAGCGCTTTTCCTGGGACGGTCCGGTCCGGCTCATCAATTCTTCGAACGGGATTTCCGGTTCATCGGGAAAGGTGAGCTTCAGGAGCTCAGGCACGTAGATCCCGTCCTCGATGCGCCGGTCTATTCCGGGATAGATCTGCTGCATCCGCTCATTGGCCAGAACCACCGTAAGCGCGAAGCTGCGGCCGTTCAGCTCTTGTAGTTCCAGGGCATGAGAGCGCCGATGTCGCTATTGGGCCAACCGTTGGCGATGCGCTCGAGGGTCTGTGTGAGCCAGGCGTGGGGATCAAGCT
>NZ_JABFCZ010000061.1 GCF_014692675.1 Roseibium aggregatum | reverse complement strand
ATCGGCGGGAACAAGCTGGTCGAGTGTGACCATCTCAAGCGCTGTCTGATCCGGACCGGGTTTCTTCAACATCAAAACAGTGAATCAAAAACCCCCGGCTAACGCCAGGGGTTTGTCAGCAGTCTGAGGCCGCCTTCGGGCGGCCTTTCTGCGTAAGGGCAGGGCCCTAAGGAGATGAAAATGAACGACAACGACGAATTCGTGGAACCGACCGTCTACGTGATCATCGGCCGGGTCTGGGCGGAAGAGGGCGGAATGCCGGATGCCGCGATCCCGGTGCACGCGCTCTTGCGGGCCGCCGATGACGACGATGCGGTCCGCAAGACCCTGGAGGCCCTGTCCGGCCAGGGCTACGTGGAAGCCGAGCTCGACCAGATCGGCGTGCTTGAGGGCGAGCCGGACGAGCCGCTCTATGAAGAAGCCTATCAGGATGCGCTGGCCGGCAATGTGGCTGTCGTCGCGTTCAATACCTGAAGTGCAATACCTGAGGGGCGAAGCGGGTCTGCGGCGGGCGCATGGTTGCCATGCGGGCGCCGGACCCCTTTTGTCGGAAATTGAATCAGTCGTTTAACGGGTGATTCATATATCCGGGCAGGGCGCCTGGATGGGTGAGTCGGAAAATTGCGCGATTACGTTTCCTTCTTTTCGTTTGTTACAAAAATCCGTCTGAAAGGCTTCCGGAATTACCGGAAACCCGCCGTTTCCGGAGAAATGCGGATTTTTGGACAAATGACTTGACGGGGAGGGGGCAGATGAGTAGTTTCCGCGCATCCCGAAGGCAGGCGGTAAGTCCTTTTAGCGTCCAAGCGCACCAGGCGCAGGACGGAACGGTCTTAAACGCTGCCGGGTTCATATAGGCGAATAAGCGTCGATTGCATGACCGCTGGGCGACCGGTGGTCCTCTGGTTTTTCGCAGCGCCGGCCGTCTCGATGAGAGACGCGCTGGTGCGATTCTGCTTGCGCAGGGCCTGCGAAAACTGCAGTTGCATACGAATTTTTGGATGGACGAGGTAAAGGGCAAAGAATGCCGACCATCAACCAGCTGATCCGCAAGCCGCGGAAGGACCCGCCGAAGCGGAACAAAGTGCCGGCCATGGAGGCCTGCCCGCAAAAACGTGGCGTTTGCACGCGCGTTTACACGACGACGCCGAAGAAGCCGAACTCGGCTCTGCGTAAGGTGGCCAAGATCCGCCTGACCAACGGCTTTGAAGTCATCGGTTACATCCCGGGTGAAGGCCACAACCTTCAGGAACACTCGGTGGTGATGATCCGTGGCGGCCGCGTGAAGGACCTTCCCGGTGTCCGCTACCACATCATCCGTGGTGTGCTGGATACCCAGGGCGTGAAGGACCGTAAACAGCGCCGGTCCAAGTACGGCGCGAAGCGGCCGAAGTAAGGAGCACATCAGATGTCCCGTCGTCACCGCGCAGAGAAACGCGAAATCAACCCGGATCCGAAGTTCGGGGATATTGTCGTCACCAAGTTCATGAATTCCATCATGTTCGACGGCAAGAAGTCGACCGCCGAGCGCATCGTTTACGGTGCCTTCGACGTCATTGAAAACAAGACGCGCGAAAACCCGATCGAGGTGTTCCACGCTGCTCTTGAGAACGTCATGCCGCAAGTGGAAGTGCGCTCCCGCCGTGTTGGTGGTGCGACCTACCAGGTCCCGGTTGAAGTTCGTGCCGACCGCCGTCAGGCGCTGGCAATCCGCTGGCTGATCACCGCCGCGCGGAACCGCAACGAAACCACGATGGTTGATCGCCTTTCCGGCGAGATGCTCGATGCAGCAAACAACCGTGGTACCGCAGTTAAGAAGCGTGAAGATACGCACCGGATGGCCGACGCCAACCGCGCGTTCTCGCACTATCGCTGGTAATTTGACTTCGAAGGGCTGACGTTATGTCGCGCACGCATAAAATCGAGGACTACCGCAACTTCGGCATCATGGCTCACATCGATGCCGGCAAGACCACGACCACCGAGCGGATCCTCTACTACACCGGCAAGAGCCACAAGATCGGCGAAGTTCACGACGGCGCTGCTACCATGGACTGGATGGAGCAGGAGCAGGAGCGTGGCATCACGATCACCTCTGCCGCGACCACCGCTTTCTGGAAAGAAAAGCGCCTGAACATCATCGACACCCCGGGCCACGTGGACTTCACCATTGAAGTCGAACGCAGCCTGCGCGTGCTCGACGGTGCGGTTGCTCTTCTCGACGCCAACGCAGGTGTCGAGCCGCAGACCGAAACCGTCTGGCGTCAGGCCGACAAGTATCATGTCCCGCGCATGATCTTCGTCAACAAGATGGACAAGCTCGGTGCCGATTTCGATCGCTGCGTCGAGATGATCAAGACCCGTCTTGGCGCGAAGCCGCTTGTCATGCAGCTCAACGTCGGTGCCGAAAACGATTTCGCCGGCTGTATCGACCTTCTGAAGATGAAGGCTCTGATCTGGCAGGCTGAAAACCTGGGCGCCGCCTGGGACGAAGTCGACATTCCGGCCGATCTGGTCGACCGCGCCCAGGAAATGCGCGATCTGCTGGTCGAAACCGCTGTCGAAGTCGACGAAGAAGCCATGGAAGCTTACCTGGAAGGCGAAGAGCCCTCCATGGAAAAGCTGAAGGAGCTGATCCGCAAGGGTACCATCAACAGCGAATTCGTTCCGGTCTTCTGCGGTTCCGCGTTCAAGAACAAGGGCGTTCAGCCGCTCCTCGACGCTGTCGTGGACTACCTGCCGAGCCCGGTCGACGTTCCGGCCATCAAGGGCATCGACCCGAAGACCGAAGCGGAAACCACCCGCAAGGCTTCCGATGAAGAGCCCCTCGGCCTGCTGGCATTCAAGATCGCCAACGACCCGTTCGTCGGTTCGCTGACCTTCTGCCGCATCTACTCCGGCGTTCTGAACAAGGGCGTTTCCCTGCTGAACACGGTCAAGGACAAGCGCGAGCGCGTCGGCCGTATGATGCAGATGCACTCCAACTCCCGTGAAGACATCGATATCGCCTATGCCGGCGACATCGTGGCCATCGCGGGCCTGAAGGACACCACCACGGGCGACACCCTGTGCGACCCGCTGAAGCCGGTGATCCTGGAGCGCATGGAATTCCCCGAGCCGGTCATCGAGATCGCCGTTGAGCCGAAGACCAAGGCCGACCAGGAAAAGATGGGCCTCGCCCTGAACCGCCTGGCTGCCGAAGATCCGTCCTTCCGCGTCAAGACCGACGAGGAATCCGGCCAGACGATCATCGCCGGCATGGGCGAGCTTCACCTCGACATCATCGTCGACCGCATGAAGCGCGAGTTCAAGGTGGAAGCAAACATCGGTGCGCCGCAGGTTGCTTACCGCGAAACCATCACCAAGGTTGCCGAAGTGGATTACACCCACAAGAAGCAGTCCGGTGGTTCGGGTCAGTTCGCCCGCGTCAAGCTCGTCATCGAGCCGGCAGAGCCGAACGAAGGCTACGTCTTCGAGAGCAAGATCGTCGGTGGTTCCGTTCCGAAGGAATACATCCCGGGCGTCACCAAGGGTATCGAAAGCGTCATGTCGTCTGGCCCGCTGGCCGGCTTCCCGATGCTGGACATCAAGGCGACCCTCGTCGACGGTGCCTACCACGACGTGGACTCCTCGGTTCTCGCCTTCGAAATCGCCGGCCGTGCCGGTTTCCGCGAAGGTATTGCCAAGGCCGGTCCGAAGCTCCTTGAGCCGATCATGAAGGTCGAGGTCGTCACCCCGGAAGATTACATGGGTGACGTGATCGGTGACCTGAACTCCCGCCGTGGCCAGATCGCTGGCACCGAAAACCGCGGGATTGTCACGGTCATCACCGCAATGGTGCCGCTGGCCAACATGTTTGGCTATGTGAACAACCTGCGTTCCATGTCTCAGGGCCGCGCCCAGTACTCGATGGTGTTCGATCACTACGAGCAGGTGCCCCAGGCCGTTGCCGAAGAGGTTCAGGCGAAATACGCCTGAGCCCCTCCTGGAACTAGATAAAGAATTAGAGAGAGCGGAGTAATCCGATGGCGAAGGAAAAATTTGAGCGTAACAAGCCGCACGTCAACATTGGCACGATTGGGCACGTTGACCACGGCAAGACCACGCTGACTGCTGCGATCACGATGACGCTGGCTGAAGCCGGCGGCG
>NZ_JABFCZ010000060.1 GCF_014692675.1 Roseibium aggregatum | reverse complement strand
AGCTTGATCCCCACGCCTGGCTCACACAGACCCTCGAGCGCATCGCCAACGGTTGGCCCAATAGCGACATCGGCGCTCTCATGCCCTGGAACTACAAGAGCTGAACGGCCGCAGCTTCGCGCTTACGTTTCAAGCGGCGCATGCTCGTCGTCATAACGGATGGCACCGTAGATCGTGTCGTTGCCGTTAAGATCGAATTCCGGCTGATAGCCGAGCAGCGAGGAGAGAGAGGCCTGCGGGTCGAGAACCACCACCAGCACCCGGTTGCCCTGCATGGCGAGATATTGTGCCAGGTAGGTGGAAGTGGAGGTCTTGCCCGAGCCGCCTTTGAAATTGTTGATGGAGATGACCCGAAACTGCTCGCCGCGGGCCCGATCGCGTTGCCTCGGATAAGGCCCGGGTTTTGGTCGTGCCGGCGCCATGCTGGGACACCAGATGAGCTCGCAGGGCATTGATCTCGGCGAGCGGATAGAAGCGGCGGCGGCGCTCGTCCGTGGCAGGGGAGGAGCCGCCGCCAACCAGGGCAAGTTGACGCAGATAGCCGTCGGACACACCAATCAGCATCGTTGCCTGACCGCAGGTAAAAGATAGGATGGCTTTCTGGCTCGCTGGAGGAAATAGCCGCGCCCGCAACTCGTACGGCAGCAACCTGGCGTGCTTCTTCTTCCAGTTGAAATATGTCGCCTGGCTGATCCCAGCCTTCCAGCAGATCTCCGCGACTGGAACACCATCGTCGCTCTGCTTCAGAATGAACGCCTTCTGCGCGACCGAAAACTTTGACGCCTTCATCGCTTCTGCTCCTTGGCCCAGCCGGGATCCTATCGCGGAAAACTCCGGTCAAACACGATCCAGTTTTCAGGGATCAGAGCAATCTCGAATTCCTTGGCCGCTTAGCTTTGGTCGGGTAATCTGCAGTCGTTATAGCCTTGACCTGACAGCTTGGCCCGCCGGTCGCAGCACTCTCGGCGAAAATCTGGCGCGCGAAGCTGCACCAGGTCATCGCTTTCGGGCCAACGAGGTGAATCGTTTCACCGAGATTTTTCCGGCCCCCGGCAGCCCAGTCGGCGCAAATGGCTAGAAGCCCATCTGCAATGTCATATGCCGAGGTCGGATTACCGATCTGGTCGTCGACCACGGAAATTTTGTCGCGGGTTTCGGCCAGGCGAAGCATGGTCTTGTAGAAATTCTCGCCATAGGAACTATAGACCCAAGCAGTGCGGACGATGAGGAAATCGGGCGTCGCCGCCCGCACGGCTTCCTCGCCGGCCAGCTTGGTCTTGCCGTAAACGCCAATCGGGTTGACCGGATCTGACGGCAGATAGGGGCTGTCCTTCTCGCCATCAAAGACATAGTCGGTCGAGATCTGGATGATCCGAGCGCCCAGAGCGGCAGCTTCCTGCGCCAGGATGCCCGGCGCCACTCCATTGATCGCCATGGCGAGCTCTGGCTCGTCCTCGGCCTGATCTACCCCCGTATAGGCAGCCGCGTTGAGGATCACGTCCGGCCGAACGCCGCGCACCGCAGCGCGGATGGTCTCCGGCTCAGCTAGATCCAGCACCACTTCGGTTCCCGAACGCGCGGCAAAAACCAGGTCCAGCGCCGGATGGTCCGTCGCCTTGTCTGCGAGACAGCGAGCCACCTGCCCCTCCTTACCGGTGATCAGGATTTTCATAGGGCGCTTTCAGAAATGTTTTCTCCCGGCCGTAGGGTTCCAAGACGCTGATAGCCCTGTTTCTCACGGATGGGTCCCCACCACCAGTCATTTTCGAGATACCAGTCGACAGTCGCTTCAAGGCCGCTTTCGAATGTCTGGGACGGTTCCCAATCGAGCTCCCGCTTAATCTTCGAGGCATCGATCGCATAGCGCCGGTCGTGTCCCGGGCGGTCGCTGACCATTCGAATGAGATCAGCGTAAAATGCCCCGTTGACCCGAGGGCGCTTGCGGTCGAGGATGGCGCAAATACTGGACACCACATCGATGTTCCGCCGCTCCGCATTACCGCCGATATTGTAGCTTTCGCCCAGCACGCCGGCTGTCGCGATCAGATGCAGAGCCCGGGCGTGGTCCTCCACAAAGAGCCAGTCGCGCACGTTTTCACCTTTGCCATAGACCGGCAGCTCACGCTCATCCAGGGCATTGAGAATGACCAGTGGAATGAGCTTTTCTGGGAAATGGAAGGGGCCATAATTGTTGGAGCAATTGGAGAGCACCACCGGCAAGCCGTAGGTCTCGTGCCAGGCGCGCACCAGATGATCCGATGATGCCTTGGAAGCAGAATAGGGCGAAGAGGGAGCGTAGGGCGTCTCTTCGGTGAAGACGCCGCTATCAAAAGGCAGATCACCGAACACCTCGTCGGTGGAAATGTGATGGAAGCGGAAGGACTTTCGCTTCTCGCTGCTCAGCTCCTCATAATAGGTCCTGGCGGCGTTGAGCATCTGGAACGTGCCGACCACGTTCGTCTGGATGAAGGCATTGGGCCCGTCGATGGAACGGTCCACATGGCTTTCGGCGGCAAGGTGCATGACAATGTCGATGTCATGGGCGCGCAACAGGTCCAGTACACGTGCTCCGTCGCAAATGTCTCCCCGAACGAACTTGTAGTTCGGCTGATTGTCGATGGATTTCAGGGATGCGAGGTTGCCTGCATAGGTCAGCTTGTCAAAGTTCAGGACAAAATTCGACGGATCAGATGCCACATGCCGACACACGGCCGACCCAATAAAACCGGCCCCGCCGGTGATCAGAAACCGCATTGGCTAGTCTCCGTATACAAAACCGGTCTCTATATCTGCGAGCAGTGGTGCCGTCTTGTCTTTCTCCGACAGGATAACGGAGGACCGATCGACCGGCCAGTCGACTCCGATCTCCGGATCGTTAAAATTGATCGAACGGTCGCATTCCCGGGAATAATAGTCGGTCACCTTATAGAGTAACTCCGTGTTGGGCTCCGTTGTTACGAAGCCATGGGCAAAGCCCTTGGGCACCAGGACTTGGTTCCATTTTGCTGCCGAAATCTCCACTCCGACCCATTTGGCAAAGGTAGGCGATCCTTTGCGGATATCGACGATGACATCGAACACAGCGCCGCGCGACACCCGAACCAACTTGTCCTGGGCGAAGGGCGGGGTTTGGAAATGCAGCCCCCGCAAAACACCCTTTTCGGTGGATAAGGAATAATTGTCCTGGACGAACTCAAGCGTGATGCCGGCCTCGGCGAAGACGCGCGCATTGTAGGTCTCGGAGAAGAAGCCCCTTAGATCTCGATGGCGATCAGGCAGGATCTCGATCACCCCATCCAGGCCAAGAGGATTGAACTGCGGCACTATTTCTTCTCCTCGACGCATTTGCGCAAATAGGCACCGTAACCGGATTTGCCGAAAACATCTGCACGCGCCAAGACCTGTTCACTGGACAGCCAACCGTTTTCGAACGCAACCTCCTCCAGACAGGCCACCTTGAAACCCTGACGGTGTTCAATGGTCCGAACGAAAGCTGAGGCCTCATGCATGCTGTCTACGGTGCCAGTGTCCAGCCAGGCATAGCCTCGGCCCAGCGTTTCCACTCGCAGCTTACCTGCTTGTAAATAAGCCATGTTAACGTCCGTGATTTCCAGCTCGCCGCGCCGAGACGGTTTTACACTCGCCGCGATATCGAGAACGTTATTGTCATAAAAATAGAGGCCGGTCACCGCCCAATTCGACTTGGGTTGCATCGGCTTCTCCTCAATGCCGAGCGCCGTCCGCGTCTGCGGATCGAACTCAACGACGCCGTAACGCTCCGGATCCACTACATGATAGGCAAAGACAGTGGCACCATCGGTCTGGGCTGCAGCCCGCCTTGCGATTGTAGACAGGCCCGCACCATAATAGATGTTGTCGCCAAGAATGAGTGCGCAAGGATCCTTGCCGACAAAGTCCCGACCTATGATGAAGGCCTCTGCCAGCCCGTTGGGGGAGCGCTGCTCAGCATAGGAGAGGGATAGGCCGAAAGCGGACCCGTCGCCGAGCAAGTCCTGGAAGACAGGCAAGTCACGCGGTGTAGAGATGATTAGGATTTCGCGGATATCGCCAAGCATCAACACGCTCAGCGGATAATAGATCATCGGCTTGTCATAGACAGGCAGGATCTGTTTTGAAACGGCCATGGTGAGCGGGTAAAGCCTCGTTCCGCTGCCGCCTGCAAGAATAATGCCCTTCAAGAAAAACGCTCCGAAGAATAACTGACCCCACACTGCGATGGGCTATTGTTTAGCGGAGACGAGAAGATAAGTCGATTGACGAAAAAGAGTCTATCGAGCCGAATCCATTGCAGCCAAAGATATGCATGCCGCTTGGACATGTCCATCAAATTTGTGAACCGGCATGCAAAATTGCCCCCTTATCGGGGTGATTGGCTTCCAAAAATGCCTAGGATCTGTTGACAAAGTCTAGGGTTCAGACTCAATCATAGCCAGAAGGCGACGAGAGCGGCCAGGGCGACGGCGGAGAGGAAGTTTCTGGCGAGCTTGTCGTAGCGGGTTGGGACGCGGCGGAAGTCCTTTAGTCGGCAGAAT
>NZ_JABFCZ010000005.1 GCF_014692675.1 Roseibium aggregatum | reverse complement strand
CCTTCCAGCCGAAACCCATGGTGCCGCTCGATCTCTCCTACGATCACCGCGTCATCAACGGAGCCGATGCAGCACGGTTCCTGGCTACATATGCAAGCCTCATCAGCGAGCCGAAAAGGATGATGCTTTAGCCGTTTTTTCAATCAATCAGGTCGCCGGGAGGAACAGGGGTGACTGACACAGACGTCACGTTTCGCGTGAACGGAGAGGACAGGACGGTCCGGACAGGGGCTGATATTCCGCTTCTCTATGCCTTGCGCGAGGAACTGGGGCTCAAGGGGACCCGGTTCGGTTGCGGCGATGCAGCCTGCGGGGCCTGCACTGTCATTGTGGATGGCGCGGCCGTGACTTCCTGCGATCTGCCCGTATCGGCTGTGGCCGGCAAGGCGGTCGAGACAGTCGAAAGCCTCGACACCGACCCGGCACATCCGCTGATCGACGCCGCGATCGATCATCAGGCGGCCCAATGCGGTTATTGCCTGCCGGGAATCCTCATGGCGGCCAAGGCCTTGCTTGAGCGCAACAGCCGACCGGAGCGGTCGGAGATCATCGCCGCGCTCGACGGCAACCTTTGCCGTTGCGGCACCCACACACGGATCCTTCGGGCGGTGGAGCAGGCGGCGGCAGTGATGGCGGAGACCTGCGAATGATTGCGCCCAAACCTCCGGTGCCCCTGACGGCTGCCCCCCTGATCAGCAACTGGATCCGGGTTTCGCCGGAGGGCGAGATAACGGTGCTTTCCGGGCGGGTTGAACTCGGACAGGGAAACGCGTCCGCGATCTGCCGGATGGCAGCGGATGAACTCGGTTGCGTGCCTGAGGCACTTGCTTTTGAAGCGGGACAAACGGGCCTGACGCCGAATGAAGGCTTCACGGCGGGAAGCATGTCCGTTTCCGGCGGAGGCCAGGCGGTCAGATGGGCGGCTTCGGCGTTTCGGAATCTCTTGCTTAAAGCAGCTTCGGATAGGCTTGGCTGTGAGACTGCGGATCTGTGTCTTGCGGATGGGGTCATCCTCAGGGACGGCGAGCCGACAGACTTAGAATTCGGTACTCTGGCCGGGGATGTGGATCTTGATCGGCCGGTTACCGAATGGGCTGCTCCGCTGGCGGCCGAAACAGCCCATAGCGCGGATACGCTTCGCCTCGATCTGAAGGAGCGGCTGGTTGGCTCCCCCTTCGTTCATGACATGGAACGGCCGGGCATGCTCCATGGCAAGCCGGTACACCCGCCGTCCATGTCCGCTGAACTTCAGGACCTCGATCTGGAGGCGCTGAGAGCCCGGCCCGGTGTGGTGGCTGTGGTTCGCGACGGCAGTTTTGTCGGCATTGTCGCTGAAACGGAAGTAGACGCCATCTCCGCTGCCCGTTGGGCTCGGGGGCAGGCCAGATGGGTCGACCGGGCGCAGGTGCCGAATGACGCGATCCAGGCGATCGGAGCGTCGAGAGAACCGGCCGATATTGTCGTGCAAACCGGGACGGTCGACGAACCGGCGGGACGATGGTTCGAAACCACGGTGTCGCGACCGTATCTGCATCACGGATCCATCGGACCGTCGGCTGCGGTCGCGCAATGGCAGGAGGACGACCTATCGGTCTGGTGCCACAGTCAGGGGGTCTATCAGCTGCGGACAGCCCTCGGCATGGTGTTCAAGATACCGGAAGAGGGGATCACCGTGATCCATCGTCCGGGATCCGGATGCTACGGCCACAACGGGGCTGACGATGCGGCGCTCGATGCGGCCCTGATGGCGCGTGCGGTGCCCGGGCGGCCGGTCAAGGTGGTCTGGAGCCGACGGGACGAATTCCAGGCTGCACCCATGGGGCCGGGCATGGTGACTCGTTGCGCGGCTACTGTCGATGACGACGGCAAGATCAGCTCCATGCGCCTTGAGGTGAATTCCGCCCCCCATGCCAACCGACCCAGCGTCAACGGGACCCCGAATTTGCGGGCCGCAGCCTATCTGGAAAGGCCGATGCCGCCGGCGCCGTCAACGGATATTCCGATTGCCCGCGGTGGTGGCGCGGATCGAAACGCGGTCCCGCTTTACGCCATTCCGAATGTGGAGGTCTCAAAGCGGATCGTCCATGCGCTGCCTTACCGGTCGTCATCCCTGCGAAGCCTCGGCGCCTACACCAATGTCTATGCCATTGAGACGTTGATGGACGAGATTGCCCTGGAGCTCGGCATCGACCCCATCGTCTTTCGCCTTGCACATTTGCATGACGAGCGGGCCAAGTCCGTGATCGAGGCCGTCGATGACTTCGCCGGTTCCTGGCGACGGGAACCGCGCGGACAGGGGATCGGCTGGGGCCTGGGGTTTGCGCGTTACAAGAATACGGCCGGCTATTGCGCCGTCATGGCCCGTGTCGAGGTCGATCAGGAAATCCGCGTCACCGACATTTTTGCGACCGCCGATATCGGCGAGGTCATCAGCCGCGACGGTGCCCTTAACCAGATAGAAGGCGGGATCATTCAGTCCATGAGCTGGACGTTGAAGGAAGCCGCCAGGCTGGAAGGCGGCCAGGCCGCCGCCGAAAACTGGCTCGACTATCCGATCCTGAAATTCTCCGAAGTTCCGGAGGTTGCTGTTCGTCTTCTGGAACGGCCCGATCAGCCGCCGCTCGGCTGTGGGGAGATTTCGCAAGGACCGACCGCCGCCGCACTGGGCAACGCGCTTCGATCAGCCCTCGGCGTTACCGTGCAGGACCTGCCCCTGACACGGGACCGGGTGATGCAGGCGCTGTTTTAATCAGAGGCTAACCAGCTCGTCTGCTAACTGCGGGTGTGAACCGCTGTTTGTGGTAATCTGAATGCGGTGGCGGCAGCCGCCACCCTCGAGCCAACAGGAGGGCATCATGCATCAGACGTCTCCTAAACAGTCTTCGTTCATTCTGCGGAATCTCGGTCATTGCGACCGCTGCATGAAAAAGGCGCTCATTTCTGCCCTGTGCGCCTGGGGTGTCTTTGTGCTGGCGTTGTCGGCCGGCAGTGATCCTGCCATCTCCCTGACAACAGCATTGATTGCGGCCGGGCTGAGCTTCCTGTGGCTGGCCCATATGACCGGCTACGCCTTCCGGGCGACACGGTCATTGAAGGCGACGCCGATCGACCCGGCAGGCAGGCGCCGGACACTTGGTCTGATGGCCAGGGCCGCCGGGATCGGTGTTCTGGCGTCCGTGCCGGTAATGTTGCTGCCGAGCGCAGCGGCTGCATTCTGCGGGCAGTGCACGAAGAATGCCGACTGCGGCGTAGGCTGGAGCTGCAAGAATACCGCGCCGGTCAATTCAGGCACCGTTTGCAACGAGTGCGTGAAAGACTGACAGCGGCGAAGCGGCCGTAACCTGATCCGCGGGCGCTTGAAAGGCCCGACACCCCTCCGCAGACGCACAATCGGGTGCGTCCGCGGTTGGAGTTCCTTGTCGTGAAATAACCGGCACTCGCACCCGAATCCGACTAACCTGACACCATGGCCGCCAACCGGCGTGACGTATGGTAAAAGGGGAGGGATTATGAATCAGGATCTTTTCGAAAAAGGACTGGCAAAGCGCAGGGCAACGCTCGGCGCCGACTATGTCGACAAGGCGTTTGAAAACGCCGGCGATTTCAACCTTCCGTTCCAGGAGGCGATGACCGCCTGGTGCTGGGGATTCGGCTGGGGCGACGAGACCATCGATGCAAAGACCCGGTCCATGATGAACCTCGCCATGATCGGCGCGCTCGGCAAGATGCATGAATGGGAAACCCATTGCCGCGGTGCGCTCAACAATGGGGTTTCGAAAGAGGAAATCCGGGCGATCGTTCACGTGATCGGAATTTATTGCGGCGTTCCGCAGGCCATGGAGTGTTTCCGGGTGGCCCGCAAGGTGCTTGAGGAAAACGGTCTGCTTTAGAGCGATTGGGTGGGATGAATTGCGCCGGGTGCGTTACGCTGGGGCCTTGTGTTCAAGGGCGGCTCTTGATGTGTTTGCATCGCAACCTACTTGCGTCTTGAGCTGCATGCGGCTACCGAAGCAGGCGGTTCATACGTCCTCACAACCCACAAGCCCGTATTCATGATTGTCGACAGCCACTGCCACCTTGATTTTCCCGATTTCGACGGCGAACGGGACGAACTGATCGCCCGCGCCCACGAGGCGGGCGTCGATCTGATGGTGACGATCTGCACCCGGATCCGGAAATTCGATCAGGTCCGGGCCGTCGCAGAAGCCTATGACAATGTCTATTGCTCGGTCGGCACCCACCCGCACAACGCCGGCGAAGAACGGGGGATACCGGTCGAGGAGATCATTGCACTCACCGATCACCCCAAGGTGGTTGCGGTCGGCGAAACGGGGCTCGACTACTTCTACGACAAGGCGCCGCGCGACGCGCAGGCTGAAGGGCTTCGCGTCCATATCGAAGCGGCGCGCAAGACCGGCCTGCCGCTCGTCATTCATTCCCGCGACGCCGATGACGACATGGCGGCAATCCTGCGCGAGGAAATGGGGAAGGGGGCCTTCCCGGCCCTTCTGCACTGCTTTTCTTCCGGACGGGAGCTTGCCCTGACCGGGATCGAACTTGGACTTTACGTGTCCTTTTCCGGGATCCTGACCTTCAAGCGTTCCGAAGACCTGCGGGAAATTGCCAGGGAGTTGCCGGCCGACCGGCTGCTGGTCGAGACCGACGCGCCTTACCTTGCGCCGCAGCCCAAGAGGGGCAAGCGCAATGAACCGGCCTATACCGCGATGACCGCTGCGGTTCTCGCCGAAACCCGGGGCGTTTCCTTCGAGGAAATGGCGGCGCAGACGACCGAGAATTTCTTCCGGCTGTTTTCGAAAGTGCCCAAACCGGCAAGTCTGCAGGTGAGCGCCGGATGAGCAGCAAACTGATGGTCACCATCCTCGGCTGCGGATCTTCAGGCGGCGTCCCCCGGATCGGCAATGACTGGGGGGCATGCGACCCGAATGAACCGAAAAACCGGCGCAGGCGCTGTTCCATCCTGGTCGAACAGGTTGACGAGAATGGCAAGACTTCCGTTCTGATCGACACGGGCCCCGACCTTCGTCAGCAGCTGTTGGATGCCGATGTACAGCATCTGGATGCGGTTCTCTATACCCACCCGCATGCGGATCATCTGCACGGGATCGACGATCTGCGCGCGCTGACGATCCGGCATCGCCAGCGCATGCCGGTCTATATGGATGCCCATACCTATCAAAGGGCGCTCACCGCCTTCGACTATTGCTTCCGGACGCCGCACGGGTCCTCTTATCCCCCGATCCTTGAGCGGCACGAACTCGTGGCCGACAAGGAATGCGTAATCGGCGGGGCAGGCGGTCCGATCCGGTTTCTGCCCCTGGAAGTCGAACACGGGGAAATCAAGTCGCTCGGCCTGAGGGTCGGCGGGATCGCCTATCTTCCAGATGTGTCGGATATCATGGAAAAGTCCCATGCGGGCTTTTCCGATCTGGATGTCTTTATCGTGGATTCACTGCGCCGCACGCCGCATCCGAGCCATTTCTCGCTGGATGATGCCCTGGCGTGGATCGATTATCTGAAGCCGAAGAAAGCCGTTCTGACGAACCTGCACAATGACATGGATTACGCCACCTTGTGCGGGGAACTGCCGAACCACATCGTTCCAGCCTATGACGGCATGCGGATTGAGGCCAAGGCCTGAAATCCTGAAACGAGACCCGCTCAGGGTTTTGACTTGTCCGTTCCGTAAGCTGCCAGGAACATCCGCACCGCGGATTCAACGTTCGCATTGACTTCATCCTGATCCGGCAACTGGCCAGGGTGGAACATGGCTCTTTTTCCGATCCGCGAGCTGCACAGATCCATGAACTGGCAGGCGGCCAGCTCCGTGTCGGGGCAGGTCAGTTCGCCGCTTTCGACGTATTTTTCCAGAAAGCGGCTGAAGGTTTCCATGCCCTTCTTCGGGCCGGCGTCATAAAGCAGGACACCGAATTCGGGAAATTTCTCGATCGCTCCGATGACCATGCGGATCGTCGACAGCCTCTCGGCATTGAACATCTGTTCGATGAAAACACGGCCGATCTTGGTCAGGGAATCGTGCAAATTGCCTTCGCCGGCGGCGCAGTCGAGAAGAGCCTCCGCCTGTTTCATCCGGTCTTTCAGGATCAGTTCGCGGAACAGGGCTTCCTTGCCGGGAAAATAGACGTAGAGCGTTCCCTTGGATACGCCGGCCGTCCTGGCGATCTGGTCCATGGAGGCGCCGTCATAGCCGTGGGACAGGAATACCTCGCGTGCACCGTTCAGGATCTGCCGGCATTTGGCCGTATCCGGGCGGGGAGTGGTCTTTTCGTCCAGGGTTTCGTCAAGTTGGGTCACGTCACGGCGGTCCATTCGTTGGGTGTATGACAGCGCGGAAACAGGTTCGCCAAGTCTACCGTCTCAAATTGCCGGAATAAAGCGAAGCCGAAGCAGTGCCGCGCCACCTGTCGTTCAAGCCTCCAAAAAATTTTGGTTCAGCCGATTGCGCCGCACAATTCAATTGCGTATATAGTATTGACCGAACCGTTCAGTCAATATTTTTTCGAAGGGCTGACTATCGTTCGGAAATGACGAAAAAGGTATTTATCTGTGAGCACAGAGACACAAGATGCCGAGGCACCCGCTGCGGCGGCAGAGCCTGCGACGTCCAGCAATGCCGTAAAGCCCGCTGATGCCAAGACGGCCGCCCCCGTCCCGGCGAAGCCGAAGAAGAAGGCAAGGCGCAGGGTTATCCTGCTGGTGCTTCTTGCTGCCGCGCTCTCCGGGGGCGCCTATGAGGGGCACGCATGGTGGACCCACGGCCGGTTCATTGAAACCACCGACGATGCCTATGTGAATGCCGATATCACGGTCATTCTGTCCAAGGTGTCGGGCTATGTCTCTTCGGTAGAGCGGGATGACAACGCCTATGTGAAAGCAGGGGATGTCCTGTTCCGCATCGACGATGGCGACTACCGCCTGGCCGTCGAGGCCGCCCGCAACAGCCTGGCGTCCGCCAAGGCGACGGTCGACCGGATTTCGGACCAGATCAAGGCCGGCGAGGTCTCCATCAGCGAAGCGCAGGCAGGCCTGCTTGCGGCACAAGCCGCCAAGGAAGATACCGATCTGACCTATGAGCGCCGGTCCAAGCTGACGGTCAACAATGTCGTCAGCCAGGCGAGCCTCGATTCCGCGCGTACGGCGCAGAAAAGTGCAGATGCGAACGTTCAGAAGGCTGCGGCCGCCATCGATCTGGCGAAAGCCAATGTCGAGGTCCTGAAGAGCCAGAAGCAGGAAGCGGTTCAGGCCGTCAAGGCGGCCGAGACCGCGCTGGAAAAGGCCAAGAGGGACCTTGGGTTTACGATCGTGAGAGCGCCGGTCGACGGTATCCTTGGGAACCGTGCCGCACAGGTCGGGTCGTTCCTGCAGGCCGGCAGCCGCGTTGCCGCGATTGTGCCGATCAGCGAAGCCCATGTGGATGCCAACTTCAAGGAAACCCAGCTCGGCAAGATTTATCCGGGCGCGGAAGTATCCATGTCCGTGGACGCCTATCCGGGTCAGGTCCTGACCGGCCGGGTGAAAAGCATTTCACCGGCGACAGGCTCGGTCTTCAGCCTGCTGCCGTCCGAAAACGCGACAGGAAACTTCACCAAGGTCGTTCAACGGGTTCCGGTGAAGATCGAAGTCGATCCGGATGATGCGAGGACACACCCCTTGCGCGCGGGAATGTCCGTGATTGTCGAAGTCGACACGCGCACCGGGTCCCCCGCATCTGACGGTGCCGAATTGGCGCTTCGGCAGTAAGGGCCGCCCCGACATGGCAAGCGCCTCTTCCCAAGACTATCCGGTTCAGGTCATCACCGGGCGCAGGCTGTTCACCTTCCTGTGCATGGTTTTCGGCATGTTCATGGCCATTCTGGATATTCAGATCGTGTCTGCGTCCCTGCCGGAAATCCAGGCGGGGCTGAGCGCATCCCAGGACGATATTGCCTGGGTCCAGACGGCCTATCTGATTGCGGAAGTGATCATGATACCGCTTTCCGGATATCTGTCGCGGATGCTCTCGACACGCTGGATGTTTGCCATGTCGGCGGCGGGCTTTACCCTCATGAGCATGATGTGCGCCACCGCGTCGACGATCGAGGAAATGATCGTCTGGCGCGCGCTGCAGGGCTTCATCGGCGGTGGGATGATCCCGACGGTTTTCGCCTCGGCCTACACGATCTTCCCGCGCGAGAAATTCAGCGTTGTTTCGCCCATTATCGGCCTTGTGGCGACGCTTGCGCCGACGGTCGGCCCCACGCTCGGCGGATATCTGACGGAACTCGCCTCCTGGCACTGGTTGTTCCTGATCAATGTCATACCCGGCATCTTCGTCACCATTGCCGCTATCTCGCTGATCGATTTCGATAAGCCGGACTGGTCCCTGTTTGAACATTTCGACTGGATCGGCTTTGCCGCCATGGCCGTCTTTCTGGGGTCGCTGGAATTCGTTCTGGAGGAGGGGTCCGGCGAGGACTGGTTCCAGAGCGAAAAAATTCTTCTGTTCAGCCTGGCGGCACTCATCGGCGCCACGGTGTTTTTCTGGCGGGTTTTCACGGTGCGGGAACCGGTGGTCGATCTCAGGGCCTTTTCCAACCGGAACTTCACCATCGGCTGCATTTTCAGCTTCACGATGGGGATCGGCCTATACGGACTGACCTATCTCTATCCGGTCTATCTCAGTGCGGTACGCGACTACAGTTCGCTGCAGATCGGCGAGACCATGTTCGTTTCCGGTGCGGCAATGTTCCTGACGGCCCCGCTTGCCGGACGGATGATGCGCATGATGGATCCGCGGGTGATGATGGCGATCGGCTTCACCGGTTTCGGCCTCGGCACCTGGATGGTGAGCGGGCTGACCCATGACTGGGACTACTGGGAGCTGTTTCTGCCGCAGATCCTGCGCGGTTGCTCCTTGATGATCTGCATGGTGCCGATCAACAACATCGCCCTCGGCGTCCTGCCGCCGGCCATGATCAAGAATGCCTCGGGCCTGTTCAATCTGACCCGGAACCTGGGCGGCGCGGTCGGCCTCGCGATCATCGGCACGATGCTGACAAGCCGGCAGGACTTCCATTACGCCCGCCTGGCGGAAAGCATCAACTGGTCCCGACCGGTGGTCAATGAAACCATGGCCATGATGAGCCATGCCTATTCCGCGCTCGGTAACCTGGCCGACACCGCCGGCCTGAAGGCCGTGTCGGGCATGGTGACCCGTGAGGCGATCGTCATGTCGTTCGCCGATGTCTTCCTGCTCCTGACGACCCTGTTCATCGGACTGGTCCTGGCTCTTGTGCTGGTCGAAAAGCCCGCTGCAGCCGGCGGCGGTGGTGGCGGCCACTAGCGAATCCGGCCGGTCGTTTGTAGGCTGGGCGGATGGTGGAACAGGCTAAGCCAACAGACGAAACCGACGGCCGGAGCGGCCGGCGGGACCGTGGCGCCCAAAGAAAATACAGGCTGCCGACGGAAGACCGTCTGACAAGAGCGGCAATCCACTATCTGGACCGCTATTCATCGTCTCTTGAAAACCTGCGCAAAGTCCTGACCCGAAAGGTCAAACGGGCGGCGACGGCCAATGGCAGAGCGCCCGAGGAATTTCGCGAGATTGTCGACCAGGTCGTGGAAAAATGCCGGCGCGCCGGAATGGTCGACGACAGGACTTATGCGGAAACCAAACTGGCAGGACTGCGCCGCCGTGGCCGCTCCAAACGGCAGATCGAGGCGACGCTTGCCTCCAAGGGTGTCGATCGCGATCTGATCGCAACCGTAGTCGACCAGGACAACACATCGGATCTGGAAGCCGCTCAAACCTATGCGCGCCGGCGGAAGCTTGGTCCCTGGCGGACCCGCGGTCAGCGCGAGGAGCGCCGCGAGAAGGACATGGCGGCCCTGTGCCGGGCCGGTTATTCCTACGACATCGCGCGGAAGGTGATCGATGCTGCGGACGACGGGGAGGCGACATCCGCAGCCGTTTGAGGCCTCAGGCTGCCTGGTTGGCCTTATCCGCCACCGGGGTACGGATGCCCTTCAGAGCGCCGGCCCATTTGCCGAGTTCCGCCAGCATGTCCGCGGCGCCCTTTTCGTGCAACTCGTTGGCATCGAAGCCGCTTTCGCCCAGGAATTCCGTGAAACCGGGAACCGTCACCGCTTCCGGGAGCGGAACAAGCTTCAGGGCGCTCATCATCGGTTTGAGCGACTGCACCGCGCGCAATCCGCCCGATACGCCGCCGTAAGACACGAAACCGGCCGGCTTGTAGTTCCACTCCTTCGAGAGATAGGTCAGAGCGTTGATCAGCGATGCCGGTGCCGTGTGATCATATTCGGGTGTCACGAACACATAGGCATCCGCCTTGTCGATCGTTTCGCTCCAGCGCTTGGTATGGTCATGCTCGTATTTCTGCATGACCGGATGGTGCGGCTCGTCGAAAACAGGCAAATCGAATTCGGAAAGATCTACAACATCTATCTCGAAATCACTGTTATTGCTTGCATATTTAGCAAACCAGCGTCCGATTTCAGGGCCTTTGCGGCCCGGTCGGGTGCTGGCGAGGATGACTTGCAGATGTAGGGCCATGGCTTTTCGCTCCTTTTGGTATAAAACGGATACTTAGGAACAATTAATTACCGGAATGCTGCAATGCAAGAAGGCACAGAACTGGATCTTGGGCACATGCATGTGACCGGTGGCTGCAAGCGGATTACGCCGATCCTGGCCCGTATCGGTGACAAATGGACATTGCTGATCGTCAGCATCCTGGCTAACGGTCCGATGCGCTTCAGCGAGCTGAAACGCCGGATCAACGGCATTTCGCAAAGAATGCTGACTTTCTCGCTGCGCGGTCTGGAACGGAACGGACTGGTGTCGCGGACGGTTTATCCGTCGGTTCCGCCGCATGTGGAGTACGAGTTGACCGAGCTGGGCCGGTCGCTGCTCGAGCCGATCCGTCATCTGATGACGTGGGTCGGCGAGAACATCGATTGCGTCGAGGCTGCGCAGCAGGCGTATGATGCGAGCAACGGCGAATGACGGTGCGATCTGCCGAGATCCGTCTGAAAGGGCGTGCGGTATCCCGCAGAAACCTGCGCTAAAGTGCCTATCTCAATAAGTTCCATAATATATATTATGCGAATTAGACTGATGCAAAGGCAGGCGTTCCCTTCTTCCCGATAGACGGCGGAAATACGGCGGTATACCCTTCCGGCTTTGAAGGGTTTTGGTCAGACCGCATCGGATTTTCATGGCTCCCCGAAAGCAACCCGCCAAACGGATCAATCTCGCTCTTCAAGGTGGCGGCGCCCATGGCGCCTTTACCTGGGGCGTGCTCGACTGGATGCTCCAGGACGAACGGTTCGTCATCGATGGCATCTCGGGCACGTCAGCGGGCGCCATGAACGCGGTCGTGTTGGCTGCCGGAATGGAAGCCGGTGGTGAAGACGGCGCCCGCGCCTATCTGGAGACCTTCTGGCGCGAGGTTAGCCGGCAATCCTTTCTGAGCCCGATCAAGCGTTCGCCGATCGATATTGCCCTTGGCCAGTGGAGCCTGGATTTCTCGCCGAGCTTCCTGGCCTTCGATCTACTGTCGCGCTTTGCCTCTCCCTATGAATTCAATCCGCTGAACATCAATCCGCTGCGCGACGTCGTCGACAAGGTCGTCGACTTCGACCGGGTTCACCATTGTTCCGCGCTGAAGCTGTTCGTCGCGGCCACGAATGTGCATACCGGCAAGATCCGTGTCTTCCGGGAAAAGGATGTCACCCTGGACGCGGTCATGGCCTCAGCCTGCCTGCCGCATATATTCCAGGCTGTGGAGATCGATGGCGAGCCCTATTGGGATGGCGGCTATATGGGTAATCCGCCGCTTTATCCGTTGTTCTACCACACGGATACGCCGGACGTGGTCCTCATCCAGATCAACCCGGTGCACCGGCGCGAGACGCCGAAAACGGCCCGCGAGATCCTGAACCGTTTGAACGAAATCACCTTCAATTCCACCCTGTTGAGAGAGCTGCGGGCCATCGACTTCGTCAGCCGGTTGATCGAGGACGGCAAACTATCTCCGGACGAGTATATGAAAGTGCACCTTCACCGCATCACGGCCGACGCGCTCAAGCCGCTTCAGGCTTCGTCAAAGGTCAATGCCGAATGGGCGTTCCTGACGGAACTCAAGGAGATCGGCCGGAATGCCGCGCGGGAATGGATGGACCAGCATTATGATGACATCGGCAAACGGACAACTGCCGACCTCGCAGAGGACTATTCCTGAAAATTTCAAATCGTTGCCAAGGGCGACTCAGGACCGGGCACGCTGTTTTCCTATTTCGCGATAGAGCGCTTCCGGGCTGACGCCGATCTGGCGGGCGAGCTGGACCCACTCGCCTTTCGCCGGCAAATCGCCGTGCCATGCCAGCCAGGCTTGGAGCCGTTCCCGAACCGTTTTCAGCGACAGGATCTCGTTCTGCAGCCGCATGACCTGGACTTCGCGCGCGAGCCTCGCGGCCCAGGTTTCCGCAAAATCAGGGGCGTGCCGAAAATGCGTAAGAAAGGCGTCTCTCGACACGATTTCGACGATGGCTTCAATCCGGGTCACCGCGTCGCAATGATAGCTGGCGGCAAACAAGGACGCCTCGGCAACCACATCACCGGGCATTGCCCGTTGCAGGACAATCATGGCCCCTGCTTCCTGGTGCCGGACCAGTTGGACCTCTCCTTCGACGACACGAAACAGGCTCTGGACCGGATCGCCTCTATGGAACAGGTACCCGCCCGGTTCGAACCGCCGTTTCTGGCTGGCGAGGCCTCCGAAGAGATCGTTTTCGACGAATGACATGATCGCTATCATGTTGGATGCGGGTTTGTTCTGGCAAGATAAATCGACAAGACAGACAACACCGGAGTGCTTCAATGATCCGATACGCCCTCGCCGCAACCCTGCTTATTGCACCGGTGACGACACAAGCCGCGCAGATGGAGACCGGCGGCCATATGGGCCACGATCACCAGATGCAGCACAACGCCGGGACCGGGATGCAAGCTACCGGCATGCAAACTCAGCAAACGCCCACTGAACCCGGCCAGGGCGCCTTCGCCGCGATCCAGGAAATCGTGAACCTGCTCGCCGCCGATCCGGAAACGGACTGGTCGAAGGTCAATATTCCGGCTTTGCGCGCGCACCTGATCGACATGAACAACGTGACCCTTCATGCCAAGGCCGAGGCCACGCCCGTCGACAACGGTTACCGGTTCACGGTCACCGGATCCGGAGAGGTCAAGGAGTCGATCCGGCGCATGGTCAAGGCGCATGCGGCGACGATGAACGGGGTCGCCGGGTTCAGCTATACCGCCGAAGACAGTGTTGATGGCGCGGTTCTAACCGTGACAGTGGCGGATCCGGCCGACCTGACGAAATTGCATGCGCTCGGCTTTATCGGCGTCATGACCCTGGGCGCGCATCATCAGGCCCATCATCTGGCGATCGCCGAGGGCATGTCGCCCCATCATTAAGTCAGATTTGGCTCGTCGCAGGGGCAGCGGTCGTCTCAATCGATTGCGGCGCCCCTGCCCCGCATTTTCTTGACGGCGCCGCGTTTCTTTTTGGTGTCGAGACGCCGTTTCTTGGACGCCAGCGTAGGTCTGGTGGCCTTGCGGGGTTTCGGCTTTTCAAAGGCCTTGCGCAGCAGTTCCAAGAGCCGGTTCAGCGCATCCTCGCGGTTGCGCTCGCGGGTCCGGAACCGGTCCGCCTGAAGCACGATTTCACCGCCCTGGGTCAGGCGGCTGCCGGCCAGCGCGGCTGCCCGCGTCTTGACATCCTCCGGCAGGGTCGTGTTGCCGTCCAGATCGAAGCGCAACTGAACCGCGGTCGAGACCTTGTTGACGTTCTGACCGCCCGGGCCGGACGCCCGAATGAAATCCTCGTGCAGGTCGTCAGGCAGGATATAGAAACGCCCGGTGACGGGGATGCGTTGCTTCTCGCCCGGGTCCTGCTCACGGTCGCTCATGACGTCGTCTGCTTCCTCGGCCACTCAAGCCCGAGCCCGTTCAGGATCAGGCTGCAGACAGCGTTTTCCGCTTCCTCGAAAAATGCAGGGTCTTCCAGTCCGGTTCCTGTCAGGGCGCGGATCTGGCTGTCGAAATCCGCATAGTGCTGGGTGGTCGCCCAGATCGTGAAAATCAGGTGCACGGGCACGATCTTGCGGATCTTGCCGGCCTCGATCCACTGCTCGATGACCTTGGATTTTTCGGTGACGAGGTTTTTCAGGTCCTTTTCCAGAACGTCCCTGATCTGGGGTGCTCCTTGCATCACCTCATTCGCAAAAAGTCTCGATGCTTCAGGACGTTCTGCTGACATTCTCATCTTTTGTCTAATGTAGGCGGCCAATTCACTTGCGGGATCGCCCTCCGGATCCAGCGTCCGGAGCGGGGCCAGCCAAACGTCGAGAATATGCTCCAAGACTGCTTCATAAACATCTGATTTTGATGAGAAATAATAAAGCAGGTTTGATTTCGACATGCCGGCTGCAGCGGAGATCTTGTCGATGGTGGCGCCGGAATAGCCGAACCGGGAAAATTCTCCCAGGGCCGCTTCGATGATCCGGCTCCGGTTCATTTCCTGGATACGGCTGAGACGAACCGGCTTTTCGGATTTGCGTCGCTTGTTCATGCCCCTGCCCCCTTGCCGCCCGGATGTATTCCGACCCCGGCTAGAATAATGCCGACGACTGTCTTCTTCGCCGTTTCAAACTGTTCGTCGCTCAAGGGCTTTCCTGCATTCAATGTTTCGATCTGGTGGTTGAAATCGGCGTAGTGCTGGGTCGTCGCCCAGATCATGTAGAGCAGCGTTCGCGGATCGACCGGCGCCATCCTCCCTTCCCGTATCCAGCGCTCGATGACGGCGATCCGGCTTTCGGTCCATTCGTCCAGCGTGGTTTCGAGGTAGTCCTGGATCACCGGCGCCTTGTGCAGGATTTCATTGGCCCAGACCTTGGAACCCATCGGATGGCGCCGGGAGATATCCATCTTGGCGTTGATGTAACTGGTCAGGGCCACTTCCGGATCGTCGCAATCGTCAAAGGTGTTGGCCGCATCCAGCCAGATCTGGAAAATGTTTTCCACTACCTGGCGGTAGAGCGATTCCTTTGTGGGAAAATAATAGTGCAGATTGGCCTTCGGGATCCCTGCCCGGTCCGCGATCTGCCCCGTGGTCGCTCCCTTGAACCCATGCTCGGCAAACACGGCTTCGGCCGCCTCGAGAATGAGGCGTTCGTTTTCGGCGCGGGCCGCGGTTCGGCTGGTCGGTTTCTGCAAGGGCTTCACGTGATCACAAATTCATCATGCCGATTGAATTCTCATCTTGACCGATTGGTCAAGTCTTCATAACGTTGATTTGACCGTTTGGTCAGGTTTGTGTTTCTTCCACTTCCGTAGCAACGGGGGGCGGGAACGGCAAGACTGGCTGATTTGCGGATCTGAAACAACAAGCCGGAAAAACCGGTCTATCGGGTGATTTCAAGAGTTACCCGGTCCAGAGACAACCGTATCCCCGGAGCAGCGGAGACAAACCGTCCGGAGATGCAAAAAACGGGAACGGCCCGGGTGGATTTCCCGCATGGCTGATGCGAACGTGCTTATTGATCCGACGCGTTCCTCAGGTGCGTGCCGGTGATTTACCCGGTGCCCATGGCGCCAGCAACGTCGCCGTCCAGGAACAAGGACGGCAAGGAGGACACATGTCGAATTCGGCATCCACCGCAGCCCCGGTATCGGGCACAAACAATCTCGAAGCCTTCTGGATGCCGTTCACGGCAAACCGGCAGTTCAAGAAGAACCCGCGCATGTTCGTCGGGGCCAAGGACATGCACTACACCACCGGCGACGGCCGGCAGGTGCTGGATGGAACCGCCGGCCTTTGGTGCTGCAATGCGGGTCACGGCCGTCCGAAGATCGTGGAAGCCGTCCAGAACCAGGTGGCCGAACTGGACTACGCGCCGGCGTTCCAGATGGGCCATCCGAAGGCCTTCGAACTGGCGGCCCGGCTGGCGGCTCTGATGCCGGCGCCGCTCGACCATGTCTTCTTCACCAATTCCGGTTCCGAAAGCGTCGACACGGCGCTGAAGATCGCGCTTGCCTACCAGCGCGCCATCGGCCAGGGAACACGCACCCGGCTGATCGGCCGTGAGCGCGGCTATCACGGTGTCGGTTTCGGCGGTATTTCCGTCGGCGGCATCGTCGCCAACCGGCGCACCTTCGGCACCATGCTCACCGGCGTCGACCATCTGCCCCATACCCATGACATCTCCCGCAACGCCTTCACCCGCGGCGAGCCGGAGCATGGCGCGGAATATGCCGAGGAACTGATCCGGATCATCCAGCTCCACGACCCCTCTACTATCGCGGCCGTGATCGTCGAGCCTGTTGCCGGCTCCACCGGCGTATTGATCCCGCCCAAGGGCTATCTGAAGCGCCTGCGTGACATCTGCGACCAGCACGGCATCCTGCTGATCTTCGATGAGGTCATCACCGGCTTCGGCCGACTGGGGTCTCCGTTCGCCACCGACTTCTTCGGCGTCACCCCGGATCTGGTCACCACCGCCAAGGGCATCACCTCCGGCGTGATCCCGATGGGTGCGGTCTTCTGTTCCTCCGACATCTACCAGGCGTTCATGACCGGGCCGGAACACATGATCGAGCTGTTCCACGGCTATACCTACTCGGCCCATCCGATCGCCTGTGCCGCTGCTCTTGCGACGCTGGATACTTACGAAGAGGAAGGCCTGCTCACCCGCGCGGCGGAACTCTCCCAGTACTGGGAAGACGCCCTGCACTCGCTCAAGGACTGCCCGCATGTGATCGATATCCGCAATCTCGGTCTGATCGGCGCGATCGAGCTTGAGCCGATCGCGGGTGAGCCCACCAAGCGCGCCTTCTCCGCATTCCTCAAGGCCTATGAGGACGGTCTGATGATCCGTACCACCGGCGATATCATCGCGCTGTCTCCGCCGCTGATCATTTCGAAGGACCAGATCGACGAACTGTTCTCGATCCTGCGCTCTGTCCTCAACGCCATCGACTAAACGCACAAGAAAGACAACAAAATGGAACGCATCAACAATGCCATCGGCGGCAGGGAGGTCGCCTCCAACTCCGGACGCGTGGCTGCCGTCTACAATCCGGCAACCGGCGAACAGTCCGCGGAACTGGGCCTTTCCAGTGCCGCCGAGGTGGCAGAGGCCATCGCGGTCGCCAAGGCAGCGTTCCCGGAGTGGCGGGACACCCCGCCGCTCAAGCGTGCGCGCATGATGTTCAAGTTCAAGGAACTTCTGACGGCCAATGCGGACAGGATCGCCAGGGCGATCTCCAAGGAACACGGCAAGACCCACGACGATGCGCTCGGTGAAGTGGCGCGCGGCATCGAGGTGGTGGAATATGCCTGCGGCATCCCTTCCCTGCTCAAGGGCGAATTCGCCCGCAACGTGGGACCGGCCATCGACAGCTATTCAGACCGCCAGCCGCTCGGCGTGGTCGCCGGCATCACGCCGTTCAATTTCCCGGCCATGGTGCCGCTGTGGATGTATCCGATCTCGGTCGCCTGCGGGAACACGTTCATCCTGAAGCCGTCGGAGCGTGATCCCTCCGCCGTGATGGTGGTCTATGAACTCTTCAAGGAAGCGGGCTTTCCGGACGGCGTGCTGAACGTGGTCCATGGCGACAAGGAAGCCGTCGATGTGCTCCTGACCCATCCGGACGTGAAGGCCGTCTCTTTCGTCGGTTCCACGCCGATTGCCGAATACGTCTATTCGACCGGGACCGCCCACGGCAAAAGGGTCCAGGCGCTCGGCGGCGCCAAGAACCACATGATCGTCATGCCGGACGCCGACATGGACCAGGCCGCCGACGCGCTGATGGGTGCCGGCTACGGCTCCGCTGGCGAGCGCTGCATGGCGGTTTCCGTCGCCGTGCCGATCGGCGAAAAGACCGCCGACAAGCTGGTCGAAAAGCTGATCCCCCGGGTCCAGGCCCTGAAGATCGGCCCGGCCACCGACAGCGATGCGGAAATGGGTCCGGTCGTGACCGAGCAGCACAAGCGCAAGGTACTGGGTTACATCGACCAGGGGGAAAAGGAAGGAGCAGAGCTTCTCGTCGACGGCCGCGGCTTTTCCCTCCAGGGCTACGAGAACGGTTATTTCGTCGGCGGCACGCTGTTCGACCGGGTCACGAAGGACATGACCATCTACAAGGAAGAGATCTTCGGTCCCGTGCTCTCGGTCGTCCGGGCCTCCGGTTACGAGGAGGCGCTTTCCCTGATCAACGACCACGAATACGGCAACGGCACGGCGATCTTCACTCGCGACGGCGACGCGGCGCGTGCCTTCGCCGACCGGATCGAGGTCGGCATGGTCGGCATCAACGTGCCGATCCCGGTTCCGGTCGCTTACTTTTCCTTCGGCGGCTGGAAACGGTCGCTGTTCGGCGATCATTCGATCTACGGTCCGGAAGGCGTGCGTTTCAACACGCGGCTGAAGACCGTGACCACCCGCTGGCCCGCGGGCATCAAGGAAGGCGCGGTCTACACCTTCCCGAGCATGGACTGACAAGGAACGATCATGACGCGACCGCAGGCAACGTCTGAACTTCTTCTTGAAGACGAAAGCGTCCGGGTGACCAGGTTCGATTTCGCCCCCGGTGCGGAGACCGGATGGCACAAGCATCAGATGGACTACGTCATCACCGCGGTGACGGACTGTCCCATGCTTCTGGAAGAACCGGGCGGCAGCCGGGAATCCATGGTGCCTGCGGGCATGGCCTACAAGCGCGCGATCGGCGTCGAACACAATGTCATCAACAACGGGGACAAGCCGATGTCCTTCGTGGAAATCGAACTCAAGCAGGAGACGTGACAATGGCAGCTCCGGGTGAAAACCTGCGTATCAACGCCGACCGGCTGTGGGACAGCCTGATGGAAATGGCCAAGATCGGCCCGGGCGTTGCCGGCGGCAACAACCGTCAGACCCTGACCGATGCCGACAGCGAAGGCCGCAAGCTGTTCCAGAAATGGTGCGAAGAGGCAGGCATGACCATGGGCGTCGACACCATGGGCAACATGTTCATGACCCGACCGGGAACCGATCCGAACGCCCTACCCGTCTATATGGGCTCGCACCTGGACACCCAGCCCACCGGCGGCAAATACGACGGCGTGCTCGGCGTGCTCGGCGCGCTGGAGGCGGTTCGTTCCATGAACGATCTGGGCATCAAGACCAGACATCCGATCGTGATCGCCAACTGGACCAATGAGGAAGGCACGCGCTTTGCGCCGGCCATGCTCGCCTCCGGGGTTTTCGCCGGCGTCCATACCCAGGACTGGGCCTATGACCGGGAAGATGCGGAAGGCAAGACATTCGGTGACGAGTTGAAGCGCATCGGCTGGGTGGGCGACGAGGAAGTCGGCGCCCGCAAGGACAAGATGCACGCCATGTTCGAACTGCACATCGAACAGGGACCGATCCTGGAAGCCGAAGGCAAGGACATCGGTGTCGTCACCCACAGTCAGGGCCTGTCCTGGACGCAGGTGACCGTGACCGGCAAGGATAGCCACACCGGCTCCACGCCCATGCCCATGCGCAAGAACGCCGGCCTCGGCATGGCGCGTATCCTGGAACTGGTCGACGAAATCGCCTGGTCGCACAAACCGCACGCCGTAGGGGCTGCCGGCCACATCGACGTCTATCCGAATTCGCGCAACGTGATCCCGGGCAAGGTGGTCTTCACCGTCGACTTCCGTTCACCCGACCTTGCCGTCATCCAGGACATGGAAAAGCGCCTCAAGGAAGGGGCGAAGAAAATCTGCGACGACATGGGGCTCGGCGTGGAATTCGAGAAGGTCGGCGGCTTCGACCCGGTGACCTTCGATGAGGGCTGCGTGACGGCGGTCCGCAACGCCGCCGAACGGCTCGGTTATTCGCACCGGAACATCATTTCCGGCGCCGGCCACGACGCCTGCTGGATCAACAAGGTCGCCCCGACCGCCATGATCATGTGCCCCTGTGTCGACGGCCTGTCCCACAACGAGGCGGAAGAGATCACCAGGGACTGGGCCAAGGCCGGTGCCGACGTGCTGTTCCACGCGGTCGTCGAGACGGCGGAGATCGTGGAGTGACGAACTGAACGAAATTCCATGGCTCTCCGGGCTTAGTACAACCTATCAATAGTCATCCCGGACGAACGCAGTGAGATCCGGGACCGGAGAGCCAAGGGCTTTCCTCAGTAAAACAGGAGATCAAACAAGCTTGCCCGCGTGGGTCTATATCCTTGCGTCGAAACCGTATGAAACGCTCTACACAGGCGTGACCACTGATCTGCCTCGACGGGTATATGAACATCGCTATGATCTCATTCCCGGTTTCACGTCGAAATATAGGGTGAAAAGTCTGGTCTGGTACGAGGAACATGCGGATCTGCAAGAGGCGATCCAGCGGGAGAAGCAGATCAAACGCTGGAGACGGCAATGGAAGTTCGATCTGATTGAAAAGATGAACCCGGAATGGCGAGATCTGTATGAGGAATTGAACCGGTAAGGAGAGGCCTTGGCTCGCCGGTCCCGGCTCTCCGGCTTCGCCTGCGGCCGGGATGACTATGGAGAGGAAGGCATTTGTACCTCTGACTAGTCATCCCGGACGAACGAAGTGAGATCCGGGACCGGAGAGCCACGATTATATTTTTGGATGCGCTAGGCCCGGACATGAACCGGGACAGAGAGACAGACAGAAGCTGACAGCGGAACAACAAAGGGGAACAGCGATGACCAGAGTTATCAAGGGCGGAACGATTGTCACCGCCGACCTGACCTACACGGCAGATGTGAAGATCGAGGGCGGAAAGATCGTCGAGATCGGACCGAACCTGTCGGGTGACGAGACGCTGGATGCGACCGGCTGTTACGTGATGCCGGGCGGGATCGATCCGCACACCCACCTGGAAATGCCCTTCATGGGGACCTATTCCTCCGACAACTTCGACAGCGGCACGCGCGCGGCCCTTGCCGGCGGCACCACCATGGTGGTCGATTTCGCCCTGCCCGCGCCCGAGCAGTCGCTGCTGGAAGCGCTGCAGATGTGGGACAACAAGTCGACGATGGCCCATTGCGACTATTCCTTCCACATGGCGATCACCTGGTGGGGCGAGCAGGTCTTCAACGAAATGGAGACCGTGGTCCGCGAGCGCGGCATCAACACCTTCAAGCACTTCATGGCCTACAAGGGCGCGTTGATGGTGAATGACGACGAGATGTACGCCTCGTTCTCCCGCTGTGCCGAACTCGGCGCCCTGCCCCTGGTCCACGCGGAAAACGGCGACGTTGTCGCCTCCCTGCAGCAGAAACTGCTGGCGGAAGGCAACAACGGTCCGGAAGCCCACGCCTATTCGCGTCCGCCGGAAGTGGAAGGCGAAGCCACCAACCGCGCCATCATGATCGCCGACATGGCCGGCGTGCCGGTCTATATCGTTCACACCTCATCGGAACAGGCCCATGAGGCAATCCGCCGGGCCAGGCAGAACGGCATTCGCGCCTATGGTGAGCCGCTGATCCAGCACCTCACCCTGGACGACAGCGAATACAAGAACCCGGATTGGGATCATGCCGCACGCCGGGTGATGTCGCCGCCGTTCCGCGACAAGAAGCATCAGGATTCGCTCTGGGCGGGGCTCCAGTCCGGTTCGCTGCAGGTGGTCGCAACCGACCACTGCGCCTTCACCACCGACCAGAAGCGCTATGGCGTCGGCGACTTCACCAAGATCCCGAACGGCACCGGCGGCCTGGAAGACCGTCTGCCGATGCTGTGGACCTACGGTGTCGGCACCGGCCGGCTGACGCCGAACGAGTTCGTCGCGGTCACCTCCACCAACATCGCCAAGATCCTGAACGTCTATCCGAAGAAGGGCGCGATCCTGGTCGGCGCAGACGCGGATATCATCGTCTGGGATCCGGAAAAGGAAAAGACGATCTCCGCGGCCACCCAGGAATCGGCGATCGATTACAACGTCTTCGAAGGCAAGAAGGTCAAGGGCCTGCCGCGCTACACGCTGACCCGCGGCCGGATCGCCGTCGACGACGGCAAGGTCATTCCGCAGCAGGGTCACGGCGAGTTCGTCAAGCGCGATCCGTTCCAGGCGGTCAACAAGGCCCTGTCCACCTGGAAGGAACTGACCGCACCGCGCAAGGTGGAACGCACCGGCATTCCGGCAAGCGGCGTCTGACCGATCATCCGCCAATTTCCCGCGCCTTCTCCACGGGGAATGGCGCGGGATGACCCGTGACAATTGCCGGGAAACCGGCCAAAAAACGACAAGACCAGATTTCAGGGACACCGGGACAGACATGAACCAGGCGGCCACGGCAGCAGCGGACGCATCCGCAAAACCGGTCATCGACATCGAAAAGCTGTCGCTTACCTTCCAGACCAACGACGGCCCGGTGCACGCGCTGTCGGAGATCGAGCTGAAGATCGAGGAAGGCGATTTCGTCTCCTTCATCGGTCCTTCGGGCTGCGGCAAGACCACCCTGCTCAGGGTGATCGCCGATTTGGAACAGCCGACCGCCGGATCGATCTCGGTGAACGGCCTTACGCCCCACGAAGCCCGGCTCAAGCGCGCCTACGGCTACGTCTTCCAGGCGGCCGCGCTTTATCCGTGGCGGACAATCGCCGGCAACATCGCTTTGCCGCTTGAAATCATGGGACTGTCCAAGGCCGAACAGCAGCAGCGGATCGCCCGGAACATGGAGCTGGTGAACCTCGCCGGTTTCGAGAAGAAATTCCCCTGGCAGCTTTCCGGCGGGATGCAGCAGCGCGCCTCGATCGCGCGCGCGCTTTCTGTCGAGCCGGACCTGCTTCTGATGGACGAACCCTTCGGCGCGCTCGATGAGATCGTCCGCGACCATCTCAACGAACAGCTGCTGCAACTCTGGGCCAAGACCAACAAGACGGTGGTCTTCGTCACCCACTCCATTCCCGAAGCCGTGTTCCTGTCGACCAAGATCGTGGTGCTGTGCCCGCGTCCGGGCCGGATCTACGACGTCATCGAAAGCGACCTGCCGCGCGACCGCACTCTGGACGTCCGCGAAACGCCGGAATTCCTGAAGATCGCCCACCGGGTGCGCGAAGGCCTGCGTGCGGGGCATAGTTATGACGACTGATACCGCCATCTCCCCTCCCCGCAACCTGTCCCCCTTCGCCGGTCTGATGCGTGGCACGGCCGGGCCGGTGATTCTCGTCGTCGCGGTGATCTTCGCGATCTGGTACCTGGCGGCTGTTCTTCTGAATACGCCGTTCCAGGAAGGAATTTATGAGCGCGCCGGTCAGACGGATGTGCCGATATCCCAATTGATCACCGATACGCTTGCGCAGGAACGCCCGGTCTTGCCGGCGCCGCACCAGGTGGTCGAGGAAATTTACAAGACCACAGTCCTGAAGAAGATCACCTCCAAGCGCTCGCTGATCTTTCATACCGGGATTACGCTGTCCTCGACCATGCTCGGCTTCGTCATCGGCACGGTGCTCGGCATTCTGCTGGCCATCGGGATCGTGCATTCACGCGTGCTCGACAAGAGCCTGATGCCCTGGGTGATTTCCTCGCAGACGATCCCGATCCTGGCGATCGCGCCGATGATCATCGTGGTCCTGAATGCGGTCGGGATTTCCGGGCTGCTGCCCAAGGCGATGATTTCCACCTACCTGTCATTCTTCCCCGTGACCGTCGGCATGGTGAAGGGGCTTCGCTCGCCGGAAATCATTCATCTGGACCTGATGCACACCTATAGCGCCTCGCGGGCGCAGACCTTCTGGAAGCTGCGCTTCCCGTACGCGGTTCCCTATCTCTTCACCTCCATGAAGATCGGCATTGCCGCGTCTCTGGTCGGCGCCATCGTCGGCGAACTGCCGACCGGGGCGGTTGCCGGTCTGGGCGCGCGTCTCCTTGCCGGATCCTACTACGGTCAGACGGTCCAGATCTGGTCCGCCCTGATCATGGCCGCCTTGCTCGCCGGCTCCCTCGTCGGCATCGTCGGCATGATTGAAAAACTGACCCTGAAACGCATGGGAATGGCGCGATGACCGCAGCACCCGCAAAACCTGCCCGCAAGAGCCGCTTCGACATGCCGGCCATCCTCGCCTGGGGCATCGTCGTCCTGGTCGTCATCGGACTGTTCAGCCCGGTGTTCAAGCCGGATATCAGCGTTATGGAAGTGCCGCGGCTGGCCATAGCGGCTTCCATTCTGGCCATAGCCGGTGTCCGTTACGAACTCGGCTTCATGCGCAACTGGTTCGGAGACCTGGCCCTGGGGGTAATCACCGCCATTGCCGCCACTTTCCTGCTCGGTACGATTGCCCATCATGCGGGCGAGGCCGGCCTGGGCTACTGGGCGCTGGTCGCCGCCACCTGGGCCTCTGCCTGGCTTTTCGTTGAACGGCTTGCGTCCTGGAAAAGCGCAACGCCTCTTTTCAACCGCCTGATCAATCTCGCAATCCCTGCCCTGTTCGGCATCACGATCCTGGTTCTGTGGCAGGCGGTCGTGACCGGCTTTGCGATCCCCAAGGTCCTGCTGCCCGCCCCTTCGGAGATCTGGCTGCGCCTGACCTCGTCCGGATCGATCCTGTGGGCGGATTTCCGGCAGACATTCATGAAGGCCGTGCTGTTCGGCTATGCGGCCGGGTGCGCATCCGGGTTCCTGATCGCGATCCTGGTCGACCGTATCCCGTTCCTGCGCCGGGGCCTTCTTCCGATCGGCAATCTGGTCTCCGCGCTGCCGATCGTCGGCGTCGCCCCGATCATGGTGATGTGGTTCGGCTTCGACTGGCCGTCGAAGGCGGCCGTCGTCATCATCATGACCTTCTTCCCGATGCTGGTGAACACGGTCTCCGGACTGGCCGCGTCCGACGCCATGCAGCGCGACCTGATGCGTACCTATGCAGCCGGTTATTGGCAGACGCTGTTCAAGCTGCGCCTGCCTATGGCCATGCCGTTCATCTTCAACGCGCTGAAGATCAATTCGACGCTGGCCTTGATCGGCGCCATCGTTGCGGAATTCTTCGGCACGCCGATCGTCGGCATGGGCTTTAGGATTTCAACCGAAGTCGGCCGGATGAACGTGGATATGGTCTGGGCGGAGATCGCGGTCGCCGCGCTTGCCGGATCGGTTTTCTACGGCGTGGTCGCCCTCATCGAACGGGCCGTTACCTTCTGGCATCCGTCGATCCGCGGCTGACGGAAAAACAGGGCAAACGCGGCCACCAACACCATGCCATGGCTTGACCATGGCATGCGTGCCGTTTCATGTCTTGAGGGACCTGATTTCCAAGAGGACCTTTCATGAAACCCGGCCGCGATATTTCCGTTCTCATCGACATCATGGCCGCGCTCCGGACGCCTGGAACCGGTTGTCCCTGGGATCTGGAACAGGATTTCTCGACGATTGCGCCCTATACGCTGGAAGAGGCCTATGAGGTGGCCGACGCGATCCGGCGGAACGATCTCGACAACCTGCGAGAAGAGCTGGGCGATCTCCTGTTGCAGGTCGTCTATCACGCCCGCATGGCGGAAGAAGATAAGCTGTTCGATTTCGCCGACGTGGTCGAAGGCATCACCAAGAAGATGATCCGCCGGCATCCGCATGTCTTCGGCGATGACGATGCCCGCTCGGCCGGCATGGCCAAGGGCATGTGGGAGCGGATCAAGGCGGAGGAAAAGGCCGAACGCAAGGCGCGCCGCTACGCCCTCGGTCTGCCGGAAGAAGAAAAAGGGTTCCTCGACGATGTGCCGGCCGCCTTCCCTGCCCTTGTCGAAGCGGAAAAGCTGCAGCGGCGTGCGTCCCGGGTCGGTTTCGATTGGGGCGCTCCGGGACCGGTTCTTGCCAAGATCAAGGAGGAGATCGGGGAGCTGGAGCGGGAAATCCTGGCTGACGGCGACACCACCCTGGAAATGGAAGACGAACTGGGCGACGTGCTGTTTGCCGTCGCCAACCTGGCGCGCCATCTCGATATCGATCCGGAAGCGGCGCTGAGGCGCACCAACGGCAAGTTCCGCCGGCGTTTTGCGGCCATAGAGGCGGCGGCCGATGAGCGCCGGACGACGCTTGAGAAAATGACGCTGGAAGAAATGGAAGAGGTCTGGCAGGCGGCGAAAGGAAAATAGAGCCGCTCGGGCCGATCAGCTTTCCATATAGTCCTTGAACTTCGCGCGAAAAGGACCGCGCTGCTTGTCCGAGACCCGGACGGTGGCCTGGATGGTCTCCTCGCTGTCCTTGCGGTCCAGCACCTCCGCCATCTGGTATAGCTGCGCCAGCAATTCGCCGGCCGATACAGGCAGGACAACGGTAAAGGTGTCGTCCTTTTCCGCCATGAAGGTATCGATGCGGTTGTAAAGCTGGTCGATCCCATCGCCGGTCAGGGCGGACAGGGCGATCGGGCCTTCCGTGCCCTGCTCGGAGAGCAGTTTGTCGCGATAGGCCGGATCCAGGCAGTCGATCTTGTTCCAGACCTCGATAATCGGCGCTCCGGTCTGCGGGCTGACGCCGAGGTCTTCCAGCGTCTTTTTCACGTCTTCCGCCTGGGCATCGGTGTCCGGGTGGGAAATGTCGCGCACGTGGAGGATCAGGTCGGCTTCCAGCACCTCCTCCAGTGTTGCCCGGAAGGCGGCCACCAGATGGGTCGGCAGGTCGGAGATGAAACCCACCGTATCTGACAGGATTACTTCCCGTCCGTGCGGCAGGGTAATCTTGCGCAAGGTCGGGTCGAGGGTCGCGAACAGAAGGTCCTTGGCAAGGACGTCCGCCTTGGTCAGCCGGTTGAACAGGGTCGATTTGCCGGCGTTCGTATAGCCGACCAGAGCGACGGTCGGCTGGGGGATTTTCTTGCGTTTCTTGCGGTGCAGGTCGCGGGTCCGGCGAACGCCTTCAAGCTGCTTCTGCAGGGCGGTGATGCGGTCCTGGATCTGGCGGCGGTCGGACTCGATCTGGGTCTCGCCGGGGCCGCCCATGAAGCCGACACCGCCGCGCTGGCGTTCCAGGTGGGTCCAGGACCGGACAAGCCGGCTTTTCTGCCAGGTCAGGTGAGCCAGATCGACCTGAAGCTTGCCTTCCTTGGTGCGCGCGCGGTCGCCGAAAATTTCCAGGATCAGGCCGGTCCGGTCGATGACCTTGGTTTTCAGCCGGCGCTCCAGGTTGCGTTGCTGTATCGGGGTCAGCGGATGGTCAACGACCACAAGATCGACGTCCTCGGCCTCGACGATACCGGCAAGCTCGGACACTTTCCCCTCGCCGAACAGAGTTGCCGGCTTGGGATTGCTGATCTTGACGACACCGGACGAGACGATGTCCAGATTTATGGCCGCACTCAGCCCGACGGCTTCCTCCAGCCGCGCTTCGGGACTGCGGTTGGCACGCAAGTCCCCGTCCCCGCCTTCGCGGCGTTGAAAGAGGACGGGTTCCAGAATAAGCGCCCGGAACGGCTGTGGGCGCCGATCGATCCCTGTTTCAGTCGCGCCTTCTAATTTCGAAAAGTCGTCACTGCGAGACTTGGGTTCCAATCAGCTTCCTGCCTTTTCACCATTCTCTTCGCCCGGTTCGAACAACTGTACCGGACCATTCGGCATGATCGTGGAAATCGCATGTTTGTAAACCAGTTGCGAGTGCCCATCCCGACGCAACAGGACGCAGAAATTATCGAACCATGTGACCACTCCCTGCAGCTTGACGCCGTTGATCAGGAAAATAGTCAAAGGGGTTTTTTGCTTGCGAACGTGATTTAAAAAAGTGTCTTGCAAGTTTTGTGCGCGCTCAGCCATCAGTCTTTTTATCCTGTTTTTCCCCGGATGCGGCCGGGCATCCGGTTTTTCCTTAATACTTACCGCCGTTGGGGCCTTAAACACAAACGCCACCGCCCCTGGCGGCCTGCCCGTACCACATTTTACTGCTGATACCCTTTCTCGTTCAGAAAAGACATCATATCAATCCGGCTGCCTACTTGTAATTTAATCAGGTAGGCGAAAAAAATCATACTGCCTTTAAATCAGTAACAGTATGGAACAGCTGACGCAATCGGGTTGCAACCATTCCGGGATGTCCATTACCGATTACGGTATCATCGATCTTTACAACCGGCATGACAAGAGTCGAGGCCGCAGTGACGAAAGCTTCGCGGGCGCCATAGGCTTCCTCAAGGGAAAAAGCGCGTTCCTCAAAGGAAAGCCCTTCCTTTTTGGCAAGGTCGAGGACAGCGGCCCGGGTAATTCCCTTCAGAATGCCGGATTCCGCGGGCCGGGTGACCAGCTTGTTGTCCCTGGTAACGATCCACGCATTGGTCGATCCGCCCTCGGTGACATTGCCGTCCGCATCCACGTACCAGGCTTCCTTGCCGCCGGCTTCCTTGGCGTGCTGCTTGGCCAGCACATTGGGCAGGAGCGCAACCGTCTTGATGTCCACCCGCGGCCAGCGGTTTTCAGGGAAGGAAACCACGGAAATTCCTGCTTCCGCCTGTTTTTCCGCAGCAGCCGGGCTCGACGCCCGGGCGGTAACGACGATCGAGGGCGCAACGTCTTGCGGCGGAAAGAAATGATCCCGGCGCGAAACACCACGGGTGACCTGAACATAGACCATACCGTTATGGACCTTGTTCCGGCGCACGGTTTCGGCGAGCACGAATTCCAGGGCCTTACGGGCCATGGGCCAGCCAATCCTCAGTTCGGACAGGGATCTGCCCAGCCGGTCCAGGTGGCGCGGCATGTCGACGATGTTGTCTTTCCAGACCTCGCACACCTCATAGACGCCATCGGCAAACTGGTAGCCGCGGTCCTCCACATGGATGGCCGCATCCTTGTGGGGCACATACTGGCCATTTACATAGGCAATCCTGCTCATGATTACTCCTGATACGCCGGACCTACTGTTTGCGTACGAACAACATATCTCCGGACTTCCCGCCTGGAAATATCGTTGTTACATACCGCGAAACGGCACGCATTCGCCTTTAAGTCTCTGAAAATACGGGCCTGCGTCAAGGCGTCCGGCGCGGTTAGTCACCGCTTGATGAGATTATCAGAAGAATTCGATGCTCACCCTGAACATCTGTTCCACCTGACGCACACGATTGGCCATGGCGAAGATGACGATCCGGTCCTTCGCCTCGATCTGCAGGTCGCCATTGGGCGTAATCACCTTGCCGCCGCGGAACACCGCGCCGATGCGGATCCCGGACGGCAGGTCGATTTCCCGCAACGGACGACCGACCAGCGGCGATGTGTCGAGGGCTTCGGCTTCCACCACTTCCGCAACACCATTCTGCAGCGAATGGACCCCCCGGATACGCCCCCTGCGGACATGCTGCAGGATTTTTGAAATCGTGACCGCGCGCGGGTTGATGAAGGCGTCGATCCCCAGTGCGCTTGCAAAGGCCGGATAGCTGGGATTGTTGAGAAGCGACAGGTTGCGCCGGCAACCGAGTTTCTTCGCCATGACGGAGGCGAGGATATTCACCTCGTCCTCGTTGGTCAGCGCGACCATCGTATCCGCATCGCCGACATCGGCTTCGGTCAGGATGGTCTGGTCCAGGGCGCTTCCGTTCAGGATGACTGATCGCTTGAGTTCGTCGGCAATCGCGACGGCCCGGTCCCGCGAGGCCTCGATCATCTTGATCTTGGTGTTGCGCTGACGGGTTTCGAGCGCGCGGGCGACGTAAAGGCCGATGTTACCGCCGCCGGCGATGACGACGCGGTTTGCTTCCGGTTCCTCGTGACCGAAAATTCCCAGCGTGCGCCGGACCTGGTCGCGCCGGGCGACCACATAGGCCAGATCGCCGACAAGCAGGGAATCCGAACTCTTCGGGACGAAGAGGGAATTGTTCCGGTAGATCCCGACCACGACCGCGCCGAGATCGGGAAACAGTTCGGTGAGCTGGCGAAGGGGCGTGTCCACGACCGGGCAATCCTCCTCGCACATGATGCCGACAGCAACGACCTGGTCATCGGCGAAGCGAACGGTTTCCACAGCACCTGGCAGAGCCAGGCGGCGCAGCACCATCTCACCGACCTCGATTTCTGGAGAGATGACCACGTCGATCGGCATGTGATCGCGGGAAAACAGGCTCTGCCACCGTCCCTGCAGGTAACTTTGCGACCTGATACGGGCGACCTTGGTCGGCACGTTGAACAGGGAGTGCGCGACCTGGCAGGCGACCATGTTCACTTCGTCATAAAGGGTGACGGCAATGATCATGTCGGCCTCTTCGGCTCCCGCCTGGGCCAGAACATCGGGATGCGCGCCATGGCCGACAAAGCCGCGGACATCGAGCTGCTCGCCGATCGCCTTGATCAGCTTGGGCGAGGAATCGATGACGGACACATCGTTTTGTTCAGCCGCAAGGCGTTCGGCGATCCCGTAACCGACCTGGCCGGCGCCACAAATCACGACTTTCATTTGAGAAATGCCCTCTTGCCGTCGACGAAGTTTTCAACCTGATCCCGGGTATCAGGACAAGCCAAGCGTTTTGAGCTTACGGTGTAACGCAGAACGCTCCATGCCGACAAATTCCGCGGTGCGCGAGATATTACCGTCAAAGCGCTTGATTTGCGCCTGCAAATAATCGCGCTCGAAGATTTCCCGGGCCTCACGCAACGGTACCGACATCAGATGCTCGCCGCCGCCGGTTGTCGGGAGGTTCGGCAGCATGGATCCGATCTCGGCGGGCAGCAGATCCGCCGTGATCACGCTGTCCGGCTCGCCGCGGCTCAGGATCAGGAGACGTTCCACATTGTTGCGCAACTGGCGCACGTTTCCAGGCCAGTCATGTGTCTGCAAGACAGCCATGGCATCATCGCCGATCGGCCTCAAGGGAATCCCGGATGCGGTCGAGATCTGTTCCATGAAATGCTTGATGAGGATCGGCACGTCCTCACGCCGTTCGGCCAGACCCGGGACCCTCAGGGGAACAACGCTGAGCCGGTGATAGAGATCCTGCCGGAACAGGCCTGCGGAAATATGCTCTTCCAGGTTCTTCGACGTTGACGACAGGATCCGGATATCCACCTGAACCTTGGTGGCGCCGCCCACGCGGGTAAAACTCTGCTCAACAAGAACCCGCAGGATCTTTCCCTGGGTTTCCGCCGGCATATCGGCGATTTCATCCAGATAGAGCGTGCCGCCGTGCGCCTCCTCCAGCGCTCCGATCTTGCGCAGGCTGCCGGTATCGTCCTCGACCCCGAACAGCTCCTCTTCCATCCGTTCCGGCGTGATCGTCGCTGCATTCAGGACAACGAAGGGGCTTTTCGCGCGCGGCGACGAATCGTGGATCATGCGCGCCGCCAGTTCCTTGCCGGAACCGGACGGCCCGGTAATCAGGATCCGGCTGTTGGTCGCGGCGATCTTCTGGATCGTCTGCCGGAGCTGGTTGGCGGCGCTGGATTCGCCGATGATGGCGGAGGCGTCACCGGAACGCTGCTTCAGCTCGCGGATTTCGCGCTTCATGCTGGAAGCTTCCAGGGCGCGTTCGGTAATATGGATCAGCCGATCGGTCTTGAAGGGTTTTTCAATATAGTCGTAGGCGCCGCGTTTGATGGCGGAAACGGCCGTTTCGATATTGCCGTGCCCCGAAATGATGACGACCGGCAGATCCGGATCGGTCTCCTTGATGACATCCAGAAGGGCCAGCCCGTCAAGCCGGCTGCCCTGGAGCCAGATATCCAGAACGACGAGCGAAGGCCGGCGTTCCTTAATTGCCGCTATAGCCGTATCGGAATCGCTGGCCGTCCGGGTTCCGAAGCCTTCGTCATCCAGGATGCCGGCGATCATCTCGCGGATATCGGCCTCATCGTCAACTACGAGAATATCATGCGCCATCGGTCGTATCTGTCTGTTCGTTCTTGTTGTCGTCAATCATGTCCTCAGCCTTTTTGGACAAGGTGAGGCGCACCATCGTTCCGGTTTCCCCGATGGAGGTATCGGGGGCATCCAGCAATTCAATCGTCCCGCCATGGTCTTCCAGGATCTTGCGGACAATCGCCAAACCGAGCCCTGTGCCCTTTTCGCGGGTCGTCATGTAAGGTTCCAGAAGCCTCTGCCGGTTTTCTGCAGGCAAACCGACGCCATTGTCTGTGACGCTGATCACGACCTGCTCGCCGGTGTCTTCCAAATTCACATGTATCCGTCCATCGGGGAGATCCTCACCCGTCCGCCCCTCGATCGCCTCTGCGGCGTTCTTGATGACATTGGTCAGAGCCTGACCGATCAGCCGGGCGTCATAGGTCGCAAGTACCGGACCTTCCGGCAGGTTGGTCGTAATTTTTATGTCCGGATTACCGACGGTCTGCATGAAGGCTGCTTCGCGTACGGAATTCCGGATATCGGCTTCCGCCTTGCTGGGTTTCCGCATCCGGGCAAAGGAGGAAAATTCATCGACCATCTGACCGATATCGCCCACCTGGCGGATAATTGTGTCGATACATTGATCGAAGACACCGCGGTCCTCTTCCACCTTTTTGCCATAACGGCGGCGGATCCGTTCCGCAGACAACTGGATCGGCGTGAGCGGGTTCTTGATTTCGTGGGCGATCCGGCGCGCGACATCGGCCCAGGCCGAGTTGCGCTGCGCCGAGACCAGATCGGTAATGTCGTCGATCGTCACCACGTAGCCGTGTTCGCGGCGGGTGGAGAGTTCGCTCGTAATCCGCACGTTCAAGGTACGTTGCCGCCCGCCCAGGGCCATTTCGATCTGGGTTTCGTGGGACCGGCCGCTGTCTTCATGAAGGATCTTGCGGAGTTCTGCGCCAAGTTGCGGCACGACCTCTTCAAGCGGCATGTTGAGGATGGCGATTTCATCGACCCCGAGCAAATTCTGCGCAGACCGGTTGACGAGCATGATCCGCCCTTCCTCGTCGATCCCGATCACGCCGGTCGACACGCCGGACAAAACGGCTTCATTGAACCTGCGTCTTCGGTCGATCTGTTCGTTGGCGGCGAGCAGCGCGTCGCGTTGACCGAGCAGCTGGCCGGTCATCTTGTTGAAGGTCGCGCCGAGGTTGGCAAGGTCGCCCTCGGACTTGCGGGTTTCCACCTTGACGGCCAGGTTGCCTTTCGACACTTCATCGGCGGCCGAAATCAGGGTGCGGATGGGCGACACCAGCCGGTTCGCGAAGCCGAATCCGATCCAGATCGCCGACAGAAGCAGGATCAGCGCGACCCCGAGGTAAACCAGCGCGAAGGCGACCTGAACCCCGAACCGGCTCTTCTCCAGGACCCGATAGGACTTGGCGCCGTCTTCGGCCAGACGCAGATAGTCCACCACGCGCGGATCCATGGCGCGGGTGACGAACAGATAGAAGTCATCGTAGGCCGCAAGCTTCATGACGCCGCCGACCTGATTGGTCTTTCCAGGCGCGATCATGACGGGCGCATTGGACGCGGCGGCCTTCGGAAATATGCTTTTGGGCGGCAGCAGGATATCGGCCTTCGGATCGAGCACGATCCGGGTGACGACGGCGCCGTTCGAATTCAGGATGTAGGCGGCCTGCAGCCCACGCAGGGATACCTGAGCGGAAAAAAACGAGTCGAACCGGGTCGGCTCGTTCTTGTAGACGGTTTCCGCCCGATCCACGTCATTGGCCATGGCGATCAGATGGGCGCGCAGCACCTGCACGTGTTCCTGCAGGTAGGCCTGGGCCACGACCAGGGCATTGTCGATGATACGCCGCGTCCGGTCTTCGAACCAGCGGTCCAGGCCCTTGTCGAGCGTGAAGGTGGCAAGGAGTGCCATCATGATGGCCGGAACGGCGGCGATGACACTGAACAGCGCCACGATACGCACATGCAGCCGCGCAGCCGCCCGGCCCCGCCGCCGTGCGGTCCACAGCTTGTAGATTTGCAGCAGGATCTCAAGGACAAGACAGGTCGCCAGGGCGCCGTTGACCAGCATGGCGATCCAGACCACTTCCTGGGTCGGCGCGATGGGGGTCAGCCCCATCAGAATGGCGAAGGTAACGGCTATGGAAACCAGGGCGACAATCATGATCGCCAGCCCGATGCGACGCATCAGCTTGCCGCCGGTTACCTTGATCACCGCCGTTTCCTGGAGGCCTCCCAGTGTCATGTTCCCTCGTCACCCGGCGATAGGCACGGCCCGTGATTCCTCGGCCCGCACAATGAAGCTGCGGCACACTTACCACACAATGTTGCGAAATTGCGACAATGGCGCGGCTGCGACAATGCTCCAAGGGATTTTGGATCGCCCCGGCCGGAAATCCGGGGGTCTCCTACCGGAAGGCGCGCATGACCTGGATATCCAGGTCCCTGATTTTCTTGCGCAATGTATTGCGGTTTACGCCGAGAAGTTCGGCGGCCTTGATCTGGTTGCCCCTGGTGGCGGCGAGCGCTGCGCTGATCAGCGGGTACTCCACCTCCCGCAGGATCCGGTGATAGAGGCCCGGAGGCGGCAGGGATTCGCCATATTGCTCGAAATAATTCCCGAGATAACGCTCGACCGATGCTCCGAGATTGATGTTCTCGGATTCTTCCTCCTCCAACGCCGAAACGGTCGGCTGGCTGAGTTCGTGTTCCAGCAGCGCTTCGCCGATAACATCCTGCGGATAGAGGGCGGCAAGGCGGCGGACCAGGTTTTCCAGCTCGCGCACGTTCCCGGGCCAGCGGTAGCGGCGCAGCAGGTTGAGCGCAGCCTGGTCCACCTGTTTCGGCGGCAGACCTTCCTTTTCCGCAAGCTGGAAGAAATGGCGGACAAGGTCGGGGATGTCTTCCACGCGTTCGCGCAGCGGCGGGAGACGGATCGGCACGACGTTCAGGCGGAAATAGAGATCCTCGCGGAACAGGCCCTGGTTGATGAGCTGGCGCAGGTCCTTGTTGGTCGCGGCGATGATCCTGACATCGGTCTTGATCGGGGTGCGGCCGCCGACTGTGGTGTATTCGCCCTGTTGCAGGACGCGCAACAGCCGGGTCTGGGCTTCCATCGGCATATCGCCGATCTCGTCGAGGAACAGGGTGCCGCCGTCGGCCTGCTCGAAGCGGCCGGAACTGCGAACCTGCGCGCCGGTGAAGGCGCCCTTCTCGTGACCGAAGAGTTCCGCTTCGATCAGGTCGCGCGGAATGGCGGCCATGTTGATCGCCACAAACGGTCCGTTGCGCCGTTTGCCGTAGTCGTGGAGCGCCCGGGCGACCAGCTCCTTGCCGGTGCCGGATTCCCCGTTGATCATGACGGTCAGGTCGGTCTGCATCAGCCGGGCCAGCACCCGGTAGATTTCCTGCATTGCCGGCGACCGGCCGACCAGCGGCATGCCCTCGCCGATATCGTCGATGTCGACCGGTTTCTTGACCTTCGGCTCTTCCAGGGCGCGGCTGACGATGCTCGTCAGTTCCTTCAGGTCGAAGGGCTTGGGCAGATATTCGTAAGCACCCTTCTCGGACGCCTTGATGGCGGTCATGAAGGTGTTTTGCGCGCTCATGACAAGGACGGGCAGTTCCGGGCGCAGCTTCTTGATGCGCGGCAGAATGTCGAAGATGTTTTCGTCCGGCATGACGACATCGGTTATGACGAGATCGCCGTCTCCGGAACTGACCCAGCGCCACAGGGTGTTGGCGTTGGACGTCAGGCGAACCGTGTAGCCGGCCCTGGAGAGGGCCTGGTTGAGCACGGTACGGATGGCAGCGTCATCATCAGCGACGAGAATGGTGCCAGTTGGCATGGTCAATCGTTCCTGTCAGTGGAGGGCGCGCCGTGAACGGGCGTATCCGGGTCGGTATAGGCAGGCATCAGGATGCGGAATACGGTCTTGCGCGGCTGGCTGTCGCATTCGATCACGCCGCCGTGGTCGCCGATGATCTTGGCGACCAGCGCAAGGCCCAGTCCCGAGCCGTTGGTCTTGGTGGTGATAAACGGTTCAAACATGTGGGGAAGCAGATCTTCCGGCACGCCGGGGCCGTTGTCCTGAACACAGAACTCCAGCGGCAGGCTGACCTTGTGCTCGGTTCCGGGAACGGACAGGCGGACGCCGGGACGGAACGCCGTCGAGATCCGGATTTCGCCGTCCGGATCGTCCCCGATCGCCTCACTGGCGTTCTTGATCAGATTCAGGAAGATCTGAATCAACTGGTCCTTGTTGGCATAGACCGGCGGCAGTGACGGATCGTATTCCTCGATGATCTTGATATTGCGCGCAAAACCGCTGTCGGCGAGCCGTTTGACGTGATCGAGCACCACATGAATATTGACCGGCTCACGTTCGATCGGGCGTTCGTCGGAAAACACTTCCATCCGGTCGACGAGCTTGACGATCCGGTCGGTCTCGTCGGTGATCAGCCGGGTGAGCGCGCGGTCCTCGTCCGGGACCGATTGCTCCAGAAGCTGGGCCGCGCCGCGAATGCCGGAAAGCGGGTTCTTGATTTCATGGGCGAGCATGGCCGCAAGGCCTGTCACCGTGCGGGCCGCTCCCCTTGATGTCAGCTGCCGGTCGATCTTCTCCGCCATGGTGCGCTCCTGGAACATCAGGACCACGGCGCCGGGGCGGTCGGAAACGGGAGCGGCGTTGATATCGACGATTTTCGGGGCGCCGATCCGCGGGGAACCGATGTCGACCTTGTATTCGTTGACCGGTGCGCCGCGTTCGCGAACCTGTTCGATCAGGGTCAGAAGCGGGCTGCCGAAGGGAACGAAATCGCTGATCGGATGACGCCTTAAAAAGGCGACGCTGGACCGCATGAAAATTTCGGCCGCCATATTGGCCGACTCGATGACGCCGTCCGGGGCAACCAGAAGGACCGGATGCGGCAAGGCATCCAGTATGGTGGGGCCATCGCTTGCAAGGGCTGCCGTGCGGCCCTCGGCCATTGCTTGAGGCGTCATGCGGCACTCCGTTGATCGAGCGTGGAAAACAGGGTTTCCGTAAGACGGATAACTTCGGCAGGGTTGTTTGAGGTCATCAGGGTTTTCCGCAAGCCTGACCGGGAAGGTACGCCCCCTGCCCCGTCGAGATACCAGCCGAGATGCTTGCGGGCGATCCGCATGCCCGGCATTGCGCCATAGTGTGAAAGCATGTCTTCGTAGTGGGCGATGACCATATCGGAGAGTTCAGCTCCGGTCGGGTCGGCCAGACGTTCACCGGTCGCCAGATAATGGGCCACGTGCCCCGGGAGCCACGGGCGGCCGTAGGCGCCACGGCCAATCATCACGGCATCGGCGCCGGAAGCGGCCAGCATGGCGTCGGCATCGTCGTAGCCTAGGCAGTCGCCATTCGCGATGACGGGAATTGAAATCGCATCCTTGACCCGGGCAATTGCGTGCCAATCGGCCTTGCCCTTGTAAAACTGGCAGCGGGTGCGGCCATGTACGGTGACGAGCTGAATGCCGGCGGCTTCCGCCCGCCTTGCCAGGTCTGGGGCATTGATGCTGGTGTCATCCCATCCAAGACGCATTTTCAGCGTGACGGGAATATCCACGGCGGCAACCGTTGCCTCGATCAGGGTCAGGGCATGATCGATATCGCGCATGAGTGCCGAACCGGAATAGCCGCTCGTCACCTTTTTGGCGGGACACCCCATGTTGATGTCGATAATATCGGCGCCAAGATCAGCGACGACCCTGGCCGCCTCGGCCATCCAGCGGGCTTCGCGTCCGGCGAGTTGCACGACATGAAGCCCGGTTTCCTGCGCATCGGCGCGCATTTCGGTTTCCGCATCGCCTTTGACAAAGGATTCGCTCGCCACCATTTCGCTGACGACCAGCCCTGCGCCGTATCGGGCGGCGATACGCCGGAACGGCAAATCACTGACACCCGACATGGGGGCAAGAACCGCTCGCCGGTCGAGAGTGTGACAACCGATGCGCATCAAAACTTGCCCTTGCGGAAGAGTGGGAGAAGCAACTTTGCTCATATCCTGTGCAGAATTAATTGTTGCCTATATAGTAGCCATTTTCCGCAGTGCGGCAAGAGGCAAATTGCCTAATCAACGACAACATGGTTGAAAACACGGCAGAGCGTTAATACGCGAAAATGAATAAATTATAGGAGTTTGGAGCGTTCCATGAATTCCCGAGTGGCCGCCATCGTCGTTGCTGCCGGACGAGGCACACGTTTTTCCACCGATGAAGACAGCCTGCCCAAGCAATATCAAAACCTGGGCGGCCGGCCGGTCATCAGCTGGGCGCTGGACGTTTTCCTGGCCCATCCTGCGATCACCGACGTCGTGACGGTCATTCACCCTGATGATGAGCGGCTTTATGAACGGGCGGTTGCCGCGCTCGGACCGCTGGGCCGCGAAAAGCTCCGGCAACCCGTGCTAGGCGGGCAGACACGGCAGGCTTCGGTTCACAACGGCCTGAGCGCATTCGAACGCGAAAACATATGCCACGTCCTGATACACGATGCGGCGCGTCCTTTCGTCACCCACACGGTCATCGACAATGTCCTGGAGAACCTGGCGCAGGGGAAACAGGCCGTCCTTCCCGCCGTTCCCGTGGTCGATACCTTGAAACGGGCGGATGAAGCATCCGGACACCTCGAAACCGTCGACCGTTCGAACCTTTGGGCGGCACAGACGCCCCAGGGGTTCGACTACGCGGCGATCCTTGACGGCCATGAAAAGGCCAGCCGGGCCGGACGCACGGATTTTACCGACGACACAGCCATCGCCGAGTGGCAAGGTGTAGCCGTCAGTCTGGCCGCGGGGGACCCGGATAACTTCAAGATCACATCCCGTTCCGACCTGGAACGGGCGGAAAGGCGGATTTCGATGACCGACAGACACAATCCCGGCCTTGCCGACCTCGGTGACGTGCGAACGGGTGCCGGTTATGACGTCCATGCTTTCGAGGACGGAGATGCCGTTATCCTGGGCGGAATCCCGATTGCCCACGACAAGCGCCTCAAGGGCCATTCGGACGCAGATGTGGTCCTGCACGCCCTTACGGATGCGGTTCTCGGCGCAATCGGCGACGGTGACATCGGCGCCCACTTCCCGCCTTCTGACCCTGTCTGGAAAGGCGCGTCGTCGGACCGGTTCCTGGAAGATGCCGTCAGGCGGGTTACGAAGCTGGGTGGCAAGATCGCCCATCTCGACGTGACGGTCGTTTGCGAAGCGCCGAAGATCGGCCCGCACAGGGACGCAATGCGGACCTCTATTGCCGGGATCTGTAACCTCCCCGTTTCCAGGGTGTCTGTAAAAGCGACGACCTCGGAGCGGCTTGGGTTTACCGGCCGCGGGGAAGGCATTGCCGCGCTTGCGTGCGCGACCGTCCGTTTGCCGTTCGATGAGGGGGAATATGCATGACCGATATGGAAACCCTGCTGCCGCTCGCCGAAGAGGTTCTGTCCGCCTGCCGGGAAAAGGGGCTTATGATTGCGACGGCGGAATCCTGCACCGGAGGGCTCATCGCCGGCATTTTGACCGAGATCGCCGGATCCTCCGATGTTTTCGACAGGGGTTTCGTCACCTATTCCAACGACGCCAAAAAAGATCTGCTTTCGGTCGATGAAGCCGATCTGGAGGCGTATGGCGCTGTCAGCCAGCAGGTCGCCCGACAGATGGCTTCCGGGGCCCTTGCCAATTCGCGGGGTCAAATCGCGGTTTCGGTGACAGGTGTTGCGGGCCCGGGCGGCGGATCGAAGGAAAAACCCGTGGGCACGGTCTATTTCGGCCTGGCCGTTGAAGGAAGCCAGACAATTCACAAACACTGCCTCTTTCCCGATGAAGGGCGGGGCCGGATCCGGACCCTTTCGATTAAAACCGCGCTCGATCTTTTGTTAAATGCGGCACATTCAGTTAGCGCGCGTTAACACTCCTGGCAAAAGACGAAAGAATTTTCCTACCGTTAGGTTTCGCGCAAGCTTACATGCATAGGATTGATCTGCATTCAGATCATATGTTTGAAAACTCCGGAACCATTGGAACGGGAAATGAAACGACTGGCGATCCTAGTGCTGCTATCGGCGATCTGGCCTGTTTCGGCCAACGCCCAGGGGCTGCCGCAACCAGGCGATTTCTATCTCATTTCCCGCAATGCCGATGGCGAGTTCGTCGGCAGCCACAAGATATTTCATCGGCCTTCGCCGGGTTTACGCCTCGTGACCTATTGCAATCGCGAATACTGGGTGCGGCCCTATACGGTTGCATGGACCCAGCTTGAAGTCGAAAGGCGGAGAGAAGTGCGGGTTGAATTCAACCGGAGCAAAGGTTGGCGTCCGATTTGCGAGCAGCCCGAACAACAGGTCACATTGAAGGATCTGGGCATTGAGATTGCGCCCGGAGACGTGACGGACGAAATCGGTGAGCCTGAGCCCCTGGCCACCCGGTTCAGTGCTATCGGCAACGCATTCCGGAAATAAAAACGCGATTTCTCCGCAGACTTCGCCTGAAAGATTTTCTGAAAAACCGCGAATTTCCGCCGTTTTCCTTCCTTTCGCCACAAAGGTTAAAATTGCAATCAAATTTCACCGTTTGCGTGAGGAATATCTAGATAGTTTGCCATCTATGGTGCCTACTAGACGAGAGCGGACGGGCAGACCATGACCGGTTCTGTCCTGAACTCCACAATGTTATGTGGGAAATAAAATGCTGAGAGTCATGATGATGGCGGCCGCGCTTGCCGTAACGGGCAGTCTCGCGCATGCGGGCAATGCGACCGGTTCCATTGATTATTTCATGATTTCGCGTGGCGATGACGGCATGTTTCTCGGCAGCCACAAGATTTTCCTGAGAGAAGCGGATGGCCTGACCCAGGTCCAATATTGCGGACGCAGTTACTGGGTCCGCCCCGTGACCGTCGCCTGGACCCAGCTCGAAATGGAAAACTCCCACGAAGTTCGGGTCGAATTCAATCGCGGCAAGGGCTGGCGGCCGATTTGCGAACGCCCGACCGATTATGTCACCCTCGAAGATATCGGCGTGACTGTGGATCCCTATATTGTGGTTCTCTCCGAGGGCAGCGAGATCACCCGGGTTAATAAATTCCAGGCGGTCAGCAAGTCCTTCCAGCGCGGTGACAAGACCAAGCGCGGCGCAGGCACGTATCACAGCAATTAATTAAATTGCCGATCATCCTGAAAAGGCAGGGTTAACAATTCTCTGCTTCAATCAATGATTAATCGTTTCCGCATCGCATGGGAGCGATAAGGAAACCGTCTTTTGAAGCGGAAGTCCCATGGTCAAGATTGGAGCAGTCGTCCTGTTTTTGTTGATGACCGTCAGCGCACAAGCTCAGCTGTCGGCGCCGGCAGGCGACTACTATATCCGCTCCCTTGACCCCAGCGGCAACTTCAACGGTATTCAGGAAATCCTGACCCGTCCGGAAACCGGCTATCACAAGGCGGTTTACTGCGACACGTCCTTCTGGGTGACACGCAGCACCATCGCCTGGACGGAACGGGAAGCCGAGGCCGGCCGCCACCTCGTGATCATCAATGAAATCAACAAGAAACCTGAAGTTTACTGCGCGGACCCCGAGCACTACGTGCGTCTTGAGGATCTCGGCTTGAAAAAGCACGAGGTTCTCAAGGCGCGCGATAATGCCGCTCCCGTCGACATGCAGTCGAGCCGCCTTCGAACGATCAGCGAAGCCTTCAAACATTTCAAACAGGACTGATGCGCCCGGTGGCAGGTCAAACGCCGTAGACTTCGTCTGCCCGGGCTTCGAAGGCGCTTGAAAATTTCCGGAACGCCTTGTCGAACATGACGCCCATCAGAGATCCGAGCGTACGGCTCTTGAATTCATAGGTGATATAGAACCCGACATCGCAGGCCCCATCGCCGCGGTCGGCGAACGTCCACTTGTTTTCGAGATGTTTGAATGGACCGTCGAGATATTCCACGAGGATCGTGTTCTCGTCGGGCCGCAACTCCACCCGGCTGGTAAAGGTTTCCCGGAACAGCTTGTAGGCAACCGTCATGTCAGCGACGAGGACTTCCCTGCCCTTGCCCAGGTCCTTGCGGCCCCTGACATGCAGCGCCTGGCACAAGGGCACGAATTCCGGATAACGCTCCACGTCCGACACGAGATTGAACATGTCAGCCGCGCTGTGATTGACCTTGTGGATGGAAGAATAGCTCGGCATGAAATCCGTTCACACCACCCTGTCAGTATCCGAGCCTGGCGGCGCGGGCCGCACGCAATTCGGCAAAATCCTCGCCGGCGTGATGAGACGAGCGCGTCAGCGGGCTGGCGGATACCTTCAGGAAGCCCTTGGCATAGGCGATCCGCTCATAGCCTTTAAATTCTTCCGGCGTGATGAAGGACAGGACTGGATGGTGCTTCTTCGACGGCTGCAGATACTGGCCGATGGTAAGGAAATCGACATCGGCCGCGCGCAGGTCGTCCATCAGCTGAAGAACTTCGTTCCGTACCTCACCGAGACCGACCATGATGCCGGACTTGGTGAACATGGACGGATCCAGTTCCTTGACCCGCTGCAACAGACGGATCGAATGGAAGTAGCGCGCGCCGGGACGCACCGTCAGGTATTTGGACGGTACGGTTTCCAGATTGTGGTTGAAGACGTCAGGCTTCGCCTCGACGACAATTTCCAGTGCGCCGTCCTTGCGCAGGAAGTCCGGGGTGAGAACCTCCACGGTGGTCTTCGGCGACACGTCCCGGATCGCCCGGATGACATCGGCAAAATGACGGGCTCCACCGTCGTCGAGATCGTCCCGGTCGACGGACGTAATCACGACATGTTCCAGCCCCATGCGGGCGACGGCGTCGGCAATGCCGGCCGGTTCCTTCGGATCGACCGGACCGGGCATGCCGGTGCGCACGTTGCAGAAGGCGCAGGCGCGGGTGCAGGTGTCGCCCAGGATCATGAAGCTGGCATGCTTCTTGGACCAGCATTCGCCGATATTCGGGCAGCCGGCCTCCTCGCACACGGTCACGAGATTGTTCTTGCGGACCAGATCCTGCGTTTCGCGATAGACCGGCGATGTCGGCGCCTTGACGCGAATCCATTTCGGCTTGCGCTGGACCGGATTGTCGGGCCGGTGCGCCTTTTCAGGATGGCGGGGCCGTTCATCGCGTGTGTCGGCGGTTTTCGAGAGTGTGTCGACGATCGTAACCATGGGTCTTAAGTGTCGTTATTACGCGGAAAGGTCAAGTGGTTCACCGCAAGGCTGCTATGCGGAAACACCCTGTTTCCTGAAGCGGTGAAACTGTTCGAGGGCTTTCCCGGACAGCGGCTGCGATTTCCGGGTCGTTTCGTTCATTTGCACAATCACGGTTTTCGCCCGGGCGACCGGATTGCCGTTCTGGCACACGAGCTGTTCGAGGGTGACGGAACTGCGCCCGGTATCGAGCACCGCGGTCCCGATCTCCACCTTTCCGGGCCATGTCACCTCGCCGAGAAAATCAAGCTCCAGCCGGGCGATGACAAAGGCCGCGCCCTCATCTGCGACCTCCCCGTTCGGACCATGCAGGATTTCCACCCGACCGGTTTCCAGAAAGGAGGAAAAGACGGCATTGTTGACGTGGCCCTGCCGGTCGGTATCGCAATAGCGCAGCTTGTCCGTCGCTCTGGCCGGATAGTCTTGCAAGGGTGGGATGTCGGTCACTTAGGCTTCCTGCTGTCTGTCATGGGCTTTTGAAAACAGCCTCTTAGCTGAAGAGCTTCTTCCACAGAAACAGAAACAGGATCGCACCCAGGGTCGCAACGACAAGCTGATCCAGCGGCCCGCCGGTCACGTTCAGACGGAACATGTGGGCCAGTTCGCCGCCGAGCAGCGCGCCGACCAGCCCGACAATGAGGCTTCCCAGAAAGCCGCCACGGCTGTTGAGCACCCTGTGCGCGATGGCGCCGGCCACCACGCCGATGATGATCCAGAGGATAAATCCCATGAACGGCCATCCTTTTTCCGTGTCAGGCCAAAACCCTGGCAATCAGCACCACCACGATCGCGCCAATCGCGGCAACCACGATCTCGTTGACCCAGGCGTTGCCGAGGTTGATGTTGATTCCTGTCGCCTTGACAAGGAAACCGCCGACGAAGGCGCCGACCAGGCCGGTCAGGAGATAGCGCACGAGGCCACCGCCACCGACGATGAAACTGGCGAGCCAACCCGCGACGAGGCCGATCACGCACCAGATCAGAATGTTCTTTGCATCCATGACATTTCTCCTGAAACGGGAAATGAGGAAAGCCTAGCAGCACATCATGACAGTCCGCCAGAGACCATTTCGAAATGGCAGCTCCGGCAACCATCTGGCTCGCCGGAACTTTCCGATCAGATGTTCAGAACCCGGCCATAGGCGTCAAGCACGCTTTCCTTCATCATTTCCGACAGCGTCGGATGGGGGAACACGGTGTGCATCAGGTCTTCTTCGGTGGTCTCCAGGTTCATGGCGACCACGAAGCCCTGAATGAGCTCGGTGACTTCCGCCCCGACCATGTGCGCACCAAGAAGCTGGCCGGTCTTTTCGTCGAAGATGGTCTTGATCAGACCTTCCGGCTCGCCGAGCGCGATCGCCTTGCCGTTGCCCATGAACGGGAAACGGCCGACCTTGACCTTGTAGCCGGCTTCCTTGGCCTTGGGTTCGGTCAGACCGACGGAAGCGACCTGCGGATTGCAGTAGGTACAGCCCGGGATCATCGACTTGTCCATGGCATGGACGTCCTTGCCGGCGATCTTTTCCACGCAGATGACGCCTTCATGCTCGGCCTTGTGGGCGAGCATGGGCGGGCCTGCGACATCGCCGATGGCATAGATGCCGGTCACATTGGTGCGGCCGTAGCCGTCGATCACCACACAGCCGCGGTCGGTCTTCACGCCGAGAGCTTCAAGACCGAGGTTCTCGATATTACCGACGACGCCGACGGCGGAGATCATCTTCTCCGCCGAAATTTCCTGGGTCTTGCCGTCCTTGGTCTCGACCGTGGCGGTCACCTTGCCGCCACCCTTGACCACCTTGGAGACCTTGGCATCGGTAAGGAATTTCAAGCCCTGCTTTTCCATCTGCTTCTTGGCGAGGCCGGAAATTTCCGGATCTTCCACCGGCATGATGGTCGGCATCATCTCGATGACGGTCACATCGGCGCCCATGGTCTTGTAGAAGGACGCGAACTCGATGCCGATGGCGCCGGAGCCCATGACGATCAGGGACTTCGGCATGGAGGGCGGCACCATGGCCTCGAAATAGGTCCAGATGTCCTTGCCGTCCGGTTCGATCCCTGGAATGACCCGCGGTCGTGCGCCGGTTGCGACGATGATGTACTTGGCCTTGTAGACGCCCTCGCCCTTGACGCCCTTTGGCACCGGGTGCTGCGGCTCCATGGCCTTCTTGGTGACTTTGGAGACGGTCACTTCACCGGCCTTGGTGATCTTGCCCTCGCCCCAGATCACGTCGACCTTGTTCTTCTTCATCAGGAAGCCGACGCCGCCGTTGAGCTGACCGGAGACGCCCCGCGAGCGCTTGACCACCGCAGCCGGATCGAAGGAGATGTTGTCGGCACTCAGACCGTAGTCCTTGGCATGCTGCATGTAGTGGTAGATCTCGGCCGAGCGCAGCAGCGCCTTGGTCGGGATACAGCCCCAGTTGAGGCAGATGCCGCCGAGGTGTTCGCGCTCCACGATGGCCGTCTTGAGCCCGAGCTGCGAGGCCCGGATCGCGGTCACGTAACCGCCCGGTCCGGAACCGATGATGATGACGTCGTAATTGGTGTCGGCCATCGTTCTTCCCTTGAAATCTGGAATGGGGAAACGGCGCGGCCCGCTTTCGGGCCGCGCAGTCGTGTTTCGCTGCTCAGACGAGCATGCCCATCGGGTTTTCGATGTAGCCCTTGAAGGCCGCCAGAAGTTCCGCGCCGAGCGCGCCGTCGACACAGCGGTGGTCGGTGGAGAGCGTCACGGTCATGACGGTCGCGATCGTGATTTCGTCGCCCTTGACCACCGCGCGCTTGTCTCCGGCGCCGACGGCCAGGATCGTGGCGTGCGGCGGGTTCACGACAGCGGCGAAATCCCTCACGCCCATCATGCCCATGTTGGAGACTGCTGTGGTGCCGCCCTGGTATTCTTCCGGCTTCAGCTTGCGTTCCTTGGCCCGCTTGCCGAAATCCTTCATTTCGTTGGAGATCACGGACAAGGGCTTCAGTTCGGCGCTGCGCACTATCGGCGTGATCAGGCCGCCGGGGATCGACACGGCGACACCGACATCTGAGTGCTTGTGCTTGACCATGGCCTCGTCTGTCCAGGAGACATTGGCGTCCGGCACATCGCGCAGGGCGAGCGCCAGGGCCTTGATGGTCATGTCGTTGACGGAGACCTTGTAGAGCGGATTGCCGTCCTTGTCCTTCGGCGCAGACCCGTTGATCTGACCGCGCAGGGCGAGCAGAGCATCCAGCTCGCAGTCTACCGAGACATAGAAATGCGGGATCGTCTGCTTGGATTCCACCAGCCGGCGGGCAATGGTCTTGCGCATGCCGTCGTGGGGGACCAGCTCATAGGAGCCTTCCTCGAACAGCTTCAGAACCTGATCGGTGGACGGGCCGGTTGCCATTGCCGGCGCCGCTGCAGCGGCGGACGGGGCGGCTGCAGGCGCAGCCTTGCCGGTACCGGAGGCAAGTGCTGCTTCGATGTCGCGCTTGACGACGCGGCCATGCGGGCCTGTTCCTGAGATCGCTTTCAGATCAAGGCCGTTCTGCTGCGCCAGGCGACGTGCCAGTGGCGATGAGAATATCCTTCCGCCATCGGCGGTCCTGGGGGCAGGCACCGGATCGGTCACAGCTTTTGCCCCCACCTCGATGGCTGATGAACTTTCCGGGACTGCGGGCGCCTTGTCGGCTTCCGCTTCGGGCTTCGCCGCCGATGACCCGCCGCTTGCATCGATCGCGCTTGCATCCTCGCCTTCTTCCAGAAGAACGGCGATCAGTTCATTGACCTTCACACCGGCGGTTCCGGCGGGCACGACGATCTTGCCGACGGTGCCTTCGTCGACGGCTTCCACTTCCATGGTCGCCTTGTCGGTCTCGATCTCGGCGATCACGTCACCTGCGGAAACCTCGTCGCCTTCCTTGACCAGCCACTTGGCCAGATTGCCCTCTTCCATGGTCGGAGAGAGCGCCGGCATCGTAATGTTGATTGGCATAACTGCCTCCCTCTCGCCTTAGGCCGTGTAGGTGACGGCTTTGACCGCGTCGATGACTTCCTGGACGTTCGGCAGCGCCAGCTTTTCCAGGTTGGCGGCGTAGGGCATCGGAACGTCCTTGCCGGTCACCCGAAGAACCGGGGCATCGAGATAGTCGAAGGCCTTCTCCTGCACCTGGCAGGCGATTTCCGAAGACACCGAGCACATCGGGAAGGCTTCCTCGATGGTCACGATGCGGCCGGTCTTCTGTACCGAGGCAATCACGGTATCGATGTCCAGCGGGCGGATGGTGCGCAGGTTGATCACTTCGGCGGAGATGCCCATGCCGGCCAGTTCGTCGACAGCCTTCATGGTGTAGGTCATGCCGATTCCCCAGGAGACCAGGGTCACGTCCGTCCCTTCCCGTTCGACCTTCGCCTTGCCGATCGGCAGAACGAAATCGTCCATGTCCGGGATCTCGAAGGAATGGCCGTAGAGGATTTCGTTTTCGAGGAAGATGACCGGGTTCGGATCGCGGATCGCGGCCTTGAGCAGGCCCTTGGCGTCTGCCGCAGAATAGGGCTGGATCACCTTCAGGCCCGGAACATGGGCATACCAGGAGGCGTAGTCCTGGGAGTGCTGGGCTCCGACGCGGGCCGCAGCGCCATTGGGACCGCGGAACACGATCGGCGCGCCCATCTGGCCGCCGGACATGTAAAGCGTCTTGGCCGCGGAGTTGATGATCTGGTCAATCGCCTGCATGGCGAAGTTGAAGGTCATGAACTCCACGATGGGCTTCAGGCCCGCCATGGCCGCGCCGACGCCGAGGCCGGCAAAGCCGTGTTCGGTGATCGGCGTGTCGATAACCCGCTTGGCGCTGAACTCGTCGAGCAGCCCTTGCGTGATCTTGTAGGCGCCCTGGTATTCGGCGACTTCCTCACCCATGACGAAAACGTCCGGATCGCGGCGCATTTCTTCCGCCATGGCGTCGCGCAAGGCTTCACGCACGGTAGAGGATTTCATGGCCGTTCCGGCCGGAATTTCCGGATCATCGGCGGGCTTGGACGCGGCCGGGGCTGCCGGAACCGGCGCTGCCGCAGCCGGGGATTCGGCGGCCGGGGCGGGTGCAACAGCAGGCGCGGGAGCGCTCGCGGCAGCATCGATCGCGCTTGCGTCTTCGCCTTCACCTAAGAGAATGGCGATTTTCTCGTTCACCTTGACCGCATCGGTTCCTTCCGGAACCAGGATCTTGCCAAGGGTGCCCTCGTCGACGGCTTCCACTTCCATGGTCGCCTTGTCGGTCTCGATTTCGGCGATCACGTCGCCTGCGGATACGGTGTCGCCTTCGGCTTTCAGCCATTTGGCGAGTTTGCCCTCTTCCATTGTCGGCGAGAGGGCCGGCATCAAAATGTCGATCGGCATGGTTTCCCCCCGAATTAGAGCAGAATGTCGGTGTAGAGTTCGGACGGATCCGGCTCGGGATCGGTCTGGGCGAATTCGGCGGCTTCCGCGACGACCGCGCGGACATCCTTGTCGATCGCCTTCAACTCGTCTTCGGTCGCCCACTTCTTCTCGATCAGTCGCGCCCGGACCTGTTCGATCGGGTCATGCTCGGTCCGCATCTTCTGGACTTCGTCCTTGGAGCGGTATTTCGCCGGATCGGACATGGAGTGGCCGCGGTAGCGGTAAGTGATCATTTCAAGGATGTACGGCCCCTTGCCGGACCGGCACCATTCCAGAGCCTTTTCGCCGGCAGCCGCGACAGCGCGGACATCCATGCCGTCGACCTGCTCACCCTGGATCCCGAACGACGAACCGCGCTGGGACAGATCGGTGTTGGCGGATGCGCGGGCCACGCTCGTGCCCATGCCGTATTTGTTGTTTTCGATCACGTAGATCACGGGCAGTTTCCAGAGCTCGGCCATGTTGAAGCTCTCGTAGACCTGGCCCTGGTTGGAAGCGCCGTCGCCGAAGAAGGCCATCGCGACATTACCGTTTTCCCGGTACTTGTTGGCAAAGCCGATACCGGTTCCAAGGGACACCTGGGCGCCGACGATGCCGTGGCCGCCATAAAAGTGCTTTTCCTTGGAGAACATGTGCATGGAGCCGCCCTTGCCTTTCGACAGGCCTCCGCGGCGTCCGGTCAGCTCGGCCATCACGCCTTTCGGGTCGAGGTCCATGGCCAGCATGTGACCGTGATCCCGATAGCCGGTGATCATCTGGTCGCCGTCCTTCTTGGCTATCTGCAGGCCAACGACGACAGCCTCCTGGCCGATATAGAGGTGGCAGAAGCCGCCTATGAGGCCCATGCCGTACAATTGGCCGGCCTTTTCCTCGAACCTTCTGATCAGGAGCATTTCCCGGTAGGCGTGGAGTTCCTGATCCTTGTCGAATTCGGCGATCGCAGGAGCGGCCGTTTTAGCGGCTCCGCGGGACCGGCCTGCGCTTTTTGCGCTGGTGCCGGCAGATGACTTTTTCGTAGCAGCCATATCCCTCTTCTCGGCGAGACGTTTACCTTAAGACAGGTTTGCGGAGAATAACCTGTCGCCCTAGACGTTCCAAGACAATGATATGGGGTTGCGAGCTTCAGTTATCTTATTGTTTTTATGTGTATTTTATTGATTAACTGAATTGTTGTTTATTTTCTATACTTAACAGGATATCAGTTCATTTTCTGATAGCTGTTCCCGGGCCGCAATATCACCAGTTCATTGACGTGTACCAGATTAAGATTGAGACGGGCCCGTTCGTCAACCATATCCGGATTCAGACTTTCCGGACGCAGCAGGCTGACCTTGGCGACGAGCGCCTTACGTTGGGCAACCAGAACATCCAGTTGCTTCTCCAGATCGCCGATCTGGTGTTCGATCCGGGCACGGCCGACAAGGCCGAGTTCACCATTGAGGGCGTGAAAGCCGAAATAGGCCAGGACCGACAGGGCCATGACCGGAATAATCAAACGGCGGACAAAGGATTGTTTGCGCTGACGTGTGGTAGCGGACACGTTGGGACCTTGGACTCTGTACTGCGGGCCTCTTTCCGACAGGATGCCGTAACCAGCCTTAACAGTCCCTTTATGAGCGGAATAAACTTCCATCGATTGTGGATCGAAAACACGGTCCGGACGCCGTCCAGGGCGATTGACATGAGCCGGTCTTCGTTCCGGATTGCCCGTAAAAACACATATTCGTTCTGCTTGGAATTCCCGTAAGCTGTCCCTTGGTTTTATACTGCTTAAAGGCGAAAGCTGGCCGGGAGGCCGAGTGGAAATGGCCGGAAAACACCTGGAAGAAAAATTCAAGAGCGAACGTTTGCGCATGGTCGAGGAGCAGATCGCCGACAGGGGCGTGAGCGATCCGAAGACGCTTGACGCCATGAGGACGGTCCGCCGTCATCTCTTCGTCAACCCGTCTCACATCTACAGCGCCTACGAGGACCGACCCCTGCCGATCGGTCAGGGCCAGACCATTTCCCAGCCCTATATCGTCGCCCTCATGACCGAAGCCCTGAAGCTCAGGGGCGGAGAGACGGTTCTGGAGATCGGGACCGGCTGCGGCTATGCGGCGGCTGTTCTCAAGGAAGCCGGCGCCGAGGTCGTCACGGTCGAGCGGATCGAGGAGCTCGTCGCGTTGTCGAAGGAGAACCTGAAGGCGGCAGGATACGAGGACATCAAGGTCATCTGCGGCGACGGCACGCTCGGATACGCGGAAGATGCACCCTATGACGGCATTGTGGTAACTGCCGGCGGCCCGACCATTCCGGCACATCTGAAGCACCAGCTCAAGGTCGGCGGCCGCCTTGTCGTTCCCGTCGGCCCCTCCTCCTGGAACCAGCGGCTTGTCCGGGTCACCCGGACGGGCGAAGAGGACTTCGACGAGGAAGATCTCGGCGGGGTCTGCTTCGTGCCTCTGATCGGCGAGGAAGGCTGGGACCAGTCCAAGTCATGGGTCTGAACTGATCTCCACTCCTGTAACCGCCCGGGAACGGCCTCACGCCGCCGCCAGCCGTGACAGCTTGGTCAGCACCGTCCCCGTGCCCTTGAGCCGGTCGTCGGTCTTCTCCCAGTCGCGGGTGAGTACGATCTTCTGGTCCGGCCGGATCTTGGCCAGGCCCCCCTGCTCCGAGATATAACCGACGAGCGCTGCCGGATTGGCGAATTCGTTGTTGCGGAAGGTCACCACGATCCCCTTCGGACCGGCATCGACCTTCTCCACATTCGCCTTGCGGCACAGGCCCTTGATGAAGACGATCTTCAAAAGATGGCCGACTTCCTCGGGCAGCGGGCCGAAACGGTCGATCATTTCCGCGCCGAAGGCATCGATTTCCTCGGCCTCGGTCAGGTCGCCCAGCCGGCGGTAAAGCTGCAGGCGCAGCTGCAGGTCGGGCACGTAGTCTTCCGGGATCAGGACCGGCGTGCCGATGTTGATCTGCGGCGACCAGTGTTCCTCGCCCATGTCCGCACCGCCGTCCTTGAGCTGGGCCACGGCTTCCTCCAGCATCTGCTGGTAAAGCTCGAAACCGACCTCCTTGATGTGGCCGGATTGTTCCTCGCCGAGCAGGTTGCCGGCGCCTCGGATATCGAGATCGTGGCTGGCGAGCTGGAAGCCGGCGCCGAGGGTTTCCAGCGATTGCAGCACCTTGAGCCGGCGTTCGGCGGTCGTCGTCAGCATCTTGTTGGCCGGGACGGTGAACAGCGCATAGGCGCGGGTCTTGGACCGGCCGACGCGGCCGCGAAGCTGATAAAGCTGGGCCAGGCCGAACATGTCGGCCCGGTGGACGATAAGGGTGTTGGCGGTCGGGATATCGAGGCCGGATTCCACGATGGTGGTCGACAGAAGCACGTTGTACTTGCCTTCGTAGAAGGCGTTCATGACGTCTTCCAGTTCGCCCGGCGGCATTTGGCCGTGAGCGACGGCGACCTTCAACTCCGGCACGTTCTCGTCCAGGAACGCCTTGGTCTCGGCCAGGTCGGAAACCCGCGGACAGACGTAGAAACTCTGGCCGCCGCGATAATGCTCGCGCAGCAGCGCCTCGCGCACCACCAGCGGATCGAACGGGGAAACGAAGGTCCGCACCGCAAGACGGTCGACCGGCGGCGTGGCAATCAGGGACAGTTCGCGGACGCCGGTCAGGGCGAGCTGCAGCGTGCGCGGGATCGGGGTCGCGGACAGGGTCAGCACATGGACGTCGGACTTCAGTTCCTTCAGCCGCTCCTTGTGCTTAACCCCGAAATGCTGCTCCTCGTCGATGATCAGCAGCCCGAGGTCGCGGAACTTGATCGATTTGCCGAGCAGCGCATGGGTGCCGATGACGATATCAACTGAACCGTCGGCGATCCCGGCCTTCGTCTTGCTCAGTTCCCGCGCCGGGACAAGACGTGAGGCATGAGCAACGTTGATCGGCAGGCCGTGGAAGCGTTCCGCAAAGGTCTTGTAATGCTGGCGGGCGAGCAGCGTCGTCGGCACAACGACGGCGACCTGCCGGCCGGACATGGCGGCGATAAAGGCGGCCCTGAGCGCCACCTCGGTCTTGCCGAAACCGACGTCGCCGCACACCAGCCTGTCCATGGGCCGGCCGGAGGCGAGATCGTCGAAGACGGAATCGATGGCGGTGAGCTGATCGTCCGTTTCCTCGTAAGGGAAACGGGAGGCGAATTCGTCATAGACGCCTTCCGGCGTTTCAACGACGGGTGCGGTCTTGAGCGCACGGGCGGCGGCCGTCTTGATCAGGCCGTCGGCAATTTCCAGAATACGCTTCTTGAGCTTCGCCTTGCGCGCCTGCCAGGCGCCGCCGCCGAGCCTGTCGAGCTGGGCATCGGTTTCATCGGAGCCGTAGCGTGACAGGAGCTCGATGTTCTCAACGGGAAGGTAAAGCTTGTCTCCGCCGTGATACTGCAGCTCCAGGCAGTCATGCGGCGCGCCGACGGCCTCGATGGTCTTCAGGCCGATGAACCGGCCGATACCGTGGTCCACGTGGACGACCAGGTCGCCTTCCGCAAGGCCGGTCGCCTCGGTGATGACATTGGCGCCCTTGGCCTTGCGCCGGCTCTTGCGCACAAGACGGTCGCCGAGAATGTCCTGCTCGCCGATGAAGGCGATGTCGGCGAGTTCGAACCCGTGTTCGATGCCGAGCACGCAAAGCGCCGTGGTCTTCTCCGGCAGTTCGCGGGCATCCGCCAGAGTCTCGATATCGCGAGTCGCGCCGAGCCCGTGGTCGCCCAGGATCTGGCCGAGGCGGTCTCTTGACCCATAGGACCAGCAGGCAATCACCGTCCGCTTGCCGTCCTTCTGCAGGGCTTTGACGTGCGTGATAAGCGCATCGAAGATATTGACGTCGCCGGCGGCCCGTTCGGCGGCAAAGGACCGGCCCTGACGGCCGGCCAGGTCAATGACCTGCCTGCCCTGCCCCGGTGGCGGCATGAACGGATCCATGGCAGCACTTGCCGTATCGGCGACGCTGGCCGTCCATTCGTCCCGGGTCAGATAAATCGCGTCCGGCGCAACCGGCATATAAGGTACGGTCCCGGCAGTGCTGCCAGCCTCCCGCGCTTCCTGCCGGGCGCTGTAATGCTCGCCGATCTGGTCCAGACGTTCCCGGATGGCATCGGCCGCCGCTGTATCGAGCACAAGCGGGGTATCGCCGATGTAATCGAACAGGCTTTCCAGCTTTTCATGAAACAGGGGCAGCCAGTGTTCCATGCCGGCATAGCGCCGGCCGTCGCTGATCGACTGATACAGCACATCGTCCCGGCTGGCGGCGCCGAAACTGGTGAGGTAGGCACGGCGGAACCGGGAGATTGCCTCCTCGGTCAGGACCACCTCGCTCATGGGAACGAGATCGAGGCGCTTGAGCTGCTTCGACGTCCGCTGGGTTTCCGGATCGAAGGAACGGATCGATTCCAGCGTGTCACCGAAGAAGTCGAGCCGAACCGGTTCTTCCGAACCGGGCGAGAACAGGTCGACGATGCCGCCTCGAACGGCGTATTCGCCGGTTTCCCGAACGGTCGGCGTCCGGGAAAAGCCGTTCATTTCCAGCCACGCGGCAATATCCGCCATATCGACCCGGTTGCCGGGCGCCATGGCAAAGGTCTGCTTCGCCATCCAGCTTCGCTCGGGCATGCGCTGGAGCGCGGCATTGAGCGTGGTCAGAAGGACGGTCGGACGATCTTGCGGAAGGCCGTGGGCCAGGGCTCCGAGCGCCAGCAACCGGCGCGCACTGATGGCCGGATTGGGGGAGACGCGGTCATAGGGAAGACAGTCCCAGGCGGGAAGCTGCAGGGTGTCGACGCCGGGATCGAAAAACTTCAGCGCATCTGCGACCATCTGCATGCGCGTGGCATCGCGGGCGACGAAGACCAGGGCAAGGCCCTTCCTGCCGCTTTCCGCCAGAATACGGGCCAGCGCATAGCTTTCGGCCCCGTCGGGCACGCTGGCAAGGGTAACGTTGGCCTGGTCTTTCAGCAGGCTTTCAAACACGTGCGTCTTCCTCGGATTTTCACTTCAGCGGAATGCCGGCGGCGATCGCTTCTTCGCAATAGGCGATGATGCGGCGATAGAGAGGACCATCCCATTCGGCCGGCAAAGGCGTTCTGCCCGTTATCCAGGCATAGAGGTCATGATCATTGGCAGTCAGAAGCTGTTCCAGTTCGGACAGCTCATCGTCACTCAGGTCATCGATCTGCGCCTTGGCAAAGCCGCCCAAAAGCAGATCCATTTCCTTGATACCCCGGTGGCAGCAGCGAAACAGGATCTTCTTGCGCCGGTTGTCCCGTTCCGGCGCGCCCTGGTCGGTTTTAAGTTCGCTCATTGTGAAACCTGTTCGCTTTTGCCGGCGCCTTAGCCGGCAGGAGTGGCCTGTGCGGTGTCGCTGGGCGCTATATAGCGTTGCAGAACGTTCCTGTCAGCGTTCCTGTCCCACATTGCGAACAAGTCGCGCTTCGTGGCACAAGAACAACTCGTCCGCCCCAGTCAGGAAGTCAACGTCCGTCATGCGTCCTTCGGTTCTCGATCCCCTGTTTGCCCCGGTCTCATCGCTGCCGGGAATCGGACCGAAGATGTCGAAACTGGTGTCCTCGCTGGTGACCTCCCAACCCGACCGGGAGGCGACGATTGCGGACCTGTTGTTCCACCTGCCTCACAACGTGATCGACCGGCGTCACAAGCCCGGAATCGCCTACTCGGAAAACGGCGACATCGTCACGCTGGACGTAACCATCGACCGGCACATGCCCGGACCGCGCCACGGCAAGGCGCCTTACCGGATCTCAGCCTTCGACGACACAGGGTCGATCACCTTCGTCTTTTTCCACCCGCACCGGGATTGGCTGGAAAAGATGTTCCCGGAAGGCGAGCGACGGATCGTTTCGGGCAAGGTCGACTGGTTCAATGAACGCCCGCAGATGGTGCATCCGGATTATGTGCTGAAGCCGGAAGAAGCCGCGGCCATGCCGCCGGTGGAGCCGATCTATCCACTGACGGCGGGACTGGCCTCAAAAACGCTTCAAAAAGCGATCAAGACCGCAACAGACCGGGTACCGACGCTTCCCGAATGGCTGGACGATGCCTATCTTCGGCAAACCCAATGGCCGGACTTCGCCGAGGCGGTCAGGACGGTCCATCTTCCGCAGGAACAGTCCGACATATCGCCGGAAGGCCCTTACATACAACGCCTTGCCTATGACGAATTGCTGGCAAGCCAGCTGGCGCTGGCGCTGGTGCGCGCTAACATGCGCCAGCTCGGCGGGATTGCACGCAAGCCGGAAGGCCGCCTGCAGAAAGCGGTGATTGCCGCCCTGCCCTTTCAACTGACGGACAGCCAGAAGACGGCCATTTCCGAAATCAATCAGGACCTGGCGGAACCGGTGCGCATGCTCCGACTGCTGCAGGGCGACGTCGGCTCCGGCAAGACCGTCGTTGCCCTCGCCGCCCTTGCCCAGGTGATCGAAAGCGGCGCCCAGGGCGCGATCATGGCTCCTACCGAAATTCTCGCACGCCAGCATTATGCGTCCATGTTGCCGCTCTGCGAAAAGGCCGGCATCCGGATCGCGCTTCTGACCGGCAAGGACAGCCAGAAGCAGCGCCGGATCACCCAGGAAAAGCTGGATGCCGGTGAAATCGACCTGGCCGTCGGCACCCATGCGCTGTTTCAGGGATCGGTCACGTTCCGTGATCTCGGTCTCGTCGTCGTCGACGAGCAGCACCGCTTCGGCGTCCACCAGCGACTGGCCCTGTCGGCCAAGGGCAAGGGCGTCGATGTGCTTGTGATGACCGCCACGCCGATCCCGCGCACGCTGGTTCTGACCTGTTTCGGCGACATGGACGTTTCCCGACTGACCGACAAGCCGGCCGGACGCAAGCCGGTCAAGACGGTGTCCGCATCCCTCGACCGGCTGGACGAGATCATTGCGCGTGTCGGCGCCGCCGTCCGCGAGGGACAAAAGGTCTATTGGGTCTGCCCGCTGGTGGAAGAATCCGAAAAAATCGATCTCGCGGCGGTGGAAGACCGGCACCGGGTCTTGGAACAGGTCCTCCAGCAGCGGGTTTCCCTCGTTCACGGGCGCATGAGCGCCGACGAAAAGGACGCGGCCATGACCGCGTTCAAGTCCGGAGAAACCCGCGTTCTGGTGGCCACGACCGTGATCGAGGTCGGCGTCGATGTGCCTGACGCGACCATCATGGTCATCGAGCATGCCGAACGCTTCGGTCTGTCCCAGCTTCACCAGCTGCGCGGCCGTGTCGGCCGTGGGGACAAGCCGTCTTCCTGCGTGCTTTTGTTCAAGGGACCGCTCGGGGAAACGGCACAGGCGCGGCTCAATATCATGCGCGAGACCAACGACGGCTTTCTGATTGCCGAGGAAGACCTGCGCCTGCGCGGCGGCGGCGAAATCCTTGGCACCCGTCAGTCGGGCACGCCCGGCTTCCGGATCGCCCAGGTGGAACACCACGCGGATTTGATGGAAACGGCGCGCGACGACGCCCGGCTGATCCTGGAGACAGACGCGGAGCTGCAATCCGAACGGGGCCAGGCTCTGCGTTGCCTGCTTTATCTGTTCGGGCGGGACGAAGCGATCCGGCTGTTGCGCGCCGGCTAGATGGGCGCTTACGCGTTTTCGCGAGGCTTATCCGCGGGCGTCCTGGGAAGGCCTTTCTGGTCCGGCTTCGGTTCCATCAGGTCGTCCAGGATTTCCGGATAATCCGGATTGACCAGACCGGCTGAAATCACCAGCTTGGCAGCGTCCTCAACCGACATCTTGAGCTCGATAATGTCCTCACGGGGAACGAACAGCAGAAAACCTGAGGTCGGGTTCGGAGTCGTCGGCAGGAAGACCGAGACAAGATCGGCCTTGTCGCTCAAACGGCGGGCAACCTCTCCCTTGGTCTGGGTCGAAATAAAGACGATCGCCCAAAGGCCCTTGCGCGGATATTCGATCAGGGCGGCCTTGGTAAAACTGCTGCCCCTCTCATCCAGCACGGTTTCGAAGATCTGTTTCAGTCCGCTGTAGATGTTTCGGACCAGCGGCATGCGCCCGACGAGGGATTCACCGAAGGACAGCAGGCTGCGGCCGGCGAAGTTGGCCGTAACGAAACCAACGATCGTCAGCAGGACGATCGCGACGATCAGCCCGAAACCGGGGACAGGAAACGGCAGATAGGTATCCGGATTATAGATCTTCGGCACGAAGGGCTTCACCCAGCCGTCGACCCACTGGATGAATGTCCAGGTAAGCCAGAGGGTGATGCCGATCGGGCCCGCGATGACAAGGCCGGTCAGGAAATAATTCCGCAGTCGGGTCGTTGCGCGGCTTTTCGGGCCGGACCCGTGGCTGTCTTCCCTGGTGTTGTCGCGCGTCATTATGGACACCTCTTGATACGACGAAACCGTCGCAATTCTTTTCCAAGTCCACTACATAGTTGTTTTAAGTGCGCTGCGGTATCCCGTAGCTGGATTAATTTTGCGCGATCCGCGCGATCGACTGCACGAAACGGAGGCAGCCCTTTGAGGCGCACCACCTTCAAGCTCCTCGGGCTCGGCTGCGTGGCTGCCGGCGTTATTGGTATTTTTCTGCCGATCATGCCGACGACGATTTTTTTCATCCTCGCGGCGGCCGCATTCGCCCGCTCTTCGCCGGAGCTGGAAAAGCGGATCCTGGACCATCCGAAGATCGGACCGCCGGTGCGCAACTGGCGTGAGCACGGCGTTGTGCCGGTGAAGGCGAAAATCTACGCCCTGTCCGGTATGGCCTTCGGATTTCTCGTGTTTTTATGGGCGGCGCATCCCAAACTCTGGCTTGCCGTCGTCGTCGGAGTGTTCATGGTGGCATGCGGGCTCTACGTAGGGACGCGCCCGTCGGTGGCGGGGCCTGGCACCGGGTCTTAAGCCGGGACAACGGGCAGATCCTCAGTCGGGCAAATCCTTAATCGTCCGGAATCAGCCGCTTTCCGAAAGCCAGACTGGTTTCGATGATATAGCCCAACCCTTCGTAAAAGGCGGCTGCCTGCTCGTTGTCCTTGCGGACGAACAGATTAATTTTCGGGCATCCCAGATCGATCAGATAGTCTTCGCAATGGGTCATGAGCTGCCGGCCGCAACCGGATCCCTGATGCTCAGGAGCAATGCTGAGATAGTAGATCGAGCCGCGATGGCCGTCGTAACCGGCCATGACCGAGCCGATCACCGTTTCTGTGCCCGAGGCCGGATCCCGGTAAAGCATGACGAAGAAACCGCCGTTGCGGTCCGCCAGCTTGCGGTCGATATCCTTGTCCGGATCGTTCCAGGCCCGCACGAGCCCGCATGCCTGCCATAGGGCGATAACCGGTTTACGGTATTCTTCCTGGAACTCGACGATGGAATAGCCGGTCGGAACGGGCATTACTCGACCGTCACCGACTTGGCGAGATTGCGCGGCTGGTCCACGTCCGTGCCCATGAAGACGGCCGTGTAATAGGCGATCAACTGGACCGGCAGGGCGTAGATGATCGGCGCCGCGATCTCGTGGACATCGGGCATGACCACGATCTTGCCGGCCACGTCACCGCATTCCGCGGCCCCCCTCTCATCGGTAATCAGGACGATGTTTCCGCCGCGGGCCGCCACTTCCTGCATGTTCGAGACGGTCTTTTCATAAATTCCGTCATGGGGAGCGATGACGAAAACCGGCATGTTCTCGTCGATCAGGGCGATGGGCCCGTGTTTCAGTTCACCGGCCGCATAGCCTTCCGCATGGATGTAGGACAGTTCCTTGAGCTTCAGGGCTCCTTCCAGGGCCAGCGGGAAATTCGTGCCCCGGCCCAGGTAAAGCGCATTTGCCGTGCGGGACAGCGGCTGGGAAAGCCGTTCGATCGCGATTTCCTGCTTGAGGGCCTGCACGGCGAGACCCGGAATGGCGGCAAGCCCCTCGATCAGATCGGCCTCCCGTTCCGGAGACAGGACACCGCGGATGCGGCCGGCGTGAATGGCAAGCGTTGCCAGGACGGCGAGTTGGCAGGTGAAGGCCTTGGTCGAGGCGACACCGATTTCCGGCCCGGCGATGGTCTGGAACATCACGTCCGCTTCCCGGGCGATGGTGCTTTCCGGCACATTGACCACCGTGCCGATGACCGCCCCATGGGATTTGCAATACCGCAATGAGGCCAGCGTATCCGCCGTTTCCCCGGACTGGGAGATGAACAGGGCGAAGTCGCCCTTGCCGATCGGGCTCTCCCGGTAGCGGAACTCCGATGCGATATCGATTTCCACCGGCAGGCGGGCGTATTTCTCAAACCAGTATTTCGCGACCAGTCCGGCATAGAAGGCGGTGCCGCAGGCGGAAATGACGAGCCGGTTCAGGTTGGCGAAACCGGCGGTCTCGATACCGGACACGTTCGCCTGCTTCGCGCCCAGGTCGATATAGCGCGACAGGGTATGCCCGATCACTTCCGGCTGCTCATGGATCTCCTTGGCCATGAAGTGACGGTAATTTCCCTTGTCCATCAGCGCGGCCGTGACGCTGGACCTGGATTCGGAACGCTCCACTTCGTTGTTACGGCTGTCGAAAATTCGAACGCTGTTGCGGGTTACGACCGCCCAGTCGCCTTCTTCCAGATAGGTCACCCGGTCGGTGAACGGCGACAGCGCGATGGCGTCCGAGCCGAGGAACATTTCGCCTTCGCCATGGCCTACCGCCAGGGGCGATCCCTTGCGGGCGCCGATCAGCAGATCCTCCTCGCCTTCGAACAGGAAGGCGAGCGCAAAGGCGCCCTTGAGCCGCGGCAGGACGGCAGCGACGGCCTCTTGCGGCGAGAGGCCCTTCTCCCGCTCAAGATTCACCAGATGGGCGACCACTTCCGTGTCGGTTTCCGTTTCCGTCCGCGTGCCCCTGGCTGCGATTTCGTCGCGCAGTTCCAAATAGTTTTCAATAATGCCGTTGTGGACGATCGCGACCCCGCCGGCCTTATGAGGATGGGCGTTCGCAGTCGTCGGAGCGCCGTGTGTGGCCCAGCGGGTGTGGCCGATCCCTGACGTGCCGGCCAGCGGGCTTCTCTCCAGGAGCGCTTCCAGATTCCGCAGCTTGCCTTCCGCGCGACGCCGGACGAGTGTGCCGTTCTCGAGTGTTGCGACACCTGCTGAATCGTATCCCCGGTATTCCAGCCGCTTCAACGCATCCACGAGGCGCGGAGCGACATCCGTATTTCCGAGAATTCCGACAATCCCGCACATGCAATGTACCTTTATTAAAACCGGATTCGACGCGAAACGTTTAGACGACGCCTGGCAGGGGATTGAAATCAAACCCTGTTTCAGTTCGTGACAGGAGGATCGTCAGAATTGCCCAAGCCTGTTGATCAGGTTTTGGTTTTTGCTTCCCTGGCGGCCTTGAATCGCGCCCGGATCTCGGCCGCCCGACCGGCTTTGACCACCTGCCGTCCCCGGCCGATGACGAGCGAATCCGCTTCCGCGCTCTCGGTCACCACGCTTCCCGCGCCCACATAGACGCCCGCGCCGAGCGAGACCGGCGCAACCAGTGTGGAATTGGAGCCGATGAAGCTTCCGGCACCGATGTCGGTCCTGTGTTTGCCGAAGCCGTCGTAGTTGCAGGTGATCGTCCCTGCGCCGATGTTGCTGCCCGCCCCGACACTGGCGTCGCCGATATAGGCCAGGTGGTTGGCCTTGGCGCCGGTTCCGATCGTCGCGTTCTTGACTTCCACGAAGTTGCCGATGTGAACATTTTCGGAAAGCTCCGCCCCAGGCCTCAGCCGGGCGTAGGGGCCGACGATGCTTCCGGCTCCGACATGCGCGCCTTCAAGATGGCTGAATGCCCGGATCCGCGCACCCGAGGCAACGGTCACGCCCGGGCCGAACACCACGTTCGGTTCCACGGTCACATCCGGCTCCAGCACCGTATCATGGGAAAAGAAGACCGTTTCTGGCGCCTGCAGGGTCACGCCGTTTTCCATCGCCGCGATACGCATCCGCTTCTGGAAGACGGCCTCGCAGCCGGCAAGCTGGCCGCGGGTATTGATGCCTTGCACATCCTCTTCATCGGCAGAGACGGCCACGACCTTGAGCCCCCTGGAATTTGCGATCTCGACGGCGTCGGTCAGATAATATTCGCCATTCGCGTTGTCGTTTCCGATCGCCTCAAGCAAGTCGCGCACGATCGTTCCGCGGAATCCCATGATGCCCGAATTACAGAAAGAAACCTTTCTTTCTTCTTCTGTTGCATCTTTTTCTTCACGTATCGCCTGAAGCTTGCCATTCTTGACGAGCAAGCGGCCGTAGCCGAACGGATCGGTGGCCTCGAAACCCAGAACGGCGACATCGGCCCCTTCGGCCAGCGCATTACGGACGGTATCGATCGATGCCGGCGTGATCAGCGGTGTATCACCGAAAAGAACCAGAACATCGTCCGCCGGCGTGTCCATGGCAGAGCGGGCTGCCAGGGCGGCATGGGCTGTACCAAGGCGATCGGCCTGGACATGGCAACCGGCGTCGGGCGCGAGGATTTTGACCAGCTTTTCCAGATCTTCCATCTGCGGTCCGATGACGACTGCCACCCGGTCCGACGCTGCATTTCCCAATGCCTTCAGAACGTGGCCGATCAGCGGCAGATTGCCGACGGGATGCATGACCTTCGGCAAGTCCGAGCGCATGCGGGTGCCAAGGCCGGCAGCCAGCACGATGGATAGACAATTGCGCTTGGTCATCAGGATAATTTCCCTCCTTTCGGCCGCGTTCTTCCCGCCTGTATGCCCCGATCCACAGGACATTGAAAGAACTGTCTGATCTCAAGAAGGCCTTTCTTGTTCGTTAACTATAATTACGGTCTGATGGAAGTGACGTTCATCAGATTCGCATGCACTCTACCTCGGGATTTCCAGTTGCCTGACAAACGGGCCAAGACATCGATCAGACAGATCGTCAAGGAGACGCTGACACCTCAGCGGCTTTCCCTGTTGTCTTGGGCCTTTGCCGCCATCCTGTTCGGAAGCATCGGGTTTGCGTCCCTGCAATTCGGCCGCGAAGCCGGCCCGGACCGGATGTCCGCAAGATACGGTCAGATCCTGCCGCCGGGCGGCGATGTAGCAACGACCGCGTCTATCGGCAACAGCGCGGGCGATCCGCAGGTCGCATTGATGCCGACGGTCAACGGCAGGATTGCGACCGGCGCCGACGAAATCAAGAATTCGCAAATAGAAACCCTGCAACGGGAAGTGGTCGCGCTGCGACGTCGGCTGGGCGCGCTTGCCGAACAGAACGTCTCCTATTCCCGCCGGATCGCGGCTCTGGAAGAGGAGCTGAAGCAAGGGGTCGCTGCCAAAACAGAGGCCACCCCTAACAGCAAATCCGCGCAACCTGCCCCGATGCCGGGAAAAGTGAAGGCCGCCCCGCCCAAACCTCCGGCCGCCACCTCCGCATCCCCTCACCCGGCCTCTCCGCACAAGGTGGAAATGCCGGTCGAGCAAAGCGACAAGGCGGTCCAGAAACGGATCGAGTCCGTCCCCGCACCGGAAACGTTATCGGGCAATGATACCGAAATGCGCAAGCAATTGCAGCAGAGCAGTCAGGCGGCAATCGCCGCCGCCGGGAACAAGACCGGGCCCGACAGGATATTTGAGCCGGTACGGATAGCCGACCTTCCGAAAGCCGGAGCGGATCCGGTTGTTACCGGCTCGATTGCCCCTGCGGATACGCCGGAACCTGCGGACGTCAAACCGCCGCTGATCACGCCGAGCAAACCGGTGGGGCGCTCGAAAGGGGCCGGCACCTCCCTCATCAATCATTCCGATTTCGGCGCGGTCGTCGGGAGGTACCCGAGCCCTCAGAAAGCTGCCGAAGCCTGGAAAACCTTCCAGGAGCAAAACGAGGAACGGATGCGGGACCTCAGGCCGGTCATCGCCAAGTCCGATATGGACGACAATTACGCGCTTCTTGTCGGACCGTTCGGAAACGCGGCCAATGCCGCGGTGGCCTGCCTGCGACTTCTGGAGGTCACAGGCACCTGCCACCCGGCGCTTTATGTCGGAGATCCTCTCCCGGAATTGGAAATGTCCAAGGCGAATTGAGCCTGGATAAGGCGACCGCCGATCAACCGATCTGCGAAAAGACCGGAAAGGTTTCCAGGAGCCAGTAGGACAACGTCGCGAACTGGCCGGTCAGGAACATGATCCCGGTCAGAATCAGGACGCCGCCCATGACCTTTTCGACAACGCCCATATACCTGCGGAACCGTGTCATGGCGTGGATGAACGGGCCGGCAAAAGCAGCGGCAAGCAGGAAAGGAATGCCAAGGCCAAGCGCATAGGCGCTGAGCAGAATTGCGCCCTTGCCGACGGTGGCTTCGGAGCCGGCAACAAACAGGATTGCCGACAGGATCGGACCGACGCAGGGGGTCCAGCCGAAGGCAAAGGCCAGCCCAAGCAGATAGGCGCCGATGAGACCGGCCGGCTTGCGCTCCACATGGACGCGCGCTTCCCGGTAAAGAAGTCCGATGCGGAATACGCCCAGGAAATGCAACCCCATGATGATGATCAGGATACCGGCGATATAGCCGAGAACCTCGATATACTGGGTAACGAACTGACCGATGAAGCTCGCGCTTGCGCCGAGAATGACAAAGACGGTCGAAAAGCCCGCCACGAATGCCAGCGCGGATATGAAGACTTTCAGGGACGCTGACTTCTCGTCGCTCTTCCCGGTCAGTTCCTCCATGGAGACGCCGGCAAGAAATCCGAGGTAAGGCGGCACCAGGGGCAGAACGCAGGGAGAGACGAAGGACAATACCCCTGCAAAGAGTGCGCCCAGTATCGTGACTTGTTGCAGCATATGTACTCTCTTAACCCGGCTTTCCTGCGTGGACCCAATAACGATCCAAGCATGTAATAGCGAGGCACAAAGACACAGTCGCCTCACCTTTGCGAGAGGCGTGTCGTCGCAGTCGTGTGGATAAGCTACCGGTTATTCGCGCACAACCAGAACCGATTGCCCGGCATGGCGCACGACGCGGGCCGCATTCGGCCCCAGAAGATAATCCTTCAGTTCCGGCCGGTGGGATGCGAGGACGATCAGGTCGCAGCCGAGCTTATCGGCGACATTGTTGATTTCCTCGTAGATGGTCCCATGAGCGACATGCCCCTTGCAGGTGATGTCGTCTGGCACGTTCTGCCCGATGAATTCCTTCAGCATTTCGGAGGTTTTCTCAAGCGCCTGCGCTTCGAAACCTTCGGGAAAATAGCTGCCGACGATTGATTGTCCGAAATCGGGCACGACGGTGATGACGTGAAGGTCGGCGCCGAAGGTCCGGGCCATGGCAATGGCCGTCGGCAGCGATTTGCGCCAGGAGCTTTCCTCGTTGAGGTCAATCGGAACCAGAATAGACGTATACATTTTCCCCTCCCCGGTCAGAATGCCGGAACCGTGGCGCGCCGTCTTTGCAGGAAGACGATGAGACCGAGCAGCAGAATTGCAGGAATATAGAAGATTTCCTTGGCAACCCGTGTGGCATCGATTTCGACCTTTTCGATCTCGACGGGCGCGTCCGCATAATAGTCGAATTGCCCGTTGGTCTTCAGGTCAAGCCATTTGCCGGGGAACGGTTCGTCGAGCACGGCCTTGCCGTCGACGTCGTTCACGATCACGCCGATCTTTTCAAGCCGGCTGACGCCGTCCGCCTTCTCTCCCAGGGGCAAGAGGACCGTGAGGTAGTCGATCTGGTCCGGGTTTTTGTAGTCCGGGCCGCGCATCACGACCCTGAGCGTGCCGCCGTCCGGCTCCTTCTCAGCCAGTTGCGCGATTTCGGTTCCGGGAATGTCTTTGAATGGCGGCTGGACATAATCCAGCCAGAAGCCGGGTCTGAACAGCGTAAAGGCCACGAGAAGCAGCGCCGCCGATTCCCAGATCCGGCTCTTTGCCAGGAAGTAGCCCTGTGTCGCGGCTGCAAACAGCATCATGGCAATGACGGCGACGACAAATATGAAAACCGCCTTGAATGGTCCGACATCGATCAGGAGCAGTTCCGTGTTGAAGATGAACAGGAACGGCAGGAGCGCGGTGCGGATATCATAGGTGAAACCCTGAATACCCGTCTTGATCGGATCGCCTTTCGATATCGCGGCCGCAGCGAAGGCGGCAAGCCCGACTGGCGGGGTATCGTCTGCGAGAATGCCGAAATAAAAGACGAACAGATGAACCGCGACCAGCGGGACGATCAGACCGCTCTGTGCCCCGACCGAGACGATCACGGGTGCCATCAGGGATGACACGACGATGTAGTTCGCGGTCGTAGGCAGCCCCATGCCGAGGACGAGGCTCATGACGGCAACGAGAAGCAGCATGGCCATCAGGTTGCCGCCGGACAGATATTCCACGAACTCGCCGACCACCTGATGGAGACCGGTCAGAGAAACCGTACCGACGATTACCCCCGCCGCGCCCGTGGCGACACCGATGGCGATCATGTTGCGGGCGCCCGCGATCATGCCGTCGATAAAATCCCTCCAGCCTTCGGCAAAGGCTGCGGTCATGCTGCCGCCCTTGCGGAAAAAGGCTTTCAGCGGCCGCTGGGTCAGGACGATGAGGATCATGGCGACCGTCGCCCAATAGGCGGACAGGGTCGGCGACAGCCGCTCGATCAGGATGCACCAGATCAGGATGACGATCGGCAGGAGATAATAGAATCCGGTTACCGCCACGTCCCAGGCCCTGGGCAGAACATCCATCGGCGCATTCGGATCGTCCATTTCCAGATCGGGATGCCGGGCGGCGACCATCAGAAGGACAAGATAGGCCACCAGAAACAGAAGCGAGGCCGTGGCGAAGGTCATGTCCGGAAAGGCGACCTTGATCCAGCCCAGGCCGTAATAGACGGCGGAGGCCAGGACCGCCATCAGGATGAAGCCGAGCAGCACGCCGGCGAGCTTGCGCGCCAGGGTCATGGTTGCCGGAGGCTTCTGCAGACCTGTCAGGCCGAGTTTCAGTGCCTCCAGATGAACGATATAGACCAGCGCGATATAGGAAATCAGCGCAGGCAGAAAGGCGTGCTTGATGAGCACCGGATAGGCAACGCCGGTGAATTCGGAGATCAGGAAGGCCGCGGCCCCCATGACCGGCGGTGTGAGCTGGCCGTTGGTGGAAGACGCCACTTCAACCGCGCCCGCCTTTTCCGGCTTGAAGCCGGTGCGTTTCATCAGCGGGATCGTGAAGGTTCCGGTCGTCACCACGTTGGCGATCGAGGAACCGGAATAAAGACCGGAAAGCGCGGAGGCGACAACGGCCGCCTTGGCCGGGCCGCCGCGCAGATGGCCAAGGAGCGCAAACGCGAGCTTGATGAAATAGTTGCCGGCGCCGGCCTTCTCCAGCAGCGAGCCGAACAGGACAAACAGAAAAATCATCGAAGCGGACACGCCGAGGGCAACGCCGAAGACGCCCTCCGTCTGCATCCAGAAATGCCACATGGCCTTGCCGAAGGACGCCCCCTTCCACTGGATCGCTTCCGGCATGAACGAGAGGTGGCCGAAAAAGACGTAGAAGACGAAGACGGATGCAACGATGACCAGCGGAAGGCCGAGGGCCCGGAAGACCGCAATGCCCAGGCTCAGCATGCCGAGAGTGGAAAAGACCAGGTCGGCGGTGGTCGGCAGGCCAGCGCGGTCGGCGATGTCGTTCTTGAAATAAAGCAGATAGAGACAGGACGCGGCGCCGATGATTGCCAGGACCCAATCATAGGCCGGCACATGATGGCGCGAACTTTTCTTGAACAACGGATAGGCCAGCATGGCCAGAACCAGGGCAAAGGCCAGGTGGATCTCGCGGGCTTCCTGATTGTTGAAGACCAGGTTTACCCCGAGGTTTTCCGTCAGAATGAAGGGAATGTTGGATGCAATATAGAGCTGGAACAGCGACCAGACGAAGGCCAGCGCGAGAATGAATTTTCCGGCGAATCCGGCCGCCGTCCGCGCGCCGCTTTCCACTTCCGCGACCATCAGGTCGACATCGACTTGCGAATTTTGCCTGGCTTGCTCTGACATGTCCGCCCCCGGATCCCCGATCAATTCCCATGCCCGGACGTCATCAGGTCCGAGCGAAAGAAAACGCCGGGCGATCGCTTGCCCGGCGTTTCCCTGCAGCTGTTACATCCAGCCGCGTTCCTTGTAGTACTTGATCGCGCCCGGATGGAGCGGTGCGGACAGGCCGTCCTTGATCATTTCCTCTTCCTTCAGGTTCTTGAAGGCGGGATGCAGGGCCTTAAAGTCGTCGAAGTTGTCGAAGACGGCCTTGACGACCGTGTAGACGACGTCATCGGGAACGTCGGCGGAGGTGATGAACGTTGCGCCGACACCGAAAGTCGTCACGTCGCTGTCGGTTCCCTTGTACATGCCGGCCGGGATCGTGGCCTTGCGGTAGTAGGGATTGTCGGCAACGAGCTTGTCGATCGGAGCGCCGGTGACGGACACGAGTTCCACGTCACAGGTGGTGGCGGCTTCGGTGATGGCGGCAGCCGGGTGGCCGATGGTGTAGATCATCGCGTCGATCTTGCCGTCACACAGGGCCTGGGCCATTTCGGAGCCCTTCAACTCGGCAGCAAGGGCGAAATCGTCCATTTTCATACCGAAGGCATCCATGACCACTTCCATGGTCGCCCGCTGGCCGGAACCGGGATTGCCGACGTTGACCTTCTTGCCCTTCAACTCTTCGAAGCTCTTGATGCCGGTGTCCTTGCGGACGATCAGGGTAAACGGTTCCGGATGGACCGAAAACACCGCCCGTTCCTTTTCGAACGGACCCTGGTCCTTGAACTTCGAAGTGCCGTGATAGGCGTGGTACTGCCAGTCGGACTGGGCGACACCGAATTCGAGTTCGCCGGCCCGTACCGTGTTGATGTTGTAAACGGACCCGCCGGTCGACTCGACCGAGCAACGGATGCCGTGTTCCTTGCGGTTCTTGTTCACCAGACGGCAAATTGCGCCACCGGTCGGATAATAGACACCGGTCACGCCGCCGGTCCCGATCGAGATAAACTTCTGATCGGCGGCTGCAGCAGCGCTAAAGCTGCCGGCGAATATCGCCAGGCCAAGCGCAAGGCTCGTGATTTTCATGGGAAACCTCCACCATTATGAATTGGCCCATTCTAAGGGCATTCGGAACACTCCGAAGGAGGAAGCTAACCAAAAAGAAACGGGATAGAAAACCCTCGCCGCGCATTATTTGACGAAAAGGTCGAAAAAAAACGTAACGCCTATTACCACTTATGCGCGATAGCGTGCAAAACCCTCAGTTCGCGGCCTTACCGCCGGTGATGACTTCGAAAAGGGTCTGGCGCAGGTTCGCTTCGTCTTCGCCGGAGATAAGCCCTTGACGCCATTGATCAATTACAAGGCGGAGACCGAGTGTGTCGCGTGTATGCGGCAGTTCATCGAGAAAGCCAGCGAAGAAACTGTCCAGACGGTCACGATCGAGAACGCCCTGATCGATCATGCCGTGAATCAGGGTCATGGTCGCTGCGATGTGGCTCTTGACGAACTCAAGTTCCACGGCTTCCGGATTGCGTTCAATAGTCCGTTTCTGCATTGATCATCTCGCATGCTTGGTCAGCAAAACCGGCTTATTTTTAACTAACGGTATTGCTCAAATGTGATCAGTTGGCATTGTCAAGAATACTAGTGCATACTTTTAGTTTCAGCACTGAATACTTTGAAAGGAGGTAACATCAAGTCAGAAAAACACCAAATGTATACTGCCTGATTTTTCAAAAAGCGCAACATATTATTAACGCAGGGTCATAAAAACGATTACATCTGAACAACTTCCATTGGCGACTTTTACGAGTGATGGGAAAATCGCCTTTGAATTTATGGAAATTCCCCCTTGAAACTTTTTTCGGCTCGGCATACACACTCGCCACGTCGCGAGCGGCATACCAGCACATGTCGTCAGCATTCGATTCCGGAAGGCCTGAAAGAGGATGAAACGGGATCGTTAACAAATGGTGAGAGCCGATAGCTCAGCTGGTAGAGCAACTGACTTTTAATCAGTAGGTCCAGGGTTCGAGCCCCTGTCGGCTCACCATACTTTCCTTTGTCACCTATCTCTCAGGTCGGGCACTTTTGCATCATTCATATCCACCGGACCGGCAGATGCAGGCTCTACCGTCCTAATCCCATTCGCAATGCAGTTCTGCCGCGCTTGCCTCTTGCACCCGCTCGAAAAGTCGCTGAAAAACGAACTTTCAATTTAGGGAGGATGCGGCCAAGCCATGGCAACGATCACTTATCTGACGCGGATCGAGTTTGATTTCGGTGGGATCGCGAGGATCAGGACCTATTGCGACCAACTCGGGATGAGCCGTCCCCTGGTGGTCAGCGATCAGGGGCTGATCAAAACCGGCCTTCTCGACCGCCTGTTTGACGCCTATGGTGGTCCCCTGCCCGTCTATGACGGAACGCCGTCCAACCCGACGGAAGAAGCGGTGATGGCTGCAAAGGCGCAGTACGACGCCGAGGGGTGCGACGGCGTGATCGCCTTTGGCGGCGGTTCGGTCATCGACCTGTCCAAGGCGCTCCGGCTGCTCACCGGCCATGAACCGCCGCTTGCCCAATATGCCGCGATCGAGGGCGGTGTCGCGCGGATCACCGGGAATATCTGTCCGATGATAGCGGTGCCGACCACCTCCGGCACCGGATCGGAGGTCGGCCGGGCCGCGGTGATCAATCTGGCCGACGGACGCAAGCTGGGCCTGATCAGCCCGCACATGCTGCCCAACATTGCGCTATGTGACCCGGAATTGACCCTCGGGCTGCCGCCGTTCCTGACGGCCGCCACCGGCATGGACGCGCTGTCCCATTGTCTTGAGACCTATATGGCCCCGGCAGTCAACCCGCCGGCCGACGCCATAGCCATCGACGGCTTGACGCGCGGCTTCAAGGCCTTGCCGGTTGCCGTTCGCGATGGTGCCGACCGGCAGGCCCGCTGGGACATGATGATGGCGTCCATGGAAGGCGCCATGGCCTTCCAGAAGGGCCTCGGCGCGGTCCACGCACTCACCCACCCGGCAGGGGCGATCAAGGAACTCAATCTGCATCACGGTACGCTGAATGCCATCCTGATGGCGCCGGTGCTCCGGTTCAACCGCCAGGCGATCGGAGACAAATGGCGGGTCCTGTCGGAGATTCTGGGAGGCGAGCCGGATGCGGTCATCGAGCAGTTGAACCGGGACATCGGCATTCCCTCCGGCCTTGATGCCCTCGGGGTTACCGCCGCTCATCTCGACCAGGTCGCCAAGGCGGCACTGCTCGATCACTGCCATGCGACCAACCCGCGGATTGCAAGCGAGGCGGAGTACCGGGCGATCCTGGAAGAGGCCCGCTGAGAAAAGCTTGTTCTTTTACGAAAAAGATGCGCTCAGGCGGTCGAGGGGCTCGCCTCGCCTTCGCTCGCCTCGCTTTCGCTCACCTCACTGCCGGATTTGCCGCTCCCCGGTCCGCCCGGGGTATCCAGGCCCCGGTACTGGCGCTTGACGATTTCCCGCAGAGCCTGCAGGGCCACGTATAGCGACGGGATGATCAGCACACCCAGGCTGGAGGCAAAGGCCATACCGCCGAAGACGGCAATGCCGATGGCTTTCTGACTGGCGGCCCCGGCCCCGCTCGCCGTCACCAGAGGAACCACGCCGAGCAGGAACGACAAGGCGGTCATCATCACCGCACGGAACCGCAGGTGGGCGGCCTCCTTTGCCGCGGCCAGAATGGACTTGCCGTCCGCCCGCTGCTCCATGGCAAATTCGACGATCAGGATCGCGTTCTTCGCCCCCATGCCGACCAGCATGATCATGCCGATCTGGGTGTAGAGATTGATGTCGCCGCCGGTGACGAAGACCGCGACGAAGGCCCCGAGGAGAGCGACCGACACCGACATCAGGATGGCGAACGGCATGCTCCAGCTTTCGTACTGGGCCACGAGGAACAGGTAGGCGAACAGGATCGACAGCAGCAGAATGTAGATGACCAGGTTGCCGGAGCCCTTCTGCTGCAAGGCCGTTCCGGTCCACTCGTAGGTGTAACCGGACGGCAGGGCCGTGGCGGCCGCCGCCTGCATGCCATTGATCACCACGCCGGTCGAAGCCCCCGGAGCAGGTTCGCCGTTCACGGATGCGGAGCGGAACATGTTGTAACGGGTGAGCGTTTGCGGACCGAAGACGTTCCTGGTCGTCACCAGCGACTGCATCGGCACCATCGTGCCATCGGCCGCTCGGACATAAAGCTTGCCGATATCTTCCACCCGGTTGCGGAAATCCCCCTCCGCCTGGATCATCACCTTGTAGACCCGGCCGAACAGATTGAAGTCGTTGATGTAGTAGGACCCGAGATAGGCCTGCAGCGTGGAAAAGACATCGGCGACATCGACGCCGATCGTCTTGGCCTTCTCCCGGTCCAGATCAACGAAGATCTGCGGGACGTTGGCCCGGTAGGTCGTATAGGAAAGTGCGATATCCGGGTCCTGGTTTGCTGAATAGACCAGGGATCCGGCGGCGGACGCCAGATCCTGAGGCGACCCGCCGCCGGTCTGCTGCACCATCATCTGCACGCCGCCGGTGGTGCCAAGTCCGGGAATGGGCGGCGGATTGAAGGCGATGATGTTCGCACTCGGGACAGCTGCAAAGTCGCCGCGGAACTTCGACAGGATCGCGTCGATCCCGAGTGACGGCTCCTGGCGTTTGTTCCAGTTGTCGAGCGTCGCGATGATCATGGCCGCATTCGACGACACCGCGGAATTCAGAATGGAAAAGCCGTTCACCGACACCACGCTGGCGACCCCGGGGGTCTTCGCCACGGTTTCCACCAGTCCCTTGGTCACTTCCTCGGTCCGCTGCAGCGACGCACCGTCGGGCAGCTGGATATCGACCATCAGGTACCCCTGGTCCTCCAGCGGCAGGAAGCCTTGAGGCAGGCGACCGCCGAGGAAAACAATCAGGGCAAGCGCGCCGCCGACACCGATCACGCCGACCACGGCAACCCGGACCAGCCTGGCGACGACTGCCGAATAGCCGTTGCGCACGCCTGTGATGCTTTTGTCGAAGATCCCCATCAACCCCTTGGGCGGCCCGCTGCGGCGCTTCAGGATCAGGCCGCAAAGGGCCGGCGACAGCGTCAGCGCGTTGATCGAGGAAATGACGACGGACACGGAAATCGTCACGGCGAACTGGGAATAGAGTTTCCCGGTAATACCGGGCATGAACACGGTGGGCACGAACACCGCCAACAGCACCAGTGTCGTTGCGATCACCGGCCCCATGATCTGGCCCATCGCCTTGGCGGTTGCGGCTTTGGGGTCGAGCCCCTCTTCCGTCAGGATCCGTTCCACGTTCTCCACCACCACGATGGCGTCATCCACCACGATCCCGATGGCGAGCACCAGGGCGAACAGGGAAATGGTGTTCAGGGACATCCCGAAAAGCAGCAGGACGGCGAAGGTCCCGATCAGGGAAACGGGAATTGCCACCATCGGAATGATGGTCGCGCGCCAGTTGCCCAGGAAGATGAAGACCACGGACACCACCAGGGCAAAGGTGATGAAAAGTGTGGTGACCACGTCGTCCAGCGAGGTCTGGACAAAGTCGGTCGTATCGAACGGGATCTGGTAGGCGACATCATCCGGAAATGCCTGGGAAAGCTCTTCCAGCCGGCTGACGACACCTTCGGCGACCGCGATCGCATTGGCGCCCGGCGCCTGGTAGACCGCCAGAACCGTAGACGGCTTGCCGTTGAATTCACCGCTGACCGAATAGGACTGGGCGCCCCGTTCGACCCGTGCGACATCGCCGATGCGGACAATGGCGCCATCGTCACCGGTTCTCAGGACGATGTTTTCGAAATCCTCTGCCGTGGACAGGCGGCCCTTGGCCTTGATCGTGTACTGGAACTGCTGTCCCTCGGGCACCGGCGGCGCGCCGATCTGGCCTGCGGCCACCTGGATGTTCTGGTCCCTGACCGCGGAGATGAAATCCGCCGGGGCCATCCCCAGGTTGGCCAGCTTGTCCGGATCGAGCCAGATCCGCATGCCATAGGCGAAATCGGTGAGAACATCGGCCTTGCCGACACCGGGCACGCGCGCCAGCGCGTCCTTGAGGTTGATCGAGGCGTAGTTGGACAGGAAGACCTCGTCATAGGTCCCCTTGGGCGAATACAGCGTGACCACCAGCAGCATGTTGGTGGAGGCCTTCTGCACCGTGACGCCGTTCGAGGTGACTTCGCTCGGCAGCTGGCTCGTCGCCTGGCTGACGCGGTTCTGGACGTTGACGGTGGCGATGTCCGGGTCGGTGCCAACGGCAAAGGTCACGTTCAAGGAATAGGTGCCGCTGTCGGAACTGTTCGACGACATGTAGATCATGTTGTCGACGCCGTTCACCTGCGCCTCGATGGGCGCTGCCACCGTTTCTTCCAGCACTTCGGCGTTGGCACCGGTATATTGCGCAGTCACGTTGACCACGGGGGGCGTGATATTGGGGAACTGCTCGACCGGAAGGGCCATGTAGCCGAGCATCCCGGCGATCGTGATCACCAGCGAAATGACGAGTGCGAATTTGGGCCGGTAGATGAAGAAGACAGAGAACATGAGCGCTACTCCGCCGGCTTCGAGGCAAGCGAGGCATTAACCGGCACGCCGGGCCGCACTTTCTGCAAGCCCTGGACAATGACCTTCTCGCCGCTCTGCAATCCCTTCTTGACGACGAAATCGGTATCCACCTGGGCTCCGAGGTCGACATATCGTTGCTCGACCGTATTTTGCGCATTGACCACCAGCACGAAGCTTCCGCGCTGATCGCGCTGGACGGCGGCCTGCGGGACGACGAGTTCCTTTTTCTCTTCCTTGGATTCGATGACCACATTTACGAAAGTGCCGTCGAGCAGTGTCCAGTTCTTGTTGTCGAACAGGCCACGGAAAGAGATGGTTCCGGTCTTCGGATCGACCTTGTTGTCGATGAAGACGACTTTTCCGGTTTCGTCGAACTTGTCGCCGTTGGGAAGGATCAGGCTCAGGTTAGGCGTATTTTCCGGCTTGATATTGTCTGGACTGATACCGTGCTGCTTCAGCGCATTCAGGTATTGCGCCTCGCTGACGGCAAAATTCACATAGACCGGCGCGACGCGGATCAGAGTCGCAAGCGGCTGCGAGGACGGGCCGACCACCTCTCCGACGCTGTAGGTGGTCTTGCCGAGCAAGCCGTCGAAGGGGGCGGAAATATCCGTGTAGCTCAGGTTCAGCTGGGCTTGCTCGAGAGCGGCCTGAGCCCCCTGTACCGAGGCGTCCGCCTGGGCTTTCTGGGCCTGTGTCGATTGAAAGGCCGCTTCCGAAATATGCCCTTTTTGATAAAGATCGCGATCCCGGTTCAGGTCTGCCGCCTTGAGCGCGGCATCCGCCTGTGCGCTGGCAAGGTCGGCCTTGGCCTTGTCGACGGCGGCCACATACTGGTCTTTCTCGATCTTGAAGACCAGTTCGTCCTTCTTGACCTTCTTGCCGTCCTGTACCGCCTTGTCTTCGAGAAAGCCGCTGACGCGCGCCACCAGCGAAACCTTGTCGATCGCGGCAACCTGGCCGATGAAGCTCGTGCTTTCCCGAATGGTCTTTTCCTGGATACCGGCAACGCTGACTGCGGGCGGCGGTGCCTTGGCCTGCTCTTCCTGCTTCTGGCAGGCGGCCAGGGCGCCAAGCATCAGGCCTGGGATCAACATACGGCTTAAATGAACGGTCGAAAGAAAACGTGCCACAGTCCGGCCCCCCAAAAATCCGCAGGCGAATATCTGACTTTACGTCAGACTAAAAGTGACATCACCGCCAAAACAAGCGGTTAATGCCGGAAGGCGGACTTTTACGGATGAAATGGCAGGACAGGAAGACCCGGCTGCCGCCAAACGGCGTTTCAGTCGCCCGCTTCCATGGGGTCAAGCACCAGGGTAAGACCGAAAAGGTCCGATCCCGCGATGACTTTGCGGGCCTTGATTCCCCGGCACTTGATAACCAGGCCGGCGATTGCAGGAAGGTCGTCGGGCAGACAATCGAAGGCCTCCTGACCGAACAGCCGGGAATAGGCGTCCGGGGTGAAGACCTGGATGCGGCCGCGCGGCGTTTTCAGTTCCAGACCGAGACTGGTCACCCGCATTTCCCGCTGTTCCATCAGGCTTCCGAGAAATTCGTGATGGTCGCAAGGGTCGTTCGCAACGAGAACGATCTCGTCGATGGCGACCGCGCCATTGGCGTGGGTCTGGTAGTCCGGTTTCCAGAAATTTTCCGGAAAGCGGTTGCGGCAGGTGAAATACCCGATCCCGGGCGCAAGCGGATCCGTCACGAAGGTCAGGTCGAAGGCAACCTTGCGGACAGAGCCATCGGGCGCTTTCGCCTCGCGTTCGAAAGAAAACGGGGCATAGGTTTTCAGGTGGTGTTTTTCGAAATGGGCGCGGTCCTTATCCGGATCGTGACTTTCAAAAACCACCATGGAGCCGCCTTCGCGGCGTTTCAGAAAATCCCGGTTGAAGGCGCCGAAAGAGAATTCTCCCTCGCCCGGTTCGCGGATCAGGCTCTCGTCTGCGACCGACAGAAGTTCGATGAAAAACCCGTCGAGCTGGACCAGGCGGTTGGCCGTTCCCCAGGGATGACGGGCTTCGGGCGTGACGGTGAAACCCAGGCCTTCCCAGGCTTTGGCGGTCGCATCGAGATCATGGACGGCGACGACTACGTGATCCAATCCATGCACCATCCCGTTGCTCCGTTCTGTCCCCGGTCCTTATACCATATTGCTCTTAAACCAGGCGGCTTTGATGTATCGCGGCTTCGATAAAGGAAGCAAACAGCGGGTGCGGTTCGAACGGCCGGGATTTCAGCTCCGGATGATACTGCACCCCGATGAACCACGGATGATCCGCGATCTCGACCGTTTCCGGCAGCACGCCGTCGGGCGACGTTCCGGCAAAGATCAGGCCGCAGGCTTCCAGCCGTTCCCGGTAGCCGATGTTGACTTCGTAGCGATGGCGATGACGTTCGTAAATCGACGTCGTCCCGTAGATTTCGGCGATCCGGGACCCGGGCTTGAGGGCCGCCGGATAGGCGCCGAGCCGCATGGTGCCGCCCATGTCGTCATCTTCAGCGCGCACCTCGCGCTTGTTGCCCTTGGTCCATTCGGTCATCAGGCCGACCACCGGCTCCTTGGAAGGCCCGAATTCGGTCGAACTTGCGTCCTTGATGCCGGCAAGGTCGCGCGCGGCTTCGATCACCGCCATCTGCATCCCGAAGCAGATGCCGAAATAGGGAACCTTGCGGGTGCGGGCGAAAGCTGCCGCGGCAATCTTGCCTTCCGATCCGCGTTCGCCGAAACCGCCGGGAACGAGAATGCCGTGCACCCCTTCCAGATACGGGCCCGGATCCTCCTTTTCGAAGGTCTCCGATTCGATCCACTCGATGTTGACCTTGACCTGATTGGCGATCCCGCCGTGAACCAGGGCTTCGATCAGCGATTTATAGGCGTCCTTGAGAACCGTGTACTTGCCGACGATGGCAATCGTGACTTCGCCTTCCGGGTTGGCGATGCGGTTCGAAATCCCTTCCCAGCGGTCGAGCACGGGTGCCGGCGCGCCCTTGATGCCGAAGGCTGCGAGCACTTCGTCGTCGAGGCCTTCCTTGTGATAGGCGATCGGCACGTCATAGATCGACTTGACGTCGTAGGCCGGAATGACGGCGGATTCGCGCACGTTGCAGAACAGGGACAGCTTGCGCTTCTCGTTGTCCGGAATCGGCCGGTCGCAACGGATCATCAGGATATCCGGCTGAATGCCAATGGAGCGCAGTTCCTTGACCGAGTGCTGGGTCGGCTTGGTCTTCATCTCGCCCGCACTTGCGATGAACGGCATCAGCGTCAGGTGGACATAGACCGCATCGCCGCGCGGCAGGTCATTGCCGAGCTGCCGAATCGCTTCGAAAAACGGCAGCCCCTCGATATCGCCGACGGTGCCGCCGATTTCGACGAGGACGAAGTCGTAACCATCGTTGCCGTCGAGGACGAAATTCTTGATCGCATCGGTCACGTGGGGAATCACCTGGACCGTGCCGCCCAGATAATCGCCGCGCCGTTCCTTGGCGATGATGTCCTGGTAGATCCTGCCGGTGGTGATGTTGTCCCGCTGGTTCGCGGGACGTCCCGTGAACCGTTCGTAGTGGCCGAGATCGAGATCTGTCTCCGCCCCGTCGTCGGTCACAAAGCATTCGCCGTGCTGATACGGGCTCATGGTGCCCGGATCGACATTCAGATAGGGGTCGAGCTTTCGAAGCCGAACCTTGTATCCGCGGGCCTGGAGCAACGCTCCGAGAGCTGCGGAAGCCAAACCTTTACCAAGCGAGGAAACCACGCCGCCAGTGATGAAAATGTATCGCGCCATGGAGCAATACCATATCGTTGCCGAGGGCCGATTGACCACTCGGGAGTTTCGTTAAGCACATAAAAATGCCCTGCGTTGTTGCCGCAGGGCATCTGATGTCGAGTGAATCCGGTGGCGAACCACCTCAAACGCTTACTGAGCGGTCGGAACCTGCGGACCGGTGGGTTCCGGTTGCGGCTGCTGCTGGCCTTCTTCCTTCTTGAGCGAATCAAGAATGCCGTTTCCGCCTTCGCCGGTGGCCGGTGCTGCCGGCGTCGTCGTTGCCGCGGGGGTCGCGTCCAGAATCGATCCGGGGCGATCCTTCATCTCGGCGATCAGGCTGAGGCCGATCGAGGTCGCGAAAAACACGACTGCGAGAATCGCGGTTGCGCGGGTCAACACGTTTGCCGTGCCGCGCCCGGTCATGAGGCCGCCGCCTCCGCCGCCGCCCATGCCGAGAGCGCCGCCTTCGGAGCGCTGCAGCAGGACAACGAGCACCAGGGCCAGGACGACCATCAAGTGTATGACGATGACTACGGTTTCCATCGTGGGCCAATCCGTTTGTTCAAGTTTGGCGGCCTTCTACACCAGGTGTCGCCGCCTTACCACCCTTGAATGTGTGTTTCCTGACCGACAGGACAAGTCTTCAGGCATATGCGTTGCAAATTCCCAGGAAGTCGTCCGCCTTCAGGCTGGCGCCGCCGACCAGCGCACCATCGACATTTGCCACGCCCATGAGTTCGGCGGCATTCCCCGGCTTGACCGAACCGCCGTAAAGAAGGCGCATCCGGCCGCCTGCTTCGCCGAAGCGGTCTGCCAGAGCGTCGCGCATGGCCTTGTGCACTTCAGCGACATCGGCCGATGTCGGCGTCAGACCCGTGCCGATAGCCCAGACCGGCTCGTAGGCCACAATGCAGTTTTCGGGCGTTGCTTCATCGGGAATGGAACCGGCAAGCTGATATTCCACAACCTTGAGCGTGTCGCCTGCCTTGCGTTCGGCTTCGGTTTCGCCAACACAGACGATTGCGGTCAGTCCGGCGCGCCAGGCGGCTTCCGCCTTGGCCTTGACGGTCGCATTGGTCTCGCCGTGGTCGGTTCGCCGCTCGGAATGACCGACGATGACCGCGGTGGCGCCAACGTCTGCGAGCATTTCAGCGGATATGTCGCCGGTATGCGCACCGCTTTCCTTGTAATGGCAATCCTGGCCGCCGATCTGAACGGCCGTACCGCCGGCCGCCGATGCCAGAAGATACGTGAGGGTGGCAGGGCCGCAGATCATGGTATCGACCTTGTCGGCGAGAGCAGGCGAAAGGCCGGCAGCGATCTTTTTCAATTCGTCTACGCTGGCGGTCAGGCCGTTCATCTTCCAATTGCCGGCAACAAGCGGCTTGATCTGCGCGGTCATTCCCTCGAAATCTCCCTGAAATGCTTGAATTCTCCGTCTGATCCGCCTCTATAACCCAAAACCGCCCGACACTTGCAAGTTATTGCAGGAGATCGGATCGCTTTGATTTGCTTGTCCGCCTTGCCCGAGTGCGCCGGCGTCATTATGATCCGCCCGCTTCGGCCATGAGCTGAAAAGGAATTCCGGCACAATGCATGTGCCGGCAAAACGGAAAAAGACGGGAGAAATCATGCTCGACGCGCTGCGCAAGGGCGCCGGCACCTGGGTTGCCAAAATCTTTATCGCTCTGCTGGTTCTGAGCTTTGGCGTGTGGGGTGTTGCCGATATGCTGAAGAATGGTTTCGGGCAAAATGTCGCTGCCAGGGTGGGCGGTACCGAAATCTCCCTGACCGACTTCGACCGCGCCTACCGCCGTGATCTGAACCGGTTCAGCCAGCAACTCGGCCGCCCTCTTTCGACCAAGGAAGGTGCCCAGCTCGGGATCGCCCAGCAGACCCTTGGCACGCTGATCGCCGAAGCGGCGATGGATGAAACGGCCAAGAACCTGAACCTCGGGATATCCGACGAAAAGCTGGCGACCCGGATCCAGGCCGATCCTTCGTTCAAGAGCCCCGGCGGATCCTATGATCCCAATCTGCTCAAGCAGATTTTGCGCAACAACGGCATGTCGGAAGACGATTTCGTCATGCAACAGCGCTCCCTTGCCGAGCGCCAGCAGCTTGCCGAGGCGATTTCCGGCGGCATGGTGGTCCCGACCGCCTATATCAAGGTCCTGCATGACTACCAGAGCGAAACCCGGAATGTGGCCTACCTGCTGGTCGAGCCGTCGCTTCTGGGCGAGATCGCGGATCCGGACGAGGAAACCCTGAAGGCCTTTTTCGAAAAGGAAAAGGCCAAGTTCAAGGCGCCCGAGTACCGGAAGATCACTCTGCTTCAGCTGACCCCCGACACCATCGCGCGGCCGGACGATATTACCGACGAGGATGCGCGGGCCGAATACGACGCCAACCAGCAACAGTATCATCAGCCGGAAAAACGCAAGGTCCGCCAGCTGTCCTTCACCAAACCGGAAGAAGCCAAGGCAGCCGCGGACAAGCTTGCCTCGGGGATGTCCTTCGATGACCTGATGAAGGACCTGAATCTGACCGACAATGACGTCTATCTCGGCCTGATGGCCAAGAGCGACTTCCTCGACCCGGCCATTGGCGACGCCGCCTTTTCGCTCGCCGAAGGCGCAACCAGCGGCATCGTCGACGGACGGTTCTCGTCGGTCATCCTGAACGTGCTCGAAATTCAGCCGGAAAAAACCAAGCCGTTCGAAGAGGTGAAAGACGAAATCAAGGCCACCCTCGCCAAGGAACAGGCCGAACGCGAGGTCCTCGACCTTCTCGGAGAGATTGAAGATGCCCGCGCCGGCGGCGCAACCCTCAAGGAAGTCGGGGAGCGTTTCCACCTCGAAACGACAACGCCCGATGCCATCGATTCCGCCGGCAAGAACCAGGCCGAGGAAAAGGTCGACCTGCCGGATGCCAAGGACCTGATCTCAGGCGTCTTCGACAGCGACGTCGGGGTTGAGAACGATCCGCTGCAGCTGGGTGACCGCGGCTTCCTCTGGTATGAAGTCGACGAAGTCATTCCCTCCCGCGACCGTACCCTCGACGAGGTCCGGGATCAGGTGGTAGCTGCCTGGAAGAAGGCAGAGACCGAAAAGAAACTGGCTGAAAAGGCCGCCGAGCTGACCGACAAGGCCAAGTCCGGGACCGATATGTCCGCTCTTGCAGAAAGCGCCGGCCTGGAACTGAAGACCGCCGACGGCATTTCCCGGAACAAGCCCGCCGGGGATATCAGCGGCCCGGCGGCCGCCAAGGCATTCGACGGCCCGGACGGATCCGTGTTCGACGTCGAGGCCGCCGACAAGGTCGGTCGGCTGGTCATCAAGGTAACAGCCACGAATACGCCGGAATTCAAGGCAGATGACTCACTTAATGAGGCGCTGAAAACGCAGCTTGCAAGCCAGTTGCAGGATTCCCTGCTCAATCAGTACATCTCCAATATCGAGACCAAGGCAGGCATTCACGTCAATGAAACCGGCGTTGCCAATGTTCTCGGACTTGGAGCCACCAACTGATTGTCTCCGGAAACCGCGCAAGAGTGGACAGGATATGAAGACGTTCAAGGATTTCATTGCCAAGGTTGCCGACGGCACCGCTCTGAGCGCCGTCGAAGCAAGGTCGGCCTTTGAGATCATCCTGTCGGGCGAGGCTACGCCCTCGCAGCTCGGCGGGTTCCTGATGGCCTTGCGGGTGCGCGGCGAAACGGTCGGTGAAGTGACCGGCGCGGTGGAAACCATGCGCTCCAAGATGTTGCCGGTCACCGCGCCGGCAAATGCCATCGACATCGTCGGTACCGGCGGCGACAACACGGGCAGCTACAACATTTCCACCTGCACGGCCCTTGTGGTCGCCGGGTGCGGCATTCCGGTCGCCAAACACGGAAACCGGTCCCTGTCGTCAAAGTCCGGCGCGGCGGAAGCGCTTGCCGAGCTGGGTGTGAACATCGATATCGGTCCGGACAGGATTGCCGAATGTATCAAGGCGGCCGGCATCGGCTTCATGTTCGCGCCCCTGCACCATGCGGCAATGAAACATGTCGGACCGACGCGGGTGGAACTGGCAACCCGGACGATCTTCAACCTGCTCGGCCCGCTTTCAAATCCGGCCGGCGTCAAGCGCCAACTGGTCGGGGTGTTCGCCCGTCAGTGGGTGGAACCGATTGCGGAAGTGCTGAAGAACCTGAACTCCGAGCGTGTCTGGGTGGTTCATGGTTCGGACGGCATGGATGAAATCACGACCACCGGGCCGACCTACGTCACCGAACTCGACGGCGGCAAACTCCGGTCCTTCGAAATCTCGCCGGAAGACGTCGGGCTTTCGGTCGCCGCTCCGGCCGATCTGAAGGGCGGTACGCCGGCGGAAAACGCCCACGCTCTACGCGAAGTCCTGAGCGGCGCAAAGAACGCCTACCGGGATGTCGTGCTGTTCAATGCCGCGGCATCGCTGGTGGTCGCTGGCCACTGCGCCACCCTGAAGGACGGCGTCGAAGCGGCCGCTGCATCGATCGACACCGGCTCGGCCGCAGACCGTCTGGAACGACTGGTCGCAACGTCCAACGGATAAAGACATGGCCGATATTCTGGAAAAAATCGAAGCCTACAAGCGGGTGGAGATAGAAGCCGCCAAGAGCGCCGTCTCCCTGACCGACCTCAAGGCTGCGGCCCGGGACGTCGAAGCTCCGCGCGGATTTCAAAAGGCAATCGAGGCTAAACTCGCCGATGGCCACTACGCGCTGATTGCGGAAATCAAGAAGGCCAGCCCGTCCAAGGGGCTGATCCGGGAGGATTTCGATCCCCCTACCCTCGCAAAAGCCTATGAAGCAGGCGGGGCGACCTGCCTGTCCGTGCTCACCGACACGCCGTCGTTCCAGGGCCGGCCCGAATTCCTGACAGCGGCGCGCAGCGCGGTTTCTCTCCCGGCCCTGCGCAAGGACTTCCTCTATGACACCTATCAGGTTCACGAGGCACGCGCCTGGGGCGCGGACTGCATCCTGATCATTCTGGCAGCGGTCGATGACGCAACGGCCAGGGCTCTTGAGGACACCGCCTTCGAGCTGGGCATGGACGTTCTACTCGAAGTCCACAACGAAGCGGAACTTGAGCGCGCGCTCCGGCTCAATTCGAAACTGCTCGGCATCAACAACCGGAACCTCAAGACCTTCGAGACCAGGCTTGAAACCAGCGAGCAGCTGGCGCCGAAGGTTCCGTCGGAGCGGATCATCGTTGGCGAATCCGGGCTCTTTACGCCCGACGATCTGGACCGGATGCACAAGGTCGGCATCTCGACGTTCCTGATCGGCGAAAGCCTGATGCGTCAGGACGATGTGGCTGCTGCGACCCGGTCCCTTTTACGGCACAACGCGCTCAAGGCTGCGGAATAAGGCGTAATCCATGAGTGAACAGACAGCGAAACTGACTCACCTGGACGACACCGGTTCGGCGAACATGGTCGACGTGTCGGAGAAAAACGTCACGTCGCGGATCGCGGTTGCGAGCGGCTCCGTAACCATGAAGCCGGAAACGCTGGATCTCATCCGCTCCGGCAACGCCAAGAAGGGCGACGTCATCGGTGCGGCGCGCATTGCCGGCATCATGGCTGCGAAAAAGACCCACGAGCTGATCCCGCTCTGTCATCCGCTGCTTCTGTCCAAGATCAGCGTCGACATCACGCCGGACGACACGCTTCCGGGCCTGCGCGTTCAGGCGACCGCCAAAGTCAGCGGCCAGACGGGCGTCGAGATGGAGGCGCTGACGGCCTGCTCTGTCGCCTGCCTGACCATCTACGACATGGCCAAGGCCGTCGACCGGGGCATGGTCATCGGCGATATCAAGCTCCTGGAAAAGGCCGGCGGGAAATCCGGGCACTGGACGGCCGCCGACGGCGGCACCGGCGGGACGTGACCCCATGAGCCTGATGCCCGTTGCCGAAGCGCTAGCCCGTCTGCTGGACGGCGTGGAACCGCGGCCGACCGAGTGGGTGGCGCTGGCAGACGCCAACGGACGGATCCTGAGTGAAGACCTGGCCTCCACACGGACCCAGCCGCCCTTTGCCGCATCTGCCATGGACGGTTACGCCGTTCGCCACAGCGATCTCAGTGCGATGCCGGCCCGACTGAAGGTCATTGGCGAAGCGCCCGCCGGCCACGGCTTTTCCGGAAGCATCGGCCCGGGCGAAACCGTGCGGATTTTTACCGGCGCGCCGGTCCCGGACGGTGCGGATACGATCCTGATCCAGGAGGATACGACCCGCGACGGCGACATCGTGATGGCGCTTGAAAGGCCTGCCTTCGGTGCCTTCGTCCGCCCTGCTGGTCTCGATTTCAAGGAAGGCGAGGTTCTTCTCAAAGCGCAGCGCAAACTCGGCTATCGCGATCTTGCACTTGCTGCGGCCATGAACCACGCCCGGTTGCCGGTTCATAAAAAACCTGTGGTGGCGATCCTGGCGACCGGAGACGAACTGGTCCAGCCGGGGGCCGAACCCGGGCCGGACCAGATCATCGCCTCCAACCATCTCGGCATCGCAGCCCTTGTGGAAGATTGCGGCGGCGAGCCCCTGGATCTCGGCATTTCGCCTGACGATTCCGTTGCCATGGCCGGCCACGTCCGCCTGGCGATCGAAGCACAGGCGGATATTCTGGTGACCCTGGGCGGCGCATCGGTCGGCGATCACGACCTGGTCCAGGACGTGCTCGGCGCGGAAGGGATGGACCTGGCGTTCTGGCGGATCGCCATGCGTCCGGGCAAGCCGCTCATGGCTGGGCATCTGGGGGCCACCAAGGTTCTGGGCCTTCCCGGCAATCCGGTCTCCAGCCTTGTCTGCGGGTTATTGTTCCTGAAACCGCTGCTCGCCGCGATGTTAGGCCGGCAACAGTCGGCCGCTCTGGAGAGCCAGGCCATCCTGGGGGCGGATATAGGTGAGAACGATCGGCGGCAGGACTATGTCCGGGCCGAGCTGGCGCAAGACGCAGGTGGCAAGCTGATCGCCACGCCGTTCGGCAAGCAGGACAGTTCCATGCTCGCCCTGCTCGCGCGGTCCGGCGCATTGATCGTCCGGCCGCCGCATGCCCCTGCTCTCAAGGCAGGCGCAAGCGTACCGATCATCCGGCTCTGAGGCGCAGCTTTTTTTCCTTGGTCAGTGTTCCCGCATGGCGTGGGCGATCTGATCGGATACCGGTTTGATGAGATAGCTCAGAACGGTCCGGTCCTGCGTCTTCATGAAGACTTCCACGGGCATGCCAGGGACGAGCACCTTTCCCTCCAGAAGGGCCAGTTCCGCGTCATCGATGGTCAGCCGTGCCGTGTAATAGCCGGTCCCCGTTCGCTGATCCATCGTCAGGTCCGCCGATACGCTCAGCAGCTTTGCCTTCAGTTCCGGCGTGGTTCGCCGGTCGAAGCTCGGAAAGCGGACGGTGGCCTCCTGTCCTGGCGTCAATTCGTCGATATCCACCGGCTTGACCTTTGCCTCGATCACCAGCCGGTCGGCGCGGGGAACGATCGACATCAATACTTCCCCGGGCGTGACGACGCCGCCGATGGTGTGAACCGCCAGTTCATGGACATAGCCGTCCTGCGGTGCGCGGATATCGATACGGGTGAGCTTGTCTTGCGCGGCGATCTTCTGTTCTTCCAGCTGGGCGATCTGCGACCGGGTCTCATGGAGATTTTCCAGAAGCTCCGCCCGGTAGGTTTCCTCGATCTGCAGGATCTGGATCTTGCGCTCGCTGATGCCCTCCTGGATCCGGGCGATCTCCGACACGAACGAGCCATATTGCCCCTGCAACCGGGCCCGTTCGCGGCGTTGGGCCGACACCCGGCTCTTGGAGACCAACTGCTTTTTCAGCAATGCGTCCAGATCGGCAAGTTCCTCATCAATCAGCTCTATTTCCGATTCCTTGGCTTCCAGCTGGGCCTTGAGGCCCTCCGCCTGCTTGTTGAACTGCCGGATCTGTTCCTGCAACTGGTCCTTGCGTCCGGCAATGCTCGCCTGGCGTGCCTCGAGCAGCAGTTGCTGGCCGCGCTTGATATCGTCCGGAATGTCGTCATCGGAAAATGCGATCCGTTGCCTGCCGTCCCGCTCCGCCAGAAGCCGTGCCTCCTGCGCCTTCAGTTCGCCGAGTTGCTTGCTGATCGCGCCAAGATTGGCTCGGGTGATCGTGTCGTCCAGCCGGATCAGCAGGTCGCCGGCGGATACCAGGTCATCGTCCTTGACCAGGATCTCCTTGACGATCCCGCCTTCCTGGTGCTGGACGTGTTTGACGTTGCTTTGGACCACCACCGTCGCAGGCGTCACCACCGCGCCGGAAATCTCTGCGATCGCAGCCCAACCGCCTATTCCGCCGACCACGATCAGGGCCGCGAATGCCGCGATCAGGAGATGGCGCCTGATGGCGCGGCGCAGGACATCGTCGGAAACCGGTCTGCCCGCCTTTTTATAGGTGTCCGGCATGGTTACCTCCGTGTTCCTGCCGCCGGAACGGGCTGCACGACCTTTTTCAGGACTTCATCCTTCGGTCCGAAGGCGGTCATCCGGCCTTCCTGCAGACACAGGATCTTGTCGACGGTCGCAATGGCGCTTGGCCGGTGCGCGATGATGACCACGATCGATTTGCGTTCCCGCATCGTCCGGATGGCGTTTATCAGAGCGGCTTCGCCCTCGGCGTCCAGATTGGAATTAGGTTCATCGAGCACGATCAAAAACGGGTTGCCGTAGAGCGCCCTCGCAAGGGCGATCCTCTGGCGCTGTCCGGCCGACAGATTGCGCCCGGATCGGCCGATCACCGTGTTGTAGCCGTCCGGCAAGGCGACAATGAGATCGTGGACATCGGCAAGGGTGGCCGCCTCGATGATTGCGCCGGAGGCAGCGTCCTGACGGAACCTGGATATGTTTTCCGCAATCGTGCCGTCGAACAGTTGCAGGTCCTGAGGCAGGTAACCGATGAACTCGCCGCGTTTTTCCGACGTCCACTGACCAAGATCCGCGCCATCGAAGCGGACGGTGCCTTTCAGTGCCGGAACCGCACCGACCAGCGACCGCGCAAGGGTGGATTTGCCCGAGCCGGACGGCCCGATAATGCCCAGACCGTCGCCTGCCTGAAGCTTGAAGGATACGTTGACGACGAAAGGCAGCGGCTCTCCGAACGGGCCACAGGCGACCTGTTCCAGCTCGAGCGTCTTGCAGGGCAGCGGAAGATCGAGAATGTCCGCATTCAACGGTGCCGCGGACAGGATCTCCCGCAGACGCGCGATAGACTGACGGCAGGCGACGAAGCCGCGCCAGTGGGCAACGGCCTGTTCTATCGGAGACAGGGCCCGGGAGGTCATGATCGACGCGGCAATCATGACACCCGGTGTGATCTCCTGCTTGATCGCCAGCCAGGCGCCGGTGCCGAGGATGGCCGACTGCAGAATAAAGCGAACCGTCTTGATGAGCGTGCCGAAAAATCCGGTCCGGTCGGCGGCCCTGCGCTGGGTCACCAGATAGGCGTCGTTCTGCTCCTGCCACCGGGACGCCAGGGCGTCATCCATCCCCATCGCGCAGACGACTTCCGCATTACGCTGGCCGCTTTCCACATCCTCCGCACGGCGGTAAGCCTCGCGGCCTGTCTCGGCGACAGGCCCGCGCGACATGGCTTCGTTCAGGCCGATGCAGACGACGATCAGCAGTCCGCCGCCAAGCGCCACCACGCCCAGCAACGGATGGAACAGGAAAACGATGGTCAGATAGACCGGCAGCCAGGGGATGTCGAATATGGCGCCCGGGCCCGGACCGGACAGGAACTGGCGAATGGTATCGAGATCGGCAACCGGGCGAAGCCGGGCTGCCTTGCGCCCCAACTTCACTGGAAGCATATTGGACATCCGATACACCAGCCCGGTCAGACGGACGTCCACCCTTTGCGCGATGCGGGCAAGGATGCGGCTGCGCAGCCCTTCGAGAAAGCCGTAAAACAGATAAAGGACCAGCGCCAGGATGCCGATGACCACGAGCGTGGGAACAGAACCGCTTGCGAGCACGCGGTCGTAGACCTGGAGCATGAACAGCGGACCGGTCAGCATCAGGATGTTGATCAGGAGGCTGACCAGACCGACGCCTACAAAGGCCGCACGAATGGGGGCAAATGCGCGCGATACCGGGTTATCGCTGTGTCTGTGCCCTGACGCCCGGTTGCCGGGGTCTGTAGTGCCGTGGTCCGTTTTCAAATGCAGGCCTCTACCTGTCTTGTGGAACGAAGAGAGCAATCGGCCCTGCTCCGCGCTAGCATGGTAACGATACGGACAAAAAGAGAAAAGTTTCCTTATCCCACGATAGCCCGCAAAGCCTGCCGATTGTAACGACAGGATGTTGCGAAGACGTCGCCCGGGTCAGGCACGGCGACAATAGAAAAAGCCGCCCGGCGGGCACCGGACGGCTCTTCGGATTGGATCATCCAATGGCGGCAGACCTGAATCCGCCGCGTCTCAATATCACCCGGCAGCGGCAACCGCGCGCTTGGCCATGACCGTCACCAGATTGGCACGGTACGCGGCAGAGCCGTGAATGTCGCTCAGGAGATTGTCGGAGGACACGGAAATCCCTGCAACCGCTTCGGGCGACCAGTTGGAGCTGAGCGCACTTTCCATTTCACCGACGCGGAACACGCCGTCCTGGCCGGCGCCGGTCACGGCGACCTTGACGGAGTCGTCTGCTCCCTTGGCGACGAACACGCCTGCCATGGCATAACGCGAAGCCGGGTTCGGGTATTTGGAATAGGCCGATTTCGCCGGCACCGGGAACGAGACCGATGTGACGATTTCGTCGTCTTCAAGGGCCGTTTCGAACATACCGGTGAAGAAGTCTTCGGCAGCGAGTTCGCGCTTGTTGGTCTTGACCGTCGCGCCCAGAGCGACCAGGGCGGACGGATAGTCGGCAGCCGGATCGTTGTTGGCAATCGAACCGCCGATCGTGCCCTTGTGACGGACGGCCGGATCGCCGATGCCGCCGGCGAGCGTCGCAAGGCCGGGCAGCTTGGAATTGATCACCGCCGACGATGCGACTTCGGCGTGGGTCGTCGCAGCGCCGATGACGACTGCGCCACCGGCTTCGCTGATGCCGTGAAGATCGACGATCTTCGCCAGGTCGATCAGATCGGTCGGAGCGGCCAGGCGCTGTTTCATGGTGGGCAGCAGCGTCTGGCCGCCGCCGAGGTACTTGCCGTCTTCGGCGGACGCCATCATGGAAGCGGCATCAGCTACCGAACCGGCGCGATGATAAGTCGTTTCGTACATGTTCTTCTCCCCTTGTCGGCCAAGGTGTCCGGCAGGATGAATTCCCAAGCCGGAAATTAAAACCAGATTGCCGGGCCGGGCAACTTAATCCCGACCCCGCGTTCGAACGCTTGCGGTCTATTCGGCAGCCTGACTGAGGCCCGGCTGTGCCGCCAACCAGACCTTTTCCGCCGTGGCCGGCATGGACAGGTGGTTGTTCCCGATCGCATCGGTAATCGCGTTGATGACAGCCGGGGGCGATCCGATCGCGCCGGCCTCACCGCAGCCTTTCATGCCGAGCGGGTTGCCCGGACAGATGGTTTCGGTGGTCAGCAGGTTATAGGATGGCACGTCGTCGGCCCTAGGCATGGCGTAGTCCATGTAGGAAGCGGTCACGAGCTGACCGTTTTCATCATAGGCGGCGTTTTCCAGAAGCGCCTGGCCGATGCCCTGGGTCAGACCGCCATGGACCTGGCCTTCGACGATCATCGGGTTGATGACCTTGCCGAAGTCGTCGGCCGCCACGAAGTTGACGATTTCGGTCTTGCCCGTATCCGGATCGACTTCCACTTCGCAGGCATAGGTGCCGGCCGGGAACGTGAAGTTGCTCGGATCGTAGAAGGCGCCTTCCTTCAAGCCCGGTTCCATGCCTTCAGGCAGGTTGTGGGCAGTGTAGGCGGCAAGAGCGACCTCGGTGAAGCTCAGCTTCTTGTCGGTGCCGGCAACCTTCAGTTCGCCGCCCTCGATCTGGATGTCCCCTTCGGAGGCTTCCATCAGATGGGCCGCGATCTTCTTGGCCTTGGCTTCGACCTTGTCGAGCGCCTTGACGATGGCCGACATGCCGACCGCGCCGGAGCGGGACCCGTAAGTGCCCATGCCGAACTGCACCTTGTCCGTATCGCCGTGGACGATGGACACGGCGTCGGTATCGACACCGAACCGTTCGGAAATCAGCTGGGCGAAGGTTGTTTCATGACCCTGACCGTGGCTGTGGGATCCGGTGAGAACCTCGATCGTGCCGACCGGGTTGACGCGGACTTCAGCCGACTCCCAGAGACCGACGCCGGCGCCGAGAGACCCGACTGCAGCCGACGGCGCGATGCCGCAGGCTTCGATGTAGCAGGACAGGCCCAAGCCGCGCAGCTTGCCGCGGGACGCGGCTTCGGACTTGCGTGCCGGGAATCCGTCATAATCGATCGCCTTCAGGGCCGCATCGAGGGTGGCGTTATAGTCGCCGGCGTCATAGCACATGATGACAGGCGTCTGATGCGGGAAAGCCTGAATGAAGTTCTTGCGGCGGAATTCCGCCGGTGACATGCCGACTTCCCGTGCGGCCGTTTCGATGATGCGTTCTACCAGGAAGGTGGCTTCCGGACGGCCCGCACCGCGATAGGCGTCCACGGGGGTCGTGTTGGTGTAGACCGTCTTCACGTTGCAGTGGATGTTCGGGATATCGTACTGGCCCGACAGCAGCGTCGCGTAGAGATAGGTCGGCACCGACGACGAGAACAGGGACATGTAGGCCCCGAGGTTCGCCACGGTCTTGACCCGGAACCCGGTGATCTTGTTGTTCGCATCGAGCGCCAGTTCCGCTTCCGTCTTGTGGTCGCGGCCATGGGCGTCCGTCAGGAAGGCCTCGGTCCGGTCCGAAACCCACTTCACCGGACGGCCGACGCGCTTGGAAGCCCACAGCGCAACGATTTCTTCCGGATAGATGAAGATCTTGGACCCGAAGCCGCCGCCGACGTCAGGGGCGATCACCCGAAGCTTGTGCTCGGGCGCCACGTTATAAAAGGCCGACAGAACAAGGCGCGCAACGTGTGGGTTTTGCGATGTGGTGTAGAGCGTGTAGTGCTCTTCCGCCGTGTCGTAGTCGGCAAGGGCAGCCCGGGGTTCCATCGGGTTCGGAACCAGGCGGTTGTTGGTAATGTCCAGGCGCGTGACATGGGCAGCGCTATCGAAAGCCGCGTTCGTGGCGGCTTCGTCGCCGATTTCCCAATCGTAAATCACGTTGCCCGGGGCTTCCGGGTGCAGTTGCGGTGCACCGGGCGCCATGGCAGCGCTCATATCGACGACAGCCGGCAGTTCCTCGTAGTCGACGACGACCGCATCGGCCGCGTCGCGGGCCTGTCCCTGGGTATCGGCGATCACCACCGCGACAGCCTGACCGACGAAGCGGACCGTCTCCGGTTCCAGGGCACGCCATGCGCCCATGTTCATCGGCGAACCGTCCTTGGAATGGATCATCCAGCCGCAGATCAGGTTTCCGATCCCGTCGCCGACAAGCTGTTCGCCGGTCAGGACCGCTTCCACGCCCGGCATTGCAAGGGCCGCGCTGGCATCGATGCCCTTGATCTTCGCATGGGCATGCGGCGACCGGACGAAGGCCGCATAGGTCATGCGCGGCAGAACCATATCATCGGTATACCGGCCCTTGCCGGTGATGAAGCGCTTGTCTTCTTTCCTGAGGGCGCGTGCCCCGATACCCTGAACTCCCATGGTGTTCCTCCCTGGAAAATCATTTCCGCCTGTTTGCCGGATCTCCGCAACGGGGCCGTCCCCCTCCTCGGGAATACGGCGTTTGCCCGTGAATTGTCCGGTGCAGGCCTAAATCACGCGAAATTACCGACCGCCGATTTGCGGCGATGGCGGCGAACGGACCTATTCGGTGGCTGTCTTCATACCGGCCATCTGGTCGGAAGCCGCTTTGATCGCCTTGACGATGTTGTGGTAACCGGTGCAGCGGCAGATGTTGCCTTCCAGCTCATGACGAATGGTCTTTTCGTCCAGTTTGGCGCCATGGCGTTCGATCATGTCGACTGCGGTCATGATCATGCCGGGCGTGCAGAAACCGCACTGAAGGCCATGGTTTTCGCGGAATGCCGCCTGGACCGGGTGCAGTTCATCGCCGTTGGCGAGACCTTCGACCGTCAGAACATCGGACCCGTCCGCCTGGGCGGCAAGCATGGTGCAGGATTTGACGGCCTTGCCGTCCACATGAACAACGCAGGCGCCGCACTGGGACGTGTCGCAACCGACATGGGTCCCGGTCAGGCCCTGGGTTTCACGAATGAAATGAACGAGCAGCGTCCGGTCTTCCACATCGGCGGACACCGTCTTGCCGTTCAGTCGCATCGTCACTTTCGACATCATTTCTCTCCCTCACATTCAACCCGGGTCATTGATGCGTCCCCCGGGATAATCCAAAAATTCTTAAACCGAAAAATCGGCGCCATGAAGATCGCGGCGCCCAATTCGCCGTTCGTTCAACTCATGACCGCAAGGATCACATCGACTGCACCGCAAGGATCACGATGATCGCGGCCAAGGCGATCAGCCCCCAGACGAGCGGACCGCCGAAAACGCCCCTGCCCGCTGCGACTTCAACCTTTTCCTCCACATCGTGCAGTCTTTCCTCAATGGCATGCTCGGCGTCCTGCACAGCCTTGTAGGCATCGGAGGGAAGCTCCTCGATTGCCTTGGTCTTGGCCTCCTCCATCAAACCTGCGTCAAGCTCGTCGTCCGCAGCGGCACCGCCACCGCCGACCTTTTCGGAGAATTTTCCGAAGAAATCGTCCGCCATCTTGCGCGCGGTGGAATCAATCAGCCGGCTGCCAAGCTGGGCGAGCTTGCCGCCGACCTGCGCGCGGGCCGTGTAGGTCAGCACCGTCTCGGAGCCTTCCTCGGCCAGGCTCACGTCCGCCGAGCCCTTCGCGAAACCGGCAACGCCGCCCTTGCCTTCACCGACGATGGTGTAGCTCTCCGGCGGGTTGATGTTTTCCAGCGTGACTGCGCCGTTGAACTTGGCTTTAACCGGGCCGATCTTGGAGGTAACCGTGGCTGACATTTCCGTGGGGCTGGTCATTTCCAGCTTTTCGCACCCCGGAATGCACTCCTTCAGCACTTCAGGATCGTTCAGTGCTGCCCAGACAGTCTCCCGTGATGCCGGTATGCGGTAACTGCCATTCATATCCATGCGACCAAATCCCTTCGCGTTCGTCTGCAGGTCAGTTTTGACAATACACGCTACCGTTTACAAGACATACCGTTATCGTGAACAGTGCATGACGATTGCGCGAGCCGAAAGCTCCCCGGGGCGACCGCGGCCCGGCAAGTGTTTCACTTTTGAGACACCTGCAGGACATAATGCATTCAATCTGACGCCAGCCCGCACCGCTGCATCCTCCGGTACATCGTCGCCCGGCTGATACCGAGATGGCGCGCCGCTGCGGATATGTTCCCCCTGCAGTGGGACAAGGCGCGGCGCAATTCGGCTTTTTGGGCTCCGGACCCGGGGTTCCGCTCTTTCCTGTCTCCCAGAACATCGGACAACGGCAGTGTCTGCTCGATCTGTTCGCTGGTCAGGCCGTGTAACTTGCGGGCCTGCCTGGTTGCGCCGATGACAAGGTCGTCCTCGTCCACCGCCAGCAGGGACAGACCGTTCCGGCCGCTGTTGCCGTCCGCAACAAGAATGCGGGCTGTGGGGAATGCCGCCCGGAACAGGTCGTTTTCCATTGTCCGGGCACTGTCGTTGACGACGGCACCGAGAATCTGCGCGAATGATGTGGACATGTCATTCCGGCAACTGGATACATCCAGAACGGCGATCAATTGTCCCTGATGATCGTGGATCGGCGCACCCATGCAGCTCATGGCGGTATTGTCGGCGCGAAAATGCTGGTTCTGGTGAATGACCACCGGGCGCTTTTCCGCCAGACAGGTCCCGATCCCGTTCGTGCCTTCTGCGGATTCGCTCCACACAGCACCTTCGGTCAGTCCCCAGCCCTCGAAGCTTTGCCGGTCTCCCGCATTGCTTCTGCTGTCCAGGATCAGCCCGGTGTCGTCGGTGAGAACGACGCAGCACCCGGCCTGACCGGCTATTCGAAAGAGATGTTCGAGACTTGGCCGTGCGATTTCCAGGAGCGCGCCGTATTTGTCCCGCGCCTGCCGCAGCTCGGTCTCGGCGACCCGCATGGCGGGACCGCGCTGGCTCGGATCCAGTCCATGGTAGACCATCGACCGCCGCCAGGACGCCACAACGCCGGACATGGCCGCGGCTATGCTTTCCCGAACCGCCGCTTCGACCAGATCGGCATGGGACCTGACCGGGTTCGCCGGATGCATCAGCAATTCCTCCCTCAGAGGCAGGCTTCGACCTGCTCTTTGGTCCAACTCGACCAAAACACGGAGGACTTGTCAAAACCTTTCGCTCAAACCGGATCAGAGACCGGCGTATATCGAAGCCCGGAAGCCTCAAAAGCGAACGGGAATCCGCTCAGGCCACCAATTCTATAGCTTTCATGCCGACCGTTGTGTTTTTGAGCCAGTCGGCGGACGCATCGGAGTCCCGGCCGTTTGCTTTCGATGCGGTCCCGGCATCGCCCGTGGCGGACGTTTTCAGCATGTAGCCAATATAACGGGTGGACTCGATCGGATCTTCACCTAGGCGCGTACGCAGCTTCTTGCGAAGCTTGGAAATGTGGCTTTCGACCACGCATTCGTCGACGCCCTCATTCATCATGCCGTAAACGGCATTGAAAATCTGGGTCTTGGTGACCCGGCGCCCCTTGTTCCGGACGAGATATTCCAGGATGCGCCGCTCGCGACGCGGCAATTCCATCACGTCGCCGCCGACTTCCGGATCACGGCCGTCAAAGAAGACCTGGATCGGGCCCGCATCCACCGATTTGCTCTCGGTGGTCTTGCGGCGGCGGAAGGCACCGACCCTTGCCAGGATTTCCTTGACATGTACCGGTTTGCGCAGGACGTCATCGACCTCGACGGCAAACAGTTCCAGCGTACGTTCAAGATTCGGATTGTCTTCGAGGGCGATAATCTGGGCTTCGCTGCAGCGGCTGCGGATTTGCGCCGGAAACGACAGACGATCCTCGCTTGCCCCAAGCAGAACAGCCTCGATCGCCTGCAAATCGCTGTCCGGCGCAATGTTCAGCCAGTCTACAAGTTCGGAAGAATGTAATTCCAAAGATGCATAGCCTTCCCGTTCGAAAGCCGATGCGTATCCCGCAGTTACAATTTCCCTGTCGTCAACAATCACAAACATTAGCCCACTCCGCAATTAACACGTTACATAGAGTCGTATTTTATTGCTGGAGGTTGTTCAATGTTTCGGAGTGTAAACAAACCGGAAATTGAATACTAGAGTCGCCGATTGCCTACTTTCGGCCACAATATAATAATAAAAACAGGAGTTATATAATCGAAAATTCTTTGCAAAAAGAGCGTAAAATTCAATATATATTTTATTTACTCGTCAATACGCATAAGTATAACACCTCGCATAAAATTTTCCAGAAAATTATTGGTATTTTTATTAGCCGAACAATTCGCAATACGCTTGCCGGAGCACTGCGTACCTTGCTCCGATCGCGATGTACAGTGGTAGCTTGAAAATCAGGCGGACAGGGCGCGGGCGAGGTCGGTGAACGGATCGTTGGCCTCCGCCGCCTTGGAAGATTGCCTCAACGCCTCGTATATCTTCGGAACGAGTTCACATGCCTTGTCCAGGCTTTCATCCATGCCGGGCTGGTAGCCGCCCATGAGCCGCAGATCCCGGGTCTCCTCAAACCGCGCGATCATGCCTTTCAGCCTGAGGATGAGTTCGCGCTGGTCGTCCGTCCATGCCCGCTGGGACAGGCGTGATGTCGATTTCAGGATATCCACCGGCGGATAGCGTCCTGCCTCGGCGATGGCCCGGTCGAGGATGACATGACCGTCTAGAAGCCCGCGCAGGTTGTCGGCAACCGGGTCGTTATGATCGTCGCCATCCACGAGGACGGAAAAGATCCCGGTGATTGTCCCCTCGCCTTCCGCGCCCGGGCCCGCCCGTTCCAGCAGCTTGGCCAGGTCGGAAAAGACACTCGGGGTATAGCCGCGGGAGACCGGCGGTTCTCCTGCGGCCATAGCGACATCACGGGCCGCATGGGCAAAGCGGGTCGCGGAATCGACGATCAGAAGAACGGAATGTCCTAGCCCGCGAAAATATTCGGCTACACTCATGGCGGTCTTGGGCGCAAGCCGGCGCATCATCGGGCTCTCGTCTCCGGTCGCAGCCACAACCACTGAATTTTCCAGTGCGTCACCGAGCACTTCGTCGATGAACTCCCGCACTTCGCGGCCGCGTTCGCCGACCAGGCCGACAACGACCGTATCGAATTCGCCAAAGCCGGCGAGCATTCCCAGAAGCGTCGATTTGCCGACGCCGGACCCGGCGAAAATACCGATCCTCTGGCCGACGCAAAGGGGCGTGAACAGGTCAATCACCCTCACCCCGGTCCGCACCGGCTTGCTGACGCGTGCCCGTTCCATTGCCTGGGGCGGATCCCTGTCGAGCAGAAATCCCGCAGGGCCGGTCTTGAGGGTGCCGCGGCTGTCGATGGGTTTGCCCAGTGCGTTGATGACCCGTCCCTTCCAGGACAGGTCGGGATGGACCGCAAGACCGCCCATGCGCCAGGCCTTTGCACCGATACCGATGTCACTCGACCTTTCGAACGGCTTGACCACGACATCCCGTTCGTCGAGCAGGATGATTTCGCCCTGCCGCACCCGGTCCTGCCCCTCAACGAGCACGAGATCGCCGAGACACACCGACCTGGACAAGCCTGAGACGCGGATGGCGCCGGTCGACACCTGTGTCACGTGTCCGCCGATCTTGATGGCCCCGAATTCCGTTTCCGCCGCAGACAGCGAAACGGCGACCCGCTCAAGCAGATTCATCGTTTGCACGCGCCAGATACCTTTCCTGAAGCGCCTTCAGGACATCGATCGGAAGATGGTTGTCCTTGTGAGCGGCAATTCTTTCCAGCCCTTCCTCAGGAGAAACGGCGCCCACCTTCTCGGCGGCGACTTGCGCCGGAGCCGATGCCGGTGCCATTTCCGGTTTTGGATCCGGTACGCCTCCGGTCAACATCGCCGTCAGATCGAAAGGCGCACCGTTGCCCGGTCCGGTCACACGGGCGACGTCCGCTCCGAGGACCTCGCCGCCGGCAACCGAAGTCACGACCTTGGACGGCTCCGCGGCCGTTTCGGGTTTTTCCGGCGGCACCGGGACCGCGGCCATTTCCGTTTCCCGATCGGTCCGATCCGACAGATCCCGGACGGCCGTCGAGGCAATGGAATAGCCGGTCATGACGCTGAAGCCGACCGGACCGCCGAGGGCGAGGCCGTAAAGGGCATTACCCGAATACCGCGCGCCCTCGGATATCTGGTCACCGGTTATCGCACGATAGACTTCCGAAATGCCGGGAATGTGCTGGAGCGGATTGATGACGTCCAGGAAATCCTTGAACCCGAACCCCTGTGCCGTTCCCTGCCCTTTGCCGGCAGAAGGGATACTCGTGGCCGGTTTCGGCACCGGCACCGGCGACGTGCGGGCCGGATCCGACGGTTCGGCCGAAACGGGTGCCACCAAGGTCATGACGTTTCTCCAAGTTCCCTGATCGCGGTCCGCTGGGTGTCATTGCTCTGATCGATCATCGCCGTCGCGCTTTCAAAGGCGCGGGTGATCATGATCATCTTGGTCATTTCACGAATGGGATTGATGTTCGCCCCTTCGACATAGCCCTGACGAATACCGTCCTTGCTGAATTCCTGTACCGGCGTTGCCGGCTTGTCCGGAATAACCGCCGAATTGTCATGCCGGGTCAATTTGGCGTCGGCGGCGATCTGGAACAGGCCGATCGTGCCGAGCACATCCTCGCCCTGGGTGACTTCACCGTTCTGGGAGATGTTCGGCGGGCCGCCTTCCGGGTCGATAATGACCGGCAACCCGCCGGCATCCAGGACCTCATAACCGTTGACGGTTCTCAAGACGCCGTCCGTTCCCATCTGCATCCGGCCATCGCGGGTGTAGGCCACGCCGGACGGTGTTTGGATTGCGAGAAATCCCTCGCCTTCGACGGCGATGTCGAGCGGATTGTCTGTCTTGTTCAGGCTGCCGGTCTGGCGGGAAATAAAGATTTCGCCGCCACTGGCAAAGCTGACCTTGTCCGGTCCGGCCTTGTCCAGGATTTCCTTGAACTTGACCTCATCGGCCCGGTAGCCGGCGGTGTTCATGTTGGCGACATTGCGCGACACGGTTTCAAGCCGTTTGGACAGGGCGACCTGGGCGGACAGGGCGACATAAAGAGCCGATTGCATGGGGTCACGATCCTCCAAGCTTGAGTTTTTGGATGCTGGCGAGCAGGCTTTCGCCGAAGCTGACGACCGAAGTGGATCCGCCGGATATCAGCAGGTTCGGAACAGTCTGTAGGTTCTGGCCGTTTTCCAGGTCGTAGAGGGTCGAGAACCGCTCCAGAAAATCGTTCAGATACTCCGGGTCCTGAAGCTTTTCGATGTCGACGTGGTCTTCGATGTAGGCCGCCTGCTTGTCGAGGTCCGACATGGCGAATGCGTCGGGCAGACCGAGCGCCGTGTAGACGGTTTCGGCGAGCGCCTTGTCGGCGAGGATGTCATAGGCGGAATCGATATCCTCCGCCTTGCGCGCAAAATAGAGCGCGAGGCGAACGCCTTCGTTGGACGCCCCCTCCTTCTCCTCCAGCGTCTGACGCGCATAGGCTTCGGTGACGCCTTCCTGCGCGCGGGAAAAGACGGTCGCCGTCTTGCCGTAGCGCACGAAGTTGAACGTTTCGGCAAATTCCCGGTACCGGGTGTCGGTCAGCTGGTTGGCGAAAGAGGTGCGCTCATCGATCCCCTCTTCCAGGACCTTGCGCATGAAGGCCTTGGCATAGGTCATGTCCTCCAGCCCGAAGGCCTTCATCGCATAGGCGTAGATCCGGTCGTTGCCGAGGAAGTCGTCTGTGGATTTTATGGAGTCGATGTTTTCCAGATAATACTCGGTGTTGCGTTCGACCATAGGGTCGGCCGTAACGGTCTTCAGCGACCTGGTCAGGTCGGATGTCACCATCTGGTATTGAAGCAGCGTGCTGATCATGGCGGTCTTCTTTCGCTCATTCACTTGCGTGGAAGAACCTTTGCGCGCGGAGCTTACGCCAGGCTGTTCGCAACCGCGCCAGCTTCAGGCAAGTCTCGCTTCCTAATGTTTCGTCATCGAAGCCTCACATGCACCATCAAGGAGCTGCTCGGTGACTATTTTAATGGGCCTGATCATCGCAGGCGTATCTTTGATCGGCGGGTTCGCCGCCCTCGGCGGCAAGGTGTCGGTTCTCTGGCAACCCTGGGAATTCGTCATCATCGTCGGCGTCGCAATCGGCACCTATGTTGTCGGCAATCCCATGAAGTCGATCCTGGACACGTTGACAGCCACAGGCGATGCCGTCCGCAATGCCGTGCCGAAGAAACGGGATTACCTCGATGTGCTGGCCCTGCTTTACGGTCTCATGCGCGAACTGCGCGCCAAGGGCCGCAATGAGGTCGAGCCGCATATCGAAGAACCGTTCAATTCGCCGATCTTCCAGAATTTCCCGTCCGTCCTGCGCAACAGGAGTCTGACGACCTTCATCTGCGACTATTTCCGGCTGATCATTGTCGGCAATGCCCGGGCCCATGAAATCGAGGCCCTTGTCGACGAGGAACTGCACACCATTCACCGGGACCAGATGAAGCCCTATCAGGCGATGACCGCCTTGGCGGAAGCCCTGCCGGCGATCGGGATCATCGCCGCCGTGCTCGGTGTGATCAAGGCGATGGGCGCTATCGACCAGTCGCCGCAGTTGCTCGGCTCCCTCATCGGAGCGGCCCTGGTTGGCACCTTCCTCGGTATTCTTCTGTCCTATGCCCTGGTCGCGCCGGTCGCGAACAAGATCAAGGGCGTGCGTGAAGCGAGGCTCCGCCCCTATATCGTCGTCAAGCAGACCCTGCTTGCCTTCATGAACGGCGCGGCGCCCCAGATCGCCCTGGAACACGGCCGCAAGACGATTTCCGATACCGACCGGCCGACGATCGACGAAGTGGAAAGCGAAACGCTCAGCTCCAGCACACCGGTTTCGGAAAACGTGCAGGAAATGCGTCAGAAGGGAGCCGCCTAAGCCATGATGGAGGCTCATACCGCCCAACTGGACGCAACCAGTTCCGAACGCGCCATGATCACCGACCGGCTGCTGGACGCCGCCGGGATCTCGGTGGACCGGCTGCCCATGCTGCCGGTGGTCTTCGACCGGATGGCACGTGTCATGGCAGACGCCATGCGTCAGAAATCCGCCTCACCGTCCTACGTTTCGGTGAGCTGTATCGAAAACGACCGCATCGGCGACGTTCTCGACGAATTCGAGGCCAATGCACTGGTTGCCGTGCTCTATTCCCCCGAATGGGATGCCCGGGTTCTGGTCGGTTTCGACCGGGATTTCATCTTCACCATGGTCGATGTCCTGTTCGGGGCCGACGGCACCGAACCGCCGATCGACGAAGAACGGTCCTTTTCCAATATCGAGACACGCATCGCGCGGACGGTTTTCGAGGTCGCGGCCAAGGCGCTGGAGGAGTCCTTCAAGCCGATCGCCGAAACGACCCTGAAGATCGAGCGGATCGAAAGCCGCATGGACTTCGCCGTGGTCGGCCGTCGCAACAACCCGGCCGTCGTCGCCCGCCTGCTGCTGCAGGCGATCGGCCGCGGCGGCGAAGTCTTCGTCGTCATGCCGCATTCCACGCTCAACCCGTTGCGCCAGGGCCTGTCGCAGGTGCTTTCCGGCGAGATGTCGACGCGCGACAAGAAATGGACCCAGCACTTCCACAGCGAAATCCAGCGCACCGAGGTGAAGCTGCAGGCCATTCTGGAAGAACGGCAACTGACCCTTGCCGACATCTGCAACCTGGAAATCGGACAGGTCATTGAACTTCAGGCGACCGCGCGCACGCCGGTCACCCTGAAATGCAACCGCCAGCCGATTTTCACCTGCCAGCTCGGTCAGCTCGACGGCTCCTACACCCTCAAGGTCGAAGATCTGATCCATGAAGAAAAGGATCTAATCGATGATCTCCGCTCTCGTTGACGGCGTGCTTCTGCTCGCCCTGGTCATTACGACCTGGAAAATCGTGTCCATGTACCGGGAACTGAAACGGCTTGGCTCCTATCACGTGGATTATCAGCGCATCTTCGATCAGACCGCGCTCGCCCTCGACGGCATCGAGGTCTCGATCCAGGAATTGAACGTCCGCGGGGCGCAGGTGCTGAACGCCCTGGGCAGCCGCATGGACGACGCCCGCGAGCTGATTGCGGAAATCGACGGCCTGACCCGCGAAGCCAAGCGGCAGCAGTCCGTCCTGCGCGCCGAACTGAAGGAACTGTCCAAGGCGACCGCGATGCTTACCAAACGCAAGCCCGATGACGGCGCCTTTCACACCGCCGGCGAAGACCGCATCGATGAGACGAAGACCGATAGGGTCCGTTCCCATCCGTTGCTGGCTTCCGCGCCGCTTCCCGGAGCAGCCGGCGCACACTCACCCAAGGCGACACGGATCCACCGGATCGACGACGCCTTCGGCAGCCCCTTTCGCTCCGTCTCCATGACCCAGAAGGATGACCTGTGATGAATGACACCACGATTGACCACGACGTGGTCGAAAAAGACAACGGCGTGCATACGGCAAAGCCGGCCAATTTCGCCAAGGTCGAGGCACCGGAAGGTGTCAACGGCAAGGCCGACACCGAAGTGATGGGCGACGACCGCAACCTGGACACCATTCTCGGGATCCCGGTCGATATCCAGGTCGTTCTCGGATCGGCAACGATGCTGGTGTCCAACCTTTTGAAACTCGGCCGCGGCGCCGTCATTCCGTTGAACCACCGCGTCGGCGAACCGATCGACATCGTGGTCAACGGCCGTGTGATCGCCCGGGGTGAAGTCGTGGTTGTCGAGGACGACAACTCCCGCTTCGGCGTCTCCCTGACTGAAATCATCAGTTCCCAAACCGGCGCCCTGGAAGCCTGAGATCGGACAATAGACGATGAATGCCACTGCAACGATGCCGGCAATGCTGCCAGCCAAACCCCTGAATGGCGTTGAAAGAGTCGCGGCAATTCTCCTGTCACTCGGCAAGGAGAGTTCATCGAAGCTGCTGCGCCATTTCGATCAGGAGGAAATCCGTATGATCACGGTGACCGCAGCCCAGCTCGGCACCGTGGCATCGGAAGAACTGGACAAGCTTGCAGAGGAATTCATCGAGCAGTTTTCAAACGGCCCTGCCCTTTACGGATCGGCCAACGAAGTGGAAAAACTGCTGGAGGGCGTTCTGTCGGAAGACCAGCTTTCCGACATCATGTCGGATGTTCTGGGCAATTCGAACCGGAACATCTGGGACCGGCTGGCGACCGTTTCCGAAACGGTCTTCGCCAACTACCTGACTAAGGAGCATCCGCAGACGGCGGCCCTGATCCTGACCAAGATCAGACCGTCGGCGGCCGCCAAGGTGCTCGGGCAGATTTCCGCACCGATGCGCAACCAGCTGGTCAGGCGCATGCTGTCCATCAAGGCGGTGGTTCCCGAAATCATGCGCGAGGTGGAAAAGACCATGCATGAGGACTTCATGCTGAACCTGTCCGGCACGCTTGAAGCGGATTCCTATGCGCGCATGGCGGATATCCTGAACAAGATGGACCGGGACCACATGGAAGACGCGCTGGACAACCTCAACGAGGTCCGCCCGAAAACCGCCGAAATGCTCAAGGGCCTCCTGTTCACCTTCGACGACATCGTCAATCTCAACGCTCGTACCCGCATGGCGATTTTCGATCAGATCCCCACCGACCGGATCGTGATGGCCCTGAAGGGAACCGACGGATCGTTCCGGGAAGTCATTCTGTCGTCGCTCACGTCCCGCTCACGCAGGATCGCCGAGCACGAACTGGCCGGCGGCGAACCGGCCGCTCAGCGCGATGTTCTGGAAGCGCGCAGTTTCATCACCAACCTGGCGCTGGAAATGGCCGGGCGCGGCGAAATCGATCTCAATCCGAAACAGGACGAAGGCGCCTACTTCGCGTAGGTCGGAACCGGATGCCTGAAGTCGGAGCCGGGAAAGTCCCCATATGGCCGAAGATAGCGACAAGGACTCAAAAACAGAGGAGCCGACCGAGAAGAAAATCCAGGATGCCATAGAGAAGGGCAACATTCCCACATCCAGGGAAGCGCCTATCCTGGCATCGTTTCTGGCCACATTGCTGATCGGGGGCTTCATCATATCCGCAGATGCGGGGAAGTTGAGGTCAGCGCTCATGCACCTGATCGACAACGCGGGAGGATTCAGACTTGGAAATGGCGCCGATGCAATTCTGCTCACCCATGCGCTCGCCGTGGAAACCATGCTGTTTCTCGCGCCGATCATCGGAACGCTCACCCTCGCCGGCCTTGCCGCGGCTTTCCTCCAGAACAAACCACGGATCGTGGGGCACCGGATCAAACCGGACCCATCGCGCATTTCCCTGGCAAAAGGCTGGGGTCGGATCTTCGGCCTGCAGGGCTTTGTCGAATTCCTCAAGGCCGCCTTCAAGTTCGCGGCCGTCAGCATCGTGGCCTTTCTTCAGTTCAAGGCCGGTCTGCCGAGTTTGCTGAATTCCATGTTTACCGACCCGAGCGCCCTTCCCGAAATCATCCTCCAGCTGTCCATGAAGCTGGTCGGCGGCGTGTGTATCGTCACGATCGTCCTGGTGGCCGTCGATATCGTCTGGTCCCGCTTCAGCTGGCGCAAGAACCTGCGCATGAGCAAGCAGGAGATCAAGGACGAGTACAAGCAGATGGAAGGTGACCCGATCGTCAAGGCCCGCCAGCGCTCGCTTGCCCGCGACCGGGCGCGCAACCGAATGATGAATGCGGTTCCCGGCGCCACACTTGTCGTTGCAAACCCGACCCACTTTGCTGTCGCGCTGCGTTATGACAGCGATCAGTCCGCCGCTCCCGTGGTGGTCGCCAAGGGACAGGACCTGATCGCCCTGAAGATCCGCCAGATCGCGGAAGAAAATAACGTGCCGGTTATTGAAGACCGCGCACTTGCCCGCTCGCTGTACGCTAGTACCGAACTCGACCGCATGATTCCCCCTGAATTCTATCGCGCTGTTGCGGAAATCATCTGCTATGTGTACTCACGCCGTGCTGGGTAGCAATATCAAGCAGTTGACCATTCCATCGCATCAAGAAAGGTGCGCGATGCAGGATCATACGGGAGGAAACGGCAAGGCTGCCGTTGCCGCGCTCGCCGATGAACAGCGCAAGGAAGCCCTCGCGCTGGCTCTGAAGGACTTCACCAGCGAAATGAAGCTGGTCGATGTCGTCGATCTTGTGGCATTTGTCCGCACCGAGCAGCACGGCAACATCGCCGATCTCGTCAGATCCTCGGCCGAACTTTTCTTCAAGGACGATACGCTGCGCTACGGCATGGCCGCCGGCGTCGACCTCGACTGGGACCGGCCGCCGACCATCAGCCTCGACCTGGAATTCTACCACAAGGGTGTGTGGGTCTATTTCTCGCTGGTCCTGGGTGAACCGGAAAACGCGGTGAACGTCTCCTATATCGAGTTCACCAACGCATCGGACGACCCTGAGGAAAATACCCGCCGGCTTCTCGAAGCCCTGGACGATGCCCGCGCGCAAGCGAGAGGCTAGCCTTTCCAATCCAAATTGCCGGCGTTGCCATGAACACGGCCAGGACCGGTCGCAAACGTCCGCCGCCTTGGTTCCATCCCACGCAGGGCAAGCGGCTGGGATCCGTTTTGAAAACCCGTCGCAGCCCATAAAAAAACACCGGAACCAGTCGTTCCGGTGTATGTTGCAGGAGCTGACTGAACCAGCTGGCCGTGGCCTAGTGGGTGACCACATCGTCCTTTGTGAAGTAGTTGAACTCCTCGACAAGGACCTCCCTGACCACATCCTCGCCCAGGCGGGCATTGACCGCCTGCCTCAGATGTTTTGTCAGACCGTCCAGGTCATACCGTTCCAGGTGTTTGAAATCGAGCGCCTTGTCGGCGTAAAGCAGGCGGAACGCCTCGTCGACCAGGAACGGGTGCGGCGGCACCGACAGGCTGCGCAGAACGTCGGCGTCGGCGGTAAACACCAGGTTGGCGACCACATAGCCCTGCAGTGCGCCGTCTTTCAGGATTGGCACGTTCACCGGCTGGACGGTTTCGTAGTCCAGGCCGCCGAGCTTGGCCTGCTGGGCCGCACCCTGGGCCATCTGATCGTTGAGCCAGTATTGCGTACCGTAGCCGGATGCGACCGTTGCCAGCGGCATCCAGATCCCGACGAAGATCCATTTAATCATGAAGATACTCCGGGAACGGACGCGCATAGGTGCCGTCTGAATCCGCGTCCAGCATGGACTGCGCCACCAGATCGGCAATTTCCTTGACCGCCGCCAGATGCCGGGACAGCAGTTGCAGGTTATCCATCAATGCGATGCGCAGGCTTTCCAGCAAGTCCCTGACTTCCTGCCCCAAAGCGGTGGAGGAGACCGACTGGCGTGCCCGGCTCAGGTCCAGAAGCGCCTGGCTCTTGCGGTATTCAAAAGATTTCAGATCGGTGCCTCCGCCTTCGCGCAAGGCCCGCGTTTCGGCTTCCACCACGTTCAGCGCCCGGTGGATCGCGGCCTTCAGAATGGCCTCGGCAACCGGACTGGAGAGGGTCAGGGACATATCCCGGTCAAGCTCTTCCGACATCAGGTTTCAGTCCCCCGCTTCAAGGTATCCGACATGAGGTCGGCGATCCCGATACCGCCGCTTGCAGCCATCTGATTGGCGACCTGTTCGGCCAGCATCGACTTCCAGATTTCACCGATCGCGCCCTTGCCGAAAACATCGCCGGCATCATCCGGCAGCATGGTTTCTACAAACTGGTGCAGGACCAGGGCTTCGAATTTCTCCGCTGGCGATTTGCCTGCCGGACCTGCCGCAGACCCGGACGCGCGAACGGAGGAAGTCAGCGTGTCATCGATGGCCGAACGGAAACCCGACCCGTCGGCATGGGCTCCTGCAGCGATGCGCTGCAATTTGCCGGCGGCAGCACTTCTTTCGACCGGGTCGGCCGCACGAACCACGTCGAGTACGAGATCGGATGGTGGCGCGATCGCCATGGGGGCACTCCTGCACTTTGCATCCCGGCCCTTCGGAGCCGTTGTTCTGCCGATTGGCGGAGCTGAAAGCGCCCTCGCCGTCTCACTTCATTTCTACCGTCTGGAACTTGCGGCAGCCTTACGCGGACCGGCGCAGATGGTGTTCCAGAAGGTCGGTCAGCTCCCGGTCTTCCGCCTTGCGCTGCTCGTCGCCGCGCATTTTCGCCAGGCGCTGTTCCATGACCTTGAGCATCATGCGCTGCCGGATGTATTCGGTCTGAACCTTGTCGCGCGCTTCCGTGAGCTCGCCGAGTTCGGCCAGGATGGACTTCAGCCGGTCCGCCGCCCGGGCGATGAACAGATCGTGCCGGGCCAGGTCGCCGTTGGACAGCGCAAGCAGGATGCGCTGTTCCTTGTCGGCCAGCTCCGTGGCCTGCCCGTCGAGTTTTTGAAGAAGCCAGGATGACAAGACGTGGATCTGTTTCTGCAGTTTGAAGATCCGTTCGATATCGTGGCTGGTGCGTGCCATTTAGTTTATCCCAATTTGAGCCAGGTGAAGTATCCGTCGAGGAAAAGGGTGATCGCTTCCGAGAAGACCAGGAAGAGGAAGTACATGCCGCCGGCGATCACGAACGGCATGGAAATGAAGTAGACCGGGATCTGTGGGGTCAGCTTGTTGACCAACCCGATGGTCAAGTTGACCACCACCGTGTAGACGACGAACGGGCTGCAGATCCTGAGCGCCAGGACGAAGGTCGTATCGAGCTGATCGGACAGACGCTCCAGCGCACCCACCACATCCATGGGCCCGCCGGGCGGCAGCGCCTTGTAGGACGCAGCCAGCCCCCTCAGCACCTCCCAATGCTGGTTGGAAATGAAGATCATCGCCGTTGCGGTCAGCGTCATCAGGTTTGCCAGTGGCGGCAGTGCCTGGTTGCCTTCGATCGCCACGCCCTGCATGTTGGACAGGCCGACGGCCATCGAAACAAAGGTCGCGAGGGTTTCCAGCGCGACCAGAAAGATGCGTCCGAGAAACCCGATCAGGAAACCGATGAAGAGTTCCGAGGCGATCAGCCGTGCGGTGGTGGCAAGCGTCTGATCGGGAAGCGCCGCCTCCATGGTGGGCAGAAGCAACGGCGTCAGGGCAAGGGTCACCGAAAGCGCGATAAACAGCCGGATCCGCATGGCGACGCGGTCGCTGGCAAACCCGGGGATGATCATCAGACAGGCGCCGATCCGGCAGAACAGCAGAAACACCGACAGCAGGACCGCGGTTCCCGCCTCGCCGAGAATTAGCCCGCTGGCGATCATGAGACACTGCCCAGGGAAGCGACATCCACGCCCCGGGCGATTTCCAGGTGAGACAGTACGGGCAATGTCGGGAACATGCGTTCCACGATCATGCGCACGTAAGGACGGGCATCGGGCGTGGCGACAATAGCGAAATTCCTTCCCCCCTTCAGATGCTTACGGACCGCTTCGGACATTTGATTGCCGAACTCCTCGACGAGCTGCGGCTCGATGTCGAATTCGATCACGTCGCCCTTGGCGTCCCGTTTGAGGGCATTGTGGAAGGCCAGATCCCAGCGGTTTCCGAGCCGAAGCACGTTCAACGGCCCGCCTTGGGAGAGATCGCCGCAGATCTGCTGGGCGATCCGCATGCGCACGTGTTCGGCCACCTGTTCGGACCGGCGGACATGGGGAACGATTTCCGCGATCGCTTCCAGAATGAGGTGCAGGTTGCGGATCGACACCCGTTCGGAAAGCAACAGCTTCAGCACCGCCTGCAGACCGGAATAGGATGTGTGGGCCGGGCAGATGTCGTCGAGAAGCTTGCGGTATTCCGGATCCAGCCGGTCGAACAGGTTGCGCATGTCCTTGTAGGACAGGAGCTGCGGCAGGTTGTTGCGGATCACCTCGCTCAGGTGGGTCAGGATGACAGTGTTGTTGTCGGCCGGTTCCAGACCGTCCCGCTTCAGCTCGTCGCGATAGGCGAGCGGCACCCAGAATGCCGGCATTCCGAAGGCCGGTTCGCGGGTTTCTTCCGCAGGTACCGGCAGATTGGCGTCGGAGGCCGGCATGACCAGAAGTTCGCCGACCTTGAGCTGCTGCTGGGCGACGATCGTTCCGTGGATCTTGATCTGGTAGCTTTTCGGATCGAGGGTCAGGCTGTCGGTCACCCGGACGTCCGGCACGACAAAGCCGTATTGTTCGGCAAACTTGCGCCGCATCTTGCCGACCCGGCGGGCAAGTTCGCCGTGATTGGCGAGCAACTGGCTGGAGATCTGCTTGCCCAGGCAAAGTTCGATTTCCGAAGTCTTCAGGGATTCCTTGACCGATTCCCGGCTTTCCTGCTTGGTGCGGGCGTCTTCCAGGGCCTTCTGTTCGTCCTCTTCCTTCTTCTTGGCTGCCAACCGCTTGGGAATGGCATAGCCGGTAAAGCCCATCAGTCCGGCAAGCAGAGCGAACGGGACCAGCGGCAGACCCGGCATCAGCGCGAAGATCGCCATCAGGATCGCGGCGACATAAAGCGCGCGCGGATAACCGCCGAGCTGACCGAGAACCGCCTTGTCCGTGGATCCCCTCGTCCCGCCCTTGGACACGAGAAGACCTGCCGCCAGGGACACGATCAGGGCCGGGATCTGGGAGACCAGACCATCACCGACCGATAGCTTGGTGAATACATCGGCGGCATCGCCCGGGCTCATGGAATATCGGGTCACCCCGATCACCATGCCGCCCAGGACATTGACGGCAGTGATGATCAGGCCGGCAATCGCATCACCCCGAACGAACTTGGAGGCGCCGTCCATGGCGCCGAAGAAAGAGCTTTCCTCTTCCAGCTCGCTCCGCCGGCGTTGGGCTTCCTTGTCGTTGATCAGGCCGGCGGAAAGATCCGCGTCGATCGCCATCTGCTTGCCCGGGATGGCATCGAGGGTAAACCGGGCGCCGACCTCCGCAATACGGGTCGCGCCCTTGGTGATCACCAGAAAGTTCACCGTGACCAGGATGGCGAAGACGATCAGGCCGATGGCAAAGTCGCCGCTCATCACGAACTGGGAAAAACCGTTGATGACATATCCGGCGGCATTCAGGCCTTCATGGCCATTGGCCAGGATGACGCGCGTGGTCGCGATATTGAGCGACAGGCGCAGCATCGTCGCAATCAGAAGGATTGTCGGAAAGGACGAGAAATCCAGGGGTTTCTGGATCCACAGCGCCACCATCAGGATCAACACGGACAGCGCGATCGACATGGCCAGGCCGACATCGATCAGGAAGGTCGGGATCGGCAGGAACAGGACGGCCAGGATCAGAACGATGCCGACGGCAAAGCCGATATCGCGCCGGCTGTCGGGTGCATTCGTGCCGGCTGAAGTGAGGGTGGTGTCAGACATGTCTTCTCGCGGTCGGAAAGAACTGTCCGCACCATGACCGGCGAAGCTTGCGTGAACTTTGTGCCTGGGCGACCGAACCCGGAGTTTCGAAAGGCCCGGGCAAAGTCCGGCATGTTAACAGGGACAAAACCACCGGAACCTAAAATACGTTTCAAAATTGAAATTCAGGGAGCCAAGGATTGACCAACCAGACCAGTCAGCAGACCAATCTGACACTCGCCGTTCTGGCCGGCGACGGTATCGGCCCGGAAATCACGACTGCGACGCAAGCCGTCCTGTCCGCGGCGGCAGGAATGTTCGGCTTCGGTATAAGCTATAGAGCTCTTCCCGCCGGTTTTGCGGCGCTCGAAACCCACGGGACCACGTTCCCGCAGGATACGCTTGCCAAGGCCTCGGAGGCAGACGGCATTCTCATGGGACCCGTTTCCCACAATGAGTATCCGCCTCGGGATCAGGGCGGCATCAACCCATCCGGCGCGCTTCGGATCGGACTGGACCTCTATGCAAATATCCGTCCGGCCTATTTACGACCCGGTCTCAAGTCCCCCTTGGACAAGAGCCTCGATCTCGTCATCGTTCGTGAAAACACCGAAGGCTTCTATTCCGACAGATCCATGTATCTCGGACCGGGCGAGTTCATGCCCACGCCCGACATCGCCCTTTCGGTCCGGAAAGTTACACGCGAGGCGTCCCTGCGAATTGCGGAAACGGCCTTTGCGCTTGCCCGAAAGCGCAGAAAGAAGGTCACGGCCGTCCACAAGGCAAATGTGCTGCGCGTCTCGGACGGCCTCTTTCTGGAATGCGTTCGCACCGTGGCCAAGGGATTTCCGGATGTTGCCTACGAGGAACGGCTGGTGGATGCCATGGCGGCGTATCTGGTACGCGATCCGGCCGAATTCGACGTTATCGTGACCACGAACATGTTCGGGGATATCCTTTCGGATCAGGCGTCCGAAATGGCCGGAGGTCTCGGCCTCGCCGCCTCGCTGAATGCGGGGGCAGACCATGCCATGGCCCAGGCGCAGCATGGCTCGGCACCGGACATCGCCGGCAGGGACATTGCCAATCCCGTCTCCCTGATTGCATCCGGCGCCATGCTGTTGAACTGGATCGGACGGCGGGAAGGCGATAAACGGCTGATTGCGGCTTCAGACGCAATTGAAAAGGCGGTCGACATCCTTCTGGAAAAGCCGGAAACCCGGACCCGGGATCTTGGCGGACCGCTCGGCACCAGGGCTTTTTCGCAGAAACTCGCCGAAGCGCTCCAGACCTGACGCGTAATCGGTCTTAGCTGCGAAAAAGCAAACGGCCGGCCCTGGAGGCCGGCCGACCTGTTTTAAAACCCGTGCTCGATCCGTCCGTAGATCAGGACGGTCAGGCCGTAGATCTGCCCCCCGATGAACGGACCGGCGATGATGATCATCACCAGGATTGCAACGATCTTCGGGATGAAGGTCAGGGTGATTTCCTGAACCTGGGTCAGCGCCTGCAGCAAGGCGATGGCGATCCCGACCACCATCGCGGGCACGATGGCCGGCGCCGATCCGATGATGATCGTCCAGATCGCCGACCTGACCAGGTCGAGTGCATCGACTTCGTTCATGGTCAGGTGATCGTCACGCCGGCACCCAGCAGGATGCCCTTGCCGTTGTCGAGACCGAGAACCGTGCCGTCGGAATAGATTTCGACGGAGGTCACCACGCCGGAATTGCCGTTGGCATCGGTCGCCGTGCGGCCGATCAGGTCATCCACCTGGCCGAAGGACATGTTGGTCAGCATGGTATCGAGCTTGGAATTGGTTTCGATCGACTGCTCCACCTGGGAGAAGCTGGCAAGCTGGGCGAGCTGTTCGGAGGAATCCACCGGATCGGTCGGATCCTGGTTCTGCATTTGCGCCATCATCAACTGCAGGAAGGCGTCATAATCGACGGTGAGCTGTTCCTTGGCTGCGCTGGCCGTGGTGGTCTTGTCCGCGGCGGTCGCGGCATTTACTGCGGAAACGGTCATGTCGGAAACTCCTTTCAGGCACAGGCCAGGCGGACAACCTGCTCGATTTCGGCCTCGCCGCCGCTCATCAACGCGGCTTCCGTCGGATAGAGGCTGCGCACAATCTTCATGGCCTCGAACCAGCGGGATTGCTCGTTCATGGTTTTGACCTCTTTCAAGGACTCCAGAATGTGCGGATTGGAAAAGACGGCCTTTGCCGAGCGCATCATCATCTCGAACAGGCCCTGGACCGACGGTGCCGCGACCGGGTCCATCACCATCGTCTGCAGGACGAAATAGAGCTGGCGCAACGGGGTCGTCGCATCTTCGGGCTGAAGGACATGGTTTTCCAGGAGGAAGACCGCATCATTCATCAGTTCCAGATTAGTCTTGCGCTCCACGCGCAGGACGGCTCCGTTCACGAACAGGCGCTCGCCCGCTTTCAGACCAATTTTCATCGATTTATCCGTTCAGGCTGTCGCGAATGATGCAGTTGATTTGAATGAGCGGATCCAGGCTTTGGCTTTCGTTCTGCCGGATCCGTTCGGTTTCCTTGATCGCCCAGATGCCGATCGAAATCAGTTGGGCGCGCAACGAGGTGGGCAATTCATTGTTGTCGTCGGTCAGGCTTTCCAGGAAGTAGCCCCAAAGACGCCGGGTGTAGAACAGGGCTTCGACCGTTTCGCGGGAATTCGTCCCGGTGTCTTTCGCCAGCTCCAGCTTGGCGATGACGATGTTCATCGCTTCAAGTTCGTTCAGTTTTTCGTCGGCACAGATATCGTCCATGGTCTCGGCATAAGACAAATTGTACATGGAACCCTCTCTCGTTATTCAAGTCGTTGCTGCGGGGCCAGATTGCCGGCGGGATCAGAAGTAGTTGAGAATGCTCAGCTGCTGGATCCGCGCGCTGATCGCATAGGTCGTCTCCAGCTGGGTGATCGCGGTGTTCAGGTGAACCGACGTTTCCTCCAGATTGACGTTTTCAAGCGCATTGATGCGCTGGTTCAAAATGTCGGTCTGAATGGAAATGCGATCGTTAGCGACCGAGACGCGTTCCTGGGCCGTCCCCATCTCACCCATGAGGTTGGTAACGCCCACGATCGCCTCACCGATCAGCGAGATCGACTTGTCGACAACGGCCTTGTAGGCATCCGCGCCGAGGTTGTCGTTGCCAAGGTCGGACATCATGGTGAAGGCCTGGGCCAGTTTGCGGAACGGCACTTCATTGGCGCTCACCGACGTGGTCAGTTCCTCGCTCGCCGAAATCCGGCTGACGACGGTCTGATCGGAGGCACTCGACCAGTCGTTGCCCCAGTTCGGATCGGCAAACAGCGCGTCGAACGGCCCGTTCAGATAGGCCGTCATGGCCGCGCCGGTAATCGTCGATACGTTCGAATCGGTCTGGGTAAAGCCGAATTGTCCGAGGAAGGCCGCATCGGCCGCGATCTTGTTGGGCTGCAACGGATCGTTGTAATCGTTGATCGGCGCCACATCGGAATTGATCCCGGCGAAGATGAAGTTGCCGTTCAGCTGGGTGTTCAGACGCGACATCAGCAGCTCCAGATTGCCCGCCGCTTCCGTTTGCGTCACCGAATTGCTGCCATTGCTGTTCCTCACGGCGACCAGGGTCGCCAGAAAGTCTTCCGCAACGCCGCGCATGTCTTCCATCGCTGCCTGGGCGACGTCGAGCCGCGATGCCGTCAGGCCGTTGGTGTCGGCAATGGTGTTCAGGAATTCGAACTCGGAGCGGAGCGTGACGGTTTCCCCGGTCTTGCTGCCGAGATCGAGCCCGACATCGAATTTCCGGCCGGAGGATAGCTCCGTCTGAAGCTTGTTGACGTTGCCGGCCTGGCTCATCATCTGCCGCCGGGCGCCGTCCGACATGGAAATCGTTGAAATATAGGTCATTTTCATAGCGGCTTACCTCGCAGCGGCCAGAAGGTCGTCGAGCATGCTTTCGACGGCGGTGATCAGTTTTGCGGCGGCCGCATACGCGCGCTCGATGTCGAGCATGCGGGTCATCTCCTCATCGAGGTTCACGCCGGTGGCGTTCGAAAGGGATTCCGCCGTTCTGGAAACGATGACGGACTGGACTTCCAGATCGCTGGTTGCCGTCTGACGCCGACTTTCCAGCCAGCTGACCGATGACGAGGCGAAACCGGACAGCGTGTCGGTCGGATCGAGTTCCACGCCGCTGTCGAAAACCCGCGGCGCATCCATGGCGTCCAGGTAGTCCTGCAGGCGTCCGCTGTAGCCGGCGAGATCGCCCGGGTTGTAGTCGTAGTTCGGATCCAGCGGATCCGAGATACCGCCATCTCTCAAAAGGTCCAGGTCGCCGCCCTGATCGGGATCGGCATTGGCGTTCACCTGGATGTCTGCGGCCAGACCGATGACCAGTGTACCGGTCGCGGGAACCGCCGGCCCGCCCGTCCAGGTGAAGAGACCTGCCTGGTCCGGTCCGGCGGCGACCTGGTCGATTTCGGCGAAGGCTTCCACCAGGCCGCGGGCAATTTCGTCGAGCTGGCTTTGATAGGTCACCGCGACATCATCGCGAAGCGTGGTCAGCCCCTGCAGCCGTCCGCTTGAAATCGGCATGATCGCATTCGGTCCGGCGACCGGCACCCCGTCGATATAGACCTGATTGCCGATGGTTGCCGGCCCGAACGTGTTGGTCTTGTCGAAGCTCACCGTCCTGGCCGTGGTTTCAAACAGGGTCACGCCGCTGTCGGTATAGACCACCATGCCGCCGTCGGCCTGTGTCAGGGTCCGGATCCCGATTTCCTCCGACAGCGAAAGCAGGACCTGGTCCCGGCTGTCCAGGGCATCGGTCACATCCGCACCGCTCTGGGTTCCCCGGACAATCACCGTGTTGAGATCCTCAAGCTGGCCGAGCAGCTTGTTGATTTCATCGACGGAGTCGTCGATGGCCGCGTCGGCGTCGGCGCGAACCGACTGCACGAGGTCAGACCCCTCTTTCAGGGATCTTGCCATGTCCTTGGCATTCTGCAGGAAATCCTGAGCGAGAATGGTGTTGTTCGGGTCCGATGCGTAGGCCTGAATTGATGTTTTCAGGTCCCCGAGACGGGCGGACGGCGACATCTCCAGCGCCGTATCGCCGATGGTCTCGTTCAGACGCTCCAGCCCGTCGAGCACCGCCTGTTGGGAAGACCCTGCTGAAGTGGAGGTCAGCAGCGACGTATAGAGCGCGCTGTCGGTGGTGCGGGCAATGCCCTCGACCCGGACACCGCCGGACTGGCCGGCTTCGGAATAGACCGAGCTGAGCATCACCGACTTGCGGGTATACCCGGCGTCCTGGGCCCCGGCGATATTGCGCGAGGTCGTTGCGGTTTCCGCTTGCCGGGCCGCGAGTGCGGACTGGGCGACCTGGAGTGCGACGGACAGACTCATGACATGTTACTCTCGACTTTTCCGTGCGTTAGCGGACCAGGTTGACCAGTTCTTCCAGAAGGTCGGAGCCGGCCTTGAACACCTTGGAACTTGCGGTGTAGCTGCGCTGGGACTCGATCATCGAAGTCAGCTCGCTGGCGAGATCGACGTTGGAGTTTTCAAGGGCGCCAACGACAAGGTTGCCGAGACCGCCCTCACCCGGGAAACCGACCCGCACGTCACCGGATTCATTGGACACACGGTAGAGGTTGCCGGAGACAGGGGTCAGCTTGTCGGGGCTGGCCACGTCTGCGAGCGGGATCTGGTAGATCGCGCGCCGGTCGCCATTGGCGTAAAGGGCGTAGAGCGTACCGTTTTCATCGAATTCGACGTCTTCCACCGAGCTCGGCGCATTGCCGTTCGCGTTGACTTCCGTCACCGTGAAATCGGCCGCCAGATAGGTGGATTCCGCAAGGTCGATATCAAAGGTTCCGCCGTTGGGAACAGTCACATTGATGACGGTCGGACTTGCCCCGGTCAAATCACCGGTCGTGACGTCATAGGTGAGGGTCTGGGTCGAAAGTGCGGCGGACGAATAGGGAAACCCACCGCCGGCCGCCGCATCCGCAGCATCGTAGATCGCCACTTCCCAATCGGAGTCGACCGCGGTTTCCGTGACCTTGGAATAATAGACATCCAGCGTCACCTCGTTGCCGAGGTTGTCATAGACGACCAGCGAGGTCTTGGCCGAATAGGTGGCGGTCGCCGCGTTGGCCGACGGCAGGTTGGCCGCCGCCACGATCGCGGCATCCTCCGGCACGTTGGTCCAGAGCGTTGCGTCATCGGTGGGAACCGCTTCGAGCCGGTTCTGGGAAATGTTGATCCGCTCCATGCCGCCAAGGCCGTTGGCCACCGGCGTCGGTGTCGAACCGTTGGAGATCGGATAGCCCTGCAGGTAATAGCCGGCCGTGTTGATCAGGTAGCCTTCGTCGGTCGGAACGAACGATCCCGCCCGGGTCAGCATCGGGCTGCCATCCTTGTCGGAGACCACGAAGAAACCGTTGCCTTCAACCGCGAGATCCAGGCTGGACGTCGTGTAACTCAACGCGCCCTGGTCGGTGATGGCATATTTGGTCTGGGCCTCGACACCGCCGGAATTGTAGGTCCCGCTTCCCTGAGACAGAACCAGGGAGGAGAACTCCGACGCCGCGCGCTTGTAGCCAGTGGTGCTCGAATTGGCGATGTTGTCTGCAACCGTGCCAAGCTTGCTCGACTGAGCGTTCATGCCCGAAACACCGGTGCGCATTACTCCATAAAGACCCATGGAACGTCTCCCGTTTCCAAAACTTACTGGAGACTATTCAAGGGGGTTTATCTTGCGCGAAGCTGTCGCCTTGAAAAATAGACGGATATTTTATTTGAATACGAGACGAATTATTTTAAATTTTAAATATAGCTTCTGGTAATATCTCGCCGCCGGCGCTTAACTGCAGAAATCCCGGGACTTTTGGGTCCATTTGCCGAAGCCGGTCGCTACCATGTTTTCGATCACCTTGCAGACATACCGCTTTTGCGCCGGGTCATTGTCCGGGCCGGCATGGTAGCGGGCGACCGCCATGGTCCATGACCCCTGGCGCCGGCGCAGCTCCTTCAGGAAGCGCGCCGCGTAGCGCACATTTGCGCGGGGCTGCAGCATCTGATCGAGCGATGTGAATTTCGAACCGTGGTAATACTGGTTGATCTGCATGCAGCCGATGTCGATCAGCTTCTTGCCCTGCTTGTGGGCCTTGAGCACATCGGCCTTTGCGGCTGCCGCCGAGGGCGGAAATTCCGCCGCTCCTTCAATGTTGAGGGCATAGGGGTAAAGCGAATTGCGCCGACCGGTTTCGGTCAGACCGACGGCATAAAGCACCCCAAGCGGAACGTGATATTGCCGTGCGGCCGCGACCATTTCCTGTTCGCAGACGTTCTGGACTTCCGCAGATGCAGGCGTGCCCGTCAAAGACAGACCGCTAAAGATAGACGCCGCCATCGTGGCGCTGATCCATACCTTTTTCATCTTCAACACTCCTTGTGAGGTCTTCGCCGGCGAATTGATCCGGGGCTTGGCGGCCCTGCTCCCGGTTTTCCTGGCGGCCGCCCTGCTGCAGCGGGTTCTGGAAGGATCCGTTGCCTGCATTCTGGTCCGCCTGGGAGAACGAAGCGCCGTTTGATTGGGGCTGTCCGCCATGATGGGGACCGGCAACCCGGTCGTCCGCCGCGGCGTGAATGGTGATCGATTCCGCCCTGTGCCCGGTCGCGCGAAGCATCTGATCGAGCAGTTGCCGATCCTGTTTCAGCATTTCGGCGGTTTGCGGATTGCTGGCCGTCATGGTCACTTCGACATTGCCGCCGGTGATTTTCAGCGAAACCTTCACCGTACCGAGTTCAACCGGCGTCAGTTTGATTTCCAGGGTTTTGACGGCCTCGCCCTCCGGCTTGATCGACAGCCCTTGGGGTTCGGCGGCAGCGCGGGAGGCTTCCGCCTTCAGGCTTGCCACAATCCCCTCGCCCAGCTGCTGGATCGGAGACAGGCGGAAAGACGGCGCAAAATGGGTTTCCTGGCGGATGACCTTGACCGACGCCGCATCGATTGGAGGCTTCAAAGCCGCCGTCTGCTTGTCGGCAACGCGGCCTTCTGAAACGGCTTCCGGTTCGACGCCGAACTTGGCGAACAGGTCCTCGACCCCCATTTCGCCGATCGCCGGTGTCCTGGCTCCGCTTGCCGATTGGGTATTGGCGGTCTGCCCGCCTTGGGCGGCATTCTGCGAAGATGCTTGCCCGCCCGTCTGCCCGGCCGCCGTGTTCGGCGCAGCCCTGGTGTTTTGAGCGGCTCCGCCGGCCAGTTGTTTCAAGACGCCGGCAAGGACATCGGCACCGCCCGGGGCCGTATCCTTAGGTCCATTCCCGTTTTCACCGGCATCTGATCGGTCCTCAACGTTTGCATCAGCTGCTGTTGCGGCGGGATCAACCATGCCCGATGGGGTGCCTGTACCGGCTTTCATCCTCCCGCCTGAATTGGCGCCTTGGGCGGCGGATTTTTTCAGCGTTGCATCAGCAAGCTGGGGCTGCACGGGCTTCGCCGTCGTAGCGCCCTCTTCGCCATCCTTCTTTGCTGTGCCTTGCAACCTTGCCTGCGCGGTCCCGGGTTGAGCCGAGGCCGGCTTTTTCCCGGTCAGGGACCGCATCAGGTTCAGGAACTGGTTCTCCTGGGACGGTTCACCGCCGTCGCCCTTTTGCTGGTTGCCGCCAAGGTTTGTCTTCGACGGTGCCGGGCCGCTCGATTGCAGCAGGGGAGAATTCGTGTAAGTCATCTCAAGGGTTCCCCGCTTGGTCCAGAAGCTTGTCCGTTTCCGTCAGCAGCTGATCGGCATGGTGCATGACCGGGGTGATCCACTCCGGGTCCGCCGGTTTGCTTTCCGGCGTATAGGAAGAAAATTCGCCGATGACATTGGTGGGCGGTTCCGGCCAGTGGCGCACGGAATTCATCACCGAATAGACCGCATCCAGTAGATCCTGCTCGTCCGGTTCCAGAAGGGTCTTGTCGACGGACCAGAGCGTATCCCGGACGGCCTTGATGTCGGCGGCGTCCAGCGTGGCGCCGGCCTTGTAGATCTTCAAAAGCGCTTCCTCGCGGGTTCCGCCCATGGCCAGGGGGATGGCCCGATCCGCCACCTTGCGCACGATGGCAAGCTGGCCGTTCAGCAAGGCGGTTCGCGCCATACGCAGGTAAAGGGTCCGCTGGGTGTCTTCATCGAATTCGTTCAGAAGGCTTTCGATCAGTGCGAATTTCTCGGGACTTTTGGCAAATCCGAGCGTGTCGATCGCCAGCATGAACCGGCGCCTGAAATCGCCGGCATAGATGGAATTCCGGAACCGTCTCAGATAGGTGATGGAAAGCGTCTGGAACCGTTCGATATCCCCGAGTGTGCCGGCAACGAAAACCTCCCGGCGCAGGGCGGCTTCTTCGACCAGGCTTCCGGGCAACAGCAGCCGGGCAAGGCCGAGATAGGTCAAGGCGGTCTCTGGCTTGTCACGCACGGTGACGGCCGCCAGGGCCAGGGCCACATGACCGCCGAGGCTCGGCGGCAGTTCGCGGGGATCGAACTGGGCCAGCAATTCGGCGGCCTGTTGTTCCCGGCCTTCCACGTAGGCCAGCGCCCCTTTCATCAGATCCGGATCGGTTCGGGGCAAGGGATCGAATTTCATCAATTCCCGCATGACCGCCGGATGACCGCCGCTCAACAGGTGAATGACAGCGGCCCGCGCATTGCGCGGATCCTGCCAGACCACAGCCGGAGCATCCATGAAGTCCTTTTCCATGCGCAGCAGCAGGGCCCGCTGGGCTGCCAGGGCCTGGCTGTTTCCCTGGGCGACCTGTGCCTGCAGCGACTGCAGGGTCCGGACCATTTCATAAGGCGGCATGACCGGTTCCGCGTGCAGCGTTGAAACCGCAAGACCGGCCCAGCCTAAAACCGCCAGAAAAGAAGCTGAAAGTCTGCACAGCATCAGCTCGCCTCCTTCAGGAAGATTTCAATCCTCCGGTTGGATGCCGCATTGGGATCTTCGGGATGTTTCAGGTCACGGTCCGCGTAGCCTTCGACCCGCTCGAAGCGCTTCATCGGGACACCGCCGCGGGCGAGCATGTAGAGAGCCATGTGTGCCCGGGCCGTCGACAGGCGCCAGTTGTCATAATTCCTGGAGCGGAACGGCCGGGCATCCGTATGGCCCTTGATGACGATCTGCCCCTTCTCCGCACTGACGACCTTGCCGATGCGCCCGAGCAAGGCGACGAGCTCCGGCCGGGGTTCGGCCGACCCGATGGCGAACATGCCGAAATTCTGGTCGTCCGTGAGACTGATCAGGACCCCGTCGTCGACTTTATCGATCGTGACGCGGTTCGCGGTCTCCTTCATGGCGCCGCTGCCCGTCGTGGACAGAGCGATATTCAAACGTTCCATCAGCGGGACGCCGTCAGCCGGATCGGACGCTCCGGCTGCTTTCAACTTCAGCAGCGCTTTCTGCTGGTCGGAAAGACCATAGTCGCCGGGCTTGGCCTCATTTGCCTCGTGAGCAGCCGTTTTGCCAGCCAGGAGGTGGGCAACCACGCTTGCATTGCCGTCCCCGACCTTGGCAGGGTCCTCCGAGCCCGGTATCGGCTGAGACTTCGGTTCGATGACCGTAACCATCTCCGGCTGCGTCTTGTCCGACTTCTCTGCGGTGAAATCGACCTCACCGGCGCCGCGTGTGGGAAGGAACTGCCAATAGAGCGGATCGAACGGATCGCGAAACGCGTCGCCTCCGCGCGCTCCGGCCTGCTTTTCCAGTCCGTCGCCATAGGATTCACGATCTGAATATTTGACTTCCTCAGTAGAGGCCGCCATCCCGGCAAGCTTGTCGAGCACGGCGTAAGGGTCGGCGAAAAGCTGGGCCTCGGAATGGGTCTGGGTGAACTGCCCCTTGGTGTCCCCGGAGCTGCGTTCGGAAGCCTCCGGAGCAATCCCTTTCCGGATATCGACGCCATCCTTGCGGCCGTTGCCCGCATTCAGGTCGCCTTCCGGTAGATTGGCACCGTCTTCGTTGGTCGTACCGGCGACATTCGGATCGTTCAGCCCCTTCTTGTTCGGCGCGGTCGAAGCGAGCTTGACGGGATTGAAATACTGGGCGACGCCGCTCTTGACGCTGTCGTCGGTCACGTTGATGAGCCACATGACAAGAAAGAACGCCATCATTGCGGTCATGAAGTCGGCATAGGCGATCTTCCACACGCCATGGGGATGGGCTTCCCCTTCCCAGGCAGGCCTGCGCCGGACAATGACGATTTCGTTGGGCAAGGTATCCTGCATGCTCACTCTGCCTCCATTGCCAGACGCAGTTGCGCCATCCATTCGGCAAACCGTGTGTTCAAGGTTGTTTCGCCGATCACGGTTGTCAGCTCGGCAGCGGCAGCGGGCTGATACTCAATCCGCCCTTCCAGCCCGCCCGGGTCTGCCCGGAGCAGGTCCAGAAGCGCCTCTGGCCCGCTGACGCGGACCAACATGCCCTGATCGCCTTCCAGGAACCGGGAAAGCGTGTCGCGGAACGATGCGACGATCCGGCATGCGATCTGTTGTTCGATCAGAGGTTCCAGGACGTCTGCCACGCAGGCCGCGATCCGGTTCTCGAGATCATCGAACGCGGCTTTCATACCTTCGCCCAGAAGAGCGGCCTGATCCGAAAGCAACGTTTCCCGAAGAGCGGCGACTTCCGCGTCATGGGCCTGGCGTTCTTCGGCAAGCCGGGCTTCCAGGCGCTCGGTCGCCGAGGCCTCACCAGCCTTGCGGCCCCGTTCGTATTCTGCGGCAAGCTTTTCTTCCAGGGTCGGCTCCGGCTGTTCCTGGACATGCACCGGCATCACTTCGGCCATGACGGCGTCCGTCGAATTCAGCGTCTGGAACGGCCCGCTGTTCAGTGTCGGAATATAGGCTGCAATGTTCCCGCGCATCGTCATGCCCTTTCGCTTTCATAGAGCCACTGGCGCAGGATCGCGGCCGATTGTTCCTCGTTGTAGTCCAGGAGGGATTCGAGCTTCTTCAACGGCGACTGATTGAGCTTGGAATTCAGGTCGCTCAGCATGGCGGTATGATCCGGCGACGTGAGATAGTTCTGTTCGGAATATTCGCCATTCAAACTGCCGCCTTCCGGCATCATCGCCATCTCGGCGATTTCCGCCGTTGCCGTTGCCGCTTTCGGGACAAGGGCGGCAACGGCCGGACGAAGACCGAACCAGATCACCATGCCGGCCACGATCAGGATGGCCGCGGCATTGATGATATTGCCGAACTGGCGCAGCAGGTATTCCGATACGCTCAGGGGCGGAATCGGCTCGAGGTCACGGCCGGCATCGATGAAGTCGACCACGGAGACCTTGACCATGTCACCGCGTGCGGCATCGACGCCTGCGGACGACGCGGCAAGTTGCCGGATTTCCTCAAGCTGCTTGTCGATCGCCGTCTGGTCCGGTTCGCCGCCAAGTGAGGCATTTAGTCTGGCACGGTCGACGAGCACCGCGATAGACAACCGATCCACCTTGAAACCGTCCTGTGACGTCTCGATTCGCTTGGACGAAATCTCGTAGTTGACCGTTTCTTCGCGACGTTGATTTTCTTCGCTGGACCGCTCACCGTTTTTCGCCTGAACGTTCTGCTCCGGAATATTCTGCTGCACCGTTGTGGGCTGCTCCGTGCTGGCGTTCTGGGAATTTTCGTTTTCCCGGATGGTGCGGACCGATCTTTCGGTCCTGGATTCCGGATCGTAGATCGTCTCGGCAATCTTGCGGCGGTCGGTATTCAGATCGGCGGCAACGCTGACCTGGAAATTGTCGATCCCCAGATAGGGCGTCAGCGTCTTGCGGATGTTTTCCTGGATCCGGCTGGAAACGACGGCCTCGAGGGTGGCGAGCTGGCCGGCGGATGCCTTTGACGGATCGTCGCCCGCTGCAAGCAGTTCGCCCGATGTATCCAGAACGGTGACCTTGTCAGGCGTCATCCCCGGCACGCCGGCTGCCACCAGATGGCGGATCGCGTCGGCAGTGCGGATGTCGTCGGATTTTTCCGATCGGATCACAACAGAGGCCGATGGCGGCTGCTGATCGCGACGGAACGAGCCTTTTTCCGGCAGGACGATATGGACCCGGGCGGCCCGCACGCCCTGCATCAGCTGGATGGTCCGGGCGAGTTCGCCCTCAAGGGCGCGAACCCGGGTCACTTCCTGCATGAAGGAGGTCAGGCCGAGGGACCCGAGATCGTCAAAGAGTTCGTAGCCGGCGTTGGCGCCCCTCGGCAGGCCTTTTTCGGCCAGCAGCATCCGCGCCTTGGCGGTCGCTGCGTGATTGACCATGACGGCGGAGCCATCCGAACTCACATCATAGGGAATGCCGGCGTCCTGAAGGGCCGAACCGATGCGGGTGACATCTTCTCCGTCCAGGCCGGTATAGAGCACCGTCTGCTCGGGCCGGGAAAGATAATAGGCTCCCAGCCCGACCGTCAGGATGGTTGCGAGCCCAATAAGAGCCAACGCAATCAACCGTCTTGCACCGAGTTCCTGGAGATTTGCCCAAAGTTTTTCTGCTTGCTCGCGGCCAGGCATAGATCACCCCTGTTGCATCGCCCGTTATCATTTGGGCCACTATCGAAGGCTGAGCTTGTGCGAAGGTTGCGCCGGCATACCTTGGCGCGCGTGGACGTCGCCCGGGGCGCCGGACGGACAGGAAATGCGCATATGAAAAGGCCGCGCTCTTCGAGGGAAGAGCGCGGCCCGCGCCGTCCGGAAGACCGGATGGATTAACGGAACAGCGAGAGAATGTTCTGGCTGTTCGAGTTGGCAATCGACAGTGCCTGGATACCGAGCTGCTGCTGCACCTGCAGAGCCTGGAGACGGGTCGATTCCTCGTTCATGTCCGCATCGACGAGCTGGCCGACGCCACGGTCAATGGCGTCCGTCAGGGCCGAAACGAAGTCCTTCTGCAGGTCAACGCGCTTTTTCACGGAACCCAGCAGGGTTGCAGAGTCCGTGATTTCACCAAGGGCTTCGTCCACGTCGGAGATCATGTTTTCCAGGGTCGTCAGGTCGGCTGCCGAGTCGGTCAGGGCCGAGATGTCAAGCGTGGAAACGACGTTACCATTGGTCTTGGCACCGTCCAGGATGCCGTCGGTCGCAGTCGCGTCGAACAGCTCGGTCTGGGTGATGTCGATGGCAATGGTATCGATCGTGATCGCACCGCCGGAGCGGGTGAAGGAACCCACGATGGTTTTGGTTGCGTTGTAGTCTGCAGCACCGGAGTCGACCGAGAGCCAGTTTTCTCCGTTGAAGACAGAGGAGTCGGCAATCGTCTGCAGCTGGCCCTGAAGCTCGGTGATGTCGGACTGGATCTTGGCGCGGTCGACACCCGGCTGGCGGGCGGCAACAAGCTTTGCCTTGATCTCGTTCACAACATCCACGGTGCTTTCCGTCGCCGTGTACATGACATCGACCGTTGCTGCACCAAGACCCAGAGCGTCCTCAACGGCAGACAGGGCCATGTTGTCAGAGCGCATGGTTGTCGCAATCGACCAGTAGGCCGCGTTGTCGGAGGCAGTCGACACACGGTAACCGGTGGAAATGCGGTTCTGCACCTGGTCCATCTGTTTGTTGGTGGCGTTCAGAGTCTGCAGCGCGGTCATTGCCGACGCATTTGTCATAAGGCTAGACATGATATGTCCCTTTCAAGATTGAAGTTAGAGCGGGACATGCCGGATTTTCACCGGCACGGCAGGAATTGCGTCATGCACTTGAACCTTGAAGTTGGCGGTTCAACCTGCCGTGAATTTCAGACTAGACGCGCAAGCTTACGTGAAGCTTGCGCGGCCGAGACCAATTTTAGAAAAACGACCTGACAAGGCTGCCGACCAGGAGGTTCCAGCCGTCGATCAGGATAAAAAACAACGCCTTGAAGGGCAGAGAGATCACCGTCGGCGGCAACATCATCATGCCCATGGACATGGTGATCGTGGCGACGATCATGTCAATGACGAGAAACGGCAGTGCAATCAGGAAGCCGATCTCGAAGCCCCGGCGCAATTCGGAAATCATGAAAGCCGGGATCAGCACCCGCATTTCGACGTCCTCGGGCGCCTTGGCCTCTTCGTCCGTCACCCGGCCGACGGCAAGATCGTCGAAAAGGACCAGGTCCTGCTCGCGTACCTGCGACAGCATGAAGGTGCGGAACGGCTTCGTGATCCGCGTATAGGCCTCTTCCTCGGTGATCTCGTTCTTCATCAGCGGCTGAATGCCGCTCTTCCATGCCTGATCGAAGGTCGGGGCCATGACGTAGAAGGTCATGAACAGCGACAGGGAGATCAGGATCAGGTTACCCGGTGTCGTCTGCAGCCCGATGCCGGACCTCAGGAAGGAAAACGCCACCGCAAACCGGGTGAAACTGGTCACCATGATCAGGATACCCGGGGCGACGGACAGAACCGTCAGCAGGGCGATAACCTGGATGATCCGCCCGCTTGCGCTCGCCTCTCCGGCCGGCAGCAGATCGGACAGACCGGGAACCTGGGCTGCGGCTGCGGTTACGCCGGCCAGAAGGATGAAACCCGCTAACGTTATCCGCTTCATTGCACCACCAGGGATTCCAGAACGACTTCGCGGACCTGCCCCTTGGAACGCATGCGCGCCCGCTCGTTCAGATCCTCTCTGAGGTGCTGCAGGCCGAGCGGCCCCTCGATCTGGGCGATCGTCAGGGTTCTCATGTAGGCCAGCATGTCTTCTTCGATGTGGCTGACAACGATATCGACGTCTTGCTTGGCTTCTTCGCTCAGGATGAGGGAGGCCTGCAGGCGTACCCAGGCGTTCTTCGGCGCAGATAGGTTGGTCACCAGCGGTTTCAATGTCTTGAGACGGGCGTTGAGCACATAATTCAGGTTGGCGGCCGCCCCCTGGCGGTGGTCCCGCTCAAGCTGGAGAACCTGGTCCCGGGTCTCGCTGACCAGATGCGACGCAAGCATGGCGCCGCACCCGACGGACAGGGCCGTCAGCATCAGGAAACCGAGAACGAAAGAGGCCGTGGAAGGCTGGTCCTGGGTATAGGCGGCGCGGCCGGACGGCAGCGAAACGAGATTGGACATGGTGCAGTCTGTCTCTCTCTTTTCCTTGGAATTCTTAGAAAGGGGTGATCGCGTCGTAGATCTGCTGTCCCCAGCCGGGCTGCTGGACCTCCGACAGGCGGCCCCTGCCGCCATAGGAGACACGCGCTTCGGCGATCTTGTCGTAGGGGATGGTGTTGTCGCTCTGGATATCGCGCGGACGAACGATGCCGGCGATCTGCAGAATGCGCATTTCGTAATTCACGCGCACTTCCTGGGAACCGGAAATGACGAGATTGCCGTTCGGCAACCGGTCGGTGACGACGGCAGCGACCGAAAGCACGATCTGTTCGGACCGGTCGATCGAGCCCTGCCCTTTCGACGACGATCCGGAATCCCCGTTCAGGGACGCATCGCCCGACACGCTGTCGCCATCCCAGGTGGCGGACAGGTCGCCGCCGATACCGATGGAGGAATCCCGGCTTCGGTCGGTGGTATTGTCGAGGGATGCCTTGTCGTTGATGAAGATCCGGACGGTCAGCACATCGCCGATCTTGCGGGCGCGCGGATCGGCAAAGAAATTCTCGCGATTGGAAACCCAGAGAGAATTGTAATCCTTCACGCCGCCAGGGGCGAAAGTGTTCAAAGGATAGGCGGCACGATTTGACTGGAGGCCGTATCCCACGGGCGTCATCGCCGGAGCCTTGCCGACATCTTCAAGCTGGCCGGCACATCCTGTGAGCAGGAGCAGTCCGCCAAGACCGAGTGCAGTGCGCATCAAAAGCTCCGATCTTCCAGGGACTCTGAAAATCCGACCATCAACTGGGTCAGGCGTGCCGCCCGTGCGGGCTCCATCTCATCGAGGATTTCGCTGGCCACCCGCGGCTTGAGTTTCAAGAGGACGCCGGTCGCCGTATCCTCATCCGAGGTCGAAAGCTGTGCGGCTGCCATCTCCGGACGCATCCGGGCAATGATCGAGACCACCTGACCCTCCACGTTTTCGAGCAGCTTCTCGCGCCGCTTGACCCAGGCCTTGTATTCGGCCTCCTTGCGTTCCAGTTCCTCGGCACGCTCGCGAAGCTTGGCCTCGAGCCCGACCAGCTTCCAGGTTTGCCAGGCGAGCCGGGCTTCGGAAGCCTTGTCGGCGATATTCTTGCAGTAGAAACCCGCGTCGCTTCCCGGAAGCTGTTCGATTTTCCGTGTTTCGGCGTCCGGCTTCGGTTTCGGTTCCTGGGCGCTGCCCGGCAGGATACCGAGGGCTGCAAAGGCGCAGGTCAAAGTCAGGACCGAAATCCTGCGCCGCTTTTCTCGTTCCAACACCATCCCCGGTGTCCTTTCCTGATTGGCTTTAACAGGACATTGCAGGGTGTGGCTTGCCTCAAGCTTGAGGCCGTACGCGGCAACGGAAATTACTGGATGATCAGGTCTGCCTGAAGCGCGCCGGCTGTCTTGATCGCCTGCAGGATCGCGATGATGCCGGTCGGTCGCAAACCGATACGGTTCAGGCCGCGGACGAGGGTTTGCAGATCCGCGCCGCCGACAATCGCCAGCTGCCCGCCGGCTTCCTGTGCATCCACCTGGGTCCGCGGAACGACGACCGTCTGGCCCTGCGGGGAAAACGGAGACGGCTGAGAAACCTGCGGTGTCTCGGTAATCCTGACCGTCAGGTTGCCATGGGTGATGGCAACGGTCGAAATCTGTACATCGGACCCGATGACCACCGTGCCCGTCCGCTCATCGACGACCACTTTTGCCGACTGATCGGGCGCGACCCTCAGGCCTTCGATTTCGGCAATGAACCGGGTGACGCTCACTTTCTTCGGCGGCCGAAGGTCGATTGTCCTCAGGTCGCGTTCCCGGGCGACCTTCATGCCATAGCGCGCCATGCTGTGCTGGTTGATGGCATCTGTGATGCGAACCGCTGTCCTGAAATCCGGATTGCCCAGTTCCAGGACCAGGTTCGGAATATTCTTGAAGCGTGCCGAAATATCCTTCTCGACCAGGGCACCGTTGGGGATCCGGCCGACGGTCGGAATGCCCTTTTTGACGCTCGCAGCCTGGCCGGCCTCGTTAAAACCGGACACCGCCAGGGCGCCCTGTGCGACGGCGTAGATTTCCCCGTCTGCACCAAGGAGCGGCGTCGCGATCAGCGTGCCGCCGGCTAGCGACGTGGAATCTCCAAGAGACGATACAGATACATCAATCTCGGATCCCTTGCCGATAAAGGCCGGCATTTCCGCGGTGACTACCACCGCCGCCACGTTGCGCGTCCTGAGCCGCGCATCCCGGACATTCACGCCCAGGCTGTCCAGCATGGATTGCAGGGACTGCTCGGTAAACGGCGAATTTCTCAGGCTGTCGCCGGATCCGTTCAGGCCGACCACAAGACCATAACCAACCAGCTGATTGTCACGCACGCCCTGAAGGGAGGCGATGTCCTTGATGCGGACCAGGGCGGAGGCAGGCGCGGCCGAGACAAGGGCTGCGAGAAACAGGGCTATCAGACGCATTATCAATTTTCCGCCAGTATGGTTCCGTCTTGTTGCACCTTGCCGGTGACCACGACGCCGCTGTCGACGTTGCGGACGCGCACGTAGTCGCCGACGCCGCCCGATTGCAGGACTTCCACCTGCATGACGATGAAGAGCCCCTGCTCCCGGAAGACGAGCCGGCCCTGACCGCCGCGATCGACCAGCGTCTGGACACTCACCGCATTGACCGGCACCGGCTTGCCCGGCAGCAACGTCCGCCGGGCGACCATGCCCACGAGCTGACTGCGGTCGCTGATGACGGCAAATTGCAGGGTGGTGCGTTCGGGGAAATACCGCTCGATCAGGTTCTGCTGGGTGATTTCGTGACCCGGATGAATAGTCGAACGGGGAACGGGCAACTGAATACTGCCCGCTTGCGGTGCTGCCATTGAGGCCAGGACCGCACCCCAGAAGGTCAGGCAAAAGCCGGCCGATCGAAGGATCATGACCTCATCTCCCCTTACCAGGACTAGCGGATGCCGTTGGTCACGGTGCCGGCCATTTCGTCGGCCGCCTTGATGACCTTCGAATTCATTTCATAGCCGCGCTGCGCGGAAATGAGCGCCGTGATTTCCTTCACCGGGTCGACGTTGGAATCTTCCAGATATCCCTGGCGGATAATGCCGAAGCCGGGATCGCCGGCGACGCCGTCAACCGGCACGCCGGAGGCCGGCGTCTCGCGGAAGAGATTGCCGCCGACCGGTTCAAGACCGACGTCATTGGCAAAATTGGAAAGATTGAGCTGTCCGAGTTCCCGCGGGGTCTGTTCGCCGTCGACCTGGGCAAAGATCTGGCCGGATTCGTTGACGATGACCTTGACCGTGTTCTCCGGGAAGACGATTGCCGGTTCGACCGGATAACCGTCGATGGTGACAAGACGGCCGTCGGCATTCTTGTTGAAGGAGCCTGCCCGGGTATAGAGCGTTTCGTCATCGGGTCCGGTAACCTCGAACCAGCCCCGGCCGTCGATGGCGATATCCAGATCGTTGCCGGTGTTGTTCAAAGTGCCCTGGACATGGAGCTTGCGGATACCCGCCGTTTTCACGCCGAGGCCGAGCTGGGCGCCTTCCGGCACGGGGTCCTCACCACCGCGGTTCGGGACGCCCTGGAGCCGTTCGGCCTGATACAGAAGATCGGAAAACTCCGCCTTGGCCCGCTTGAAGGCGGTCGTGTTCATGTTGGCGATGTTGTTTGCGATGACTTCGACGTTGAGCTGCTGAGCGCTCATGCCGGTTGCTGCGATGGCCAGGGCCTTCATGTCACATTCCTTTCGCGTCGCGGGAGTGTCCGACCGGTCAGATCGTCATCCGGCTGATTTCCTGATAGGCACCCACCACCTTGTCGCGGATCGCGATTGCGGTTTGCAGGCTCTGTTCGGCGGCCATGACCGCCTCGACCACCTGCTGGACGGAGGCCTGGCCGTCGACACCGGCAAGCGATGCGGCTTCACCGTCCTTCAGGCGCTGGATCGCGTCCTGGGAGACACTGGCGAGCGTATCGCTGAAACTTGCGGCTTCGCCGGTCTGTCCGACGGAAGACGTTTCCTGACCGCCGCTCATGAAGCGGGTTTCGGAAACCGACTTCAGAAGACTGTCGGTGCTGGAGGTAAGAGCGGAAATCTGTTCAAGCATGATCAGTCCCTCAGCAAGGCAATGTCGCGCATGACCATCTCTCGGGCCTGCGTCATGACTTTGAGATTGGCCTCATAGGACCGGTTGGTTTCGCGCATGTCCGCAAGTTCCATGAGGACATTCACATTCGGCATCTTGACGTAGCCGTTTTCGTCGGCAGCCGGATGGCCCGGTTCGTATTCGACGGTGAACGGCGACTTGTCGGTGCCGACGCCCTTGACCTTGACCAATGAGGCCTGCTGGACGCGGTCGAAGACGCTTTCGAAGGTGACCGTCTTGCGCGAATAGGGATCGGACCCGGCCGTCTTGCCGGTGGAGCGCGCATTGGCCAGGTTTTCAGAAACGACCCGCAGGCGCTCCGACTGGGCGCGCAAGCCGCTTGAGGAAATATGCAGCGCGGCGCTGAGTGGATCGGACATTAGTCACCCCTTCGGTTTGCGTTTACTTCAGGCTTGCCAGGTACATGCGATGGAAGGACTTCGCGATGCTGGTGTTCAACGCATGATTGCGCGCCACCTCGCCGGCTTTCATCAGTTCCTGTTCGATGCTGACGGAGTTGCCGGAATGGGTCACGAGCCAGCTGTCGCCCTTCTTGACGTCGGTGGGCTCTGCAACGTCCATGACGGTTCCAAGATGGCCCGCATGGGTCGCCGCCATGGCCAGCTGCGTCTTGCTGATGACGGAGGTGAAGGGCTCGACGTCCTTGGAACGAAACCCGGGCGTATTCGAATTGGCGATGTTCTCGGCAATGGTCGCCTGCCGCACGGACAGCCAGTCATTGTTGTGAGACACCAGTTTGGTCAAAAAGACCGGTTCCATCAGACAGCTCCAAACGAGTATTGGTCGCTTAAAGGTCTAGGAGGCGAAGCTTGTCCGAGGCTGGCGGGGGATTTCATCTGCGCGCAAAGAAAAAGCGACCGGCAATGCCGACCGCTCCTCTTCAAAGGCCGCCGGCGTGGGTCCGGCGGCGTTTAAATTCGTCAGGACTTGGTCTTCCCGGTCACGCCGTTCAGACTTTCCTCAAGCGATATGCCCAGTTCCTCGCCGATTTTCTTGAGGGCCGGGAGTTGAACGGCCATGTCGAGGATGGAATCGAGCGCCTGGTTGATCGCGGTTTTGTTGGCACCGCCCTCGCCTGCCGAACCGCTGCCGCCGGTCGGCAGGCCGGTGATATGATTGATGCGGATGGACTCGATCTTTTCGGCCGGCTTCACCATCTGCTCGACGATCTTCGGAAAGGCTTCCAGCCTGGCGATGTCGGCCTTCAGCGCGACGATTTCCTTGGTGAAGACGTTTTCCGCCTCGTTCAGGGCCTTCTGGCCTTCCGCCTTCGCCGTCATTTCGGCCTTCAGGGTGGCAATCCGGAGCTTCGCGGCTTCGGCATCCGCCTTGGCGTTTTCCAGGGTCGCCTTTGCGCGGGCAACGGAGGCCTCTGCCTCGGCATTTGCCTGAGCCACAAGTTTCCGGCCGGAGATATCCGCCTCCTGCTGGGCAGAAAGGACCGCCACGTCCTTGCGCCTCTGGGCTTCGGAAAGCGCTCTGGCCGTCGCGATGGCTTCCGCCGCCTTGACGGCTTCGGCCTTGGCGAGGTCGGCCGCGGTCACCGCCTTGCTTTCTTCCTGGGTCTTCATGGCAATGGCGATGGCGCGGTCCTGTTCGGCCATTTCCAGTGCCTGGGCCTGGGCGATTTCGGCTTCGCGGACCGCCTGTTCGCGGGCAATGTCGGCGGCCCGGATCTCCTGTTCCATCCGGATGCGTGCGGCATTCACAGCGGACTCGCTTTGCGCCTTTCGTTCGGCGATTTCCGCCAACTGGTCCGCCCGAAGACGTTCAAGCTCCTGAACCTGCGCGATCTTTGCCTGCTGCTCTTCAAGGTCGATCTGGAGACGGCGCCGGGACGCCTCCATCGCAGACCGGTGAACGGCAACGTCGGATTCCGCGTCGATTTCCGCCCGTTCCTTTTTCGACTTGGCGATCACTTCGGCAAGCTTGCGCATGCCGACGGCGTTAAAGGCGTTGTTTTCATCCAGAGCGGAAAACGGCGTCTGATCCATGGCCGCCAGCGAAACGCTTTCAAGCGCCAGGCCGTTGCGGGCCAGAGGCTCTTCCAGCATGGCGGATACTTCCCGGACGAATTCGGCCCGCTTTTCGTGCAGTTCGTCCATGGTCATGCGCGCGGCGACGGCGCGCAGGGTATCGACCAGCTTGCCTTCGATGAGGTCGCGCAGCTTGTCGGCGCTGAAGGTGCGGTTTCCGAGCGTCTGGGAGGCACGGGCAATTGCCTCTTCGTTCGCGTCGACGGAAACATAAAACTCCACCCCGACATCCACGCGCATGCGGTCATTGGTGATCAGCGCCGCTTCACCGGTGCGATGGACCTCCAGACGCAGGGTCTGCATGTTCACCCGGGCAATGTCGTGGAAATAGGGCAGCACGATCGTGCCGCCGTCGACGATCACCTTCCGCCCGCCGACGCCGGTGCGCACCAGGCTAACCTCGCGGGTGGAACGCTGATAGAACCCCGCAATCACCACCACGACGGCAGCGATGACGATCGCGACCAGGATGATGAGAGAGATGAATGTGGTCATGGCGCTCCTCCCTCAGAGCTGATGTCTTTGGGCCAGAAAATGCGACGCCATTCCGCCATCGACGGGAATGTTCGTGCCTCTGATCCAGTGTGTCATGTCGGACATTAAAAAGGCGACGACCGGCGCGATCTCCTCCGGACGTCCGGGCCTTTCCGTCAGCCGGATCCCCTCCTCCCCACGCGGACCGAGCGTGGCGAGAAAATCCTTCAGAATCGGGGTATCGACCGCAGCCGGTGAGACCGCATTCATACGAATGCCGCGATCGCGCCAGGTCCAGCGGTTCTGGATCGTCCAGGCAACCACCGCCTCCTTGGAAAAGAAATAGCTGCGCCCAACCTCATTGCCGACGTTATGGGTCTTGATGAAGTCTTCGACATCTTCAAAGGCAAGCGTCTCGCTGGCCTTGATCGCCGGGATCGACTCTTCCCAGCCGAAACCGGCAAGCGACGCCAGATTCACGATCGACGCGCCGTCGTTCAGCCTGCCGATCATGGCGTTTGTAAAGAACTTGAGGCCCACCAGGTTGACCTTGAGCACCATGTCCGCCGGCGCGGTCGGCGGCAGGCCGGCGATATTGGCAATCCCGTCGATCCCGGACGGCAAGGCATTGACCAGCGCCTTGATCGCCATCCGGTCGGACAGATCGGCAATATAGAGTTCGTCGACGTGGTCTTCGGTCCTGTTGATATCGACGCCGATCACATCGCCGCCGAGCGCCTTGACCAGCTTTGCCGTTTCCCAGCCGATCCCGGAGGCGCAGCCGGTCACGACAATGGTCTTGTCCTGAAGCAGGCGTCCTTCCGTCCAGGTCTGTCTTGCCATGGGTTCCTCCCTTGTCCCTCCGACAGCCCTCAAAAGACCGGCGGGAGATGACGGTGACCGCGATCGAGCGTGATCCAGCGCGTCTGGGTGAAGGCTTCCAGCGACCAGCGGCCACCGTGCGGGCTGACGCCCGAACTCTTGGCGCCACCGAAGGGCGCATGCGGCTCGTCGTTCACCGACGAACAGTTCACGTGGCTCGAGCCGGTCTCAAGCCTGGAGGCGATCTCCAGTCCCCTGTTCTCATCCGCGGTCATGATGCCCGACGACAGGCCGTAGTCGGTATCGTTGGCGATCGCGATCGCCTCCTCGTCGTTTCGGAAGGGAATGACGGGCACCACCGGGCCGAATGTTTCGAACTGGTAGATCAGCATGTCCGGCGTCACGCCGGTGAGGATCGTCGGTTCCACATAGCGGCCGTTGACGCCGCCGCCGAGCAGCACCTTGGCGCCCTTGGCAATGGCATCCTCAAGCTGGGTTTTGACAATCCCCGCCTGCTTGTCGTTGATCAGCGGCCCAATGACATTGGAGCGGTCGGAGGTCGGGTCGCCCACTTTCAGCTTGCGGGCGCGTTCGATGAACATCGGCAGGAACTTGTCGTAGACCTTTTCGTGGACCAGGACCTTTTCCACACTCATGCAGATCTGGCCCTGATGCATGAAGGAACCGAAATTTGCCAGCTGCGCGGATTTTTCCAGATCCGCATCGTCACAGATGATGAGCGAATCCTTGCCGCCGAGTTCGACGCAGGTCTTCTTCAGATGGGCGCCGGCCTTCGCGGCGATCATGCGCCCGACGGCAGTCGAACCGGTAAAGGACACGCCCTTGATGATCGGGTTTTCGATCAGTTCGTCGCCGATCTCGGCAATGTTGTCGCGTGAACAGGTCACCACGTTGAAGGCGCCCTTCGGCAGGCCGATGGCGTCGAAAACCTCGGCAAAGAAGATACCGCCGCAGTATGGGGTTTCTTCGGACGGTTTCAGAACGATGGAATTGCCGGCGACCATCGGAATGGCAAAGCCGCGGGAACTGAGGATGCCGGGAAAGTTCCAGGGAGAAATGACCGAAATAACGCCCATCGGAACGCGTACGGCCATGGAAACCTTGCCATGTTCGGACGGCAGAACCTCACCAATGGACTGGTAGGCCATGGCAGCCGCAGCCCGGAACACGGTGGAAATGAAGCCGGCTTCGAACATGCCCTTGCCCCACCAGCCGCCGCCTTCGGCCTGAAGGGCGGCACAAAGATCGTCCTTGCGCCGGTCGCATTCGTCGGCGGCCTTGAGCATGAAGTTGGCACGCTCGGTAAAGGGCATCTGGGACCACTCGGAAAAGCCTTCCTGGGCGGCCTGAAGCGTGCGGCGAACATCATTGATGTCCATGTCGGCGATATTGGCCCAGACCTGGTCGTTGCCCGGGTTGATGTCCGGGAATGTCCTGGCGGTCCTGTTCCAGCTACCGCCTGCGTAGTAACTGTCAAAAACCCGTGCCATGGCTATTTCTCCACCTTTTCCAGTTTGCCACCGGGACCGCGCCGGTAAACCTCGACAGTGCTTTTCCGGTAAACTTCGATTTCGGGAAGCGGAGCGCTTTCGATGCGCGTAGACTGGCGCCGGGTTCCATAGGTCGAACCGCCGGAACGCGCCGCCTGTGCCGCCTCTTCCATGCTTTTCAGCAGTTTCGAGAGCTCGGGATCATCGGCGATCCTGTAGGAAGAAGCGCTGCCGCGCGGGGTAATGGACGGCGCTTTGACCTGGGGCGCGGGCGCTGCCGGCCGTTGGGTCGGCGTTTCCACCCTCGCCTTGCCCGCCGCGCGGGCAACGAGCGCGCTGATCGACTCGCCTGCGAAGGTGTCGGCAGAGACAGCGGCGCCCGCTTTCGCGCTCGGGCGGATATAGGGCTTTTGTGTTTCGGCCGCTGCAGGCGTCTGCGCAACCGCCGCATCCCCGGCGCGGCCCGTCCGGGTCTCGCCGGCGGCGCCGCCGAGATAGGCAGCCTGCACCGCCGGATCGTTCAACAGGGCTTCGGCGCTGTCCTGACCGGTGATCTCTCCGTTTTCCAGGAGAAAGCCGCGGTCGGCGATCGCCAGCGACTGCTTGGCGTTCTGTTCGACAAGCAGGACGCCCATGCCGCTTTCGGTAATGTGCGACAGGCTCTGGAACAGTTCCTTGCACAGGATCGGCGACAACCCGAGAGACGGCTCATCCAGCATCAGGATTTTCGGATCGGCCATGATGGCGCGGCCGATCGCGACCATCTGCTGTTCCCCGCCCGACATGGTGCGCACCGTCTGGCTTTTCCGCTCGCGCAGTTTGGGAAAGAGGTCATAGACCTTCGCAAGATTTTCCTGCTGGCGCGCCCGGGCATGCCTGGAATAGGCCCCGAGTTGCAGGTTCTCCGCAACCGTCAGGTCGCCGAAGATCCCCCGGCCTTCGGGAACGAAGGCGATACCGCGCTCGACGATCTCGTCTGCCGTGACACCGGCCAGGGGCTCGCCGTCCAGGAAAACCTCGCCTTGGACCTGTCCTTCGCACATGCCGGCCACGGCGCGCAGAAGCGTGCTCTTGCCCGCTCCGTTCGCACCGAGAATGACGACGATTTCGCTTTCTTCGACATCGATCGACACACCGGCGAGTGCCCGGTGCATGCCGTAGGCGGCTGAGAGGTTACGGATTTCCAGCATCACTCATCCCCCAGATAGGCCCGGATCACCTCCGGATCCGACAGGACGTCGCGAGGCGTTCCTTCGGCGATCTTGGCGCCGGAATTCATCACCACACAGCGGTCGCACAGCGAGCGGATCGCATCCATCACATGCTCAACCAGAATTATCGTCCGGCCTTCGCGCCTCAGTTCGGCGATCAGGTCGATGCCTTCCTGAAGCTCGGTCGGGTTGAGGCCCGCCAGCCATTCGTCGAGCAGCAGCACTTCCGGTTCGCCTGCCAGGGCCCGTGCGAGTTCCAGGCGCTTCTGGTCGATATAGGTCAGAGAACCGACCGGCAGGTGCATGTGATCTCCAAGGCCGATGCGTTCCAGCAGACCGCGCGCAAATTGCTCCGCCTCCGCGCCCCAGCGCTTGCGATAGCCGAACGCCGCACCGGCAACCACATTGTCGACCAGGCTTAGGCCGGGCAGAACCCGGACAAGCTGGAAGGTGCGGGAAACCCCGCGCCGGGCGATCTGATGGGCAGCCAGGCCGCTGAGGCGCTGGCCGTTCATGGTGATCGACCCGTCCGATGGAGGAAAGGCGCCGGATATGAGGTTCATGGTCGTGGTCTTGCCAGACCCGTTCGGCCCGATCAGCCCCAGAACCTCGTGCTCGTGGACATCGAAGGTCATGTTGTTGACCGCGACCAGACCGCCGAAGCGTTTTGTCAGGCCCTGAACCTTGAGAAGGGTGCGTCCCGGCTTGGTCATCCCTGCCTCCTCCTGGCGAGTTTTTCGACGAGGCCGACGAAACCATTCGGGATGAAATAGACGATCAGCAGAAACGACAGCCCGAGATAAAAGGTCGTCGCGTTGGGAAAGGACACGCTGATCGTTTCCCAGATCAGCGTGAAGGGAATGACGCCGACGATCGGGCCCCAAAGCCGCTGGGTGCCGCCGAGCAGCGCCATGATCACGACCAGGAAGCTGAGTTCGGGAGAGAACACCAGGTTGGGCTCGATGTAGGAATAACGCGGCGCGATCACCACGCCGACCAGCGCGGTGAAATAGCCTGTGATCATGAATAGCGCCACCTTGGCTGCGGCGGTATTGATGCCGAGATGCTTGGCGACGCCCTCATCATTGCCGATAATCTTCATGGCAAAGCCCAGGCGCGACCGCTCGATCAGCCAGCCGATCAGATAGACGACCGCCGCGATTATAAGCAGCATCCAGTAGATGTGGGCCTCGGTGAAATCGGTCAGCACATAAAGACCGCGGGAGCCGAGGAAATTGTTCTGCACCCAGGACACGAGGCCCCGGATCATCTCCGCAAGGCCGAGTGTGAAGATCACGAAGTAGATGCCCGACAGGCGCAGCGTCGCGGCACCGACGATGGCCGCCAGGACGACGGCGACGAAGGGTGCGACAGCCGCCATGACCCAGAAGCTGATGTCATAGTCGCTCATGCCGGTTGCCACCAGATAACCGCCGATCCCGAAGAAGGCGCCGGTTGCCAGCGAGATATAGTGGGTCGGCCCGGAAAACAGGGTCCAGGCGGTGGCGAGCGCGATATACATCATCGCCGTGACCGCGATGGACAACCAGTAGCCGTCGGTCACAAGGGGGACAAAGGCTGCCAGGATCACAAGGCCGGCAGCAAGACCTATTTCTTTCCAGCCGCTGCCGGTCATGTCGCTCGCTTTCCAAACAGGCCCTGCGGGCGGAACAGAAGAATCCCGAGGAAGATCAGGTAGGCGGACACGAGCGTCAGGCCCGGATCGATCAGGGTGGCAACGGCGGTCTCCACGAGACCGAGCAGCAGGGCGGCAATGATCGACCCGCGCATGTCGCCGACGCCGCCCATGATGACGATGATCAGCGCCTTCATGGTGAAGATGACGCCGACGGACGCATCCAGCGTGATGAAGGTCGAAATCAGGGTGCCTCCGGCTGCCGTCACCGCGCCGCCGAGCGCGAAAGACAAGGCGGAGATGCGGGGTACGTTGATGCCGACCAGTTTGGCGGCTTCCGTGTTGACCGAGACTGCACGTACCGCCGTTCCCGGGCGGGTGAAGTTCAGCCACAGCACCAGCGTGACACCGATAATCAGGGCGACGACGAACGCCACAAACCGGTTCAGCGCAACGGTGGTGCCGAGAATTTCGAAGGGGTTGGCGAGATAGGAATAGGTGAAATACTCGCCGTGGATCGCCACCATGATGCCGACGAGCGCAAAGCTCATGCCGAACGTGGCCAAGATTGAATCGACTTCCAGCTGTCCCTGGTTCTTCGCGCGCTTTACGAGCGGCCGCAGCAGAAGCTGATAGATCAGCCAGTTGCCGATAAAGGCGAGCGGCGCGACCATGATCATGGTCAGCACGGGACTAAGTTGAGCGGTCGTGAACAGCCAGAAGGCGGCCAATGCGCCAAGCACCAGCATCTCGCCGCTTGCAAGATTCATGATGCGGGCAACGCCGTATTGCAGATTGAGCCCCATCGCCACGAGCGCATAGGTGCCACCAAGCAATAGGCCGGAAACCAGAATATCCATCTCGGTCTGTTTGTTGGAGCAAAGGGAGAGCCCGGAGCCTTAACGCTCCGGACTCAACACGGTTTCGGTTTGGCGGAAGATTACTCCCAGCCTTCCTTCACGCGTACCGGCGCTGCGCCGTCGATGTTGACGGCATCGACGCCGCGGAAGACGCCGTCCTGCCATTGGCCGACGGTCCAGTACTTGCGCGAGTTCTGGTTCTCGAACTTCAGCTCACCCATGACGGTGTCGAAGCTGTGGTCCTTGATGTACTGGGTGACCTTCTCGCGATCGGCTTCGCCGACGCCTTCGATCGCCTGCGCCAGAACTTCAAGAGCGGCGTAGGTATTGGCGGATGCCCAGTAGTCCGGCTCCTTGCCGGTCACTTCCTTGTGCCGCTTGCGGTAGTCGGCAATCTTCGGATCGTCCGGATTGGTGCCGCCGGCGCCAAGGACATTGTTGATCTTGGAACCGAACTTGCCGCCGTAAGCCGGGAAAGCAGTCGCAACCGCGGTGTAGAAGGCTTTCACCTGGAAGTCCTCGATGATCGCCTGCTCGGTCAGGCCGAAGGTGTCCGGCGGATAGGACCAGGCAACGAAGGCATCCGGGTTGGCGGCCTTGGCGCCCTTGATGATCGGAGAAAGGTCGGGCGTCCCGAGCGGATAGGACTTGTCGTAGACGATCTCGAAGCCGGCTTCGGTAAACAGCGGACGGGCCACGTCAGCCAGTTCGATCCCGAAGGCGTCGGCGACGTTGACCATGGCGATCTTGTTGCCGATGTCGCCCTTTTCACGCAGGCCGGTGAGCACGTGGACCACGCCCTGCACGAAATCGGTCGTCGAACCCAGCGTAAAGAAAAGGCCGGGATAACGGCCGGTCAGTTCGCCGATCTGATCGCTGATCGAGGTGACCGCGATCTGCGGATAGCCGTATTTGGCATAGATCGGAGCCGCAGCAACATTGAAGCCGGTCCCGTACGGCGCGATGATGAAGTCGACCTTGTCCTGGGTCGCCAGGCGCTGTGCGGCCTTGATGTGCTCCCCCGGATTGGTCTTGTCATCATATTCGATGATCTCGACCTTCTTCTGGCCGTCCTTCAGTTTCAGGCCGCCACGGTCGTTCACTTCCTTGGCCCACAGCTCGATGTTCGGCCACTGGGACACGGCAGCGCCGCCCGCCAACGGACCGGTCTTCGGAGCGACAGCCCCGATCTTGATCGTGTCAGCAGCAAGCGCGGAAAAAGAAAGCAGGCCGGCCGTACCGACGACCGCCAGACCCGTCGACAAACGGGCAAGTACTTCACGTCTGTTCATGTCACTCCTCCCTGAGCAGACCGGCGCCTCGTGCATGTCTCCCGAAGCCTGGGCGCCAACCGCCCGAATTTATGCATTCTGGATCCAGAATGACAAGAGTATTTCTCGTTTCTCTCAGTTTTTGCGGATATTGCCGTCAAACAGACCCATAATTGGATCCATATTGACACTATATGTATCCAAAAATTATAGTGCTCCAATGAAAAGTTATGCGGATAGTGAGCCGGTACTTGAGGCAATCGAGTCCCTCGACGGGACTTCAAACTCCAATGGACACCCAACGACATCCGACAAACGGGTGCTGACGGCGCTCCGCAGGCTGATCATGGACGGCAGCATTCCTTCGGGGGCCAAGATCACCGAAGTCGGCCTGTCATCCCTGTTGAAGATCTCACGGACTCCCATCCGGCTGGCGCTCAAGACCCTTGAAGTCGAGGGCCTCATCCGCAAACGCGACGGCCGGGGCTACACGGTCTGCGACCTGGATTTCGACGATCTGTCCAAGGCCTATGAAGTCCGGGGCGTCCTGGAGGGGCTGGCTGCCCGCCGCCTGGCCATGAGCGGCCTTGCTCCGGATGTGGAGCTCAAATTGCGCCGGTCCCTGCAAATGACCGCGGACGCCGTACGCCTGATCGGGGCCCATGACGACTGCGGCGTCGACATGTATCAGGAAGCCAACACGCTTTTTCACGAGACGATCCTGGACGCCTGCGACAACGCCTTCGTCCCCTTCACGCTGACCCGCCTTGAGAACCTGCCTCTCCTCAAGCCCGGCACCCTGGTCTTCAATTCGGAAAACTTCGACATGGAGTTTCAGCGTCTCACCATCGGTCACGGCCAGCACCTGATCGTGTTCGACGCTATCACGAAAAGAGACCCGGCACGGGCAGAGGCGATGATGCGCGAGCATTCCCACGCGACCGTCAACTATTCCATGCTGTATTCGAAATAGACCGCGGCCCGCCGCTTACAGGCGGTCGAACTCTTCCAGGATATCGAGCAGCCGGTCCACGGTCTCCTTGCCGAGCACGGTCTCGATATGCGCGGCGATCCGCTGCGCCTCATCCAGATTGTCGAGAATGATCTGTTGGCCGGACGACGTTATGGCCACCGTCTGGCGGCGGCGGTCGGACGGGTCGGCCTGGCGGGTCACCAGTCCCTTTTCAACCAGGGTCTGGACAATCCGGGTCTGGCTCGGTAACAGCAGGCTGGCATTTTCCGACAGTTTGGTCGAATCCAGAGGACCCAGTTCGTCCAGAACCCGCAGAATGCGCCATTGTTGTTCGGTCAGACCGGAGTTCGACAGCATTTCCCTGATCGGGCCCATGACTTTTTCGCGCGCCCGGATCAAGGCAATCGGCAAGGACCGCGCTGTTGAAGGCAATTTGCGGTCATTGTTGCTGTCTGATTCTCCGTCCATAACCTGATAAATATCGGCTTATTTCAAAGATTCATACCCATTGATTGACAAGCGCGCTCCATTTATTTAACATCTTAAATAATAAAAGCACGGGAGGCTAACGTGCCCCATATCATCATCGAATATTCGGCCAATCTAGAAGACACGCTCGACATGGCCGCCTTTTGCGAGCACCTGCGCAAAACGGCGGCGGGTATCGACGCCTTCCCGACACCGGGAATCCGGGTCCGGGCCTTCAAGGCGGATTTCTACGCCATAGCCGACGGCAATCCGGATCACGCCTTTATCGACATCTCCCTGCGGCTGAGAGGCGGCCGGTCCGACGAGGTAAAAAAGGCCTCTACGGAGGAAATGTTCGCCGCCATCACGTCCTATCTCGCTCCCACGCTCGAAAGCCGGTCGCTCGCGATCTCATTTGAAATGCGCGACATCGATCCGGAGCTTTCGCCCAAGACCGGAACAATCCGCAAGTACCTGAAGGATTCCTGAAACATGTCCGACCTCAACAAGAACATCGAAAAACTGGCCGGCTATCTGAAGCGGTTTCAGGACGGCGGTGTCCTCAACCAGATCGGCGGCAAGGCCGTTCCGGCCAAAGCCGGCGCCACCTTCGAAACCCGCTCCCCCGTCGACGACAGCCTGATCTGCCAGGTCGCCCGGGGCGGTGCCGAAGACATCGATGCGGCTGCAAAGGCTGCCAAGGAGGCCTTTCCGGCCTGGCGCGATTTCGCCGCGACAGAGCGCAAGAAGGTGCTGCACCGGATTGCCGACAGGATCGTGGAACGGGCCGAGGAAATCGCCTTCTGCGAATGCTGGGACACGGGCCAGGCGCTGCGCTTCATGTCCAAGGCCGCCATCCGCGGAGCGGAGAATTTCCGCTTCTTTGCCGATAGGGCACCGGCGGCCCGCGACGGCCAGGCCCTGCCCTCGCCCACTCTGTTGAACGTGACCACCCGGGTACCGATCGGCCCGGTCGGCGTGATCACGCCGTGGAACACGCCGTTCATGCTGTCGACCTGGAAGATCGCTCCGGCGCTGGCCGCAGGCTGCACCGTCGTGCACAAGCCGGCCGAGTTCTCCCCGGTCACCGCCCGCATCCTGATGGAGATCGCCGAAGAGGCCGGCCTGCCGGCGGGTGTCTGGAACCTGGTCAACGGCTTCGGCGAAGACGCAGGCAAGGCGCTGACCGAACACCCGGACATCAAGGCGATCGCCTTTGTCGGCGAAAGCAAGACCGGCTCCATGATCATGAAACAGGGTGCCGACACCCTGAAGCGGGTGCACTTCGAGCTCGGCGGCAAGAACCCGGTGATCGTATTCGACGACGCGGATCTCGACCGGGCGCTCGATGCGGCGATCTTCATGATCTACTCGCTCAACGGCGAACGCTGCACGTCGTCCTCCCGGCTGCTGGTGCAGGACACGATCGCGGATGAATTCGAGGCCAAGCTTGTCGAGCGGGTCAACAATATCCGGGTGGGTCACCCGCTCGATCCGAAAACCGAAATCGGCCCGCTGATCCACAAGACCCATTTCGACAAGGTCACCAGCTATTTCGACATCGCCCGCGAGGGCGGTGCGACGGTTGCCGCGGGCGGTGAGCGTGCGGGCGACACCGGCTGGTTCGTGCGCCCGACCCTGTTTACCGGCGCCAGCAACGACATGCGCATTGCCCAGGAGGAGATCTTCGGACCGGTGCTGACCTCGATCCGCTTCAAGACCGAAGAGGAAGCTTTGGAACTGGCCAACGCCGTCGAGTACGGCCTGACCGGCTACGTCTGGACCAACGATCTGAGCCGCGCGCTGCGGTTCACCGGGAAGCTGGAGGCCGGCATGATCTGGGTGAACTCGGAGAATGTCCGTCACCTGCCGACGCCCTTCGGCGGCGTCAAGGCCAGCGGCATCGGCCGCGACGGCGGCGACTGGTCGTTCGAATTCTACATGGAACAGAAACACATCGGTTTTGCGACCGGCCAGCACGCCATTCCGCGGCTTGGCGCATAACAGAGATAAAAGGGAAGAAACCAATGCCGATACCGGCTCCGAACCTCTATCCGCCGTTCAACATCGTCCGATTGAGCCATGTCGAATTCGGCGTGACGGACCTGGCCAAGAGCAAGGCTTTTTATGTCGATACGCTCGGACTGCAGATCACCGACCAGACCGAAGATGCGATCTATCTGCGCGCCATGGAAGAACGCGGCCACCATTGCATCGTCCTGAGACAGGCTGCAGAAGCGCGCGCCTGTGAACTCGGTTTCAAGGTCTTCGACGAGGAAGACCTTGAAAAGGCCGCGCATTTCTTCAAGTCGAAGGATCTGCCGGTTGAATCGGTCGAGCGTCCGTACCAGTCCCGCACCTTCCGCACCCGCGACAATTTCGGCACCCCGCTGGAGTTTTATGCACGCATGGACCGGCTGGAACCGATCCATCAGAAATATGCACTCTACAGGGGCGTCAAACCGCTGCGCATCGACCACTTCAACTGCTTCTCGCCGGATGTCGATGCCTCGGTCGCCTTCTACAACGAGATCGGCTTCCGCGTGACCGAATATACCGAGGACGAAGTCAGCGGACGCCTGTGGGCCGCCTGGACCCACCGCAAGGGCGGTGTCCACGACATCGCCTTTACCAACGGCAGAGGTCCGCGCCTGCATCACACCGCCTTCTGGGTGCCGACCCCGCTCAATATCATCGACCTCCTGGACCTGATGTCCACCACGGGCTGGGTCGACAACATCGAGCGAGGCCCTGGACGGCACGGCATTTCCAATGCTTTCTTCCTCTATATCCGCGACCCGGACGGGCACCGGATCGAGATTTACTGTTCCGACTACCAGACCGTCGATCCGGACCTGGAGCCGATCAAATGGGACCTGAAGGATCCGCAGCGCCAGACCCTTTGGGGCGCCCCGGCTCCCAGAAGCTGGTTCGAGGAAGGTTCCCTGTTCACCGGCGCCGAAGTCCTGGAACCGACGCTCGCCGCGCAACCGATCATCGCACCCTGAGGAGACACTATGAACTGGGAGGATTTCGCCCGCTGGGGACGCCGGATCGCGGACTGGGGCGCGGCCTATCACAAGGGCCTGCGTAACCGCCCGGTCCGGGCACAGGTAAAACCGGGGGATCTGCTTGCCCGCCTGCCGCAATCGCCGCCAGAAACCGGCGAACCGATGGACGCGATTTTCGCGGACTTCGAAAACCTGGTGCTGCCGGGCATGACCCATTGGCAGCACCCGCGCTTTTTCGCCTACTTTCCGGCGAATGCCGCCCCGCCATCGGTCTTGGCGGAATATATCGTCTCCACCATGGCGGCCCAATGCATGCTCTGGCAGACCTCGCCGGCGGCGACCGAGATGGAAACCCGCATGCTCGACTGGCTGCGACAGGCCGTCGGGCTGCCCGACACCTTTGCCGGGGTCATCCAGGACAGCGCCTCCTCGGCGACCCTGGCGGCCGTCCTGACCATGCGCGAGAAGGCTCTTGGCTGGGAGGGCAATCGGCAAGGCCTGTTCGACCAACCGCGCCTGCGCATCTACGCCTCCGGCGAAGTGCACACTTCCGTCGACCGCGCGATGTGGGTTTCCGGCATCGGTCAGGACAACCTCATCCGGATCCAAGTCGAAGGCCAACGGCGCGGCATGAAACCGGACGCGCTACGGGCGGCGATCAATTCGGATCTCAAGGCGGGCTTCAAACCGGCCGGCATTATCCTGAGCACCGGCGGCACCAGTGTCGGCGGATCGGATGATGTTGCCGCCATCGTCGAGGTGGCCCAGGAATTCGGTCTTTACACCCATCTCGATGCGGCCTGGGCGGGTGCCGCCATGATCGTTCCGGAATTCCGGGATCTGTGGCAGGGCGTGGACGGCGTGGATTCCATGGTCTTCAATCCGCACAAGTGGCTCGGCGCCCAGTTCGACTGTTCCGCCCATTTCCTGAAAAACCCGGACGACCTGGTGCGCACGCTGGCGATCCGGCCCGAGTATCTCAAAACCCACGGCCATGACGGGATGATCAATTATTCCGAATGGTCGGTGCCCCTCGGCCGGCGCTTCCGGGCGCTGAAACTCTGGTTCCTGATCCGCAGCTACGGCCTGGAAGACCTGCGCCAACGGATCCGCAACCATGTCACCTGGTCAAAAACCCTCGCCGAAAGACTGCGCAAGGAACCCGATTTCGAAATCGTCACCGAGCCGGTGCTGTCCCTGTTTTCCTTCCGCTACACGCCGCAGGGCGCCACGGATCTCGACAGCCTCAATCAGCACCTCGTCGATGCCATCAACGACGACGGCCGGATCTACCTCACGCAAACCATTTTCGAGGGCAAGAAGGCGATCCGCTTTCAGGTCGGCCAGTTCGACTGCACCGAGGCCGACGTCTCGACCGCCTTCGACGTCATCACCGAAATCGCCCGTGCCCTGGAGACACAATGACCAAGTTCGCAACCTATACCGCCAATGGAGAGACCTTTTACGGTGCCGTGACCGACGGGGGCATGATCGCCTTGTCGCCCCGGTTTCCGCAGTGGCCGACTATGCGGGAGGTGTTCGCCGCGGATGCGATTTCGGAGCTGGAAAAGGCTGCGGAGGGCAAAGCCGTTACTCATCCCAACGGCAGCTTCGCCTATGAAATCCCCGTGCCGGCGCCGGAAAAAATCATCTGTGTCGGCGTCAACTTCCCGGACCGGAACGCGGAATACAAGGACGGCCAGGAAGCCCTGCCGAACATGTCCCTGTTCGTCCGCTTCCCGGGTTCGTTCACCGGTCACGACCGTCCCCTGATCCGGCCGAAGGCGTCCGACAAACTGGATTACGAGGGCGAGATCGCCATCATCATCGGCAAGGGCGGCCGGCACATTTCGCAGGCGGACGCCTATGACCATATCGCCGCCGTCACGCTCTGCAATGAAGGCACGCTCAGGGACTGGGTCCGCCATGCGAAATTCAACGTGACCCAGGGCAAGAACTTCGATCAGTCCGGCGCCATGGGGCCCTGGCTCGTTCCGTTCAAATCCAGGGAGCAGCTTGAGGACGTGCGGATCACCACCAGGGTCAACGGCGAGCTGCGTCAGGACGATCGGACCAGCCGGATGTTGTTTCCGATTCCCCGCCAGATCGAATACATCTCGACGTTCACCACACTTAAGCCCGGCGACATCATCGTCACCGGCACACCGACCGGGGCCGGTGCCCGCTTCGATCCGCCGGTTTATCTCAAACCCGGCGATGTGGTGGAAATCGAGGCTGAAGGCATCGGCATGCTGCGCAACGGCGTGGAGGACGAGGCATGACGCTATCGAAAGACGATGTGACCGCGGCAGCCCGCGATCTTTATGACGCCGAAGTCTCCGGCAGGCAGATCGGCCTTTTGTCGCTGCGCCACCCGGGCATGACCATGGACGATGCCTATGCGGTGCAGGACGCCCTGACCGCGCACAAGATCGGTGCCGGACGGAAAGTGATCGGCTGGAAGATCGGTCTTACGTCAAAGGCGATGCAGCAGGCGCTCAATATCGACATTCCCGACAGCGGGATTCTGTTCGACGACATGCTGTTTGAAAATGGCGCGGTCGTGCCGAAAGGCCGGTTCATCCAGCCGCGCATGGAAGCGGAAATTGCCTTCGTCATGAAGTCGGACGTGCCGACGGATAATGTCACCCGGGCGGACGTGATGGCTGCGACCGACTACGTTGCACCCAGCATCGAGATCCTGGACACACGTATCCTGCGCAAGGACCCGAAGACCGGTGAAGCCCGCAAGATCTTCGATACCATCGCCGACAATGCCGCCAACGCAGGTATCGTCCTTGGCGACGAACGGCACGCAGTGGACGCGGTCGACCTGCGCTGGGTCGGGGCCATCGTCACCAATAACGGCGATGTCGAGGAAACAGGTCTCGGCGCCGGCGTGCTCAATGACCCGGTGGAAAGCGTGGTTTGGCTTGCCCGGCGCATGGCGCAATACGGCCAGAAGATCAAGGCCGGCGAGATCATCCTCTCCGGTTCCTTCATCCGCCCGCTGGAATGCCCTCCGGGGTCAAGGATCGAGGCCGATTTCGGCACTTTCGGGAAGGTCAGTTGTTCATTCGAATAGGCTTTCCGGGAAATACAGCTTCCGACTTTGCGAGGCCGGCATAGTCAATGGAGTTGTGAAATAAGGCCGGAACCTGCTAAAGACGACATTTCCCGATCCCCGGGACAACAGTCAAAACGGAAAAGCGGTTCGTGTCTCTTCCCCAAGGTTCCGATCAGTCCCGGCTCCCGCTTGCGGGGATCGTCTTCAAGTCAAAAGATCCGGTCAACAGCCTCCTGGAGGATGTCAGCCGGACGCTTGCAGCGCGCGGGCTCAACCTTGCCGGCGTGCTGCAACAGGCCGTCGTACCGGAAGGCCGCACCGAGAAAAACGTCTGCCTGTCGAGCCTGAGGGGCAGCTGGCAGATGCCGGTTCTGCAGGACCGCGGTCAGCATGCCCAGGGCTGCAGGCTCGATCCCCATGCGATTACGGATGTTGCCGGCCGGCTCTCGGCAGATCTGGAGGCCGGTGCCGATATCCTGATCGTCAATCGCTTCGGCCGGGCGGAATCGGAAGGCTACGGTTTGCGTCAGGTTCTCGAACAGGCGGTCTGCGCCGGGATTCCGGTCCTGCTTGCCGTGCGCGAGGATTATGTTTCAGCCTGGGAAGAGTTTCACGGCGGCATGGGCGAGCTGTTGCCTCTGGATCGGGACGCCATCCTGTCCTGGTGCGACGCCGTCTGTGAGGCGGTGAAAAGCCCCGCCTGAGCCTATAGGCCCAGTTCTTCGGTTGTCAGGATCGGCGCGGCATCGAGCTTGTCCGCGTTCAGCATTTCAGCAATTTCTTCTATCGCTTCGACAAGTTGCTTTTGCTTTTCCGGCGAACAACTTGCAAACTTTTCCTGAAAATCCACATGAAGCAGGCTCGGCACCTCCGCCAGGGTCGTGTGCCCGGTCTTCGTCAGGCGTGTATGGACGATACGCCGGTCCGTATCCGAGCGATAGCGCGTAATCAGCCCCTTTTCCTCCAGCTTGTCGAGGATCGTGACAACGGTTGCAGACGACAGGTCCGCTTGTGCCGACAGGGCCTTGGTCGTGACCTGGCCCAGATCCCGGATGGCCTGAAGCACGACAATCTGCGGAATGGTCAGCCCGACGGCTCGCGAAACCTCCCGCGAGCGCAAATCGATTGCCCTGACGATGCGCCTGATCGCCTTGAAGACCTTGGCCGTTTCTGCATTTTCCATATTTATAGCTCTGATGATTTGACCTCTAATGATTTGATCTCTATCTATTGCGTCAACAGCTAACTGACAAGGAAAAAGCGATTCAATGTGTGGCATTTGCGGTGAAGTGGTGTTTGGAGACGACCTGGCGAATACGGCCCGTGTCGACAGAATGGCGCGGGCCATGGCCGCCCGCGGCCCCGACGCCATGGGTGTTTCCATGCGCGGCCGCGTCGCCTTCGGTCATCGCCGCCTGAAAATTATCGACCTGTCCGACAAGGGCGCGCAGCCGATGACCGACATGTCCCTCGGACTGTCGCTCGTGTTCAACGGTTGCATCTACAATTACCAGGACCTGCGCACAGAACTGCAGGCAAAGGGACATTCGTTCGTGTCGACGAGCGACACGGAAGTGATCCTGAAGGCCTGGGCGCAATGGGGTGCCGACTGCTTTTCGCGGTTCCACGGCATGTTCGCCGTCGCGATCCATGAACATGACAGCGGCCGGCTGCATCTTGCGCGCGACCGTTTCGGCATCAAGCCGTTGTACTACTCGGAAGCAGGCGGGCGCCTGGCCTTCGCGTCCTCGCTCCCTGCCCTTCTCGCAGGCGGTGATATCGACACGTCGATCGACCGGATCGCACTCAATCACTACATGAGCTGGCATGCAGTCGTCCCGGCGCCGCACACAATCTTGAAGGGCGTGCGCAAACTGCCCGCCGCCACGGTACGCACGATCGACAAGAACGGCGCCTTCAAGGACGTCACCTATTGGGAACCGCGGTTTGAAAAATCGTCGGAAGACCTGAACCGCTCGGCGGATGAATGGCGCGACATGGTTCTCGACGGCCTGCGCACCGCCGTGCGCAGGCGCATGGTCGCCGACGTGCCGGTGGGCGTGCTTCTGTCGGGCGGGGTCGATTCCAGCCTGATCGTCGGTCTGCTGGCGGAAGAAGGCCAGAAGGATCTGGCGACCTTTTCCATCGGTTTTGAAGAGGCCAACGGCGAAAAGGGCGACGAGTTCGTCTACTCCGACCTGATCGCCGAGCGTTACGGCACCGATCACAAGAAAATCTTCATTCCCTCCTCGGAGCTGCAGGGCAATCTGCCGGGGGCGATCAAGGCGATGTCGGAGCCGATGGTGTCCTACGACAATATCGGCTTCTATCTGCTGTCCCGCGAGGTCTCCAAGTACATCAAGGTCGTCCAGTCCGGACAGGGCGCGGACGAAGTCTTCGCCGGTTATCACTGGTATCCGAAAATGGTCGGCGCCAATACGCCGTCTGCCGCCTATCGGGACGCCTTCTTCGACCGGTCCAACCAGGCGATGAACGAGGCGATCTCGCCGGAATATCAATGCGATCGGGACGAGAGCCTGGCCTTCGTGGAGCAGCATTTTGCCCGACCGGGCGCAGATGACCCGGTCGACAAGGCGCTCCGCCTAGACACCAATGTCATGCTGGTGGACGATCCGGTCAAACGGGTCGACAACCATTCCATGGCGTGGGGGCTGGAGGCGCGTGTGCCGTTCCTCGACCACGAACTCGTGGAACTGGCCGGACGCATTCCGGCGGAACACAAGCTGGCCCAGGGCGGCAAGGGCGTCCTGAAGGAAGCCGCACGTCTCGTGGTTCCGGCCGAAGTCATCGACCGGCCGAAAGGCTACTTCCCGGTCCCTGCCCTGAAATACATCCAGGGCAGCTATCTGGACATGGTTCGTGATACCCTGACCAACGAATCCGCCCGAAGCCGTGGTCTTTTCCAGGAGGCTTATCTGGACAAGCTCTTCAAGGACCCGACCAAATACATCACCAAACTGCGCGGCTCCGAACTTTGGCAGGCCGCCCTTCTGGAAATGTGGTTACAGGCTCAGGAGGTCTGAATAAATGGCAGAACATGAGGTGTCACGGCCAAAGGGCGCCTACGACCACCGCCTGAAACGCCTGCGCGACCACGGCATGAAGCCGGAATACCGGGCGGACGAGATCGAAGCGCATAAAAACCGGATCGTGGAATGCGGCTGGGGCCGGCTGATTTTCGGCAACACCTTTTCCGACCCCGACGACCTGATTTCGGTCCTGCGCGACGAACAGCCCGACCGGCGCGATATCGCGTTCTACGTCCGCGATCCGCATGTTCTTGTGGGCTCGGCGCCGCAGGAACTGTTCCTGGATCCGTCGCACACCTATCGTCTGGACCTCGCGACCTACCGGCCCGCACGAAACCGGCGCAAGGGCTTTACGGTTCGCAGGCTTGCGTCGCGCCGGGATGCCGAGGCCATCAACGTGCTTTACGGCAGCCGGAACATGGTCCCGGTGCCACTTGATTTCTTCTGGAACCAGATGGACCAGAGGGAAATGACCGTCCTCGTGGCGGAAGAAGACGAAACCGGCGAGATCGTCGGCACGGCCATGGGCATCAACCACGACGTGGCAACCAACGGAGCGGACAAGGGGGCTTCACTGTGGTGCCTGGCCGTTTCGCCGAAGGCCCGGTTTCCGGGCATCGGCGAAGCGCTGGTCCGCCGGCTGGCCGAGCAGTTCAAGGGTCGGGGCATCCCCTACATGGACCTGTCGGTGATGCACGACAACACCCAGGCCATCGCCCTTTACGAGAAGCTGGGTTTCAAGCGGGTCCCTTTCTTCACGGTAAAGATGAAGAACCCGATCAACGAGGCCCTCTATGCCGGCCCGACGGTGGAAGAAAAGCTCAATCCTTATGCGACCATCATCCTGAACGAGGCCAGACGGCGCGGGATCCGGGCCGAAATCCTGGATGCCGAAGGCGGCTTTTTCCGTCTCTCCTATGGCGGCCGCTCCGTCCGCTGCCGGGAATCCCTGACCGACTTCACCAGCGGCGTCGCCATGTCGATCTGCGATGACAAGTCGGTGACCCAGAGGGTCGTCTCCAGGGCCGGACTGACCATTCCGAGACAAATACTTGCGGGCGACGCCGAAGAAACCGAGGCGTTTCTCGAAACCCACGGTTCGGTGGTTGTCAAACCGGCGAGAGGCGAACAGGGAAAGGGCATTTCCATCGGCCTGACCGAACTCGATGAGGTACAGGCTGCGGTCGAAGCCGCCAGGACATTCTCCAATGACGTCCTGATCGAGGAATGCGTCACCGGGGACGACCTGCGTCTGGTCGTGATCGATTACAAGGTGGTCGCTGCCGCTATCCGCAGGCCTGCCGAGATCATGGGAGACGGCAGAAACAGCGTCGGCGATCTGATTGAAGCGCAATCGCGCCGCCGGGCGGCGGCAACCGGCGGCGAATCCCGCATTCCCGTTGACGAAGAGACGATGCGCTGTCTCAAGAGCGCGGGCTACGATCTGAACAGCGTTCTGCCAGAGGGCAAGTCGGTTCAGGTCCGCAAGACGGCAAACCTGCACACCGGCGGTACGATCCACGACGTGACCGGCGAGACCAATTACACACTGATCGATGCGGCTATCCGTGCTGCTCGAGCTATCGAAATACCTGTGACCGGAATTGATCTGATGGTGCCATCGCACCGCGGACCGGATTACTGGTTTATTGAAGCCAACGAACGTCCTGGCCTCGCCAATCACGAACCGCAGCCGACGGCGGAACGTTTCGTCGACTTCCTCTTTCCTCTGTCCATGCCGCAATCCGTGCGGAATGCATTGAACCGGACTGGCTTATGACCCTGCTTTCAATCGACGTCCCCTATCTCAGCAATATCCTGGAAGACCTCCTCAAGATTCCGAGCCCGACCGGCTACACGGATGAAATCGTCCGGCATGTCTGCAATGAACTGGAGCGGCTCGGCGTTTTTTACGAGCTGACCCGGCGTGGTGCGATCCGCGCGCGTCTGGAAGGAAAAGACGAAAAACCGGCGCGGGCATTCGTCTCTCACCTCGACACGCTGGGCGCGCAAGTCAAATCCTTGAAAGACAACGGACGTCTCGAAGTCGTCCCGATCGGCAGCTGGTCCGCCCGCTTCGCCGAAGGCGCGCGCACGACGATCTTTACCGACAGCGGCGCCTATACCGGTACGATCCTGCCCCTCAAGGCGTCGGGGCATACCTTTAACACCGGGGTCGACGAATTGCCGATCGGATGGGATTACGTCGAATTGCGCGTCGATGCCTATGCCCGCACAAACGACGACCTGAAAAAGCTGGGGGTCGACGTCGGCGATATCGTTTCGATCGATCCCCAGTCGGAATTCCTCGACAACGGCTTTATCGTTTCACGCCATCTGGACAACAAGGCGGGTGTCGCCGTGATGCTCGCCGCCCTGAAGGCGTTTATCGATTCCGGTGTGACGCCGACGGTAGATATCTACTGGCTCTTCACGATTGCGGAAGAAACCGGCCATGGCGCGTCGGCTATCCTGCCGCTGGAAGTCGCCTCCCTGGTCGCAATCGACAACGGCACGTCCGCGCCGGGCCAGAATTCCGACGAATTCGGCGTCACCATAGCCATGGGGGACCAGACCGGTCCCTTCGACTATCATCTCACCCGCAAGATCGCCCAATTGTGCCAGGACAACGCGATCAAGTATCAGAAGGACGTGTTCCGGTATTACCGCTCCGATGCGGCTTCGGCCGTCGAAGCCGGTGCGGACGTGCGGACAGCGTTGATCACCTTCGGCATCGATGCCAGCCATGGTTATGAACGCATCCACATGCATGCCTTGCGGTCGCTTGCCGAACTGGCGACCGTCTATGCCACCAGCACGGTCGAGATCACCCGGGATGCCAGCGACTTTTCGGACCTCGAGGGCTTTACCTCGCAGCCGACGGAAGATGCGGAGCAGGTCCTCACCCCGGATACCAGCAAACCGCAATCCGAACCCCAACACGGGCCGGCTGAATAAACCTGCGAGCGGGCCGTGGTTCCCTGCCGCGTCGCAGCCCGTAGTGCTGCGGCGGGCGAATTCCGATGGTTTAGCTGATACAGAGTGCTGGCATGACACCGGCCAACCGGTGTGCCGGAGGAGAAATTGAAGCAGGAAGACACCGACAACTCCGGTTCGCCAGCGGGCCAGCTTATCTCGGACATAGGCTCCGCCCGAACCCCGCACCACCCGAAAAAGCGGCGCATGTTCGATGCGGGTTTTCTCACGATATCCGCGATCATGTTCCTGGCCGCCGGTATCGTCTACTACAGGCGCGGCGCGCAACATGTCTTCGATATCCTTGCCAAGGACAGCGTTCTGGCCGTCAATATCGCGCCCAAGGTTCTGGCCGCTGTTCTGTTGGCAGCCTGGCTGCGCCGTCTCCTGCCCAAGGAGGTCATTGCCCGACATTTCGGCCACCAATCCGGCATCCGCGGCATGTTTCTGGCCGTCCTGGCGGGTGTGATCCTGCCCGGCGGGCCGATGACCGCGTTTCCCCTGGCCATCGCCTTTTCGCAAGGGGGAGCCGCCCTGTCGGTAATTGTCGCCTTTTTGACCAGCTGGCTGCTGCTCAGCGCCAACCGGACGATCGTCTGGGAAATGGCGTTCATCGACACGCATCTGGTGGGCTGGCGCCTGCTCCTTTGCCTGCCAATTCCCTTTCTGCTCGGCTTTGCCGCGCAGTATTTCTATCGCGGCAAGGTGCTTATATCGGAGGCCAACCACTGATGGCCCTCGTGTTCTTCACGATATTCCTGTGGACCGCGACCGTCGCCATGGGCGTGCTTGCCTGGCGCAAGGATGACGGCACCTTCGTGGCCGGCTTCAGGGACGCGGCCCGCGAAAGTCTTTTTATCGCACCAAGGGTCTGCGTCGGAATCTTCGGTTCCGGATTCATCGCCGAGCTTCTGCCCAAGGAAACAGTCAGTTCCCTGCTCGGTTCGGGATCCGGCAGCCTCGGCATTCTGATCGCGTCCATCGCCGGTGCTTTTGTCCCGGGCGGACCGGTGGTTGCCTTTGCAATCGGCGCGGCCGCCCTGAAGGCCGGCGCCGGCTCCCCGCAAATCATGGGCTTCGTAGTCTCGTGGCTGCTGTTTTCCTTCAACAGGACGCTCATCTGGGAATTGCCGGTCATGCGCGCGCGCTTTACCGGTGCACGGATCCTGCTGTCGGCTCCCATTCCGCTGATCGTCGGCCACCTGACCATGCTCTCAGCCGGTTGAGGCAGCGAGCTCCGTTCGTGGCCCCTGCCGACCGCAATCAGGACCTGGGCGGGTGCGCCCGGCGAATGACCGGGGACACGACCCGGTCAGATACGGCAATATCGAAGACCGCGGCACCGCCGGTCTTCGCGAACCGGTCGATCAGATCCGGCAGGCTGCCGAGATCCGTGACCGTTTCGCCGCCCAGACCGAAACCACGGGCAATCGCGGCAAGGTCGGTCCGGCCGAAGACGGCACCTTCTTCGGGAAGTCCCTCCGCGCGCAGTTTATGGATTTCCGATCCGTAGGCGCCGTCATTCAGCACCACAATCAGGATGTTCAACCCGTGACGCTTGATGGTTTCAAGCTCCTGGACATGCATCAAAAGGCTGCCGTCGCCATCGAAGAGGACAACGGTCTTGTCGGGCCTGGCCGCGGCGACGCCCATGGCGAAGGACGTACCGTTGCCGATGGCGCCGAATTCGCGGATGGTCAGGAACTGCGACTGAGGCCTGGAACGCATGTGGGCGAAATAATAGGAACAGTGCCCGGAGGAATTCACCATTTCCCAGTCGGCGGGAAGCGCCTCCTCGAGAGCGGCCACCACATCCCTGGGATCAAACACGCCGGGCTCGATGTCGAAGGACATGCTGTCCGCCGGCAGCGTCCGGATCCTTTCAGCCAGATCGTCGCTCCGCCAGGAGGGAGCTCGCCTTGTCAAAGCAGCCGTAAGCTCTTCGACGCCAAGCCGTGCATCCGCCCGCATGTGGGCATCGGCAGCGATACGGCCCTGGTTGACGGATACCGGATCCAGATCGAGCTGCAGCACCTTTGCGTTTGGAAACAATTTGCCGCCAGCCGCATTGTGGAAGGTCAGCGAACACCCGACGGCAATGACGAGATCCGCCTCGCCGAAACACTCAAACGCGATTTCGGAGGAAAACCCGCCGGCAACACCCAGTGAAAACGGATCGTCATGAAACAATCCGCGCGCCGGGAGCGTCTCAGCCAGCAGACCGTCGCAGGTTTCCGCAAGCTTTCTGCACGCCGCCCCTGCCCCTGCCTCGACTGCACCGAGCCCGGCCATGACGATCACCTTGCCGGCCTCCCCGATCATCTGTCCTGCCCGGGCAACATCATCCGGATGCGGAGGGACCGGGGACAGTTTCGGCACAAGGGTCCTGGACGGCGACGGCAAGGCTTCACTGCCCGTCCAGGCGAGATCCTGAAGATCGAACGGCACACCGACCACCACGGGACGTCGCTCGCGGCGGGCCTGCAGGAAGGCGTCGCGGATGGCGGTGGGCATGCGGGCCGGGAGATGGAGGCTGTGATAGGCCGCACCCGTTGCGGTGACAAAAGGCGCCTGATCGATGCCCTGATTGTACCAGCCGGACTTCAGCGGCGCTTCGCCGGCAAAGATCACGAGCGGCAGCCGGGCCCGGACCGCGGCGGGCAAGGCGGTCATCAACTGGGTCAATCCGGGGCCGCAGGTGACCGTGGTCACACCAATATCCCCCGTCTTGCGCGCAAAGGCCATTGCGGCGGCAACGGCGCAATGCTCGTGGCGGACATAAATCATCCGGCAGCCCTGTTCGCCAAGCCGGGATGCAAAGTTCATGTTCGCATCGCCAAGAAGGGAGAAACAGGTCCTGACATCTTCCTGAACGAAAGACCGGGCCAGAATGTCATAGACACGCAAAACGTCGTGGCCGGCGTCACTCACGGATCAGGTCCTCCTATCGGCCAGGCGCATATATGGCTGCAGGCACCATGACCTCACCACGGGCAATCAGGCGCGCGGTCCGGATGACACCGGCCGAGATGAACTGAAAGTCGTTTCCGTCCCGCTTGAAGGTCACCGTCACCTCCATCACCCCCATGGGATGTTCGATCCGCACGACAGCCGGCGAGGCTCCGATCGGCTCCACAAGACCTTCGGCGACCGTTCCCGGCGTAAGCGCGCAGGCGGCCAGACACTGGGATCCGGTGACCGCCAGGGTCGGATGGGTGTTCCACGGCATGAAGTAGCGCGCGCAGAAATGTCCTCCCTCCCGGGCCCTGGACAGGAGACCGATTTTCGGGGTCACCGATTTCGCGACGTCGCCCAGCCCCATGCGGCGTCCGGCTTCCAGCCGGATCGTTTCCATGCGCGCAAACAGGTCCGTGTTCGCGTCCAATTCGTCCTGGGTTTCATAGCCTGTCAGGCCGAAGTCGGAGGCCCTAGCGATCATCATCGGCATTGCAACATCGATGCAGGTGACTTCAATACCATCGATAACATCTCGAACATTGCCTGTCGGCAGCATCGTTCCGCATTTGGAACCGATGACGTCCAGGAAGTTCAGGCCGACGGGCGCGGCCGTCCCTGGGACGCCATCGATGGCGACATCGCCGTCATAGTTCACTTTGCCGCCGGGCGTCTGGACGATGGCTTCGACCAGGGCTCCGGTGTTCACCGCCCGGATCCTGACCGGCGTTTCGTCTCCCGTCGGCTTGACCAGCCCCATTTCGATGGCGGCAGGACCGACGCCGACGAGGATGTTACCGCAGGTCGGACCGTAGTCGACGAGCCGTTCCTCGACCGAAACCTGGGCAAAGAAATACTCCACATCGGCTTCCGGCTCCTTTGAGGGGCTGAGCATTGCAACCTTGGTCGTCACGGCATTGCCGCCGCCCAGACCATCGATATTGCGTGGGTTGCCGGCCCCGACGACGGAGATCAGCACTTCGGACAGGGTGGCCTCGTCCGCCGGCAGATCGGAGCGCAGGAAGTAGGGTCCGCGCGATGTGCCGCCGCGCAGAAAGTGAAAGGGAATTGCAGTCTGGGTCATGATTGGCTCATGTCTTTTTGTTTCGGGTCATGTGAGGGGCCACGGAAGCTTGAAGAATTCCTGCAGCAGTCCGGCGGGAAAATCGCGCCCGAGGATGCCGCCAAGGAAGCAGATGAAGCCGATGCCGCACACGCTGAAAATGATCGTCTTCAGCCAGGAAACCCGGGCTCTGATGCGGAAGAACGCGAGGAAGAAGATCGACAGGGCGAGAATGAAGCCCAGAAGCGATGACAGCAGCAGCAGGAACGCAAACCATGCCAGGGTCGTCCACAATCCGTGCGGAGCGGCATCGTCGCCTTTGACCCGTTCGATATCGGCAAAGATGCCGTCCGTTTCGGGCAACAGCATCATCCTTGCGATGAGCACGAAACATCCCAGCAGCGTGACTGTACCGACGGTGAGCGGGAAGATCTTGTCGCTCATGAGGTCGATGCTCCAGGCATTGTACCAGGCAACGATCAGATAGGCGGTGATGCACAGCAGGAAGATGAACGGCGCGCGCTTGGAGCCGGCCGCCCATTCCGCGGAGCCCATGATGTGTTTCGCCTGGCGGATGCCGGCAACCACGGACACGATCGTCAGCGCAAGAATGACCAGCACGATCGGCGATGCGATATATTCCAGTCCGACGGTAAAGCCCTGATGGAATTTCGCACCGGCGACCTGGTTGGCCATATTGGTGAAGTTCTCCGCCTGACGGGACAGAACGAAACCGATCAGGAACGCCGGCCGCGGCCAGTCGAAGCGGCGCAGGAAAATGCCGAGGACACCGACGGCCATCAAGGTCGCCAGGTCGCCGAGAGACTGCCGGGACTGGAAGGCCGCGAACGCGATCACCATGAACAGGAACGGCGCAAGAAGCGTGAAGCGAATGGTGGTCAGCTTGGCGATCTGTCCGGAAAGTGCGATGCAGAGACCGGCGCCGAGCACATTGGCAAGGGCCAGCGACCAGACGATCGTGTAGGTCAGATCGAGTTCATAACGCACCATCTGCGGACCGGCGTCATAACCGAGCAGCGCGAGGCCGCCGATGAAGACAGCCATGCTGCCGGAACCGGGGATGCCGAAGATAAGGGTCGGCACGAGACCGCCCCCCTCCTTGGCATTGTTGGAGGATTCCGGCCCGATGACGCCGCGAATGTCGCCCTTGCCGAATTGGGATTTGTCGCGGGAGGTCTGGACGGTAAAGCCGTAGGCGATCCAGTCGACCACCGACCCGCCGAGACCCGGGATAACACCGACGATAACGCCGATCGTGGCGCTGCGGATGGACAGCCAGATATTCTGCCACCAGTCCCGGATGCCGTGCATCCAGCCCTTGCCGAGACTGCCGGTATCCGAAATTGCCTGGTCCTGCCGCAGCAACGCAACGATTTCCGGCACGGCGAAGATGCCGAGACCGACGATGACGAGGGACAGGCCGTCGGTCAGATAGGGAATGTCATAGGTCGACATGCGCAACGACCCGCCGGCTCCCGCCTCGCCGATCGTTCCGATCATCAGACCCAGGCCCGCCGCAACCACACCCTTGAGCGCAATGCGACCGGCCAGAATGGCCACCATGGAAAGGCCCAAAAGCGTGATCATGAGCATTTCGGGCAGACCGAAAGCGAGGATCAACGGGCGTGCGATCAGGATGAACAGGGTCAGGACGCAGGCGCCGAACAACCCGCCGAAGAGCGAGGAGATGAACGCTGCCGACAGGGCACGTGCCGCCTCGCCTTTCTTGGCCAGCGGAAAGCCGTCGAGCACGGTTGCCTGGCTCGCCGTCGAGCCGGGGATGCCGAGAAGCACGGAGGCGAACGTGTCCGACGTCGGCACCACGGCCACAAGACCGACCATGAGCGCCAGCCCCGAAACAGGATCCATGCCGAACATGAACGGCAGGACCAGACTCAGGCCGGCAATGCCGCCAAGGCCTGGAAACACGCCGACGGAAAGCCCCAACAAAACGCCCATTGCAAGGAACAAAAGGTGGTGGGGCTGCAAAATGAGGGAAAATGCCTCGCCGAGCGCAGGCAAGGCTGTGCCTATCAGGTCCATGGGAAGCCTGCTTATTGTGTGCGCATGGGTAAAAGAATAAGCCGGCCCCGCGGTTGACGCGGAACCGGCGGACTTGGTCCTACTTCAGCTTCACGCCGTAGTCGTCTTCAAGCCACCTCACGACATAAGCCTTGGCGGAATCGGGCACTTCGGTTGCGAGCCCCTTCGCCTTTTTCGCGGCCTTGCCGGTCATCTGCGGGTAGTCGCCCAGTGTCGTTTCCGCCAGTTTCTTAAAGTCCGGGCGGGCAATGATGTCGTTGAACGCCTTGGTGTAGGTATCGACGACGTCCTGAGGGGCCGCCTTCGGCAGGAAGACCATCTTCTGGGCCGGGAAGCCGGCAATGAAGAAGGCTTTCCAGGCTTCCCAGGCATCTCCGCTGGTCTCGCAGCCGGCCGTTGCTTCGCAGACTTCCTTGAAGGTCAGAATGTCGGGGAAGGTCGGATCGCGGACGATGTTACCATCGTCGTCGAGGGCGCCCCAGGTCATCATCGGAACCGCACGGCCCGCTTCGACCATCGGCACGACGCTTTTCAGGTAAGCCGGAGATGTCTGGTAATCGATGTTGGCTTCGCCACGCTCGAACATCAGGCGACCGTCGCCGCGACCCTTGATGCCGAACACCGGCTCGACCTTCATGCCGAGCATCTTCCAGGCCAGGTTCGGAACGAGGTCGAGGCGGGTTGCGCCCTGGCTGCCCCAGATGAAGTCGATGTCCTTCAGGTCATCGGCGTCACCGTCGAACTTCTTGGCAATGTCCGGCGGCAGATAGGCAACGCCGCCGACGCCGGAGGCAAGAACCACCTGCCAGTCCTTGTATTCGTACTTCACGCGCGGATCGCCGAGCAGATACGGGAACTGGGTGGACCCGGAAGAGCCGAAGATCAGCGTGCCGTCAGCGGTATCCTGATCCTGGAACCAGTTCGCGCCCTTGGTGGAACCGGCCCCCGGACGATAGCGAACGACCACGGTCGGATTGCCCGGAAGCGCCTCGCTCAGAAGCGGCGCAAAGAAGTTTGCCCAACGGGCAGACCCGCCGGATTCGGAAAACGGAATGACGAATTCGACGGTTTTGCCGGCCAGATCCACTTCAGCCTGGGCAGATGTATTCAGCGCCAATGCGGCGACACCAGCCAGCAGACCAGCGGACACACTTCGGGCGATTTTGGTAAATACAGGCATTATTTCCTCCCGAATGCCTTTGAAATTCTGATTTCGATGGCGATGTTTTCGCCCATCGCATTTATTGCATCAGGTTTTTCAATCCTGTTGCGATCATGTCTCTAACAGTCCAAGCTTTCAGCAAGCTTTCAACACACGACAGAAAATGATGCGGATCGTCATAATCGAAGACAACAAGACGCTTGCGCGCGGGCTGAGCCACCGCCTGAAGGATATCGGCCATGCGGTGGATCTCCTGCATGACGGATCGGATGGAGATTCCTTTCTTGCAGATGAGGGCGCCGATCTGGTGATTCTCGACATCAACCTTCCCGGCAAGGACGGGTTGGAAGTCCTGAAGAACCTGCGCGGCCGAGGCGACAATACTCCGGTCCTTCTTCTGACGGCCCGCGGCGAAACCAAGGACCGCGTGACCGGTCTTGATCTCGGTGCGGACGATTATCTCGTCAAACCGTTCGAGGCGGAGGAACTGGAAGCTCGGGTGCGCGCCCTCGCCCGCCGCCGCAATACAGATGGCGGCGCGCCGATCAAGGTCGGCAAACTCCAGTTCGATCGCGGCGCCCGACGGCTTTTCCGCGATGGCGCGGCCATGGAGTTGCCGAGGCGCGAACTGGCCGTCCTGGAGTGCCTGATCGACCGGCGCGGCCAACTGGTGCCAAAGCGCACCCTCGCCGACCACGTTTACGGGCTTGGTACGGAAATCGAGGAGAAAGTCATCGAAATCTACATTTCCCGCCTGCGAAAGCGGCTGGAAGGTCACGGGCTGAAGATCCGCACCGCCCGCGGTCTGGGATATTATTTCGAAGAAGAAGAATGATCACCCAGGCGACGTCCCTCCGGATCCGGCTGATGGTTCTCATCCTCGTGCCGCTGATCATCATTTCCCTGATTGCGGGCTACTGGCGCTTCAAGGCAGCCCGGGCAACGTCGGAAGCCCTGTTCGACCGGACCCTCGTTGCCGTCACCATGGCGATTTCCCGCGACGTGGTCATCAAGGAAGGCGACGCCCTGTCGGAAACAACGCTGGACCTTTTGCGGGATTCCAGTGGCGGCGGAAAGCTGTTTTACCATGTGACTGGACCCGATGGCGTCTTCGTGACCGGCTACGCCTATCCGCCCGCGGCGCCAAAGGACATTCGCGACAAGGCGGATTTTCCGGTGCTTTTTGAAGGTACCTACCGGCACGAAGGCGTTCGCGTCGCCCGACTGACGGAGTACCTGAACGTCGGTGGCGTATCCGGTTTTGCAACCGTGACGGTCTGGCAGAACAAGGCGGCGCGCGAGGCCTTTGCGCGAAACCTGGCGGTGCGGGCCGCTCTCCTGATGGGCTCCCTGATCCTGACGGTGGCCGGGGTCGTCTGGTTCGGGATCAATCTCGGACTGAAACCCTTGCTGGAACTGCAGGATGCGATCGCCATCCGATCACCGAAGGACATGAGCATCATTCGCCGGCCTGTTCCACCGGAGGTGTCGGGCGTCGTGCAGACGCTCAACAACCTCTTCGGGGAAGTGTCAAAGGCCATTGCCTCCCGAGACGTGTTCATCTCGAACGCCGCCCATCAGATGCGCAATCCGATCGCCTCCATCCTGACAATGGCAACGGCCGCGCGGGATGCGAAAACCGACACGGACCGGCGGGAAAGAACGACAGAGGTGGTCGAGGCCGCCCGCCATGCCAGCCGGCTGACCCAGCAGCTTCTGTCCTATGAACGGGCCAGGGATCCGGCCGGTCCCAGAAACTTTGAGGAAATCGCCGCCGCCGATCTCGCCCGGGAGGTGTGCACCCGGAATGCCAAGGCGATATTCGACCGCGATGCCGAACTCGTGTTTGATGACCAGTCCGGTGGCGCCATGATCCTGGCGGATCCGCTCATGCTGTCCGAAGCGCTGCAAAATCTGATCGACAATGCCTTGACCCATTCCGGTCCCGGGCTGACGACCGTCGAGGTCCAGGTCGAGGCCGACAAGGAAACCGTTTCGTTTCTGGTGAGGAATGACGGCAACAGTCTCGATACTGAGAACCTGTCCGTTGCATTCGAACGGTTCGGCCAGCTCAGCGGCGGCGAAGGCAGCGGTCTGGGATTGCCGATCGTGCGGGAAATCATGGGCCAGCACGGCGGTACCGTCGAACCTGTTCCCGTGGAGACAGGGACCTGCTTCAAGCTGACCCTGAAAAGAGACGTACCTACCCAAAAAGATTGAGGGCGGGGTGTCCCGCCCTCCTCGAAGCCGTCAGGTCCGCTTCCCCCTGTTCAAGGGATGACGGCGTCCGTATCTCGTTCAGGAAAAGAGACCGGGTCTTCTCAGCCCAATACCTTTGCCAGAAAGGCCTCCGTCCGCTGGTGGGCCAGTTCTGCCGCATCCGCGACGTAGGTCGCCCGGGCATCGTTCGCAAAGGCATGGCCGGCTTCGTACATGTACATTTCGAAGTCCGGCAGATAGGCTTTGACTTCTTCCAGAAGGTCGGCGGGCGTGTGGTCGTCCGTGGTGCCGAAATGGCCCTGCATTGGCGCCTTCAGGGGGCAATCCAGATATTGTTTCAAACGGGTGCCGTAAAAGGAAATCCCACCGGCGATATCCAGCTTCTGGGCCGCACGCAGAGCAAGGCCACCGCCCCAGCAAAAGCCCATGACGGCGACCTTTCCGCCGTTTTCCTTCAAAGCGTCCACGGCAGCCGCCGCATCGGCGATACAGTCGGCCATATCGATTGAAAGCATCAGGTCCCGGCCGCGTGTCGCCTGATCGAAGGGGATCACGGCCCCCTTTTCCTTCCGGTCGAACAGGGCCGGAATCGCGACCTCATAGCCGAGCTTTGCATAGCGCGCCGCAACGCCTTTCAACTGATCGGTCACGCCGAAAATTTCCTGGAGAATAACGAGACCTCCGCGGCATGTCCCCTGTGCCGGTTCAAACCAGCAATCGAACGAATGTCCGTCGGCTGCAGTCAGTTGCCTCATCATTTCAAATCACTCCAGATTGCGAGAGTTCAAGTTATGAATGGGCGCCGCCCGTTCGGGCGGCGCCGCAAAATATCAGTTACCGACCTTGACGCCGGCTTCCTCGAAATAGCGAATGGCGCCCGGATGGTAGGGAACCATGTTGGCCGGCGCCATCGTCTGCAGGTCTGCCCTGGCGAACGCACCGAACGACGCCTTCAGGGCGTCCTTGTGTTCGGCAATTGCCTTGGTCATCTTGTAGACGAGATCATCACTGACGTCGGCATTGGTCAGCATCATCCACGGGATCCGCATGATGTTGGCGCCGCTGTCCTGAAGACCGTTGATCTTCTCGTTCTGCTTCAGCGAGACAATATCCCCGGCCGGCAGATACTTCTTGAAGGCGGCAATACCGGCTTCCGAATTATCCTGCGAGATATAGCATAGGCCGCCACGGGACTTCAGCTTGACCGCTGCCTGCTGTCCGGCACCGGAATTCAGGCTGACGAGCGCGATATCCACCAGGCCGTCGCCGAGCGCGTTGATGCCGGCCACGAAGCTGGCGACCGGAACCTTCTTGAAGTCGTCGTAGGTCAGACCGGCATTGGCAAGACCGCCGGCGATGTAGAACGGAATGATGGTGGAAGACGTGTATTCCGATGCGATCCGCAGGTCGGAAGCCTTCGCCTTCACATCGGCAATGGTCTTAAGACCGAGATCGCAGGGCGCCATCAAGCCGGTGGTGAGCGGAAACATGACCCCCACCAGACGCATATTGGGGTTTTTGCGGTCGTAGTTGCCGGTTCCCGAAAACGCGTATTCGGCTTCAACGCCATTGGAAAAGCCGAAGTCGACTTCGCCGGAATTGATCAGAGGCAGATAGCCGACAAGCGGCTGGGTTCGTGCCGTGATCCCGGCATCATTGGCGACCTTCGCAACCGCCTGGCCGGAGTTATAGGCCAAGGACCCTTGCGCGCCCGTCGCGATCGTGACCACCTGGGCGTAGGCGCTCGCTGCAGACAAGGCGGATGCCAGCAGGCCGGCTCCCACAATCTTCATACAGGTTTTCATTTATTCCTCCCTTGGGTTGGTTTCGTGATTTCCTCGGTTTCAGGCCGCTGCTTGCCGGCCTTTTCGTTTGTCGGAGATGAGAAGTCCTGCCGTCAGGACGACGGCGCCGGCCGCTGCGGGAATGTGCAGGAAGTGGTCCTGGGGAATGAAGCCCAACGGCAGCGACAAAGCGCCGAGCGCACCGAGCAGAAGCCGGACAGGCATTGTGAGCTTCGACTGTATGAAGCCGACCATTCCGGCACAGATTGCGGCCACTCCGATGCCGGCCAGGGCCGTCGCCAAGGCCACTTCGCCCCAGGTTCCGTTAAATAGCAGGGCCGGCGTGGCGACGAAAACAAACGGAATGATATAGGCCGCCCATCCGATCCGCATGGCAGTCAATCCGGTCATCAGCGGACCTTCCTTGGTTATTGTCGCAGCCGCAAAGGCGGCGAGCGCAACCGGAGGCGTGATCATCGACATCATGCCGAAGTAGAGGATGAACATGTGGGCCGCGATCGGTTCGATGCCCGCTTCCACCAGCGACGGCGCCACCAGGGCTGCAAGCAGCAGGTAAACGCCCGAAGTAGGCATCCCCATGCCCAGGACCGTGCAGATCAGGCCGGAAACCAGCAACAACAGCGTGACATTCGCCCCGATCGAGTTGACCAGAAGAAGTGTCAGGGCAAAGCCTAGCCCGGTGATGTTCAAGATCCCGATGACGAAGCCGGCGGAAGCCACCACCAGGATCAGATCGACCATGGATGTCCCAGTCTCCGTAAAGACGTTTCCGAGGCTCTTGAGGGTCAGCCGTTCGCCCCGGTATCCGCGCAGGAAGCCGACCAGAACGATCGCGATGGATGCCAGGAGAGCCGAATCCTCCGGATCGAACCGCCACCAGAACAAGGCGCCGAGCAATACGCCGAAAGGCAGACAGAAATGCCAGCCTTCGCGCATCACCTCCTTGACCGACAAGGCCTCTTCGTCGCTTTGGCTGATGTGGTCGCGCCCGGCGATCAGATCCACCTGAATGAAAACGCTGACGTAATAGAGGATCGCCGGAATGAGCGCTGCCGCGGCAACCGTCAGATAGGATATGTCCAGCAGTTCGGCCATGAGGAAGGCGGCGGCCCCCATGATCGGCGGGGTGAGCTGGCCGCCGGTCGAGGCGACGGCCTCAATGGCGCCTGCATCCCGGCCGGAATATCCGCCGCGCTTCATCAGCGGGATCGTGACGACCCCGGTGGTCACCACGTTGGAGACCGCACTGCCGGAAATCGAACCGAAGAGTGCTGAGCCAACGACGGAAATCTTGGCGCTGCCGCCGCGTGCGCGGCCGGTGGCGGCCATGGCAAGATCGGTAAAGAACGTGCCTCCGCCGGCGGCGAAGAGCAACTGGCCGAAGAAAACGAACAGAAGAACGATGATCGTGCCGACGGCCAAAGGCGTCGAGAACACCGCACTTGGATCAAAGCCGACATACTGGACGAGCCGGACGGGCGTCAGGGCCTTGCCGATCAGATCGCCGGGAACCTTGTCGGCGAACAGCGCGTAGATCAGAAACACGCCGACGATGCCGAACAGCATCCACCCTGCCCTGCGGCGCACGCCCTCCATCACCGCTATTGTCACCACCGCACCGATAACGGTGATCTGCCACGGCCGGTAGGCCTGTTCTTTCAGGAGCCAGCTGAAATCGTAAGCGGCGTACATCAGCACGGCGAAGGCAATGAGTGCGATTGCACAATCCAGCCAGCCGACGCGGTCCTTGGTTTCGCCCCGGCCGTTGTAACGCAGATAGGCGATCGTCAGGGCAAGCCCCAGCTGGAATGCCATATACTGCTGCTTCAGGATCGCGAAGCCGAGGCGGGTCGGGGCTTCGATGTTCCAGAGAATGCAGGCGACACACATGAGCGTGGCGAAAAAAGCAATCAGCCAGTCCCTGTAGGGCCGGGATTTCGACGCTTCGTTCATCGTCCGGCCTCGCCCCAGACACCGGTATTTTCTATTCTTTTTTCGCAAAGTTCAGACATTTGCGCATTGTTTTCCAATGCGGCGTCTTCCACGGCCATGCCGCTACCCTCCCCGGATATTCCTATAACGCAACAAGGTTCCTCGAGGGCATCTAACACCCCCGATTTCTCAAATGCACATAAGAAATTCCTATTAGGGATAAACAAAAAGACAATAGACCCCTGCCTGCCGGCAGTCTGGCGGCAGCTTCCGATCATCCTATCAGATCATGATATTTGGCCAATTTCTGCGGATTACAGTTCCGTCAGTCACTTTAACTCACGCAAGCCGCAGCAATGCCAACGGTATTTATTCAATCAATCGCAATAACCGCAAAGAAGGCTTGGCTTTTCAAGCCTTCGGTCCGCCCGTTTTCTCGGCCGCCGCAACCTGCTTCTTCACTTCGATGAAACTGTCGGGCGTAACGGAAATCGTATCGATCCCGCTTTCGACGAGAAAGCGCGCAAACTCCGGATGATCGCTTGGTGCCTGTCCGCACAGACCGACTTTCGCACCCGCTTCGTGGGCCTCCCGAATGACCGTGGAAATCATCCATTTCACTGCCTCGTCCTGTTCGTCGAAGAGTTCGGACAGGCGCTCGGAATCCCGGTCGACGCCCAGGGTCAGCTGGGTCAGATCGTTGGAGCCGATGGAAAAGCCGTCAAACCGATCGGCAAATGATTTTGCCAGGATCACATTGGACGGGATTTCACACATGACATAGACCTGCAGCCCGTTCTCTCCGCGCTTGAGACCGTTTGCGGCCATGACCTCCAGAACGCGGTCTGCTTCCCTGGTCGACCGGCAGAACGGGATCATGACGACCACGTTTGAGAGACCCATGTCATCACGCAGGCGCTTGATTGCCCGGCACTCGAGCGCAAAACCGTCGCGGTAAGCCTCCGAATAATACCGCGAGGCGCCGCGGAAGCCGATCATCGGGTTTTCCTCCTTCGGCTCGAATTCCGCGCCACCGATGAGACCAGCATATTCGTTGGTCTTGAAGTCGCTCATGCGCACGATCACGGGCTTCGGATAAGACGCCGCCGCAATCCGGGACAGTCCGCGTGCCAGGCGGTCGACGAAATACTCCGCCTTGTCCGAATATCCCCTGGTCAGGTCGGCGATGGTCGCCTTCGCGTCTTCGTCGCGAAGCCTGTCAAAGTGCAGCAGAGCCATCGGGTGAACCCGGATGTAATTGCTGATGACGAATTCCATACGCGCCAGCCCGACTCCGTCGGCGGGGATCTGCCACCATCTAAAGGCCGCAGATGGATTGGCGAGGTTCAGCATCACCCCGGTCCGGGTCTGAGGAATGTCACTGAGCGCCAATTCCTCGACCTTGAAGTCCGCCAGGCCTTCATAGACGAAGCCCTCATCTCCTTCCGCGCAGGACAGGGTCACATCCTGTTCCGAATGCAGGACACGCGTCGCGTCACCGGTTCCGACGACCGCCGGCAGTCCGAGTTCGCGGCTGACAATGGCCGCATGGGAGGTCCGTCCGCCGTGATCGGTGATGATACCGGCAGCCCGTTTCATGATCGGCACCCAGTCGGGATCGGTTGTCTGCGTGACCAGAATGCTGCCGTCGACGAACTGATCGATATCCGCGGCGGTGTCGATCAGGCAGACCCGTCCGGCGACCACCGCATCGCCAATGCTCAGCCCCTTGACGAGGACCCTGCCCTTCGATCCGATCTTGTAGGTCCGGAGTGACGACATGTTGCGCTGCGACTGCACCGTTTCCGGCCGCGCCTGGACAATGAACAACTCGCCCGTATCACCGTCCTTGGCCCATTCCATATCCATCGGACAGCCGTAGTGGGCTTCGATCGCCACGGCCCATCTGGCCAGCGTCAGAATATCCTCATCGGCGAGCACAAAGGCTTCCCGTTCCGCCTTGGAGGTCGGTACGTTACGGGTCGGCGTATCGCCATCTCCGTAAATCATTTTCACTTCCTTGGCGCCGCGTTTTTTCTCGACGATCGGAGATAACGCGCTGTCGGCGAGAAGCGGTTTGAAGACAACAAATTCATCCGGATCGACGGCACCCTGGACGACGTTTTCGCCCAGCCCCCAGGCGGCATTGATGACCACCACCTTGTCGAAACCGGTTTCCGTATCGATGGAAAACATGACGCCGGACCCGCCCCGGTCCGAATGCACCATCAGCTGCACGCCGATGGACAGGGCGACTTTCAGGTGGTCGAACCCTTTCACCTGCCGGTATGTGATCGCCCGGTCGGTAAACAGGGATGCATAACAACGCCGGCAGGCGTCGAGCAGAGCATCGGCTCCCGTGATGTTCAGGTATGTTTCCTGCTGGCCCGCAAAACTTGCATCGGGAAGATCCTCCGCGGTCGCGCTGGAGCGGACGGCGACATCGACGCCCTCCCGGCCGGACATTTGGCTCAACTCGGTATAGTAATCCCGGATCGCCTCGGCCAGATCATCCGGCCAGTCCGCGCGCAGAAACGCCTTGCGGATCCGGCTGCCGGTTTCGGCCAGCGTGGCCTTTCCTGAATTCAATTCCTTCAAGGCCTTTTCGATTTCAGGCTTCAGGTCATTCGCATCCACAAACTGCCAGTATGCCGCGGCCGTCGTGGCGAACCCGTCCGGAACCCGGATCCCTTTCGGAACCAGCGTATTGACCATTTCACCCAGAGAGGCATTCTTGCCGCCGACCAGACCGACATCCTTCCTGCCACAGTCCCTGAACCGGACGACCGTTTTTGCCGGACTGCTCATTTCCGTCCCCTCTTGTTCAATTCCGTTTTTTGCAGGTCCATCAGATAGGCCACCACATCTTCCCTTTCGCTGTCGAAAAGGCGGTAAGTCGTCATCGGAAAATGGTCTTCCTTCAGGAATTGCACGAAATAGGCCCGTGTATGACCTGGCCGCAGAACGATCTTCTCATAGGGCGGCGCCATATCAGGATCCGGTTTGTCGGACGCCCGCTGATGGCAGGTGCGGCACCATTGCTCGATCACGGCCTTACCCCGTTCCGCACTTCCACCGGCCTGAACCGGCGCGGTGAATGCAATGCAGGTCAGGGCAATCAGTGCTGCTGTTCCTGACGGGACATTGGATCGCATATCCGCCGCCTGTTCCTTGTGTCGTGATTTCCACATCACCATCACACTAACGAATGGCGTTCAGGAGGCCATTGACCGCTGTCAATGGCGCGGACTGTCAATCCGCTTCCGGCTCGCTCGGCAGCAGCAACACCGGCGCCTGACGTTCGCCAATCAGTTCAAGCCACTGGGAAAAAAGCTTGTTGTTTCCAGGGTCCCGGGTGGCGATGACAAGGCGCTCCCGTTCCGACGGTTTCTTTGTCGAATGCCTTTTATGCTGCGGGCTGCGCATGTCCTCGACCCCCGCCTGGCCATGGACACGCTCGGCAATCTGCCGGGCAATGTCGATCGACCTGTCTTCCGGCGTCCTTGCCAGCGCCAATATCCGGCCGCCGCCGGACCTTGACCGGCGCGGCAACAACAGCACAGCGGATTTGGACTGGCTTACCGCCTGCAGAAACTGCCGATATGGCTCGCTCGACCTCTCCAATGGGCTGTCCGGCTGGCATAGAACCACGATATCGGAGGCTTTCGCAGCCGCATGAATGGCTTCTCCAACAGCAGATGTCAGGATTTCAAAGCGGCTTCGGACTTTCTTCTGAGCCGCTTCCGTCTCGACCAGATCCTGCGCCCTCCTGGCCGCCGCCTCGATCGATTCCGCAAGGGATCCGATATCCATCGCTTCCACGCGGTTTCCCAGCAAGCGGTACTCGCGCAGGCCGGCGAGGCGTGCAGCCCCCATCAGCTCCGGATCGCGGACGAAGATGCCGTGCAGCTCAAGATCCAGAAGCCCGGCGGCCTCGACAGTCTGGCGAACGATCGCCGTATTGAACGCGGCCTGATGAAATCCGAAAACGAGACGCGAATAGGTGATCATGGCTCAGTTCCCCGGCTTTTCGCCCTTGCCGCCTTCTGCAATGCTCTTTCTGACCTGGGTAAAGGCTTTCAACCGATCTTCGATCATCCGGTAGATGGAGCCGTCGGTGAATTGTCCGTCGTCTTCCCGCTTGCCCACCGGCAGACCGGTCACCAGTTCGAGCCCCTCATCTATGGTTGCGACGGGATAGATGGCAAATTTCCCTTGTTCGCAGGCCTCGATCACATCCGCGCGCAACATCAGGTGCTGGACATTGGACGCAGGGATCAGCACGGCCTGGCTTCCGGTCAGGCCCCTTGCCTTGCATATGTCGAAAAAGCCTTCGATCTTTTCATTCGCTCCGCCGATCGCCTGGACGTCTCCGTGCTGGTTGACCGAACCGGTAACTGCGAGATCCTGGCGGATCGGCACGTCGGCAAGAGCGGACAGCAACGTGTAGAGTTCGGCAGACGAAGCGCTGTCGCCTTCCACGCCTCCATAGGATTGCTCGAAGACGAGACTTGCCTGCACCGACATGGGGGCATCGAGTGCGAACCGGCCCGCGAGGAAACCGGACAGGATCAGGACGCCCTTGGAATGGATCGGACCTCCCATTTCGACTTCGCGCTCGATATCGACCACCTTGCCTGAGCCGGGCCGCACCCGGCAGGTTATCCGCGTCGGATGACCGAAGGATTCGCCGGCGATCTTCATGACGCTCAGGCCGTTGATCTGGCCGACCCGGCTGCCTTCGGTATCGATCAGGGCGACCTTTTTCAGGACCTGTTCCTGAAGAAGTTCGCGCACTCGCGAGGCCCGGTCGATCCGCTGATCAAGCGCCTTTTGGACGTCATCCCTTGCGATCCCGGTCCGTTCGGCCGCCCGCGCATAGTGATTTGCCTCGACAAGCAGGTCGCGGACCTGATCCGGCGACAGGCCCAATTTCCCGGCATTCTCGATCAGACGGGCCGAATTCTCCACGACCAGTTCCACACCGTGCCGGTCCATGGGCAGAAGCTTCTCGCGCTCCAGGATGGCAGCGACGGCCCGCGCCATCAGCGCTTCGCTTTCCTGTGTGCGTTCCATGCTGTCTTCGAAATCTGCCAGGACCTTGAAATGTTCCTGCAATTCCGGATCGAGAAGCGACAGCAGATAGTAGGTGTAGCGGTCGCCGAAGAGCACCACTTTCAGATCCAGCGGGATCGGCTCCGGCTCCAGCGATATGGTGCTGGTGAGCCCGATCAGCTGATTGATGTCCTCGATCTTGATCGTCCGGCTTCTAAGCGCCCGCTTTAGGGCGGTCCAGCTGAAAGCCTCGGTGAGGAGACCGCGCGCATCCAGAAGCAGATAACCGCCATTGGCCCGATGAAGCGAGCCTGCCTTGATAAGCCTGAAGTTGGTCGCAAGGACCCCCTGGGCGGCAATATGTTCGATCCGCCCGGTCAGATTGCTCAGGGTCGGGTGCAATTCCTCGACGACCGGCGCCCCTTCCTCGTGATCGGCGCGCGTGACCAGCAGGTTGACCTTGTAACGGTCGAACGCATTGCCCAGCGGATAGTTTTCCTCGCCTCCTTGCGACGCTTCCTCATCCCTGAGAATGAAGATCGCGACGTTCTTGACGAGATCTTCACGGACGGCCTCCAGATATTCCACCACCCGCGGCAGGTCCGAATATTCCGCGAGGATTTCGTTGATCTCCGGGTCGACCGCTGCCTGCGTCGTTTCGCTGTTCAGGTGCTTGGTTTCCTCGCGGCGCTGCTTTTCCCATCGCGGAATCTGACGAATGATGTGTTCGAGTTCGGCTTCCAGTTCCTTGATGACGGCCTGGATCTTGTTCCGCTCTTCCTCATCCAGATTGTTGAATTCCTCAGGAGGAACCACCTTTCCCTCCTTGGAGGGGACCAGCGCGAACCCCATGGGCGTGCGCAACAGCGCGATCTGCTTTTCGCTGGCCTTTTTCTGAAGTTCTGCGAAGGCTTCCCCCTGCAGTTTCTGGTACTTTTCGTCGACCGCGCTTCTTTGTGCCTGATATTCGTCGCTTTGAAAGACGACCGGCAGGGCAGCCATCAGATCATCGACCAGGCTTTCCATCGCATCCTTGAACTTTCCGCCCCGGCCTGCTGGAAAGGCGATGGCGGTCGGCTTGTGCGGTTCCTTGAAATTATTGACGTAGATCCAGTCCTGCGGAGTGGGCCGGGTCTGCGCAGACCCTTTCAAAGTCACCGTGACCGCTTCTCTGGCCAGACGCTCCGAAGCGCCGAGGACGAAGAGATTGAAGCCGACATTTTCAATGCCCGTCGCCACATTGATTGCGTCGATCGCCCGGCGTTGACCCATCAGCCCTTTCAGGGGCTCCAGATCCTGCGTGGTCTTGAAATCCAGTGCCGAAAGATCCGCCTTCCGCAGGAGTTGATCGGGCGTAAGCGGTTTTATCGGGCTGGTGGCCGAACCGGCCTGCGGATCGGATTTCTCAGATTTGGAAGCCAAGGCGGTCCCCTGTGGAAACGGTCTTCATATGGATCAAAATGGTTCCGGTTCCCCGGCGCTCCCGGGCAACCGCAAACAATTGTCCGATAAGGACTATCGGCTGAGGCAGGGCGAAGGCCAAGTCCAACTTCGGCCTTCGGCAATGCCTGTTAATGTCAAGCGAAGATCCGGCTCAGGAGGAAACGGAGACGTTCATCGCGTAGGGACCTTTGTCACCAATGCCTTCGCGGAATTTCACCTTCATGTCGACGCGAAGCTTCTTCCAGTCGCCGTTGGTGAGATTGTCCATCTCGAAATAGACCTCGTCGCCGTTTTCTGCCGTGATGAAGCCGTACCCCTCACCTTCGAACAGCCGGTCGATCGTGCCGTGCATGATCTCCGCATGATGCTTGACTTCGAGGCCGCCCATGACCCTTGTGCGTTCACGCAACTGCCGGTCGGCCGCCTCAAATACCCGGTTGATAAGCAGGCTGAGATCGGGGGTCGCCTCACTCCGCCCGAGTTTGTCGGAAACGGTGATGTTCTGGCCGGGCACCTGTACCGTCACCTGGACATGGAACTCCTGTCCGGTTTCGTGTTTTTGAGAAGGGCCGCTCACCACTACATTGCAGCTGATCACGTGATGGTGGAATTTTTCCAGGTCGGCGATCCGGCTCTCGATGTCGTCGCGCACGGCCGGTGTCGGTTCCATGTGGCGGAAAGTGATGTTTGCCGGTGAATCCATTTTCGTTCTCCCGTCCGGCCCGGCTGTTACGCGGTTTTCGGGTTGCCGCCCGGGCCTGTAGTCATTTGACAATTCAAATCTGTTCCCGCTGTGACCGTCCGGCATTGACCGTAATCAAACTTTCGGATGATCAGCCGGCATGGGCGGTCAGATAGTCCAGCATCGCATCAAAGGACCCCATTTCACCGTAATCGGCTTCCGGCATCGGGATACCGAGGCGCTTGGACAGAGCTCCGACCAGGTTCTGGAAGTCCATGGAATCGATGTCGAATTCGTCGCGCAGATCTTCCTGACGGTCGATGTCATCGATTTCGATATCCGGTGCAATCTGGTGCAATTCTGCGCCCAACACGGCTTCAATCTCTTCGCGGGTCATAGCTCCTCCGGTTTTTGCAGATGCTTTTCGATGGCATTCAGGAACCGGGCACCGCTGTGGCCGTCGCTGACGCGGTGGTCGGCGGCAAGGGTCAGGGTGACGACGCGCCTGAGCGCCACATCGCCGGCCTGTTCCCACGGCCGCAGGAAGGGCGTTCCGAATCCCACGATGGCGACCTGGGGCGGATAAATGACTCCGTAGAGCGCCTCCACCCCGCGATCGCCCAGGCTCGAAACCGTAATCGTCGGATCGGAAAGCTCGGCAGCCCGGAACCGCCCTGCCCGCACGCGGGCCACCAGATCGCGCATCTTGTCCATCAGAGTATCGAGATCGAGTGTTTCGGCATTGTGGATTGCCGGAGCAACCAGGCCTCCGCCGCGGATATTGATCGCCATGCCGGCATGAACGGCCTTGGAGGCGTGAAACGTCTCGTCCTCGAAGTGACCGTTGAATTCCGGGAATTTCCGGCACGCCATGGCAACCGCCTTGACGAACAGTGCTCCCAACAAGACGCGCTTTTCCGGCGGCCGATCGGCATTTATCGCGGAAACGAACGCGTCCGCATCGGTCAGATCGACCGTCTGGCTGAGATAATAATGGGGGATCTCCCGCTTGGAATGCGCCATGGCGGCGGCGATTGCCGCGCGCATCCCGGTCAATTGCTCACCGCCTTCACGGGGCGTCTTTTTCGCAGATCGTATCGGGGGCTGTTTCTGCTCCAGCCGCGCCATGACATCGGCGAGAACGATCGAGCCTTCCGGCCCCGATCCCGTGAGCGTCGTCGGATCGATGCCCGAGGTCTGCGCCAACCGTCGCGCCGCCGGCGAGATCTTCAAACGTTCCCCGGCTGCTCCACCTGGTTTTGCGACAGGCGGTTCGGCAACAGGCGCAGCCGCTTTGGTTGTAGCCTGGGCGCTTTCCGCGGAGGGCGTCGGCGTTTCGGCGGCCGGCGCCCCGCCTTTCAGCAGCGCCGCGTCTTCCGGATCGTCCTTGCCCTCTTCCTTGATCACTGCAAGCGGCGTCCCGACCGGGACCTTCTTGCCGAGGTCAGTCAGGTAGCCGGTCAGGATCCCTTCCTGAAAGGATTCGATCTCGATCGCACCTTTCTGGGTTTCGACGACGGCAACGATGTCGCCGCGGTGCACTTCGTCGCCCGGCTTTTTCAACCATTCGACCAGGGTACCCGCATCCATATCGGACCCCAGGGAGGGCATGACGAAGGCGGCCATCGTTCACGCTCCTCCTACGAGTGTCCGAGCGGCAGCAACAATCTTATCGACCTGGGGGATTGCGGCCTGTTCCAGGTGGTGGGCATAGGGGATCGGAACTTCAGCGCTGCAGACACGGGCAAGCGGCGCATCGAGGTCGAAGAAGGCATTCTCTGCGATCTGCATGCCGATTTCGGCAGAGAGGCTTCCGGTTCTCCAGCCCTCGTCGACGATCAACGCGCAATGGGTCTTGTTGACCGAAGCCAGGATCGTTTCCATGTCAAGCGGGCGCAGCGATCTGAGATCGATCACTTCTGCATCTATACCAGCCTTCGCCAGCTCTTCGGCGGCCTCCAGGGTCTTGAACAGGGAGCCGCCATAGGTGACGAGGGTCACGTCGCCCCCTTCCCTGCGCACGGCCGCCTTGTCGATATCGACCGGCCCGGCGTTGGCGGCAAGCTGGCCTTCCATGTTGTAGAGCATGACATTTTCGAAAATCAGCACCGGGTCCGGGTCTTCCAGCGCGGTCCAGAGCATGCCCCGGGCATCCTCCAGGGTTGCCGGCGCCAGAACACGGATCCCGGGAATATGCGCATACCAGCCTTCCAGCGAATGGGAATGCTGGGCGGCAAGCTGTTTGCCGGCCCCGGTCGCCATGCGGATCACCACCGGAACGCCGAACTGGTTGTTGGACATGTGGCGGAAGGTGGCTGCCGTGTTCAGGATCTGGTCGATGGCAAGGAGAGAAAAATTGACCGTCATCACCTCGACGATTGGACGCATGCCGGCAATGGCGGCGCCGATTCCCGCACCCGTAAACCCGGACTCCGACAAGGGCGTGTCGCGGATCCGGTCTGGTCCGAACTCATTGAACAATCCCATGCTAACGGCATAGCAGCCGCCATAGGCACCGACATCCTCGCCCATCAGGAACACCCGGTCGTCACGCTTCAAGGCTTCCGAAATCGCCGCTTTGACCGCTTCCCGATAGGTGGTGGTGATGGTTTCGCCCGAAGGTTCCGGTACGGCCGGCGGCTCCGGCCTCTCCGGCGCCGTGACATATCTGGTCAGGTCCCCGACCGGTTCCAGCGTTCCCGCCTCGGAGAAGGCCACCGCCTCTTCGATTTCCGCCTCGACGTCCGCCTCGATCCGCTCCAGGTCGGCCGCATGCAGCATTCCGGTCTGTTCCAGCCAGGTCTGGAAACGCAGGATTGGCCCCTTGCTGCGCCACTCCTCAACTTCCTGCTTGTCCCGGTAAAGCTGGGCATCGAACATGGAATGGGCCCGGAAACGATAGGTCCGGCATTCCAGGAAAAACGGTTTCCCGGTTTCCCGGATCGTTGCCAGGGCCCGGCGGGCAGCGGCCTCGACAGCAACGATATCCATGCCGTCAACGACTTCGCTTTGGACCGCGTAGCTCGCCGCCTTGGCGTGGATATCCGTCTCCGACTCCGTGCGGGCCAGCGCGGAGCCCATGGCATAGCCGTTGTTCTCGCAGACGAAGAGAACCGGCAGCTGCCAAAGCGAGGCAAGGTTCATGCTTTCATGGAACTCGCCTTCGGCGACCGCACCCTCACCGAAGAAGCAGGCAGTCACCCGATCCTCGTTCCGCATCCTGTCGGCAAGCCCCAGTCCGACGGCGAGCGGCAGGCCGCCGCCGACAATGGCATTGCCGCCGTAGAAATTGGCCTTGGCGCTGAAGAGATGCATGGAGCCGCCCCGGCCGCCGGAACAGCCTTCCGCCTTGCCGTACATCTCGGCCAGAACGTCTTTCATCGGCAGTCCGCGCATCAGGGCATGGCCATGCTCGCGGTACGTTGCGACCAGCCGATCGTTTTCGGTCAGAACCGGGATCACACCGGCTGCGATCGCCTCCTCACCGTCGTAGAGATGCAGGAAGCCCCGGATCTTTTCCCGGGTATAGAGTTCCGCGCATTTATCCTCGAAACGCCGGATGCGGATCATCGCCTTGAGCAGGTCAAGCGCGTGCGCGCGGGTCAGGTGCGGTTTCAGGTCTTTTTTCAGAGCTTGTGCGGGGCCGGAATCAATCATTTTTCATCACTCTCCAGGGTGGAGATATCGCCCTCGGGAAGTCCGAGTTCACGCGCTTTCAAAAGCCTGCGCATGATCTTGCCGCTGCGGGTCTTGGGCAGGTTCGCCCGGAAGGCGATTTCCTTAGGCGCCACGGCCGGACCGAGCCGCTTGCGCGCATGGCCGATCAGGTCCAGGCGCAGATCATCACTTTCCTCGTAACCCGGTTTCAGCGCCACATAGGCCTTGACGATTTCGCCCGCCGTTTCATCCGGAATACCGATCACCCCGACCTCGGCGACGGCCTCATGTTCCATCAGCGCGCTTTCAACCTCGAACGGGCCGATCAGATGGCCGGAACTCTTGATGACGTCATCGGCACGGCCGACAAACCAGAAATACCCCTCCGTGTCGCGCATGGCGAGGTCGCCGGTCAGATACCAGCCACCGACAAAGCATTTGTCGTAGCGGGCCTGCTCATGCAGATAGGCGCGCATCATCGACGGCCAACCAGGCTTCAGCGCCAGTTCGCCGATCACCATCTGATCGTCGACCGCGTTCACCCCGCCGTCCTGCCGGGCGACGATGCCGGCGTCGATCCCGGGCAAGGGCTTGCCCATGGAGCCGGGCTTGACGTCCATGGAAGCGTAATTGGCGATCATGATACCGCCGGTCTCCGTCTGCCACCAGTTATCATGGAACGGCATGCCGAAAACATCGTTGCTCCACACGACGGCTTCCGGGTTGAGCGGCTCACCGACACTTGCCATGAAGCGGATGCGCGAAAGATCACGGGCCCTCGCCATGTCCGCTCCTGCCTTCATCAGCATGCGGATCGCGGTCGGCGCCGTGTACCAGACCGTGACCTTTTCCTCTTCCAGGATCCGGTACCAGCGCTCGGCGTCGAATTCGGCCTGATCGACGATCATGGTGGCGCCGATCGTCAGGGGCGCAATGATGCCGTAGGACGTGCCGGTCACCCAGCCCGGATCGGCGGTGCACCAGAAGGTGTCCTCTGGTCTCAGGTCGAGGGCGATCCGGCCAGTCGTCTTGTGGGCGACGACGGCGCCATGGACATGAACGGCGCCCTTCGGCTTGCCGGTCGTGCCGCTGGTGAAATGCAGGAGTGCCATATCCTCCGGATCCATCGGTTCGACCGGGAAGTCTGGCGATGCGTCCTTCATCAAGGCTGCAAGATTGCGGGTTCCGTCCATGCTGCCGTCGCCATCGATCAGCAGCACTTCCTTCAGTTCCGGCAGGCGATCGCGGATACCGGCGACCTTGCGCCGGTAGAGTGCCTTGGTGGTGACGAGCACCTTGCCGCCGCCGATCTCCATACGCGACTGGATTGGCTCCGGACCGAAGGCGGAAAACATCGGGCAGAACACGCTGCCGGCTTTGAGCGTTCCAAGAGCCGTGACGTAAAGTTCGGGGACGCGGCCGAGCAGCGAATAAACCCGCTCGCCCTTTTCCACGCCGATGCTTCGGAGAACATTGGCGAAACGGGCGGTCTGCCCGATCAGGTCCCGATAACTGAAATCGGTCGGTTCGCCATCCTTGGAAATCCAGCGCAACGCGGTTTTGTCCGCATTGCCATTGGCGATATGCCGGTCGAGGGCTTCATGGGCGATATTGAGCTTGCCGCCGGGCAGACCGTCGAGCTCTGCCTTGGCATCCTCCCAACTGAAGGATGCACGCTCTTTGTCGTAGTCCGGCATATTCGCCTTCGCGGCATACGCCGTATCCTTACGGATAATCTCCCGAGCCATCCTCCCGGCCCTTTCCTGCAGGTTGCAGTTTGTTGTCCGGAAAGCCTAACGGGAGGACACGGCATTTGAAATGACGTGGATCAATGGTTTGCCGGGCCAGCTGTCTGGCCACGTTGCGCCTGCTTCCGGACGAGCCGGCCAAACCGTCTATAACGTGTGGCGGCGGGCGTGACCTTTCAGGCGGGCAAAGCCCATGGAAAGATGGGCTCTACGGATGTGACCGGCGGCTTCCGTATCGCCAAGCCGCACCGCATCGGTGATCGCGGCTATCTCGCCCGCAAAAATGGCGACTTCTTCTGCGAGATCCATCATGGGGATCATTTTCAACCAGATCCGGCAGGTCTGATAAAACAATCGCTCTGAGACTTCCACAAGCGGCTGGTTGTCGGTAAGCCGTACAAAGACATGGAAGAAATCGATGTTCAGTCTGGCGAAGATCTTCATGTCCGGCGCCGAACGCAGCGCTTCCGCGCGTTTTCTGATGTCCTCGAACAGCGCCAGGGTTGTCTCGTCGGGATGTTTCGGCGAGAGCCGTCCGACCAGTTCGTTGAGCTCCATCCGCAACTGATAGACCTGGGTCAATTCATCGAGATCGACATCGGTCACGATCGTTCCGACCCCCTGGACCGACTGCAGAAGGCCGTCTGCTTCCAGGATCTTGAGCGCCTTGCGAAGAGGGCTGCGGCTCACTCCGAACTCGGCGGCAAGCGCCTCTTCGCTGAGCCGCGTTCCCGGCGGATAGTCCGATACGCTGATCCGGTCGCGGAGCGTGTCATACATGATCTCGAACCGTTCCTGGGCACTGCCGGCCTCTTCGAGCGCAGCGACCAGTTCATCGGACGGTTTCATGACCGCTGCTCCAGGGTTGCCGACAAACCGGCCAACATATCGAGGCAGGACTGCATCTGGCTGATGCTGACATATTCATCCGGCTGGTGGGCCTGGGCGATCGATCCCGGTCCGCAGACAACGACCGACATGCCAAGCGACTGGAACAGGCCCGCTTCGGTTCCGAACGCCACCACGTCGCACAGGTCCGACCCGGTCAATCGGCAGACAATATCCCGTGCCTCGTTGTCCGACATGACCTCAAGTCCGGCAACTTCCCCAATGATTTCGGTAACAATGCGCGCATCTTCGGAGACCGCCTGCATCTCGGGCAGGAGCTGCGTCCGGCAATACTCTTCAAGCGCGTCCTTGATCATCGTGGCATCGGCCTGGCGGACCGGGCGCATCTCCCATTCCACCGAACAGTTTCGTGCAATCACGTTGCGCGCCTTGCCGCCCTCGATCCGGCCGACCTGGACGGTCGTCCAGGGCGGCTGGTAGCGCTCGTTGGAGAATTTGGCGCCTGCCTTCACCGTCTCACCCAGTTCCATGAGCCGCGTCATGAAACGTACCGCATAATGGATGGCGTTGACGCCCCGGTCGGGATCCGAACCGTGCCCGTCCGTGCCGTGGAAGCAGGTGGTGTATTCGTAACAGCCCTTGTGACCCTCGATCACCCGCATCATGGTCGGTTCGCCGATGATGGCAACCGCGGGGCGGATATCCTGGGCTTTCAGTTCCTCGACCAGATGCCGGGCGCCGAAGCAGCCGGTTTCCTCGTCATAGGTCAGGGCCACATGCAGGGGACGCTGAAGGTTCAATTCGGCATAGGCCGGCGCCATGGCCAGCACCGCGGCGATGAAGCCCTTCATGTCGCAGGTGCCCCTGCCGAAAAGCAGGTCGCCATCCTGGCGGAGCCGGAAGGGATCGGATGTCCAGTCCTCCGCATCCGCCGGTACCACGTCGGAATGGCCCGACAGAACGATGCCATCGGGCGCATCCGGACCGAGCGTGGCAAAAAGATTGGCCTTCTTGCCGGTGTCGTCGCGCGAGACCGTCGTGCGGAACCCGTGGTGTTCCAACAGTTCCGACGCATAGACGATCAGTTCCAGATTGCTGTCGGTGGACACCGTCGGAAAAGCGATCAGCCGGTCCAGAATCCCGATCGTGTCGTTCATGAGGCTCATGACACGCGCCCCGTCAGTCTTTCACGTAGAGCTTGCGAGGCTTGGAACAGAAACACTCCGCCGGGCCTTTCTCTTTGATCAGAATGCTTTCGGTGATCTCAAGCCCCCAGTCGTCCATCCAGAGGCCGGGCATGAAATGGAAGGTCATTCCGGGCTCCAGGATCGTTTCGTCCTCATCGCGGATCGAAATCGTGCGTTCGCCCCAATCCGGCGGATAGGACAGGCCGATCGGATATCCCGCCCGGGAGCCGCGTTCGATTCCGGCCGCCTCCAGCGGCTTTGCCAGGGCTCTGGCGATATCGCCCGCCCTGTTGCCGGCGACGGCGGCCTCCAGGCCGGCTTCCAGCCCTTCCACAAGGGCAGCTTCGGCCTCCTTCATGAATTGCGGCGGCTTGCCGAGGAAGACAGTTCGGCAGAGCGGCGCATGATAGCGGCGGTGACACCCGGAAATCTCGAAGAAGGTGGCCTCGCCTTTCTCAAGCAGCCGACCGTCCCAGGTCAGATGCGGGGCAGCGGCATCGGCGCCGCTCGGCAACAGCGGCACGATCGCCGGATAATCGCCCCAGGCGTCATCCAGGCCCCGGACGGCGTCTGCATAGATTTCGGCAACGACATCGACCTTGCGCACGCCCGGTTCGACCCGTGCGACAATACCGTCGATGATCTTTTCCGAAATACGCGCAGCCTTGCGCATATGGACGATTTCCTCGTCAGATTTCACCGTGCGCTGCCAGTTCACAAGCGCCGTCGCATCGACGAAAGTGGCATTTGGAAGTTCTTCGTTGAGCGTCAGGAAAGCCTTTGCAGTGAAATAGTAGTTTTCCAGCTCGACCCCGATCCGTTTGCCGCCGTAGCCCTTGTCGCGAAGAATGGCGGCAAGGGTTTCCATGGGGTGTAGCCGGCTCGACTGGATGTATTTGTCGGCATATTTGGCGACCCGATCCGGCGCCATCCAGACGGTTCGAAGCGCACCATTGGCGTCCTGGCTGCGCCCCCACCAGATCGGATCCTCGTCATGAAACACGAGAACACCCTGGTGGACGTAGAACGACCAGCCGTCGTAGCCCGTGACCCAGGCCATGTTTGACGGATCCTCGATGAAAAGAACGTCGATATCCCGGCGCGCCATTTCCTTGCGGACCTTGGCAATACGACGGTCATATTCGGCGGAACTGAACGGCAAATCATTCGCTGGCATGGTCACGCGTCTCCACTACACCGCTATTGTGCACAACAGTTTCCCTAAAACACAAATCATGCAAGTTTTTTTCGCAGGATTGCGTTGACCGGCGTCATTTTTATGCGATGTTGTACACAACAAGAAAGACGCCCTTGCCCGATGACCGCTCCCGATAGAGGAACCCCGACGCATGTCCCTGTCGCTGGCCGACGTATTCGCCGCACAAAAGACGATTGCCGGTGAGGTCGTCCGTACGCCGCTCATCCCCTCCCCCTTCCTGTCGGAGAGAGCCGGCGTACCCTTTCTTCTCAAGATGGAAACCATGCAGCCGACCGGCGCCTTCAAGCTCCGGGGCGCGACCAATGCCATCTTGAGCGCGCCGGCGGGGACGAAGGCGGTCACCTGTTGCTCGACCGGGAACCATGGACGCGGGGTCGCCTATGCCGCGCGGCAACAGGGCATCCGGGCGACCATCTGCATGTCGTCCCTCGTTCCGAAAAACAAGGTCGACCGGATCCGGGCGCTCGGCGCCGAGGTCAGGATCGTCGGCACGAGCCAGGACGATGCCATGGCCGAGTGCCTGCGCCTTTGCGAAACGGATGGCTTCGTCGACATCTCGCCCTTCGATGACAGGCATGTCATCAGCGGCCAGGGCACCGTCGGACTGGAGATGCTCCAGGACCGGCCGGACCTGGACATGCTGCTTGTTCCCCTGTCGGGCGGCGGACTTGCCGGAGGCGTGGCCCTTGCCGCCAAGGCGATCAATCCGGACATCCGGGTGATCGGCATTTCCATGGACCGCGGTGCAGCCATGGATGCGTCGATCAAGGCGGGACGCCCCGTCGAGGTGACCGAAGTTGCAAGTCTCGCCGATTCGCTGGGCGGCGGTATCGGCCTGAATAACCGGCTCTCCTTCAGCCTGTGCAGGACCCTGCTCGACGATATTGTTCTGGTGAGCGAAGAAGAGATCTACCGGGCCTTGCAAACGCTCTATTTTGAGGACAGCCACGTTGCCGAAGGAGCCAGTGTCGTCGGCATCGCCGCGCTTCTGGCGGACAAGCTGCCGAAACCGAAGGGCCCGACCGCCACGATCGTGACCGGGCGCAATGTGGACATGGCCCAGTTTACCGACGCGATCAGCGGCCGCCCGGTCAAACTCGGCGACACACTCGTACAGGGCAAAGCCTATGACGCATGACATGAAAATTCTGACCGAAACCGAATTGCGCCGGGTGGTCCATCTGGACCCGGCGGCGGTCGATTGCGTCGAAAAGGCCTTCGGCCTGCTTGCGACCGGCAAGGTCGTGATGCCGCCGGTGCTGTCCATGGCGCTCAAGGACGCCAACGCGGAAGTCGATGTGAAAACCGCCTATGTGCCCGGTTTCGACGGGTTTGCGATCAAGGTCAGCCCGGGTTTCTTCAACAACCCGTCGATCGGTCTGCCGAGCCTCAACGGTCTGATGATCCTGTTTTCGGCAAAGACCGGGCTCGTGGAAGCCGTGTTCCTCGACAACGGCTACCTCACCGACGTTCGAACCGCTGCAGCCGGCGCCGTGGCTGCGCGACACCTTGCACCGAAGACGATCAGGACCGCCGGTGTCATGGGCACGGGCGTGCAGGCGCGGCTGCAACTGCAGGCCGCCCACCTTGTGCGGCCGTTTGAAAGGGCCCTTGTCTGGGGCCGCAACATGGAAAAGGCGAAAGTCACCGCCACGGATCTCGCCAAAAGCCTCGGCATTCCGGTTGAAGCGGTTGAAGATCCGTCACGGCTCGTCGCCCAAAGCCAGCTGGTGGTGACAACGACCCCGGCAAAGGAGCCGGTCCTGTCGGCCGATTGGCTGCATCCGGGCCTTCACATTACCGCCATGGGATCGGATCAGGACGACAAGAATGAAATCGATCCGGACGTGCTCAAACAGGCAGATCTCGTGGTTTGCGACCGGATCTCCCAATGCGAGCTGCTCGGTGAACTCAGAAGCGCGCTCGCAGCCGGCGCTATTCAGGACCGCAACTCGATAATAGAGCTTGGCGACGTCGTCAGTCGCAGCCATGATGGCCGCCAGAAGGATGACGACATCACTTTCTGCGATCTTACCGGCACAGGCGTTCAGGATACCGCCATCGCGACCTTTGCCCGGCATCGCCTGGAAAAGACGGATATCGGCACCACAATTTCGGTTTGATCCGATACTTAAGGTCAAGACCCGATGCTGAAATTGGACGACCGGGATCTGCAAATCCTGAAGGTGCTGGCAAATGAAGCCCGCATTTCAAAGGCGGACCTTGCCAAGAAAATCAATCTCAGTCCGAGTCCCTGCTGGAAACGGCTCGAGAGGCTTGAAAAGGCCGGCATCATCGAGGGGTATCACGCCCGGATCTCCCTGAAGCAGATCGCACCCCACGTCACGGTTTTCGTTACCATGGAACTGGAACATCACCGGGCGGAATATTTCCAGCGGTTCGAACAGGCAATTCGCGATCGCGACGAGGTAACCGCGTGCTGGGCAATCGGCGGCGGTCTCGACTACCTTCTTCAGATCGTCACACGCGATATCGATACCTACCAGCGGCTGATTGACGACCTTCTCGACCAGGGTCTCGGCGTGGTGCGTTATTTCACCTATGTCATGACAAAGGCTGTGAAAACCGGGACGTCTCTCCCTCTCGATCAGCTGGTGCCGGCGTTTTCGGATGAAGCGGCCGAAGGGTAGCCCGAGAAACGGAATGATCCTCGGTAACAAGGCCCCTATTCAGTCAAATCATCTGCAAAGCCCCCTAATTTCGATCAAATCGTCTTCGCCCGTCCCTGTAGGCTTTGTTTCAAGTCAGCCAGGGATGAGAGCACCGTGCAAACCATTGAAGATGCACCTCTTTGCAAATCGCTTTTTGCCCAGATCAGCAACCGCCATCTGATCCGGCGGTTCGGCTATGTGGACGGCCGGTGGCTGGATTCCGATACCCGGTCCGAATTTGCCGTAACCGACCCTGCCGACGGCTCCTGGCTTGGCGATGTGGCAAAACTCTCCGCCGGACAAAGCGCCGACGCGGTGGCATGTGCCGACCGGGCCTTTGAGCCCTGGGCGTCCCTTTTGCCCCAGGAACGCGCCGCCTATCTGATGAAGTGGCACGATCTGATCCTGGAAAACCGGGAAGACCTTGCCGTCATCATGACCCGGGAACAGGGAAAGCCGCTTTCCGAATCCCGTGGCGAGATCGACTACGCCGCGTCTTTTGTTTCCTTCTATGCGGAAGAAGCCAAGCGCCCGAACATCGAAGGCGTCACCTCTCACCTGCCGGATGCGGAAATGGAAGTGTGGCGCGAGCCGGTCGGGGTTGCGGCTCTGGTCACACCTTGGAATTTCCCGTCCGCCATGATCACCCGCAAGGCCGCCGCGGCGCTTGCGGCCGGCTGCACCGTCCTGGTCCACCCTTCGGCAGAAACCCCGTTTTCCGCGCTTGCGCTTGCCGAACTGGCCGATCAGGCGGGCATGCCGGCCGGCGTTTTCAACGTCCTGACCGGTACGGCGTCGGAAATCGTCCCGCCGTGGACCGACGATCCGCGGGTGCGGGCGCTGTCTTTCACCGGCTCCACCGAAGTCGGCCGCCTGCTCTACCGCAACAGCGCGGACACCATCAAACGCCTGGTCCTGGAACTCGGCGGCCATGCCCCGATGCTGGTCTTTGCCGATGCGGACATTGACAAGGCCGTCGAACAGGCCGTTTCCGCCAAGTTCGCCACCTCCGGCCAGGACTGCCTCGCGGCCAACCGGATCTTTGTCGAGCGGCCCGTCTATGACGCCTTTTGTGACGCTTTTGCAGAACGCACCGCCGCACTGACGACGGGCCCCGGGATGATCGACAGCGATATTGGTCCCATGATCAACGAACGTGCTGTCGAAAAGCAGGAAGCGCATGTTCAAGATGCGCTCGCCCTCGGGGCGAAACTTCTGACCGGCGGCAAACGTCACGCCGTCGGATCCCTGTTCTTCGAACCGACGGTGCTTGCGGACGTTCCCGCCAACGCCCTGATCATGCGGGAAGAAACCTTCGGCCCGGTCGCCGCGGTCGCCGCATTCGATAGTGAAGAAGAGGCCCTGCGGATTGCGAACGAAACCGAATACGGGCTGATCGCCTATCTCCACACGAAGGATCCGCGCCGGATCTACCGGGCGAGCCGCAGACTTGCCTATGGCATGGTCGCGGTCAACCGGACCAAGGTGACCGGCGCGCCGATCCCGTTCGGCGGCATGAAACAGTCCGGCATCGGGCGTGAAGGCGCCCGCTTCGGCATGGAAGCCTTCATGGACGTGAAATACGTCTGCCGCGACTGGGCGTGAACCGGAACCAAACCTGCAAACAGACGTTGATCATAGGAAAGGAAGACCGATGTTGAAGAATGACAGGCTCGATGAATGGGACAGGTCGAGTTTTTTCCATCCTTCAACGCATCTCGCCCAGCATGCGCGCGGCGAGAGCCCGAACCGGATCGTCACCGGCGGCTCCGGCGTCTTCATCGAAGACCGGGACGGAAACCGGCTGCTTGACGCGTTTGCCGGCCTCTACTGCGTGAATGTCGGATACGGCCGGACGGAAATTGCCGATGCGATCGCCGAACAGGCGCGGGAACTTGCCTATTACCACGCCTATGTCGGTCACGGCACGGAAGCCTCCATTACCCTGGCCAAGATGATCATGGACCGGGCACCGAAACATATGTCCAAGGTCTATTTCGGCCTGGGCGGGTCCGATGCCAACGAAACCAACATCAAACTGGTCTGGTACTACAACAACATTATCGGCCGTCCTGAGAAGAAGAAGATCATCTCCCGCTGGCGCGGCTATCACGGCTCAGGCCTCATGACCGGTTCGCTGACCGGACTGGAACTGTTTCACAAGAAGTTCGACCTGCCGCTTTCCACGGTCCTGCATACGGTTGCCCCGGACTATTTCCGGCGCGATGACCTGTCCATGTCGGAGAGCGACTTCGTTGCCTATTGCGCGGCCGAACTGGAAGCCCTGATCGAGCGCGAAGGGGCCGACACGATCGGCGCCTTCATCGGAGAACCGGTTCTTGGAACCGGCGGCATCACACCGCCGCCGGCCGGCTACTGGGAAGCAATTCAGGCGATCCTCAAAAAACACGACATCCTGCTGATCGCCGATGAAGTGGTGACCGGATTCGGGCGTCTCGGCAGCATGTTCGGGTCCGATCACTACGGCATGGAGCCGGACATCATCACCATCGCCAAGGGCCTGACGTCGGCTTACGCGCCGCTTTCCGGCTCCATCGTCTCCGACAAGGTCTGGACCGTCCTGGAAAAAGGCACGGACGAATTCGGTCCGATCGGGCATGGCTGGACCTATTCGGCCCACCCCATCGGTGCGGCGGCCGGCGTTGCGAACCTGGAACTGATCGACAAGCTCGGGCTGGTCAAAAATGCGGCCAAGGCCGGCGCCTATTTCAAGGCTGCACTCACCGACGCCTTCAAGGACCACGCTCATGTCGGCGACATCCGCGGCGAAGGCCTGATGTGCGCGCTCGAATTCGTCGAGGACCGAGCCGGAAGGACCTATTTCGACCCGGCCAAAAAGGTCGGCCCGCAAATTTCCGCCGCGCTGCTGGCGGAAGGCGTGATCGGCCGGGCGATGCCGCAGGGCGACATTCTGGGATTTGCTCCGCCGCTCTGCATCACGGAGAGCGAACTCGACCGGGTGGTCGACGCGACCAGGCAGGCCGTTTCGGCGGTCCTGAAATAACGACGGGTGAACGGGCCGGGCCGATCGGTTCGGCCTGCCCCGCGTGACGGGAAGTACATATCGAAAGGCGCCGGCTGATCCTATGATCAGCCTCCTTCCGGAATGCAATTTCAAGTCGGAAGCCGGCCTCGCGGCTCCGGCCTTTTTGCGTTGAACAAAATTTTCCGCAAAAATATCCTCGAGCTAAATTTTGAAGCAACGAAGTGCAAAAATTACTCATTTTTTTCCTCCAAACCCCTTCCCTTATCGCACAGATTTTGTTTTTCTTTCGGAGACTTAACCGAGCGGCATCAACAGATACCCATCAAGGGTGCGGATGCCGAAAGGTTTCGACGACAAAAGAATTAAAAGTCAGAACTTGGGGACAGCATGGCGGATAACCGGGGCGCGGCAGTACGCTACGAAAACGTCCAGAAGAGCTACGACGGGGAAACTCTGGTCGTTAAGAATCTTAATCTGGACATTCCACCGGGCGAGTTTCTCACGATGCTCGGGCCTTCGGGATCAGGCAAGACGACCTGTCTGATGATGCTGGCAGGATTTGAGCCGGCGACGCACGGCGAAATTTTCCTGAACGACCGGCCGATCAACAACGTTCCGCCGCACAAGCGCGGGATCGGCATGGTCTTCCAGAACTATGCCCTCTTCCCGCATATGAGCGTTGCCGAAAACCTGGCGTTCCCGTTGCAGGTTCGCAAGATGGGCAAGGCGGAGCAGCAGGAAAAGGTCAAGCGGGCGCTTGAGATGGTGGAACTCGGTGATTTCGGGAACCGGCGCCCGGCCCAATTGTCCGGCGGTCAGCAGCAGCGCGTGGCGGTTGCCCGCGCCCTGGTCTTCGATCCGGAACTCGTCCTCATGGACGAACCGCTCGGCGCTCTCGACAAGCAGCTGCGCGAGCAGATGCAATACGAGATCAAGCACATTCACGAGAACCTCGGCGTTACGGTCGTCTACGTCACCCATGACCAGACCGAGGCGCTGACCATGTCCGACCGGGTTGCCGTCTTCAACGACGGCATCATTCAGCAGCTGTCGACACCGGATTCGCTCTACGAGGATCCGCAAAACTCGTTCGTGGCCCAGTTCATCGGCGAGAACAACAAGCTGGACGGCAAGGTGGTCGAGGTCAACGGCAGCCAGTGCCTGGTGGAACTCGGCGACGGCACCCGGCTGAAGGCCGACAAGGTCAATGTCAGCGGCGTGGGCGACAAGACAACCCTGTCACTGCGCCCGGAACGCGTCGAGTTCGATCCGAGCGACCAGATGGACAATCTGGTCAAGGGCCGGATCGAGGAACTTATCTATCTCGGTGACCACATCCGCGTGCGCATGAATGTCGCCGGGAATGACGAATTCGTCGTCAAGGTGCGGAACCGGGGCGAAAAGCGCAAGCTCGAAACCGGAGACATTGTCCCGATCGGCTGGTCGCTCAACGACTGCAAGGCGCTCGACGCCGTTGCATAAGATCACTGGCGGCGCACTCCAGGTGCCTGCCCGGGTGAGAAGACGGGAGAACCCCGTTCATAACCAGAAAGAGGGAGCTATATCTATGAAGCTCAAAACAGCAATTCTTGCAGGGTCTGCACTGGCCCTGTTCAGCACCGCCGCGTTGGCAAAAGACATGACCGTCGTGTCCTGGGGTGGTGCATATCAGGCGTCCCAGAAAGCCGCCTACACCGATCCTTATGTGAAGATGCATCCGGACATCAACGTGATCTGGGACGAATCTTCTGCCGAGGCCGTGGCCAAGCTGCGCGCCATGAACGAAGCGGGCAACATCACCTGGGACCTCGTTGACGTCGTGGCATCCGACGCCATCCGTCTTTGCGACGAAGGCCTCGCCATGCCGATCGATCCCGACAAGGACCTCGCAGCGGCTCCGGACGGTACGCCCGCTTCGGAAGACTTCGGCGACCTTCTGGTTTCTGAATGCTTTATTCCGCAGATTGTCTATTCCACGACCTTCGGCTACCGCACGGACGTTGCCGAATGGAACGGCAAGACACCGGATGACATCTGCGACGTCTTCGATCTGAAGACCTTCCCCGGCAAGCGGTCTCTTGAAAAGCGCCCGATCAACAACATGGAATGGGCCCTTCTTTGCGACGGCGTTCCGAAGGACGAAGTCTACAACGTTCTGGAAACAGAAGAAGGCCAGGCCCGCGCCTTTGCGAAGCTCGACACCATCAAGGACCAGGTTGTGTGGTGGTCTGCCGGTGCTGAAACGCCGCAGCTTCTCGCCGACAAGGAAGTCGTGATCGGCTCGACCTACAACGGCCGCCTGTTCTCGCTGATCGAAGAGCAGAAGCAGCCGGTCGCCATGCTCTGGGACGCCCAGGTGTTCGACCTTGACGGCTGGATCATTCCGACCGGCCTGCCGGAAGACCGTCTTGCCATGGTCAAGGACTTCGTGAAGTTCGCGACCGACACGCAGCGTCTCGCTGACCAGGCCAAGTACATTTCCTACGGCCCGGCACGCAAGTCGTCCGCTCCGCTGGTCGGCAAGCACGCAACCCTCGGCATCGACATGGCTCCGCACATGCCGACCGACCCGGCAAACGCCAAGAACACCTTCCTCTATAACTACGAGTGGTGGGCTGATTACCGGGACGACATCGACGCCAAGTTCCAGGCTTGGCTGGCTAAATAAGCCGCTCCCTGACGCAGGACGGGGCCGAATGAGGCCCCGTCCACCCATCTGACTGATAAACCGGGACCGGTAGTCCAATGAGCGAAGCCAGCGATACAGTTCTGACGACACAGGACGGACGTCCTTTGAAGGCGAGCCTTCGAAAGGCCCTGCGCCGAGAGAAGTTGAGGGCGTTCCTGTTGATCGCGCCGCTGCTGCTATTCGTCATTGTCACCTTCGTGTTGCCTATTGCGGACATGCTGCTTCGCTCCGTCGAAAACAGCATCGTTGAAGAAACGCTGCCCAAAACGGTTCAGGCACTGGCGAGCTGGGACCCGACATCCGGGAAATTGCCCGACGAAGCCGTCTTTGCGGCGCTGGCCGCAGACCTTAAGGTCGCCGTGAAGGAAAAAACCCACACCCGGCTCGGTTCACGGCTGAACTACGAACAAACCGGCATGTCCAGCCTGTTCCGCAAGACCGGCCGCCACGTCAAGAAGATGAAGGAAGGGCCCTACAAGGAGCAGTTCCTGGAGGTCGACAAGGACTGGGGCGATCTTGATGTCTGGCAAACGCTGAAACGGTTCTCGCCGCCCTATACCGCCGGCTACTACCTTGCGGCCGTCGATGCGCAACAGACGCCGGACGGCATCCAGATGAAGCCGGAGGATCAGCGGGTCTACCTGCTCCTGTTCGGCCGAACCCTGTTCCTGTCGATCGTGATTACGGTTTCCTGCCTCGTGCTGGGATATCCGATCGCATTCATTCTTGCAGCCTTGCCGCTCAGAACGTCCAACCTGCTGATGATCCTCGTTCTCCTGCCGTTCTGGACATCCCTGCTGGTGAGAACGTCCGCCTGGAAGGTCCTGCTGCAGCAACAAGGCGTTATCAACGATTTCCTCGTCTGGATCGGCGTCGTGTCCAATACAGACCGGCTGGTTATGATCAACAACCAGACCGGGACGATCATCGCCATGACCCACATCCTGCTGCCGTTCATGATCCTGCCGCTCTACTCGGTGATGAAGACGATCTCTCCGTCCTATGTGCGCGCCGCTAAGAGCCTCGGCGCGACCGACTGGACCGCCTTCTGGCGGGTCTATTTCCCGCAATCTGTTCCCGGGATCGGCGCCGGTGCCGTGCTCGTGTTCATTCTGGCGATCGGTTACTACATCACGCCGGAACTCGTCGGCGGCACCAGCGGTATCTTCATCTCCAACCGGATCGCATACCATATTTCCAGCTCGCTGAACTGGGGGCTTGGGGCTGCGCTCGGAACGATGCTGCTCGCTGCGGTTCTTATCCTGTTCATCGTCTACGACAAGATCGTGGGCATCGATAACGTGAAGCTCGGTTAGGAGGCTGACGATGAGCGACCTTCCTGCATACGCCTCCACCGGACAACGTCTCTGGTACTATGGATTCAGGATCATCTGCGGGCTGATCTTTTTCTACCTGATCTTCCCGATCCTGGTGATTCTGCCGCTGAGCTTCAACGCGGAGGACTTCTTCACCTTCACGAAGGAAATGCTGGCATTCGACCCGGCCGGTTATTCGCTGAAGCATTATCATGACTTCTTCACCAATCCGGACTGGCAACAGGCGCTGACCAACTCGTTCCTGATCGCGCCTGTGGCGACGATCCTGGCGACCGGTTTCGGGACCCTTGCCGCCATCGGCCTTTCCCAGTCGCACGTGCCGTTCAAGTCGGCGATCATGGCCATCCTGATTTCGCCGATGATCGTGCCGCTGATCATCTCGGCCGCCGGCATGTATTTCTTCTATTCCCGCATCGGCCTGCAGGGCACTTACTGGGGCGTGGTGCTGGCCCATGCGGCCCTCGGAACGCCCTTCGTCATCATCACGGTGACGGCAACGCTCGTCGGCTTCGACCGCAGCCTGGTCAGGGCGGCCGCCAGCATGGGCGCCAATCCGGTCACGACGTTCTTCAAGGTGCAGATGCCGCTGATCATTCCGGGCGTCGTCTCCGGGGCATTGTTTGCCTTCATCACCTCCTTCGACGAAGTCGTTGTCGTGCTTTTCCTGGGGTCCGCCGGCCAAAAAACCCTGCCGTGGCAGATGTTTACCGGCCTGCGCGAGCAGATTTCGCCGACAATTCTCGCCGTCGCCTCTCTGATGGTGGCGATCTCCATCGTCCTGCTGACGGTTCTTGAACTTCTGCGCCGGCGGTCCGAACGCCTGCGCGGTCTTACGCCGGGATAAAACCCCGCTTCTGTTCCTCACCGAGGCCGGTGGCGGTACGCCAGTCACCGGAGGAAGATCGCCGAGCGATCTTTCTGGCAGACAACAAAATCAAATCAGGCCTGGCGGGCCGGCTTCTTCTTCAAGAGGCCGGCCCGTTTTCCGTTTAAGGCCCTGTTCTGAAGAAAGGACGTCGAGATGAGTGCTGACATGGATCGTATCTATGAAATGGAAAACAGCGAAAAGGCGTATTTGCCTTTCTCCGGTGCCGAAATGGACGGCAGGCAGTCGAGACTGCGCAAGCTGATGGAAGCCAGGCGGATCGATGCCTGCCTGTTCACGTCCTACCACAACATCTGCTATTTCTCCGGCTTCCTCTACTGTTCGTTCGGCCGGAAATACGGGTTTCTGGTCACCGAAACGGATGCGACCACCATCTCCGCCGGGATCGACGGCGGCCAACCCTGGCGCAGAACCCATGGCAATGCCCTCACCTATACGGACTGGCGGCGGGACAACTATTTCTTCGCGATCCAGTCACTGCTGAAGATGCCCAATCCGTCGATCAAGCGGATCGGCATCGAGTTCGATCATGTTTCCCTGGACCTTAAGGCCCAACTGGAAGCCGCCCTGCCGAGCGTAGATCTGGTAGACATTGCCGCCGACGTGATGACCCAGAGGACCATCAAGAGCGCTGAGGAGCATGTCCTGATCCGCGAGGGCGCCCGCATCTGCGATATCGGCGGGGCGGCCACCGTGGAAGCGATCGCCGCAGGCGTACCCGAGCACGAGGTCGCGATCGCCTCCACCAACGCCATGATCCGCGAGATCGCCGGCTCGTTCCCTTTCGTGGAGCTGATGGACACCTGGACCTGGTTCCAGTCCGGAATCAATACGGACGGCGCCCATAACCCGGTCACAAACAAGAAGATCGAACCGGGCGACATCCTCAGCCTGAACTGCTTTCCGATGATCTTCGGTTATTATACGGCGCTCGAACGCACGCTGTTTTGCGAATACGCCTCCGACGCGCACCTGAGGCTCTGGGAGATCAATTGCGATGTTCACCGGGCCGGTCTCAAGCTGATCAGACCCGGCGTGCGCTGTTGCGATATCGCCAGCGCGCTCAATGACATCTACCGCAGCCACGATTTGCTGAAATACCGCAGCTTCGGCTACGGCCATTCCTTCGGCGTCCTCAGCCACTACTACGGACGTGAGGCGTCGGTGGAACTGCGCGAGGATGTGGAGACGGTTCTGGAACCGGGCATGGTGGTCTCCATGGAACCGATGATCATGGTTCCGGAAGGCCAGCCGGGCGCCGGTGGCTACCGCGAGCACGACATCCTGATCGTCACCGAAACGGGGGCGGAAAACATCACCGGCTTCCCCTTCGGTCCGGAGCATAACATCGTGGCCTCGTAAAAGACGGCCAGGCCGGGAAGTTCACCTGCTTCCCGGCCAACCGGACCGGAACACGGACCGGGCATGATCTAGATCAATTCCTGTTCGCCTTTGTTTATTTAACATCGCAATTAATTGCACGGCCGCACAACCGCGGCGCAGATAGGCAATGTTATCCGGGAGGACGTCATGGGCGAAATCGTACTGGCCGCCAAGATCACACATGTTCCCTCAATCCTGTTGTCGGAAATGGAAGGGCCGCTGAAAGGCTGCCGCGACGGGGCCATCAGGTCGCTACGCGAAATCGGCAAACGGTCCCGCGACCGCGGCGCGACGACCTATATCGTCTTCGATACCCACTGGCTGTCGAACTTCGGTTTTCATATCAATGCCAATGCGCGTCACCAAGGCACCTATACCAGCCACGAAGCGCCGCACATGATCCAGGATCTCCAGTACGACGTTCCCGGCAACCCGGCGCTTGCAGACGCCATTGCCGCCCGGGCAGCGGACAAGGGCCTGCAGATCCGCTCTCATCATGTTCCGACACTGGCTCTGGAATACGGTACCGTCGTGCCCATGCACTACATGAACACCGATGGCGCCCAGACCGTGGTTTCGATCGCCACGCCGCTGTTTGCCGACTTCGACGAGATCCGCAAAGTCGGCGAAGCGGTCAGGGATGCCGTTGAACAGTCAGGCGAAAAGGCGGTTCTTCTGGCCAGCGGATCGCTCTCCCACAAGCTCTGGCCGAACAAGAAGCTCGGCCCTGATGCCTGGACCTCCATCTCCAGCGAATTCAACAGGCAGGTGGACATGCTGGTCTTGGATCTGTGGCGTCAGCGCCGTTATCCCGAATTCCTGGAAATGCTGCCCGACTACGCGGTCAAGTGTGACGGCGAAGGCGGGATGGCCGACACGATCATGCTGTTCGCCGCCCTTGGCTGGGACGCCTACACGGGCGAGGCCGAGCAGCTCTGCGACTATTTCCCGAGCAGCGGCAGCGGCCAGATCAACGTCGAATTTCACGTTTAAAGGCAAAGCTATCGGGTCTTTTTCCTGATCAAGGCAGGTCCGCGTTATGACCTGCCTATCAAATTTATTATGCCTATTTATTATTCATTTTTCCTTTGATTGCATACAATCTAGCTTTTGTGCGTGATCGGCCCTGGTGCGGATCACGTACCAAGGCGTCTCCCTTTCTTGGTTTTATAATTTGATTACAAATAGATAGCCTACCTGTTCGATCGATCCGCACCGGTTGGCACACGGGTTGCTAACTCCTTAACGAGACCGCGGGCGGAGCTCCTCCCTGCTCCCCTGCTCCAGTCCCTTAGGAGGTGCAACATGTCGAAATTCGAACTCAACCGCCGTTCTCTCTTGAAATCATCCGCAGCCGGTCTGCTCGGTTTGTCAGCTGCAGGCCTGCCGCGCCTGGCATCGGCTGCCGGCCTGACCGCGGGCATCGTCTATGTCGGCCCGCGCGACGATTTCGGCTGGAACCAGGCGCACGCCGTGGCTGCCGCCGCGCTGAAGGAAGTGCCGGGCGTGACCGTGGTCGAAGAAGAAAACGTGCCGGAAACCATCGCCGTTCAGAAGTCGATGGAATCCATGATCAATCTTGACGGCGCCGAGCTGATCTTCGCCACCTCCTTCGGCTACTACAAGCCGTTCGTCCTCGATCTTGCCGCCAAGTATCCGGACGTGCAGTTCCGTCATGCAGCGCCCCTTTGGACCGATGCAGACCCCAAGAACGCAGGCAGCTATTTCGGCTATCTCGACCAGGCTCACTACATCGACGGCGTCGCCGCGGGCCTTTCGACCACGACCAACAAGCTCGGCTTCGTCGCCGCCAAGCCGATCGGCACCGTTCTAAGAAACATCAACTCGTTCCTGCTGGGCGCTAAGAAGGTCAACCCGGACGCCACCGTCCAGGTCATCTTCACCGGCGAATGGTCCATGCCGGTGCGCGAGGCCGAAGCTGCCAATGCCCTGGTGGACGCCGGCTGCGACGTGCTGACCTGCCACGTGGACGGCCCGAAGGTGGTGATCGAAACGGCTGAATCCCGCGGCATCAAGTGCTGCGGCCATAATGCCTCCCAGGCCCCGCTCGCCCCGAAGGGCTTCATCACCGGCGCAGAATACAAGTGGGCCACCATCTACAAGATGTTCGCCAACGATCTGGCGGAAGGCAAGACCTTGCCGAACTTCACCGGCGGCGGCTTCGACGTCGATTTCGTCCAGAGCACGCCTTACGGCGCCGGCGCAAGCGAAGCGGCAATCGCTGCCGCGGACGCTGCCCGTGCGGATGTGAAGGCCGGCAAGCCGATCTTCACCGGTCCGATCAACAAGCAGGACGGCACGCCTCTGCTAGCCGCCGGTGCGAGCCTCGACAACTACGATCCGTCCCTCGACCAGACCGATTACCTGATCGAGGGCGTGGTCGGTTCGATCACCTGAGGCAATTCACATCCATCACCCCGGCGAGCGGCCGGGGTGATGGTGCATATGCAGGTCAGGACAGGCTAACGGCAACGGGGACATTCACATGGTCGATGTGACCAAAGCGGACAGAATGGCGGTCGGACAGGGCAGCGCCCTGGCCGATACACTCGACAGGTTCCGGCGATCTTCCGAATTCGTGATCATGCCGATCCTGGCGCTGATCGTTTCCGGACTGCTGTTTTCCATATTCCTGCTGGCACTCGGCAAATCGCCGGCCGACTTCTTCTCACTGGTCTGGCGCGGCGGCTTCGGCACCAGCTTTTCCTGGCAGAACACTCTGGTGCGGTCTTCGCCGCTGATTTTCACCGCCCTCTGCGTCGCCATTCCCGCGCGGTTGGGCCTCGTGATCATCGGCGGCGAAGGCGCTCTTGTCCTCGGGGGCTTCGCCGCTGCGGCGATCGCCATCCCGATGATCCCCTGGGCGCCTTCTTTCCTTCTGCTGCCGGTGATGGCCCTGGCGGCCATTATCGCGGGCGGCATCTGGATCGGTCTGGTCGGGGCCCTGCGGCACTACCGCGGCGTCAATGAAACCATCGCCTCGCTGCTTTTGTTCTATATCGCCGTCTCGATCCTGAACTTTTTCGTCGAAGGCGCGCTGCGCGATCCTTCGGACCCGAACAAGCCGTCCACCATGCCGATCGGGCGCGACAACATGATCGGCGCCATTCCCGGTACCGACGTCCATTGGGGCCTTGTCTTCGGCATCGTTCTGGCCACCCTCCTCTACCTGCTGATGAACCGCACCACATTCGGCTTCGCGGCCCGGATCACCGGCGGCAACCTGCGTGCGGCCCAGGCCCAAGGGTTGCCGGTCGGCAAGCTGATGGTGATTTCCTGCGCCATTGCCGGCGCCTGCGCCGGGCTCGCAGGTTTCTTCGAGGTTGCCGCCATTCACGGCAAGGCCAATGCCTCGCTGATCGCCGGTTACGGCTTTACCGGCATTCTGGTGTCCTTCCTTGCCCGCCACAATCCGCTGGTAATCGTGCCCGTCGCCATCTTCCTCGGCGGCATCGCGGCTTCCGGCGGATTGATTCAGCGGCGCATGGATCTTCCCGATGCCACCGTGCTCGTGCTTCAGGGACTGATCTTCGTGGTGCTGCTGGTGTCTGAAACCTTCTACGGCCGTCTGCCGTTCTTCCGGTCCAAGGGAGATCTCTGATCATGTTCGAAGATTCTGCCCTTGCCACGGTCCTTCTCGCCATGTTCGCGGGCGCGATCCGCGTCTCGACACCGTTTCTCTTCGTCAGCCTCGGCGAGACGCTGACGGAAAAGTCCGGCCGGATCAATCTCGGGCTTGAAGGCACGCTCGTCTTCGGCGCCATGTCCGGCTACGCAATTTCCTATCACACCGGCTCGCCCTGGCTGGGCGTGCTGGTCGCCGGCCTGTGCGGCTCCTGCTTCGGCGCGCTGCACGGCTATCTGTGCAAGCTTCCCAAGGTCAATGACATCGCCATCGGCATCGCCCTGATGCTGTTCGGCACCGGCCTCGCCTTCTTCTTCGGCAAGGCCTATATCCAGCCGCAGGCACCGCGCCTGCCGTCCATTTCCTTCGGCTTCTGGACAGACATGCCGGCCTTGCGCCAGGCACTGGAAATCAACCCGCTGTTCCTGCTCGGCATCGTGCTCGCCTTCGTCCTGTGGTGGGGGCTGAAGAACACCCGCTGGGGCCTGACGGTGCGCACGACCGGGGACAGCGCGCCCGCTGCCCTGGCGCTCGGCATCAATGTCAATCAGGTGCGCCTGCTCTCCACCATGGTCGGCGGGTTCTTTGCCGGTGTCGGCGGTTCGTTCCTGTCGCTCTATTATCCGGGTAGCTGGACGGAAGGCCTGTCGTCCGGCCAGGGGCTGATGGCCGTCGCCCTGGTGATCTTTGCCCGCTGGAACCCGCTTTACTGCTTCCTCGCCGCGCTTCTGTTCGGTGCGGCCGGCGCGCTCGGCCCGGCCCTGCAGTCGATCGGTATTTCCCGCGGCTACCACTTCTTCAACGCGGCGCCCTACATCATGACCCTTTTGATCATGATCGCCAGCACCTCGCCCAAGCGCTCTCTGAAGGGCGCGCCCGGCGAACTCTCCATCACCAAATAAGGAGCGAATCCATGAACGGACTTGGAGGCCTCAACAAATCGCCGAACGGTGTCGTTCTCGGCATGGTCCAGCTGCAGCTGCCGGTCGTGACCAACGAGATCGAACTGGCTGCCCAGACCCAGGTCATCGTCGACATGGTCGGCAAGGCCCGGCGCAACATGGCTTCGATGGACATGGTCGTCTTTCCGGAATACGCCCTGCACGGCCTGTCGATGGACACCAACCCGGCGATCATGTGCACGCTCGACGGACCGGAAGTCGCCGCTTTCAAGCAAGCCTGTATCGACAACGATATCTGGGGCTGCTTTTCCATCATGGAACTGAACCCCGGCGGCATGCCCTACAACTCCGGGCTGATCATCGACAACACGGGCGAGCTGAAGCTCTACTATCGCAAGATGCACCCCTGGGTTCCGGTCGAACCGTGGGAGCCGGGCGATCAGGGCATTCCGGTGATTGAAGGCCCCAAGGGCTCGAAGATCGCGCTGATCATCTGCCACGACGGCATGTTCCCGGAAATGGCGCGCGAGTGCGCCTACAAGGGTGCGGAAATCATGATCCGCACGGCCGGCTACACCGCGCCGATCCGCGACTCGTGGAAGTTCACGAACCAGTCCAATGCCTTCTGCAACCTGATGGTCACCGCCAATGTCTGCATGTGCGGCACCGACGGCACCTTCGACAGCATGGGCGAAGGCATGATCGTCAATTTCGACGGCTCCATCATCGCGCACGGCACCAACGGACGGGCTAACGAGATCATCACTGCCGAAGTCCGCCCGGATCTGGTCCGCGAAGCCCGGATCAACTGGGGCGTCGAGAACAACATCTACCAGTTCGGCCATCGCGGCTATGTTGCCGTCAAGGGTGGCGCGCAGGACTGCCCCTACACCTACATGACCGACCTCGCCGCCGGCAAATACCGCCTGCCGTGGGAAGACGAGGTGGTGCACACGAACGGCACCTCCTGCAGCTTCGACGCGCCGACACGGGTTTTCGGCGAAAAGGCCATGAGCGATGCGGCGGAGTGAGCGGGCATGAGCGTTGTCGATATCAAGACCGGCGAAGTGGTGGGCGAACGCGACGGCCCGGTTGCCGCCGATCCCTATCCCTGGCCCTACGACGGCGATCTGCGGCCGGAGAATACAGCGCTGATCATCATCGACATGCAGACCGACTTCTGCGGCAAGGGCGGCTATGTGGATGCCATGGGCTACGACCTGTCGCTGACCCGTGCGCCGATCGAGCCGATCAAAAAAGTGCTCGCCGCCATGCGGGCGCAAGGCTACCACATTATCCATACGCGCGAAGGCCACCGGCCGGATCTGGCCGACCTTCCCGCCAACAAGCGCTGGCGGTCGCAGCGGATCGGCGCCGGCATCGGCGATCCGGGACCCTGCGGCAAGATCCTCGTACGGGGCGAGCCAGGGTGGGAAATCATTCCCGAGCTCGCGCCGCTTCCCGGCGAGCCGATCATCGACAAGCCGGGCAAGGGGTCTTTCTGCGCAACGGACCTGGAATTGCTGCTGCACACCAGGGGCATCCGCAACATCGTCCTGACCGGGATCACGACCGATGTCTGCGTCCATACCACCATGCGCGAGGCCAATGACCGGGGCTTCGAATGCCTGATCCTGTCCGACTGCTGCGGCGCCACCGACAAGGGCAACCACGAGGCGGCGCTGAAGATGGTGACCATGCAGGGCGGCGTCTTCGGGGCGGTAGCGGACAGCGCCGCCTTCCTGGCGGGGATGAAGAACGCGGAAACGGGGACCTGAACCATGAGCCTGGCTGTCGAAACCCAAGCTGACGTCCGCCGCGCGATCGGCGTCGAAACCATCGGCATGACCAAGATCTTCGGCAGCCTCGTTGCGCTGGACGATGTGTCCATCCGTGTCACGCCGGGCTCCTTTCATGCGCTATTAGGCGAAAACGGTGCCGGCAAGTCGACGCTGGTCAAATGCATGATGGGGTTCTACCAGCCGACGAAGGGCTCTGTGCTGGTCAACGATGCTGAGGTGGAAATCCCAAACCCGCGCGCGGCGCATGCGCTCGGGATCGGCATGGTCTATCAGCACTTCACGCTGGTTCCCTCGCTGACGGCGGCTGAAAACCTGGTGATTTCCAGAGCCGACACGCCCGCGATCATCGACTGGGCAAAGGAACGAAAGGGCCTGGAGGCCTTTCTGGAAACCACACCGTTCAAGGTACCGCTGAATGTACCCGTCTCAGGCCTTTCGGCGGGCGAAAAGCAGAAGCTGGAAATCCTGAAGCAGCTCTATCTCGATCAGCGTTTCCTGATCCTGGACGAGCCCACGTCCGTGCTGACGCCGGACGAGGCCGATGAAGTGCTCGGTCTGCTGCGGGGCATGACCGAAGCGGGCGATCTCACCATCCTGATGATCACCCACAAGTTCCGGGAAGTCACCGCCTATGCCGACGAGGTCACCGTCCTGCGACGCGGACGCATGGTCGGCGCGGGCAAGGTCTCGGATCTGTCGGTGAACGACATGAGCCACATGATGATCGGCGATACCACGATCCGGGAAAGCGCGGCGCGTCAGGTCCATGCGGATGCCAAGCTGAAGCTCGAGGTCGCGGGCCTCTTTGCCGAGGACGACGAACAGCTGCCCGCGCTGGAAGCGATCAACCTGAAGGTCCACTGCGGCGAAATCCTTGGGATTGCTGGCGTTTCGGGCAACGGCCAGTCGGAGCTGATCGAGGTCCTCTCCGGCCAACGCACTCCGTCCGACGGCCGTATCTTCATCGACGGCAAGCCCTATGAGCCGGAGCGCAAGCTCATGGACACCTTCAAGGTGTTCGGTTTTTCCGAGGAGCCTTTGAAGAATGTCGCCGTGCCGCGCATGAGCGTTGCGGAAAACATGGCGTTTCGCACCTTCGACAAGGCACCGATCTCGCCGTTCAAGGGCTGGCTGTCGCCGGCGCCCATGCGCCAGAAGGCCCGGGACCTGATCGCTTCCTACAGGGTCAAGACACCCTCCACGGAAGAACCGATCGAGAACCTGTCCGGCGGGAATGTCCAGCGCGCGATCCTCGCCCGGGAGCTGTCCGGCGAGGTCGATATCCTGATCGTCGCCAACCCCTGTTTCGGACTGGATTTCGCATCGGTTGCGGAAATACGTGCCCAGATCATGGACCAGCGCAATCGGGGAGCCGCCGTGCTTCTTGTTTCCGAAGATCTCGATGAAATCCTGGAACTCGCGGACACGGTCGCGGTCATGTCGGAAGGCAAGATCACCTACACCTCGCCGATGGACAAGACGGACCGGGCAACAATCGGCCATGCCATGGCGGGGCATCACTGATGATTACCGTTGACGCTCAGCCCTTCGGCTTCACGTTTGATCCGGCCTCGGTCGCGCTGATCGTCATCGACATGCAGCGCGATTTCATCGAGCCCGGCGGCTTCGGCGAAACGCTCGGCAACGATATTTCCCACCTGCAACGCGCCGTGCAGCCGACCGCCGACCTGCTTGCCCTGTTCCGCAAGGAAGCCTGGCCGGTGATCCATACGCGGGAAGACCATCTGCCGGATCTGTCCGACTGCCCGCCTGCGAAACGCGACCGCGGCTCGCCGACATTGCGCATCGGCGATCCCGGACCGATGGGCCGGATCCTGGTCCGCGGCGAACCGGGCGCTGAGATCATCCCGGCCTGCGGCGCTATTGAGGGCGAGATCGTCATCGACAAGCCCGGCAAGGGAGCGTTCTACGCAACCGACCTCGGGCCGATCCTGAAAAAGCTCGGCACCAAAAGCCTGATCTTTGCCGGGGTGACAACGGAAGTCTGCGTGCAGACCACCATGCGCGAGGCGAACGATCGCGGCTTCGAGTGCCTGCTGATCGAGGAAGCGACCGAAAGCTATTTCCCGAAATTCAAAACCGCTACGCTGGAGATGATCCGGGCGCAGGGCGGCATCGTCGGCTGGACGGCACCGCTTGCGGCACTGGAACGGGCGATTGCAAAGGAGGCGGCATCGTGAGCGAGCCATTCGACGAAAAGGCGCATGTGGCGCATATGGAGACGGTCATTGGGCTGACCGTCAAGGACGACTGGCGCCCGGTGGTCGAGGCCCATGTTGCGGCAACCGCAAAAGCAGCAGACCTTGTCCTGTCGTTTCCACTCGACGACGAACTCGAAGCTGCGCCGGTGTTCTTTCCATGAGCGGGTTGCCGAGCGATCAGAAAAGCTGGACGGCCTCCCAGACGGTGTCGGCAGTCGCCGGCGGCGAGATCAGCGCCGAGGCGGTTGCGACCCATGCGCTGCAGACCGTCGACAAGCTCGACCCGCAGATCAACGCCTTCACCGACGTCACGGCGGATCGAGCGCTTTCGGAAGCCCGGGCGGTCGACGAAGCCATCGCAAGGGATGAGGAATTGCCTCTTGCCGGCGTTCCCTATGCGGTGAAGAACCTGTTCGACATGGAAGGCGTGACGACCCGCGCCGGATCGCAGATCAACCGGGAGAATGCTCCAGCGTCCGCCGACAGCACCCTTATTGCCAAGTTGAAGGGTGCCGGCGCCATCTTGATAGGTGGGTTGAACATGGGCGAATATGCCTATGATTTTACCGGGGAAAATGTCCACGACGGAAACTGTCTGAACCCGCATGATATGACCCGCATGATCGGCGGCTCTTCATCCGGGTCAGGGGCCGCGGCGGCGGCCGGCATGGTGCCGGTGACCCTGGGCTCGGATACCAACGGTTCCATCCGGGTCCCGTCCTCCTTTTGCGGCCTGTTCGGCCTGAAGCCGACCTATGGGCGGCTCAGTCGCGCAGGCTCTTTCCCTTTCGTCGGCAGCCTCGACCATCTCGGACCCCTTGCCCGTTCGGCCGAGGATCTGGCGCTTGTTTTCGACGTCCTGCAGGGCCCCGATCGGAAAGACCCGGCCCAGGCGGACAAGCCGGTCCTGCCGACGGTGCCGGAACTTTTCAAGGGAATCGATGGGCTGAAAATTGCCGTCGCCGGCGGTTATTTCCGGCAGAAGGCCATGCCGGAAGCCTTCCAGGCTGTCGACCTGATCGCAAGCGCACTTGGCGCCATCGGTGATATCGAGGTGCCGGAAGCCGCACGGGCCCGGGCGGCGGCTTATGTGATCACCACTGTCGAGGGATCTTCCCTGCATTTGGAGCGGATCCGGAACCGGCCTGAGGATTTCGACCCGGACACACGCGACCGGTTCATCTCCGGCGCAATGGTTCCGGCGGTCTGGGTGCAGCAGGCGCAGCGTTTCAGGAGCTGGTTCCGCGCGATGATGCGCGAACTCTTCACCCATGTGGACATCCTGCTGGCACCGGCAACGCCGTTTCACGCCCTGCCGTCGGGAACCAAGACGATCACGCTCGACGGCGAGGAAATGCCGGCGCGGCCCAATATCGGGATCTTCACCCAGCCGATTTCCTTCATCGGCCTGCCGGTCGCAACCGTTCCGGTGTGGCTCGATGGCGCAAGCCTGCCGATCGGGGTTCAGGTGATCGCACCGGCCTGGCGGGAGGACCTGGCGCTTCGGGTCGCCCATCATCTGCAGACGACGGGTGTTTCTTCTGCGCCCGTGGCGCAAATTCAGTAAATAACGAGGACCTCATGAGCGACGCACGCTGGGCAGGACGCAATTCGGACAAGGATCTGGTCCGTGACCGCATCTGGAAAACGCTGGTCGACACCGGCGTAAACGTCGGCCCGGTCGATAGCCGGATTCCGAACTATGCGGGCGCCGACCTTGCCGCCCTCAATCTGTCGAAACTGGACGCCTGGAAGGCTGCACGCACTGTTAAATGCAATCCGGACCCGCCCCAGATCCCGGTCCGGCTGCGCGCCCTTAATGACGGCAAGATCGTCTATGCGCCCGTGCCGGAACTGGTGAAACCCTTCCCGTTCGTCCGGCTCGACCCGGAAAAGCTGGAGAAACAGGGCATCCAGTTCGAACTGGCTGCCGTCTCGCAAGGCTTCGTCGAATACGGCGAACCGGTCGAATTCGAGGACATGGAAATGCTCGACTTCGTCGTCGTCGGCTGTGTCGCCGTTACCCGCGAGGGCGGACGCACCGGCAAGGGCGGCGGCTTTGCCGATCTTGAGCTCGGCATCTTCCGCGAACTGGGCAAGCTCAAGCCGGATACGCTTTTGACCACGACGGTCCATTCCTGTCAGGTCGTCCCCAATGATCAGGTGATCATGCAGGCCCATGACAGCGCCCTGCATTACATTGCGACCGAGCAGGAACTGATCGAGACCGGAACGCCCTACCCGCAGCCCACCGGCGTTGCCTGGGACTTCGTGCAGGACGATCAGTACCGGGACATTCCATTCCTTAAGACCCTGCGGGAGCGCATCGTCACCCGGGCGGGAGTGCTGTGAGATGGAAATCGACAATCCGGATGTGAAGGCGGAAGTCGAGGCAGTCTTCGAAGAATACGAAAAAGCGCTCGTAACCAATGACGTCGAGGTGCTCGACCGGCTGTTTCTGGATGCCCCGACGACGATCCGGTATGGCGGCGGGGAAAACCTCTACGGCTACGACGAGATCGCCGCCTTCCGCTCCGCGCGGTCGCCTGCAGGCCTTGAGCGGACGCTCGACAAGACGGTCATCACCACCTATGGCACCGACTTCGCGACCGCCTCGACGCTGTTTTATCGCGACAGCGCGCCGAACAAGGTCGGACGGCAAATGCAGACCTGGGTCCGCATGCCCGGCGGCTGGCGGGTGGTCGCTGCCCATGTCAGCATGATTGACGCGTCATGACCCATGCTAACGTCAGGTTGTCGCGTCCTGCCGATTGGATTAGGTGAATTGGAGAGTTCCGGCAATGTCTCCACCCACCCAGGGTCCGATCGTGTCAGCAAAACCCGAAATAAAGGCTGCAAGCCGCACGCGCACGGAAGACATCCGGCTTCAACTCGCCGATGAAATCGTCAAGGGCGATCTGGCGCCGGGAACCCAGCTTGACGAGATGGGACTCGCCGCCCGGTTCAACGTCTCACGTACACCAATCCGCGAGGCGCTGCGGCAGCTGGAAACCAGCGGACTAGTGGAACTGAAGCCCCATCGGGGCTGTTTCGTTACCTATCTGTCCGCGGAAAAGCTTCAGGAAATGTTCGTGGCCATGGCGGAGATGGAGGCACTCTGCGCCGGGCTTGCCGCGATCAACATGAGCCGGAAGGAACGCCGGGAGCTCGAAGCGCTACTCGAGGCGCTGGCCGAGCCGATGCGCAAGGGCGACCCGCAGCGTTATCACGAGCTCAACGAGGAGTTCCACAACGCCATCTACGCCGGCAGCCACAACAGCTACCTGGCGGAGCTGACGCTTGCGACCCGCCGCCGGCTCGCCCCGTTTCGCCGGGCCCAGTTCCGAACCCTGGGGCGGCTTGCCCAGTCCCAGGCGGAACACACGGATATCGTCGAAGCCATCCTGCGCGGCGACAGGGAGGCCGCAGCAGAGGTCATGCGCAGTCACATAGACACCGTGCGCAATGCGTTCGATACCTATGTGGAGCAGTTGTAAGCAGGCGTTAGCGGGTCAGCGACCCGGCCATCACGCACAGCAGTTCGAACATGATCGAAACGCCGAGCCAGGCAGTGCCGCCGGAGGCATCGAAGGGCGGCGAGACCTCGACCAGGTCGGCGCCGATGATGTTGACGCCCTCCAGTTCGCGAACGACCTGAAGCGCCTGGAAGGAATTCGGCCCACCGACTTCCGGCGTGCCGGTGCCGGGCGCAAATGCCGGATCGACGAAGTCGATGTCGTAGGAGATATAGGTGGGCTTGTCGCCGACGATCTCGCGCGCTTCGGCCATCACATCCTCAAGACCGCGCTTGAAGAATTCCTCGATCGGAATGACGTGAATGCCGACGCTGTCCGCAAAGTCCCGGTCTTCCCGGTCGTAGGTCGTGCCGCGAATACCGATCTGCACCACCCGCTTGGGATCGAGCAGGCCTTCCTCGACGGCGCGGCGGAACGGAGTTCCATGAGTGTACATGCAGCCGTCGAAGTAGCTGTGAAACAGGTCGGTGTGGCTGTCGAAATGGATCATTCCGACAGGCGCATCCGAAGCAAGGCCGCGCAGGATCGGCAGCGAGCACAGGTGATCTCCACCGCCGGTCAGCGGCACGACGCCCTTTGCCTTCACCTTTTTGTAGAACTCGGTAAAGCGCCTGAGGCTATCCTGCACATCGGCAGGATTGGGCGCAACGTCGCCGATATCGGCGCAATTGACCATCTCGAACGGACGGACGCCGGTGGCGCCGTTTTCGGCGCGGATCATGGTGGACAGGTCGCGCAGCTGGCGCGGGCCGTGACGCGGTCCCGGGCGGTTGGTGGTGCCGGTGTCCCAGGGAGCGCCGATCAGGCCAATCTGCACATCGGCAATCTTCGGATCGTCCAGCCCCACATGCGGCAGGCGCATGAAGGTCGGGACGCCGGCAAAACGCGGCAGATCAAAACCGGATACAGGCTGGTAAAAAGGATCACTCATAGGTGCACTCCACGGGGTTCACTCCAGGGGGTCAATACATGGCACTGCCGCCATTGGCGCCGTAGCACTGGCCGGTAACGAAACGGGCGCCGTCGCCCGCCAGATAGACGGCAAGAGCAGCGATTTCGTCGGGCCGGGCAAAGCGCGCCAGGGGTGTAGCAAGGTCTTTCGCCAAGGCGTCCGGGCTCATGGTGTCGACACTGGTCATGTCCGTATCGACAGGCCCCGGCGCAATGGCATTCACCAGGATACTTGGCGCCAGTTCACGTGCCATGGACCGGGTCAGGGAAACGATGCCGCCCTTGGAGGCGCAATAGGCCGGCATGGCCTCGCGGCCCAGAAAGGCGAGATCGGACGCCATGCTGATGATCCTTGCAGGTGCCTCGGCAGTCGCCTGGTGGCCCATGAGGCGGGCGGCTTCCCGAGACACCAGGAACGCACCCTTGAGATTGACCGCGATCACTTCGTCGAATTCAGCGGCACTGGTGTCGAGCAGCGGCTTTTCGCGCAGGATACCGGCGTTGTTGACCAGGATATCGAGGCCGCCAAAGCCTTTGCCGACTTCCGCGACCATGTTGCAGACATCCTGTTCGACCGAGACATCGGCTTGAAACGCCATCGCATCCGGATCGAATTTTTTCAGGTCGGCCAGGGTCTGCCCGGCCTGCGGGTCACCCGGATGACAGAACGCAACACGAGCGCCTTCGCAGGCAAAAGCCAATGCGATGGCGCGGCCGATGCCGCGCGAACCACCGGTGACCAACGCCCGTTTGCCTTGAAGGGCGCCGCTCATACCATGACCTCGCCGCGGTCGGCATTGATCGCCTGGCCGGTGATATTGGCGGCCGCATCGGAGGCCAGAAACAGATAGAGGCCGGCGATATCAGAAGGTTCCATCAAACCGCCGATTGCCTGTGCAGAAACGATTTCGTCCAGGAGGACATCCGGCGCAGTACCGGTCTTGGCTGCCATGGAGTGAAGGGAACGGATGGCGGCTTCGGTCTTCACCCAGCCCGGGCAGACCGCATTGACGGTAATGCCGCGGCTGCCCAGTTCCTTCGCCCAGGTCCGGGTCAGTCCGATAAGGGCATGCTTGGAGGCGATATAGGCGGAAAAGTCCGGAACAGCGGTCTTGCCCCAGATGGAGGAGGTTATCACCACCCTGCCCCCGTCGGGCAGTTTCGACAGGGCTTCGCGGGTCACGTTGTAAGTGCCGGTCACGTTGACCGCCATTACCCGGGCAAATGTGTCGTCGACAGCCGGATCCGGTTCGCCCAGCGGTGTCGGCCGTTCGAGACCGGCGTTGTTGATCAGAACGTCGACCCGGTCAAATCCGGCAATCGCCCGGGCAACATCGCTCCGATCGGTGATATCGCAGTGAAGGCCCCGAACGGGCGACACGGCAAGCCCGGACAGCCGTTCCGCCGCCGCATGGACCTCTTCGCCTTCCGCCAGAATGGCAAGGGATGCGCCTGATCGGGCAAATCCTTCTGCTATGCCGTAACCGATCCCGCGGCTTGCACCAGTGACGAGGACGGTCTTGTCGGAAAAATCGAAAGCCGCATGCATGACCAGAGCCTACCCCAGTTCGTAGAATTCCCGTTTGACCGCCTTGGTAATATCGCGCCGGTACTGTGCCGCGATCAGTGCGCCCTTTTCGGGCGACGCGCCCTTGGCGGAAATCAGCGAGCCCTCGGGGGCCACCCATTCCCGGCGCGGCGGCCAGACGTCATAGCACGGCGCATCGCCGGGCGCATTGTCCGGCACAAGTTCGAAGCGCACCAGTTCGGGATGGAAGTTCATCATCAGCGAGGTTTCGAGAACCGCGGCATGCTCCAGTTCGATCCCCGGATAACCGTCGGGGAACACCTGGTTCAGGGTCTCTTCGGTCAGGAACTCCCAGTGCTGCAGGCACATGATGCGCACGCCCTTGTCGCCGACCTCGCGCATGGCAAGGTCGATGCCTTCGGTCAGGAACCAGAGGTTCTCGTAATTGCCGTCGAGCACACAGATACGCCGGGCGCCGTGGCGCACCAGTTCGCGGATGATGTCGCGCAGGACGGCCGTCAGGGTCGCACCGTCAAGACCGGTGCTGCCCGGAAAGAACGGACCGCCCGCAGAGCGGGTCTGGGACTTGTAGCCGTAGGTGACCGGGGCTGCGACGACGCCGCCGACTTCGGTCGCAATTTCGCGGGCAATGGCCGACGGCAGCAGGTAGTCGACTGCCATGGGAAGATGGGGGCCGTGCTGTTCGAGCGCACCGGTCGGGATAAAGACGACCGGGTTGCGCTTCAGCGCTTCTGCATATTCCGGCCAGGTCATTTCCGACATCATGACGGGCGTTTTCGCGGTGACTGCTTTATTCATTCCTTGGAACCTTCTTCGCGCATCAGGCGCATGATGTGGCGTTCAAGGGCGCTGTAGCCCTCAAGCGAAATGACCTTTTCCTTGTCGGCAATCCGCTCGCCCAGTTTGAATTCCGGCCGGATTTCTTCCTTCACGCGGCCAGGGTGGCGCGACATGAAGACGATCTGGTCCGCGAGGAAAATCGCTTCCTCGATGTCGTGGGTGACCATGACGATGGTCGTGTTGGCCGTTTCGGCGATTTCCACCAGCAGTTCCTGCATGTGCCAGCGGGTCTCCGCATCGAGTGCCCCAAAGGGCTCGTCCATCAGCAGGAGTTCCGGATCGTTGGCGAGCGTGCGGGCAATGGCCACGCGCTGGCGCATGCCGCCGGAGAGCTGGGTCGGATAGGCATCTGCAAATTTCGTCAGTCCGACCAGTTCGATGAAATGATCGGCGCGTTCGCGGCGCTCAGACGCCGGGACCTGATTGACCTTCATGCCGAACTCGACGTTCTTGCGCACGCTCAACCAGTCGAAGGACGTATAGGCCTGGAACACCATGCCCCGATCCCTGCCCGGGCCGGCGATCTGGCGGCCTTCCAGGTCGAGTAACCCCGAGGTCGGCGTTTCCAGCCCGGCGATCATGCGCAGGACCGTGGACTTGCCGCATCCGGACGGACCGAGAATGACGCAGATGTCGTTCTTCTTGACGTCGAAGGACACACCGGAGATGGCTTCCACCGAACGGCCACGGCCGAGATCGAAGCTCTTGGAAATATTCTGCAGCGACAGGATGGTTTCGCCGGGCGCGATTGTCTCGTTTGTCCGGGCCATCAGCGTTTCTCCTGCAGATAGGGGAACAGCCAGCGATGCAGCCGATCGAACAGGAGGTCGAACGTCAGGCCGAGCACGCCGATCACGATGATGCCGGCCATGATTTCATCGGTGTGCAGGAAGCGGCGCGCGCGCATCATCATGGCACCGATACCGGTGGTGGACGCGACGATTTCCGCAATCACCAGATAGGTCCAGGTGACCGCCAGCATCTGGCGCATGGCGACGACGATATTGGGCAGAACGGCAGGCAGGATCACCGAGCGCACGATCGTGCCGCGGCCCGCGCCGAGGGTCAGAGCCGTCTCGATCAGCTCGTTACGGACATTCTTGGTATGGTCCATCACCAGCGTAATCAGGAAGAACACCACGCCGATGAATAAGAGCGCCAGCTTCGGCGCCTCGCCGGTGCCGAACCACATCAACAGCACCGGAATGAACGACGGTGCCGGCAGGTAGCGCCAGGCGGAAACGAAGGGATTGAAGATTGCCTCAGCCGCCGGAAAGGCGCCCATCACCACGCCGAGCGGAATGGCGACCAGGGATGCGGCGAGAAAGGCGACAATCACGCGGCCGATACTGATGCCGACATCGGAGGCAAAGCCGCGTTCGACAAAAAGTTCGTAGATGGTCACCAGCACCTTCTGCGGCGCCGGGACAAGAAGCTGGTTTACAGCGCCGGTCTCGGTTGCAAGCAACCAGATGCCGAAGAAGACGACCCAGATACCGATTGCCGAAACAATGATCTGGAACCGCGATACGGGCTGGCGAATGGCGAAGATTTTCCGCCGGGATGATTTGTCTGAAACAGGATCTGGCATGATGCCCTCTGACTTCGATCAGCGGGAGAAAGGAAAAGTGCGGCCCGCATGCACAGTTCTGCGAGCCGCACTTTTTCTCAGTTAGCCGTGAAGGACTGCCGGTAACCGCTGGCTACCAGATCACCCATCAGGCTGCAGTCGATACCTTTAGCAGCATCGATCTTGTTATTCATCAGACCAAGCTTGATCCACCAGTCGTTGGTCAACGCCACCACGTCCGCCATGGAACCGTTGGCAAGGCCGAACGGCGGCTCGCCGTCAAGGACGCCGCACATACGTGCCGACTCGTCAAAGTCGAACATGTAGATGCCGCCTTCAAAGCTTTTGCCGTTCGTGCCGATGACGTAACCGACGTCTTCGAGGGGCCACTGCAAATAGTCTGCAATGAGCGCATTGGTCTCTTCGGTATGGTCATGCCAGTAACCAAGACCGTCCCAACGCGCCTTCAACATCGCGACTGCCGCTTTGCGGTTCTTTGCGATGAAGTCCTTGTTCATGAACAGGGAGTCCATGAAAATTCCGGTTTTCAGCATGGCCGGATCGGCGGTGTTGACGACGCTGTGAGCGCCCTTCATCGCTTCCAGGACCTTGCTGATCCAGGGTTCGTACATATAGGCCGCGGACAGGTCGCCGGAGAGCATCGGCCCGACCGCTTCGTCAGCGTTCAGGTTGACCCATTCGACCTGATCCGGCGTAATCCCCTGGCTGTCGAGCCAGAGACCCATCAGCAGGTGACCGATATAGGCCTGCGGTGCGCTGACCTTCTTGCCCGGCAGTTCTTCCGGCTTGACGTCCGGCGCCAGGATGATGTGGTCAACGCCGTAGGACGGGTTCATGAAGGCCACGTTGACAACGTCCGTGCCGCTGTCGACGGTCAGCGGAATGTAATCCGCGGTGCAGCCGTAGACGTCGATCTGACCTGCCGCCAATGCCGAGTGCCCGCCAAGCGGATCCTCGAAAATGGTGATGTTCATGTCATAGTCAGGAACGAGGTTCTTTTCCTGAGCGACCTTCAGCATCGCATAGCCCGGCCAGGACACGCAGATACCGACATTGATGGTTTCCTTCGCCTGGGCCGAAGGAATTGCGGCAGCGCCTGCGATCGCCAGCGCCCCAAGGAATGATTTGATTCCGTTCTTCATGGTCACGACTCCGAAAGGTTGGTTCTTGTTGTTGTTTTATGAATTTTTAGTCACATAAAAGTTTTTTGTGCAATACATTTTTTTAGACAATCAAGCTTTTAAATGATAGAAATCGCATATGTCATTCAAAAGCCGTTGGAATTCAGCCCATGACCAATTTGCGCGAACGCCAGAAGGAAAGCCGGCGCCGTAAGATCCTGCAGGCCGCGCGCGAACAGCTGGTCGCCAACGGCTTTGAAGCCACCACCATCGAGACCATTGCCGAGGAAGCGGAAGTCTCGGCGGTGACGGTCTATAATTATTATGGCACCAAGACGGGGCTGCTGCTCGCCCTGGTTTCTGAAAGCGACAGCATCCTGCTGGAACGGATGCAAGAGCTTCTCAAGGCGCCGCCCGATACAATCGAGGAAACATTTTCGGCCTTTGCCGAAGTCATCCGTCGGCACGCGCTTTCGTTCCTCACCAAAGCGGTCTGGCGCCAGGTGATTGCGGCCAGCATCATCGAAGGCGATTCCCAGTTCGGCAGGAGTTATGCTCAGCTCGACCGCGAACTCGCCCGGCAACTGACCAAAATCCTCGAAAAACTCAGGGAACGAGGCGGCGTCAGCGCCAATACCGATCTCGATGTGCTTGGCGACTGTCTCTTCCAGTTACAGAACGCCCGCTTCCTGCAGTTCGTCTCCTCGAATGACATGACCAACGAAGCTGTCGACCGGTATTTGCGGGAAGACATCGAAGCCCTGCTATCGGCGTATCCCGGCTAAACCAGCGGCATTGCCAATCAGCGACTATTTATGAGGCAGCGCCCTGGCGGGCTCTGCCTTATTTTTATGCATAGGCGAATTGGACCGTGCGCCAGGCATCAGGTCCGGCTTTGCCAATTCGTCGACTAACATAATAATTTCTCGATATTTTTTCCTTCGCGGAAATGAATCCGGACCCGTTTGGCACAGGGCTTGCGAGATCGTCCTTGTGCAGCGCGCCTAGGGATCCGCTCTCGACAGGGAGACAGGACCGAGAGGTGCAAGCCGGACATACGCAGGACAGACTGCCCGATAGGTCCGGTGACACGGCGGGACAAAAACCCGGGAGACCACTGCACAGGTTTGCGCGCGCAGACCTTCTCCCGGATGTGCGCGAGAACCTCGTTTAACGGCTGCGCCAACAGCGGCCCAGACAGGAGACGCGTACTGTTATGATCCGAACTTTCGCCAAATCCCTTTGCCTGGCAGCAGCGGTCGCTTTGCCTCTTTCTGCTTCCTCCGCCTTCGCCGAAGTGAAGACCGACTTCAAGGTCTGCTGGTCAATCTATGCCGGCTGGATGCCCTGGGGCTACCTGCAGGACTCCGGCATCATGAAGAAATGGGCCGACAAGTACGGCATCAATGTCGAGGTGGTTCAGCTCAACGACTATATCGAGTCCATCAACCAGTACACGGCCGGTGAATTCGACGGCTGCGCCATGACCAACATGGACGCGCTCTCCATTCCTGCCGCTGGCGGTGTCGACACCAGTGTTCTGATCGCAGGCGACTATTCCAACGGCAACGACGGCCTGATCCTCAAGGAGGGCGGCGACCTTGCCTCGGTCAAGGGCCAGAACGTCAACCTGGTCGAGCTCTCCGTCTCCCACTACTTCCTGGCCCGTGCGCTTGAGACCGTCGGCCTGTCGGAAAAGGACATCACCGTCGTGAACACATCGGACGCCGACATGGTCTCCGTCTACGGCACCCCGGAAATCACGGCCGTTGCGACCTGGAACCCGATGCTTTCGGAAATCCTCGCCAACCAGAAGGGCGAGCTCGTCTTCGACAGCTCCAAGATCCCGGGCGAAATCATCGACGCCATGATGATCAATACCGAGACGCTCAAGGACAATCCTGCTCTCGGCAAGGCCCTGGTCGGCGCGTGGTTCGAAACCCTGTCCCTGATGGCTTCAGACACGCCCGAAGCCATGGCTGCGCTTGAATCCATGGCTGCGGCATCCGGCACCGACCTTGCCGGTTACAAGGCACAGCTCGCTGCCACCGCGCTGTTCCACACCCCGGAAAAGCTGCTTGAATTCACCACGGATCCCAAGCTGAAGCAGACGATGAAATTCGTTGCCGAGTTTCTCTACGACCACGGCATCCTGGGCGAAGGCGCTCCGAGCCCCGAATTCGTCGGCGTCGAATTTCCGGACGGTTCCGTCTACGGCGACAAGAACAACGTGAAGCTGCGTTTCGACAACAGTTTCGTGGAAATGGCCGCCAAAGGCGCACTCTGACCCACCAGGAAGAGCCTCGCAGCTTTCGGGGTGCGGGGCCCGCCCTCCTCCTTCGGAATTTCCGTTCGAAAGCAGGCCAGCCATGTCGAATAAACTGACCGCCTTTACCGAACTGCCCGCCGTTGACGTCTCCGGTCTCTATGACAGCGATCCGGACGCACGACAGGCCGTGGCCCGGGAGCTCTACCAGGCCGCATCTGAGGTCGGTTTCCTCTATGTGACCGGACATCCGGTGAACCGGAACCTGCGCGAACGGCTGATCACCCAGACCAAACGCTTCTTCGACCTGCCGCTCGAAGAGAAAATGAAGATCTACATCGGCAAGTCGTCCAGCCACCGCGGATATGTGCCCGAGGGCGAGGAAGTCATGGTCGGCGGCAAACGGGACCGCAAGGAAGCCCTTGATCTCGGCTTTGAGCTTGCCGACGACCATCCGCTCGTCACGGCCGGCACGCCCATGGTCGGGCCGAACCAGTGGCCGGACCTACCCGGCTTTCGCGAGGACGTCTACGCCTATTACGAGGCCATCTTCGACCTCGGCAAACACCTGATCCGCGGCTTTGCGCTTGCGCTCGGCCTGGAGGAAACCTTCTTTGATGGTCTCATCACCGCCCCGCCCAGTCAGCTGCGCCTGATCCATTACCCTTACGATGCCGGGGCCACCGACGTGCAGGGCATCGGCGCCCATACCGACTACGAGTTCTTCACACTGCTGCTGCCGACCGCACCTGGCCTCGAAGTCATGAACGGCGCGGGCGAATGGATCGACGTGCCGCTCCTGCCCGATGCCTATGTGGTCAATATCGGCGACATGCTGGAAATCCTGAGCAACGGCGCCTTCGTTGCAACCTCTCACTGGGTCCGCAAGGTGAAGGAGGAACGCTATTCCTTCCCGCTGTTCTTCTCCTGCGACTACCACACCCGGATCGCGCCCCTCCCCGAGCTGGTTGCTCCCGGCGGGACCTCGAAATACGCACCGCTGATCGCGGGCGATCACCTCTACGCCCAGACAGCGCAAAGCTTCACCTACATGATCGAAAAGCTGGCGCGGAACGAGATTGCCCTGCCCGACAACGCCAAGGGGCTGTCGTCCTTCGGCCAGTTCGCCCGCCACCCGGACAAGCAGGACGCATGACGGCATGAAGCTCATCAACCGCAAACCGTCCCGACGCCTGACCATCTTCCTGGGTCTATTGCCGTTTGCCGCGTTGCTTGCGACCTACCTGATCGCCAGTGACATGCGGCTTGCCGTCAACCCGTCGGACAAGCTGCTGCCGTCGTTCCAGACCATGGCCGACACCATGAGCCGGATGGCCTTCGAACCGGACAAGCGCAACGGCGACTACCTGTTGTGGACCGACACGGCGGCAAGCCTCTACCGGCTGTTTGCCGGGCTTGCCATTTCGGCGGTCCTGGCCCTGGTCATCGGGCTCGCCATGGGCGTGCTGCCCGTGGCCCGCGCCTTTTTCGCCCAGTTCACCGCGGCGTTTTCCCTGATCCCGCCGATCACCGTTCTGCCGATCCTTTTCATTACCCTCGGCCTTGGAGAGGCCGCCAAGATCGGGTTGATCATCGTGGGCACGACCCCGGCGATGATCCGAACGCTTGCCCAATCGGCCCTCGATATTCCGCGGGAACTGGTGATCAAGGCGGAGACACTTGGCGCGTCGAGCTGGCAGATCACGACGCGGCTCTACCTGCCCCACATCCTGCCTAATCTCGTCGTCGCCCTGCGGCTCGGCCTCGTGCCGGCCTGGATCTTCCTGATCTCGGCGGAAGCGATCGCTTCGACCGAGGGACTGGGTTATCGGATCTTCCTCGTCCGCAGATACATGGCGATGGACCTGATCCTGCCTTACGTGGCCTGGATCACGCTGCTTGCCTTTGTCCTCGACCGGCTGCTTCTGATCCTGTCCAAGCGGGCCTTCTCCTGGAACCACCTGGAAGGAGACAGCCTGTGAGCCGACAGCCCAAGCTCTCTGTCCACGATCTGTTCAAGGAATACGATGGCGCCCCGGTTCTGGAACGGGTGAACATCGACGTAACTGAGGGCGCGTTCTGCACCATTGTCGGCGCGTCCGGCTGCGGCAAGTCCACCTTTCTGCGCATGCTCCTGTCCCAGGAACAGCCGAGCCGGGGCGAAATCCTGCTCGACGGTGCGCCCTTGCCGGAAGAGCCGACACCGGACCGCGGCATCGTCTTCCAGCGTTATTCGGTGTTTCCGCATCTGACCGTGTGGCAGAACCTGATCCTCGCCAAGGAATTCGAACAGGCACCGCTGACCGGCCGCCTGTTCGGCTCCGCGCGCAAGAAGGCGCGCGACGAGATCGGAGATCTGCTGGAGCGCATCGGACTGACCCCGGCCACCGACCGCTATCCGGCGCAACTGTCCGGCGGCATGCAGCAGCGCCTCGCCATTGCCCAGGCCCTGGTGAAACGGCCGAAGATCCTGCTGCTCGACGAGCCCTTCGGCGCGCTCGATCCGGGCATCCGTTTGGACATGCACGAGCTTCTTCTGGGGCTCTGGCGCGAGCTCTCCATGACCATCTTCATGGTCACCCATGACATCAACGAGGCCTTCAAGCTCGGCACCCGATTGCTGGTCTTCGACAAGGTTCGCCACGACCCCCAGGCCCCAGAGGCCTACGGGGCGACCATCACTTACGACCTGCCGGTCGACAAGACCGCCCGGCAGAAAAAAGAACTGGCCGAAACGCTGTTGCACGACCGGCCCGATTCCGCATGAGAAAAGGAAAACCTTCATGACGATCTTCGACAATCACGGACCCTCGACCCGGAACCGCGCAGCCGGTCGGCTGGATCGCACCAAGCCGAGCCGCCGGCACCATCCCGACTTCGACAAGCTGTCCTTGCGCGGCTGGAAGGCAGCGGAGAAGGAAGGCACCCTGCCCTCCGCCGCCTGGGAAAAGGAAAAGGCCTGGGCCCTGCGCATGGGCCTGACCGGGTCCGACTGCCTCAGCGACAAGTCGATCCCGACCTTCGCCCGAGGGGAACTGCCCCACTATGCCGGCATCAACACCTTCCTGAAGGCGCCCTACATCGAGGACGTCACCCAGGTCGGCGCCTATGACGCGGCCGTTATCGGCATTCCGTTCGACGGCGGCACCACCTATCGCCCGGGCACCCGCTTCGGTCCGCAGGGCGTGCGCAAGATCTCCGCGCTGTACACGCCCTACAACTACGAAATGGGCGTCGACCTGCGCGAACAGATGACCCTTTGCGATGTCGGTGACGTCTTCACGATTCCCGCCAACATCGAAAAGACCTTCGACCAGATCACCCGGGCCGTCAGCCACGTGGTCTCCTCCGGCGCCCTGCCGATCATGATCGGCGGCGACCATTCCATCGGCTTCCCGTGCGTGCGCGGCATTGCCCAGTGCACCTCCAAACGCATCGGCATCGTCCACTTCGACCGCCATATCGACATCCAGGAAAAGGATCTGGACGAGCGCATGCACACCACGCCGTGGTTCCATGCGACCGATCTGGCGAACGTGCCCGCCGTCAACCTGGTTCAGGTCGGCATCGGCGGCTGGCAGGTGCCGCGCGAAGGTGTGGAAGTGGCGCGCAAGCGCAACACCAACATCTTCACCATGCGCGACGTGGAAGAACTCGGCCTCGCCGAAACCGCCACCCGCGCGCTGGAACTGGCCTGGAAGGATGCGGACGCGGTCTACATCTCCTTCGACATCGACAGCGTCGACTGCGGCTTCGTGCCGGGCACCGGCTGGCCGGAGCCGGGTGGCTTCCTGCCGCGCGAAGCGCTGGAGCTGGTGTCGCTCGTGGCCGCCGAAGGCATCTGCGGCCTCGAGGTGGTGGAAGTCTCTCCGCCTTACGACACGTCCGACATCACCGCCCTGCTCGCCACCCGCGTGATCGTCGACGTGCTCGGCACGCTGGTTTCCCACGGCAAGATGGGCTCGCACAAATCCATCATCGACAAGCCGGTGTCTATCCCGGCCGGTCCGGACGTGGAGTAAGGCCCATGGGACACGGTCATCACCACCACCATCACGGGCATTCCCACGACCATCATCACGGGCATGACCACCGTCATCATCATGATCACAGCCATGGCCATAGTCATGGCATGGGCCACAATCATGCCCATGCGGATGCCGATCACCTGCATTCGCACGTGCACGGCACCTCGAGCCGGGAGAAGATAGAGGAAGTCAAGGTTCTGGCGACGAGTTTCGTCGACGGTTTCCGGGCGGCTGACGACAAGACCAGTTACCTGAGGCTTGCCGGCATTCCGTTCCAGCGGCCGGGCAAGGACGGGCTTACCATGAGCCTGGTCGATGCCGCTATTGCCTCCAACTGGCAGATCGGCACCGCCTCGCCGGCCTTCGCCTCACGGGAACTGGTCTACATGCCCTTCCCCGGCAACATGGTCTCCCACCGGGAAACCATGACCTTCACATACGTCTCACTCACCGAACGGGCGGACATCGACCTCGTCGACCTGCTGTCGGAACGCATCGAAAACGGAGAAACGAACCAATGAAACGCACCATCACTGCACTCTTCGCAGCTACCGCCGGAATGACCGCCGCTGCCCCGGCCTTCGCCCACCCGGGCGAACATGCCGACATTCACCTGGGCGAAGCCGCAGCACACATCCTGCATTCGCCCTTTCACCTGGCCGGCATAGCCGCAGGCACGCTGATCGTCGCCGCCATCGTCTGGAAGGTTGCGGCCAAGCGCTGAACTGACGGATCGACGAACATGAGGGGCGTCCGTCGGGCGCCCCTTATTGGCGAAGAGACGAGCGCAACGCGTAAATGTCCTCGGACGACATTTCCTTCGTCCTTAGTGCCGCTACATCGTCAGCGGCGGGATCTTCCAGATCCGCCGGACGCAATTTCTCATTGCCCCAATTAGACCGGATGTAGCCGACGACGGCCGCGATTTCCGCATCGCTCAGGAAATCGAACGGCGGCATGACATTGTCGAAGGCCTTGCCGTCAACCTCGATCTTTCCCTCGATGCCGTAAAGCGCCACGGCGGCCGGGAACGTCGGATTGAGAAACAGATCTCCGTTACCGGCAAAGGGCGGGAATTCTCCCGGCTTGCCTTTGCCGTCCTCCTGGTGGCAGGAAATGCAGGTATCGGCATAGACGGCCGCACCATCCACCGCTTCGCCGCCATCCGCGACCGATGCGGTGCCGGTGGTTTCGGCCGGGGGTTGCGGGCCGAGATAGGTTCCGAGATAATTGAGGATCCGGGAATGCTGCTCCTCCGAGATCCGCAAACCGAAATCATTCATGTTGTCGAGCACGGCCGCCCAGGCGCCCTTGCGGATACCCGCTGAATCGACGACCGATTGCAGGTCGTGGCAGGTCTGGCAATGGCCATAGACCAGCTCGCGGCCCGGTCCCTCCGGCAGGTCGAAGCGCGACCCGGCCCGACTGGCCTGGGGAGACAGCAAAACACTCACAAAACACAGACACAGGATTTGGCCCTCACGCAGCATGCGAAACTCCAGTCATTGAGGGAATGGGTAAAAAGGGGCGCCCGAAGGGGCGCCCCGCAGGTGGCAACCGTCAGACCATGACTTCCACGCGGTCGACACCGTTCCATTCGTAGCCGCGCGGGTTCCAGCGGGTCAGCCCATCCATCGGCTGCGTGCGCCCGAGCGCATCGGTCGCCCGGGACATGAGCATGTTAGAGCCGGATGCGAGCTTCGCCTTGGCCGACCAGTGATACCAGGCCCATGGGCTTTCGGCCGGCTTGATATCGGCGCTCATCCAGGTCTTGCCGCCGTCCGCGGAGACCTCGACGCTGGTGATCTTCGCGGTGCCGTCATTGAAGGCAACGCCGGTTATTTCCACGTCTCCCTTGCCCGGCTTGTCTTCCGGCAGAGGTGAAAAAATCACGCTTTTGATCTGATGGCCGTAGGTCGGACGGCTGTTGTAGATCGTGTAATCATTGGCTTCGAACTGGCCGGGTTCGACCGGTCCGAGCGGCATGCGGTAACCGACCGACTGGAACTTGCTCGGCGACTGTGCCGCGGCAAACATCAGCGCGCTCAGGAACTTCACGTTCATGTTGCCGTAGTAACCGGGAATGATCAGCCGGACCGGGCCGCCATGGACCGCCGGGATCGGTTCCCCGTTCATCTTCAGCGCGATGATGGCATTGTCGAGCGCCGGATCCGCCAGATGATAGCTCTTGGCGAAGTCGGACCCTTCCGGCGTTGCCGGCTGGTCCCAGCCCTCGGCCGTCAGCCAGATCGCCGCATCGGAGGGCAGCACCTTCTGTTCCTCGAGGAAGGACCGCAGCGGCACGCCTTCCCACTCGACATTGCCGAGTCCGCCGTTCAGCCACTGGCCGCCGGCGACCTTTTCCTTGGCTGCGTAGAAACTGCGGCCGTTGCCGGCGCATTGCAGGACGGAAACGCGCTTGACCTGCTCCATCTTCGCCAGATCGGCGAGCGACACATCGCGCGGACGGGCAACGAGGCCATCGATCCGGATCGACCAGTCCGGCCTGTCCGGCGCGGCCGTCGTCGCATACCAGGCTGCATTGCCTTCATGGGGATAGTGCAAGCGGCTGAACAGCAGTTCCTTGGGCGTGTGGTCGTATTTGCGCAGCATTGCCAGCGGCGTTTCCATAACGCCCAGCTTGGCATTGTGAATTACCATGCCGGATGCCTTGCCGGTGATGATCTCAGCGGAATCGACACCGGCCCCGGCGGCGAATGCCGGACGCAGCAGGCCCGGGCCAGCTCCCAGGGCCAAACCGGCAGCGCCGGCCAGTTTGCCGAACTCGCGGCGCGAAAAGCGTGACTGTCTCCATGGATTGGTCATATTTCTCCTCCCGATCAGGCCCGGTTGGACGGATAAACGCGTGCTGCGGCGTCAGTGGCCGCAGGACCTGACAGAAGGAAAACGTTCGGGGAGCCGGTTTTATTCCCTGGCCTTACGAATTTTTACGCATGGCAGCTTTCGGCCTGGCGCTTGTTGGCCGCCAGTTGTTCCTGCGCAGCATTGTCGAGCGGGGAATTCCGGCGCGTTGCCGCCTCGACCTTTTCGGAGATCAGCCTGAAGCGCGACTGATCCATGCCTTTGGCAAAAAGCAGATAGCCGAGATCCCTGACGCGCCAGCTATGGGTCTCGTCAGATCCCTGGACAATATCCTGCGGAGCCTTGGGGATTGCGTCGCCCTCGACGACGAAGAGGCTCAGGTGGCAGCCGTGCGTTCCCCGGTATCCGACATGGAGCATATGGCCCTCCGGCCCGTCGGCAACGGTGACGAGACCGATGGAAAGGGATGTGCTCGACAGATCCGGGACGAATGGCACCCGTCCGAAGGTCGACAAGGCCGCAAGGAGAACCGTTGGCTGGGCCTCGCCGGCAGCTGAAGCATCCGTCTGCAGCCATTGACCATGTAGCGTGCGTGCGCTTGCCAGCAACTCCGGCGGCAGAGCCTGATCGCTTTCAAGTTCCAAGGCGCCCCAGATCGCGGCAACCGCAACGGCAAGCATGGCGACGACGGCGGCAATCGACACCGGTGTCCGCCGCGAACGCATCGGCGCCGGCATGAGATCCTTCAGGTCGGCTGGCGCCTCGGGGGTCGCATTATGACTGACGCCCTTGAGCTGGTAGAGCATGGCAATCTGCTCTGCCACTTCCGCATCGTCACCTGCGGCCTCGGCCACCGCGGCGGCGGTCGTTGCGTCCAGTTCGCCGTCGACATAGGCATTCAGTGTCTGCCAATCGGGAAAATCTTGGTTCATCGACGTGTCCTGCGGCTCCGTGCCAGCGGCGTAACATTATCTTCCGCCATTGTTTTTAACAGGGCTTTACGCGCTCGCGCGATGCGACTCATTACCGTCCCTTCCGCGACGCCGAGCACATCGGCCGCCTGTCCGTAGCTGAATCCGGCAAAATCGATCAATGCAATGATTTCCCTGTGGTCGATCGACAGCCTCCCGACCGCGATGCGGACGGTGATGATGTCGATCATCTTTCTTTCGCTGCCCGAACCGCCGCTCCATTCGTCGGCAACGTCTTCGGTTCCGTCCAGAGACAGTTCCCTTCCGGCTTTCCGGTAGCGATCGACGAAGGCATTGCGCAGGATCCGGAACATCCATGCCCGGTAGGTATCCGGTCCGTCCGGCCAGCGCGCCGCAGACAGGGCATGCATGACACTCTCCTGAACGAGTTCACGCGCCTGGTCGCTGTCTTGCGACAGTGCAAACGCAAATCCATAGAGACGGTCGAGATTGCCCTCGATCCAGTCCCTGAGCGGCTGATCCACCAAGGCGTCGCCTCCCTTTCGAGCGCCGGCGGCAGGTTGGCCCTGCTCGTTTGATTAAATCATGCTGCCTCTCTGCTTCGGCGTCTGTCAATGGCGGAGGCGGAAGATCCGGCACGGTTAGACGTTGCGTCTTGTCAACGCAGTGTTGCCGCACCACGGTTATAAAGCCGAATGTATCGTTGTGTGTTGACCGACTCAGCCAAAGACAAATCCCCGTGACCGACCGTCCCGCCCTGCCTGAAAACGCCCATAGCCTGTCCGGCGCAGATGTCCTTGAAATTCTGGACGTTTCTGCGCCCGAAGGCCTGTCCGATCCGGAGGTGGCGGAAAGCCGGGCGCGCTACGGCCGGAACACCATTGAAATGCGCAAAAAGGTGCGTCCGCTCATTGTCCTGCTTCACCAGGTCAAAAGCCCGGTTGTCTATCTTCTCGGCGCGGCGGCACTGCTTGCGCTCTATTTCGGCGAATGGAGCCAGGGGGCCGCGATCCTCGTCGTCCTCGCCCTGAATTCCGCAATCGGTTTCGGGACGGAAATCAAGGCCGCCCGGTCAATCGAGGCCTTGCGAACACTCGGCACCCGGTCTGCGCGTGTTCGGCGAAACGGTCAGGTCCGCACCGTTCCTGCTGAAGACCTTGTGGTCGGAGATATTGTCCTGTTTGAAGGCGGAGACGGTGTCTCGGCCGATATCCGCCTGATCGAAGCCTCGAATATCGGCGCCGATGAGTCGGCCCTGACCGGTGAATCCGTTGCCGTCGACAAGTCGCAGGAGCCGGTGGCGGCCGACGCGCTTGTCGCCGACCGGACCTCCATGCTTTTCAAGGGCACGCTGGTCACCCGGGGCAGCGGAACCGGTGTCGTGGTTGCTGTCGGGGCGGAAACCGAACTCGGCCGCATATCCCGGCTTGCCGAGGAAGCGCAGCCGGAAGAATCCCCGCTTGAAAAAGGCCTGGCGAAGCTGTCCGGTCAACTTGTCTGGGCGACCCTCGTTCTGACCGCGCTGATTGCCGGCACGGGCATTCTGAAAGGCGGAGACATCCTGCTGATGGTCAACAGCGCCATTGCGCTGTCGGTCGCTGCAATTCCTGAAGGCCTTCCGGTGGTCGCCACGCTGACGCTTGCGCGCGGCATGTGGCGCATGGCCCGGCAGAATGCCCTGATCGAACGCCTGCCGGCGGTCGAGATCCTCGGGGCGACGACCGTGATCCTGACCGACAAGACCGGGACGCTGACGGAAAACCGGATGGCCGTCCGGCGTCTTTGGGTTCCAGCCGGTGAACTCGAACTCGACCCGATGTCCGGCGCGGCGGATACGAAAAGCCCGACCCTGGAAGACCGGCCGCAGTTCCGCCAGTTGGCGCAGGTCGCCGTTCTCTGCAACAACGCCGCTCTCGGCGAGAACGAGACCGACCACAGCGGCGACCCGATGGAGCAGGCCCTGCTGCGTCTCGGAGATCGCACCGGGCTGACGCAGAACGCCTTGTTGGACCAGCATCCGCGCGTTTGCGAACACGCATTCGATGCCTCGACGAAGATGATGGCCACCGTTCATGAGGACGGTGACGGTTATCTCTATGCCGCCAAGGGCGCGCCGGAAATGGTGTTGCGCCGGGCCGCATTCATTTCTACCGCCGACGGCGTTTCGCCCATGGACGACGCGGCACGCGCTGTCTGGTTGAAGCGCATCGAAACCCTCGGGCATCAGGGCCTGCGGGTCCTGGCCTGTGCCACCAAGACCGGACCAACCGCCGAGGAAAACCCGTATGACGGCCTCACCTTCCTCGGGCTGATCGGCCTTGAAGACCCGGCGCGGGTCGATGTCCCCGATGCCATTCGCGGCTGCCGGGAAGCCGGAATGCGGGTCGTCATGGTGACCGGCGACCATGCGGTAACAGCACGCAGCATTGCCCGGCATGTCGGATTGGGCAGCGAGACATCCAGGATGATCGACGGGCCGGAACTCTCTGGCTTGAACAAGTCCGACACAGGCAAACTGCTGGAAACGGATATTTTCTCCCGGGTCAATCCATCGGAAAAGCTCGCCCTTGTCAGGGCCTATCAGGATGCGGGAGAAATCGTGGCGATGACGGGAGACGGGGTCAATGACGCCCCTGCCCTGCGCCAGGCGGACATCGGCATTGCCATGGGCCTTCGCGGAACCGACGTCGCCCGGCAGGCGGCCGCCATGATCCTGCTCGACGATGCCTTTCCGACGATCGTGAAAGCGGTCCGCGAAGGACGCATCATATTCGGCAATATCCGCCGCTTTGCCGCCTATCTGTTGTCCTGCAACCTCAGCGAAGTCCTCGTTGTCGGCATTGCCGTCCTTTCCAACCTACCGCTCCCGATTCTGGCTTTGCAGATCCTCTATCTGAACCTTGTCACGGACGTTTTTCCCGCCTTTGCACTGGCCCTGGGTGAAGGTGAAAAAGACATCATGAACCAGCCGCCGCGCCCGCCGAAGGAACCGATCCTCGGACGGGACCAGTGGTCTGCGATCGTCGCCCAGAGCCTTGTGCTGACGGCCGGCACATTCGGGGCGCTGTTTACCGCCCAATACTGGCTCGCCCCCGACCCGGACGCACTTGTGACGATCACGTTCCTGACGCTCGCCTTTTCCCAGCTCTGGCATGTCTTCAACATGCGCCACAGGAAATCGGGGCTGTTCTTCAATGAAGTGACGCGGAACGGCTGGATCTGGGGCGCGATCGCACTTTGCAGCCTGCTGCTGATCGTTCCGGCCTATGTTCCGGCAATAGCGGACATTCTGCAGATCGTTCCCCCGGATCGCGACATGTGGCTGATCATTCTCGGCATGAGCGCGGCACCCCTCGCGGCCAATCAGATCGGTGCGCTCCTGATTGCGCAGGTCCGCCGCTGACCAACCGATGGAATTCCGGTCAGCCCGCGTCGGCGACCAGCCCCACGGCCTCGATGCCTGCAATGGCGCAGGTCTCGTCATTGTCCGAGCTGTCGCCAGTGATGCCGACCGCGCCGATGATCTTTCCTGCCTGATTGCGGGCAAGCACGCCGCCGGGCACCGGCACGAGCGATCCGTCGGAGAGCGCATTCATGGACTGGATGAAATAGGGCTGCTCTTGCGCCCGCTTGAACAGGGCGCGCGAGCCGAGACCCATGGAGATCGCGCCCCGCGCCTTGCCCTGGGCGATTTCCGGCCGCAGCGTGCTGGTTCCGTCCTGGCGGGATAGCGCCTTCAGATGACCGCCAGCATCCAGGACGGCAACGGTCAGAGGCTTGAGCCCCATTTCCGCAGCTTTGGCGAATGCGGCGGTCATGATGTCATGGGCCATGCCCTGGCTAATTTCGCTGGTCATTGGTCTTCCGTCCCGTTGATCTGTTATGCCTTGTCAGTCTGCAGCAACAGCGGCGCCGTCTATCAGCATCTGCTCGATTTCGCTCGTGCTGTAGCCCGCCTCAGCGAGGACTTCGCGCGTGTGCTGGCCGAGCAAGGGTGCGGGCCGGCGCACACCGCCCGGCGTTTCGGAGAATTTCACCGGCACCCCGATCGTCTTGACCGCTCCGGCAACCGGATGGTCTGTCTCGACGATCATCTCCCGCGCCAGCGCCTGCGGATCCTGGTGCATGTCGGAAATAGACAGGACAGGGCCGGCCGGAAAGCCACCCTGCTGCAGGAGGTCGAGCCAGTCGGCGCTCGGTTTCGTCCGGAAGATCGCGTTCAGTTCCGCTTCCAGCTCTTCCAGATGCGCCATCCGGTCGGCGTTGGCCCTGAACCGCGGATCCTCCGCCAGATGCTCCGCCTCGATCAGTTTCAACAGCCGCAGCCAGTTGGTCTGGTTGGCGGCACCGATATTGATCCAGCCGTCAGAGGTCTGGAACGCCTGATAGGGTGCGTTCAACGGATGCGCCGAGCCCATGGGTCCCGGCGAGACACTGGTCGCGAAGGCAATCGCGGACTGCCAGTAGGTATGGGTAATGCCGGCTTCGAACAGGGACGTGTCGACCTGCTGGCCTTTCCCGGTCTTCAGACGGCGGACATAGGCCGCAAGGCACCCCATCGCGCCGAGAATGCCGGCTGTAATATCGGTGACCGGCGCCCCGACCTTGACCGGTGGCCGACCATGGCCCTCGCCGGTGATAGCCATCAGCCCGGACATGCCTTGCGCGATCAGGTCGAAGCCGCCGCGGTCCGCATAGGGCCCGGTTCGGCCGAAACCGGAAATCCCGCAGTAGATCAGTCCCGGATTGAGCTCCTTCAGCGTCTCGTAGCCGAGACCGAGCTTTTCCATTGTGTCCCTGCGGTAATTCTCCACCAGGATGTCGGCATCCTTGATGAGCCGGAGCAGCGCTTCTCGGCCCTTCTCGCTCTTGAGGTTCAGAACGATATCGCGCTTGTTGCGGTTCATCATCATGAAGGCGGCGGATTCGCCCTCGATGGACGGTGGAACGCTGCGGCGGGTATCGTCGCCCGCCTCCTTTTCCACCTTGATCACCTCCGCACCCATATCCGCCAGCATCAGCCCGCAAACGGGACCTGCCATGATATGGGCAAGCTCGATCACCTTGCAGCCGTCGAGAGGCCCCTTGATATCGTCCGCCATCTCAGCGCCCCTTCCAGTCCGGACGGCGCTTGCCGAGAAAGGCTTCCAGGCCTTCGCGAAAGTCCTCGCTCATGTAGCACATCTCGATGAGATCCCTGTCTTCCAGGACCGACTGCTGCGCCTCCTTCAGCCGGCGCAGGGCTTCCTTGGTTGCGCGAAGGGTCAAAGGCGCGAAGGTCGCCATCTGGTCCGCCAGTTCTTCCGCCCGTGTCATCAGGGCATCCTGGGTCTCCAGCACTTCCGAGACGAGCCCGAGGGCGGAAGCCTCGTCCGCACCGATCAGCCGCGCGGTGAAGATTAGTTCGCGTGTCCGCCCCGCGCCGACCAGCGTCACCAGCCGCATCAGGTTGGAAGTGGACAGGCAGTTGCCGAGGGTGCGAGCGATCGGAAATCCGAATTTCAGATCCTTCGATGTCAGACGCAGATCGCAGGCAGCGGCAATGCCCGCGCCGCCTCCGGTGCACGCCCCGTGAATTGCGGCAATGGTCGGCACCGGACACCGTTCCACGGCGGTCATGACCGCGTCGATCCGTTCTTCGTAGGCCAGCGCATCCGACGGGGTCTTGAAGGCCCGGAACTGGGAAATATCGGTTCCCGCCGCGAAGGCCTTGTCCCCGGCCCCGGTGACGATGATCGCCTTGACCGAGCCGTCGGCAGGGACAGTACTGCAGACCTCCGCGAGGCGTTCGTACATGTCGAAGGTCAGCGCATTGCGCGCCTGGGGACGGTTCAGGGTGATCCGCCCGATACCGTTCTGCAGCTCGTAGATGAGTTCTTCCGATGATGTCGTCATGGGACTGCGGCCTGCCTCAGCGATAGAAATAGTCGACCAGGAACATCGGTATCGCCGGAATATAGGTGCACATCAACAAGACGGTGAGCAGAACCGCCACGAAGTAGATGTTGACCTTCGACACTTCCCAGATGTTCGCCCGGGCGATCGAGCACGAGGTGATCAGCACGCTCGCCACCGGCGGCGTCTGCTGGCCGATGGCCAGATTGAGGGTCACCACGAGACCGAAGTGGACCGGATCGATGCCAACCTGCTGTATCAGCGGAATGACGATCGGCACCACCAGGATGATGGCGGCAGCCGAGTGCAGGAAGAAGCCGATGACCAGGAAGAACACGTTCAGGATCAACAGGATCGCGTATTTATTGCTGGTGAAGGCCAGGATCTCGGCGGCGATCTGCTGCGGGATCTGGGCGCGGGTCAGGAACCCGCCCATCAGGACTGAAGCCGCAACCAGCAGCATGACGACTGCGGTCTGCATGCCGCCGTCGAGCATGGCCGCTTTCAGGCGGCGCAGGTTGACCTCGTTGTAGTAGATCCCGATCACGATCGAGGCGAGCACCGCAAGTCCGGCTGCCTCCGTCGCCGTGACGAAGCCGCCGAAAATACCGCCCAGAATGATCACCGGCAGCGCGAAGGTCGGCAGCGCATCGAGGAAGGTTGCCTTCAGCGTGGCAACGTTGAACGTATCCTCGACGGGGAAATCGTATTTGCGGGCAAAGAAATAGGCGACCCCCATCAGGCCGGCCGCCCCGAGAAGACCCGGTACGAAACCGGCCACGAACAGCTGTTCCACCGAGGTGTTGGCCGAGACCGCATAGAGGATCATCGGGATCGACGGCGGAATGATGATCGCCAGTGAGGCAGAAGACGAGGTCACGGCAGCGGCAAAGGGACCTCCATAGCCGCGCTTCTTCATCGCCGGGATCAGGATGGAGCCGATGGCCGCCACATCTGCGACGGCACTGCCCGAGATTTCGGCGAAGAACAGCGACACGCCGATGGTGACCATGGAAAGCCCGCCGCGAACGAAGCCGATGAGGGCTGCGACGAAGGCAATCAACCGGCGCGAAATGCCGGACGCATTCATGATGGCGCCGGCCAGCACGAACATCGGGATCGCGATCAGGGAGAATTTCGTCGAGCCGTCATACATGTCGAGCGCCATGGTGACGATACTGTCGGGCCCTTCGGTGACCACGAGCCCCAGCAGCGCCGACACGCCAAGCGCAACGGCAATCGGCACATTCAGGCAGATCAGCACCACCAGTGCGACAAACATCCAGAAAATCAGCATGGCTCAGGCCTCCTCGTGAATTTCGGGATGTTCAAGGGAATGTCCGGCAGCGGTTGCCTTCCAGTAGTCCGGCAAGCTGAGCAGTTCGGCGATGATGAACAGGATCGCGCCGACCGGAATGACGGATTGCGTGAACTGCACCGGCACCCAGGTCAGGGCGACGAGCGTATCGCCCTCAAGGACGTCGAGAACCTCAAGGCCGGTTTTGGCGAGCAGCACGAAGAAGCCGAGAACGAAAACCTCGGCCAGGATCACCGCCCCCATCCGGGCCGGCATGGGGATGGCGAGAAGAACGCTGTCGAAACCGATATGGCGCCGTTTCAAGGCAGCAAGGGCCGCCCCATAGTAGGTGATCCACGACAGCAGGATGGCCGCGATCTCGTCGTACCAGGAGAGCGAGTTATGCGCGAGGCGGTAGGCCACCGCGACGATGACGACAATGGTCAGTGCGACCATCAGCAAAATGGTGATCCATTCCAGGAGCCACCCGAGTAGAGACTGCAATCCCCTGAGCATGCATTGATCCGGTCGTCTTGGCATCAGGCCTCCGGTCGCCCTGCCGGTTCCGGGTGGTCGTCACGGTTGCCCGATGCAGGCATTGAATGGCGTTGTGAATGGGAGCCCGGGAGAACTCCCGGGCTCTTGCGGCTCTTTTCCCTTAAGAGCCTTTTGCCAGCGAACGGACCGTGTCGATCAGGTCCTGTCCGCCTTCGACCTCGGCTGCGAAGTCGTCGTAGATCGGCTTGGAGGCCTCGATGAAGGCCGCCTTGTCGGCCGTATTCACCTGGATACCGCCTTCCTTGAGGTTGTTCAGAAGCTCAACCTCCAAGTTGGCTGCCGTATCGTAGACGAAGGCCTGGGTTTCCTTGCCGCACTGCTCGAGACCTGCCTGGATATCCTGCGGCAACTTGGAGAAATGCTTGTCGGAAACCAGAAGATAGCCGGGCGTGTAAACGTGACCGGTAATCGACAGGTACTTCTGCACTTCCTGGAACTTCGCCGACCAGATCTGGGCGTAGGGATTTTCCTGGCCGTCGATCACGCCGGTCTGCAGGGCGGTGAAGACCTCCGAGAACGACATGGGTGTCGGGTTCGCGCCATAGAGCTTGAACATCTTCACGCGCCATGCGCCCTTCGGCGTGCGCAGCTTGATGCCTTCCAGGTCGGACGGAACGTTGATCGGGCGAACGTTGTTGGTGATGTGGCGGAAGCCGTTTTCCCAGATGGCCAGGATCCTGTAACCCTTGGCCTTCACCGCCGGCTGCAGCGTGCTGTCCAGAATGGCTGCCTCGACCCGCTTCATGTGATCGCGGTCGGAGATGATGTAGGGCATTTCAAAGACGCCGAAGACGTCCGAAACGGACGACATGACCGAAGACGGCAGGGAGAAATCGACCTGACCGAGCTTCAGTTTCTGCAGCAGTTCCTTGTCCTTGCCGAGCTGCGAGGAGCCGAAGGTCTGCACATCCACCTTGCCGGCGAGCTTTTCGTTGGCGCAGCGGGCGAATTCGTTTGCGCTGGCCTCAAACAGGGAACCGGGAGCTCCCACGTGACCGAATTTCAGTACCAGGGGATCGGCCATTGCCGGGCTTGCCAGTCCGACCGTAAGCGCCACACCTGCCAAAAACTTGCTGAGTTTCATCGTTTCCTCCCTCGATTTTCCTCTGCGTAGTCTTCTTTTTCTTGTCGTTTTTCCTTCGGTTAGCGGTTTCTTCCGCTCATTCGGCAGCCTCTCCCGCTGCCCGAACCTGTTCACGGCCTGTCAGACTGTCGAGTGCCGCCTGCGCGCCGCCGCGCCGGTACGGTATCCCGGCCAGTTCCATGCCCATTTCGACGCCGGACAAGGTGCCCATCAGCATCAGGTCGTTGAAATCTCCCAGGTGACCGATCCGGAATACCCGGTCGGCGAGCTTCGCCAGGCCATTGCCGAGCGACATGTTGAAATTCTCCAGGGTCACTTTCCGGAAATTGTCGGCGCTGTGGCCTTCGGGCACGAAGACCGCGGTCAGCGACCCGGAATAATGTTCCGGATTGGCGCACACCGTCTCCAGCCCCCAGGCGGCGACCGCCTTGCGCGCGGCCCGTCCGTGGCGCTGATGGCGGGCAAAGACATTGTCCAGGCCTTCCTCGTGCAGCATCTTCACCGCCTCGACCAGCCCGTAGAGCAGGTTGGTGGCCGGCGTATAGGGGAAATAGCCATTGGCATTCGGCCCGGCCATGTCCTCCCACGACCAGTAGGATCGGGGCAGCTTAGCCGTTTCCGAAGCCTTCAACGCTTTCGCAGAAACCGCATTGAACGACAGGCCCGGCGGCAGCATCAGCCCCTTCTGGGAGCCGCCGACCGTGACGTCCACACCCCATTCGTCATGGCGGTAGTCGATGGAGGCCAGCGACGATATGGTATCGACCATCAATAGGGCCGGATGACCGGCGGCATCGATCGCCTTGCGGATCTTCGCAATCGGGCTGACGCAGCCGGTCGAAGTTTCGTTGTGGACGACACAGACGGCCTTGATCTCATGGGCGGTATCGGCCCGCAGGCGTTCCCCGATTGCCTCCGGATCGGCACCTGCGCGCCAGTCGCTTTCGATGAATTCGGTGCGGATCCCGAGCCGCCCGGCCAGTTTGTTCCACAGCGTGGAAAAATGCCCGGTCTCGTACATGAGGACGAGATCGCCGGGCGACAGCGTGTTTACAAGAGCTGCTTCCCAGGCGCCCGTGCCGGAACCCGGGTAGATCACCACCGTGCCTTCGGTCTTGAAGATGGAGCGCATTCCATCGAGCGCCTGTTTCCCGACTTCGGCGAAGGCCGGTCCGCGGTGATCTATCGTCGGCATGTCCATGGCACGCAGAATGCGGTCCGGAACATTCGTCGGACCCGGTATCTGAAGAAAATGCCGCCCAGACGCTGCCATATCTGCCCTCCCGAGAATTTCGCTTGTTCGGCGCACTTGATCGGCGCCCGATTTCTTCATATTGAATATTGTATTCAAAATACAAGTCAAGGTCTGATTAACACATGCCGTTGGAAACCGATCTGGAACACCGATTGAAGAAGGACATCGAAGGCGAGGTTTTCTGCGACCGGTTCAGCCGCGGCCGCTACGCCACCGATGCCTCGGTCTACCAGATGTTTCCGCGCGCGGTGGTCGTGCCGAAAAACTTTGCCGATGTGGAAGCGACCCTGGCGATTGCCCGCGAAGCCGGTATTCCGGTCCTGCCGCGCGGCGGCGGCACGTCCCAATGCGGCCAGACCGTCAACGATGCGATCGTCATCGACTTTTCCAGGCATCTGAACCGGATCGTCGAGATCGACCGGGAGAACCGGACAGCGGTCGTGGAACCGGGTCTGGTGCTCGATCACCTGAATTCCGCGCTGAAATCCGACGGCCTGTGGTTTCCTGTAGATGTATCGACCGCATCGCGCGCGACCCTCGGCGGCATGGCGGCGAACAACTCCTGCGGCGCGCGCTCCATCCGTTACGGCATCATGCGGGACAATGTGAGCGCAATCGATGCCCTGCTCGCCGATGGCAGCCATGCCCGTTTCGAAGAGACGTCCCGTGATGTTGCCGGCCTCAATGCGCTCAAGCACAACCAGCAACTGCTCCGCGACCTTCTGGACCTCGGTGAGCGGGAACAACAGGAGATCAGGGAAAAGTTCCCCGATCTCCTCCGCCGGGTCGGCGGCTACAACATCGATGCGCTGATGCCGAACGGCGCGACCAACAAGCTTCATGAACTGCTGGTCGGCTCGGAAGGCACCCTTGCGGTCACGCGGCAACTGACCCTGAAACTCTCGCCGGTGCTCGGCAGGAAGGCGCTCGGGCTATGCCATTTCCCGACCTTCTACGAGGCCATGGACTGTACCCGGCATCTGGTAGACCTCGGCCCGACGGCGGTTGAACTCATCGACCGCAACATGATCGAGCTTGGCCGCGCGATCCCGCTGTTCAAGCCGGTGGTCGACGAATTCGTCCGGGGCGAACCGGCGGCGGTGCTGATGTTAGAATTCGCCGAGGACGATCAGGGGGAAAACCTGCGCCGGCTGGCAGCCCTGCACGATCGCATGGCGGACCTCGGCTACAGATGGGGCGATCCGGGCAAGAAGGAAGGCGGTGTAGTGGACGCCGTCGATCCGGCCTTCCAGTCCCGCATCATGGAGGTCCGCAAGCAGGGCCTCAACATCATGATGTCGATGAAATCGGAAGGAAAACCTGTCTCCTTCATCGAGGATTGCGCGGTCCGGCTGGAGGACCTGGCCGAATACACGGACCGTCTGACCGGCATTTTCGGGAAATACGGCACGGAAGGAACCTGGTACGCCCATGCCTCCGTCGGCACGCTTCACGTCCGCCCGGTCCTGAACCTGAAGCTCGATCAGGATGTGAAAAAGATGCGCGCCATAGCCGAAGAGGCCTTCGAGATGGTGCGGGAGTACAAGGGCTCCCACTCCGGGGAACACGGCGACGGCATCGTGCGCTCCGAATTCAACCGCCCCATGTTCGGCGATCGGATGATGCGCAACTTCGAATGGGTCAAGGACCGCTTCGATCCGGACGGGGTTCTCAATCCGGGCAAAATCGTCCGCGCCCCGAAGATGGATGACCGCTCCCTGATGCGCTACGCGCCGAACTATTCCGTCCCCGATATCGAAACGGTGTTCGACTGGTCCGATTATCCGGGTGCGGCCGGCGGGTTTCAGGGCGCAGTCGAGATGTGCAACAACAACGGCGCCTGTAGGAAGATCGCCGACGGCGTCATGTGCCCCTCCTACCGGGTGACCCGCAACGAAAAAGACCTGACCCGCGGGCGGGCCAACACCCTTCGTCTTGCAATTTCCGGCCAGCTCGGTCCGGATGCCTTGACCTCCGACGACATGGCCGAAACGCTGAAGCTGTGCGTGTCCTGCAAGGGCTGCCGGCGCGAATGCCCGACGGGTGTCGACATGGCGAAAATGAAGATCGAAGTGCTGGCCGCACGGGCGAAGAAGCACGGTGTCGGCTTGCGCGAGAAACTGGTGGCCTATCTGCCGCGTTATGCCCCGCTCGCGTCCCGCCTGCCCTGGCTCATGAACCTGCGCGACCGGATCCCTGGCCTCGCCCTGTTGTCGGAAAAAATGCTTGGCCTGGCGGCGAACCGCAAACTCCCAAGTTGGCGTAGCGACTGGATCCGGCAGCCTGAAGGAACCGAAGGAACGCCGGACGTTCTCATCTTCGTCGATACGTTCAGCCGCTATTTCGAGCCGGATAATATCCGCGCCGCCGAAACAGTCCTGCAGCGCGCCGGTTTCAAAGTCGGACAGGCCGTCGCGCAAAACGAGGAGCGCCCGCTTTGCTGCGGCAGGACGTTCCTCTCCGCCGGACTTGCAGAAGAAGCCCGCGCGGAAATGCTGCGCACCGTCACGGCTCTTGCCCCTGCCCTGGAACGCGGAGCCACGGTGATCGGGCTGGAGCCGTCCTGTGTCCTGACATTCCGGGACGAGGCCCCGGCCCTTCTCGGCGACGCATGGAAGGCGGACTATGCGGACCGGTTCCTGCTGTTTGAGGAATTCATCGCCAAGGCAGCAAGCGACGGCCGGTTCGACCTGCCGCTCGCAGCCCTGCCCCAGCAAAAAGCCCTTGTCCACGGCCACTGCCACCAGAAGGCGTTCAACACGCTCGGCGCACTGCAAAAGACCCTCGGACTGATCCCGGACCTGAAGATCGAGGTCATCCCGTCGTCCTGTTGCGGCATGGCCGGCAGCTTCGGCTATCAGGCCGAAACTCTTGACATCTCACGGGCCATGGGCGAGTTGAGCCTGCTGCCGCGCGTTCGCGAGGCCGGCCAGGATACCCTGATCGTTGCCGGCGGCACGTCGTGCCGTCACCAGATCGAGGATGGCGCAAACAGGAAAGCGGTCCATGCGGCGCGCCTGTTGTGCCAGGCGTCGGACCCAGGCGGCCATGTAGCAGGATAAGATCATGTCGTTGAACACCGTCATCCCGATCCCCCGCCGCACGCTCCATGACGAGCTGGTGGACCGGTTGCGCCACATGATCATCGAAGGCGAACTGGCCCCGGGCGAAAAGCTGTCGGAAAAGGACATCTGTGCCCTGTTCGACGTTTCCAGAACGCCCTTGCGCGAGGCCATGAAGGTGCTTGCCAAGGAAGGCCTGATCCAGTTGATCCCGAACCGGGGCGCCACGGTCTCCAAGCTGACCATGTCAGATCTCGAGGAAGCCTTCCCGATCATGGGCGCGCTTGAGGCGGTCTCCGGCGAGCTGGCCTGCGCCAACATAACCGACCAGGAAATCAGCCGCATGGAACGGCTGCACAAGGATATGGTCGACTGCTTCAAGGCCCGCGACATGAGCGGCTACTTCCAGCGCAACGAGCAGATCCACAAGCTCATCCTGGACGCCGCCCAGAACCCGACCCTAGTTGAAATGCAGCGCAGCCTTTCCGGGCGGGTCCGCCGGGCCCGCTACATGGCAAACATGTCGGACGAGCGCTGGGCACAGGCCGTGGCCGAGCATGAGGAGATCCTCAAGGCGACGAAGGAACGGAACGGTCCCCTGCTGGGCTCCCTTCTGAAAGCCCACCTTGCCAACAAGCTTGCCTCGGTGCGCGCTTCGCTCGCGGAATAGCTATCGGTCTCAGTGAAGACCGGCAGACCGGATTAAATCAGTTTCGACAGGCGCTGAAAGAACGACAGGACCACCTGTTTCCGGTCGAGATTGAGGGCTTCCGTATCGCCCGCCATCCGGTTGGCCGCTTCCCACAATTCTGCGAACGGCAACATGTCCGCCGCGTTCCCGCCCGAAACCTGACGCATCCGTTCGTGCAGCCACATGCGCCAGATATGCAGGAAGGCTTCCCAGTTGTCGTCCTGGTTGCGGGCAGCGACCAGGTCTGCGAGCCCGTGCAGGGCCGCGACATCGACATTCGGCACCTGTCCGGCCAGTGCGGTAAACCCCTTGGCAATGGCAAGACCGTCGCCTGCCAGAAGTGTCAGGGCCGAGCGCAGGCTTCCGTCGGCAAAACGCGTCAGTTCCCGCAAGGCTTGCGGATCGGCGGTCGCTTCGGGCGCCAGCTCTGCCAGGCCTTCGGCAATTTCCGTTTCGCTCAAGGGCGTGAGATCGAGCCGCCGGCAGCGCGAACGGATGGTCGGCAACAGCCGTCCGGGTGCGTGGGACAGGACCAGGAACAGGCACCGCGCCGGCGGCTCCTCGAGAACTTTCAGCAAGGCATTTGCCGAGCTGGCGTTCATGTCATCGGCGGCATCGACAATGCAGATCCGCCACGCAGACGAAGAGGCTGTGGTTCCGAAAAAGGACACCGTCCGGCGCACCTCATCGACCGGCAGTTCCGTCTTAAACCGCTTGTTCTTTTCGTCCCACGGGCGCCGGAGGTGCAGCAGGTTGGGATTGCCGCCGGACGCCACTTGCAGAAAAACCGGATGCGACGGCGGCAGGCCAAGATCGGTTGCGGCGGCCACTTCCGCGCCGAACCGGTCCGGATGAGCGATGACGAAGCGGGCGAAACGGTAGGCCAGCGTCGCCTTGCCGATGCCTTTCGGCCCGCCGAGGATCCAGGCGTGATGCAGGCGTTCGGACCGGTAGGCGTTGAGAAGCGCCCTTTCGGTTTCCTGATGACCGATCAGCCGCGCCCGTTCGCGCGGCAAAGGCATTCCTTCCAGCCGGTCCGCTTCCGGGGCATCCATGACGTCAGCTGCCCGCGCCATCTCCCGCCTCCACCGGTTCGGGCGTCTGGTCGGCCTGCGGCAATTCCTCGATAAAATGGGAAAGGACCGCTTCCCAGATCTTTTCCTCAACCGCATCGGGGCTTTCACGGCCATCGATGACGGCAAAACGCTGCGGTTCCTTGCGGGCAAGGTCGAGAAACAGGATCCGCCGGCGTTCGTGCACCTTCATCTCTTCGTTCTCGAACCGGTCGGGGGCGGCTCCGGCCGCGGTTTCGGAACGGCTGGAGACCCGCGACATGCCGATATCGGCCGGCACGTCGATGAGGATCGTCAGGTCCGGGCGTACGCCGGCGACGGCCGCGGTTTCCAGAAGGTCCAGATAATTCGGATCGACGCCGGCTTCGCCCTGATAGACACGGGTTGAATCCGCGTAGCGGTCGCACAGCACCCAGTCGCCGCGGCCGAGCGCCGGAATGATGGTCGTATCCACGTGATCGGCGCGGGCGGCTGCAAACAGCATGGCTTCGCCGCGCGGCCCCAGATCGCGCGCCTCGCCGCTCAGCAATATCCTGCGTATTTTTTCCGCGCCCGGGGACCCGCCCGGCTCCCGGGTCACCACCACGGTGCGGCCCAGGCCTTCCAGCCGTTTTCGCAACCGGTCGATCTGGGTGGATTTGCCGGCGCCCTCGCCGCCTTCAAAGGTGATGAACCGTCCCTGCACTTATCCGCCAATCCCGGCTTTTGCCCGTCTGTCTTTCATAAAGCCTTCAGAGCCAGCCGAACAGCAATTCCATCAGGCCGTCCAACGCCTTTTCCTGCATGTTGCCTTCCGGAACCGCAGCGCCGGTTTCCAGCGGCGCGCGGTAGACGATGCCGTTCTCGCCGATCACCCGCAGTTCTCCCGCAGCCGTTCCGGCCGATACGGGGGCCTTCAGCGGTCCCGAATAAACAACGCGCAACCGATAGTCCAGCGTCGTCCCGCGCGGCAACAGGACCGATACATCCTCGCTTGCAACGAGCGGTACGTCCGACCGGGTTCCACCGAACACACGGGCATTGGTGATCGTTTCTCCGCGGGAATAGAGCTTGCTGATGCCGAAATATTCCCACGAGCCTTCGATCACTTCCTTGGCTGCCGCCAGACGGGCCTTGTCGCTGGGAAGACCGGCGACAGCGGCGATCACCCGCCTGCCGTCGCGTTCGACCGAGGCAAGGGCCGCATAGCCGTCCTTTTCGCTCTGCCCCGCCCCAAGGCCGTCCTGCCCCCGGATTTCCCCCAACAGCGGGTCCTTGTTGCGCTGAAAGATCTTGTTCCAGGTGAAATCGGGCTGGGAAAACATCGGGTAGTAGGCGCGATGATGCTCCAGGATGTAGTCGGCCAGACGAACCATATCGCGCACGGTGGTCTGCGACACCTCGCTCTCATAACCGGTCGGATTGGCGAAACGGGATCCGGTCATGCCGATTTGCCGGGCAAGGGCCGTCATGCGCTCGGCGAATTTCGCCTCGCTGCCGTCGAGACATTCGGCAAGCGCAATCGCTGAATCGTTGCCGTTTTGCACGATCAGTCCCTGAAGCAGGTCCAGGACCTCGATTTCCGACTTGATGGCTGCGAACATCGTCGTTCCGCCGGCCGGGGCTCCGCCCGTGCGCCACGCGTGTTCGCTGATCCGGCATTTGGTATGGGGAAAGATCTCCCCTTCCGAAAGGGCGGCAAAGACGGTTGCCGCGGTCATCACCTTTGCCAGGGAACCGGGTTCGAAAGGCTTGTCCGCTTCCTTGGCAAACAGGATCGTCTTGCTTTCAGGCTCGAAGAGATACGCCATCGGCGCACTGGTCTTGAGCGTCTCCGCATGCGCCACAGGCACAGGCAGAATGAAACCGCCCGCCATGAAACAGGCCGCTGCGATCAAGACCTTGAAATAAAGCACCAACGGCTTGCCAGCTGAGGGCATGCGTCGACCTCCCGAATCCGGATCAAGAGTCGCCTGCCCGGTCGCCGGGTGCAAGCGTTTTCGATCTCGATTCAGCCGGTTTTCAATTCGTGTTCCGGGCAAGTCTGGACAACGGCACCGATCCCGCGGCCATGCCTGAAACCGCTTCGTACGCTGCATTGATCCGGGTGTTGGCGCTATAGGACGAAACCGCGCTTCCGCTCAGCAGATTGCGCGGTGTGCCGGGAGCAGGAACACGCAGCACGCCAAGCGTACCGGGAGCTGCCCCGGCCGGGGCCGGTTCCGCGTAGGCTGCCGGTTGCGAGCGGTAGGCCGATGCGGGGACCGGTGCGGCCTGCGAAACATTGGGCTGCGAAAACGTATTGGCAGACGCGACAGTGATGGTCGACCGGCTGGCCTCGAACGCCAGCGCCGGGTCGTAGGCGACCTGATAGGTCGGAGCCGGGTCAGACGCCGACGCAAGCAGGACGGATCCCCCATAGGGCCGCGGAGCCGGTGTCGGCGCCGGACCGAAGACCGGAGCGGGAGGCGTTGCCTGCGCCATGAGGGTGCCAGGCACCGTACCGCCCGGGGTAACTGCACCCGGACCGCTGTAGGAGGCCATCAGGAACGCCTCGTCGTGGCCGTCCATGCGTGCGCGGCCCACATATTCGACCTTCACCTTGGCCACGCCGTGGCTCTTGGTGTCGAGCATCGTAGCAACCCGTTCCGACAGGTCGATAACCCGGTTTCCATGGAACGGCCCACGGTCATTGACGCGCACGATCATGGAACGGCCGTTGCTCATGTTCGTCACCTTCGCATAGGACGGTAACGGCATGGTCGGGTGGGCTGCGGTCAGGGCATTGCGGTCGAAAATTTCGCCGTTGGCGGTCTTGCGACCGTGGAAGGTCGGACCGTACCAGGACGCAAGGCCGACCTTCTTATAATTCGGATCGAGCTTCGGATAATACCATTTGCCGGCAATCTTGTATTTCTTGCCGACGATGTACCGTCCGCCGCCCTTGGGCACGGGTTTGCCTTCGGCAACCATCCTGGGGCTGCCTTTGACACCGTATTTTTTCGGGCTGAATTTGGCTTTCTGAACCGGCCCGGTCGTGCCGCAGGCTGCGAGCAAACCCGCTGCCATGACAACCACAAACCCGGTTTTGAGCTGCGCGCCAAGCGACGACCACCGGTTTCGGCAACCGGTTTCGATCAGCGAGCCGTTATTACCGGCCGCATTTTCACTTGTTGCGGTTTTCGAGCAGGCAGCATCCATGCCACCTTCAACGCCCATCCCTAGCATCCCGCCGTCCTACTCACTACGCGTTGGCGGCCCCGTGCACACGCGATTCCGTCTAGCACACAAAATTCTTGCATCCGACACGCCTCGTTTCCCCTTCCCGGATGAACCGAAAGCTGCCGGACAACCTTCATGCCTGGCCCCCGCTCAGGCATTTGTTTCAGCTACTAGCACGAATGTTCTTACTGCAAAGTGAATGCCCCGTCGAGATGCGGTAAGGGCGCGATGGCGATTATCCCATGGTCAACGCAGGTATTTTCGACCCGATATCCTGGATTTTCGCCGGGAACCCGGACCCATTCGGCCGGATTCTGACGCCATCGACCGGTTTGTGATGCAGGTCACAGAGCGAAATCCGATACCGGCCTAGTGTGACCTTGTTGCTAGCGACCGCCCTGTCGCGAAGCATGCTGGGCTCACCGCCCAGCCTTGGCCGCCGGTCTCTACCCTGCCCACGACACCACGACCGGCGGCCTCCCCTTTCCAGACCTCCACACCCCAGCCGGCACGCCTTTCCCCAGGGCGTGCCGCCGTTGTCGGCTCATGCCTCTTGACTTTATGAGCGGAACACTGGAAACGGGACCGACGGAAGAGTGGCCGAGTGGTTGAAGGCACCGGTCTTGAAAACCGGCGTGCGGGCGACCGTACCGTGGGTTCGAATCCCACCTCTTCCGCCATTTTTTTGATTGTCCGATGTCCGCCCCGAAGACATAGGTAACAGTTTGTACCGGAGACATGGGTTACAACCTCGTGCCGGACGGGTTGTCGGTTGTCTGCAGCGCTCTCTGCTCCAGGTCGATGTATCCCAGATCACAACCCCAGCTCGCTCAATGAGGCGTGGGCGTCCGGTCGACGGCCCTGGGGCCAGTGGAACAGGCGGTCCGCCTCATCGATGGGAACATCGTTGATGCTGGCGTGGCGCGCGGCCATGAGGCCGACTTCGTCGAATTCCCAGTTCTCGTTGCCATGGGAACGAAACCACCGGCCGGCGGCATCCCGCCATTCGTAGACGAAACGCACGGCGATCCGGTTCCCCTCGAAGGCCCAGAGTTCCTTGATCAGGCGATATTCCTGTTCTTTCCGCCATTTTTCGGCAAGGAAATCGACGATTGCCGTGCGGCCGGTCAGGAACGTGCTGCGGTTGCGCCAGCGGCTTTCCGGCGTGTAGGCGAGCGAGACGGTCTCGGGATCGCGGCTGTTCCAGGCGTCTTCGGCAAGGCGCACCTTCCAGGCGGCAGTCTCGGCGGTAAATGGGGGAAGCGGGGGACGGCTCATCTGCGGCTCCATCGGCGTTAAGCGGCGGCGGACGTGATGCCCGCCGCCGGAGGGCGAGGATCAGGCGGCGACGCCTTCGGCTACGGGGAAGTCGATTTCCGTCCGGGCCACCTCGTTGAGGTAGTTGGTCCAGATGTTCAGGGCGACGTGCTGGACGATTTCGATGATCTGCGCATCGTCATAACCTGCGGTACGAACGTCACCGAGATCGGCATCAGAGACGCGGCCCCGGTTTTCCGCGACCTTCATGGCGAAAACCACCGCGGCGTTGGCCTTGGCGTCGTTCGACCGGCCCTTGCGGTTGGCCGCGATTTCTTCCGGCGACAGCTTGGCGAGATTCGCGCCGAGATAGGTGTGGGCCGAGAGGCAATAGCCGCAGCCGTTGTATTGCGCTATGGCCAGCGCGATCCGTTCGCGTGTGGCGGCCGGCAGGCGGCCTTTTCCGAGGGCGCCGAAAAGGCCGAGATAGCCTTCCAGCGCAGCCGGGCTTTTCGCCGCAAGGCGGAACAGGTTCGGAGCGCTGCCGAGCTGCTGGGTCACCTGTTCCAGAAGCGGCCGGGAGGCCTCGGGGGCAGCGTCGATCGTAGCGGGGATATCAATGCGGGACATAACTGTCTCCTTGGGGTTGGCTTTGAGGCCCCCAAGATATGAATTTCATTTTTTGTATGCAGATGGTATTTTCGGAAACTTCCCTCTCGAATTTTGAGAACATGACCGACCGTCTCGATTCCATGTCCATCCTCATTACCGCCGTGGACGCCGGCAGCCTCTCGGCCGGGGCCCGCGAACTGGGGACGCCGCTTGCCACGGTCAGCCGGCGCGTGGCGGAACTGGAGGAAAAGCTCGGCACACAGTTGTTGCTGCGGTCCGCACGCGGTCTGGTGCTGACCGATTCCGGCACGGCCTATGTCGCGGCCTGCCGGCGCATACTGGAGCAGGTGGCGGAAGCCGAGCGCACCGCTTCCGGCGAATACAGCGCCCCCAAGGGACGACTGACCCTGACATCGCCGATCGTGTTCGGGCGGTTGCACATGGTACCGGTGATCACGGAGTTCCTGAAGGCCTACCCGGACGTGGACGTCCGGCTGGAACAGTGCGACCGCCTGGTGAGCCTGCAGGAGGAACAGATCGACGCCGCGATTCGCATCGGCCATTTGCCGGACAGCAGCCTCAGGGCGCGCCGGGTCGGGGACGTCCGCTGGGTCGCCTGCGCCAGTCCGGCGTACCTGGCGGCGCGGGGCCGGCCGGAGCGCGCCGAAGACCTCGTCGATCACGATTGCATCACCTTCGAGAACCTGATGTCCGCCGACCGGTGGCGGTTCGGAGACGGGCGGGACGAACGGTATGTAAGGATCCGGTCACGGTTGATCGTCAACACGGCGGAAGCCGCCATAGATGCGGCCAAGGCCGGGCTCGGAATCACGCGGGTCCTGTCCTATCAGGTTGCCAAAGCGCTGGCCGACAAGTGCCTGGAGATCGTCCTCGAAACAGAGGAGCCAGAGGCCTGGCCGGTCAACATTCTCTACGGAAACGGGCTCGTCCCCCAGAAACTTCGCACCTTTATCGATTTCGCGGCCCCGCGCCTGACGTCCACGCTCTCCGGAATTGCCGGAAAAGGAACGAAGGCGTCTATTTAGCGGTATATCGTTCCTATGCCCTTGCTTTCGGCTGCTTGAGTGCTTTCTTTTTTGCACTACCGCCTTCGGCTGCTTGAGTGCTTTCTCCATTGCACTACCGCCTTCGGCTGCTTGAGTGCAGGAAACAGGCCGTACTTCGCCTGTTTCAGGCGCCTGCGGAGCCGACTGTCATGCCGCAGCAGACATAAAGAACCTGTCCGGTGACGAAGCCCGAGCGGGCGTCGAGCAAATAGCTGACCGCATGAGCGACGTCCTGCGGTTCACCGACCCGGCGGACCGGTATGGCTTCGATGATCGTTTGCGTTCTGGGCGCACCGGGCGGATTGGCCCGGTCGAACAGCTCGGTGCGGATCGGTCCGGGGCCGACGGCATTTGCCGTAATCCCGTATTCACCCAGTTCCAGCGCCCAGGTCTTGGCCATGCCGATCAACCCCGCCTTGGTGGCGGAATAGGCGGTGCGCAGTTCCTTGCCGAGGGCGGCCCTTGAGGCCATGTTGACGATCCGGCCGAAACCGGTCGCCCGCATGCCCGGGATCAGCGCCTGCGCGCATTGCATCGCGGAGCGCAGGTTGAGGGCAACGACCTTGTCGAAGTCGTCCAGCGTCTGCTCGGTGACGGAAGCCGGGGCGACCATGCCGACATTGTTGACCAGACGGGTGATCGGCCCGCCTTCAAGGGCGCGTTCAAGCGCATCAGCCGTCTCCGCCGGATCCGAGAGATCCGCCCGAATGCCATCGCCGATGCGATCGATGATGACCGGCTCATAGCCGTCGCTTCGGCACCGCTCGGCGCAAGCCGCTCCGATCCCGGCGGTCCCGCCGGTGATGAGAACCCGCTCCGTCATACGGTTGCCACCGGCGTCACCGGTGATCCCACGGCTCCGGGGAGCCGGAGCGGCGGGGCCGTCAGAAGAAAGCGGTTGCGCCGATGTTCCCGCAGCCAGGCCGCCAGCGGCGTCAGATGCCAGAGTTCGCCGAGCGGAATGCCATTCTTGAACAGGCAGTGCTCATGCAGGGGCAATGTCGAACAACAGGCCGTTTCGCACGGGCGTGCCGGATGGGCCTCGACCGCGTAATTGTCGGCGATCAGGGCTGCCAGTCCGCTGTCGGTGATCCAGTTCAGCAGCCGGCCGTCACGGCCATCGAGCACGGCGCAGGAATTGTGCAGCCTGTGCGGATCGGGCGTCCGTCCCATCTCAAGCACCATCTGGGCAAAGCCGGTGTGAAGACAGACCATGTCGCCCTGTTCGATGGCGACGCGGTCCTGTTCGAGGATCGGCATCAGGATATCGTAGCCGACATGGGTATGCGCATCGCCGAGATGGGCGTGAAGATCGACCATGACGGCCCTGCCCTGGACGCCATGCGCGGCCATGTTCTCGATCCCGAGGGCCCCGGCATTGGAGGTGCTCTCAGGCTTCAGCCCGACGTCTATCCCCGCGTCGTCCGGCGATGCGGGCCCGGTGATCTCCACACCCGCACGGAAGCCGTTGTAGAAGACGTGTTCCAGTTCGCCGTCGCCGTCCACGTCGAACTGCCCGCCGACATGGGCGAGCGAATCCCACTGGGTCGAATATTGCAGGTGCAGGATTGCCAGATCGTCGCAAAGAACATCGGTCGATCCGCTGTCCGGACCCAGGGTCGCGTTGAAATTGACCTGGCCCTCGCGCAGGGTCGGCCGGAGGATCGGCGGCCTGCGGCGCGGGTTCAGATCGCTGCCGCCCGGATAATCCAGCGGGAGCGACAGGCAGAAGGCGATGCCTTCTACGGCCTCCGCCAGACCCTGGCGCAGCTTTTCCCGCGTGATCAGGTTCAGGCGCCCCAACTGGTCGTCAGGGCCGAAGTCGCCCCAGTTGGATCCTTCCGGCCGATGTGTCCAGCGCCGAGCCGCCATCGTCTACTCCCCTTTGTTTTTTTGCCAGTCTATGCCCGCCCTCCCGGACTGCAAGTCCCGTTTCATCTGCGCGGAACAGGATGTTTCCTTAACCGCATCCCCCGGTTCTGGCTGCGGGATACGGCTGGGCTCAGGACAGACTGTCCGCCATCAGCTGGTCCGCAGCCCGGCTCAGATGGCGCTCCTTGTGGTTCAGAAGCATGAAAGAACGGGCCGGAAGTTCGAAGTTGACACAGGCAAGCCCGCCGGCCGCTATCCAGGGGGCCGCGGCGGCGGCCGAGACGGCGCTTGCCACCTGACTTGAGCGAACCGCGGACAGAACAGCCTCGTTGGAAGGCAATTCCATGACGACATCCAGCGAAGCCGGACGAACGCCCATCCCGTCCATTGCCGCTTCAAAGGCAGACCGGGTGCCGGATCCGGGCTCGCGCAAGACCCAGGATGTCTTTTCAATGAGTTCCGCAGGCGCGACCGGCCTGCCATTTGCGAGCGGATGTCCGGGCCGTGTCACGATCATGAGCGCATCGTCCGCAATATGGCGTTTGCGCAGAAGAGGATTGTCAAGCTCGCCCTCGACATAACCGATTTCCGCAGCACCGGTTTCAACCGCCTTTGCGACCGTCTCGGTATTGCCGATGGAGAGCGAAAGCTCGATGCCGGGATAACGCGCGTGGAAGCGCATCAGGACGCCCGGAAGCCAGTAACTTGCGATGGTCTGGCTGGCAGCTATGGAAAGTATGCCGCGCTGGAGCCCGCCCAGTTCGCCCAGGAAGCGTTCGGCGGACCGCATCCGCGCCAACGTCGCCTTCGCCTCTTCCAGGAAGAGCCGTCCTTCGGCCGTGATGACAAGGCCGCGCCCGACCCGGTCGAACAGTTGGACGCCGTAAAAGTCTTCAAGTTTGCGAACGGCCGAACTGACCGCCGATGGCGTCAGGTGAAGGGCCTCGGCCGCGCGGGTCAGATGTTCGCGTTCCGCAACGGCCACGAAAATTGTCAATTGCTCGAACGTCATTGCATTTGGCTTTTTATTCTATTTTGCCAAACGATCTATATCATATTATCTGATTTTTTCTGACATTGAAAAGAAGCATTGTGCGCCGCATTCAACCTCTCGGAAGCACAAACGATGCCCCTCTCCCCGCAAATGCAACGTCTCCTCACCACGCGCACCTTCCAGCTCCTGCCCGGGCTGGCGCTTTCGATCCTGGTCTCCGCGGCGGCTTTTGCGGCAGAGAGGCTGGAGGTGCAGCTGACAGGCGGAAAATTTGTCGAGAACCTGGTGCTGGCCATCGTAATCGGGACGGTCGTGCGGACTTTCGTCCCTCTCTGGAAAGGCGTGGAAAGCGGCATAGCGTTTTCGGCAAAGCGGGTCATGGAAGCGGCGATCGTGCTGCTGGGGGCATCCATCAGCCTGCAGGCTTTGGAGGCAGCCGGATTTGCGCTTGTCGGCGGAATCGTCGCCCTCGTCGCGTTTGCAATTCTGGCAAGCTACATCCTTGGCAGGACCTTCGGCCTCAATCGCAAGCTGGCCATGCTGGTTGCCTGCGGCAATTCCATTTGCGGCAATTCCGCCGTGGCCGCGGTGGCACCGGTCATCGATGCCGAAGGCGACGATGTTGCCGCGGCGATCGCTTTTACAGCCGTCCTGGGGGTCGCCGTGGTTCTTGCCCTGCCCCTGGCGCTCCACACCTTCTCCATGACGGCTTCACAATACGGCGTTCTATCGGGCCTGACGGTCTATGCCGTCCCGCAGGTGCTGGCCGCGGCCCAGCCCGGCGGCCTCATCGCGATGCAGACCGGCACGCTAGTGAAACTCGTCCGGGTTCTGATGCTCGGACCTGTGTTGCTGACGCTGGCCATCGGCAAAGGCAGGGAAAATGAAACCACCGTTCGCCTGAGCCAGATCCTGCCCTGGTTCATCATCGGCTTTGCTCTGTTGATGGGATGCCGCTCGGCGGGCCTCATTTCAGAAGATCTCGTCGCACCGCTCGGGTATATCTCCAACGTGCTGACGGTCATAGCCATGGCGGCCCTTGGCCTCACGGTCGACATCCGGTCAGTCCTGCACGCGGGGGGACGCGTCATTCTGACTGCAAGTCTCTCAATCTGTATGCTTGTCGCCAGAAGCCTCGGACTGATTGCCCTGCTTCATATCCACTGATCCAGATGTCCTTACGCCAATCCCGCGGACGGACAGAGCGAACGCCACACTGTGGAGCGGGACACCGGCCCTGAACAAGGACCTGCCTTCGGGAACGTTGTCAGCAGACCTGCGCAGCCTGTTGCAACATACCGTCATCCATATCCTTGACCAGATCCGCAATCGACGTCGTTTCCAGAGGCGTAAAGAACTGATCCAGCGCGACGTTCAGCACCTCCTTGAACTTGCAGCAATGGAAAATGCTGCAAGAACCCGGATCGCCGAAGCATTTCACAAGACAGAAATCCGTCTCGAACATCCGGATCACTTCCGCGAGAAAAATCTTCTCCGGCGGCTTGTTGATCCAGATACCGCCGCGCCGGCCGGGGGTCGATGCGATCATCCCCGCTTTTCTGAGTTCCTGGACGGCAGCTACCACTTGAGATCGATGCCCGATATAGCGCTCTACCAAGTCATCGATAGAGATTTTCGCCCCTTTCAGGAGGGACAGGTGGATCAGGATTTTGACGGCTATATCGGTGCGTTCAGTAAAACGCATTGTTAACATCCTAGCTCGTTAAGATTGTCACTGAGCCACCACTCAATTTTTAATCTACACATATAACTACCAGATACATAAATTATCGTATCGGTATAATCAGTAAAACCATATATTTTTTTTGTATGATTAACAACGAAGCGTGACGTATAGCTATTTATGATATGAGTTATATATTTTTATACTACACGCCCACGCTGTATACTAATATTAATTATATATACTACGTAGGAAATACCCATGTTTTCCCCTGACAGGCATGAACTTCGCGAATATATCGATTTCATTGATCTAAACCGCCAAGATATTATTGCCGCCCGGAGCGCCTGGGTTGTCATCCGCCCCAATATAGATGATGTACTTACGTACTTTTATAGTTCGCAAATAATGAAACAAACTGAAAAGCAATTTCCACGGTTCGATATTCCCACCCTGATCGATAAGCAGATCGCCCATTGGGACCGGCTTTTTTCAGGCGGTCTTGACGAAGAGTACGTAAGCCGCGTCAAGAGAATAGGATCAGCCCATCGGCGGCTCGATATCTCGCTACCTTATTACATCATTTCTTATGGGCTATTCTTGAATGAGTTCGAACGAATTCTCCGATTTCACCATAAGAATCAGAAGGATACGCTCGATCTCATGTCCGGTATCAGAAAATTCATCTTGCTGGATCTGGCAATCGCCTGCTCTGGCGATAATGCCCAACTTGAGGCATGAGTGACTTTAAGAAGCCTAAATAATTTGAGCCAACTATGAATTCTGGGGATATTTCGAATTATGTCGAAGTCAAACGGATAGTTCAGGTGCTTTGAAGCTTATTCGGCGGGCAACGGGCCGGCTGTATGATATATCCAGGGCGGACCGCAGCCCGCCCCCTGTCCGCCGGTGTCGGATCGGCTCAGTTCGCCGCCTGGGCCAGAATTTTCATAAACTGCTGCGCATCGGTTCGAAGCGTATCCGTATGCCGGCCGAGGTCTTCGGCAGATGTGCGCACAATATCCGTCACGCCGGTTACCTGGGTCGACGCCTCCGTAATTCCGGCGATAGACCCCGTGACCGATTGCGTCCCACTAGATGCCGCCTGAACGCTCTTGCTGATTTCGCCAGTCGCCTCTTTCTGCTGTTCGACCGCAGCAGCGATGGAAGCGGAAATTTCGTTCATGCGCGCAATTGTCTGGTTCACGCTGTCAATTGCACTGGCGGACTGATCGGTTGCGCCCTGAATGTCCTCGATCTGGTCTCCGATCTCCGACGTCGCCTTTGCCGTCTGGCCGGCAAGCTCTTTCACTTCTGCTGCAACGACCGCAAAGCCCTTCCCCGCCTCCCCGGCCCTTGCGGCCTCTATTGTGGCGTTCAAGGCAAGCAGATTGGTCTTTTCGGCAATGTCGTTGATGAGACCGACGATCTCGCCAACGCGATTGACTGCCTGGGTGAGAGAGGTAACCGATTCAATCGCCACCGAGCTCTGCGCTACAGCCGTATCGGAAATCTCATAGGACTCGGTCACCTGGCGCCCGATTTCCGTAACAGATGCCGCGAGTTCCTCAGCCGCAGCGGCCACCGTTTGGACGTTGTTCGCCGCATCCTGCGAACTCAGGCTGACGGTGTCGGCCTCCGTCCGGGTGCGTTCGGTCGCGCTTGTGAGCTGAACCGAGGCATCCGCAAGCTTGTCGGTCGCGGCTGTCAGTTGGCCGGTCGAGGACACGATGGAGCTTTCGAAATCCGCGCTCAGGCGCTGGATCGTTTCCCGGCGGTCGCGTTTGCCTGCTTCGATATAGACGGAAAGCGCGAGATCCATGTCGAGCATTGCCGCCTTGACGATGGCGGACCGGAGGCGCTTGTTGTCTTCACCGGACTTTTTGTTGAACGCCTGCCATGCCTTGCTGCGCGCAATGGTGTCGCACAATCCGCAAATCAGAAAACTATACGCACCGATGTACCAGCGCGGCTCCAGGCCCAGCTTGTTGTGCACTTCGCCGATCGCAGTCACCGATCGCACATAATCCTCATCGAACCGGCCATCCAGAATAATGCCCCAATGGCGTATCTGTGCGGCCTTCGCATGCTCTATATGCGCCTGGTCCTTGAAAAAGCTTTTTGTTTCCGGAAACTGGCCGATATGATCATAGAAACGATCGAGTATTTCAGGAATAACAGAGAGCACTCGCTCACGGTTACTGGTTAAAGCATTCAGATGCTCTTTGCTCAACCCGATAAACGTAAGTCGTTTATTGTCGGTTGTATTTTCCCCTTCAGGCTTCATAATTTCTGCCCCTTAAAAAAAAGCCTTTCGTAGGGGAATACTCGGACTCCTATACTTAAAAAGATATTTATCCATGTCATTTATAACAATAACTATACTTATAATTGCAACCTTTTGGCGAACCGAACACGGCGCCAAATAGGTCTGCGAAATATCCGGATTTCTACCTACATATTGAAATCACTGATTGAACGTATGGCCCGCCCCGTCTGCAAGGGGTAATTTGAAGATTGCTCTGTTCAGTCTGCGTCAACGTATCCGGTCTCGGGGTCGAGCCCCGGCCAAGATGGAGATCCGCGCAGTCTGGTCCTCATAAT